>CAWGLZ010000005.1:0-284941 GCA_963823535.1 uncultured Gammaproteobacteria bacterium
ACGATTCATGTCGATGACACGCTGATGTATGTCCGCCTGCCACTGCCCGCGCGGATGGTGGGCTTCCGGGACATGCTGTTTTTCCATCCCACCCTTCGTCAGGCGCTGGAGAAGCGGAAGGGTGCAGGTCAGGATTTTCGGGAGTGGGCCGAGGAACTCGCCGAACGCTGGCGGAGTGCCGCGAATCTCTGCGCGGCACATACCACGGCGCTGATCGCCGCGCAGAACCGGGGTGCCTCCATCCACGATCGAATTCTCGCTGCGCTGGATAAAGTCTCGGGGACTTTGCGATAGGTCGGATTATTCAGGAATCCAGAGTAGACAAGTTAGATTGGGGCTATTTATCAATCTAATTGGCGGGCGTAACTTGGCCCCGTACGCAACGGAGGGTCCAACAATGTTTACCCGCAACAACGCCGCACGTTTTGCCACCCGCTCCTGTCCGGCCTCGTCGTCAGCGTGGCAATCGTCATGGGCTCGCTGGTCCACGCTGTCAGCAACATCCAGGTCGTTGCCTGACATGTGGCAACTGGGGTTCGGGTCGCGTGACCAGTGCTGACGATCACGCGACCCGGACGACGAGCGCTCCTTGAACTTTGGCGGCTGCTATCCCGGCCCGAAAGCGATTACCCAGCACTTGTCCTGCTCCCGCGCGTCGGGTTGTGCCGCGATACTCAGCGCCGCTCGAGCGTCATGAGCAGGGGCTGCGCCGGTCGCAGGTTCACCCGCGCTTCCAGCGCCACCTGCTGGTCGGGCACCATGCGCAATCGGAAGCGCCGCGCGAACCGCGACAGGTGCGCGAGCATCTCGTAGATCGCGAAGCCGTCCCCCATGCAGCGGCGCGGCCCAGCGCCGAACGGGATGTAGGCGAAGCTCGCACCCTGGCCCTCGCCGCCGGGCGCGAAGCGCTCGGGTCGGAAGGCCTCCGGCTCGTGCCAGTACCGCGGGTGGCGGTGGATGACGTAGGTCGGCAGCAGGACGTCGGTGCCGGCCGGCACCGCGAAGCCGCCCAGCGTGTCTGCTTCGAGCGTCCGGCGCGCGAACGCCCATACGGGCGGGTAGAGCCGCAAGGCCTCGTCCACGACCGCGCGCGTGAACGGCAGCTGGCCGCTTGCCGCCAGCTCGAGCGGGTGATGTTCCGGGATTGCGTCGACCTCGGCGTGCAGGCGCGCCTCGGCGTCCGGATGCTGCGACAGCAGGTACCAGGTCCAGTTGAGTCCGGTCGCCGTGGTCTCGTGGCCCGCCACGACGAGCGTCATGATCTCGTCGATCAATTCGCGCTCGCTCATGGGCGCGCCGGTCCTGGGATCGCGCGCCGCCATCATCATGGCGACGAAATCGAAGTGGTCCTCTGCCTCGTGGCGACGGCGCTCGATCAGTCCGGCCAGGAGGCGGTACAGGGACCGGAAGCGATAGGCGAAACGCAGGTCGCGCGCCGGATCCTGCGCCACGAAGTCGAAGGGATTCGAGCCGGTCTCCGCCACCAGCCGGTCCAGGTCGCGGCCCAGGATCGCCCGCAGCACGATGTCGAGCGTCATCGTGCTCATGTCCTCCGTGACGTTGACCGGCACGCCACGGTCCGCGCTGGCCTCCCAGCGCGCGAGCAGCGCGTCGTTGGAGGTGGCAATGCTCGCCGCGAACTGCGCCAGGACGCGGCGGTGGAACATCGGCTGCATCATCGCCCGCTGCCGGGCCCACAGCTCGCCGTCGCTCGTGATCAGGCCGTGGCCGAGCAGGATCCTCACGCGGTCGAAGCCCGGACCCTTGACGTAGTTGCTGCGGTTGGTGACGAGCACCCGCCGCACATCCTCGGCGGCGTGGATCACCAGCGTCATGGCGCCGCGGCCCGGCGCGAACACTCGGTAGGTGTCGCCGTGGCGGGCGAACAGCTCGATCATGCGATCGAGCGAGTCATCGGTGTCGCCGATGTCGAATCCCGGCACGACTTCGGGCGGCGCGGCAGGCGTGTGGGAGGGTGGCGTCATCGGAGCTGCCAGTCTACCGGGAAGTGGTCTCCGGTGACGTCACCCCGACTCGTCACAGCGGTTTCGAGCCGGGCTCGGCGGACTTCGCGGTCCCACGTCGACACCCGAAGGCAAGCCTCCGGGTGTCGACACAAGCGGCCAGCCGCGGGTTCTACGGAATCGGAACCGGAACGTAATCCTCGACGATGTCCTTCCAGCCGAACTGCGACTGGCGGGCGCCGATGCGCACGAACTCCGTCGCCCAATAGGTCAGGAGCGTGCCATTCGCCTGCTGGGTATAGAACGAGAAGGGCTGCGGGACCGGAAAGTTCGGCGTGTCAGCGGTGACCTGGACGGCGCCATGCGTGTCGTCGCCACTGACGATGAAGCGCTTGTAGCGCTTCGGGTGTGCCGTCGTTCAGCGCGCCGTGCTCGGTGAGGAGCAGCTCGCGGTACACCGCCGGATCCATTCGACTGCCGTCGCCTTGCGCGAAGAAGCGGTTGGTCCTGTCCGAATCGGTTTCGTAGAACCCCTCGCGGATGGTCGAATCGTTGTCCAGCCGCCAGCTGATGATCCCCGTCTGCTGGCCGAAGGCATTGCAGCGGCCATCGTCGATGCAGCTCTGCGGATAGAACTGCTGGAATCGCCAGTCATTCTGGCGGGCCCAGACCGACAGCCACGGAACGTCCGGACCGCCCGCCGAGGGAGGCGTGCCCAGGTTGACCGCGATCGGGCCAGCGTCGTTGTAGACCGTGAGCTTGGTGTTGTTGCCGAAGGCGAAACGGGTCAGGAACGGTGCGAAGGCCGCGGCGCCGACACCGCCCGCGCTGTGGCCCATGACCGTAATCTGCTTGGCGTCCGGAAACATCTCTCTCGCGACATCCATGCCCGCGCTGACGTTGCGGAGCCCGCGGTGGTAGCGCGTCGGACCGAACCGGAAGCCCGGATCGTTGACGTCGTTGTCGCCGCCAAACGTGGAACCGTCGCAATAGGGCATGTAGACGACCGAGTAGTCGGCAAACGGATTCTGCGGCGAGGTCGGATCGAATACGCCGGGGTAAGGCCCTTGCTCAGGGGGTGACTGAGCTTCGCTCAGCACGTTGCAGTTGTAGAAACCCTGCCAGCAGGCGCCGCCGCCCTGCAGGAAGATCAACAGCTTCTTGGGGTCACCCTCCCGCGTGAACACCGAGTATGGGGTGCCGGCGATGCACACCGGACCGTCCGCACGGACGCCTGATGGGTAACCGGCATCGGGTGCGTACCGAGGATTGAAAGCGTGCTTGGTCCACACGCCGTGCTCGCTCCGGGTCGACTCTGACGTGCCGAGATACTTGTCGACACCCGCAGCTCTGAGCTCCGCAAGTGCCGCGGCATTGAGACCCGACACGTCGGCGCCCGCGGTTCCGCTGGCGAGCAGCAACGCGGCCAGCGGCAGTGCCCATCGTCTCGAAAAAAGTGACCGCCAATCTTGTGCTTTCACGTTCATCTCCCCTTGCTCAGGCATGTCATTTGTCGAGCGCCTCGCAACCGGCAACCGGTGTGGAGTTGCCTGTCCCGACGCGTCTTCCGGCGGCCCTTCCAGCAGGATTATGGAAAACAGGATGGCCAGTGACGCATCGGAACCACAAGCATTCTTCGAATCGCTGTTAGGCACTCGTGGCGAAGTCGACCATGACAGAATCGATCGGCACTGTAAACCGGCGCGAAATTCCGACCCGGGGAGTGCGGGGGACATCGATGATCAGACTCGACCGGACCAGGCGATGGCTGCAGCAGTTGGGAACGGCGCTCGAGCCCTCCGATCTCGCCTGGCGCGGCGCCACGACCGCGCTCGTGCTGGTCGCCGCGCTCGTGCTGGCCGGCGCCTTTGCGAATGACGTCCTCCAGGATTTCGCGATCGAGAAGCTCGCCGCGTTCGCCGTCTGGACCGTGGCGCTGCTGGCCGCCGGTGCGCTGGGACTGCTCGTTCTCGCATGGATCCAGCGCCTGCCTCGTCGTTTCCGCTGGTCCTTGCTTCTCTTTGCGCCGCTCGTCGTCCTGTACCTCGCGCCGCACGACGAGTGGCAGGGCATCGCCGTGCCGTCGGTCTTGCTGCTGCTGGCGTCCCTGATCGGGGGCAGTCTCGGTGTCCTGCTCGGGTCCGGTCGCCCCTGGAAGCAGCAGCGGATGGCAGTCGCTGCGCTCGCCACGGGCGTGGCAGCGGTCGCCGTCGGCCTGTACGCCGTATTTGGAGACAAGGAGTCGGCAAATCCGCTGCTGGCCGAATACCGGCTCGAGGACCGCACGCTGCCGCTCGAAAACCCGGGATTGCCCGGACGTCACGAGATCCTCACGCTGACCTACGGCGCCGGAGGGGACCGCCATCGTCCCGAGTACGGCGCCAGGGTCGGACTGATTTCGCGTTCGGTCGATGGCTCGAAGCTGATCGACAACTGGGACGGCTTCTCCGGCTGGCTGCGCACGCGCTACTGGGGTTTCGATGCGACGGCGCTGCCGTTGCAGGCGCGGGTCTGGTACCCGGCGGGCAGCGGTCCGTTCCCGCTGGTGCTCATCGTGCACGGCAATCACGCGATGGAGGATTTCTCGGATCCCGGGTACGGGTACCTCGGCGAACTGCTCGCCAGTCGCGGCATCATCCTCGCCTCGGTCGACGAGAATTTCCTGAACTACGCGTTCTCGGCCGGCGTGAACCTGTTCGACGATCGTCCCGGGCTCAAGAAGGAGAACGACGCCCGCGGCTGGTTGCTGCTGGAGCACCTCGCCCAGTGGCGCGACTGGAACGCCGATCCCGGGCATCCCTTCCACGGTCGGGTCGACATGGACCGCGTGGCCCTGATCGGTCATTCACGCGGCGGCGAGGCCGTCGCGATCGCCGCAGCCTTCAATGCCTTGTCGAGGTATCCGGACGACGCCACGCTCGAATTCGACTACGGCTTCAACCTGCGTGGTGTGATCGCCATCGCGCCGGTGGACGGTCAGTACCAGCCGCGCGAGCAGGGCACGCCGGTCGACGACGTCAACTACTTCACGATCCACGGCAGCATGGATGGCGACGTGCAGTCGTTCGAGGGCGTCGCGCAGTATTCGCGGGTGCGCTTCCGCGACCCGGCGAAGCCGCGCTTCAAGGCGAGCCTCTACGTGGTCGGCGCGAACCACGGGCAGTTCAACACGACCTGGGAAAATCTCGACACCGACCCGCTCGGCGCCTGGGCGCTCGACCTCGGCGGCATCATGCCGGCAGAAGCGCAGCGCGACATCGCGCGCGTCTACTTCAGTGCATTTCTCGAGATCGTGCTGCGCGACCGCAGCGACTACCTGCCGATCTTCGCGGATGCGAGGCGGGCAGCCGCCTGGTTGCCGGACACCTTCTACATCAGCCAGTTTGCCGATTCCCGGCAGCGCGAGATCGCGGGCTTCGAGGAGGATATCGATCCATCCACCCTTTCCCTCGAGGGTGGCCGGATATCCACCCGCAATCTGACGAAGTGGCACGAAAAGCGCATCGAGCTGAAATGGGATCCGCTCCTGACGCATGCCGCCTTGTTCGCCTGGGATTCGCGCGTGCACGACGGGCCCGCGCGCGTCGACTTCGAGTTGCCGCCCGCGTCACCGCTGGCCGCCACGGGTGGCCGCCTGATCCTGTCGCTGTCGGAAGCCGGGGTCGATTCGTTGCCGGACGACTGGGAGGACGAAGGCGCGTCCACCCGTTCGGGTGCCGAGGACGGTGACGACGCACCGCTCGACTGGACCATCGTGCTGCGCGATGCCGCCGGCGTGGAAGCGCGGCGCTCGCTCAGCGACGACCACGCGCTTTACCCGCAGGTGCAGGCGGTGCCGCGCCGCGCAGCATTCCTCGACGACAACGAGCCTGCCGAAGCCCTGTTCAGGCGCTACGAATTTCCGATCGACGATTTCGCGCGAACGAATGCCGACTTCGACCCCGGCCGGCTGGCGGCGATCAGCTTCGTCTTCGACGATTCGCCGCGCGGCGCGATCCTGCTCGACGACATTTCGTTCCGCCCCGCGGACGACTAAGACCGGGAGCGCTGGCGTCGCGCAGCTACTCTGGCTGGAAACCCGGTTCGCCGAACTGCCAGAGGAAGAACGACCAGATGTCGGCCGCGCGTGCCTGCAGCTGGGGGCGCGTGCTGCCCTGGCCGTGGCCGCTGTCGTACTCCAGGCGCATCAGCACCGGCCGGCCGCTCGTCGATGCGTTGGCGAGGCGCGCGCCCACCTTCAGGCTCTGCCAGACGTCGACGCGGATGTCGTTCACGCCGTGCACCAGCATCACGCCCGGATAGGCCGTGCCGTCCTCGATCGCGTGGTAGGTGCTCATCGCCATGAGGGCCCTGAACTCGCCCTCGTCCTTGACCGTGCCGAACTCCGGGATGTTGGCGACACCGTTGGCGCTCGTCTCGAAGCGCGGGCCGTCGAAGACGCCCACGACCGGCACCGCCGCGGCGAAGAGGTCCGGGCGTTCGGTGATGGAGCGGCCGACGAAGATGCCGCCCGCGCTGCCGCCGTAGATGCCGAGCCGCTTCGGGCTCGTGTACTTGTTCGCGACCAGCCATTCGCCCGCGGCGATCGCGTCCTTCCAGGTGTTCGGCTTGGTGGCCTTGCGTCCGGCCAGGTGCCATTCCTCGCCGAAGGCGCCGCTGCCGCGCACGTGCGCGATCGCGTACACGCCGCCACGCTCGATCCAGGCGTAGATCCGCGGGTTGAAGAACGGGTCCTCGGTGAGGCCGTAGGCACCGTAGCCATAGAGGATCGTGGGGTTGTTGCCGTCGAGCTTCACGTCCTTGCGCGACAGGATCGACAGCGGGACCTCGGTGCCGTCGTGGCTCTTCACGCGGACCTCGCGGGCCATGATGTCGGTCGGCGAGTCCAGCGTGCCGGGCTGCGGGAAAGGCAACTGAGTGACCTTGCCGGCCTTGGGGTCGTAGAGGAACGGCTTGGTCATGCGCGTCCAGGCGGAAAGCTCGAGCACCACGCCGTCGAGCTCGGCGGACGTATCGCTCAACTCGACCGAGCCCTCGAAGGGCAGCGCGATCTGCGTGGCCTTGGCGTCGCCCCCGTGGGGCAGGCGCCAGAGCGACTGCGTGACGCCGTCGCGGCGGACGATGTAGAGCGCGTCCTTCGCCGCGCCGATGCTGGTGATCACGCTCTGGCTTGCGGCCATCACGACCTCGGCCTTCGACAGGTCCGGGGCGTCGAGCGGCATGCGCAGCACCTGGAAGCGCGGCGCGCCCCTGGAACTGCGCAGGTACACGTAGCCGCCCGCCACGCTCACCTCGGCGATCTTGTCCTCCAGCGTGACCACCTGCCGCCACTGCGCCTTCCCCGTCGTGGCGGGGGCGAGGTCGGACAGGTAGAGCAGCACGTAGCGCTCCACGCCCAGGCCCACGACGTTGGCTGCGCGTTGCGTGCCTGGGATCTGCGCCACGAAGCCGTTGGCGTAGATGGGCAGCCCGAGGTCCGGGTTCTGCAAGGGGCTGAACACCCGCGCGTCGGCGTCGGGCCTGGCCAGCGCACGGAAGTGCCGCGCGCGGTCGCCGAACTTCTCGGTCGGGGGCAGCTTCTCGTAGCCCTCGCGCAGGCGCGAATAGAAGAAGCCGCTGCCGTCGTCGAGCCAGCTCACCGAGGCGTAGCGGATGCGGTCGATGGGCTGCACCAGCTCCTTGCCCGTGGCGAGGTCCAGGACGTGCAGCGTGCCGATCTCGCCGCCGCCTTTCTGGATCGAATAGGCGATGCGCTTGCCGTCGGGCGAGGGGGCGAAGTCCATCACCGCGTGGGGCTCGCCGGTGGCCTTCTGCAGCTCGGCCGGATCGACGATCGTGCGGTCGGGGCCCTGGGCGGATTCGCGCCACACCAGGCGGAAGACGCTGTCGGCCGGATCGCGCTTGAGGAAGAAGAAGCGCTCGCCCTTCACGCGGATGACGTCAGTGGTGATCCCCGGGGCCGAGGCCTCGATCTCCTGGATGCGGGCGAGCAACGGCTCGCGGCCGGGGACCTTGGCGAGGATGGCGGTGGTGGCGTCGGCATTCGCCTTCATCCACGCCTGCACCGCCGGGTCCTTCACGTCCTCGAAATAGCGGTAGGGATCGACCACCGGCACCTTGAAGTGCGTTTCCGTCACCGGCTTCGGTGGCAGTGGGGCGGGAACCTCGACGCCCGCGACGGTGGCGGCGAGGCAGGCGGGGGCGAGCAGGGCGGCTGCGGAGAAGATGCTGGCACGCTTCACAGGAGATCCTCGTGGGGTCCGTCCGAAGTCGCGCAGTCTAACGCGTCAGGTGCACCGGGGTTGCGTTTGCACGCCCTGCGAGTTCGCTCCGGGGGGACTCGAGGGACACGCCGCGCTTTCGCCCCTGGGCGCGATGCGACATCTCGCCGACAAACGCATCGCATGTGGCGCAGATGAGCCGCCTGGCGTCGGGCCCCGCATGCTTTGGCCTCCGTTGTGAGGTGTAATGGGTTGAGTTCGGGGTTTCCCGCGAATACTCTCGACTCAACCAGAGGAGTCCGCCAGTGCCAGTGAACCAGTATTCCTCGGCCTTATTGTCCATTGCGTTGTCGATCACCCTCGCGGCATGCGGCCCGGGCCACGAGGATGCATCTTCGAAAGTCGCTCCGGCCGACGCTCGGTCGACCATCCCCGACAGCCTGGCCCCATTCGGCGAAGGCTATCCGTCCGCCGGTGATCCGTGCAGGCGGCTTGGCGAAAGCGCGGCCACCGTCAATTACCTCGACGACAGCGCGATTCTGGTTGGTTGCCCCAGCGCCGCATCGGCGGCCGCACTGGGTGGCGACGTGGTCGCTACCGTGGAGGGCGTATCCCTGGTCTCGGTACCGACGGGGGATGCCAACGCGGGAATGCCGAGCCTGCCGGCCCCTGTTGATTCCGGGGCGAGCGGTGGCGACGATGCCTTGGTGGCGGGGACCGAGTATCACGCGACCGCACAGGTGCCCTGCGGTTTCGGGGGTGCGGCCCCCACCACCTATTGCCCTGCCGGTGTGAAGCGCAACTGGGGCGAGGACGGGACGACGCTGGTGGAGATCAGCAAGCCGGACGGACTCAAGCGGGCGATCTTCTTCCGCGGGACCACCCCTTATGGCGCCGACAGTGCCCAGGCCGACGGTTCCGCAGGTTGGGACTTTGCCGTCTCGCGCCGTGATGACCAGAGCATCGTCCAGTTCGGCCCGGAGACCTATGTCATCGTCGATGCGTTCGTCGTCGGAGGGTGAGCGACCGTGCAGGGCAGGGTCGCGCAGCAGCACCCCCGCGATTCTCCTGCCGGGAGAATACGTAAGGGATCAGACCCGCCACGCTCAGCGTGAGACGTCGCCGGTGCGGTCGGGCGGTGGCGGCTGGTCATCGCCGCCCGGGGCAAGCTTCGTCGCGGCCCAGCGTCGGAGCTCGCGAAGCTTCTGCGGCCCGGTGCCCGGGTGGCGCATCAGGTTCTCGATGCTGCGCATGACTGCGTCGACGTCGGAGTCGGGGTCGTGCGCACCGGCCGCCGCCGCGCCCCAGAGGTCGATGCGGCGCTCGCAGCGCTCGCCGAAGCGGAGCACGGCATGGAACCATCGCGGCTGGCGCCAGTTCCCGAACAGCAGGTCCAGCGCTGCCGCAGCCAGCGACACCGGGATGAGCGTGAGGTCCAGCACTGTCTCCATGCCCAGCTTGATCTGAAACACGGCGACGTCGTGCACGAGTCGCCAACGCGTGCTGCGTTTGGTCTCGGTCGTCATCAACGTCCTCCGCCCGATGCCAACGGCGTGGACAGCGTCTGCTGGTTGCGCATTCCGAGAGTGTATGCCGACCGGCCTTTCCCATGGTGCTCGGTTCGGCTGCGGTGATCTGCCCGGAATAGACCATGAACGACCAGGCATTCTTGGCGGGAGACAGGAATCCAGGGATCCTCAGGCCACCTGCTTCGTCGGAGCCAGGTGTGACTGGTCGAGGAACTTGTCGAAATAGATGTCGGAGCCCGGCACACTACCGGCCTCGAGAGCACCGATGCAACTGTCGATCATCCCCGGCGGGCCGCACAGGTAGGCCTGCTGGACGGCGAGTGATTCGCCGAGTACGTCGGCCAGGTGGTCGCCGATCATCCCGCGCCGCCCGACCCAGGCGCTCCCGGCCGGCTCGTCGGCCAGGATGGGTACGAAATCGAAGCGGACCGGCCATTCGCGGCGCAGCGCATCGATGGCATCGAGCATGTACAGGTCCCGCTGAGCGCGGGCACCGAAGACGAGCGTCACCTCGCGAGGCCGCTTCAGGGACAGCAGGGCGCCCTGCAGCAACGACAGCACCGGCGCGAGGCCGCTGCCACCGGCGATGCACAGGATCGGCGCCGAAGACTCTCGCAGCATGAACTCGCCGAAGGGCGCGGTGACGTCCAGCGAGTCGCCGATCTTCGCGTCCTTGAACAGCCACTCCGTGAAGCGGCCACCCGGCACCTTGCGGATGAAGAACTCGACGTTGCGGGACGTGCCGCTGGCATCGGGGACGTTCGCAAACGAGTAGCGGCGCGTCACCCCCGCGCAACTGCCGTGCTTCGGCGACAGTTCGCCGTACTGGCCCGGCGTGAAGGGCAGCGCGTGATCGAGCGTCAGCGCCACGTGCAGGATGTCGTGGGTCAGCGGCTCGAGGCGCGTGATGCGCCCGGGGCTCTGGTGTGTCTGCACGAGCGTGCCGGCGTCCCGCAGTTGGACGTCGACCTCGATGTCGCTCTGCGGGATGCTCTGGCACGCCAGCACGTAGTTGTCGCGCAGTTCGTCGGCCGACAGGATGTAGCTCTTGTCGGTCAGTTCCTTGACCTTGCCCTTGACGAGGCGACACTTGCAGGTACCGCAGCCTCCGGCACGGCAGTCGTGCGGGAAGGCGATGCCCTGGTTCAGTGCTGCCTGCAGCAGCGTCTCTTTCGATCCGACGCGTAGCTCCACACCTTCCAGGTGCGATCCGCGCAGCGTGTGAGGTTGGCTTCTTGCCGAACAAACTGGACAGCATGATTGCGTCTCCGTTGCAGGCTTCTTCGCCGGACTCAGGCGGCGAGCGGCGTTGCCAGGTCGAGGCCGCGCATGCCCGATTTCAGGCTTGCGGCGCGCGCCAGCTCGCGTTCGGCCGGCGTTGCATACCGCTGGTCCCACTCGTTGAGCGCCGGCGTCATCACGCGCTTGAACAGTGGCGGGACGAGGGCGATGGGAATCATGGTCAGGTAGCCGCCGGGGAGATTGGGCGCCTCCGGCATCGCGTCGAGCGTCCAGTAGGCGGCATCCGCCTCGGCATGGTGGTGCGAGTGTCGCGCCAGACTGTAGAGCACGTTGGTGCTCATCCAGTGGTTCGAGTTCCAGGAATGGCGGGGCTGCACCGGCTTGCCCGCCTCGCGCACCAGGCCGTAGTGGGCGAAGTAGTTCTGGATTTCCAGCAGTTCCTTGCCGAGGAACGCGATCAGGATCCACACCGCGAGGCCGGCAAAGCCTGCGAGGGCGAAAGCCGCGACGGCGGGAACGAGGTTCTGCAGATTGCCGCGCATGAACGGGCTGGCCAGCGGGTTCCACACGGACTTGCCGAACTTGGCGAGGCGGGCCTTTTCCATCTGGTAGGCGTGGACGTAGGAGTGGATGGTCGACCGCCAGGCGAAGACGTAGAAGCCCTCGCCTCGGCGTGCCGTGGCCGGATCGTCGGGCGTGGCAACGCGCGCGTGATGACCGTAGACGTGCTCGATGGCAAACGAAGTGTCCGCCGTGAACGTCAGCAGCCAGCGGCCCAGCACGAGGTCGAACGGGCGCGAGGTGCGGTGCGTCAGCTCGTGGCCAGCGACCGTGCCGGCCAGGGCGTTCAGCATGCCCGCGGAGAGGATGCCGCCCAGCCACTGCGCCCAGCTGGACGTGGCGGCGCGGCCCGCAAACAGGTCGATCCCCGAAACGCTGCGAAGCCACTCGCCGATCTGGGCGACGTCGCCGCTGCCCAGCATCCACAGCAGCGCGCCGTTGAAGGCGATGAGCAGCGGAAGGATCGTGTAGACGGGAAGGTTGAAGATCCAGCTGTCGGACTCGATGGCCGCGCTCATGTCCCTCGGCAGCAGCCAGTCACCCAGGACGAAGGCGGCGAACAGGCCCGCGGCCGGCGCCCAGAGCCACCAGCCGCCTGCGGCGATTGCAAGAATGGACAGGACGATTGCGAGCGGCATGAGCCACCCCTTCATCAGCTTGATCAACATGGTTCCTCCGGCAAAGTCAGTTGAGTCGTGGGCTGCGCCGGGCGCTTCGAACCGCGTTCCGGCAGGCCAGGGGGCGCATGGTAGGGGTGGGGTCGCCTGGCAGGAACATCGCTTTGTGACTCAGTACAGGTCATTTAGTGACATACTGGCCAGATGGTTCATCCGACTGACTCGCTTCCTTGTCCCAGCACGTATTCACGCCTGCTGCTGCAGCGCTGGCCCACGGCGGAGCGTCGCCTGCTCGCCGGGACGGACCTGTCCCCGGAGTTGCTGGTGCAGCACGGCGTGATCACGGTGGCGCAGCAGCTGCAGGTGCTGCGCAACGCGCGCGTGCTGGCCGCCCGGGAGGACTGGGCCCTCGAGTTCGGACGCCGACTCAACATCAACAGCCACGGCCCGCTGGGCTTCGCCGCGATCAGCGCGGCGACACTCGGTGAGGGCATCGAGACGCTGGGCGCATTCGCGCGCATACGCTCGCCCTACGTCGAGTACAGCGCCGTCGAGCGGGATCGCCAGCTGATCCTGTGTTTCGACACTTCGCGCTATCCGCTGGGCGATCTCGCGGTGCCGCTCGTCGAGATGCTGCAGCAGATCGCGCTGTCGTACGTCCGCGCCGTACTGGGTGAGGGCAATTCGGACGCGACCCTGCACTTCGCCTATGCGGCACGAGGCCATGTCAGCCGTTACCGCGAGGCATTTGCCAGCCGGTGCGAGTTCTCCGCCGGCTTCAACGGGATTGCCTTGCCGTCGGCCCTCAAGGCGCTGCCCTGCCCGTTGCACGACGAGAAGATCTTCCGCTCGTCCGTGTCCCGCTGTCGGGAAGCACTTGCAGGCGTGCTCGCCGAGGATGACGTGGTGGCCCGGGCGTCCCACTGGCTGGCCGCGCACTTTGAGCAGATCGCGACCAACCGCAAGTTCACGAGCCAGCCTCGACTGGAGCAACTGGCCAGTGCCTGGGGCGTGACGACGCGCACCGTCATCCGGCGACTGGCGGAGAACGGCGTCCGCTTCGGGGAACTGCGCGCCGCGCAGCAGCTCGAGATGGCCCGCCGCATGCTCGATGACGCACGCTACACCGTCAGCGAGGTCGGCCACCTGCTCGGCTACGGTGATCCGGCGAACTTCGGGCGGGCGTTCAAGCGCCTCACCGGTCAGTCACCCAGCGAGTATCGGCGCCGCACGCGCTGATGCTCGGTGAAGCGGGCAAGGGCTGAGCCGGTCGTGTCGCGTCGGTGTGCTGCGCTGAGTGCGGCTGTACTGCTCGCGTCCTCGCCTGCCGGACGGGACTACCTGGCGCGCGTGCCGGGCGTGGCGCTACGGACCGAACTGCCAGACGTCGTTCTCGAGGAGGAAAGCGTTCACGTCCGAGGGGAGCCCGAATCGTTCACGGTCGCCGCCGAAGGTCATGATCGACGGCGGCAGTCCGGCGCGGCCACCCGAAAAGACGAGGGCATCGAAGTCGTATCTCATTTCGGCTGCGGTGGCGGCATTCCAGGGTGGTGCGGCCGGCGAAGCAAGCTCGGTCCAGGTACGGCCGTCGCGGCTGGCCCAGATGTCCGTCGGGTTCGCAGGGATCGGCGGTACGCCGGGCACCTCGCCGTAACCGCCGAAGCAGACAATCTCGTTGATCAGCACGACGCACTGATGCCCCGGCCTGGGCGACCAGCCGGCCGACGCTGTGACCCGCTGCCAGGATGCGCCGTCTCGCGAGCGCCACACGTCGTTGAAATAGAGTGTGTCGGTCGCCGGCTGGCAGGGGCTGGCGGGATCGAAGCCGCAGGAAAATCCCCGCTCGCCACCGAGCAGGTAGATGTAGCCATCTTTTGAGACGACGGCGGCGCCCGCTCGCGGCGACCACCGCGGCCCGTTGCCGGCGACCTCGGTCCACGTGCGGCCGTCCCGGGACATCCACACGTCGTTGTAGAGCACGCGTCCCGTGCCACCCGTCGCGGCATCGTCCCCCTGGCTGCCACCGAGGACGTAGATCGCGCCCTTGTGAACGACCACCGACAGGCCGGCGCGGCCGTCCCACGGCGCGTCCGTCGTTGCCGCCGTCCACGTCACGCCATCGCTGCTGCTCCAGACGTCGTCGAAGAAGGTCGAGTCGGGCACGAACGGCAGGCAGGGCACGTCGGGCGGTAGGAAGGCGCAGCCATCCGGGTAGATCGGATTCGGCCGGGTCTGGAAATTCTGTCCGCCGATCACGAACATGCGGCCACGATGTGTGACGGCGCCGAAGTACGCCCGCGGTGCCCACATGTCGCCGGCGCCCGGGCCGGGCTGCCACTGCGCGACCTTCTGCCAGGTGGAACCGGCGTCCGCGCTTTTCCAGACGTCGCCAAACAGCACCGTCTCGTCCTCGAAGGAGAACGGCCCACGGCCGCCCATGACGTACAGGTCGTTGCGCAGTTCCAGCGCCTGCAGGCCGGCGCGCGGCGCCCACGTCGTCGGATCGAATGGCACCGTCGGTCGTACGTTGGTCCATCGGTACGAACTGAGGTCGGTCGCGCCTTCCGCCGCAGTCGCAAGGCCATGTGCAGCGAGGACGCAGCCGACAACGAGCGCCGGCAGGATGATGGTGCGCATCGGGTTCATGGGGTGGCCCTCCTGGCGTCTGTTTCGGCCGGCGCTCTGGTGGAGCCGGATTCTGTGTTGTTCGCGTCCGATGCTAGGGCCCGCGTGTTCGTCGCGTCAACCGCGGTCACATCGGCGATGGCCTTGAACTCGTGGGGCAGGTGTCCGTCGATTTGACATAAGCGATCAACCTGTTGCGGACCAAGAAGCAAAGGAGTAAATCCCGGGCACAGAAGCAGAACACCGATGTCCGCTGACCGCCGAAAGGCACCGGGTTGGAACGTCGGACCAGACGCAGTGAAGGGAGACACATGAATCGCGGGCGCTCTCGCCGCTTGCTGGCACGGCCAGCAGGTCCGGTCACCGCATGGCATCCAGTATTTGCTCGCTGGCATCCGCCAGCGAAACACCGGGAGGAGACATGAAAACCGTTCGCGTTGCATCGATCGCGTTGAGTGGTATCGGCTTCCTGGCCCTCGCGGGGAGCGCCTTTGCACAATCGCCGTATGAGGTCGTGATGAGCGGGCTCGACAACCCGCGCGGCCTCGCCTTCGCCCCGAACGGGGCGCTCTACGTTGCGGAAGCGGGTCGCGGTGGTCCGGGTCCTTGCCTGGTCAGCCCGATCGGTGAGCCGCGCTGCGCAGGCCGAACCGGCGCGATCTCGCGACTGTGGATGGGCCAGCAATCGCGGGTGCTCGGGGGACTGGAGTCGCACGCGCTGCCCGACGGGTCGTCGGCCAGCGGTCCAAACGACATCTCCTTCCAGGGTGTCGGCGGTGCCTACATCACCATGGGACTCGGCGGTGACGAGGCCTGGAAGGCCGCGCTCGGCGCAACGGCGGCCGGCAAGGTGATCAAGATGGCGGCGAGCGGCCGCTGGAAAGTGGTCGCCGATATCCTGCACCACGAAGTCATGAACAACCCGGCGGGGGGTGCCGTCGACTCGAACCCGTTTGGTCTGCTTGCCGAACCGGGTGGCCTGCTGGTGGTCGACGCCGGCGGCAACTCGCTGTCGAGCGTGGCGGCGAACGGCAGGGTCGAGACACTGGCGGTGTTTCCAACCAAGCCCAATCCCACGCCGGTCGGGCCGCCGCAGGTCGAGGCCGTCCCGACGGCCGTGGCCCGCGGCTCCGACGGTGCGCTGTATGTCGGCCAGTTGACGGGATTTCCGTTCGTCCAGGGCCTGGCCAGCATCTATCGCCTGATGCCGGGACACGATCCCATGGTCCACTGCGGTGGCTTCAAGGCGATCATGGACCTCGCGTTCGGGGCGGACGGCAGTCTCTACGTCGTCGAGAACGCGACCGGCGGATTGTTCTTCGCTCCCAACACCGGCCAGCTTTCGCGCGTCGCGCCCGATTGCTCGCGCCAGATCGTGTTGAGCGGTCTCAATCGCCCGACCGCGGTGGCGGTGGGCGCCGACGGAGCGGTCTACGTGACCAATCACGGCGTCACGGCGGGTGCCGGACAAGTACTGAAGATCACGCCCTGAAGCATGACCCGCTGGCCGTGTACGACCGCAACGTGGTACACGGCCAGCGGTAACGGGCGAACTGGCGCCCTTCATCGCGCAAGGATTCGGCGGTGTGCCCCGATTCGATGACTGGGAGACTTTATGACGAAGGCGGACAGTGCAAAGGAGCGTCTGCGCCAGGAGTTGCGCGCCTACCTGATCGTGAGTGCCTACCTGTTCGTGTGCTTCGCTGCGATCCTCTTCTATGGGGCGGTCGTACGGGGCGAAGCGGGCCCCGGGCTGGACGTGCTTGGCCTGGCCGCGGCGAAGGCGCTGATCCTGGGCAAGTTCACGCTGCTCGGAGAAGCGGCCGGCATCGGCTCGAGGCTCAAGGCCGGATCACTCGCAACGTACATCGTGCGCAAGCTCCTCCTGCTGTTCCTGCTGCTGATTGTGCTCACAGTTGTAGAGGAACTCGTCCTGGGCTGGATCCACGGCCGATCGTGGGCCGAGGTCCTTGGCGAACACCTGCACAAGTCCTTCCTGGAGATCCTGGCCTCCTGCCTGCTGCTGCTGCTCGTGCTGGCGCCGTACGTGGCAGTGACGGAGGTCAGCCGGGCTCTGGGCCCCGGCGTGCTGCGCCGCCTGCTCGCTGCGCCGCCTGACCAGACGACGAACAGGTGACGCGTGGTTGACCCGTTCCGCGTCGTGGCGAAACAGAAGCGCACGACCTGATCTCTCACATTCTCGGCCTGGAGATCTCCTGGGCGTCGAGCAGCCGCTTCGCCATGACGTGAAAGCGGCGCGTGGCCATGGTCCCGATCGCCGTACCCGGGACGGGAATGCTATGGTGATGTACAGCCGCCCGATGAAGCGGTCATGGGGGCGCGGCAATGACCCGACGTATTCCACTCAGTGCGCTCGATGCGTCCTTCCTGCTGGCCGAGACGCGCAACACGCCCCTGCACGTGGCCGGGCTGCAGGTCTTCCAGATTCCTTCCGGCGCGCCGGCGCACTTCGTCGCGAAACTGTTCGCCGAGCTGCGCCGTCATCCGGTGTCCGCGCCGCCGCTCAACTATCGTTTGCGAGGCGGAGTGGCGGGCAAGGTCCTGCCGAGCTGGGAGATCATCGACGACGCCGATCTCGAGTATCACGTGCGCCGCTCGGCGCTGCCGTATCCGGGCGGCGAGCGCGAGCTGGGCGAACTCGTCTCGCGCCTGCACTCCCACCCGATGGACCTCACCAAGCCGCTGTGGGAGTTCCACCTGATCGAGGGGCTCGCCGACCGTCGTTTCGCGATCTTCTTCAAGGTGCACCACGCCCTCGTTGACGGCGCCAACAGCGTCAAGCTGCTGAACCTGACCGCGGACCCGCGCAGCAGCTTCGTGCCGCCGTTCTGGGCGGACACCTCCCGACAACCGCCGGAGCGTCGCGATGGTGCCGGCGGCCTGCTGCAGGGGCTGCCGGCCTTGCTCGACCGGGAGATCAAGTCGCTGCCCAGCCTGGCCCGCGGCCTGTCCCGCACGGCGCGTGCGGCACTCGGGCTCGGCGACGATGCCGACCTGGCATCGATCGCGGAAGCACCCCGCACGATCTTCAACGTGCGCGTCGGTGGGCAGCGACGCGTCGCCACGCAGGCGGTCAGCCTGGAGCGGGTGAAAACGATCGGCCGGGCAGCCGGTGGTACGGTCAACGACGTGGTGCTCGCCGCCTGCAGCGGCGCGCTGCGCCGCTACCTCCTGGAGCGAGACGCGCTGCCCGGCGAGACGCTGATCGCGGCGGTGCCGATGGCGCTGCACCACGAGGAGGGCGCCGTCAGCGGCAATGCCGTGACCTCGCTCAACACGCGGCTTGGCACCGACCTCGCCGACGTCCGCGAGCGATTCGAATTGATCCAGCGCTCGACCGAGGCGGGCAAGACATTGCTGAAGCAGATGACCCAGACCGCGGCGATGAACTTCACCATGATCCTGGCACTGCCGCTGGTACTCGCCTGGCTTCCCGTGGCGGGGGCGCTGGTGGGTCCGGTGTCGAACCTGATCGTCTCGAACGTCCCCGGTCCACGCGAGACGCTGTACTTCCACGGCGCGAAGATGGTCGGCTACTACCCCGTGTCCCAGGTCGGCCACGGTCTCGCACTGAACATCACGGTGCTGAGCTACGCGGGCCAGCTCGCGTTCGGATTCGTCGCCTGTCGTGACAGCGTACCGAGCGTGCAGCGACTCGCGGTGTACGTCGGCGAGGCGCTGGACGAACTCGAGGCGGCGTATCTGCCGAAGCGACGCAAGGCCAGACCGTCCCGGACCAGTGCGCGCAGGAAGGCCACGACGGGTCGTCGGAAAGTGGCGAAGCACTGACGCGGAGCACCTGGCTGTGCCACCCTCCGGGCGGCGGGCACCAGTCGGAGGCTTCATGAACCCCTTCGTGTTCACAGACACGCTCCTGGAGACTTGAGTCATGCAGGCGAACGAGACGCGGCTCGGTTGGCTGGTCGTGCTGGTCGCGTCCCTCCTCGGCGCGTGCGCGGCTCCTCCGCCACTGCCGGACGACGGCTTCGTCGACGTACCCGGCGGGCGGGTTGCCTTTCGCGTCACGGGCAGGCCCGACGGCATTCCGGTGCTCATGATCCATGGCGGGCCGGGCTCCGCGAGCTGCTCGTATCCCGACACGATGCAGGGTGTCGCCGCGTCGCGGCCAGTCGTCACCTACGACCAGCTCGGATCGGGGAATTCGGACCGCATGCTGAACCTCGAGCGCGATGCCGTGCTGTCGCGTTTCGTCGCGGAAGTGACTGCGATCCGCACGCAGCTCGGACTCCGGGAGCTTCATCTCGTCGGCCACTCCTGGGGAGCGGCGGTCGCGCTCGAGTACCTGCTGACCGGTGACCGGACGGGCGTGCGTTCCGTGACCTTCGTCGGACCCCTGCTGTCGACGCCCCGCTGGATCGAGGATGCGAATTCGCTGGTCGCGATGTTACCGAAGGACGCGCAGGACGCGATTTCGGCCGCGGTGGCCAGCGGCAGGTTCGACTCGCCGGACTTTCAGGCGGCGAACGACGTGTTCGAGAGCGAGTTTGTCGTGCGTACGCCGCGAACTGAACGGCGTCTGCCCTTGTGCGCCTCGACGCCGGTCGGGTTCAATGCCGAGTTGTACGAGTACATGTGGGGGCCGTCCGAGTTCGTATCGACCGGGACGCTGCGTGACTACGACCGGCTCCAACGGCTGCCGGAACTGGATCTCCCGGTGATGTTCCTCGTCGGCGAGCATGACGAGGCGCGACCGGCGACGATGCGGGAATACCAGGCGCTCGTGCCGGGATCGATCGTCCGGGTGATCGAGGGCGCCGCGCACGTCTCCAACGTCGACCGTCCGGAAGCCTTCAACGAGGCCCTGGCGGCGTTCATGGAGTCCGTCGAGAAGCGTTGAGGAGGATCAGCCCGCCGACGGCGAGTGGCTGCGTGGACCTTCCGCGGCCAGGCGGATACGCTGCGCCGCACTGGGATGCGTCTGAAGTCAGTTCGACGGTCCCCGACCCTGGAGAAATTTCGATGAAGCTCGCTCGACCCCATGTGTCCTGTCTCGTGCTGGCAACCCTCGTGGGCTGTGGGGGCAAGGCCCCCCCGCCTGCGGCGGAGACGGCGACGGGCCCCGTGGCGGAGGCTCCTGCGGCGCCCGCCGCGGCGCAGCTCACCGATGCCGATCTCGGCGCGGCGATCCGTGCCGCGGTCGCGATGGACGTCGGCGACGCGCGTTACTTCGATTCCACCGTCGACCTGAACGGCGACGGAATCGCCGAAGTGGTCGTCTACCTGGCCGGGCCGATGGTGTGCGGCACGGGCGGCTGCCCGATGTTCGTCTTCACGCCGGGGCCGGACGGTTACCGCCTGGTCAGCCAGTTCTCGGTCGTGCGACCGCCCGTACGGATCTCGCCGCGCAGTTCCCAGGGCTGGCGCAACCTGGTGGTCGGGGTCGGCGGCGGCGGACTCGCCGCGGGCAGCGCGGAACTGAAGCACGACGGTACTGGTTACCCGTCAAATCCGACCGTCGCGCCGGCCGAGCCGCTGGCCGATCTCGAGGGGATCGGGATCCTGATCCCCGAGTTCGGCTCCTACACCGAGGGCAAGGCAATCGCCTTGCCGGGCGGGGCGTCTGCCGGCGACTACGGCGATCCGCAGACGCCGGTGGCCGGTCGGGTGTACGGCACGGCGATTCATACCCAGGACGCTGAAGAGCTCCGCTACGTCGTCCTGAAGGCACTGACGGACACGTACGGGGAGTCGAAAGGCATCACGGTGACCCAGGCCGAGAAGGCGGAGTACGTTGCCGACGTTCGCGAAGTGCTCAGTAGAGATCCCGCGATGGCGGCGACCCTGCGCGAGGAGTCCGCGGAGGACCAGGCCGTCCGCGAGGAGATCGCGGACGCTTTCATCCGCCAGTGGAAGATCAACGCTGCGCTGCACGAGCAATACGGCGGGCGAATCATCTTCCAGCAGGGCGGGCCGGAGCCTCTGGACGCATACCGCAGGTTTCTCGAGGAGCGGCAGGCCGCCGGGGATTTCGAGATCGTGAGCGAGCCGCTGGCGGCAGAATTCTGGAAGTACTACCGGGACGACTCCATCCATTCCTTCTTCGAGCCCGGTAGCGAGGAGGAGGCGCAGGTCTTCGCGACACCGCCGTGGTCGTCGAAGTAATCCGGGGGAATTTGCATGCGAGGAGTGCGGCACTTCTGTTGGGTGGTTGCGTTCTGTGCGTGGTCCAGCGTAGCGGTCGGCGCGTTCGCGCCTGACCCGGCGTCCTGGTCGCCGGCCGACTGCCGAACGTTCGGGCTGATGGTGACCGAAGGATCGGTCGATTGCGGGTACGTCACCGTGCCACGTCGCCACGAGTCGCCGGACGGTGCCGCGATCCGGCTGGCCGTGGTCGTGATCGGCGCCGCAGCCGAGGATCGCCGGCCGGACCCGCTTTTCGTGGCACAGGGCGGGCCGGGCGGGTCGTCGATCGACACCTTTGCCCAGGCCCTGATCGACGATCCCACGATGCGCCCCGCCAGGAATCGTGATCTCGTCATCTGGGACCAGCGGGGCACGCTGTACTCGCAACCGACGCTGCGCTGTATCGAGGCGACCGCGCTGGCGCTCGAGGCGGAGTCCGAGAAGGACCGGCCGGACCCCGACCCGCGCGAGCGCGAAGCCTATCGCGCCTGCGGTGAGCGGCTCTCGCGCGAGGCGGGCGACCTGTCCGCGTTCAATACCGTGGAGAACGCCAACGACGTGGAGATGTTGCGTCGGTCGCTCGGCTACGACGAGATCAATTTCTACGGCGTGTCCTACGGCACGGAACTCGGCCAGTACCTGATGCGCCAGCACCCGCAGCGCCTGCGCAGCGTCGTGCTCGACGCGGTCGTGCCGACGGAGTTCAACCTGGTGACCGGGGTGCCGCAGGTCCAGCAGCGGATCGCGGCGAAGTACTTCCGCGGCTGCGAAGCGGACGCCGCCTGCAATGCGGCTTTCCCCGACCTGTCGAGGCGCTTCCTGACGCTGCTCGATCGCCTGGACGCCGAACCCGTGCACCTTGCGGTGGCCCCACCGCAGGGGAGCGCAGACAAGGCCGTGGACGTCTACCTGAGTGGCGAAGACCTGGCCGGCGTCGTCTACCAGGCCCTCTATATGCAGGAAGCCACGCGGCTGATCCCGTACATCATCGATCGCGCCGAGCGCGGCGATTACGGCCTGCTGTCCGGCCTGTTGCTGCCCATGGTCATGTTCGACGACACGTTCGCCGATGGCATGTACCTGTCGGTGGTGTGTGCCGAGCGTGGCGACTCGGATCCGGAGCAGGCGGCGCAAGGCAACCTCGATCCACGGCTGAAGCGCGGGGGCGTCGAAGGAGCACAGTCGATACTCGACGTGTGCCGCGACTGGAACATCGAACTCCTGCCGCGCGAGGTGCTCGAGCCCGTGCGCAGCGACATCCCCGCGTTGCTGCTGTCGGGCGAGTTCGACCCGATCACTCCGCCCGAATTTGCCGACCAGGTCGCATCGGGGCTCACGCGCGTGCAGCGCGTGACGTTCCCCGGTGGCACGCACGGCCAGGCCTTCGGCAGTGCGTGCGCCACCGACGTGATCCAGCGCTTCGTCGACGACCCGGTTGCCGCGACGGATGCCGCGTGTTCGCTGCAGCCGCCCGCGGCGTTCGTCGTTCCGTCCGACCTGATCGTCATTCCACCGCTCAGGGAGGCGGCGGCACTCGGCCCCCAGGCGGGCCTGATGACCTATGGCGCGCGCTTCCTGCTGATCGCCCTCGCGCTGCTGGTGCTGGCCTCGGCGATCCCGGTCTATGCAATCGGTGAAGTGGTCGCGAGCCTGCGCGGCCGACGCACGGTGCGCGGCCCGGACGACTGGAAGTCGCGTTTCTCGGAGGCCGCGCCATGGCTGCCGTTGCTCGCGCTGCTGATGTTCGGCGCCGCGCTGCTGGCCCTCGCCGGTACGATCGGTGCCGCGGTGAGCGACAACATGCTGCTGCTGTTTCTCGGCGCCGTTCCCAGTTCGATTCGCTGGGTGTTCGTGCTGCCGTGGGCGGCGGTCGCGATCGTCGTGCTGATGGCGGTCGCCGCCTGGGAGATGTGGAGCGGTCGCCGACGCAGCCTCCCGGGGCGGTTCTACTACCTCGTGCTGCTGCTGGCCGGCGTGACGGCGTCGGTCGGATTCTGGAAACTGGGGCTGCTGCCGGCGCTGTTCGGCTGAGCGGCGAACGCGGGGGACGACGCTCGCTAGACTTCGAAACTGTCGCGAGCGGGCCGGTTCGGATCGTAATCCTCGTCCTCGAGTTCGATCTCCGCCGACGGCGGCAGTCTTGCAATGATCTTCACCAGCATGCCGACGTGCTCGGCCTCTTCGTCCCGCAGTTCCTCGAACAGCGCCTTGACGTCCGGCTGGTGCACGTACTCGAGGGCTTCGTCATAGAACGCGAAGGCCTTCTGCTCGGAGTACAGCGCCAGTTGGTATGCCTTGAGCACCGACATGTTCCAGCGTACGTCACCGACGTCGGGGGCCTCCACGTCGAAGATGTCGTTGAGCGTGACTTTCGCCGGCTTGTCGCCGAACAGTGCCAGCCGGCGCTCGGCAATTTCCTCGCAGTGCTTGGTCTCGTTGACCACCATCGACTGGAATACGGCGCCTGCGTCGTCCACGCCTCGGCTGCCGAGTGTTTCGGCGAACTCCTTGTACCGCCTGGTTGCTTCGAGCTCGATCAGGGAGGCGAGATCGAGGGCATCCATCAGGGTGATATTGGAGAGATCGAGTCTCGTGGACATGGGATTCCCTCTTCGGCACGACGCGCCCCACGAGGTGAGTGCGAGCCCGTCCGGTGGATTGAAAATCTGACCGACCGCGGTCGGTGGGAAGAACGCTAGCACCGCGCCGATGGTCCGGTCAAAGCCGGGTCCTGCCTGCGCCAGCGCAGGATCATAGGTACTCAACGCAGACCGCCGCGAGCGGCACGATCCTGCCGTGCTCCAGGGTTTACCCGGCACACATTCCCGCCACGGCGGTCCAGACCACGTGCCGGCCGATGGGCTGCAGCGGGACACGCTTTCGGGTGATATTGTTCATCAACCCGTCTGGAGCAGAGGTCCCCCACATGAGTCGCATGCCCTCACTGGTGATGGCGTCCGTCGCTGTCGCCGCAGTCATTGTCTTCGAGCCCGCCGCGGCGGGCGAGCAGGACGCGATCGACGGCTGCATCGACCGCTTGCGGAGCGTCGGTGGGCCGGACGGCGCAGCCGGGGGAGAGGTGCTGAGTTCGGAGTTCTCCGAGGCAGCCACGCTGGTGATGTTGCGCGACGCGGGCGGCACCGTGTGGCGATGTCTCGCCTCTTCCGACGGGACGGTCGGCGAACTCGCGGTGAGCCAGGCGGCCGACGACGGCGGCGGCGCGATGGCCGGCGCCCCCAGTCAGTCCGGCGGGGAACCCACGACGTCGACGGAGCGCGTGAGATTCGACCGCAGTGCCAGCGGCGCCGAACTGACGGCGACGCTGACGCCGGGCAGCTCGACCCGATACGTCCTGGGCGCGAAGAACGGCCAGAATCTCTATGTTCGAGTCGCACCCAAGGGGCCGGACGTCTACTACCAGATCTTCAATCCGGACGGCTCGTTTCTCCTCGACCAGATGACTTCGTCGAAGGAGTACCGGGGCCAGCTCTGGCAGTCCGGCGACCACGTGATCGAGGTGATCAACCGCGGCAGCCGCGACACGTCGTATAACGTGATCTTCGGAATCGAGTGACCGGCGGTCGTCGTCACGACGCGCCGCAGTGCCGCGCCCGGTTCTGCGGGCAGGTTCGACTGGACTTGAACGATGACGCTCGCGATACAAAGGAGGTGACCGATGAGAGGACGACTGCTGGCAGGGATACTGAGTCTCTGCGCCTTCACCAACACACAGGCGCAGGGAGACCTGCCGTTCACGGTCGAACCGGTGACGTCCTTCGACGAGCCATGGGCCATGGCGTTCCTGCCGGACGGTCGCATGCTGGTGACGGAGAAGAAAGGCCGGTTGTTCATCGTCAGCCGCGACGGACAGAAGTCCCGGCCGATCGCCGGCCTGCCGGATGTGGACTACGGCGGCCAGGGAGGCCTGGGTGACGTCGCCCTGCACCCGGACTTCGCGAAGAACAACACCATCTATCTCAGCTATGCCGAGGGCGGCGTCGGTGACACTCGGGGGGCGGCCGTCGCACGAGCGGTGCTGACGGAAGCCGACAGCGGGGGCAGGCTGACCCGCCTCGAAGTCGTCTGGCGCCAGTACCCGAAGGTCGTCGGGTTCGGTCACTATGGCCACCGGATCGCGTTCGACGACAAGGGCTTTCTCTACATCTCCTCCGGCGACCGCCAGAAATTCACGCCGGCGCAGGACATGCAGTCGACCCTGGGCAAGGTCGTGCGCCTGAACGACGACGGCTCGATTCCGGACGACAACCCCTTCGTCAAGCACTTCAGTGTCGATCCGCTGATGGACGACGAGGGCGTGTACCCGCAGATCTGGTCGCTTGGACACCGCAATCCGCTTGGCCTCGCATTCGATCTCGCAGGCCGACTCCTGGTGATGGAGATGGGGCCGGCCGGCGGTGACGAGTTGAACCTCATCAAGCGCGCGGGCAACTACGGCTATCCGGTGGTTTCCAATGGCGATCACTACGATGGTCGGGAGATTCCGGATCACGACACCCGGCCGGAGTTCGAGAAGCCGATGATCTGGTGGACGCCGGTCATCTCGCCCGGCAACCTGATCGTCTACCGCGGGGCGCTGTTCCCGGGCTGGCGCGGCCAAGCGCTGATCGCGGGGCTGTCCTCCCGGGCCATCGTCCGTGTGGAACTCGAGGGCGAGGGCGCGCGCGAGGTCGGGCGCTATCCCATGGGCGCGCGAGTCCGCGCCGTCGTCGAGGCGCCGAACGGAGAACTGTGGGCGCTCGAAGACGAGTCGCGCGACAGTGGCGGACGATTGCTCAGGCTGACGCCGAAGCGCTGACCCGCGCCGGACTACGCCACGGAGGGCCAGGCGCGACCGAGTATGGCGCCGCAATCCACGCCACGTGGCAGTGCGCCGAAGTTGCGATGGCCCGACGAGGCCAGCCGCGACCGGCAGAACGCATCGCTGACGGCGGTCGGCGCGTGCTGAACGAGCAGGGCCGATTGCAGCGCGAGCGCCATGCGTTCCGTGATGTCCCGCGCGCGGTACTCGAGGTCCGCCGGATCCGCGAGTTCCTTCAGCAGAGCTGTGACGTGCGCGTCCAGCTGTTCGTTCGCGCCACGCGCCCGGCCGAGTTCGGCGAAGAAGGCGTCCACGGCCGCCGGGGATCTCTGCATGGCGCGCAGCACGTCGAGGCACTGCACGTTGCCGCTGCCTTCCCAGACCGCATTCACCGGTGACTCGCGGAACAGGCGCGGCATCATGCAGTCCTCCATCACGCCGCTGCCGCCGATGCACTCCAGCGCCTCGTAGGCGTGCGCGGGCGTGCGCTTGCAGATCCAGTACTTCCCGACGGGCACGGCGAGGCGTACCAGCAGGTCTTCGTGCTCGATGGCGCGGTTGTCCATCGCACGGGCCATGCGCATGGTGAGCGCGAGTGATCCCTCCTGTTCGAGCGCCAGGTCCGCGAGGACGTTGCGCATCAGGGGCTGGTCGATCAACAGCGCCCCGAATGCCTTGCGCAGGCGGCAGTGGTGGACGGCCTGTGAGAGCGCCATGCGCTGGCCGGCCGCCGAGCCGATCATGCAGTCGAAGCGGGTCATCGCCACCATCTCGATGATCGTGCGCACCCCGCGACCTTCCTCGCCGACCATCCATGCGAGCGCACCGCGCAACTCCGTCTCGCTCGAGGCGTTGGACGCATTACCCATCTTTCGCTTGAGGCGCAGCACCTGCAGCGGGTTCTTGGTGCCGTCGGGCCGCCATCGCGGGACCAGGAAGCACGACAGTCCGCCCGGTGCCTGGGCGAGCACCAGGAAGGCATCGCACATCGGCGCAGAGACGAAATACTTGTGGCCGACCAGTTCGTAGGCCTGTCCGGCACCGCCGGCACCCACCGGGTAGGCGCGCGTCGTGTTCATCCGGACGTCGGAGCCGCCCTGCTTCTCGGTCATCGCCATGCCGACGGTGAGCCCCGACTTCTGCGACGCCGGAACGTTTCGAGGATCATAGGTACGCGCGGTGATCAGCGGCTCCCACCGGGCGGCGAGGTCGGGCTGTAGGCGCAGCGCAGGTATCACGGCAAACGTCATCGTCACCGGGCAGCCGTGGCCGGCCTCGACCTGTGAGTGCAGGTACGACTTCGCCGCGCGCGCAACGTGGGCGCCGGGCCTCGGGTCGGTCCACGGCGAGCTGTGCAGGCCACCCTCGATCGCGGTGGTCATCAGCGCGTGGTAGGCCGGATGAAACTTCACCAGGTCCACGCGGTAGCCGAAGCGGTCGTGTGTTTCGAGTTCCGGCTGGAAGCGGTTGGCGAGGTTGCCGAGTTCCAGGTACTCCGCAGCCCCGAAGTGTGCCCCGGCGGCGTGCAGCTCCGCTTCCGCCCAGGCGGCGCCTTCCCGCGCCACGGCCTCGCGCAGCCCAGTATCGGTGGCGAACAGGTTGTAGTCCTGGAGTTCGCGTCCGACGTTGATCACCTCGTGGGTATCGGCGAGAAATTGCGTCGGGAAAGAACCAGCGGCGGATCGGTCCATGGTCATGGCCTCGTGCGTGCGGAGAGCAGTTCCAGATCGAAGGAATGCGGTGGAGCAACGTCGGCACCGCCCGGTGTCAGTCGCAGACGGCGCCAGATGGCGCGGCCCGCCTCATCGTGACGCCGCACGGCCGCCGCAAAGGCGCGCCGTTCGTCGACGTCGACGAGTGGCGATGGCAGGAGCGGGTCGAACACGAGCAGCCGGATCGCCTCGTTGCCGAGCACGAACGCCTCGCGCGCCGAAACGTCCGGCGCCAGCGAGCCCGCGTGGGCCAGCCAGCGTTCGAGTCCCTCGCGCGTCGCGCGATATGCCCGGGTCAGCGACCTGCCATCCCAGAGCGCGCGCGCTCGCGTCTCGCGATCGGCGTCGAATCCGCTCGCGACGAAGACGGCCGCGGCGGCGTCGAGTCCGAGTTTCAGCAGACGGGTACGAACCTCGTCCACGCCGCCGACGAGGTTGTCTGGGCGCACGTGGAGTCCGGGGTCGAGTTCCCGCAGGCCGAGCAAGGCAAGCGCTCGGCTGCGTGAGCGCAGCGCTACCCGGTTGCTGCGCTGCAGCGCGCCGACGTGCACTGTGATCCAGCCGCCGTCCCAGGCGCGGACGCGGGTTTCAGCTGTGCGCCAGGTTGCGACATCGCGTGCCAGCGCGACGGCACGCGGTCCCAGCCGATAGGTGCCTCGGCCGGTGGATTCGATCAGCCCCTCTGCCGCCAGGCGGACGAGTGCAACCCGCACGGTGTTCTCACGAATGCCAAACAGCCCACAGCTGGCGATCGCCTCGCGAACCGTCTGGCCCCCGTCGCCGGCGGCGAGCAGGGTGTTGAGAATCAGGTTCCGTGCCTTCAGGCGCACTGATGTTACAAAGAATGGCAGAGATCGAGTATTACAGTAATGCTATCTCAGTGCCGGGTGGTTGTCAGCCGCCGCCGATGCTCCGGCGGTTTTCGTCGTCTCCTTTAGCGCGCAAGATGTCGCACTCGAGGGGAGGGAACGATCATGAGCTCGATCCGCGTTCTCGTCGGCACCCGCAAGGGTGCATTCATCCTCACGTCCGACGGCAGTCGAAAGCGATGGCGTATCGACGGCCCACGCTTTGCCGGCTGGGAGGTCTATCACCTCAAGGGCTCGCCGGCCGAGCCGGACAGACTCTACGCGTCGCAGACCAGCGGCTGGTTCGGCCAGGTGATCCAGCGTTCCGACGATGGTGGCAGGACCTGGAACCCACCCGGTACCCGACCCGAGGACCTCATGGGTGCCGACGGCATGCCGAAGGGCGAGAGCAACATGTTCCGTTACGAAGGCGAGGTGGGTACGCACAGGTTCTTCGACGGCTCGCAGCGCCCCTGGGAGTTCCGCCGCGTGTGGCACGTCGAGCCGTCGCACACGGATCCCGACGTCGCCTACGCCGGTGTCGAGGACGCGGCGATCTTCAGGACCGGCGACGGCGGCAGGACCTGGAAGGAACTGCCCGGCCTGCGCCAGGCCAAGGGGCACCTGTGGCAGCCGGGTGCTGGAGGCATGTGCCTGCACACCATCCTGCTGGACCCGCGGGATCCGCGGAGGATCTTCGTCGCCATCTCGGCGGCGGGCGCCTTTCGCAGCGACGACGGCGGCGACAGCTGGAAGCCGATCAATCGCGGACTGCTCTCGCCGTACGAGCTGCCGGACCCGGAGGCGGAGGTCGGGCATTGCGTGCATCGCATCGCCCAGCATCCGTCCCGACCGGACGTACTGTTCATGCAGAAGCACTGGGACGTGATGCGCAGCGACGACGCCGGGAACGGCTGGAGCGAGGTCAGCGGCGATCTGCCGACGGACTTCGGCTTTCCCATCGACATTCACGCCCACGAGCCTGACACCATTTACGTCGTGCCGATCACCAGCGATTCGCTGCACTATCCGCCGGACGGCAAGCTGCGCGTGTACCGCAGCCGCACGGGCGGCCACGAGTGGGAACCGCTCACCCGGGGCTTGCCGCAGCGGAACTGCTACGTGAACGTGCTGCGCGACGCGATGGCCGTCGACCATCTCGATCCCTGCGGCGTCTACTTCGGGACGACTGGCGGCCAGGTCTATTGCTCTCCCGACGGTGGCGATAGCTGGAAGCCGGTCGTCCGCGACCTGCCCGCCGTATTGTCGGTCGAGGTCCAGACGCTGCCGTGATTCGCGTCGCCTTGCCGTATCACCTGCGGAACCTCGCCAGGGTGACCGGCGAGGTCGAACTGGACGTCGCCGGGCCGGCCACCCTTGCCGCCGTGCTCGATGCGCTCGAGGCGCGATTTCCTGCGCTGCGCGGGACCCTGCGCGACCACGACACATTGAAGCGGCGCCCGATGATCCGCTTCTTCGCCTGCCGCGAGGACCTGTCGTTCCAGTCGCTCGAGGCGCCGCTGCCCGACGCCGTGGCCAGTGGTGCCGAGCCTCTGCGCATCGTCGGGGCGATGGCGGGAGGGTGAGGGGCGACTCAGACACCCTCGGTGACTGGATTCACGCCCGTTGCCTGGGAATCCATGGATATCGGGTTTGGTCATCCGGAATCGATTCGCTAGGATGGCAAGTGCCCGAACACGTCGCGAGACGTTAAATCGAGAGGAGGGAGTCATGGGACTATTGGGGAAGATCTTCTCCAGCAAGCCGGATTTCCCGGCGATCGATCCAAGCAGCACGGCAGCCGAGCGAGTGGCGAGGGTCGAACAGCAACTGCACGACCTCGCCGGTAAGGTGAAAGAGCCGCTGGAGGTCGTACCCGCCGAGCAGGCTGCCTACGTCTTCATCGGCAAACCGCCGAAGAAGTTTGGCCTGGCCTGGATCCATGACGGCAAGGTGAGCGGCCTCAACACGCTCGTCGAAGAGCATGGCCTGAAACCGGACGAGGTCGCGGACGTCGTGGAGGAGCTGCGGAACGCCTACGAGCGTAACCAGGGCGTGAACCGCTACACCGCCACCGTGCAGGACGTGGATGTCGTGGTCACGCCGTCCAACCGCCTCGAGCAGGAAGTGCACCAGATCATCGACACGATCCTGAGGCACTGAGCGAGCGGCGGAACCGTCTCGCTGGCGCGGCGACAGCTTGTCCGGTGGGTGGCACTGCCGGGATTGCTCCGGGTCCGGCGGCGACCAGGTCTAGGTAGTCGCAACGACTCGTCGCGATGCAGGGGGACTGCTAGGGTCCGGCAAATGCACGCGCGGTTGCCCCGGATCATACAAGGTGGGATGGGTGTCTCCGTCTCATCCTGGCCCCTGGCGCGCGCGGTTTCACGCCGTGGTCAGCTGGGCGTGGTGTCGGGCACGGGCATTGACACGGTCGTGACGCGACGACTTCAGCTCGGGGACCCGGGCGGCCATCTCCGTGCCGCTTTCGACGCCTTCCCGCGGCCCGACGTCGCCAGGCGGATCTGGGATCGCTATTACATCGAGGGCGGCAAGGCGGCGGATACGCCGTTCAAGTCCAAGCCGATCCCCACCATCAGGATGCCGACCGCACTGGTCGACCTGATCGTGCTGAGCAACTTCGCCGAGGTGTTCCTGGCCAAGGCGAATCACGCAGGACTGGTCGGCATCAACCTGCTCGAGAAGGTGCAGCTGCCGAACCTGGCCTCGCTGTTCGGGGCGATGCTGGCCAAGGTCGACGTGGTGCTGATGGGCGCCGGCATTCCACGCTCCATCCCGGGGATCCTCGATCGCCTGGCCGCGGGCGAGCCTGCCGAACTGAAGCTCGACGTGGCCGGCGCACTGCCCGGCGAAGAGTTCCATGTTCGATTCGATCCGCGACCCTACCTGACTGACGGGCAGCGAACGCTGCAGCGACCGCGGTTCCTCGCCATCGTCTCGTCTTCGACGCTCGCCATGACGCTTGCGCGCAAGAGTTCGGGCAGGGTGGATGGTTTCGTCGTGGAGGGCCCGAGTGCGGGCGGCCACAATGCACCGCCGCGGGGGGCGCTGACCCTGGATCCGAACGGAGAACCGGTCTACGGCCCGCGTGACTCGCCCGACCTCGAGCAGATTCGTGCCCTCGGCCTGCCATTCTGGCTGGGCGGATCGTACGGAGATGCGGCCAGGCTGCAGCAGGCGCTCGCGCTCGGCGCTGACGGCGTCCAGGTCGGAACGGCTTTCGCGTTCTGCGATGAGTCGGGGATGTCGACCGCACTGAAGGCATCCGTGCTGAGCGCGAGCCGCGCCGGCCGCATCAAGGTCTTTACCGATCCGCACGCATCCCCGACGGGCTTTCCGTTCAAGGTGCTGCAGTTGGACGGCACGGTCTCGGAACCGGCCATCTGCAGCGGGCGCGAACGTCTCTGCGATCTCGGGTATCTCCGGCAGTGCTACCGCGAGGCGGATGGAACGGTCGGCTACCGCTGCCCGGGTGAACCGCTCGAGGACTTCCTGCGCAAGGGCGGTGACGAGGCCGACACGGCCAACCGAAAATGCATCTGCAACGGTCTCGTCTCCGCCGTAGACGTCGGGCAGATTCGCCGTGGCGGCGCGCTCGAGCCTCCCCTGGTCACGGCCGGGGACGACTGCGCTCAGATTCACCGCTACCTGAAGCCCGGTCGCGTCAGCTATTCCGCGGACGATGTCCTCGACGCATTGCTCGGAGTCTCGTCCCGCGTAGTCTGAGTCCGGCCGTCCGCCGTCCCACAGCACCGCTTTGTGGCCCACGACGCTCGCCGCAAGGGGGCCATGTCGGGTATGTTTGTCTGCGCCCGTCGATACCAGGACACGCCATGTTCGAATCAGCGGAACTCGGCCGGACCGTCAGCGCGCAGGCATTCAAGAAGCAGGCGACGAAGCTGCGGGAGTCGCTGCTGCGCCTGCAGATGGAGCACCTGCAGCAGGCGCGGCGCCAGGTCATTCTCGCCCTCGCCGGCGTGGACGGCGGGGGCAAGAGCGAGGCGATCGCCCTGCTGAACGAATGGATGGACCCGCGTTGGCTCACCACGAATGCCTACGAGCCGCCCAACGAGGTGGAACGACGAGAGCCGCACTTCTGGCGGTACTGGCGGGACCTGCCGGCGCGCGGCCGCATCGGCATGTTCATGAGCGCCTGGTACTCGGAGCCACTGCTCGACCGCGTGTACGACCGGATCACGCCCGAGGCCTACGAGGCCCACCTGGCGCGCGTCGCCCGCTTCGAGCAGGCCCTGGCGGATGACGGGGCGGTCATCATCAAGCTCTGGATGCACCTCAGCCACGACGCCCAGGAGCGGCGGCTGCACAACCTCGAGCAGGATCCGCTGACGGAAGCCCGGGTCACGGAACGCGACTGGGAGAACTGGCGCAACTATGACCGGTTCATCGAGGTGGCCGAGCAGACGATCTCGCGTACCCACACGGGCGATGCGCCGTGGATCATCATCGAGGGGGCGGATCGGCCGTACCGGAGCCTGGCGATTGCCCGGGTGGTTCAGGACGCGCTGTCGCGGGCGCTGCAGCCTCATCCGACCGGTGCGCCGGGACCCGCAGACTCAGGTCGGAAGCGCCGGGCTCGCAGGTCGAAGTCCGTGGCCAAGTTGTCCGGCGGGATCACGGTCCTGTCCGGGCTGGACCACTCGAAGAAAATCTCGCGCAAGGAGTACGAGGAGCACCTGCCCGTCCTGCAGGCGGAACTGCACCACTTGCATCTGCGTGCCAAGGACAAGGGCATCGCTTCCGTGCTCGTGTTCGAGGGACCGGACGGGGCCGGAAAGGGCGGAGCGATCCGCCGCATCTGCACCGCGCTGGCGCCCCGCAACTACCAGGTGCACGGCGTTGCCAAGCCGACGGAGGAGGAGGCAGGACAGCACTACCTCTGGCGCTTCTGGCGCAAGGTGCCGCGGGACGGCTGCGTCGCGATCTTCGATAGATCCTGGTACGGGCGGGTGCTGGTCGAGCGTGTCGAGGGATTTGCCCAGGAAGACGAATGGCGGCGGGCCTATGCCGAGATCAACGACTTCGAGCAGCAACTCACCGAGCACGGCACCGTCGTGACCAAGTTCTGGATGCACATCACGAAGGAGGAACAGTTCAAGCGCTTCAAGGAGCGCGAGAAGACGCCCCACAAGCGCTGGAAGCTGACGGAGGAAGACTGGCGCAACCGCGAGAAGTGGGCGCAGTACGAGCATGCCGTCGACGACATGGTGCAGTACACCAGTACGCCGGCGGCGCGCTGGACGCTGGTGGAGGGCAATGACAAGCGCTACGCGCGCATCGCCGTGCTGAAGCACTTCTGCGAGAACCTGCGCCAGGCAATCGAAAGTCGCTGAGTGCGGACCCGGGGCCTGCGATGTGCACCGACGGTCCGGTGCATGCCATGATGCGCGACCTCGGGCTCGATGTTGCGGCGATCCCGGACTGCGGATCGGCACGCCGCAACGCAGTTCTGCGAGACGCGTCACGTTGCCCGTGCCGCACCAAGGGCTAACGTCCACAACTCGGAGGGTCCGCGCGGCGTGCGCGCGGCCCAGGTGCCGGATTCGGGAAGAAGACGAGAAAGAACTCATGCACTCGTGCAGGACAGCTGGTTTGGCAGTCAAGGCCCTCGGCCTGCTGGCCGCGTTCGTCGCCGTCGCGGCGTCCGCCGAATCGCGTGGCGGCCTGCAGCCGAACGGCTCGCCGGACGTGCGCTCCAGCGCGTTCTATGTCCTGGACGAATCGGACTCCTCGGTGCTCGCCGCCCGCCACGAAACGACCCCCGCGCCGATTGCCTCCATCACCAAGCTGATGACCGCCCTGGTCGTGCTCGAGGCCGGGCAGCCGATGGACGAGATGCTGGCCATCACCTCCGAAGACGTGCGCGGCACCGTCGGTGGAACCTCGCGGCTCGCGCCGGGAGCCCGGCTGAGCCGCGGCGACCTGTTGCGACTCGCACTGATGTCCTCGGAGAATCGTGCCACCCATGCGCTGTGCCGCCGCTATCCTGACGGCATGCCCGCATGCGTCGCAGCCATGAACGAACGGGGGGCGGCGCTCGGCATGACCACGGCCCGCTTCGTCGAGCCGACGGGCCTGTCGAGCCGCAACGTCGCAAGTGCCGAGGACCTCGCCAAGCTCGTGCTCGCGGCGGCGGCGAACCCGACGATCCGCGACTATTCGACCACGGCGAGCCACACGGTCTACGTCAACCGCAGGCCGCTCGAGTACCGCAACACCAACCAGCTGGTCGCCAATCCGGCGTGGCACGTGAACGTGCAGAAGACCGGCTATATCTCGGAAGCCGGCCGGTGCCTCGTGATGCAGACCGTCATCGACGGCCGCGAGGTGGTGATCGTGCTGCTCAACTCGTGGGGCAAGCTCACGCGGATCGCGGACGCCAAGCGCATCCGCAACTGGATGGAGTCGCTGCAACTCGCGGACGCGGGCTGATCATCCTCGGGCGACGCCTCGCCTGCTGCTCGCGGTCCTCTCCGATCGCCCGGGTCACGCCTGCGGCGGGGTCTCCGGGCTGCCCCGGTCCGCGCTACCCCTTGATCGCCCCCGTGGTCAGGCCCGCGACGATGCGGCGCTGGAAGACCAGCACCATGAGCACGAGCGGCACCGTGACGGCGACGGAGGCCGCCATGACCTGACCCCAGGGCAGCTCGTACTGGCTGGCACCGCTGATCAGCGCGATGGCCACGGGCACGGTTCGCTGATCGTGGGTCAGCGTGAACGTCAGTGCAAAGAGAAACTCGTTCCAGGCCGCGATGAACGCGAGCAGCCCCGTCGCCGCCAGCGCCGGTCCCATCAGCGGCAGGAAGACGCGGACGACGATGGTGAGCGGCCTGGCGCCATCCATGATGGCCGCCTCCTCGAGTTCACCGGGCAGGTCGCGCATGAACGCGGTCAGCACCCAGGTCGTGAAGGGCAGGGTGAAGATCATGTAGCTGAGCCCGAGGCTGCCGAGGCTGTTGTAGAGGCCCAGGGTGCGGACCAGTTCGAACAGGCCCGAGAGCACGGCGACCTGCGGAAACATGGCCACCGACAGCAGCGTCATCAGCAGCAGCGTGCGGCCGCGAAACGGGATCCGCGCCAGCGCGAAGGACGCCGTAACGCTCAACGCCAGGCCGACGAGCACCACGCCCGTGGCGACCATCACGGAATTCAGGATGTTCCGACCGAAGGGTTGCTCGCGGAACACCGCCCGGTAATTGCTCCAGTCCAGCGCCGCCGGTAGATAGTCCACCTCGAAGAGCGCCGCCCCCGACTTGAACGAGGTGACCACGGCGTAATAGAGCGGAAACACCGAGATGATCACGATGATCGCGACGAGCGCGAGGAAGCCTGCACTGCGGAGTGTGGCCTTTGCCGTCACGCGTGTTGCGCCTCGAGGCGATGACGCCCGTAGCCGAGCCAGGCAATGGTCAGCAGCGCGACGGTGAGAAACAGCAGCGTCGACGCCGCCGATCCATAGCCCACCGACTGGAAGTCCACCAGCTGCTGGCGGGCGTAGACCGACATGGACAGGGTCTCCGGCCGGTTCGGGGTCAGCACGTAGACGAGGTCGAAGATCCGCAGGGCATCCAGGGCCCGGAAGGTCACGGCCACGATCAGCGCCGGTGCGATGAGCGGCAGAGTGATGTGGAGGAATGCCGACACGGGCGGAACGCCGTCGACGCGTGCCGCCTCGTAGCAGTCCTTCGGCAGCATCTGCAGTGCCGCGAGAATCAGCATTGCCATGAACGGCGTGGTCTTCCAGACGTCGACCAGGATCACCGACCCCATCGCCAGGGCCGGATCCGCCGTCCACGCGAGAGGTTCCGCGAGCCATCCCGCCCGCTGCAGCAGGTCGTTCAGGAGTCCGAACTGGTCGTGGAGGATCCAGCCCCAGATCTTCGCGGAGACGATGGTCGGGATCGCCCAGGGGACCAGCACGGCCGCACGCACCCATGCCCGCCCGGGAAAGGATCGATGCAGCACGAGCGCCACCACGAGGCCGAACACTGTCTCGAGCGCCACCGAGACCACCGTGAAGACCAGGGTATTGCGGACCGCGCGCCACCAGAGTGGGTCGGCGAGCAGGCCGGTCCACTGTCCGTCGCGAACGTCGAGGTAGTTGCGCAAGCCGATCCACGACCCGCCGCCGAGATCGCCGAGCCGCGCGTCGGTGAAACCGAACCAGATTGTCCGCAGCAGCGGCCACGCCGCGACAAGGACGAGCACCAGCAGGGCGGGCGCCACGAATCGCCAGGCGGTACGGCGACGCCGGCGCTCGAGCAGCGAGAGCTTTTGACTTCGCAGCACGACGAGGTCGTCAGGGTCCCGGGGCGGTTGGCGCCGATGCCTGAACTGGTGCGCCGGCTTCGTGGCGGGCCGCCTGCATCAGTTGCTCGAGCCTCGGCGCGAGCCCGGCAAGCGCGGCCGACCCGGAGGCCTGGCCGGCGAGCACCGAGGACACGGCGCGCCAGAATTCGCTGCTGAACTCGTTGTATCGAGCACCGGCCATGCTGGACGGCCGCGGGACTGCGTTGGCGAACGTCTCCTGGAGACGCTCGTAGAACGGATTGGCTGCGAGTACTTCCGGACTGTCGTAGAGCGCCCGGATCGTCGGGTTGTAGCCGCCGGCAATCGCGCGGCGTGCCTGTTCCTCGGGGCCGGTCAGGAACAGCACCAGCTCGGTCGCGATCTGCGGGTGCCGCGAGTATCTGGAGACCGCGAGCTGCCAGCCACCGAGGGTTGCCGCGCTGTGGCCACCCGCGGCGGCCGGCAGGGCGGCGACTCCGACACGATCCCGGATGGGGCTGTCTGTGCCCTGGGCCAGCGGCCAGGCATAGGGCCAGTTCCGCATGAATACCGCGTTGCCGGACTGGAAGACCCCGCGGGCCTCCTCCTCGGCATAGTTGAGCACTCCCGGCGGGCTGATCGTTCCGACCCAGCCCGCGGCGAGATCCAGCGCTGCCGCTGCCTGAGGATTGTCCAGCGTGACGCGGCCGGCCGTGTCGACGAGCGTGCCGCCGCCGTGGCTGGCGATCCATTCGAGCGCATTGCAGGTCAGGCCCTCATAGGCCCGTCCCTGCCACGCGAAACCCCACATCCTGTCGTTGCCGCCAGAGCGTTCGGCTGCCTGGATGCGTGCCGCGGTACGGGTCAGCTCAGCCCACGTCCGGGGCACGGCCTCTTCGTACTTCTCGAGCAGGTCCGTGCGGTAGTAGAGCACCCCGGCGTCGGTGAACCAGGGCATGGCGACCAGGCGGCCCGCGACCGTGTTGTTCTCGATGATCGCGGGAAAGTGCGCCTCCTCAGCGCCGGCGGTCATGGGTGCGAGATCCACCAGATGTGTCGCAAGAATGCCCGGCCAGATGACATCCACCTGCAGCACGTCGATGTCGTCGGCTCCGGCGCCCAGAAGCTGCTGGTAGAGCGCGAGTCGCTCCGTCGTGGAGTTGGGGGTGGAGACGACTTCTACCCGGTTTCCGGTTGCCGTCGCCCAGCGCTCGGCGCCTTCGCGACAGAGGGTGAGTTCGAGGCCGACGGCTCCGCAGGAGATCCTCAGCGACACGCCTTCGGGCGGCGCGTCTGCTCGCCGGTCACAGCCCGTCGCCGCCAGTGCGAGGGCGGCAATGATCGACGGAACGACCGATGGCGAGCGATGCAACGAACACGTCCCCCCTTTTCGCGAGGATCGATGGGACAGCGACAAGCGGACCGACCGGCGTTGCCGCCGCTCGTCGAGCGCCCGCTCGTCCCGGGACAGCGGACGATTCTTTCCGACGCCCTCAGCGACCCCGTGGCCCGAGCGCCGGGTCCGTGAAGCGCTCGACGTCCTGGTCGTCGTCGCGGAACTGGACGGTGATCCGGTGCCGGTCCGACGGCCAGTTCGGCACGTTCACGATCGTGACGTTGCCGGATCCCCGTGGATCGTCACTGACCCTCACGGTGCCCGAACCGTCCGGTGAAGCTGGCGTCGCGACGTCGACCGCCGTGAGGAAGGTCAGCAGATTGAACGGAAAGAGTTCGCCCTTGTCGAGGTCTGTTGCACCATCGAGCCCGTCGTCGTGTGCAAACACGGCGAGGTTCACGCCAGTGCGAGGACTGGTGTTCGGCAGCGCGATGTTCAGTCCGTCGATGCGCAATTCGTCGCTGGCCGATCCCTGGTCGCCCCAGAACTCGCGCTGCCGGGTGATCACCAGGTTGGTTCGGCCCGCGTCGGCCGGTACGAACGCCTCCAGGCCCTGGTTCGGCAGGCTCGTGTTGAGGCGCACGAAATGGTCGCTGCGGCTGAATGGCTCGAAATAGAAATGATGAATCGTTTGCGGGTCGCCCGGCCGCACGACGGCCATTTCGTAATGCTTGAGTCCGTTCAGCTTCAGCGGCCCGAAGTCGCCCGATGCGTCGATCGGAATCGTCGCCTGCGGACCGCTGGCGATCCGGTGGCCGGTGGCCGGGTCGACACGCCAGACTTCCACCGTCGCGCCCGGATAGCCGACGTTCGCCGGGAAGATCACGGCGCGACCGGCGACGGTCACCTGTCCCGGAGGCTCCGGTACCACGTCGGTCGTGGCGGGTGCGTGACCGGTGAGGAACTCGTACATCACCGCGAAGGCCTCGGCGGAGGTCGCCGTTTCCGTGTGTGACTTGGTGCCGAAGTAGAAGTTGTCCGCCGGATCCGGACCGATCTGCGCGTTGGTGTTGCCCCGGCGGTTGTAGCCACTGTCGGCGGTGTTCCATTCACCCCAGATACCGATGGTCGGCACGCCGCCCGGCAGCTGCGGTAGCGTGCGACCGTCGATGTTGACGTACTTGGCGACCTTCTCCGGTCCGTCGAATGAGGCATCTTCGAGATAGGTCGTCCACACGGTCGTGCCGCGGGAGTGACCCACGGCGTAGACCCGCTCGGCCCCGGTTGCCGTCCGCACCGCGTCGATGAACGCGTCGAGGCCGGCCAGCGGATTCACCGACGAACTCGTGTCGTACTCGAACGCGTACAGCAACGGCTGGCGGATAGCCGTTGCTGGTGAAGCGCATGGCCTGGGTCTCGAACTGCTGTGCCGACCCGGACTGTCCGTGCACGAACACGATCGGCAGCGGCGCGGCGCCGTCACCGTTGGCGTGTGTCGCCGCGCTGGCGACGGTGACCGCGACGCCGAGCGCCAGGATGGCGAGCGCGACCAGCAGTGAGTGGACCACGGACACAGTCCGGGCTGCGACGAGCACCGGGCGCCGGGTGGTTCGAGGTGATGGCAGGACCGCAGTGCGCGGGACGAGCCGGGGCATCGTGTCGTGTCGCATGGAACTCCCCTCTTGTTGCCGATTGGTCTTTTTTCGACTCCTCACCCGGGTCGTCACTCGCCGGGATTCATCGAGTATAGGCAATCGGGCCGCCGTTGCTAGAACCCAAGCCTCTCGAGCGCCGACGAAACGCGCGAGCGCAAGTCGTCGGCCTTCATCGGGAATGAACGGAAGAAATCCTCGCGCGTGAGCCGCGGATTGCGCTCACGCACGTTCTCGGACCAGGCGCCTGCGAGTGTCCCGTTGCCCGCCATCGCGTGGGCCGCCGCGGCGATCATGGCGATGAGCACGTGCGCCCCCGGCGAGCGCGCGGCGCGCTCGGCCCAGTCGGCAGCCTCGACATCCTCGGACTGCGCCATGTGGGTGAAGGCGCGCGTGCCAAGCATGGCGTAGTACAGGGGATCGAGCGGGCTCAGGCGCATCGCGAGGTCGACGTGGCCGCGGCCGTCGAGTCCACGGCCGGCCAGCGTCTCCGTCCAGGCGCGAGCGTAGATGCCCTGCGCGTAATTCGGGCTGAGGGACGTCGCGCGCTCGAGCCACGCCAGGCCTCGCTCCAGGTCACCCTCGAGCCAGAAACTGCGACCCATCGTGAAGTTGACGAACGGGTCGAGCGGGTCGAGGTCGAGACCACGCTGGGCGCAACCGCGAGCCAGCGCAATCTCGCCGGCCAGGTCGTCGGACTGTCTCAGGAAAGCGGTCTGGAAGTGAACGAACGAGAGTCCCGCGTGGGCGCGCGCGAACCCCGGATCCTGCGCGACGGCCCGCCCGAACAACTCGGCGGCGGCGGCATTGTCCTTGCGGTTGAAGCGATAAACATGCTGCAGGCCGAGATGATAGGCCGACCAGGCGTCCAGATTCTCGGTGACCAGGAGGCGTGCGTGGCTGGCCTCGTGCAGCGGAATCTGGATCTCGAGCGCGGTCAGTATCGTCGAGCGGATCTCGCCTCGCACCGCGTGCACGTCGTCGACCGAACCGGCGTAGCGCTCAGCCCAGACGACCGCACCGTCACGCGTGTCGACGAGTTCCGTCGTGACGGCGAGGTGTCGGCCGGTGACTTCCACCGTGCCCGACAGGCAATAGCGCACGTTCAGCAGCTGTCCGACCTCGCGCATGTCGGGGTCGGGTGCGCGCAGGCGGAACGAGGAACCTCGTGCGGTGACGAACAGCCAGCGCAGGCGCGCCAGCTCTGTGATGAGGTCGTGCGGCAGCGCGTCGGCGATGGCGAGGTACGGGCCCGCGTCCCCGATCAGCCGGAAGGGCAGGACCGCGATCGAGGGTCGCGAACCCGGTCCCGGCGTCGCGTCCTCGGGACCCGCCGGCCTGGCATCCTCCCGTTCGGTGCCTGCCGTCGCCGGCATCCGTGGAACATGGCGCTCCGCGCGCACCTCTGCCACGAACCGGAAACCCTGGCCGTGGATCGTCCGGATGAAGCGCTGCTGCTTCCCGTCGTCACCGAGCACCTTGCGCGCGGACTTAACGCGACTCGCTACCGCCGACTCGCTGACGATGCGTCCGTCCCAGACCTTCTCGAGTATCTCGTCCTTCGAGACGAGTCGCTCGCAATGCTCGACCAGGAAGGCGAGCAGGGCGAAGACCTGGGGCTCGAGCGGGCGGACCTCGCCGCCGGCGCGCAACTCGACCTTGCCCAGGTCCAGTTCGAAGGGGCCGAACCGGTAGATCATGGGTCCGAGGATAGAACACTCGGGCGTGATCGCCCAGAAAGTTCCGGGAAATCTCCATGTCATCTCCAAGCTTCGACGGCCCGCTCAGCGTACAAATGATCTCACCGGCGACGGGACGTCCGTCGGCCGGAGCCAGAGGAGGAGACCACCGTGAAACAGCCGAGAACCGAATTGCCGATACGCCTCGAGGCGGGCGGCGTCTGCATCCAGGGGCAGGACTGGGCCGACCTGAACGTCGCGCGCATCCGCTTTCCGAAGGGCGCCGACGCCACGCCGCTGCTCGAGGGCCTGCCGCAGAACCTCTGCCAGTGCCCCCACTGGGGCACGGTGCTGAAGGGGTCCATCCACGTCCGGTACGCGGACGGTCGCGAGGAGACGGTCCGGGCCGGCGACGTTTACTACTGGCCACCGGGGCACACGGTCTGGGTCGACGAGGACTACGAAGCCGTCGAGTTCAGCCCGAGTGGCCCGATGGGCCATCTCATCGAGCACCTGAAGTCGAAACTCACCACCTGAAGGAGAAGCACATGCCACTCGTCACGATCGATGTCATCAAGGACGTCTTCACCCCGCAGCAGAAGCAGGCCCTGATCGAGAAGGTCACGGCCGCGATGATCGAGGTGGAAGGCGAGAACATGCGACCCGTCACCTGGGTCCGCATCAACGAGTTTGAAGGAGGGGACTGGGCCATCGGCGGCAAGCGCCTGGCGGCGACCGACGTTCAAGCGATGGCCAAGGGGAAGGCGGCATAGGTCACGGTGTTCCAGGGACGGACGGCGGGGCGGCCTCGTGCGAGGCCGCCCCGCGATTCATGACCCCTTCCCGGGGTTCAGCGGCCCGGATCAGGCGAGGCCGCTCGCCAGACAGAGTGCCCGCAGGTCAGCGGCCGCAATCCGCGGGCGGCGCCTGCACGATGGACTGATACCGGCCGTCCTCCGTGCGGATCATGGCGCAGCGACCCGTGGAGCGGTTGAACCACGCGCCGTACTTCGCGCTGCCGGAGGTCGATCCGTGTGCGTACTGGTATCCACGCCGCTGCAACTCCCCCTCGGCCTGACCGGCCCGCGCGCCCACCAGGTCGGCCAGGTCCGGGACCGTATTGCCTGCGGCGTAGGACGGATGAGCCGCACCGTGGCCGCCGCCCTGCGCAACGAAGGTGACGATGATCTTCGTGCCGCCTTCCCACTTGAATTCCTGCGTGTTGCCGCCGGCGCGCGTCCGCACGACCTTGTTGCCCTTCTGGTCCTTGAAGTGGTCCGCCTTGTTGCCAGGGCTCAGGCTGTGAGTGACGCCGTTGCGGAGGTCGATGTCGATATATCCCTGGCGCTGCGAGAAGCTGCAGGGGCCCGAGGCCTTCTTTTTCGTGTCGCCGTCCTTGCGGACTTCGCACATGGCTTCGGCCGAATCCGCGCGAGCGGTCGGGAGCGTGCCGATCAGTGTCGCGGCGGCGAGGGTAAGCGAGAGGATGGTGGACGTCTTCATGGGGCCTCCGTGGTGAAAAACTGGCCTGATTAGCATTTCACAGGGCAGCACGATATCCAGAAAGCGAATGGAAGAATTTCGCCTGACCAGCGGCGGAAAGGGCGCGTTGTCCAGAGCCCTGGCGCGCGCGCCAGTGAATCATTGCGGATGGGTCACGCACAAGCTGGCCTCATTCGGGTAAATTCCGGCCCTTCTTCCGCGAGGAGCGATGCGCAATGACTGGACGATGGATGGCGACCCTGCTGATGACCTTGATGACGCACGCGGCCCTCGCCGTGCCCTTCTGGGGTGCCCACGAGTCGCGTCCGCCGGAGACGGCCCCGGCCGCGCTCCTGCCCGGCGAGTTCGTCTGGAATCCCGGCGTGGCCCCGATCGGGCCGATCGTGGTCGTGGTCAGCCTCGGCGAGCAGCGCGCGTACGTCTACCGGAACGGCGTCGAGATCGGCTACTCGACGATCAGCAGTGGCAAGGGCGGCCACGACACGCCGACCGGCGTGTTCGTGATCCTGCAGAAGGACAAGAACCACCATTCTTCCAAGTACAACAACGCACCCATGCCGTACACGCAGCGCCTGACCTGGGACGGCGTCGCGCTGCACGCGGGCGGGCTGCCCGGCTATCCGTCGTCGCACGGTTGCGTGCACCTGCCGTCGAAGTTTTCGGAGGAGTTGTTCGAAGTCTCGCCGATGGGCATGACGGTGGTCGTCGTCGACGAGCGCAGCGCTCCCGCCGAGGTCGCGCACCCGCCCGCATTCACTCCGGTGGACCCGGCCAGCGGGGCGCCGCTCGTGGCCGAGCATCTCGAGGCCGACGAGGCGTTCCGCCTCGAGCCCGAAAAGGCGCCGCACGGCCCCGTCTCGCTGTTGATGAGTGCGGCGGACCAGCGTGTTCTCCTGCTGCGCAATGGTGTCGAGATCGGCCGTGCCCGGATCTCGGTGCGCAACCCGGGCGAGCCCCTGGGAACCCACGCTTTCGTCATGACCGAAGATCCGTCCACCGGTCCGAATCCGTGGGTGCCCGGCGCACCGCCCCCGACGTGGGTGGCCATCCCGATGCCGGGTCATTTCGACGAAGCCGGGCGGGCGCTTTCCAAGGAGGCGGCCGCGCGGGTCTCGCTGCCGGCGAACTTCGTGCGTGCGATCCAGACGCTGCTCGCGCCCGGGACGACGCTCTACGTCACCGACGCCCCGATCCTCGAGGAGCACATGGCCGACGACTTCACCGTCATCGCCAATGGCGCGGCGCCCGGCAGCGGCGAGACGTAGAGTCAGTCTGCAAACGCATCTAGCGGCAGTTGCGCTTCGGCATCGAGTGGATGTCGTGCACCTTGCCGCTGCGGAACGTCACCGAGAGGCATTGCCCGGAACCGCCGTTCCAGTAGCTCTCGACGCGGTGATCGGACTCGTTGCGGTAGCTGTCCACCTTGCGGAATCCGCGCCGGTCGAGCTCGCGGCGTGCGTAGTCGTTGTCCTGGTAGACGAGATCGTCGACGCTCGAATAGGCCGCGTAGCCGGCACCATGATGGTTCGCCGGGCGATAGCCAGTTTCGTATCCCCGCTGGCGCGAACCGTCCTCATAGCCCTTCGCATAGGCGTCGGTCCGCGAATAGTTGTGATAACCGGCTGAATAGAGTCCGTCGCGGAAGCCCCGCTCGTACTCCGACTCTGACTGCTTGTCGTTGTAGTGCTTGCGGTCCTCATGGTGGTGGGAATTGTGGGCGAGGGCCACCGCGCCGATCACTGCGGCGGCGCCGAGCACGACTGCGGCCGCTTCCCCGTCTGTCGTTCCGCCGCTGGCCTGCGTGCCCGACTGGTTGCAGTCGAAATTCGGCGTGTCGACGATGGATTCGAACCGGCCGTTCATCGTCACCACCGAGAGGCAGTCCTTGCGGCTGTTGTTCCACCAGTAGGACCAGGATCGATCGTCGCCCGGTGACATGCTGACGCGGTGGTAGCCCTGTGACTCCAGGGCCCGCTGCCCGTCGTAGACCTTGGAACCGACGAGTCCGGAGACGCCGGAAGGTACTTTGGCATCCGCCGGCGACGGCATCAGGAAGGCCGATGCGGCTGCGAGGAGGGCAATGGCCAGGAGGTGTCGTCGATGCATGGTGTCTCCGGGCACGTGGGACGGGTTGCCGAACGAACCCGGACCGTATTGCCTGGACGGATCGGGGTCTATCCGAAAAGCGAACGACCGGCGCGCTGGCCCCAATGGCCGGTGACCTTGCCGTGCCGTGGCGCTGGCGCTATGGTAAATACGTAGTTGCCGCGGGTCCGGGCCAATCCTTAGATCGACCCGGCATGCTGCAGTCATGGGCCGGGGCTCTCGCGTCGTGAAAAGGCGACGCACGCCCAAGCTGGGGGGATTGCCATGACCCGAATCATCACCCTGTTATTCGCAGCCGTCTCGTGCCTGCCGCTCGGCGCATTCGCCGAGAGTGCGCAGTCCATCCTGGAGACAGCCCGCCAGCGCCAGCTAGAGCGCTGGAATGGAGTCGACAGCTACCTGGTCGAGCAGACCATGGCCGGCCAGCGGTCGACCACGATTTTCGAGCGAGTCGAAGCCAAGGGGCCCGACGGCAAGGCGTACACAAAGTTCCGGACTTATCGCGGCAGCGCCTCGGGCACGGGCCCCGGCCCCGGTGGGCGGAAATTGACGCCCGAGGAACTCGAGATCTTTGCCGACGCCGCCGAGATGACCGGGGAGGCGCAGGCCAAGGGGATCGAGGACGGTCTCGAGCAGGCGGGCCTGCCCCGTGGTTTGCTCGCCGCCAGCGGTTCCGACCCGACCGCGACGTTCGATCCGCGCGTGATGATGGGCGCCAATGCCACCTTCCTGCGTGGGGCGGCCGACGCCGAGCGCGCCAATGCGGCCGAGAGGCGCCGTGATGCAGCCGAGGCTGACCCGATGGCGGAATTCGCCAGCCGGGCGCGCCTCGTCGGGACAGAACAGGTCGACGGGCGCAGCGCGTTCCATCTGCGGGTGGAGGACCTGAATCAGGTTCAGCAGGTGGACGGTGAGCAGTTCACGCTGCAGAGCGCCAGTCTGTGGCTGGACTCGAAGGAGTACGTGCCGTTGCGCACACGCACGGAGGGTGTGGCGACGGCGGACGGCGAGTCGCGCGAGTTCACCATCGAGAGACACGACTCGGATTACCGCAACGTGGCCGGCAGCCGGATGTACGAGCCCTTTCGCCAGGTCGTGCGGATTGCCGGCGTCATGAACGCGGAGCAGCAGGCGCAGATGCGCGAGGCGCAGGCGCAGATGGCCGACATGGAACAGCAGCTGGCCGGGATGCCGGCGGCCCAGCGCCAGATGGTCATGAACCAGATGGGGCCGCAGATGCAGATGATGAAGAGCATGGCCTCGGGCGGCGGCTTCGAGACCGTGATCGAGGTACACCGGATGATTGCGAACCCGACGGCCGCGCAGTTGAGCCCCTCGGGTGCGGCGGCCGTCGCTGCAGTTCCAGCGGCCTCTTCAGCTGCAGCGCAGGCCGCGTCGGTGGCGCCTGCGGCGCCGATGGCCTCGCAGGCTGCGGCGAGCGCGCCGGCCGGGAATGACGGCGTATCCCGGGACGCCGAGGCACTGCAGCGGGAGCAGCAGGCCTGCCTGCAGGCGAAGGTGGACAAGGCGCAGGCGGCACAGAAGACCAAGCGTGGCTTTGGAAGCCTGCTGAACGCTGCCTCTCGCGTCGCGGGCATGATGGGCAGCCAGGAACTCGCGAAGACGGCCGGCGACGTCTACTCGGCGAATGCGACGGCCGAGGATCTCTCCTCGGCGGCGCGTGACCTGGGCTTGACCGAGGACGACATCGAGAGCTGCAAGAACCCGGGTTAGCCGGGCACGACTCGCCGTTTACGGCCCGGCCAGCGGCAGCTCCAGCCTCGTTGCGTGCGTCGCGCTGTGGTGAATCCGGTGGCGCTGGGCCCGGTAGGCCTCCGACGGCGCCGACATGATCGACGGTACGAAGGTCTGCGGGTTGCGGTCGTAGAGCGGGAACCACGTGCTCTGGACCTGGACCATCAGCCGGTGGCCGCGCTTGAAGACGTGGTTCGCGTCCGGCAGTGGCACGCGGTACTCGAGCACCGTGTCGGGTTTCAGCGGCTTCGGTTCCTCCAGTGACTCGCGGTAGCGGCCGCGAAAGATGTCGGCCGTCACCATGATCTGCATGCCGCCACGCTCGGCGTCCTCCGCGTCCTGGTCGGGGAACACGTCGATCAGCTTGACCACCCAGTCGGCATCGGTACCGGTCGTTTCTGCGTACAAGATGGCCGTGCCGGGTCCGCGGAGGGCGAGGTCCTGCTCCAGCGGCTCGCTGACCCACGTCACGACGTCGGGCCGGCCGTCGACGAAGCGCTGGTCCTCGGTCAGCCAGCGACGCCACGCGGCGATCGTCCCCGGGTCGTCGTAATTCACGCCGACGAACGGCCGCGGTGCCTGCGGCACGGGCCTGGCCGGGTCGGAGACATACTCCGTCATCGCGTTCGGCTCGGTCGGCGCCTTGAAGCCGAGGCGGCCACCGGACTGCAGGTAGAGCTTTCGCGGTGCCTGGATCGCCGGCCAGCGGTCATACGTGCGCCAGCGGTTGGCGCCGGTCTCGAACGCAGTGACGGGCGCCGGCGGCGGCACGGCCTTGCCCTTGAGGAAATGATCGAGGAAGGGCACGAGTACGTCTTCGCGGAAGCGCTTGCTGGTGTCCTCGTCGAACGTCAGCGGCCCGAGGCTCAGGCCCTTGCCGAAGTGCTGGCCGTGGGACCACGGCCCGATGGCGAGGAAGTTGGCATCGTTGGTCGTGTCGTGACGCTCGAGCGCCGCATACGCCGCCGGTGCGCCGTAGATGTCCTCCTGGTCCCACTGCCCATGGACGTGCAGCGTCGGTACGCGTCGCGGCGGAGTGTCGAACCACTGGTCCGCCGCGCAGGCCTTCCAGTAGGGTCCGTAGGCCGGGTACTTCATCAGCGTGGTCCACATCTCGTGGCGGGCATCGGTCAGCGCGCCGACGCCGCCCTCGGCGGAGCCGAGGCCCAGGTACCACGTATAGAGATCGCGCGTCGGATAGGGGTAGGGCGCGTCGCTGCCCGGACGGGTCTCCATGTCGTAGATGAACTCGAACGCGTAGGCCATGCGAAACGCGCCCCAGTGGAACCAGTCATCGGCCTTCCAGACGTCGACGACCGGATTCGACGCTACGGCGGCGACCAGCGCCGGATGTGGGTCGCGCAGGGCCGCGAGCACCAGCCATCCGGGATACGAAGTGCCCCAGATGCCGACACGGCCGTCGTGGCCCGCGACATTCCCGACCAGCCAGTCGATGGTGTCCCAGGCGTCGGTGGTCTCGTCGGTGTCCGAGCGGTTGAACTCGCCGCGCGGCACCCGGTACATGGCGTAAGTCCCCTCGGACTTGTGTCGGCCGCGGATGTCCTGCGTCACGAAGATGTAGCCGCCGCCCGCGAATCCAGCGCCCCGCATCACCTCGAGGCTGGTGGTAGCCCGCTTGCCGAGAAACCGCGTGGCATCGTAGGGCGTGCGCTGCAGCAGGATCGGCATGGGGCCGGTCGTGTGCTTCGGCGTGACGACCAGCGTGTAGAGTTTCGTGCCGTCGCGCATGGGCACCATGAACTCCCGCAGCGTGAAATCATCTGCCGGGAAGGCCTCGCGGAGCGACGACTTCTCGCCGGGCTCGTCGGCGGCCCAGGTGGGAAGGGGAGCCAGGGCCGCTGGCGACAGGGCCAGGGCGAGTGCCCACCCGGCGAAGTTGTTCATGGTGTCCTCGGGCGCGGTGGCACGTATTGCGTGCGTTGCGGGCCATCTTGCCCGATTCGATCGCGGCTGGCACCGCATGGCGTCCGGGCGGCATTGCATTGATGTGGCACCGGGTCTGGGGGAGCATAGGGTCCCGCCGTACCCTGCCATGACCTGCACGGCACACGAACAATGAGTGTCAATCCCGCGGACCTGCAGGCGCTCGACGCCGAGATGACGCGCGCGTTTGCGACCGGCGACGCTTCCCGCCTCGAAGTGCTGGGCTACGGGGAGATCACGACCGTCGTGGTCTGCACGTCGGGCGGCCGGCAATACGCGTGCAAACGGCTGCCGACATTTGCCGCCGTCCAGCCGGCGGAGCGCTACATCGCATTGTTCGACGAGTACGTCACCACCCTGGCGACGAGCGGTGTAGCGGTCGTGCCTTCGAGGCTTCAGCGGTTGACGCGGGACGACGGGACCGTCGTGCTCTACTGCGTGCAGCCGGTGCTGCCCGCCCGCCAACTGGCGGTGCGGGTGATCGAGCGCAGCAACGACGCGCAGGCACTGCGGCTGTTTGAGACGGTCCTGGGCCGGATTCTGGCGGCCGTCTCGCCGCGCGTCGGCGTGGACGGCCAGTTGTCCAACTGGATGGTCGACGGGGACGACGTGCTGTTCCTCGACGTCACCACGCCGATGCTGAAGGACGCAGCAGGACGCGACCGACTGGATACCGGGTTGTTCCTGGCCGCGGTGCCGCCACCGGTACGACCGCTGTTTCGCCGCTTCGTGGTGCATCAGGTGATCGACAAGTACCACGACCCGCGCGGCGTCGTGCTGGATCTCGTCGCCAACCTGATCAAGGAGGGCCAGGGGCACCGCATTGCGCCGTTCGTGGAAGTTGCCAACCGGTGCCTGTCACCGCCGCTCGACGACGGCGAGGTGCGTCGCTACTACCAGAGCGATGCACGCGTGTGGACAGCCTGGCAGGCCATGCGGCGCTGCGATCGATGGGTACGCACCCGCCTGATGGGCAGGCCCTACCCCTTTCTGCTGCCCGGCCGCATCGAGCGGCATGTTGCCCGCTCGAAGGCGTAGATTGACGTTTGAGGGAGGCAGAGGAGACGTCGATGACCGAACCGAGAGCGATGCCGCCGTGGGATTCACCGGTCCATTCCGAACGCAAGCGGCGCATCCTCGCCCTGGCCCACGACTATCTCATCCCTGGCCGCGTTGAGACCTTCCTCGGCCTGGGAATCTCGCTGGTGATCGGCCGCCGCGAGGGCTACCGCTTCTGGGACGTCGACGGGCGCGAGTTCATGGATTTCCACCTGAACGGCGGCACCTACAGCCTCGGTCATCGCCACCCGGCGTTGGTACAGGTCCTCGCGGATGCGCTGCAGACCCTGGACATCGGCAATCACCATTTCCCGAGCGAGGCCAGGGCGGAACTCGCCGCGAAGCTTGCGGCGTGCACGCCGGGCGACCTGCACTACACCGTGTTCACGAGCGGCGGCGGCGAAGCGGTGGACGTTGCCATCAAGTCGGCGCGACGTTTCACCGGCCGCCGCCGGATCGTGGCGATGGCGGCCGGTTACCACGGCCACACCGGCCTCGCGGGCGCTGCGGGGGACGATACCAACGCGCGCTACTTCGTCAGCGACTATCCAGGCGAGTTCACCAGGGTCCCCTTCAACGACCTCGACGCGATGCGCGTCGCACTGCAGGGCCACGACGTCGCGGCCGTGATTCTGGAGACCATTCCCGCGACCTGTGGCTTCCCGGTCCCTGCCGATGACTACCTGCCGGGGGTCGCCAGTCTCTGCCGCGAATATGGAGCGCTCTACATTGCGGACGAGGTGCAGAGCGGCCTAGGCCGCACGGGCTGGCTGTGGGGCGTCGACGCCTGGGGTGTCGAACCGGACATCCTCGTCACCGGCAAGGGTCTGTCGGGCGGCCTGTACCCGGTCGCCGCGGCCGTGCTGCGCAAGGATGTCGGGCGCTGGCTCACGGACAACGGCTGGGGTCACGTCTCGACCTTCGGCGGCGCCGAACCGGGCTGCGTGGTGGCGTCGCGGGTTCTCGATCTGTGCCGGGAGCCGCGCACGATGGCCCACGTCGCCGAGATCTCGGATTACCTGTACGCGGGACTGGCCGACATTCGCGCGCGTCTCGGCTACCTCGAGGAGATCCGCCGCAAGGGGCTGGTGATGGGGCTGGTCTTCGATTCGCCGACCGGCGGCGTACGAATGATGTCGGCGCTCTTCGAACAAGGCATCTGGGCGATCGTCGCCGGCTTCGATCAGTCCGTGCTGCAGTTCAAGCCTGGCCTTCTGGTCGATCGTGCCTACTGCGACGAGGCGCTGGCGCGATTCGAATCGGCCCTGAAGGCGGCCAAGGGCGCGGGCAACGTCGCCCGCTGAGCCACGCTCGATGTGCGACACCCTGGTCCGCGTCCTCGACGATCGCGTGCTGTTCGCCAAGAACAGCGACCGCGATCCCAACGAGGCGCAGTTCCTGGACTGGCAGCCGCGCCGCGCGCATCTGGTGGGCGAGCCGCTGCGCTGCACCTGGATCACGATCCCGCAGGTCCGGGAGACCCACGCCGTGCTCCTCAGCCGGCCGTTCTGGATGTGGGGCGCCGAGATCGGCGCCAACGAGCACGGTGTGGTCATCGGCAACGAGGCCGTCTTCACCCGTCAGCCGTACGCGGCCACCGGATTGACCGGCATGGACCTGCTGCGCCTCGGGCTGGAGCGGGGCGCCACGGCCGGGCAAGCGGTCGAGGTGATCACCGAACTGCTCGCGATCCACGGGCAGGGTGGTGGTTGCGGCCACGAGGACCGGAGCTTCACCTATCACAACAGCTTCCTGGTGGCGGATCCGCGGGGTGCGTTCGTGCTCGAGACGGCGGGTCGACGCTGGGAGGCGGAGCGCGTGAGCGGGGCCCGGTCGATCTCGAACGGCCTGACCCTGCCTGGAATGGTCGAGCAGCGCGACCGGATCAGGACGCACGTGTCCGACTGCCAGGCCCGCCAGGCAATAACCGCTGTCGCAGCCGAGCAAGCGAGGGACGCCGGCGACCTGGCGCGAGTGCTGCGCGACCATGGCGGGTCCGCGGAACCCACGTACCGATGGCTGAACGGCGCGATGGCGGCCCCCTGCATGCATGCGGGCGGTCTGCTCGCAGCCTCGCAGACGACCGCCTCCTGGCTGGCAGAGCTGCAGCCGGACAAGGTCCGGCACTGGGTCACCGGTACTGCGGCGCCCTGCACCGGGCTCTTCAAGCCGGTCCGCGTGGACAGCCCCGTCGACCTCGGTCCGACGCCGACTGAGCGAGCGGACCCGGCGAGCCTCTGGTGGCGTCACGAGCGCCTGCACCGCCGGGTGATGCGCGACCCGTCGCGCCTGATGCCGCTGTTCATCGGCGAGCGCGACGCGGTCGAGGCGCGCTGGTGGGCTGCGCCACCGGAACCACAGGCAGCATTTGCGGAGGCCGACCGACGCCTCGCGGAGTGGACGGCCCGGGTCGCGGAGGTACAGGGGCAGGACACCCGTCCGTACTGGGTTCGGCGCTACTGGCGCGTTCGCGACCGACGCGCGTCGTTTACCGACCTGCATCAGCGCGAATGAGCCGAGTTCCGCGAGCGCTGAATCCCGGTCACGATCAGAGCAGATCCGACAGCAGCGATACCTGGTGCCGGTACCAGTCGCTCGAAAAGCGCTCGTCGGGGTCGACGGATCGCTTGAGGCGCAGGAACTCGGGCATCTCCGGATAGCAGCGCAGCAGTTGATCCCGGCGTGCAAAGCGGTGATAGGTCAGGAAGTAGCTGCCGTCGAAATCGATGGCGCGGTCGATCAGCCGCTGGAAGGCGAGGCGCGCGCGCGACAGGCCGTTCGCATGATGATCGACGTGCAGGTTGAAGATGACGCAGGCAAAGTCATCCCTGGCCCAGGCCAGGAAGGCGTCCTCGTCCCGACTGATGAGCCGTACCGTCCCGTAGATGAAGTCGACCTCGTGGCGGAGGAAGTCCTCGCGGACCGTGGCCATGAATGCCGTGAGACGGTCGCGTGGCACGTACAGCTCGGTGATCATCTCCGTCCCGGGCACCTGGGCGCCGAGATGCGCGTCGAGCGTGCGGTGATAATCGTCGAGGTAGATGTTGAGCTGGTGCGTGTCGTTCCAGTAGAGCTGCCCGCTCGAGCGAAGGTAGAAGTCCGTGAACTCCATGAACGCCCGGCGCTTGTTGACGTGCGCCAGGTACAGGAGGCGACGCCAGTCGGCGTGGTGCAGGCGCAGCTGGTTCGGGGGGATCGGACGTGCGTCCTCGACCGGCCGGTAGCAGGAGAAGACGCCGTCGCTGAGGAATCCCGGCATGCCGGGATCGGTGGCGAACTGAAAGTCGCCGTAGGAATAGCCGTCCTCGATGCGCGCCTCGAATGCCCGCATCAGCTCGGGCAGTGACAGCAGCTCGACCACGCGTTCGACCTTCTGTCGACGGACCAGGCGCAGCGTCGCCGTGGTGACGATGCCGAAGAGGCCGTAGCCGCCGACGACCAGGCGGAACAGGTCGCGGTTGTGCCGGCGCGAGCAGGTGACCAGTTCTCCGTCGGCACGGAGCACCTGCATTGACTCGACGTCAGCCGAAAACGGCGGGAATGTCAGGCCGCGGCCGTGGATGTTGGCGGCAATGGCACCGCCGACGGTGAGTGAGTCGGCGCCGGTCTGCTTCTGGCGGATGCCCCACTGCTGCGCGCTCCCCGCTTGCCTGGCCAGGTAGCCGCGCATCAACTCGGGCCACGTGGCCCCGGCTTCGACGGTGATCAGCCCCTGCGCCCGGTCGAATTCCAGGATGCGGTTCATGCCACGCATGTCGAGCGCGAGCCCGCCCTGCAGGAACTGCTGGCCGCCCATCGCGTGCCGGCCGCCGGCGACCGAGAGACCGAGCCCGCGACGTCCCGCCTGCGCGAGAGCGCTGCGCACGTCGGCGAGGGAATCCGCGCGCCGTTGCAGCGCCGGAACCGCAGGGTTCAAGCGCGCGTGAACGTCGTTCAGGACGGATGGCACCGTGATGTTGCGGCGGGCCGTCGTGTCGAGGGCGGCCCGGGGCGATTCAGCGGCCTGTTGCATGTTCCTGCTCCAGTTCCATGGCAGGTCCACGCTAGGCGGTGGAGGGCGAAATGCAATACGATGACTCACAAGTAGCGGTAATCGATACTCGCGGCAGCGGCGATCGATCCGGTTCGCCCGCGACGGAGGGATCTCCATGGACGAAACGCGGCAGCTCGTCGACGCATTGAAGCGCTGCCTGAAGATGCGCGGATTGACCTATCGCGCACTTGCGCAACGCATCGGTTTGAGCGAAGCGAGCGTCAAGCGCCTGTTCTCCGAGCGGAGTTTCACGCTGAAACGACTCGAGCAGGTCTGCAGCGCCCTCGAGATCAGCGTGGGCGAGCTGGTACGGATGGTCGAGCACGGGGGCGGCCGCGCGACGACGCTTTCGCTGGAACAGGAACAGGCCCTGGCGCGTGATCCGGCGCTGCTCAGCTATTTCTACCTGCTGCTGAACGGCTGGACCGACGCGGAAGTCGAGCGCGGATACGAGTTCGAGCGACCCCAGGTCGAGACGCTCCGGGCCCGCCTGGTCGAGCTCGAACTGGTCGAACCGCATCCGCGGCGCGGGCATCGCCTGCGTGTCAGTCGCCAGATCGTGTGGCGACGGGATGGCCCGGTACGTCGAGCCTACGAGCGCCAGGTGAAGGCGGAGTTCCTGCAGGCGGACTTCACCGGTCAGGGCGACTTCTTCAGCTGGCAGCCTGCCGAACTGACCGTCGCATCGATCGAGATCCTGAGGCGCAAGCTCTCGCTACTGCACCGGGAGTTTCTCGAGATGGCCGAGTTCGATTCGACCTCCACACAGGCGCGGCACAGCACGGCCCTGCTGCTCGCGTTCCGGCCCTGGGTCTTCTCGATGGTGGCCGTGCGTCGGCGCAAAGGCACGCCGACCCGCGCGCAGCGTTCGTCCACAGTGCGCAGATGATCAGTGGCGGCCGGTCGGCAATTCAATCCGCGGCGGGCAGGCCGAGCGCCTGTCCCAGCGTTCGGAAGCGCGCGTTGCCGTGGAGCGAGTCGAAGGCCGGCGTCACGAGCATGAAGGGGATGGAACTCGACCGCCGGCGCCCGGCCTGCTCCAGCCAGTCGACGGCCTCCTCCTGCCGACCGGCAGCGGCCGCAGCACGGGCGAGCGTCCATCCGGAGGCGTGCCCCTCGTGACCGAGATCCCGGAGCCGCTCATAGCAGCGCGCGGCTGCATCGACGTCTCCTCGAAGCCCGGCGAGCATGGCGGCATACTCCTGCCACGGGACGTCGTCTGCCGCGGTACCGCACGGGTTTCCGAGGGTCTCCTCGGCGTGGTCGTGCTCGCCGGCCAGGGCCAGCGCCCAGCACAGGCGCAACCGGCTCGGGCGGTGATCCGGGGCAATCTCCATCGCCGTGCGCAGCGCGTCGACCGCCTGTGCATAACATCGCTCGAGGATCAGGTGGTCGCCGACGTTCATTCGCATGCCGACGTCCAACGGGTCGACCAGCAGGGCCTGTGCCATCCACGCACGCGCTTCGGCGAAGTTCCTGCGAACCGCACAGACGTTGGCGAGCGACAGCATGGACATCGCATAGCTCGGCAGCAGGACCAGCGCCCGCTCGAGGTCCCGGGCGGCACCGGAGAGGTCGCGACGGAAGAAGAAGCGCATCGCGCCGCGCGTCGACAGTCCGATGGCGAGGTCCGGCTGGAGCGTCAAGGCGCGCTCGACATGCGTCTCCGCCGTCGCGAGCAGTTCATCGAGTCCGGGAGCGCCGTAGTGCGCGAGCAGCATTTCGCACTCCGCCAGCGAGGCCCACCCTGACGCGTAGTCGGGGACGGCCTCGGCCACCGCGGCGAGGAGCAGCCGGGCTTCGCCCAGGCATGGCACGGTGCGACGGCTCAGCAGGTGTCGCGCCTTGAGGTAGTCACGCATGGCCTGCGGCGGAAGCGCAGGCGCGACCGCGGGCGAAACCGGCGTCGCGCCGAGTTGCAGGTGGATGGCGGAGGCGACCCGGGCGACGATCTCGTTCTGCAGCAGCAGCAGGTCCTGCAGATCGCGCAGGTAGTCGGCCGCCCAGACGTGCGTGTCGCTGCGCGCATCGATCAACTGTGCCACGACCTGGATCCGGTCGCCGGATTGCAGCACCGATCCTTCGATGAGCCAGTCCGTGCCCGTCCTGGCCGAGATCTCCGTCACGGGACCCGTGTGGCCCTTGAACTGCATCGCCGTCGTCCGCGAGATCACCCGCAGGCCGGGCACGGCGGCCAGGCGCGAAATGAGGAGTTCGGTAATGCCGTCGGCTACGAAGTCCTCGGCCGTCGGGGACAGGTTCTGAAACGGCAGCACGATGAGAGATATTCGTGCCGGCGCGCGCGATGCTGCCGGGTCGCCCTGTCCGACCAGGGGTGCCACCGCGGACCGCAGCCGGTAGCCGCGCTTGGGAATCGTCTCGACGTGCCTCGGCGACCGCGGGTCGTCCTCCAGGGCCTTGCGCAACTGGCCGATGCACCGCGTGAGTACGTCGTCGCTGACGAATCCCCGAGGCCAGACACGCCGGATGATCTCCTCCCGGGTGCAGGCTTCCGGCGCACACCGGGCGAGTTCGACGAGCACGGCCATGACCTTGGGTTCGAGGCGAAGCTCTCCCTGCGGGCCACGCAGGCGGCCCTCACGCGGGTAGACCTCGCACTTGCCGACCCTGAATCCAGACTCCAGCGACACGGGCGGTCGTCCACGTTCGGGCATTGCCCGGAAGGTAGCATCGCGCGTCCGCGCAGGAAACGTCGGGCAGTCGCGAAGCCTCGGAAAAACCTCGGCGCATCCTCGGGACACCGCGCTCCGCCGCGCGGCACGATCCCGTCAGGCCGCGACAAACTGTGCGCGGCGAGTCACAGGAGGAGAGGACACATGCGCTCAAGCAACAAGACGAACGTGCTCGCCGCGGCGGGGCTAGCGGCCATCCTGACGATGCCGGCGTCGGCGCAGGCCGGGGAGGGAGCCTGCCAGAAGATCTTTGCGAGCGGCGAGACGATGCTCACGGGACCCGCGTCATTTGCCGGCGTCGCCCACACGAACCTCGGCGACAGCGGAGCGGGCGACCTCGGCGACCGCCAGGTGACCGTGGCCCTGCTCGGCTCGAAGCCCACCGCACGGGGGATGCTGGCAACGACGTCTCACACCTTCGCGGGGCCGGATGGGATCTTCACCACCATGGACAACGCGCGCCTCGTCGAACTGTCGCCGGGGCTCTACCTGCTCGATACGCAAGCCAGCATCACGGAAGGGGGCTGGGGTCACCTGAGCATCGACGGGCTCGTCGATTTCCGCACCGGCTACGCGCGCTGGTTTGCCAGGGGCGAACTCTGTCGTCAGTGAGCCCGCCGGATCCGTGCGGGAACGAGCCTGCCTGAACTGATCTCACGGGAGGAGCGCTTGGGACAGGGACGTCCGTCGCGGCAGGGGTTTCGTCCCCCGCTAATCCCGCCCGCCCACGACCGGGTGGCTCTCCGCACGCCAGCGCAGCATGCCGCCGGCGAGGTTCGCGACGTCCTTGAAGCCGTTCTTCTGCAGAATTACCGCCGCTTGCGCTGATCGCGCGCCGGCGCGACAGATGGTCACGATCGGTCTGTCGGGATCGAGCGCGGACGCCCGGGTCTTGAGTTCACCCAGCGGAACGAGCGAGGCGCCCTCGATGTGACCCAGGGGACCCGTGAACTCATCGGTATCGCGGACGTCCACCATCTGCACCTGCTTGCGGACCTCCTCCAGGACGTGCGGCTGGATTTCCCAGATGCCGCCGAACGTGAAGGTGAGTGGCGCCCATTGGGGGTCTTCCGTCGCGGCCGCCGCACTCGCTTCCGGCTCGCCGCACCGCAGGTTGGCCGGCACGGCGACGTCGATCTGCTTGGGATGCGGCAACCCGAGGTTTTCCATGTAGCCCTTGAAGTCACCGACGCTCACGTCGCCGCCGAGGCGCGGGTTGAAGCGGCGTTCTTCCTCAACGCTCGTCACGGTGAGCCCGCGATAGTCGTGCGCTGGATAGAGCAGGCAGGTCGAGGGCAGGCTGAAGATCTGCTCGTGCACGGAGCGGAACATGGTCGCAGGGTCGCCCTGCTGGAAATCCGTGCGACCGCTGCCGCGGATCAGCAGGCAGTCGCCCGTGAACGCCATCGACTGGTCGTCCAGCACGAACGTCAGGCAGCCGTCGGTGTGACCGGGCGTGGCCCGGACCTCCACGTAGCGCTGGCCGAACTCGACGCGGTCGCCGGGCTCCAGGTAACGGTCCGCGCCGTGTGCGCCGCTGCGGGCGGACAGTCCGATGCGGCTGCCGCAGCGCTGCTGCAGCAGCCAGCCACCGGTCACGTGATCGGCGTGTACGTGTGTCTCGAGTGTCCACAGCAACTTGAGCCCGAGTTCCTGGACCATCGCTGCGTCCCGTCGCGCCTGTTCGAAGACCGGGTCGATCAGCACGGCTTCCTGCTGCCGGCTGTCGGCGAGCAGGTAGGTGTAGGTCGAGGATTGCGAATCGAATAACTGCCTGAATACCAGCATGGCCGTCTCCCCTGCCGCGCAGGCACCCGTCGGACCCTCCGCGGGTGCGGATCCACAAGCATAGGAGGCTCGCACGGGATTGTCAGGTCGACCGGGCGGTGCCGCGCTGCGGCGCACAACGGCGACCTAGGTAGATCAGGCGATATCCAGCCTGGTCGTCCTGTCCTACCGTTGGCGTTTCCCCGGATCCCCGCAAGGAGCGGTCCATGGCCCTGTTGTCCAGACGCGTGCAGCAGATCGGCACGGAAAACGCATTCAAGATCGGGCCCTATATCAACGAAGTGGCCGCGACGGGCCTCAAGGTGATCCGTTGCAACCTCGGCGAGCCCGATTTCCCGCTCCCGTCCCACATCCGTGAGGAGGTCAAGCGTCAACTCGACAACGACATGACGCACTACGTCGATCCGCAGGGAATCCTGCCGCTCCGGGAAGCCATCGCGGCCGAGATGGGGGCGCGGCGCGGCCTCGAGATCACCCCCGACCGGGTGGTCGTCTTCCCGGGCGGCAAGCCGCCGATCGGCTTCAGCCAGGAGGTGTACTGCGACCCCGGCGACGAGGTGATCTACCCGAGCCCGGGCTTTCCGATCTACGAGTCGTTCACCGGCTATCTGGGGCTGACGCCGGTGCCGCTGCATCTCGACGAGAACAAGGGTTTCGCATTCAACGGGGACGACCTGGCGCCGCTGATCACGCCGCGCACCAAGCTGATCATCCTCAACTTTCCGTCGAATCCGACGGGCGGCGTCGCCTCGCGCGCACAACTCGAGTCCATCGCCGAGGTCATCCTCGCGAAGGCGCCGACGGACGTGCGCGTCTACGCCGACGAGATCTACGAGAACATCCTGTTCGACGGCAGCCGGCACTTCTCCATCGCGTCGCTGCCAGGCATGGCCGAACGCACGATCATCGCCTCCGGTGCATCGAAGTCGTACTCGTGGACCGGCGGACGGATCGGCTGGGCGGTGCTGCCCACCGCGCGCGAGGCGCTGATTTTCAAGACGCTGAACATCAACTACTTCTCGTGCATCGCCGGCTACAACCAGATGGGCGCCAAGGTGGCCATCGAGTCGCCGGACAGCGCGCCGGCGATCGACCGCATGGTGCGAGCCTTCCAGGAGCGCCGCGACCACGTCGTTGGCGCGTTGAACTCCATCGAGGGGGTCCATTGCCAGCTGCCGAAGGGCGCCTTCTACGTCTTTCCGAACATCGCCGGCCTGTGCGAGCGGCTGGGTGCGATCGACCTCTACGAGCAGCTGCCCGCGGACGTAAGGCGCACGACCTCGCCGTCGACGCTGTTCCAGATGTTCCTGCTCTTTCGCTACGGCGTGGCGGCGCTCGACCGGCGCGCCTTCGGTGCGATCGGGGCCGAGGGCCGGCATTTCCTGCGCATCTCGGTGGCGACGGCACTCGAGGACCTGGCCGAAGGCATGGAGCGGGTGAGGGCGGCGGCGGCAGACCGCGACGGATTCGCCGCGTTCGTCCGCGAAGGCCGGCGGCTGTCCTGACGCGCCGACGGGAGAGGAATCATGGCGAAGACACCGTTCACGTTCGGAACTCGACGGGGCATCTATCTCGACGCGCGGCAGCTGGTCGAGAACGGCGCGCCGTTGCCCGGACCGGAGGACCTCCACCGGCTCGAGGCCTTCGATCTGGTTTATCGCTCGCTCTGTGCGCTGCTCTACAACTACGCGCCGATGTCGGGTCATCCGGGTGGCTCCATTTCCTCCGGTCGCTTCGTGCAGGCGCTGCTGTTTCACACGATGCACTACGACCTCGCGGATCCCGATCGCGAGGATGCCGATCTCATCTCGTATTCGGCAGGTCACAAGGCACTCGGCCTGTACGCCCTGTGGGCCTTGCGCAATGAAGTCGCCCGGATCGACGCGCCTCAACTACTGCCGAGGGAACCGCACAGGCAGCTGCGGCTGGAAGACCTGCTGGGTTTCCGGCAGAACCCGACCCGGCAGACCCCGCTTTTCCAGCAGTTCCAGTCGAAGGCGCTCGACGGCCACCCGACGCCGGCCACGCCATTCGTGCGACTGGCGACCGGCGCCTCGGGCGTCGGTGTTGCCTCGTCGCTGGGTCTCGCCTTCGCAGCGGCGGATGCTTTCGGCGAGCAGGCCCCGAGGGTCCACATCGTCGAGGGCGAGGGTGGACTCACGCCCGGGCGGGTGGCCGAGGCGCTCGCGGCCGCAGGGACGGCCTCGCTCGGCAACGCGATCCTTCACATCGACTGGAACCAGGCGTCCATCGACTCCAATCGCGTCTGCCGCGATGGCGACGTGCCCGGCGACTACGTGCAGTGGGATCCGCTCGAACTCGCCTACCTCAACGACTGGAACGTGATCGACGTCCCGGGGGGCTTCGACTTCAGCCAGATCCTCGCGGCGCAGCGTGCCGCGCTGCACATGGAGAACCGGCAGCCGACCGCCATCGTGTATCGCACGACGAAAGGCTGGCAGTACGGCATCGAGGGCCGTGCATCGCACGGCGCGGGGCACAAGCTCTGCGCCGATGCTTTCTTCGGGGCCGTCGCGCCGCTGCTCGAGGGCGCGGGTGTAGAGCTTCCGCGCTGTCCGCTCGACGCACAACTGTGCCAGGGTGGGCAGGACCGCACGGTCATCGAGCAGTGCGCCTGGGACGCCCTTCAGGTGGTTCGCCGCCGCCTGGAGAACGATCGCCCGATGACGCGATCCCTGGCCGAACGGTTGCTCGAGTCGCGCGCGAGTCTCGAGCGGCTCGCGCGGCGCCGCCGCGCCGCGGCACCGCGCGTCGAGGCGGTCTACGAGGCGGCGCGGGAACTGCTCGACGCCGTTCCCGAGGAACTCATGTCCCGTCCGGGACAGAGTGCAACCCTGCGCGGGGAACTGGCGCAGGCACTTGCCCACTGCAATCGTCGCAGCGACGGTGCGCTGCTGGTCGCGGCGGCCGACCTGCTCGGCTCGACGAGCGTCAACCTCATCGCCGAGGGTTTCCCACCGGGATTCTTCAACACGCAGGACAATCCGGGGGCACGCACACTGTCGCTGGGTGGCATCTGCGAGGACGGCGCCACCGGTATCCTCGCCGGCATCTCGACGTTCGGGCACCACGTCGGGGTGGTGTCGTCCTACGGTGCGTTCCTGGCTCCGCTCGCCCACATCGGCGCGCGACTGCACGCCATCGGGGCACAGGCACGGCAGTCCGTTTCCGGCGAACCCTTCAAGCCGATGATCGTGATCTGCGCACACGCGGGCCTCACCACCGGGGAGGACGGTCCGACGCACGCGGATCCTCAGTCGCTGCAGTTGCTGCAGGAAAATTTCCCACGAGGTACCGTCGTCACGCTGACGCCCTGGGAGCCGCGCGAGACCTGGACGCTGATCGCGGCGGCGCTCGCGAGGCGGCCCGCCGTCATCGCACCGTTCGTCACCCGCCCGGCCGAGCGCGTGCCCGACCGTGCGAAGCTGGGCCTCGCTGCGCCCGACGCCGCCGTTACCGGCGTCTACCGGTTGCGTGCGGCGCAGGGTGACGCGGATGGCGTGGTCGTCCTGCAGGAGAGCGGCGTCGCGTGCATGTTCGTGAACCAGGCATTGCCGCTGCTCGAGGCGTCCGGGATCGATCTCGACGTGTACTACGTGGCAAGTGCCGAGCTGTTCGATCTGCTCGCGCCCGCCGAGCAGGAGCGCATCTTCCCGGCCGCGGCGGCCGGACAGGCGATGGGCATCACCGGGTTCACGCTGCCGACCATGTACCGCTGGATCCGCTCGCCGCGCGGCCGCGAGCACACGATGCATCCCTTCCAGCGCGGGCACTTTCTCGCCAGCGGGCCGGGCGAAGCGGTTCTGCGCGAAGCAGGGCTGGATGGCGGGAGCCAGTTCGAGGCGATCCGGCGCTTCCTGGGTCGCGCGGACTGAGCGCGTTCGCGCGCAACATGCCCGGCGTGCGCGTCGCCGTCGCGCGCCGGCGCCGCTGCTACATCTTGTCGCCGATCGGCAGCGCCCCGAGGAACCAGTCTTCCAGTCGCTGCAGCATGGACTCGGCCGGCTGCTCGTGCAGCACGACGTCGTCACCCACCCAGCGAAGTTGCCCGTCCGCCGATTCCTGGAGGTGCCAGGCATTGCGCCGCTCGAAGTCGACCCCCAGGCATTCCCTCAGGCTTTGGCTGAACTCCCGGCTGCGCACCAGCAGGCCCATTTCCGTGTTGATGTTGAGCGAGCGCGGATCGAGGTTCGCGCTGCCGACGAAACTCAGGTCGTCGTCGATCAGCAGCACCTTCGCGTGCAGCCCGAGATGCTTCTGGTCGACGGGTGTACGCATGTACCGTGAACGGTCCTTCGCCAGCGCACGCACCTCGTGCAGGTCGGCTCCGTGCCTGATCAGCGTGTGGACGTAGTGCCGGTAGGCGCTGTGCGCGGCCGTATGGTTGTTCGAGCGCAGCGAGTTGGTGAGGATGCGCACCTGCACGCCGCGCCGCTCGGCACGCTGGATCGCCTCGGCGAGTTCCGGTGTCGGTATGAGGTAGGCCGAGACGAGGATCAGCTCTGACGCGGCCAGGTCGATCTGTTCGATCAACGCCGCGGCGAGCTGGTCGGGCTTCTCGACGGCGGGGTCCGCCCGGGCCGGATCGTCCGCGAGCACCGTCGCCGACGCGGGAACCGCCCCCGCCAGCAGTTCGTTCCATGCGGCCTGACGTGCCTCCGGGGTTTCGGCTGGCAGCGGACCGACGCGGGCGGCGAGCCGGGTCCGCAGGGCGTCGAGGCTCGCCCCGGCGGACGGGGTCCCCACCACGTCGCTGGCCTGCACGGCCCACGGGCTCTGCCAGTAGCGGTCGAAGACGTCGGCGAGCTGCCGTACGATGGGACCGCTGGCGATCGCTTCCAGGTCGCGGAAGTTGGCCGACGCGTGCTGGCCGAAGTACTCGTCCGCCAGGTTGCGGCCCCCGACGATGGCCGCTCGCGTGTCGGCGATCATGACCTTGTTGTGCATCCGGTGATCGACGCGGGCGAAGTCACCCAAATTGGCGACCTGCCTGAGCACTAGGTTGTCGGGCCGCTGCGCGAACGGGTTGTAGATCCGGAACTCGATGCCGGGGTGCTGAGCGAGCGCGGCGATCGCCTCGCCCTCGCCAACGGTGAAAGAATCATCGAGCAGTATGCGAACGCGTACCCCGCGGTCTGCCGCGGCGAGCAGCCTGGCCAGGATGGCGAGTCCGGACCCGTCGGCGCTCCAGAGAAAGGTCTGCAGGTCGATCGACGCCGTTGCGCTGTCGATCGCCCGCAGTCGCCACTCGAGCGCCTCGTCACCACGGTTCAGTACCTCGAACCGATCGCCGGGCCATGCGGCTTCAAGCGCACTCCACAAGGGGTCCTGGACCGGCGACACGGCGCTGGTCTGCACAGGGGCACTGGCGGGGCTCACGGACGCGCAACCCGCGAGCGCCATCAAGCAGGCGAGGGCGAGCGGCACGAGGCAGGCACCAGGCAGCTTGCGTGACGTCCTGCCGGTGCTGCGGCGGTCTGACGGGCGGGCGATCGCGTGGTTCAGCGGCATCAGGGGGCAGCCATATCGTCGGCGGGTCTCCGGGTCGTAGTGTAGCGTTGCCCCGGTCGCAGACCGGTGCCTATGATGGCAGATGATCCTGCTCCCACTCGTGTTCGCCGCGGCCACCGCGCTGCCCCCGCCCATCTCCGCCGAGCGCATTCGCGAGGACGTGAGGGTCCTGGCCTCCGACGCCTTTGAAGGACGCGGGCCGGGCGAGGGGGGTGAGCAGAAGACCATCGATCACCTGACCCGTGCGTTTGCGGCGGCCGGACTGGAGCCGGGCGGCCCCGACGGCCGATGGACGCAGGCGGTCCCGCTGGTGCGTCTCGACCGGCTGCCCGGGGCCACCCTGTCGCTGACGGTCGGCAGCGCCGTGATCCCCCTGGCGGTGGGCGAGGAGGCGACCCTGGCCTTGCGCAACGTCGGCCGCACCGCGGTCGAGAATGCGCCACTGGTGTTCGGTGGCTACGGAATCGTCGATCCCGGGAAGGGCTGGGATGCATATGCCGGCGTCGATCTCGGCGGCAGGATCGTCGTCGTCCTGGCCAATGACCCGGACTTCGAAGCGGGTCAGGACCTGGGCTTCGAAGGGCGGCGCATGGTGCTCGCGGGTCGCGTCGGTACCAAGTTCGCGGCGGCCGCGAAGGCCGGCGCGCTGGGCGTGCTCGTCATCCACGAGGACGCGGCGGCGAGCTATCCCTTCCTGCAGGTCGCGAGTGGCGATGCCTTGCCGGGCATGGTGCTGGCGCCCTTGCAGCCTTCCTCGATGCAGTTGAGCGGCTGGCTCAGGCGGGATGTCGCCATGGACCTGCTCACGCGCACGGGACTCGAACTCGAGGCGCTGAAGCGGCGCGCGCGTGATCCGGCGTTCCGCGCATTCCCGATGCAGGAGGCGACGCTGAGCGCGAGCGGCGAGTTGCAGGCGACGGACGTCGTGAGCCACAACGTCATCGCCCGGCTGCCGGGTGCGTCGCGTCCCGGTGAGTACGTGCTCTACGGCGCGCACTGGGATGCCAATGGCCGCAACGGGCCGGACGCGCACGGGGATGGCATCCGCAACGGCGCGGTCGACAACGCCACTGGCACGGCCGAGGTACTGGAGATCGCGCGGGCCTTTGCCAAGGGACCGCGTCCCGCCCGGACGGTCGTGTTCGCGGCCTGGACCGCGGAGGAGAAGGGGCTGCTCGGCGCCGAGTACTACGCGAGCCATCCCGTGTATCCGCTGGCGAAGACGGCGGGCGTGATCAATCTCGACCCGCACGTGGTGCTGCCGGCGGCGCGCGACGTCGAACTGGTCGGCGGAGGACGCACCGACCTCGAGGCGCGACTGGCCACTGCGGCGGCGATGCTGGGCCTGCGCGTGACGCCGGAACCCAACCCGGAAGCCGGCTGGTATTTCCGCTCGGATCATTTTCCGTTTGCGAAGCAGGGCGTGCCGGCGCTTGCGTTCCGCGCCGGACGGGATCTCGTCGAGGGTGGTACCGCGGTCGGCAACGCACTCGTCGAGACCTACAACGCGCGCGACTATCACCAGACGACGGATGCGTTCGATCCGGACTGGACCTTTGCCGGCACCGCACTCGAGGCCAGCGTCGCCTATGAAGTCGGTCGCGCGCTCGCGAACGACGGCGGCTGGCCGGGCTGGAATGCGGGCGTGGAGCATGCGGGCGTTCGCGCCTCGAGCGACGGGCAGCGCGGGGCGTCTCCCGCTCCGTAGTCGATCAGGTTTGTCGAGCGCAGACGCCCGCCGTCAGGGCTCCGCGCCGAGGCGCCACAGTTCGGCGATGCGTCGAATGACCGCACCGTGTGCAGCCACGCGCAGGTCGAGCTTCGACCCCGCGAACGCCGGCGTCTCGACCACGACGACGGTCGCCGCCGCGGGCCCGGCCGTGCGTTTCCCGTCCACGAACACTTCGCTGGCGGCGAGCAACTCGTCGATCGAACCGTCGCGGATCGGCATGCCCTTGTCGTCGCGACTGATGACTCCCTCCACGATGGGCTCGTCGAACCGTGTCCGTCCGCTCAGGCGGATCGGGATCCCGGAGTCCTGCAGTTGGCGGATGACCTCCGCGACGACCGGATTGCCGTCTGCCTGGCGACCCTGGGAATAGACGTATCCGCCCGTGGTGGACAATTCGTCCTCGTGCAGGTCCAGGACCAGTCGCGGAGGGTAGGTCCTCGCGAGCTGCAATATGTATTCCGTGAGTGCCCGTGTCTCCGGACCCGGGGGTGCCGCCGCGCGCGGCGCAGCACCCGTTTCCAGATCGGGCAGCAGGTACTCGGAATCGCCGACGCTGTAGCCGCCCTTCTGCCAGTCCCGTTCGGGCGTATTCGGGTAGCGCCAGTTGTTTCGATAGGCCTTCGGGTTGCACAGCGGGATGACGACCACCGGCACGCCTGAAGCCGCGAGTTCGACGATGCTGTCGAGGTTCTCCGCAACGGCATTCGGTCCGGCCGGCTCCTCGCCGTGCATGCCGGCCAGGATCCACAGCGCCTCGCCGGTGCGCGCGGTGCGCCAGGCACGGATTGAAAGAGCATCCTCCCCCGGATACTGGAAGATGGTCTCGGCCTGCCAGCCGTGATCCGCGGACAGTGATTCGTAGCGGTTCGACAGCTGCGCTACCGTTTGGCGACCGTCTGCCGTGAAAGCTGCCGGGTGGTCTGCCACGGATTCGGCACGCGCGATCGACGGTGCAGGGGCGCCGCAGGCGACCAGCAGTGCCAGTAGGGCTCGCTGCGATGCCAAGGTCATGACTTCCCTCGCAGAGTGAACGCGGCGGAGTTTCGATGGATCGCGTTTGGCTGACATTCCCGATGTATCCCCTTGGCAAGCCATGCCGCTCAATCGCGCACAGTGCCGGCGACCTGTCGGTGTCCGGTCCTGCCGTCGGCGAGGATGACAGAAAGCACCGGGCCGACAAGACCGCCGCCGTGCCAGGTCGTCCGTCGCCTGCCGTTGCACGCGCTGCCGCGATGCAATCTCCCGGGCGCGAGCCCGGTCTTCTCTCCAGGTTGCCACAGGAGATGCCCATGCCCTTGTCCCATGCCCGTGTGCTGGTCGGTCTGTTCGCGATGGCCCTGGCTTCCGCCACCGCCGCTGCGGCAGTTGTTCCCGACGACCCGTCGAAAACAGTTCCCCTCGCGGTCGGCACGACGATTCCGACGGTCGCGGTCCGCGACGCCGACGGCAGCGATCGCACGCTGGGACCGCAGACGATCACCCGGCCGACCGTGCTGATCTTCTACCGGGGCGGCTGGTGTCCCTACTGCAACACCCACCTCGGTGAGCTGCGGCATGCCGAGGGTCCGCTGCTGGAACTCGGCTACGAATTGTTGTTCCTGAGTGCCGATCGGCCGGAGTTGCTCCATTCGAGCCTCAAGGAGCCCGGGATCCGCTACACGCTCCTCTCCGATGCGCGCATGGACGCTGCACGCGCATTCGGCATCGCCTTCCGCGTCGACGATGCGACGGTGGCGAAGTACAAGGCGTTCGGGATCGATCTGGAGGCCGCCTCGGGCGAGGCTCACCACCAGCTGCCGGTGCCGGCGGTATTCATCGTCGATCAACAGGGCATCGTGCAGTTCGCGTATGCCAATCCGGACTACAAGGTACGCCTGTCGTCGGAAGATCTCTTGAGCGAGGCTCGCCGGGTCGCGGGGTTGTCGCCCGCGAAGTGACGCGGGTCCTGCAGTCCCCGCTCAGGCCGCGGGTTGCGGTACCAGCAGGACGACCGCGAAGTAATCCCGGGCGTCGGTCCACCAGCGCTGGACCTGAAGCCCGGCAGCCCCTGCGAGCTGCGTCGCATCACCGCGATCGTACTTGCAGCTGACCTCGACGCGCATGGCTTCGCCGGTGGCGAAACGGAATCCACGGTCCCTGACGTTTACGACCTGGTCGCGCCGGCTCACGATGTCGGTTTCGATGCGTCCGGCGGCTTCGCGGTACACCGCGCGATGGAAGAACTGCCCGGTATCGAAATCCGCGCCGAGCTCGCGGTTCAGCCGGGACAGCAGGTTCAGGGTGAATTCGGCCGTGATCCCGTCCGAATCGTTGTACGCGGCGTGAATCACCGCGGGGTCTTTCTTGAGGTCGAGTCCCAGCAGCACGGCGCCGTCGGGGCCCGCCGCGCGCCGCATCTGGCGCAGCAGGGCGACGGCCTCGGTCTCGACGAAATTGCCGAGCGTCGACCCGGCCAGGTAGATCGCGGTGCGACGGACCGAGGCCGAGGGTCGAGGCAGCGTGGGGCCGGCAGTGAAATCGGCCTGGACGGGCAGCACCGCGAGACCCGGGTACTCGCGTCGCAGCGCGGCGCTGCTGGCGGTCAGCGCATCCTCCGCGATTTCGACGGGCACGTAAGCCGCCGGGCGTTCGAGCGCGGACAGCAGCCGGCGGGTCTTCTCGCCGGAGCCACTGCCGAACTCCACCAGCCGCAGTCCCGGACCGAGTGCCGCCGCCATCTCGGCGACGTGGTCGTTCATGATCGCGAGTTCGCACCGGGTCAGGTAGTACTCGGGCGTCTCGCAGATCCGCTCGAACAGCGCCGAGCCTCTCGAGTCGTAGAAGTATCGCGACGGCAGCGACTTCGGCGACCGGGACAGCCCCGCGAACGTGTCCGCCAGCAGCGTCGCGGGTGCTGCGGCCTCGAACTGGTGGCGCAGCCGGGTGGGCGAACTCATGCTGCCGCGTCCCGGGCCAGGCGAATACCACTCATCTGCCAGCGAGCGCGCGGGTAGAAGAAGTTCCGATATGTCGACCGGACATGACCCCGCGGTGTCAGGCAGGAACCGCCACGCAGGACGAACTGCCCACACATGAACTTGCCGTTGTACTCGCCGAGCGCTCCGGCGAGCGGCTGGAATCCCGGGTAGCTGACGTACGGACTCGCGGTCCATTCCCACACGTCACCGTACATCTGCAGGTGCGCCCCGGTGTCTTCGGCAGCCCGGGGATGCAGTCCCGCCCGGTCGGCGAATTCACCGCTCCACGGATCATACGAGCGTGCCGCGCATTCCCATTCGACCTCGCTCGGCAGGCGCGCGCCCGACCAGCGGGCAAACGCATCGGCCTCGAAGTAGCTCACGTGGCACACCGGCGCCTCCGGGTCGATCTCCCGCCGTCCGCCCAGCGTGAACGCGGTTTCGCCGTGCGCGTCCCAGTACAGTGGGCCCGTCCATCCTTGCGATTGCACGGCCGACCAGCCATCGCTCAGCCAGACCGCCGGGTCCCGGTAGCCGCCTTGCCGCAGGAACTCGCGGTACTCGCCGCAGGTGACCGGGCGCCGGGCAAGCGCATGGGGATAAGCATAGCTGCGGTGGCGCGGCGTCTCGCAGTCGAAGACGAATCCGTCGCCGGGATCCGCGCCCGATTCGACCACACCGTTCGCCCCGGGCAGGAATTGCTGGGGGGGCGCGGGCCGCGTCACCGCGCGCAGATCCGTGCGATAGGCCGGTTCCAGCGGATTGCACGAGAGCACGTGCTTGATGTCCGTCAGCAACAGTTCCTGGTGCTGCTGCTCGTGGTTCAGGCCGAGTTCGGTGCGGGCGAGTGCTGCGGGACCTGGATCGCGGGCGAGCAGGTCGATCATGAATTCGTCCACGCACGAACGGTAGGCGAGCACCTCGGCCAGCGTTGGTCGCGAAAGCAGGCCGCGATCGACGCGCGCGTGCATCGGGCCGACCGACTGGTAATAGGAATTGAAGAGGAAACGCCAGCGCTCGTCGAAACAGCGGTACTCCGGCAACTCGGACAGGACGAATTCCTCGAAGAACCACGTCGTGTGCGCGAGATGCCACTTGGTCGGACTGACGTCCGGCATCGACTGGACGACCGTGTCCTCCGGCGCGAGCGGGGCGGCCAGGTCGAGCGACCGCTGCCGGATCCGTGAGTACTCGGCGGCGATTGCCCTGGCGGGATTCGGCTTGAGCTCGGCCCGGTGCATGGGTCGAACCTAGCAAAAATCGGTGACGGTCGTCACCCCCGGAGGCTGCGCACGTCGGGCGACGCTGGCGACCCAAGGGAGTCGATTGCCCAGCGGCCGGGACCGAAGACGATGAGCACGAGCAACATGAATCCCCACAGGTAATGCTGCCCGAGCGCGGCCTCGAAGCCCTCCGCCAGGAGCACGTGCGCGTAGGACGCCACGGCAACGGCGTTGACGGCGAACAGGCCTGCCGCCGCGTAGCGTCCCAGCAGGCCGACGATGAGCAGCGTGGGAAAGACCAGTTCGCCCGCGGTGCCGGCGATCGCCGCAATGGCCGGGGACAGCAGCGGCGTGTGGTATTCCTCCTCGAACAGGAACAGGGTGGTTTCCCAGTCGGTGATCTTCAGCCAGCCGGACTTCAGGAACTGCCAGGCGACGTAGACGCGCGTCACGAGCAGCAGCAGGGACTGGAACGGGCGGGTGGCGATCGCGGCATAGCGGTTCGCCTGCTGCAGCAGCTCGATCATGAATTCGCCTCTGTCTGGGGAGGTTCGATCGTCGTCACCAGCCGGGCCGCGAAGAGCATCCCGAGGGTGGCGGCCAGTGCGTCGAGCCCGAGGCCCGAGCGGTCGACGGCCTCCCCGAGGGTCGCGCCATCCTGAAGCGCACGCGTGAATTCCATGACCGTCGCGTCGGTTTCGCGCAGCTCGAGCCCGGTCTCGCTGCAGCCGACCAGCACGTGCTGAGCGCCCTTCGCGAGGTCCACTGACCGGCCATCGGCATCCGGCTGGTTGGCACGCCACACATCCAGCACCGGCACGGACGCGCTCACGCAAACGAGGGACGGCTGCAGTCGCAGGCGAGCGTCCTCGACGTTCCCGGGTTCGAGCTGCGCGAGCGCTTCGACAGCCACGGGCGCTTCCTGGGCCGCGACCAGCGCCGTCTCGCAGGCCCACTCGAGCGTGGCGAGCTCGGCGAGCCATTCGTATCCGGTGCCGGCCTGCGTATCTGTCACATACCCCGGGAAGTGCCGGCCGACCCAGTGCAGGTCGCCGCTCTGCGACGGATGGCGCTCCCGGTAGCCGTGCGCGAGCTGCCGGAAATACTCATCGCCGACGCGCCGGCGCAGGACCGGGTACGTCCGCTCCAGGGCGCCTTCGAACATGGCGCGCGAGTTGTTCTGGTAGACCTGCAGTCGCTCCGCCGCTTCGAATCGATCGCTGGTGACGTCGGCGGCGACGCGCTGCGTGTCGCCCCGCAGTGCCGCGGCGAAACCGGCCTGCAGGTCATGCAGCGAGGCCACGCGCCGCCTCCAGGTAGCATTGAGCCCTTGCTGCCTCGCCAGCGAGCACGTCCAGCTCGGGCACGTCCGTGTCCCATTCGATGAGCGTCGGCACCGGCCCCAGGCGCCGGATCGCGTGCTCGTACAGGCGCCAAACGGGGTCCGGCACGCGCGAGCCGTGGTCATCCAGCAGGATCTCGCGCCCGCCGACGGTCCGGCGGGCATGACCCGCAAGATGGATCTCCTGCACTGCCTCGAGCGGCACGCGGTCCACGAGCGCTGTCGCGTCGAGGCCGACGTTCACGGAGTTGACGTAGGCGTTGTTGACGTCCAGCAGCAGGCCGCAGCCCGAGCGCTCGACGACGGCGGAGAGAAACTCCCATTCCGTGAGCCGCGAACACGCGTAGCCGAGGTAGCAGGAGAGATTCTCGATCAGGATCTGGCGCCCGAGCAGGTCCTGGACCTCCCTGACGCGCGCGGCGAGGTGCTCGACCGCTTCCTCCGTGTACGGCAACGGAAGCAGGTCGTTGAAGTGCTCGCCGGCATGACTGCCCCAGCACGCGTGCTCGGAGACCAGCGCCGGTTCGAAGCGTTCGATGGCGCGCCGGACACGCGCGACGTGGGATCGGTCAATGGGATCCGTGGACCCGAGCCCCATGCCGACGCCGTGCAGGCTGAGCGGGTAGAGGGCGCGCGCCCGCTCCAGGGCCCGCACGGCCGGGCCCCCGTCGTGAAAATAGTTCTCCGTGTGGACTTCGAGCCACCCGATGCGAGGTTGCTCGCGACCGATGGCCTCGTGGTGCGCCGAGCGCAGGCCGACCCCGGCACCTGCCAGGGCCGACCTGCTCGAGTTCGCCTCGGGGCTCGAACTCACCGGGATCTCACATCTTCTTGCCGGGCGCGGTCGTCCCGCCCATCTTCTCGCACTCGCCCTTCGGCACGTACTTCCATTCAGTGGGATCCTTGTCCATCTTCGACTGGCCGGCGCACGAATGGCCGTTGGCAGCACAGTCGTTCTTGCCCGCCTCCGCGACTCCGTAGCACTTCTCCTTGTCGGCCTTGTCACCCGCGAAGGCGGTGGTCGTCGCGCCCATGCTGATCAGGCTGCCGATAGCGGCCGCCAGGGCCAGGTTCCTCATTTTCATCGCTGCGTACTCCATGGATTGCTTGCGTCGTTGAATGCTGCAATGCAGGTGGCTCGTGAGGCTGTCGGCGCCCCGTTCGGGCGACCTGCAGTTGAATAGACCGCGTCACCGGTGGAAATGTTTCGCGCCGCCGGATCTTTGAGTTGCTGCGCCGCAGCGTTTGAACGGGGTGCCTACGGTGCCGCCGCGGCGGCAAAGACGCGCGCGAACCCTGCGATGATCTGCTCGTCCGGGTAGATCAGGGGATCCTCGAGGCTTTCGACCATGCCCTTCATGGTCAGGAAGCCGATGGCGGACAGGTAGGCCAGGAATGCGAGCAGGCGCGGTTCGACCCGGTCGCGGCCCGGTTGCCGTCGCCGGTCCTCGCCGAGTTTCTTTGCCGCCCCTGCGAACCACAGGTCGTTCAGCGGCCGGATGCGAGCGAACTGCTCCCGGTCGAAGTGCACGGCACCCTGACCGGCGACCTGACTGTGGAGAAAGGCGAGGCGGAAGTCGTCGAGGTTCGGCACATAGGCCTCGACGGACTCCCGGACGATGGCGTCAAGCGCAGCTGCGCCGTCGGGCGCGTTCTCGACGGCGTCGTTGACCGCCTGCGCGTGTGCCTGGATCGTTCCGAACACGAGATCGAAGAACAGGGCGTCCTTCGAGGGAAAGTAATAGTAGAGCGCCGTCTTCGACAGACCGGCCTCGCGGGCCACGGCTTCGAGTGTCGTCGCCGCAATGCCCTTCTTCAGCAGGACACGACGCGCGGCCTCCAGGATCTCCTCGCGCGAACGCTTGCGCCGTCGCTCGCGACGGGCGAGGCGGGTGGCCAGTTCGGGGCTGGCAGCGGCGATTGAGTGGCGCTTTTTTGCGGGCATCGGGTGAGCGGGCCGTCTGAACCGTCCTTGGAAGCTTACCCGCGTTGCACAAATTCGTACAGAGTAAAAAAATTCGACCAACGGTCGAATCCAGGTGTATTCTGTCATCGTGCTTCCCATTGCCGGATGCCCGCGGCGACAGGCGAGGAGATTCCCGATGCAGACCAATACCCACGAGATTGCGGATCGAATCTACCGCCTGTCGACCTGCGTCCCCGACGCGGCCCCGGGCGGGTTCACCTTCAACCAGTTCCTCATCGACGCCGACGAGCCCCTGTTGTTCCACACCGGCCCGCGGCGCATGTTTCCGCTCGTCTCGCAGGCCGTGGCGCGGATCGTCCCGCTTAAGCGCTTACGGTGGATCGCCTTCGGGCACGTGGAAGCCGACGAGTGCGGGGCCATGAACGAATTCCTCGCCGTCGCACCCCGTGCCGAGGTTGCCCATGGAGCGACCGGCTGCATGGTCTCGCTCGACGACCTGTGCGACCGGCCGCCGCGGAAGCTCGCGGACGGCGAGGTCATCGAGCTCGGTGGCCGGCGCGTCCGGCACATCGACACGCCGCACGTTCCCCACAACTGGGAGGCGCGCGTCCTGTTCGAGGAATCCACGGCGACGCTCTTCTGCGGCGATCTCCTGACCCACACGGGCGACGGCCCGGCCCTCACGGACGGGGACGTCGTCGGCCCGGCGCTCGAGGCGGAGGCACTGTTCCACGCCACGGCGCTCGCGCCCGCGACCGCCGGGACGATCCGCCGGCTCGCGGATCTGGCGCCGCGGACGCTAGCGCTCATGCACGGCTCCTCCACCCAGGTCCGCTGCGGCGAATCGCTGCGCGCGCTGGCCGATGCCTACGAACTCATGACCCACCCACGCTGAGAGCACGACGATGGACAGCCCAAGCCTGAGCCTGAGTGACCCCCTGTTCGCCACCTACGCCATTGCGGCGACGCTCATGATCCTGAAGGCCGTGAGCATGTCCTGGCTCACCGTCGCCCGGATGATGCAGGTGAAGGGAGGATTCCGGTCACCGGAGGACCTCCGGAAGACTCCCTTGAATCCGGCGCCGGATCCGAGGCAGCTCGAGCGCGACGAGCGGGTCGAACGCTTCCGGCGCATCCACCTGAACGACCTGGAGAACATCCCGTTCTTCCTGGCCGCGGGATTCCTCTACATCCTGACCCAGCCCTCGCTGCTGCTCGCCCGCGTACTGCTCTACGGGTACGTCGTGTCCCGCCTGCTGCACTTCGCTGCATACGCGACCGCGCGGACCCACGACACGCGCGCCACGCTGTGGACGATAGGCTCGCTGATCATCGTCTTCATGACCTGCCGCGCGCTGCTCGCGGCCCTGGGTCATTGACGCGGAACCACTCGCCGGTCCGGCAAACCGCAGCGTGACAGCCTGCCCCGGTGCGCTATCGTAGCGGGGCCGCTGCACTCCTGGCGGTATCGAGGCAGGTGGACGCGTGAAACGCAGGTCGTTGCTCAAAGCAGTCGTGGCTGGCGCCGGTGCGGCCGTCGCGGCACCGGCGATTTCGAAGGGCCGCCTGGAATGGCGCATGGTCACGAGCTGGCCGAAGGGCCTGCCCGGGCTCGGCACCGGGGCGGAGCGCCTCGCCGCCAACATCACCGCCATGAGCGGCGGCCGGCTGGCGATCAAGGTCTACGCCGCCGGCGAACTCGTGCCGGCCCTGGAATGCTTCGGCGCCGTCGCCAACGGCACGGCGCAGCTGGGCCACGATGCAGCCTACTACCACACGGGCAAGTCCGAGGGCTGTCCGTTCTTCACGGCGTTCCCCTTCGGCTTCACGGCGGCCGAGATGGACGCCTGGGTGAAGTTCGGCAACGGCCAGCGGTTGTGGGACGAGCTCTACGCACCGTTCGGCATCCGTGCGTTCCACGCCGGCAGCACGGGCACGCAGATGCTCGGGTGGTTCAAGCGCGAGATCCGGTCGCTCGACGATCTCAAGGGCCTCAAGTTCCGCGCACCCGGCAATCAGGGACGGGTGCTGCAGAAGCTCGGGGTCACCCCCGTGACCCTGCCCGGCGGCGAGATCTTCCCCGCGCTGCAGTCGGGCGCCATCGACGCGGCGGAGTGGATCGGCCCCTACAACGACCTTGCCCTCGGCTTCTACCAGGTCTGCAAGTACTACTACGCCCCGGGCTACCACGAGCCCGGCCCCAACCTGCAGCTCATGATCAACGAGCAGGCCTGGCGGTCGCTCGCGCCGGACCTCCAGGCGATCGTCCGCTCCGCCGCCGAGGCCTCCGTGCGCGACATGCTCGCGGAGTACAACGCCCGCTCGGGCCCGGCCCTGCGTGCGCTCGTCCGGGATCACGGCGTGATCGTGCGCCCGCTGCCCGAGGACGTGCTGATGGCGTGCGGCGAGAAAGCCAACGAAGTGCTGAACGACATCTACGCCGCGGACGATTCCCCCAATCGCATCGTGCGGCGCATCATCGAGGACTTCCTGGCCTTCAGGAAGGAAATCATCCCGTGGACACGCGTCGGCGAGCAGGCCTATCTGAACGCGCGGCGGCTGCCGTTCGAATTCAAGCTCGAGTCGTAGTTGCGTGATCCCGGGACGTACATCCCGGGACGCTCAACTCGCGCGAACGACGGTCGCCATTGACGTCGCTCATTCCGGCACCAGCGCCTCGAAATCGTCCCGGTACGGTGGATTGCGACCCGGTGTCGGCTCGTCGAGCAGGTCGCTGAAGTCGTCGGCCACCGGGGAGCCGGACGGCGTCGTCGGCTCGCTCGAGGTCGCATCCATCGCGACGACCGGGAGCGGGTCGGAGAACAGTCTGTCCGGCAGGCTCGTCGCCAGGCCGGGTGCCAGCCACAGGAGCGTGATCCCGACCAGTTGCAGCCCCACGAAGGGCACGACGCCCCGGTAGATGTCGATGGTCCTGACGAGCGTGCCCGCCACGCCGCGCAGGTAGAACAGTGCGAAGCCGAAGGGTGGCGTCAGGAAGCTCGCCTGAAGGTTCATGCCGATCATCACGCCCAGCCACACCGGGTCGGCACCGAGCTTGATCAGTGCCGGCGCGGCGATCGGCACGACGATGAAGATGATCTCGAACGTATCGAGGAAGAAGCCAAGCACGAAGATCACCAACATGACGGCGAACACCGCCGTGATGGCGCCACCCGGCAGCGATGCGAGCGCGTCGTGCACGAGGTTCTCTCCGCCCAGTCCGCGGAACACCAGGCTGAACACGCTGGCCCCGAGCAGGATGACGAAGATCATGGCCGTGATGCCGAGCGTCGTGCGCATCACGTCACGCAGCAGTGGCAGGCTGAACCGGCCCTTGGCGCCTGCCAGGAGCATGGCGCCGACCGCGCCGACCGAAGCGGACTCGGTGGGCGTCGCGATGCCCGCGAGGATCGAACCCAGCACCGCCAGCATCAGCACGAGCGGCGGCGCGAGGGCCCCGATCACCCGACCCGCGAGCCCGCGGCGTGCGGCATCGGTCATCGCCAGTGGCGGGCAGGAGCGTGGGTCGGACGATCGACTTGATCAGGATCCAGAGAAGGTACAGGCCCACCAGCATGAGCCCGGGAATCATCGCGCCCGCGAACAGCTGACCGACCGAGATCGGCTCCGGCGCCAGGTTGCCGAGTTCGAGCTGCGCCTGCTGGTTGGCGCCCTGCAGGATGTCGCCGACGAAGATCAGCACCGTGGACGGCGGGATGATCTGCCCCAGCGTACCTGCCGCGCAGATCGTGCCCGAGGCGAGTTTCGGGTCGTAGCCCGCGCGCATCATGGCCGGCAGCGACAGCAGTCCCATCGTGACCACGGTGGCACCGACGATGCCGGTGGAGGCGGCGAGCAGCGCGCCGACGATCACGACCGAGTAACCCAGGCCGCCGCGCAGCGTGCCGAAGAGCTCGCCCATGGTCGTTAGCAGCGCCTCGGCGATCTTCGATCGCTCCAGCATCACGCCCATGAAGACGAACAGCGGCACGGCCACCAGCGTCTCGTTGGTCATGGTGCCGAAGTAGCGTCCGACCAGCGCGGAAAGGATCGTCGGGTCGAAAGTCCCGAGCAGCGTCCCCAGCCCGGCAAAGATCAACGCGACGCCGGCGAGCGTGAAGGCGACCGGATACCCCGCGAGCACGGCGCCGATGGTAGCCGCGAACATCGCCACGGCCAGGATCTCGCCGGTCAGCTCCGGACTCATCGCGTCGCGTTCCCGGGCCGTCGCTCAGGCGCGTTCATCGGTCACAGGGTCTTCGTCGTGGTCGTTGATTCCCCGGCCGGCGAGGAACAGGCTGCGGCGGGCGATCAGCGCGAGGCCCTGCACGAACATCAGGCCGCAGAACACCCAGACCAGGGACTTGAGCAGGTAGACCGCCGGCATTCCGTCAGCCGTGCTCGAACTCTCCCGAATGCTCCAGGAGGACAGTACGAACGGCGCGGAGGCGATCGCCACGGCCGCGAGCCACGGGAACAGGAAGACGAACGTGCCGAGGATGTCGACCCACGCCCGGCCGCGGTCGCCGAGGCGCCCGTAGAGCACGTCGACGTTGACGTGACCGCGGTGCAGGAACGTGTAGCCGGCCCCGGCCATGAACACTGCGGCGTGCTGCCAGACGTAGAGTTCCTGCATCCAGGGGAAGCCCATGTCGAAGCCGTAGCGCAGCACGACCACGGCGAAGCAGGTGAGCACGCAACCCAGCGTCAGCCAGGCAACCGTGCGGCCGACCCAGTCGTTGATCGCATCGACAGCCCTGACGAAATTCCTGAGCGCGTCCACCAGACTCCGGGGGTGCCGGTCTTCGGGTTGCCGGCATTCCGGCTATCCTAACCGGAATACTCCCACGCCGAAGACCGGCACTCTCCGGAGGTACGGACATGGACACCACCAGCGACCTGATCTGTGCCTACGTCTTCGACGGGATTGGCGGAGCGCGCCCACTCGACTGGGACGGCGTTCGCACGCACAGTCCGGAGGACGGATGGCTGTGGGTTCACCTGCAGCGGGACGCCCCGGGCAGCCGCGACTGGCTGGAGCGCGAATCGGGACTCGATGAAGTCGCCTGCGAAGCCCTGCTCTCCAGCGAGTCGAGGCCGCGCTGCGAGGCCTATGGCGACAATGTGCTGCTCAGCCTGCGCGGCGTGAACCTGAACCCCGGGGCGGATCCCGAGGACATGGTCGCCCTGGTCCTGTGGGCCGAGGCGGGCAGGATCGTCAGCGTCCGGCGCCGACGCATCATGGCCGTCGATGCGATCCGCGCCTCGGTCGACGCCGGACGCGCGCCGGCGACGACGGGAGACTTCCTCGCGACGCTGGCCGAAGGACTCGTCGAGCGGATGGGACCGGTCATCGACACGCTGGAGGGGGATGTCGCTTCGCTCGAGGAAGAACTCCTCACAAACCGGACGGAGGGCATCCGCGCGCGGCTCGCCGACCTGCGCCAGACCGCGATCGCGCTGCGGCGCTACATCGCCCCGCAGCGCGAGGCCATGTCGCGCCTGCTTACGCAGCAATCCGGGTGGATCTCGGCGATGGACAGGCGCTGGCTGCGCGAGGTGGCCGACCGTATCACGCGCTACGTCGAAGACCTCGACGCGGCCCGCGAGCGAGCGCAGATCGTGCAGGAGGAACTCGCGGCCCGGATGTCCGAGCAGATCAACCGCAACATGTACGTGCTGTCCATCGTCGCCGCGGTGTTTCTGCCGCTCGGACTGATCACCGGTTACTTCGGGATCAACGTGGGCGGCATCCCGGGCACCGAATGGCACGGTTCGTTTGCGCTGGTCGGCCTCGGTCTCGTGCTGATTGCGATCGCCGAAATCTGGCTGCTGCGCAGGCTCAAGTGGATCTGACCCGCGGCCGACTGGCCGGCCGCTAGTTTCCCTGCATCAACTCGAGGAAAGCCGGATCGTCGCGCAGGGCGTCGAGGTCCGGGTCGTGCTTCATCCAGCCGAAGTTCTCGTAGCCACCGTTCATCGCCTGGCGCAGCGTGTCCACGGCGCGGGCGGTCTCTCCCAGCCTCGAATACAGGCAGGCGCAGTTGTAGAGCATCATCGGGTCGCCGGGGCTCAGTTCCAGCGCGGCCGTGCCCTCCCGGATCGCCTCTTCCTTGCGGCCGCGCTCGGCCAGCGTGATGGCGTAGTACATCCGCGCGCGGGAGTCGTCCGGATTCTGCAGCAGGTAGTTCGGCAGCAGCTGCAGCAGCTGCTCCGACGCGACCTCGGCTTCCGCCTTGCGCCCGAGGCCTTCGCAGGTCTGCGCGAGGTCGGCATAGGCCGCGTAGAACCCCGGCTTGATCTCGATGACGCGCCGGAAGAGGTCCAGCGACTCCTGGAGCTCGCCGTTCGAAAAGTGGATTCGACCGAGCGTCCAGTAGGCGATGAAATCGTCCGGGTCGAGTTCGATGGCCTTGCGGCTCGAGGCACTGGCCTCCTCGAACTTGCCCCAGATGAAATACGACAGGCCCATCGCCGCGTAGGCCTCGGGCAGGTTGCTGTCGTACATCAGCGCCTTGAAGCTGAGTTCCTGCGCCTTGTCGCGATAGCGCTCCTCGCGTGAGAACCACTGGTACATCTGCCCGTAGGCGCTCGAGCATCCCGCGTACGCCGCCGCGTAGCGCGGATCGAGTTCGATGGCTTTCTCGAACAGCTGGATGGCGTACTCCACGCTGCGCTTCGTGAGCCGGTAGAGGTAGTCCTGGCCGCGCAGGTAGAGATCGTAGGCCTGCGCGTTGACCGTCTGCCGCTTGGTGAGCGACACCTTCTCGGAGAAACTGAGCTTGAGCCTGAGCGCTTCGACGATCTGCTGGGCGACCTGCTCCTGGATGTCGAAGATGTCGTCGAGCTTGCCCTTGTAGGTATTGCCCCAGATCTGCCGGTTGGTCGCGACATCCACGAGCTGGACGGTGATGCGGACCGACTCCTGGAAGCGGCGGACGCTGCCGCCCACGATGTAGCGCGCCCCGAGCTCGCGGCCGATGGCCTTGATGTCCTGCTTCGCATCCTTGAACTGCATGGAGGCCCAGCGGGAGACGAGCTCGATCTCGCTCACCAGCGACAGGCGTGCGATCAGCTCCTCGGTCAGCCCGTCGCTGAAGTAGTCCGTCTCCTGGTCGGGGCTGATGTTGTCGAAGGGCAGCACTGCCAGCGCACCTTCCTCGACCGGCGCTTCGCCGCCATGCCCCGCCGGCGAGCCCTGCCACGCGCCGCGCAGGTCGGTGCCCGATGCGCTGCTGGCACCCGCCGGCTCGCTGCGCGGCGGGCTGACGTTGACGCCGACGCGCTCGAGCGAGCGGATGATGACCTTGAGATTCTCGTCGGCGTCGCCCTGGAAGTACTCGATGTGCTGGATGCCGGCGAGCGGGTACTTGAGGCTCGGCGGGATCTGGGTCGGCTCGAGGTGCACCGGAAGAATGTGACCCTTGCGTTCACTCGCGAGGACCACTTCCTTGGCCACGTTGTGCGAGCGCACGGCCGATTCCGTGACCATCAGCAACAGGACCTTGGCCCGGTCGAGCGCCTTGACGATCTCCTCGCCCCACAGGCTGGCGCCATCGATGCCACCGACGTCGATCCACAGGGGGACGCCCGCCGCGCGCAGCTTCGCGGTCAGTTCGAGGACCCTGTCCTTGTCCTCGCGCGAGTAGCTGACGAATACGTCCCCTTCCGCCGCCATGAGCATCCTCGATCGGTATAACCCACGCAGGCTAGCTCATCGCCGTCGAACTGAGAAGCCGGGGTGCGTTTTGTGTGCCCGAGGCACGGATTGCCGTTCGGTACCGTGCCGCTCGGGGTACTGGCAGCGGTGGTCGATGACCGGGTCGGGCGCGGTCCGGCCGCAAAAGATCACGAGTGACCAAATCGGGCGGGGGACAGGAAGTCGACCGGCAGATCCGTCCGGCCATGGATCGCCAGTTCCGCGAGTGCATCGCCCAGCGCCGGGGCGAGCTTGAATCCGTGGCCCGACAGGCCCGCGGCAAACCAGGTGCGCGTGCAGCCGCGTCGCCCGCCGACCAGGAACTGTCCGTCGGGCGACATCGTATACAGGCAGGTGGCGGCCTCGACCAGCCGGCCGGCCAGGCCGGGCGCAGCGGCGCCGTACGCGCGGCGGATACGCTCGATGTCGCCGTCGTCGATCGGAGCCGCGCCGGCGTCCGGATCGACGAGGTCGTCGGAGCCATGCAGGCCCACTTTCGGGTAGCTCGCTCGCGCTGACTCGCGCCCCGGGTCTGCAGGCTCGGCCGGATCCGGCGCGAGGCCGTACACCGCGCGTTCAGAGGGCCCGCGATCGAGCAGCCAGCAGGGCATGGCCGAAGCGTCGACGCCCGCAGCCGGCGCCACCCACGCCTGCACTTGCCGCGTTACCGTCAGCAGGGGTGCAAGTTCCGGCAGCAGTCGCGCGGTCCACGGCCCGCTCGCCACGATGACGGCGGACGCCCGTTCGCGGCCATGGTCGGTTTCGACCGACACGCCGCTCCCCTCCTCGACGAGGCCTCTTACACGCGTGTCGACGCGCAGCGCGGCGCCGCGCGATCGTGCGACCCGGATCGACGCGGCCACGGCCGCCTCCGGGCGCACGATGCCGGCGTCCGCTTCGAACGCTCCCAGCGCGTCGTCTGCAAGCGAGAACCACGGAAACCGCGAGCGCATCGCGGACGCATCCAGCGCCTCGACGTCGAGCCCCCAGCGCCGCGCCGACCCGAGCGATCCGTGGACGCTTGCAGAATCCGGTGAACCGAAGGTCAACATGCCGCAGCGACGGAGCAGCGCCGTGCCCGACTCGCGCTCCAGGGATTCGAAACGGCTGGTCGAGTGGCGCAGCAGGGGAACGTAGTCCGGATGCTCGAAATACGCGTGGCGGAAGATGCGCGACTCCCCGTGGCTCGAACCCCGGGCATGCGCCGGCGTGAACTGCTCGAGCACGAGCGCACGTGCCCCCGCTTCGCTGGCCGCCCGCAGGGCCGCGCTTCCGACGGCCCCGCCGCCGATCACGATAACGTCCCAGGTGTTCATGGCGCGCCGGATCGTAGCAGCAACCGCGGTGGCCGTCGGTCGAGGCAGGCGGCGAGCCGCAAGAAAGCTTCAGTTCCACGCTGCGGGCCAGTTAGCATGGGCCGCATGATGCGCGCAGTCACCATCCGTGGCGGGAAGGGCGGTCCCGACGCACTGGAAGTCATGACCGTCCCGATGCCCGGGCTTCGCCCCGGGCAGGTACTGATCCGCGTCCGGGCCGCGGGCGTCAACCGACCCGACATCCTGCAGCGCGAGGGACGGTACCCCCCGCCCCCGGGCGCCGGGGACACGCTAGGCCTCGAGGTGGCCGGCGAAATTGCCGCTGTGGGAGAGGGGGTCGACCGCTGGCACGAGGGTGATGCCGTGACGGCACTGCTGGCCGGTGGCGGCTACGCGGAGTTTGCGCTGGTCGATGCCCGACACGTCCTCCCCGTGCCGCCGCAGCTCGACTTCGTCCGCGCCGCCGCGCTCCCCGAGACGACGTTCACGGTGTGGACCAACGTGTTCGAGCGCGGGCGACTCCAGTCCGGCGAGACGCTGCTGGTGCACGGTGCCAACAGCGGCATCGGCGTGACCGCGATCCAGATGGCCAGGGCAGCAGGTGCCCGGGTGTTCGCCACGGCTCGGGTCCCGAGAAGGTCGCGAGAGCGAGCAGCATCGGCGCCGATCTTGTGATCGACTCGAGGAGCGAAGACTGGGCATCGGTCGTCAAGTCAGCGGGCGCCGTAGACGTGGTACTCGACATGGTGGGTGCGGATTACTTCTCCCGGAACCTGGACGTCCTGGCCGTGGACGGCCGGCTCGTGGTGATCGCCGTGCTGACGGGTGCGGTGGCCGAGCTCAACCTGCTGGCCATGATGATGAAGCGCCTGACGGTCACCGGCTCGACGCTGCGTGCACGACCGCCCGACGAGAAGGCGCGCCTGGCACGCGCGGTCGAGGAGCGCGTGTGGCCCTGGATTGCGTCGGGTGCGGTAAAGATTCCAGTGGACCGCACGTTCGCGCTCGAACGTGCCGGCGAAGCCCACGCGTACCTGGAACGCGGCGAGCAGTTTGGCAAGGTCGTGCTCACCATCGACTGATCACGGGCGACCATCGCCCCGGAGGAGAGTGACCATGAACCGCATCCTGTGCGCGCTGCTGGCGACGCTGGCGACCGCCTCGGCCCCGGCTGAAACGCCGGTCTTTCCGGATGCCGCGTCGAGCGATCCCGTCGCACTGGGATGGATGCAGGGGTCGCCGCCACCCGCGGACAAGGTCGTCCGTTACTCGGACATGAGCATGTACCGATTCCCGCAGACGCGGTGGTCATTTGCGAACTTCCGGCAGATGGTCCCGACCCGGAACGTCTGGCGCGGCGATGGCCGGCCGTCGGAACTGCCGAGGAACATCCGCGACGACATCGATGCCGTGACGTTCCAGCCGCTCGGCAGTGGCGGGACGATGACCTGGGAGCAGTCCCTGGCGGCCAACTACACGGACGCCATCATCGTTCTGCACAAGGGTCGTGTCGTCTACGAGCGCTACTTCGGCGTCATGACGCCGCACACCCAGCACATGGCCATGTCCGTCACCAAGTCCTTCTTCGGCACGCTCGGTGCGATGCTGGTGGCGGAGGGCAAGCTGGACCCGGATGCACGGGTGCCACGGTACATCCCGGAACTGGAGGGTACGGCCTTCGGCGATGCCACGGTGCGCCAGGTACTCGACATGACCACGGGCATCCGCTACTCGGAGAATTACGCGGACCCGGACGCGGAAATCTGGCAGCACGCCCGTGCCGGCAGCGTGTTTCCGCGCCCCCCCGGGTACGAGGGCCCGCAGAGCTTCTACGAGTTCCTGCGGACGCTGAAGAAGGAAGGCGAGCACGGGCAGGTCTTCGCCTACAAGACGGTCAACAGCGACGTGCTCGGCTGGCTGATCCGACGGGCGACCGGGGAGTCGGTCGGCGACCTGCTGTCGGAGCGGATCTGGCAGAAACTCGGCGCCGAGGAGGATGGCTACATCATCGTCGACACGGTCGGCAACGAGTTTGCGGGCGGTGGCCTGAACGTGACGCTCCGGGATCTCGCGCGCTTCGGCGAGATGATGCGCCTCGGCGGCCGATTCAACGGTCATCAGGTCGTGCCGACGGCCGTGATCGCAGACATCAGCGGTGGTGCCGACCAGGCCCAGTTCGCGAAGGCCGGCTACGAGACGCTGCCCGGCTGGAGCTACCGCAACCAGTGGTGGGTCAGCCACAACGATCACGGCGCCTATTCGGCGCGCGGCATCCACGGCCAGGCGATCTATATCGACCCGAAGGCCGAGATGGTGGTTGCACGATTCGGATCACATCCCCTGGCGTCGAATTCCAATTTCGATGCGACGTCGCTGCCGGCGTTCCATGCGCTCGCAAAGCACCTGATGCGCTGACGCCACTCGAGCCACGGGGCCGGCAGCGTGCCCCGGGTCCGGCCCGCCGCTACCGCTCGGCGGCGACCTTCAAGGCGCCGCCCGGGGGCGCCGCGAGGTCTGCCTGGTCCGGTTCGTCGCCGAGGAATCCACCACTCTGGTGCGCCCACAGGCGCGCATACAGCCCACCCTGGGCCAGCAGCGTGCGGTGATCTCCCTGCTCGACGATACGGCCGTGGTCCATCACGACGAGGCGGTCCATGGCGGCGATCGTCGACAGCCGGTGTGCGATCGCGATCACCGTCTTGCCCTCCATGAGCCGGTACAGGCTTTCCTGGATGACGGCCTCGACCTCGCTGTCGAGCGCGCTCGTCGCCTCGTCGAGCAGCAGGATGGGTGCGTCCTTGAGCATCACCCGCGCGATCGCGATGCGCTGGCGCTGCCCGCCGCTCAGCTTCACGCCTCGCTCGCCGACGTGTGCATCGTAGCCGCGCCGGCCTGCCGCATCGGTGAGGCCCTGGATGAATTCGTGCGCCTCGGCGCGCTCGGCCGCAGCACGCACCTCGGCGTCGCTGGCCTCGGGGCGTCCGTAGACGATGTTGTCGCGCACGGAGCGGTGCAGCAGGGAGGTGTCCTGCGTGACCATGCCGATCTGCGCGCGCAGGCTGTCCTGGCGGACCGCGGCGATATCCTGGTCGTCGATGAGAATGCGACCCCCCTCGACGTCGTAGAACCGCAGCAGCAGGTTGACGATCGTGCTCTTGCCGGCGCCGGAGCGGCCCACCAGCCCGATCTTCTCGCCCGGACGGATGTGCAGCGAGAGGTCCTCGATCACGGTGCGGCGGCCGCCGTAGTGGAAGTGGACGTGCTCCAGTCGCACGTCGCCGCGTGACACCCGCAGCGGAGGCGCGTCGGGCCGGTCGACGACGGTGTGCCGCCTGGAGAGCGTGCGGATTCCATCCTGCACCGTGCCGATGTTCTCGAACAGGCTCGCCAGTTCCCACATGATCCAGTGCGAGATGCCGTTCAGGCGCAGTGCCATGGCGGTGGCTGCCGCCACGGCTCCCACACCGACCTGGTCCTGGGTCCACAGCCAGAGCGCGAGGCCGGCGGTCCCCGCGACCAGCGACATGCTGAGCAGGTGGTTGACGATCTCGAAGCTGCTCACCAGCCGCATCTGTGCGTAGGCGGGCTTCATGAAGTCCTGCATCGCGCGACGCGCATAGCCGGCCTCGCGATTGGCGTGCGAGAAGAGCTTCACGGTCGCGATGTTCGTGTAGGCGTCCGTCACCCGTCCCGTCATCAGGGAGCGTGCGTCGGCCTGCGCCGCGCCGATCCGCGCGAGTCGCGGCACGAACCATGCGACCGCACAGCCGTACAGGGCGACCCAGGCGAGGAAGGGAGCGAGCAGCGCGAAGTCGAAGCTGCCGACCACGGACACCATGGTCACGAAATAGATGGTGGTGAACACCAGGATGTCCGCGACCGTGAGCCAGGTGTCGCGCACCGCCAGCGCCGTCTGCATCACCTTGGTCGCGACCCGCCCGGCGAACTCGTCCTGGTAGAAGCTCATGCTCTGGCCGAGCATCAGGCGGTGGAAGCTCCAGCGCAGCCGCATGGGGAAGTTGGCCGCGAGCACCTGGTGCTTGATCACCGTCTGCAGCGCGACCAGGATCGGGCTCGCCGCCAGGATGCCGGCCAGCAGCAGGAGGGCATTTCGATGCTCGCTCCAGAGGCGTGATGGCTCGACGACGGCGAGCCAGTCAACGATGCGACCGAGCATTGCGAACAGCAGCGCTTCGAAGGCGCCGATCACGGCGGTGCACAGCGTCATGCCGAGAAGGTAGGGCCGCATCCCCGCCGAGCAGGCCCACAGAAAGGCGAAGAAGTTCTGCGGCGGCGCCGTGGGGGGCGCCTCCGGGTAGGGCTGCACGCGGCTTTCGAACCAGCGGAACACGGTCTGACCTCGGGGATCGGGGCCGTCATCCTAACCGCGCCCGCGGTCGGGGTCCCGCGCGGCCGAGGTAAGGCCATGATTCATGGGCGCTTTGAGTCCCTGGCCCGCGACGCGGTCGGGGCCGGCGGGGAGACGCCGGGCGGGTCTCCGCGGAGGTGGTTGCCGCACATGATGCGGATGGTCAAGCGGGCCCGGCGCTTATATATTCACGATGTCTCATATAAATCGGCGACATCGCCGGCGCCTCAACCCTGGGGGGATTGCGCATGACGAACGACACTCGCAAGGAACGTGGCCTGTGCGAACTCTACGCAGAGGATCCGGAGCGGGCCGATGCGGTCGTCTTCGGTCGCGTTGCCAATCCGGATCGCCGGGGCTTCCTCAAGGGCGCGGGTCTCGCGGCGATGGCCGCGGCCGTCGGCGCCCAGATTCCATTCCATCGCAACTATCCGGCCGGACTGATCCCGTCGGCGCTCGCCGATACGACGACCCCACTGGTGCTCGAGGGCAAGGACGGCCTGATCGTCCTCGGCGACCGACCGTTGAACGCCGAGACGCCGGCGCACCTGCTCGACGACGACGTCACGCCGAACAATCGTCATTTCGTGCGCGACAACGGACTGCGTCCCGAGATGGCCGAGAAGATGGACGCCACCGGCTGGACGCTGACGGTGGATGGCGAGGTCGACAAGCCGCTCAAGCTCACCCTGGACGACCTCAAGACCCAGTTCAAGCCGGTGAAGCTCAAGCTGCAGCTCGAATGCGGGGGCAACGGGCGCGCGTCCTTCAATCCGCCCGCCAAGGGAAACCAGTGGACGGTCGGAGCCATTGGCAATGCCGAGTGGACGGGCGTCCGCTATCGCGACGTGCTGCAGGCCGCGGGCATTCGCAAGAGCGCCGTCTATACCGGCCACTACGGAATGGACCTGCACCTGTCGCGCGATGCGACCAAGATCCCGATTTCGCGCGGCGTGCCGATTTCGAAGGCGATGGAGCCGCACTCGCTGATCGCCTTCGAGATGAACGGCGAGCCGATCCCCAAATACCACGGTTTTCCGGCGCGCATCGTCTGCCCCGGCTGGCCGGCCTCCACCTCCGCCAAGTGGGTCCAGCGCATCTGGGTGCGCGACGTGGTTCACGACGGGGAGAAGATGGGCGGGGATTCATACCGTGTTCCGCGTCACCCCGTGGCACCGGGTGCCACGGTGCCGAAGGACGATTTCGTCATCATCGAATCGATGCCGGTGAAGTCCGTCATCACGTCCCCGCAGACCGGCAGTTCGCTGGCCGCGCGGAAGCTTGCCATCCGTGGCCACGCCTGGGCGGGCGACCAGGCCGTCAGCGCGGTGGATGTCAGTATCGACTTCGGCGCCACCTGGCAGAAGGCCAAACTGCAGCGCGCGCCGAACAAGTATTCGTGGCAGACCTGGACGGCTGAGATCGAATTTCCCAGCGAGGGCTACTACGAGATCTGGGCGCGCGCTACGGACGACCGGGGCCGGTCGCAGCCCTTCGCGGTGGCGTGGAACCCCAAGGGTTATCTCGCCAACGCCATGCACCGGATCGCGGTCACGGTGGCATGAGGCGGTCGCATGTTCCGCGGGTGGTGACCGGCGGAGTCGGCAGCGCAGGACCCAGGGCGGTGGTCGCGATGTGCGGCCTCGTCTTCGTGGCGTTGATCGCTGCGTGGCGGCCGGCGATGGCGACGGAGCCCGCGCACGCTGACGCGGCAGCCGGCGCCAAGGCGTTCCTCGTCTGCAGCGCATGCCATTCGGTGACACCGGATGGAGCCGCACTCATCGGTCCGAATCTCTGGGGTGTGGTCGGTCGCCCGGTCGCGAGCGTTCCCGGGTTCGACTATTCGGCGGAACTCAAGGCCGTGGGTGGTGACTGGACGCCGGCGCAGATCGATCGTTTCCTCGCCGACCCGAACGCATTTGCGCCCGGCACGCGCATGGGGCTCGCGGGAATTGCTGATCCGGTCGAGCGGGCTGCATTGATCGCCTACCTCGGGACCCTGCGCGAGGGTGGTGGCGCCGTGGCCGCAGCTCCGCTGCCGGATTTCGGGGCGGACTGGCCAACCGGTCCCGGCCAGGCCGAAGCGGGCGTCCTGTGCAACTCCTGCCATTCGTTGGCCATCGTCAAGCAACAGCAGCTGTCGCGCGAGACCTGGGACAAGCTCCTGGTGTGGATGGTCGAGGAGCAGGGCATGGCCGAGCAGGCACCGGAGCGGCGCGACCTGATCCTCGATTACCTCGCGAAGAACTTCGGCGCCCCCTGATTGCGCGCGCTCGGGGCGAGGCCCCGGCGTCAGTAGATCGTCTTGCTGGCCTCCGCCGAATAGTCGCTTTCGACCCCCTCGGTCGTGTACGCGCGCACGGCAAAGTACCAGGTTGCGGGCGCCAGTCCTTCGATGACCGCAGAGGCCACGCGAGCACCGGGCACCGACAGGATCTCCGCGTATTGCCCCGACCGGTTGCCGTAGTAGATCTTGAATCCGGCCAGGTTCTTGATGGGAGTCCCGTCCGTATTCAGTGTCGGTGGCACCCACGACAAGGTCACCGATCCGTCCGTGGTGCTGTCCGCGACGGCAATGCTGAAGGCGGGCAGGGCAGTCGTCGCCGTGCCGTCGCTCACCCGGATCGAGATGTTGGAGTAGTTCCCGGCCGAGGTGGAACTCGGAGTGCCGGACAGCCTGCCATTCGTGGGATTGAACACTGCCCAGGCGGGCTTGTTGGCGATGCTGAAGGTCAGCGCGTCACCGTCGGCATCCGAAGCCGAGGGCTGGAAGCTGTAGGCCTTGCCGACCGTGGCGGTACTCGAAGGCGTACCGGAAATTGTTGGCGCCGTATTGCTGCCGGAGATGGTGATCGAGAATGCGGGCAGGGATGTGGTGGCCTTGCCGTCGCTGACACGGATGACGATGTTGTTGTAGGTGCCAGCGTGGCTGGTGCCTGGGGTGCCGGCGAGTCGGCCGGTCGAGGCGCTGAAGTTGGCCCACGAGGGCTTGTTGGCGATGCTGAAAGTGAGGCTGTCGCCGTCGGCGTCCGAGGCGCTTGGCCGGAACACGTACCACTTGCCGGTGGTCGCCGTGCCCGAGGGCGTGCCGGAGATCTTCGGCGCCGTGTTGCCGCCGGAGACGGTGATCGAGAACGCTGGCAGGGCGGTCGTGGCCTTGCCGTCGCTGACGCGGATGACGATGTTGTTGTAGGTGCCGGCGTGGCTGGTGCCTGGCGTTCCGGCGAGTCGGCCGGTCGAGGCGCTGAAGTTGGCCCACGAGGGCTTGTTGGCGATGCTGAAGGTGAGGCTGTCGCCGTCGGCGTCCGAGGCACTTGGCCGGAACACGTACCACTTGCCGGTGGCCGCGGTGCCCGACGGCGTGCCGGAGATCTTCGGCGCCGTGTTGCCGCCGGAGACGGTGATCGAGAACGCGGGCAGGGCGGTCGTGGCCTTGCCGTCGCTGACGCGGATGACGATGTTGCCGTAGGTGCCGACGTGGGAGCTCTTGGGGGTGCCGGCCAGTCGGCCTGTCAGGCTGCTGAAAGTCGCCCAGACCGGCTTGTTGGCAATGCTGAATTTAAGCGTGTCACCGTCGGCGTCCGACGCGCCTGGCTTGAATCCATACCATTTCCCCGCCGTGGCGGTGTTCGAGGGCGTGCCGGAGATCTTCGGCGCCGTGTTGCCGCCGGAGACGGTGATCGAGAACGCGGGCAGGGAGCGTCTCGTCGAACCGTCGCTGACGCGGATGATGATGTTTTCGTAGGTGCCGACGTGCGAGCTGCCGGGCGTGCCGGCGAGCCGGCCGGTGGACGTGCTGAAGTTGGCCCAGGCGGGCTTGTTGGCGATGCTGAAGGTGAGGCTGTCGCCGTCGGCGTCCGAGGCACTCGGCCGGAACACGTACCACTTGCCGACGGTGGCGGTACTCGACGGCGTGCCCGAAATCGAGGGAGCCGCATTGGCCGTGGTTGTGAGACCGGTGCCGCTTTCGGCGACGACTTGCGCACGGCCCACGCTCGTGATGGAGACCAGGAGAACCAGACCAAGGATATGAGGCAGTCGACGGAGAGGAAGGACTCGCGGGCGGACGGCGTTGAACTGCACGATGTTCCAGACTCCAGTGACCGGCTGGATGACCAGGGGTCATCCAGCCGCGTGACCATTCCACGGTGTTCGCACAGGCGAAGCGCCATGGCGCAGCGTTCCAGGAATCGCTGGAGGCACTGCAAAGGTCGACGCGCGTGTCGGGTCTGGTGACATGGGCCGGGACGGACCCATGGAGGTCACCGCTGGCAACACCGCTATCCTCGTGGAACGAGTCCTGAGGACCGGAAGCTTTGCGTCCCCGCCTTACGACGGGTTTGCCTTGATCAGCGTTCTGAACGAAGTGGATTATGGAAAGCCGGACGGCGACTGCAAGGCCGATAGTGTCTGCGTTCGCAGACAATTTCGGTGCGCTGCATCGTACGCAACTTGAGGTCGCTGACGAGCTGCGATGTGCAACTCGTTGTATTCGTTCGCCGCGGTGACCCGCGCACGACGCGATTCGTCGTGCGCGGGACGCTGCGAAATTATTTCGACGTCACGCTGTAGACGAACGACGCCTTCGGTGCCCGCAGCCAGCGCTCCTGGATCACGTCGCGCAGTCCGGCCCAGGCCGTGCCGTCCGATACCCAGTCGTCGCGGGTCTTCTCGGCCAGCGCACGATCACCACGTGCCTTCGCGCCCAGCACCACGCGCGCGAGGTCCTCGACCGCGGGCTTCCACTTCGCCAGGTCGACGTCGAAGCAACCGAGGTCGCTGCCATTGGCCGCCTTCTCCTTCGGCTTCCACAGCAGGACACCCCGCGAGTTGAGGTAACCCATCTGGATCGCGGCCAGCTGCGAGTATGGCTTGGGCTTGCCGTCGGCCGTGACCATGCCCTGGCCGATGTGCCCGAAGGCCCAGGTAACGTCTCGCAGATGCGACACATCGGCATCCGACTGGGACAGCAGTCCGCGCTGGGCGAGCCAGTCGGCAAAGTAGAGTGCCGCGGTCTGCGCCTTCAGTTCCTCCAGCGTGGAAGCCAGCGGACCGCCGAACGCCTGTCCGTCCGTCTTGCCGTCCACCCGGTACTCATGCGCCGGACCCAGGTTGTGGGCGGCCTCGTGCAGCACCGTGCTGAGCGTCAGGTGCCTCGGGTCCGGATCGAGCCGGTCCATCGTCGCCTTGCAGAACAACGCGGCGGACTGATCGAGGTACGCGGCCTCGCTGTCCGGGTCGGTATACAGGTTGGTCATGGCGACCGTGCGGCCGCCGGCTTCGGCGACCGGCCCCCAGTTCGGCAGCGACTGGCCGATCGTGGCGCCGAGTGCCGCCCGGCTGTCGCCGGCATTGAGCACGATGTCGATGAAGTCGGGCAGGGAGAAGCCGACCTCACGGGCCTCGTAGGGCGGGCCGGCCAGGGCGGCCAGGGCGCGCTCCATGTCAGCCTTGACGGGATCGAGCTTCTTCTGCCAGGCAAGGGATTCCTGGTTGATCCGCGCCAGGGTCATGTGAAAACCGGCCTTGCGCGAGCAAGGCTCGAAATACACCTCGTCCGGCCCGACGCGCAGGTACCACTTCGAGTTCGTGGCGGTCATCGCCTTCCAGGCGGCGTCCGCGGCAAACCAGTCGTCATCGAGGAACGCGCGTGCCGCGGCCTCGAGGTAGGCCTTGAACGCGGTCTCCGAGGCATCGCCGTCGAGCAGCCGTGCCGCGGCCCGGAGGCCCGCGCTGATGGCCTGCGCGTCGTCGGCGAAAGCCACGTGGTAGGGCACGGCCACCAGGTCGTCCGTCGCCGCGTCGCCAGTCGATCGGCCGCCGTCCCGGTGTCGCACCGCGACGAAGGGGTCGAGCAGGGCCTCCGCATCGGCACGCTTCTCGAGGGCTGCACAGAACTTTGGATCGGCCTGGATCGAGCGTGGATACAGACCGGACACCTTGCCCGGGTTGTCCGGCAGGGCGTTGCACGCCGGGTTCGACTCCGTGCGCGGCGCCTCGCAGAACGGGCCCTGGTTGCGGAAAAACAGCGTCCGCGATGCGGCGTCGTCCGCGGGAATGCGGGCATCGAGTCCAAACACGCCGTTCTGCTTCGCGTGCACCTGCTCGATCAGGCGCCCGACCTGGGCCAGCTGCGCGACCAGCGCCTGCTCGCGCGGGTCCGCCAGCGCCGTCTGCACGAGGGTCGGACGGCCCTGGGACAGTTCCTCGATCACAGCTGCGCGGCGCGCACGTTCTGCGTCGCCCAGGCCGGCCGGCGACGGCCGCTGGACCAGACTGTCGTAGACGGTATCGAATTCCCGCGTGAAGGCGCCGGATGCGACGTAGCGCGTCCGCTCGACGTCCGTGGGGCCCCACGTCACCGCCAGTTCCTCCGGGTCGATCGAGCCATCGTGGTCAGCGTCGCTGACCCAGAACAGTGGTGCGGCCCGTTCTGCCGCGCGCCGATTGAACTCCAGGCGCTCGAGCATTGCGTAGCGACCGGCCTCGGCGACATGGGTCGCTGCGGGTGGCTCGGTTTCGGCACGGGCGGAAAGGCAGGCCAGGCAGGCCAGCGAAACGACAGGAATCAGGTAGCGCAACGACGTCTCCAGTGCCGACAGTCGGCAGGAATCGAGGGTCGCGAGTATAGGAGCGCCAGCGCGGCGCCGCCACGCCGCTGCCAATCCTGTGCCGCCGTGCGGCCGGCTGCTTCAGAAACGGGTGATCAGCGCGAAAGCGCCACCGTGCTCTGCGAGATCGCGCTCCCGTCGCTGGCGCATCCGAGCGTGCAGGGACTGTCGTTTCGACTCGAGCCAGTCCTCACGCGAGACGGGCCTGGCCGCCTCGGCGTCCGCCGGGCGGGCTGTCTGGTGGCGACGGTGGCGCGGGCGGCCGTTGACGCGCATCTGCTGCGTCGAATCCAGCCTAATGTCTGCCCGGATACGCTGCCGGCGACTCGCGAGATGTACCTAGGCCTGCCTACAATGTCCATGCGCGTCGGCCAGGTGACCGCAGGCATCGCAGCCGCTCCCGGAGGGCTCGTCCAGGTCGGCATCCTGACCCGCATGCCGACGCGCGGCCGGGGACGGCGTCGGGTCCGCAAATGCCCTGATTGCGACCAGCAGGTCGTCGGGATAAATGCCTACCAAACCAGGACTACCAGATGCACAACCCAACTGAACAGACGGGCTTCGAGATCGTCGCCCGAGAGGATTTCTCGGACGTCACTTTCCTGCTCGAGATCCGGCATCCCATGCTGGCGAAGGCGGCCCGGCCGGGGCAGTTCGTCATCGTCATGGCGAACGAGAATGGCGAGCGCATTCCACTCACCATCGCGGACTTCGACCGCGACAAGGGCACGATCACGCTCGTCATCCAGGCGGTGGGCAAGACGACGCGCGAGATGCAGCGCGACTGCCAGGTCGGTACGCGGCTGGCCGCGCTCGTCGGGCCCATGGGGATTCCGAGCCACATCGGCAAGGCCCGCAAGGTCTTGTGCGTGGGCGGTGGCCTCGGCGTGGCCCCGGTGTTCCCGCAGGCGCGTGCCTACAAGGAGAGCGGGGCCTACGTCATCGGCGTCCTCGGGTTCCGCAATCGCGACCTCGTCTTCTGGGAGGACAAGTTCCGTGCCTGCTGCGACGAACTCATCGTCTGCACCGACGACGGTTCCGCGGGCATCAAGGGCATGGTCACCGAGGGCATCCGCCGGGCCGTCGAGGCGCATCCCGACATCGACGAGTGTCTCGCGATCGGGCCACCCGTGATGATGAAAGGTTGCGCGGAGGCGACGCGTCCGCACAAGATCCGCACCATCGTCAGCCTGAATCCCGTCATGGTGGATGGTACGGGCATGTGCGGCGGCTGCCGCGTGAAGATCGGCGACCGCGTCAAGTTCGCCTGCGTCGACGGCCCCGATTTCGACGGCCACCTCGTCGATTTCGACGACCTGATGTTCCGCCTGCAGCGCTACAAGCCGACAGAGCGGGAGGCGCTCGAGCGATTCAACGAGAGCTGCCGGCTGCGCCGGCAGGTCGATGAGGCGGCGGCCGGTTCGCCCGGCGTGCCGGGTTGACCGTGGAAATCGCAGTCGGAAACCGGCGTCCGGGCAGTGCCCGCGGAGCATGCTGATGGCTCAGAAGAAGAAAAAGACGATCCGCATGATCCCCCAGGCGCGCACCCCGGCCCACGAGCAGGATCCTCAGGAGCGAGCGCGCAATTTCCGCGAGGTGAACTGCGGCTACCTCGTCGAGGACGCGCAACTCGAGGCCGAGCGCTGCCTGATGTGCCCGGAGCAGCCATGCGTGAGCGGCTGCCCGGTGGGTATCGCGATCCCCGACTTCATCCTGAAGCTCACCGAGAAGGACTACCGCGGCGCGTACGACGTGATCACGGACACGAACCTGCTGCCCGCCGTCTGTGGCCGCGTGTGCCCGCAGGAGAACCAGTGCGAGGGCGTCTGCACGGTCGGCGAGTCGCTCGAGCCCGTGGCCATCGGCCGGCTCGAGCGCTGGGTCGGTGACATGGCGATCAAGGAAGGCTGGTCCAACGTCCCGTACATCGAGCCGAACGACTTCCGCGTCGGCATCGTGGGATCGGGGCCCGCGGGCATGGCCTGCGCAGCCGACATGGCCAAGGCGGGCTGCCAGGTGACCGTGTTCGAGGCCTTCCACGAGCCGGGCGGCGTGCTCAAGTACGGGATCCCGGATTTCCGCCTGCCGAACGAGGTGGTGGACGCCGAGATCGGCAAGCTCGAAGCGCTCGGCATCCGCTTCGAGTGCAATACGCTGGTCGGCCGCCTGTTCACGATCGAGCAGATGATCGAGGAGATGGGCTTCCACGCGGTGTTCATCGGTACGGGCGCGGGCTACCCCAGCTTCATGGGCATCCCGGGCGAGTCGTTGAACGGCGTGCTCTCGGCGAACGAACTGCTCACGCGCTGCAACCTGATGCGGGCGAAGGATTTCCCTGCCTACGATACGCCGCTGCAGCCCGGCCGGCGGGTGGCGGTGATCGGGGCCGGCAATACCGCGATGGATGCGCTGCGCGTCTGCCTGCGCCTCGGGGCCGAGAAGGTGCTCTGTCTCTACCGGCGCAGTCGCGCCGAGGCACCCGCGCGCGCCGAGGAAGTCCATCACGCCGAGCAGGAAGGCATCGACTTTCACTGGCTGGTGAGCCCGGTGGAACTCCTCGACGACGGCCAGCGCAACGTCCGCGGCGTGCGCTGCGTGCGCATGACGCTCGGCGAGCCGGACGAGTCCGGCCGTCGACGACCGGTGCCCGAGCCGGGCAGCGAGTTCGAGATCGAGGCGGACATGGTGGTGTATGCGATCGGCACCAACGCCAATCCGATCATCGGCCAGACGTCCAAGCTCAAGCTCAACAAGTGGGGTTACATCGCCACCGACGACAGCCTGGCGACGTCCATCCCGGGCGTCTTCGCCGGGGGTGACATCGTCACGGGCGCGGCGACCGTGATCGAGGCCATGGGTGCGGGCCGTCGCGCCGCGCGCGGCATGAAGGCCTTCCTGGGACTGCGCGACACCAATTCCATCTACGAGGCACGGCCGTCCGGAGCCGATTCCACGCTGTTCGGCATCGAGCGGGCCGAGCACGGATACGCGCGGGTACGCCTGCCGAGGTGATTCAATGAATGCGGTAACAGAAATCCGGCCGCGGGGCGCCGGCGCCCGGTCCGCGGGCTCCGGGGCAGCCACCAAGGAGATCGTCACGCTCGACGAGCACGTCGTCGAGATCATGAGCGACTCCGGCGAAGGTGCGCAGAAGTGCGGCCAGTCGTTCGGCTCGATCGCTGCGCGCATGGGCAACGGCGTGTGGACCGTCGAGATCATCCCGGCCGAGATCCAGCCGCCGGCGCGCAGCGTGGCCGGCGCCAGCGGGAACCGCATCCGCATCGGGTCGAAGCGCATCACCAACGGTGGCGACGAGGCGAACCTCGCGATCGCCTTCAACGAGCAGGTGCTCCTCGGCCGCGTCAATGCAGGGGAACTCAGGCCGGGCTGCATCATCCTGCTCGAGGGCATGTGGGCCGAGAGCCCCGATCCGCGGATCGCGGCACAATACGCGGAGACTCGGGACCGCCTGCTCGGCGAGGGCTACCGGCTGTACGAGGTTCCGATGGAGCGCGAGTGCCGCGCACTCGTCTCCGACCCCCGCAAGGGCAAGAACATGTTCGTGCTGGGGATGCTGTGCAACCTCTACAGCTTCGACCTGGATCTCGCACGCGAGCAGATCGCGTTCATCTTCGGCAAGAAGTCCGAGAAGGTCATCCGCTCGAACGTCGCGCTGCTCGAGGCCGGCTGGGAATGGGCCGAGCAGAACCTCGACTTCAAGTTCCGCGTGCCGGCGGTGCGTGCCACCGAGCCGCAGCTCGTCATCAACGGCAATACCGCCCTCGCGCTCGGCGTGCTCGCCTCCGGCATGGACGTGTGCGCGATGTACCCGATCACGCCGGCGACCTCGGCGTCGCACTACCTGAGCGACGTCTTCGAACGGGCGGGCGGCATCGTTCACCAGGCGGAGGACGAGATCGCGGCCTGCGCCTTCGCAATCGGTGCGTCCTACGCCGGCCGGGTCGCCGTGACCATTACCTCGGGGCCGGGCTACTCGCTAAAGCAGGAAGCGATCGGGCTCGCGGTGATGGCCGAGATCCCGCTGGTCGTCGTCAACGTCCAGCGTGGCGGCCCGAGCACGGGCCAGCCGACCAAGGTGGAGCAGGGCGACCTGTTCACCGTGATGTTCGGCAGCCACGGTGACGCACCCAAGGTGGTGATCGCCGCAAGCACGATCGAGGACTGCTTCTACTCCGTGATCACGGCGCGGCGCATCGCCGAGACCTTCAACATGGTGGTCGTCGTCCTCTCCGATGCGAGCCTCGCCACGGCGCAGCAGCCGTTCCCGCGGCCGCAGTTCGATCCCGACTGGCTCGCGCCGCCCATCGACCAGAACCCCGTGCCCGAGGGGGCCCGGCCCTACGACTGGGACCCGGTCACCGGCCTCTCGCGACGCTTCGTGCCCGGGCAGCCGAACGGCATGCACACGCTGACGGGGCTCGCGCACGACCGCTCGAGCCGCGTGGCCTACGACCCGGACATCAACGAGCAGGGCATACACGCCCGCAGCCTCAAGCTCGCGGCGCTGCAGAAGATGCTCACGCCCCCGAAGGTCTTCGGGGACGAGGCGGGCGACCTGCTGATCGTCGGCTGGGGCAGCACGCAGGGGGCGATCGAAGAAGCCGTGGAGCGCCTGCGATTCGAGGGACACAAGGTGTCGTCGATGCACCTGAGTTTCCTCCAGCCCATGCCGGGCGGCATCAAGGAGATCCTGCAGCGCTTCCGCCGGGTGATGACGGTCGAGGCCAACTGGTCCGACGATCCACAGGACGAGTTGATCGACGAGACGAACCGGCGCTACACGGCGCTCGCGATGCTGCTGCGGGCCCGCTACCTCGTCGACGTCGACTGCTGGAGCGAGGTCCGCGGCCGCCCGATCAAGCCCGGGACCATCTGCGAGGTCGTCCGTCGACGCATGGCCAAGGAGGAGTCGCGCCAATGAGCACTTCCACGGTCTGCCTGCATCACCTCTTCGAGGAGCACCGGGCGCTCGAGGACTACCAGAGCGGCGTGCCGCGCTGGTGCAAGGGGTGCGGCGACAACGCGATCCTCGCCGCCGTGCAGCGCCTCTGCCGGGACGAAGGCCTGAAGCCCGAGAAGACGGTCTTCGTCTCGGGCATCGGCTGCTCGAGCCGTCTGCCGCACTACATGCGCACCTACGGGTTCCATGGCATCCACGGCCGGGCGCTGCCGATCGCCGAGGGTGTCAAGCTGGCGCGCCCGGACCTGCACGTGTTCGTGAACACGGGCGACGGTGACTGCTGCAGCATCGGCACCGCGCACTGGATCCACGCGATCCGCTACAACATGAACATGACGGTGCTGCTGCACGACAACCACATCTACGGCCTCACCAAGAAGCAGGCCTCGCCGACGTCGCCCCTCGGCACCCGGAGCAACACGACGCCCCGCGGCTCCTACCTGGACGCCTTGAATCCGCTCACGGTGACGCTGGGAGTGCAGAACGTGTCGTTCGTCGCCCAGGCCGTGGACTGGATCCCCGAGGTGCTGTTCCAGATCGTGACGGCTGCGTTCCGCCACCGCGGACTTTCGTTCGTGCGCATCCTGCAGCGCTGCCCGGAGTTCGTCGGCAACATGTTCGAGCCCTGGGTGCACGATCCGCAGAAGACGCTGATGCTGAGCCACGACGACGGCATCCAGCTGAGCCCGGCGCTGCAGAAGATCTACCGCAACCAGGAAAGCCACGATCCCGCGAACATCGACCGGGCCCGTGAAGTCGCCTCGATCCACGACCCGATCCCCGTGGGCATCCTGTACCGGAATCCCGCGGTCCCGTGCTACGAGGACCTGCGGCACGCGGGAATGCTGCGCACCGCGGATACGGTGCGCCTGGCGCTGGATGCCGAGTTCGACAAATTCACGGTGTGGCCGTAAGAAACCATGGACAGCCAATTCAAGGCACAGGTCGTCTTCCACCTCACGGGGCGGCGCCCCGCGGACGAGGGGTCGGAGGCAGTCCCGGCAGGCTTGCGGCCGGCGCTTCTCGCCCCCTATCGCCACCTCGAGGAGTTGCGCTACGACTTTCCGGTCGTGCTGGTCGCCGGGGGCGACGGCGGTGTCCGTTCGCTGTCGCAGGTGGTGGACGCCTTGTTGCGGGAACTGGCGACGCCGGGCGTTACCGGTGAGGGCATGCGTCGCCGCGTGCTCAAGGTGGAGCGGGAGATCCGCAGGCTGGTCGCGGGCGGAGCGCGAGGTCGGCTGACGCAGCTCTGGGACCGGGCCGTGGAGTCGTTGACCGCATCGGCAGACGACGCTTTCCGGCGGGATGTCGGCCAGGCCAGGGAGGCGCTCTCGCTCGACGGGGAACTGGCCGGCTGCGATGCCGGGGTGCCTGCGCGGTTCGTGCGGCACCTGTGGTCGGTGGTTCAGCAGGACAAGGCGCGTCTCGCCCGCGAGCGCATCGGCGCGCTGGTCACCCGGCTGGGCGACATCCTGCGTGCGGACTTCATGCGCTCCGACGCGGCCCTGCAACGACCTGCGCTGCAGGCCTCGTTCGGCGCGGCACACCATGGTCTGTTCGACTTCGACGCGATGTCGCGGCTGTTGTCGCGTCCGGGCCCGCGGGGTGGCCTGAAGGAGCGCCGGCGCGAACGCATCGAGCGGTCCCTCTCGGCCCTGAAGGCCCAGCGGTTCTTCCCGCCGGCGCTGCGCGCGGTCGATGCGGGTGGCGAGGAGATCCACGGTTTCTCGTTCGACGGCACGGGCCCGGCGCTCGAGGCGTTTCGCACGCGGCTGCCCGAGATGGTCCAGCTCATCAAGGCCCTGCAGATGGCCGAGCTGGAGGTTGAGGGCAACTACGTCGAGGACATGCACGACGCCATCTTCGATGCGTTCGACGAGCAGGCCGTCACGACGCAGGACCTCGAGTTCTTCCCGGACTACCTGGTGTGCATCCAGGGCGACGATACGCAGGAGAGGGGTCGACTGACGGAGGCCCTGTCGTCCGGGGTGCCGATCAAGATCGTGGTGCAGGTTGACGACCTGCTGGAGGAGTCGGCGCTCGGCAGCGGACGCTACGCGTTCGGCCTGCGCGGCACGCAGGTCGCCAGCGCAGCCATGAGCCTCGACGAAGTCTTCGTGCTGCAGACGGCGGCATCGAACCTACTGCAGCTGAGTGAACGCGTACAGCGTGGGATGAAATACCCCGGGCCCGCGCTCTTCAGTATCTATGCCGCGCCGGATACGGGGGCGTTCCCGGCCTACCTGCGCGCGGCTGCCGCGATGCAGTCACGGGCCTTTCCTGCGTTCAGCTACGACCCCGGTGCCGGCACGGACCTCGCGACGCGCTTCTCCCTCGAGAACAACCCGCAACCCGACCGGGACTGGCCGCTGGAGCGCCTGAGCTACGCGGACGAGGACCTGCAGTCGGTCAGCGAGGAAGTGGCCTTCACTTACGCGGACTTCGCCGCCTGCGAGCCGCGTTGCGCCCGGCATTTCTGCCTGACGCCCCGCGCGACCTGGGGTGAGGAGATGATCCCGGCGCACCGGTGGCTCGAGCAGCCGCCGCGCGACCCCGCGAGCGGGGTGCCTTATGTGCTGGCGGTCGACGACGCGGAGAGTCTCGCCCGCCTGCTCGTGGACGAGCGGATGATGCGGGCCGCGATCCGCTGCCGGGAGGCCTGGCACCGCCTGCAGGAATTCGGCGGCATCCGCGATTCACGTGCCGAGCGCATGCTCGCCCGCGAGCGGCAGGCCTGGGAGGAGGAGCGTCGACGCGACGAGCCGGCTGCGGCGGCGGTCGCCGCGACCGCTCAACCGGAGGTCGCATCCGTGCCGGCTGCGCAAGCCGCGGCGGCTGTGCCCGCCGCGGCCGTTGCCGAGGCCGAGCCCGCCCGCGATCCGGACCAACCCTACATCGAGACGATCCGCTGCTCGACCTGCAATGAGTGCACCCAGCTGAACCCGCGGATGTTCGCGTACAACGAGAACAAGCAGGCCTACATCGCGGACCTCAAGGCGGGCTCCTACAAGGAGCTGGTCGAGGCGGCGGAGAGTTGCCAGGTCTCGGTCATTCACCCCGGCAAGCCGTGGGATCCGACCGAGCCCGGTCTCGAGGATCTCGTCGAGCGCGCCAAGCCGTTCCTCTGAGCCGCGACACTGATCGAAAGGATACCGCTGCCGACAGTCCGGGCTGCGGCATGCCGGAGGTGTGGGTCGTGCCGGATGCGGACGGTGGTTTCGAACCGGCGCGCGGCTAGCCCGACCGGCGTGCGCGCAGCACCAGCAGGATCTGCCCCAGCAGCAGTGGCGCCAGCGAGCCGGCAAGGACGATCCCCCAGGCGCGCCCGTCGAGCGGCACGATCGCCAGCAGGCGTGACAGCGCCGGAATGAACATGGCCGCGGCGAGCAGTGCGAGGCAGAGCAGCAACGCGCCCCAGACATAGGGATTGCGCACGATGTCGTTCCGGACGAATCCGGACTGTGGATCGCGCATGTTGAATACGTGCCAGAGCTGCGCCAGCGCAAGCGTCAGGAACGACACGGTCACCGCGGACTCGACGTCCAGACGCAGGTACAGCAGTGCCGCCGCGAACGCGCCCAGGACGGCCGCCGTGATGAACGCGCCGTGCGTGGCGATGGTGATCCAGTGCCCCCGCGTCAGGATCGCTTCCTGAGCCGGACGCGGATTGCGCTTCATGATGTGCGGATCGCCGGGCCCGACGCCCAGCGCGAGCGCAGGAAAGACGTCGGTGACGAGGTTCAGGAACAGGATCTGCAGCGGGAGGATCGGCAGCGGGGCGCTCGCGGCGGTGGCCAGCGCGACCACCAGCAGCTCGCTGACGTTGCACGACAGCAGGTAGAGAACGAACTTGCGGATGTTGTCGAAGATGATGCGTCCCTGCTCGACGGCCAGCACGATGGTCGGGAACGCATCGTCCTTGAGGACCATCTCGGCGGCCTCGCGCGCGACCTGCGTGCCGCGCTGCCCCATTGCGATGCCGATGTCCGCCTTCTTGAGCGCCGGCGCGTCGTTGACGCCGTCGCCGGTCATGGCGACCACCGCGCCCGATGCCTGGTGCAATGCGATCAGGTTCAGCTTCTGCGCCGGGTCCACGCGGGCGAAGATCGTCGCATTCAGCAGACGCGCGCGCTCGTCGTCGGCCAGTTGCTCGACGGGCTTCGCGGCGTCTCCCGCAAGCACCTCGATCTCCCCGTCGCCGGCAAGACCCACGGCCCGCGCGACGTAGCGCGCCGTGACGGCCTGGTCCCCGGTGACCATGACGACCCGGATGCCGGCCGAACGGCAGCGCGCGAGCGATTCGCCGACGTCGGCCCGCGGCGGATCGACGAGGCCGACCAGCCCGAGCAGTACCAGGTCCGAGTACGGATCCTCGGCCGTGTCGGCTGCCTCGCGGGTGGCCAGGGCGAGCACGCGCAAGCCTTCTTCCGCCATCGTCGCGTTATGTTGCAGCCATGCCGACCGATCGGCGTCGGCCAGTTCCTCCTGGCCGTCCCCGCGGCGCATCTGCGTGCAGGCATCGATGACCGCCTCGGGCGCGCCCTTGACCGCGACGCGCAGTTCTTTCTCGCGTCGATGGAACGTCGCCATCATCTTCGTTTCGGGATCGAACGCTTCCTCGCGTTCCTCGGGCTGCTGCGTCAGCAGCTCGTCGCGCCGGATTCCGACGCGCGCCGCCGCTGCGAGCAGGGCGATCTCCATCGGGTCGCCGACGCCACGCTCGGCACCCGTGTCCCGGGCCGCACCGAGCTCAGCGTTGTTGCAGAGCACGCCGACCTCGAGCGCCTCGCGCAGCGCGGCATCGAACGTCGCGTCCGGGGGCTGGTCGTCCTCCTTTCGGCGCGGGGACGCCCCGTCGTCGGGCAGCACGATCTCGCCGGATGGCAGTCGCAGCCGCGCGACGGTCATGCGGTTCTCGGTGAGCGTCCCGGTCTTGTCGGTGCAGATGACGCCGGTGGCGCCGAGCGTCTCGACGGCCGACAGTCGATTGACGAGGGCGTTGTGCCGGGCCATGCGCCACATTCCCCGTGCGAGGGCGATGGTGGCGACCACGGGCAGGCCCTCGGGCACGGTCGCGACCGCGAGCGCGATGGCCGTCTCGACCATGACGACGAGGTCACGTCCCGCGGCGACCCCGATGCTGCCGACCAGGACCGCGAGACCCACGGTCACGCCGATGAGACGTCGCGCGAGCCGTTCGAGTCGCCGCTCGAGGGGCGTGCTGGTGGACTCGGTTTCCTCCACCAGCGACGTGATCTTGCCCAGCTCCGAGGCCAGCCCGGTGGCAACGACCACTCCCTCGCCGGAACCGCGGGTCACTGCGGTGCCCTTGTAGAGCATGCAGCGGCGTTCGGCGAGCGGCGTGGAATCCTCGACCGGATCGACGGACTTGCCCACCGGCGTGGACTCGCCCGTGAGCGAAGACTCGTTCGCCTGCAACCTCGAGGCGGCCAGCAGCCGAAGATCGGCCGTCACCACGTCGCCGCCGTCGACGAGGACGATATCGCCGGGAACGAGTTCGGCGGCCGAGACCTCCCGGACACGCCGATCGCGCCGGACGCGTGCAGTGACCTGTCCGAGGCGGTAGAGGGCTTCCATGGAGCGGACGGCCTTCAGTTCCGTCGCGAAGCCGAGCGCCGCATTGATGAGGATGACCGCGGCGATGGCGGTTCCCTCGATCCAGTCCACGAGTACGTAAGACAGGATGCTCGCTGCTGCCAGCAGTGCCACGATGAGGCTGGTGAACTGGTCGACGAGGATTCGCACGGCGCCCCGACGCTTCGCCTCGCGCAGGCGATTGGACCCGTGTTGCCGCCGCCGCTCCAGCACGGCCTGCGGGCTGAGCCCGGCCTCCGCGTCCACGCCCAGCGTCTCAAGGACCCCCTCGGCCGGGGTGCTCCAGAAATCAGCTGGCCGCGGCTGATCAGTGGTCATCTGCAGGCGGCTCCCCCGGATGGAGATGGGCTGTTGGCGCCGGGCAGGACGCGATATCGCACATCGCAGTTCCTCGGAGCGATCCAGTACGTTGCCCGCACCTGCTTGACCGGCGCAATCGTGGATTGCGCTGGTGCGGCTCCTTATCGGTAATTGCTCTCTACACCGCGCGCCTGGCGGGTGGAAAATAGTCTCAGAGGCGTCCGGGGGAAGAAGGACGCCGCGCGAGGAGTCGTCAATGGAAAATATCTGGGTCCTGTCCGCAAACAGCGGCCGGGCGATGATTTTCGAGGCCGAATCGCCGACGGCACCGCTGGTCCAGGTCGAGGCGCTGGTCAATCCGCCCGCCCGGGCCAAGCAGAGGGATCTCACCAGTGACCGTCCCGGTCGCACGTTCGACAGCTTCGGGATGGGTCGACACGCCAAGGCCGTCGAGGTCGATCCGAAGCAGGAAGAGCAGATTCGGTTCGCGAAGCTGGTGGCCGACCGGCTCGAGCAGGGCCGGGTACGAGAGGCGTTCGATCGTGTCGGACTGGTCGCGGCCCCGGAATTTCTCGGTCACCTGCGGGCCAGCCTGGGAGCATCCCTGCGGTCGGCCGTCACGTTCGAGATCGACAAGGACTACACGGCACTGAGATCCGAGGAACTCAGGGCGCGACTGCCCGAACGGCTCTGACGCAGCCCCGAACCTCGTGACCGCGTGAGGCGTGAATCCGGCGCCGGCGGGCGTCGCTTGCCGCCACGCCGGTGGTTGAGTTCGCTTCAGTCCCGGGCGCCTCTCCGGCTTGCGCCGGTCGCGGATCGACCCACCAGCCGCAGCAGGCTCCGCAGCGATACGTGCAGCGAATCGTGACGGCGGCCGAGTTCGAAGCGCGCGTCGCGTAGGTTGCGCTCGAGTTCGAACAGGTCGATCAGCCGGCGTGCGTCGGGCAGCGGCGGGCACACGCGACTGGTGCGCATCGTCGCTTCGTAGCTGGCGATGAATCGCTCCCGCGAGGCAGCGATCCAGCGATCGACGCTCTTCCTCAGGATGGAGGCGTCGTCGGGTTGGCGCGAGATCGCCTTGTCGAACGCCGCCTCGCCGGCATACACGAGCGATCGCAGCAGGCCGGCAACGTCACGCAGCGGCGAATCGAGCGTGGCAGGGAAGTCGCCACGGACCTCCGCCTCGAAATCGACGATCGCGAAGTCGTTGTGCACGACGAGTACCTGGCCGAGTTCGTAGTTACCGTGGTGCCGCGCTTTCAGTCCGGACGGGCGGGCGATGGCAATGGCCTCGATGCGTTTCAGCAGTTCGCCCCCCTGCGTCAGCAGCGCGCCGGCGCTGGCCACCGCGCCGGGCGGCCAGTCGGTGCGGTGTTGCTTGAGTTCGGCCAGTGTCGCTTCTGCCGCCGCGCGGACGCATCCCGTCCACCGTTCGACGTCCGCCGACTCGACCGGCCGGGGATCGAAGGCCGGGTCACCGGTGGTGGTCGCCAGCGCCTGGTGCAGTTGCGCCGTGCGCGTTCCGAGGGTGCCGACCATCTCCAGGAATGCGCCGTGCAGGTCCTTCGGCGGTGACCGCGCGTCCGTGCTCACGTCGTCCAGAAACCGGGCCAGGTACTCCTGCGTGTAGTCCCAGGCGTTCCCCTGGTTGGGGATGAACTGCTGCAGCACGGCCAGCGTGTAGCTGGATCCGTGCTCGTCGACGTACTCGACGGACCCCGCCAGCGCCGCCGCGTGACGGAATGGCACGACTTCGGTGAGAAACCGTCCGATCTCCAGTTCGGGATTCGTGCCGGCCGCGAGCCGCCGATAGGCCTTCAGGAACAGGCGGTCGCCGAGCGCGAGCCCGGTGTTCGATCCCTGGACCGGCGCCGCTTCGACCCGCAGGTGCTCTTCCGCGCCATCCCGAAGTCGCGCGAAGGCGGTCGTCGGCTTGAATCGTATGCGTCCCCGCTCGCAGGGGAGATCCGTGTTCCGGCCGATCGCCTCGACGATCTCGCGCACACAGGGCTCGTAGAGCAGCGCATCGACCATCGTGCCGACGCGCGCGTGCTCCCGCACCCGCGCGATCGCCACCGGAATGATCTGCAGGTCGCGCGTTCCCTCGTCCTCCCACGTGAGCGCGAGCGGCAGCTGGTAGCGCACCGCGGCCCGCGCGGCGTCCGCCTGGACGTCGACGATGCCGAAGAGCCAGCGGACACCGTCGCTGCGTCCCTCCGCGACATCCACGAGCTCGACTCGCCGGATGGGCGCATCACCGTCAATGTACCAGCGGCGTGTCGCGAAGAAGCCGGGCAGGACCTCGTGCTCGAGCTGTTCGCGCAGCTTCTCCGCCATGGCCGAGCGCCAGGGCACCACCCGCTCGCGGAAGAAACTGTTCCAGCCGTCGAAGAGGACGAGGGCGGGGAGTTCCTCTCGCGGCAGCTGGTCCATGTGCCAGGGTGGCGACTCGGCGCCGAGCGCGAGCCGGAACCAGTAGAACGCGTGCCCCGGCAGCGTCAGCATGTAGGGCAGCTCGCCGACGGGCGGGAACGGGACCTCGCCGATCATCTCGATGGGCACGCGGCCCTTGAACTCCCCGAGTGGCAACTCGACGGCCTGCGCGTGACGGCCGAGATTGGCGACACACAGCAGGGTCTCGTCGCCGTACTGGCGCAGGTAGGCGAGGATCTTGCGATTCCCCGGGCGCAGCAGCCGCAGTGTGCCTCGCCCGAAGGCGCGGGTACTGCCGCGGACGCGCAGCATGCGTCGCATCCAGTACAGCAGCGACGAGCGGTCCCGCTCCTGCGCCTCGACGTTGACGGCCTCGTAGCCGTAGACGGGATCCATGATCGGCGGCAGAAACAGCCGCTGCGGATCCGCACGGGAGAACCCCGCATTGCGGTCCGGACTCCACTGCATGGGCGTGCGAACGCCGTCGCGGTCACCGAGGAAAAAGTTGTCGCCCATGCCGATCTCGTCGCCGAAGTAGATGATCGGCGAACCCGGCATGGACAGCAGCAGGCTGTTGATCAGCTTGATCCGGTCGGCGTCGTTCTCCATGAGCGGGGCGAGGCGCCGGCGGATGCCGATGTTGATGCGCGATTTCGGATCCGCCGCGAACATCCGGAACATGTAGTCACGCTCGCGGTCCGTCACCATCTCGAGCGTCAGTTCGTCGTGGTTGCGCAGGAAGATCGCCCACTGGCAGCTGGCCGGAATCTCGGGCGTCTGGCTCAGGATGTCGGCGATCGGGTGGCGATCCTCCTGGGCAATGGCCATGTACATGCGCGGCATCAGCGGGAAGTGATACGCCATGTGGCACTCGTCGCCGTCGCCGAAGTAGTCGCGCACGTCCTCCGGCCACTGGTTGGCCTCGGCAAGCAGCATGCGGTCCGGGAAGTGCGATTCGACCTGGTGGCGCAGCTGCTTGATGATCGAATGCGTCTCGCGCAGATTCTCGCAGGTCGTGCCTTCCCGTTCGACGAGGTAGGGGATGGCGTCGAGGCGCAGTCCGTCCACGCCCTGGGCGAGCCAGTAGCGCATGATGCGCCCGACGGCCCTCGCGACGCGTGGATTGTCGAAATTCAGGTCGGGCTGGTGACTGAAGAATCGGTGCCAGTAATAGGCCTTGGCGACCGGGTCCCACGTCCAGTTGGATTTCTCCGTGTCGGTGAAGATGATCCGCGCGTCCGCGTAGCGGTCGTCGGTATCGCTCCAGACGTAGAAGTCGCGCTTCGAGGATCCTGCCGGCGCCGCGCGTGCTGCCTGGAACCACGGGTGCTGGTCTGAGGTGTGGTTGATCACGAGCTCGGTGATGACCCGCAGCCCGCGCCGGTGCGCCTCGCGGACGAAGGTGCGGAAGTCCGCGCGCGTTCCGTACGAGGAGTGGATGCCGTGGTAGTCGGAGATGTCGTAGCCGTCGTCCTTCTGCGGAGAAGGATAGAACGGCAGCAGCCAGATCGTGTTGACGCCCAGGCTGTGGATGTAGTCGAGCTTGCGGGTGAGGCCGGCGAAGTCCCCGATGCCGTCGTCGTTGCTGTCGAAGAACGCGCGGACGTGGACCTCGTAGATAACGGCGTCCTTGTACCAGAGCGCGTCCGGTTCGGGCCGCTTCTCCCCGTTCATGGATGTCAGGCCCGGGGGGCGCGCAGGCTCGTCCAATGCGATCTCCTGGGTGAGGCCGGCGTAGTAGCCGGTGGACGGGGGGAATGCCACCCGTATCGTAACGCAGGCTGCGCGCCCGGTGAGATAAGCAACACCGCCTAGCGGTCCGTCGAGGGAACGTCGACCCGCGCCGACGCGGCGCGCAGGTGCACGTCGCGCTGCGGATAGGGAATCGTGATGCCCGCTGCGCGGAAGGCGTCCCAGATCGCGAGATACAGGTCCGAGCGTACGTTGTTGATGCCGTCTTCGGGGTCCCGGATCCAGTAGCGCAGTTCGAGATCGATGCCGCTCTCGCCGAATCCCATGACGCGTGCCGCCGGCTCGGGTGCGGGCTCGACACGCGGGTGGCTCCGGGCGGCGTCGAGCAGCAACTGCATGGCCTCGCGCGGGTTGTCCTCGTAGCTGATCTGGACCGCGAGCTTGAGCCGGATCGCGCGGTCAGCGTAGCTCCAGTTGATCACCTGCGAGGTGATGATGGTTTCATTCGGGATCAGCGTGTCCACGCCGTCGCGATCCCGGACCACGATGTAGCGGGCGCGCAGTTCGCGCACCACACCGAATCGTTCGTCAATGGTGATCACGTCCCCGGGGCGGATGGAGCGGTCGCCGATCAGGATGAAGCCGCTGACGAAATTCGAGGCGATGCGCTGCAGGCCGAAGCCGATACCCACGCCGAGCGCGCCGCTGAATACCGTGAGCCCGCCGAGGTCGAAGCCGACCACGTTGAAGGCGAGCAGCGCCGCGAGGATGATCAGCCCGAAGCGGACCGTCTTGGCGATGCCGACGCGCAGCCCGATCGAGATCTCGCTCGCCGCCATCAGCCGGCTCTCGAGCAGCGCCCCGACGTACGCGGCGGTGAGGACGAAGACCAGCAACGTGAGGATGGCGCTCGTGGCATCCAGCAGCGAGAAGCGCGCACTGCCGACCGTGAAGGCGACGGTGTCGAGTGCGTCCCGGACAGGCTCCAGCCAGCCGAGCAGGGCGAACGCGACGAGCGTCCAGATCGCCCAGGTGATCGCGTGTTCCGACGCCTCGAGCAGCGGCCCCGGCTTCAGGACGTGCTTGAGCAGGTAGACGACGACCCGCACGGCGACGAGCGATGCCGCGAGGATGGTCGCGATCCGCAGCAGTGCATGCGGCAGCTCCGCCGCGCTGAGCACCGCCGCGGCGATCAGCGTGCCCAGCGCGCCGAGCGCTGGCAGGATCCACCGCTCGAGTGCCACGCGTCCCAGTTCCGCGCCGCCGGCGCTCCGCCCCTCGAGCCGCGGCAGCAGGCTCCGGCGGAGGCCACGAGCCGCGAGCCAGGCGAGTCCGAACACGACGACCAGCGCCAGCACCTGCCACCACTGGCGGGGATCCTTCAGCAGTTCGACGAGGTGCACCACCCGTTCCAGTGTGTCCTGCGCCAGCTCGTTCATGCTCCCGGTCTCCTCGAGGATCGCGTGCGGTCCCGTCAGCCTGTCGCCCAGTCCGCGATGCGGCGCACGGCTTCGATCGTCTCCGGCGTGTGCCGCTGCAGGAAGGCCGTGTCGACCGTCTCGCCGGTTTCCGCGGCCGCCAGGGCCTTGGCGCCATTGAAGTTCACGTACGAAAGCCGCAGCGTCAGTTCGTCGCGCGGGCGGCCGAATACGCTGCCCGGCAGGGTCGCGACGCCCACGTCCTCGAGCAGGCGCTCGGTCAGTGTCTGCGCGTCGACCACGCCGCGGCGGACCAGTCGCTCGCGCATCGCACCGAAGTCCGGGAACAGGTAGAAGGCGCCCCCCACGGGCGGCAGCCGGCATCCCGCCTCCGCCAGCGCCCGCGCACAGGACTGGCCGAGCGCGCCGAGTATCGCGCGGCAATGGCCGAGGTACGACTCGATGTCGGGTCCGCCCTGGAATGCCCGGATGGCGGCGTACTGGATCGGCGCACTCACCGACGTGTAGGTCTCGCTCGCGATGGAGGCCATCGCCGAACACAGCCATTCGAGCTCGGCCGGAAACGAGAACAGGCCCAGGCGCCACCCGCCGGCGCCACACCACTTGCTCAGGCCGGTGGAGACCACCGTGCCTTCGGGGTAATGGTGGGCGATGCTGGCCGTGCGGCCGTGGTGATCGAGGTCCGCATAGATCTCGTCCGACACCACCAGGACCTGGTGACGGCGCGCGACCTCCGCCAGCGCGGCGAGTTCCGGGTCGCCGCAGCTGACGCCGGTCGGGTTGTTCGGGTAATTCAGGATCAGCAGCCGGGGCAGACCGGGATTCGAGCGGCAGTGCGCGTCCAGCGTTTCCGGCAGGAGCTTCCAGTCGTGCTTGAAGTCGGTCGGCAGCCAGGTCACGCGACGCCCGATGATCCGCGCCTGCGGCGCGTAGGACACCCACGACGGGCTCGGGACGAGCAGCTCGCCGGCGTAGGCGAGCTGGGTCAGGAAGATCAGCTCTTTCGAACCCGGGCCGACCAGCACCTGGCGCCGCGCGCGCTCGAGTCCGTGCCGGCGGTGCAGGAAATCGGTCACAGCCTCGCGCAGCGGTCGCAGGCCGCGCACCGGCAGGTAGTCCTTTTCCGGCGCGGCCGTCCGCAGCGCCTCGACCACGCCGGGGGGCACCGGGAACGGCGACTGGCCGAGCCCCAACTTGTAGACCTTGCGTCCCTGGGCGATGAGTTCGTCGCTCAGCTCGTTGATGGCGAGCGTGGCCGAGGGCGTCAGGCCGAACACATTGGGGTTGAGGTGCGGCGAGGAGAGCAGGGATGCGGTCATGGTTGGTGCGGTGCCTCCATACGAGCGGCTACGGGCGCGGTACGGCCGTCGGAGCGGTCGCCTCGGGCAGGTAGCGCTGTGCCAGGGAACGGTAGAGGGGCTCGCGCCAGACGAGCGCGCTCGAGGCCCTGCCAAGCAGTACGACGGCCATCAGCGGCAGCATCAGCCCGCGGTTGTCGGTCATCTCGGTGACGATGACGAGCGCGGTGAGCGGAGCCTGCACCACGCCCGCGAAATACGCCGCCATCGCGAGCAGGACCATCGCGCCCGCCGGCGCGAGCGGAAGCCAGGCGTGAAGCTGTCCGCCGAGTCCCGCGCCGACGGCGAGGGAGGGCGCGAAGATTCCGCCGGGAATCCCGGTGACATAGGAGGCCAGGGTCGCGAGGGCCTTCAGCAGGAAGAAGCCGGCCGGCGGATCGATACCCTCCTGCAGGATGGCGCGGGCTTCCTCGTAGCCGGTGCCGAAGGTCGTGCCGCCCGACGCCCAGCCGATCGATGCGACGAGCAGGCCACAGGCGGCGGCGAAGAGGACCGGTCGCTGTGCGTGCAGGCGGCGGACGGGCGACGGCAACCGGGTGCGCATGACGAGCATGGTCCGCGAGAACAGCCCGCCCAGCAGGCCGCCGGCGATGCCGCAGACGGGAACCACCAGCCACATCCGCGGTTCGGACAGTTCCGCCGCCGTGCTGCCGAAGTAGGTGTAGTTGCCCACCAGCGCCATCGCGGTCACGCCGGCGATGATCACCGCCATCAGGATCACACCGCTGGTCCGTTCCTCGAACGAGCGCGACAGTTCCTCGATCGCGAACACCACGCCGGCGAGCGGCGTGTTGAAGGCCGCCGCGATGCCGGCCGCGCCGCCCGCGAGGATGAGCCCCCGGTCGATGTCCACGGCGGGAAACCGCGCGTAGCGGCGCAGCGAGTGCATGATCGAGGCGCCGACCTGGACCGTCGGGCCCTCGCGACCGATAGAGGCACCGCTCGCCAGCGCCAGCAGAGCCACGAGGATCTTGCCGAACGCGATGCGCAGGCTCAGCACGCGGTCGCGCTCGGCCTCGGTGGGCAGCGACAGGGCCGCGATCGTCTGCGGGATGCCGCTGCCCTCGGCCCCGGGCAGCCACCGGCGCGTCACCCACACGGCGAGCGCGAGCCCGGCCGGAGCGCCGACGAACGGCCACCAAGACCACTGACTGCGGGCACGCTCGAAGACGCCGATGGCCAGCTCGCTGCCGAGGGCGAAGCCGACGGCAACCGCACCCGTCGCGATCGCGCCGCCCCAGAAAACGACGCGCCGCCGCCAGTCCTCCGGGCCCGCCCAGCGCCTCAAGGACATCATCACGCTCATGTGCGGCCACTTTGCCACACATGGCGCCCGGTGAGGGGCTCAACTCATGTGCAGGCCGCCGTTGAGCGAGAAATCCGCGCCCGTGGCGAAACCCGACTCGTCGGATGCGATCCACGCGACGATCGAGGCGATCTCCTCCGGTTCGCCGAGTCGCCGCACGGGGATGGTGGCGATGATCTTCTCGAGGGCCTCGGGCTTGACGGCCCGCACCATGTCCGTACCGATGTAGCCGGGCGACACGGTGTTCACGGTGACGCCCTTGGATGCGAATTCCTGTGCGAGCGCCATCGTGAAGCCGTGGATGCCGGCCTTGGCGGTCGAGTAGTTGGTCTGGCCGAACTGACCCTTCTGGCCGTTCACCGAGGAGATGTTGATGATGCGGCCCCAGCCCTTGTCGAGCATGTCGTCGATCACCTGCTTGGTGACGTGGAACAGGCTGTTCAGGTTGGTCTCGATCACCTCGTGCCACTGCTCGTTGGTCATCTTGCGGAACACGCTGTCGCGCGTGATGCCCGCATTGTTGACCAGCACGTCCGCGGGGCCGTGCTCGGCACGCACCTTCTCGAAGGCGGCGCGCGTCGAATCCCAGTTCGACACGTTGCCCTCCGAGGCGTAGACCTCGTGGCCCTGGGCATGCATTTCCGCGAGCCAGCGGTCCTTGCGCGGCGACCCGGGGCCGCAGCCCGCGATGACCTTGAAGCCGGACTTGCACAGGCGCTGGCAGATGGCCGTGCCGATGCCGCCCATGCCGCCCGTCACATAGGCGATCTTCCTGGTGTCTTTCATGCTGCGGTCTCCTGCGGCCGGTAGGGTCCCCTGGATTCGATCATCGCTCGATGGCGAGGGCCACGCCCATGCCGCCGCCGATGCACAACGACGCGAGGCCGCGATGACCGTCGCGCCTGCGCAGTTCGTGCAGCAGCGTGACGAGGATGCGAGCCCCCGACGCACCGATCGGGTGGCCGATCGCGATCGCGCCGCCGTTGACGTTGATGCGGGCGGCGTCCCACGCCATCTCCTGGTTGACCGCGCAGGCCTGCGCCGCGAACGCCTCGTTGATCTCCATCAGGTCGAGGTCGTCGATACTCCAGCCGGCCCGCTCGAGGCACTTGCGCGACGCGGGGACGGGACCCATGCCCATGTAGGCCGGGTCGAGCCCGGCGGAGGCGTAGGCACGGATGCGCGCCAGCGGCGCGAGGCCGAGCGCCGCGGCGCGGGCGTCCGACATCACCACCACGGCCGCGGCTCCGTCGTTGATGCCCGACGCGTTCGCGGCGGTGACGCTGCCGTCCTTCGCGAAGGCGGGCCGCACGCCGCTCACGCCCGCGAGGGTCGCGCCATGCCGCACGAACTCGTCCTGGTCGAACGCGACCGGATCGCCCTTGCGCTGCGGCACCATCACCGGGACGATCTCGTCGCGGAAGCGACCGGCCTTCTGGGCCGCTTCCGCCTTGTTCTGGCTCGCCACGGCGAAGGCATCCTGCTGCTCGCGGGTGATGCCGTGGCGGCGCGCCACGTTCTCGGCGGTCGTGCCCATGTGGTAGCGGTTGAAGGCGTCCCACAGCCCGTCGCGGATCATGCTGTCGATGGCCTGTACGTCGCCCATGCGCCAGCCGTCGCGCGAACCCGGCAGCACGTGCGGGGCCAGGCTCATGTTCTCCTGCCCGCCTGCGACGACCACCTCTGCGTCGCCCGCCGCGATCGCCTGCGCCGCCAGCGCGACGGACTTCAGGCCCGAGCCGCACACCTTGTTGATCGTCATCGCTGGCACGTGATCGGGCAGGCCGGCGCCGATCGTCGCCTGGCGCGCCGGGTTCTGCCCGCATCCCGCCGCGAGCACCTGGCCCATGATGACCTCGTCGACGGACGCGGGATCGACCTGCGCGCGGCGCAAAGCCTCGCGGATCACGATCGCGCCGAGGTCCGAGGCCGGAATGCCGCCGAGGCCACCGCCGAACTTGCCAACGGCCGTCCGCGTGGCGGACACGATGACTGCACTGGGCATGGCAATGCTCCCCGAGGGTCACGAGAGTCGAGGACGCTAGAGTGCTCATCCGGTGCCGACAATGCGACCATGGTCCAGTGAGCGACCGGACCCTCCGGAAAGCGGATAATCGGCGCCCGGCGCTCGGGCAGGTGAGGACGATGGGCAAGGCGGTACTCGGCATCATCGGGGGCTCCGGCATCTACGACCTGCCGGGGCTCGAGCAGGTGAGCGAACGACGGGTGACGACACCCTGGGGCCAGCCGTCGGACGCACTGCGTGTCGGCCGGGTGGGGAGCACGGAGGTGGTCTTCCTGCCACGCCACGGCCGAGGTCACCGGATTCCGCCCTCGGAGATCAACTACCGCGCGAACATCGACGCACTCAAACGTGCCGGCGTGACCGACCTCGTGTCGTTCTCGGCCTGCGGCTCCTACCGGGAGGAATTGAGTCCGGGTACCTTCGTGCTGGTGGACAACTTCGTCGACCGTACCGTCCGACGCGAAAACTCCTTCTTCGGTACCGGGTGCGTGGCGCACGTCTCCTTCGGGCACCCGGTGGGCCCGGCCCTGCAGGGACTCGTCGCGCGTGCGGCCGAGGCCGAGGGCATCGCCCTGCAACGGGGCGGTACCGCCGTCTGCATGGAAGGCCCCCAGTTCTCGACGCTGGCCGAATCGCTCACCTACAAGGGCCTGGGCTACGACGTCGTGCACATGACCTCGATGCCCGAGGCGAAGCTGGCGCGCGAGGCCGAGATCACCTACGCGGTGGTGGCGATGGTCACGGATTACGACTGCTGGCACGAGACCCACGGCCCGGTGGACGTCGCCAGCCTCATCCGGGTCATGGACGACAACCGTCACAAGGCGCAGCGTCTCTTCGCGCGCCTGGCACGGGAGTTTCCTGCCGAGCGCGTGCCGTGCCCCGTCGGTTCGCACCGGGCCCTGGACGGCGCCATCCTCACGCACCCGGAGGCGCGTGATGGCGGGCTGCTGGCGAAGCTCGATGCGGTCGCCGGACGCGTGCTCGGCCGCGGCTGACGGACGGTCGATCGAATGCGCGTACACGGGCAGAGCTACCGGACGATCGCCGTCGCCGACGATGGCTGGAGCGTCGACGTCATCGACCAGACGCGGCTTCCCTTCGCGTTCGAGCTCCGCCACCTGCAGACGCTCGAGCAGACGGCCGACGCCATCCGGGACATGGTCGTGCGCGGTGCGCCCCTGATCGGCGTCACCGCCGCCTACGGCATGGCGCTCGGCATGCGGGTCGACGCCTCGGACGCTGGTGTCCACGATGCCGTCGAGCGGCTGGGCAGGACCCGCCCCACCGCGGTGAATCTCCGCTGGGCGCTCGCGCGCATGGAATCCGCGTTGTTGAGGGAGATACCCGCGCGGCGTGTCGAGCGCGCCTACGCCGAGGCCGCTCTCATTGCAGACGAGGACGTCGCTGCCTGCGCGTCCATCGGCCGCCACGGGGCGTCGATCCTGCGGCGCCTCGGCGAGGCCCGGGGTGGCGGACCCGTGCACGTGCTGACGCACTGCAATGCCGGCTGGCTCGCATGCGTGGACTGGGGCACGGCGCTCGCGCCGGTGTATTCGGCGCACGATGCCGGCGTTCCCGTCCACGTCTACGTCGACGAAACCCGGCCGAGGAACCAGGGGGGCGCGCTCACGGCCTTCGAGCTCGGCGCCCATGGCGTGCCACACACGGTGATCGCCGACAACGCCGGCGGACACCTGATGCAGCACGGCCTCGTGGACGTCTGCATCGTGGGCAGCGATCGCACGACGGCCACGGGCGACGTCGCGAACAAGATCGGAACGTATCTCAAGGCGCTCGCGGCGAATGACAACGGCATCCCGTTCTATGCCGCGCTGCCATCCTCGACCATCGACTGGACGATGCGCGACGGCCTGCGCGAAGTTCCCATCGAGGAGCGTTCGCCACGCGAGGTGACGCATGTCAGGGGGCGGGCGGAGGAAGGTCGCCTCCTCGAGGTCGAGGTCGTCTCCCCAGGCAGCCCGGTGGCCAATCCGGCGTTCGACGTGACGCCCGCGCGGCTCGTGACGGGCATCATCACCGAGCGCGGAATCGCGGCCGCCAGCCGCGAGGGCCTGCTGTCGCTGTACCCGGAGGGAAAGCTGTCATGAGCGAGGCTGAAGTTCGATCCAGAGCCGGGATCATCGCCGTGTCCCGGGCACTCGACGACGCGGGCATGGTGCCGAACAAGTCGGGAAACGTCTCCTGCCGGACGGCGGAGGGCTTCCTGATCACGCCGGCCGGCGTCCCCTATCGGGAACTCGTTCCTGCACAGATCGTCGCGCTGGCGCCTGCGGGCGATCCCGGGCGCGACAGCCCGCGGCCGTCGTCGGAGTGGCGCATGCACGCGGCGATCTATGCCGCGCGGACCGACGTTGCGGCCGTCGTGCACACGCACAGCCCGCACGCCACGGCGCTGGCCTGCGCGGGGCGCGGCATCCCGCCGTTTCACTACATGATCGCGCTCGCCGGTGGCGAGATCCGCTGCATGTCCTACGCGACCTTCGGCAGCGCCGAACTGGCGGCCAGCGCCGTGAGTGGACTCGCGAACCGGCGTGCAACGCTGCTCGCCAACCACGGCGTCGTCGCAGTCGGGAGTTCGCTCCTCGAGGCCCACGCGGTGGCCGTCGAGGTGGAGAACCTGGCGGGCCAGTACCTGGCGATGCTGTCGGCGGGTCTCGATCCGGTGCTCCTGGATGCCGAGGAAATGCGCCGGGTGGTCGACAAGTTCACCGACTACGGCCGACTGGCGCCGCAGGGGGAGACGACGTGAATCCGACGGCCAGACACTCGCAATGGATCGAGATCCTGTTCGTGGCCCTGGCCGTCCTCGGGCTGGTCGGGACCTGGGCCCAGGCCTTCGGCTATCTGGAGGCTGGTCTGCTGGCAGGCAACGTCCGCTTCTGGACGGATGCGTTCTCCAGTCCGGCGGGCACGTTCCTCTCCGTGGACGTCCTGGTGCTGGCCGCAGCGCTGTTCGTGTGGATGTTCGGCGAGGGGCGCCGACTCGGGATGGCGCCGGGCTGGCTGTGGGCCTGTTTCCTCGGCAGCCTGCTCGTCGGCATCAGCTTCGCCGTGCCGCTCTTTCTCGCGTACCGCCAGCGGCGCATCCGGCGGCAGCACCTGCCGGGCGGCGACCAGCCGCGAGGGGGCGACTGGATCGCGATCGTCGTCGCCGTGCTGATCGCGGTCGTCGCGGTGGCCCGCAGCCTCGCACAGGCGTCCTGACAGTCCCGTCGCGCGTGCGGTAGAGTCACCGGCTCGCATCCAGTGACCCGGAGCCTCCGCATGAGTCTTCGTCTCATTGCCGCAGCCCTGGCCGCGACGCTCGGCGTGCACGCGGCGGCGGCCGACCCGGTGCCGTTCAGCGCGGAGCGCTCCTGGCAGGTCCAGCGCGTCGGTTCCCCGACGATTTCACCCGACGGCAGGATCGTCGTCGCCCCGGTCAGTCGATACGACGTCGCCGAAAACAAGAGCCTGAGCGATCTCTGGCTGTGGTCCATCGACGGGAAGACGCAGCGGGTGCTCACCACCCACGAGGCCAGCGACTCCTCACCCGTCATGAGCCCGGACGGCACCGCCGTCGCGTACGTCAGCCAGCGTGAAGGAGACACGGCGCCGCAGCTGTACGTGCTGCCGCTCGGCGGCGGCGAGGCGACCCGTGTGACCAGCGCGCCCACCGGTGTCGCGCAGCCGAAGTGGTTCCCGGACGGCAAGCGTCTCGCCTTCCTGAGCCGCGTCTGGCCGGACCTCGGGACGATGGAGGCACAGGGTGCACGCCTCAAGGAGCGCGACGAGGCCAAGAGCACGGCGCAGATCTGGGACGGCTCGCCCGTGTACTACTGGGACACGTGGATCGACGACCGGCAGCTGCACGTCTTCAGCGTGAGCCGGGACGGCGGGGAGCCGGTCAACCTCACCGCGGCAACGGGGCTCGAGCTGCCGCGCAATGCCGTGCCGCTGCAGTCGCCGCTCTACGACGTTTCCCCGGACGGCACGGAACTCGCCTTCGTCGCGGACTCCGATCCCGCGACCAACGAGATGAATTTCGACGTCTTCGCGGTGGCTGTCGGTGGCCGCGATGCGCGCAACCTGACGGCCACCAACAAGGCCTCGGACGGCGTGCCGTTGTACAGCCCGGATGGCCGGTGGCTGGCATTCGGCCAGCAGCGCATCGAGGGTTTCTACGGCGATCTCCGCCGCCTGATGCTCCTGGACCGGCGCAGCGGATCCGTGCGTGAACTCACCGGTGACGCGTGGGACCGCTCGGCGGACGGGCTGGTGTGGGCGCCGGATTCGAAGCGCCTCTTCGGCGCCATCGACGATGCAGGGACGGTCCGGGTGTACGAGATCCCGCTGCAGGGCGAGCCGCGGGCGATCACCGGGGAGGAGGGGTTCTCCGCGCTCGCGGTGGCCCGCGAGAGCGGCGCCCTGGTCGGGCTGCGACAGTCGTTCGTCGAGCCGCCGACCCTGGTGCGGATCGATCCGCGCGACCGGCGCGTGACCCGGCTGAGTACCCTGAACGATGAACTGCTGGCGGGAACCGCGCTCGGTACCTACGAGAGCGTCACCTACGCGGGTGCCAACGGCAAGCCCATCCAGATGTGGGTCAACTACCCGCCGGGCTTCGATCGCTCGAAGAAGTATCCGTTCTTCATGCTGATCCATGGTGGACCGCATAACGCGATCACCAACGGCATGCACTTCCGCTGGAACGCACAGGTCTTCTCGAGCTGGGGCTATGTGACGGCGTGGCCCAACTTCCATGGGTCGTCGGGGTTCGGCAACGCCTTCACGGATTCGATCAACCCGCAGCAGGACGCGCTGCCGTACCGCGACGTGATCGCCGCCGCGGAGTGGTTCGGGCAGCAGCCGTGGATCGATGCCGGGCGCATGGTGGCGGGCGGCGGCAGCTATGGCGGCTACCTGACCTCGATCATCCTGGGCAGGCCCCATCCCTTCAAGGCGCTCGTCGCTCATGCGGCGGTCTACAACTGGTATACGCAGGTGGGCGCCGACTATGCGTTCCAGGTCCCGCGCTTCGGAGGCTTCTGGACCCCGGAGCAGCAGGCCGTGTTCAAGCAGGCATCACCGCACTACGGTGCAGCCGGGTTCTCCACGCCGACGCTGGTGGTCCACGGCCAGCGCGACTACCGCGTGCCGCTCAACCACGGCCTCGAGCTGTACCAGGTGCTGCTGCAGAAGGGCGTGCCCACGCGCCTGCTGTACTTCAGCGACGAGAATCACTGGGTGCTGAAGCCGGCCAACTCGCTGGTCTGGTACCGCGAGGTGAAGGCCTGGCTCGACAAATACAACCCTTAGGGTGTCAGGTTTGCAAGACGTGCGAAACCTTAGGGTGTCAGGTTTGCAGGACGTGCGAGATGGTGTCTGGAGCCATCTTGCGCAACCTGCAGATCTTGCAAACCTGACACCATTAATTAGCCAGCGACCGAGGCGCTCTCCGCGGTGCGGCGGATCTCGGCGTACCGTTGGTCGAGGTCGCGCGCGACGTCCTCGTCGCGCAGGCCCATGCCCTCGACGTCACCTTCCGCAAAGCCGAGGATGCCCATGTCCGCATAGGCCTTGCGGACACGCGGGCCCCATAGGCCGATGTCGCGGATGGTCGGGACGATGCGCGTGAAGAGGCTCGTGCGGTACACGCGCATCATCTCGGAGTTGTCCACCCACTCCTTGCACTCGGCGACCGGGAGCCCCATGCACTCCCAGACTTCCTCGGCCAGGAAGCGATCGCGCAGGAGGTAACAGCCCTCGACCACGAACTCCTCGCGCTCGTCCCGTTCCTTGGCCGTGAGCTGCGGGTAGTAGTCGCGCAGCGCCAGGCGTCCGAATGCCACGTGGCGCGACTCGTCCTGCATGACGTACGTGGTCACTGCCTTCGCCAGCGGATTGCGCGCATAGTCGCGGATGAGCCCGAATGCGGCGAGTGCGACGCCCTCGATCAGCACCTGCATGCCGAGGTAGGTCATGTCCCAGCGCGAGTCGCGCAGGGTGTCCTCGATCAGGCTCTTCAGGTACGGGTTGATCGGGTAGACGAGCTCGTACTTCTCGTGCAGCAGCCGCGAGAACGCCTCGACGTGACGCGCCTCGTCCATGACCTGCGTGGCGGCGTAGAACTTGGCGTCGATGCCGGGGACCTGCTGCACGATCTTCGCCGTGCAGACGAGCGCGCCCTGCTCGCCATGCAGGAACTGCGAAAGCTGCCAGGACTGCACGTGGTGCCTGAGCCGCACGCGCTCCTTCTCGTCCATCCGCTGCCACGTCGGCGAGCCGAAGATCGCGATCATCTCGTCGGGCATGCCGGACGGGTTCTCGGGGTCGAGGTCCTGTGACCAGTCGATGCGTGTATCCGAGTCCCACTGCTGGCGCTTGCCCTTGCGGTACAGGTTGAGCAGCTTGTCGCGCCCGTCGGCGTACTCCCAGCGGAAGTTGGCCTCGAAGTCCTGAGCGACCTGCCAGTCGAGGGTGTCCAGACTGCAGACGTAGTGTTCCTTCGTCGACATTCCCCTGCCTCCTGCGTGACGGGTTCCCGTGCTGTTGCACGGCCGGGCCCACGTTCTTCGAACACACTGCACCGCGATGACGCAGATGTCCAGCGAGGCTGCGTGCGACGCCGGATGTGATTTTGCGGCGCAATAACTGCGACCGAGCATGCGGGTGCATACTGTGACCGGGAGCGCCTGTCGTGAGCGTGACGAACGCCGAAATCGCCGACATCTTCGAGCGCCTCGCGGACCTGCTCGAGATCGAGGGTGCGAACGCGTTCCGCGTACGTGCCTACCGCAACGCGGCACGCTTTGTGCGCGGCCACGGGCGCAGTTTCACGGAGCTCGTGGGCCAGGGTGCCGACCTGTCCCGGCTGCCCGGTATCGGCAAGGACCTCGCCGGCAAGATCGCCACCATCGTGCAGACCGGCAAGCTCCCGCTGCTCGCGACCGTCAGTGCGCGCGTGCCCGCGCCGCTGCTCGAGATGACCCGCATCGAAGGCCTCGGGCCGAAGCGTGCCCGTGCGCTGTACCGCGCGCTCAGGATCCGCAGCCTGGAGGACCTTGCGCGCGCCGCGCGCAGCGGCCGGATCCGCGAAATCCGCGGCTTCGGACCGAAGACCGAAGAGATGATCGCGCGACGGGCCGCGCAGGCCGCGACGACCGAGCGAAGGATCCGCCTTGCGGACGCGGAGGCGTTTGCGGCGCCCCTCGTCGAGTACTTCCGTGGTGCGAAGGGCGTGAAGCAGGTCGAGGTCGCTGGCAGCTTCCGGCGTCGTCGCGAGACGGTCGGCGACCTCGACGTGCTCGTGACCGCGAGCCGCCGTGCGGACGTCATGAGCCGGCTCGTGGAATACGGCGACGTGGTCGAGATCGTCGCGCAGGGGAAGACACGTGCCACGCTGCGACTGCGCAACGGCCTGCAGGTGGACGTCCGCGTGGTACCCGAGGTGGGATTCGGCGCGGCGCTCCACTACTTCACGGGCTCGAAGGCCCACAACATCGCGATCCGCAGGCTGGCCATGGCGCGCGGCCTCAAGCTCAACGAGTACGGCCTCTTCAGGAAGGACAAGCGGGTGGGCGGCCGCAGCGAGCGCGAGGTCTTCGCAGCGGTGGGCCTGCCCTGGATTCCGCCCGAGCTGCGGGAGGATCGCGGCGAAATCGAAGCCGCGCGCCGCAAGCGCCTGCCGTCACTGGTCGCGCGCGATGACCTGCGTGGCGACCTGCATTGCCACTCGACGGCCACCGATGGTCGCGACACGATCGAGACCATGGCTCGTGCGGCGCAGGCACTGGGCTATGAGTACCTCTCGATCAACGACCACTCGCGCCACGTCAGGGTGGCGCACGGCCTGGACCGCAGGCGCCTGATGCAGCAGGTCCGCGCGATCGACCGCCTGAACGGCAAGCTGCGCGGGATCACGGTCCTCAAGTCGGTGGAAGTGGACATCCTCGAGGACGGCAAGCTCGACCTGCCGGACGAGGTGCTCGCGGAACTCGACTTCACGGTGTGTGCGATTCACTACGGGTTTGCACGCAGCCGGGCGAAGCAGACTGAGCGGATCCTGCGTGCCATGGACAATCAGCACTTTTCCATCCTCGCGCATCCCACGGGACGGCTGATCAACGCCCGCGAGCCCTACGACGTCGACCTGGAGCGGGTGATGGAGGCGGCGCGCGAGCGGGGGCGCATCCTCGAGGTCAACGGCCAGCCCGAGCGCCTCGACCTCGACGACCGCGGATGCCGGATGGCGAAGGAGATCGGCGTGCGGGTCGCCATCTCCACGGATGCGCATCGCGCGCAGGACCTCGATCTCGTGCGCTTCGGTCTCGACCAGGCGCGACGCGGCTGGCTCGAGCCGGACGACGTCGTCAACACCCGGCCGTTGAAGCATCTGATGCGTTTGCTGCGCCCGTAGGCTTGCGGAGGCTGCGGCTTTTCGCGACAGTCCGATCGCGGTAGATTCGAACGGACAGCCGGGCGCACCGGTCCGGCCGGGTCTTCCAATGCGGAGTCGACGATGCAGTTCAAGCTCAAGGTCAATGGCGAGGCACGCTCGTTCTAGGCAGACCCGCAGATGCCCCTGCTGTGGGCGTTGCGGGATTTCCTCGACCTGAAGGGCGCCAAGTACGGTTGTGGCATCGGCGCGTGCGGAGCCTGCACGGTACACGTCAACGGCCGGCCGATGCGTTCCTGCGCCGGGCGGCGCGGCCGTCGTGGCGTCGGACACCTGGGCGGCCCTGCGCGGTGCCGAGAGCCTGAGTATCCGCTTCAAGCCGACGCCGCACGACGGTCTCGACTCGGACACCATTTCACGGCAGATGCGGGCCGGGCTCGAGCCGGAGGCCCAGCCCATCCAGGCGAGGGGCGACGGCGACTGGTCCGCGGTCGAGCGCGCCGCCGGAGGGCGCGTCGTGGAGGCCGTCTACGAGGTTCCCTACCTGTGCCACGCGCCGATGGAACCCTGGAACTGCACGGTCGAGATCGACGCGGCTGGCACTCTGCACATCTGGGCACCCGTGCAGACCCAGGACCGCAATCGCAACGCGGCGGCCGCCGCGGCGGGCGTGGCACCGGAAAAGGTGCGACTGCACACGACGCTGCTGGGGGCGGCTTCGGACGCCGCCTGGGTTCGGATGGAATCGCCGCGGCCGTCGTCGTGGCACGCGCCGTCAAGCGACACCTACGAGATCCTGCGCATGTCCGCGGCGCCGGAACGCATCGAAACCATCATCATCGAGTCCGGTGAGCCGATGGGCGGCGTGGGCGAACCACCCTTGCCGCCGATCGCGCCCGCCGTCGTCAACGCCGTGCTGGCGCTGACCGGACGCACCGACCCGCCGCCTGCCGATCTCACAGCACCGCTACGCGTGAGTGACGTGGGGTGGGGGTGCGGTCGTCACGCAAGCTGCCGGCGCGGCGAGGCGCGACCGACGATCCCGGGTGGCTTCAGTGGCCGCGGGCGTCCTGGCCGTGGAAGCATGCCTGCAGCTCGGCGACGATCGACAAGGCAACGCTCGACGGATCGCGGCCACCGAGCTTGAGACCCACCGGCGCCCGGAGACGCGTGCCCAGTTCGCCGGCCACCGCGCCGAGGTCGGCGAGCAGGCGGTCACGCCGGGCGGCCGGGCCCAGGAGTCCGATGTACGGTATCGGGGTGGCGGCGAGCGCCGCGAGGCAGGCCAGGTCGGTTGCCACGTGGTGGTTCATGACGACCGCGGCGTCCAGTCGCGCGAGATCCACCTGTCCGGCAAGCTGCTCGGGGCGCGTGTTCACGACCTGCACCTGCGACGGGAAGTTCGCCGGATCCGCATAGGCCGGCCGGTGATCGGCGATCGTGACCTGCCAGCCCATCTTCAGCGCCAGTTCGACGAGCGGCCGCGCATCGGGTCCGGCCCCCACGACCAGCAGGCTCTTCGGCGGCACGAGGGAGGCGTAGAACATCCGCAACGTCCCGCCGTCGGTCTCGAACGTGCGGGTCGCCGGCCGGCCGTCCCCGCTCTGCTGCGCCAGCAGCCCGTCGCCGACCGCCGCAGGCGCGTCGGCGGCGAGTCCGGACGGTTCGTCCGACGCGAAAATCGAACCGGCCGGCAGGTCCGCAACCGTCGACTCGAGTACCACGCCGATGCTGCAGGTGCTGCCCTGTGCGGCACAGCGCGCGAGCGTCGCCATCGGCTCCCATCGGTTGCCGGCGTCGACGCGCGCCAGCCAGATCTCGATTGCGCCGCCGCAGCCGATGCCCAGTCCCCAGGGAAGATCGTCCTCGCTCGAGTGATCGTAGTGGACGATCCGCGGCTGTCCTGTCTCGAAGACGGGACGTGCGCGCTCGACGAGGTCTCCCTCTAGGCATCCTCCGGAAATCAGGCCTTCGCAGTGACCGTCGTCGGTGACGAGCACCTGGGCGCCCGCCTTGCGGTAGGTGGAGCCACGCGTGGCGACGACCATGCCGAGGACGAGCGGCGTGCCAGCCGCGCGGGCGCGGGCGTAAACCGGCAACAGTTGTGCCAGAGAAGAATCCAGGGCCGCCGTCCTTGCCGCGGTGCGCGGGCCTCGTTGCCGATGGCCCGATACTAGCGCTCCGGACTCATTTGTCGAGGACCTCGAATGTGAGGCCGGCATGCGCCTGCAGGCGCTCGATCAACCGGTCGCCGAAAAGGGTGGCCGGGGTCCAGAATCCGCCCCGCGCATCGTCGGTGCCGATGTCCAGCGCCAGGCAGGCGCCTGCCTGTCCGAGCATCTTGGCCGTGGAGCCGTAGCCGGGGTCGCGGTCGCCCGTCACCCGGGTCCGGATGCAGCGGCCGTCCGCAGTCCTGCCGACGAACCGCAGGTCGAAGAACCCCTTGCGCTGCGCCTCCGCGCTGGGCCCCTCGCCCGGTGCCGGGAGGACCCGCTCCAGCGCCCAGCGCGTCGGCGGCAACGCTCCCGGCCAGCATGATCCCGGCGAGCCCGGCCGCCATGCCTGTCGCGGCCAGTCGTCCCTGCAGGCCTCGACCGGTGATCATCGCCTCGTCGTAACGGAAATCCTTGCCGTACGCCTGCTTCGACAATGCATTCGAGCGCTGCACGATGCGCGTGTTGATGGCGCTCATCACGAAGGGCGCCACCCAGGCGGCGAAATCGGCGTCGAACTCCGCGGACTTGACCTGGTGCTGACGTACGCCGGGCCCGTAGCCCTCGGGACACAGTGAATACGGATCAGCGAGTTCCCGGCGCAGGGCGGGATTCCTGCTCGCTTCCTTGATGACGTTGAGCAGGCTCGCAACCGTGCCGCCCGAAAATCCGCCGCGCACTCCCTTCACCCGCATCCTGACCTCGGTGCAGGGTTCGCCGAATCGCTCGAGCGCCCTCTGCTGCAGGAAATGAACGCCGAGGTCCGAGGGAATCGAGTCGAAGCCGCAGCAGTGCACGATGCGGGCACCGGACTTGCGCGCCTGTTTCTCGTAGGCCTGGATCATCCGTCGGATCCACTGTACCTCGCCGGTGAGGTCACAGTAGTCCGTGCCGGTTGCGGCGCAGACCTTCACGAGCGGTTCGCCGTGGATCGCGTAAGGCCCCACGGTCGAGACCATCGTCCGGGTCTGGTCACACAGTTGCCGCAGCGCGGCCTCGTCCGCGGCATCCGCGACGAGCATCGGCAGCCGCGCGGCCTTCAGGCCGAGCGAGTTGCGCAGGCTCGCGAGCCTCGCCTCCGAGCGGCCGGCGATCGCCCATCTGAGCTCGCGCTGCACGCCGAACTGCTCGAGGAGATAGCGGGCGAGGATCTGGCCGACGAAGCTCGTGGCGCCGAACACGATCAGGTGGAACTGAGGGGTCGTCATGGGGTCCTCGAAAAGCGAATCACCGCAGCATGGCATAGAATCGCTCCCCTGACCCCCGTCTGACCAGGACCCACAGCATGCAAGCCGAAGCGATCTACCAGGACCTGAAGCACAAGCTCGGGGACGTCATGCCCGAGGCGGAACTGATCCTGAAGGCCGAGGTCGCCGCCGAGGTGCTGCGGCTCAAGGCCGAGCGCAATGCCGTGATTCTCGGGCACAACTACATGGAGCCTGCGCTGTTCCACACCGTGCCGGACTTCCAGGGCGATTCCCTGGAGCTCAGCCGGCGGGCCGCTGAGACCGACAAGCCGGTCATCGTGTTCTGCGGCGTGCGCTTCATGGCCGAGACCGCCAAGATCCTCAACCCGACCAAGACGGTGCTGCTACCGACCGAGAAAGGCGGCTGCTCGCTGGCCGAGAGCATCACCGCGGCGGACGTGCGGGCGCTGCGGGCGGCCTACCCCGGTGTTCCCATCGTCACCTACATCAACACCTATGCCGACGTGAAGGCTGAATGCGACATCTGCTGCACGTCGAGCAACGCGGTCGCGGTGGTCGAATCGCTCAAGTCGGACACCGTCATCTTCCTGCCCGACGAATACCTCGCGAAGAACGTCGCCCGCGAGACCGGACTGCACGTCATCGTGCCGACCGTGCTGCCGAAGCCGGGTGCGGCCCGGGCGGACACCGAGGTCGAGCGGACGATGATCGCGTGGAAGGGACGCTGCGAGGTGCACGAACTCTTCACGCCGGAGGACATCGACTCGGTGCGCCGGCAGTTCCCGGACGTCATGATCCTCGCGCATCCGGAGTGCAGCCCGGAGGTCGTGGCCAAGGCGGACTTCTCCGGCAGCACGACCGCAATGATCAAGGCCGTCGAGAACTCGAAGGCGAAGCGCTACCTGCTGCTCACCGAATGCTCGATGGGCGACAACATCGTGGCGGCGAACCCCGAGAAGGAAATGCTGCGGCTGTGCAGCCACCGCTGCCCGCACATGCACGAGATCACGCTCGAGCAGACCCGCGACTCCCTGCGCTACCTGCGCTGGGAGATCGACGTGCCGGAGGACGTCCGCGTCCGTGCGTTGCGCTCGGTCGAGCGCATGCTGGCCGTTGGACCGAAGATCGATTGAGCGAAGCCATCCACACCGACGTCCTGATCCTGGGCTGCGGCATCGCGGGCGGCACGGCGGCGCTCGAACTGGCCGAGGCCGGGTTCGACGTCCTGCTCGTGACGCGCGCGGACCGCCTCGAGGAGTCGAACACCTACTGGGCGCAGGGCGGCATCATCTTCAGGGGCGAGGGCGACACGCCCGAACTTCTGGCCAGCGACATCTCGAATGCGGGCGACGGCATCTGCCACGAGAGTGCCGTGGAGATCCTTGCCCGCAGCGGGCCCGAACTCGTCCAGTCGATCCTGCTCGACCGCCTGGGGGTGCCGTTCGACCGCAGGCCCGACGGGTCGCTGTCGCTGGGGCGCGAGGGCGGGCACTCGCTCGCCCGGATCGTGCACTCCACGGACCGGACGGGGCGGGCGATCGAGGATGCCCTGGTCGCGGCGCTCGCAAAGCATCCACGTGTACGCTTTCTCAAGCAGCATACGGCGGTCGACCTGCTCACGCCGGCCCACCACGGTCAGGACAGGCGCGCCATCTACGATCCCCTGTCCTGCGTCGGCGCGTTCGTGCTCGACCAGTCGAGCGGCGAAATCATCCGCTGTTTCGCCCGGGCGACGATCCTGGCGACCGGCGGACTCGGGCAGATCTTCCTGCGCACGACCAACCCCGTGGGTTCGCGTGGCGACGGTCTCGCCATGGCGTATCGCGCGGGTGCCCGGGTCATCAATACCGAGTACGTGCAGTTTCATCCGACGGCCTTCTACCATCGCACGGCCCCGTGCTTCCTGGTGACGGAGGCGGTGCGGGGCGCCGGGGCGCGGCTCGTGGACGAGCGCGGCGTGCCGTTCATGGACCGCTACGATCCCGAATGGAAGGACCTTGCGCCGCGCGACGTGGTCGCGCGCAGCATCCATTCGGAGATCCTGCGCCGGGGCGTACCGAACGTCTACCTGGACCTCGTGTCCTACATCCCGGCGGATCGCATCCGTGCGGAGTTTCCCGGCATGTACTCGAGCTGCCTCGAGTACGGCATCGACATCACGCGCGACCTGCTGCCGGTGGTGCCTGCCGCGCACTATGCGTGCGGCGGCGTCTGGGTGGACGAACACGGGCGCAGCACGATCGAGCGGCTGTACGCGATCGGGGAGGCGTCCTGCACGGGCCTGCACGGGGCGAATCGCCTCGCGAGCACGTCGCTGCTGGAGGGGCTGGTGTGGGGATACCGCTCGGCCCGGCACATCGCGGGGGAACTCGAGTCGCACGACGGCGTACGGTTCGAGGACATCCCGCCCTGGCAGCCGACCGGGCACGAGCTGCCGGACCCGGCGCTCATTGCCCAGGACATGAGCTCCCTGAAACACATCATGTGGAACTACGTGGGACTCGTGCGGACGACCCGCCGTCTCGCCCGCGCCATCCAGGACCTGCGCAATCTCGAGGTCGAGACCGAGCGGTTCTACCGCGCCGCCGCGATGACCGACGAGCTGATCGGATTGCGCAATGCCGTCAGGGTGGCGCTGACGGTGACGCTCGCGGCGTGGGAGAACCACGAGAGCCGCGGCTGCCACTACCGCGAGTGACCGGCCGCGCCGCGCCGTCGCCGCGCGGCGTCAGCTCAGGATGCGCAGGCCCTCGCGTACCGTGAACGCCATCAGCACGACGCTGGCGAGCGCAAACATCGGGAAGCGCACCATCACGCGGTTGAACGTCGCCTGCACCAGCGAATGCGCGATGCGCAGCAGTACATAGGCCCAGGCGAGCTTGAGCGCGGCGGCATCGCCGCCGCCGGTCAGGGCGGCGAAGAACATCAAGGCATAGAAGATGGTCGGCTGCTCGTGCAGGTGATTGTAGTTGTCGGCCACCGAACGGACCCCCGGCCGGAGACGGTGCGCCCAGGTGCCCGGATAGGCCGCGTCCTGCGGATCGATGCCCGCCGCCTGCATCGCCGGGATGCGCGTCGCGTACATCCAGATCCACATGACGAGCGTCCACGCCACGAGGACGAGCACGGGGGTCAGGAACTCGGTCGAGGTCGGCATGGAGGTGTCCCGTCCGCTGCTGTATTCCGCCAAGGTTAGCAGGCCATGGGCTTGACGCGGGCACCCGTGCGCGGAAACCTGGGAGCCCTCCATGATCATCTCGACGACACTCACCGGCAGCAGTGCGGACGTCATCGGCGGGGCGCTCGCGTCCGTCGAGCGGCTCTACGTCCGTCCGGAAGTGAGTCTCGCCGACAGCCTCGCCGCGCGGGCCCCGACGGTACAGGTGCTGCTCGTCACCGCGACCGACGGGTCTTACGCCAAGGAGCGCATCGTCCGACTGCCGGCGCGGGTGCGCTGGGAGGGGCCCGCGCACGAGGCCCTGCGCGGTCAGCGTACGGCCGAGTCGGAGACGCTGGACGGCCTCCGCTTCAGCGAACTTCCCAAGGACGAGGCTGCGCTCAGGCACAAGTTCGAGCGTGACGTGATCGCGCTGCGTGCGTACACGCGCAAGCGGCCGAAGGAACCGCGCTGGCACTACTATCTCGGCGCTTCGCATCATGACCTCGGCCAGTACGCGGCCGCCCTCGAGGCGAAGCGCTACGAGGACGCGATCGCGTGGTCGAACATGGCGATCGTGAACGGCTTCAACGACGGTGCTGGCGCGAGCTTCGCCCGCATCGGCTTCCGGGATCCATCGGCGCTCCACGAAGGCCCCTATGAAGTCCTGCGCGCAACGTTCGAGGCGCTCGGCAACGCGGAAGCGGCGGAGGCGGCACGGCAGGAACGGGACGCCGCGCAGCTGGTGCGAATGCCAGCCGCACGATCAGGGGGTGGCGACTGACGGGTGGTCCGTCCTGGACGCAAGCGCTGCGAAACCGCCGAACTGCAGGCCCACGACCTGGTCGACGACGGGCGCGAAATCCGCCAGCCTGTGCGAGGGGTCGCCGCTCAGGCGATAGGTGACGACGGCCTCGGTTCCGCTGTCCATGGCCGCCAGTGCCACCGTCAGCACGCCGGCGACGGCCATGTCCTGGAACGGACCGAGGGAACCGCGGAATCGCAGCAGCTTCCCCGGCAGCGCCATGACGACGCGCCCATGCTCCGCACTGCCGCCGTCCCAGCGCTCGCAGAAACAGCCGCCGGCCTCCGGCACCAGGCTCATGTGGCGCGCATCGCCGGACCAGGTGTGGTCGTCGGGCCAGTACCGCTCCGGATGGATGAGTGCCGTCCAGGCCTCGTCGGGTGCGACAGGCAGCCTGAATCGATGCTCGATGAGCAGCGCGTCGGCTGCCGCCTGTTTCACTTCCGCACTGGACAGGTTCGGGACGAGCGCCAGGGCCGCGACGGCGGCGCACAGGATGACGGGGTTCATGCGTCGATTCCAGGGTGTGCAGCAGTGGGGGACGTCATCAGCACATGCCGGTGGCGAAGAGCCGATCGTCCTGGTCCGCCTGCGAAAGCTTCGGACACTGCCGCGACACGTTGCCGACGAACGACAGCAGCCATGGCATGTGCAGGCCCACGACGAGCTTGCCCGTGGTGAGGAGCGCCACGGAAACGTCCCGCTCGGGATCGGCCCAGACGAGGATGTTCGCAAAGCCGAGGTGTCCATACGCCCGCGCGCAATCCGGGCCGTACAGCCCCCAAGGGCTCGCGCCGAGCATCATGCCCGCCGAATAGCGCAGCGGGACCAGCAGCGAACGGTCGATCTCCGCCTTGCCCACTTCGGCGACGGCGCGGCGCACCGTCAAGGGCTCGAACACGCGGACACCGTCCAGTTCCCCACCGTTCAGCAGGCACTGGAAGATCCGGGTGCAGTCGTCGGCGGTCGCGACGCCGTTTCCGGCGGGGATCACGGCGCGGTAGAAGCGCGGATCGTTCGAGAGACTGACCGCGTGCTCGAGGCTCGTGCCGATCGCTCGCTTCAGGTAGATGTCCACGGGCGCGGCCAGGCGGAACCCCGATACGTAGTTGCGAGCGACTTGACCGAGCGTTCTCCCGCGCGCACCGAAATCGAACGAGGCGAGCCCGAGCGGCCCGCTGATGTGGTCGCGGAAGAATCCGCGGAAGCTGCGGCCGCTCACCTTCTCCACCAGCGCGGCCACGACGAACCCGGCCGTGAGCGCATGGTAGGCGTGATGCTGGCCGGGCTTGTCGGGTGCGGTGGCACAGATGAGCCGCATGATTTCCTTGCGGTCGAGCAGGAGTTCGGCCGGATCCACGCCCCGCGTGGGGATCGTCGGGATCCCGGCCTTGTGGCAGAGCAGCTGGTAGATCGTGATGTCGCGCTTGCCGTTGCGGCCGAACTGCGGCAGGTAGTGGCTGATCGGGTCGAGCAGGCTCAATTCCTTTTGCTGCGACAGCAGGTGCACCGTCAAGGCGGCCATGGCCTTGCTCGCGGAGAAGATGCACACCGGCGTGTCCGGCGTCATCGGCAGCGGCTGCTCGTGCTCGTCGCCCGGGCCATTGCCACGGGCATGGCCGATGGCTCGCTTGAGGACGACCTTGCCGTGACGTCGGAGGACCAGCGAGATGCCGGGATGCATGCCTGTGGCGTACATCCTTGCCACGGCCTTCCAGATCGCGGCGACGCCCTCGCGCGACATGCCGACGAGGTCCGGGTCGTGTTCCTCCTGCGCGGCGATGGTCGTGACGCCTTGCAGGTCCCGCGGCACTTCGGCGGCATCGATCAGGCGCCGGCGCAGCGGAGCGGGTACGTGGCGGAGCGCGGTGAACATGTCCGGACCTGTCGTGTGGCCGTCCCTTCTGGGATAGTCTCAGAACCACCCGGAGCCGTCACCTGTGATCGACCTCTATACCGCTGCGACGCCGAACGGCCACAAGGTCTCGATAGCACTCGAGGAACTTGCGTTGCCGTATTCCGTGCACGCGCTCGAACTCGGCCAGCTCGAGCAGAGACGGCCGGAGTTCCTGCGGATCAGCCCGAACGGGCGGATTCCTGCCATCGTGGACCGCGACGAGGACGATTTCGCCGTCTTCGAGTCAGGCGCGATCCTCGTCTACCTCGCTGAGAAGACCGGGCGCCTGATGCCGTCGGACCCCAAGGGGCGCTCGCGGGTCATGCAGTGGCTGATGTTCCAGATGGGTGGCATCGGGCCGATGATGGGCCAGGCGAACGTCTTCTACCGTTATCTTCCCGAGAAGATCCAGCCTGCCATCGATCGTTACCAGGGCGAGGTCCGGCGCCTGTTCGGCGTGCTCGACGAACGACTCGCCGGTCACGAGTACCTGGCGGGCGACTACTCGATTGCCGACATTGCGAACTGGGCCTGGGTTCGCACGCACAAGTGGTCCGGTGTCGGGCTCGACGGGCTTTCGCACCTGCAGCGCTGGGTTGAATCCCTCGCGGCTCGCCCGGCCTGCCGGCGAGGCATCGACGTGCCGCCGCGTCCGCCGCGGACCAAGGACGGGCAGGGGGCCGACAAGTTCATCGGGGAAGCCCGCAACATGGTCGAAACGGGCCAGTCGCGAACCTGAGCCACCCGGCAGGAGTGCCCATGCCCAGAGAACGTCTCGTCTTTCTCGTGCCCGGTTTCTTCGGTTTCACGTCGGTCGGTGCCGTCAGCTACTTCAAGGAGGTCGAGCAGGCACTCGGGCGTGCGCTGGCGCGGCGCGGCGTGGAGGCGCGGGTCGTTCGCTGTGCGACGCAGCCGACGGCCTCGATCCCGCGCCGCGCGGATCGACTGCGCCGGCAGGTGCTCGCGCGCGGTGGCCTGAAGGCGCGCGAGCTCCACTTCGTCGGCCACTCCACCGGTGGACTCGACGTACGCATGCTGCTCACGCCGGAGGTGAGCATCGCGGCCGGCAACACCGAGGAGCGCATTGGCCGGCTCACGCGTACGGCCATCTCGGTGACCACGCCGCATCACGGCACGCCGCTCGCCAATCACTTCCTGTCGGTACAGGGGCACACGCTGCTGCTGATACTGAGCGCGCTCGCCACCTCGGGGCGCGGCCGCAGCGCCGTCCTCGCGGCCACCCGCGCCCTGTCGCTCGCCGCGCGTCTCGACGACTGGGCCGGCCTCGACAACAGTCCGCTGGATCGCATGGCGAAGTCCCTGTTGCGGGGGGTCCGGAGTCGCGGTGGCCAGGATGCCTGGCGGTATCTCGAGGACGTCAAGCAGGATCAGGGGGCGGTCCTGCAACTCACGCCCGAGGGCATCGACTTGTTCGATGCGGCGGTCGCTGATCGACAGGAGGTCGACTACGGCTGCGTCGTGGCAGGGGTCCCGCCGCCGGACGGACGCATCCGCGCCACGGCCCTGCTTGCCCCCGAGCGCATCGTGCTGCGCGCGCTGTTCCGCCTGCTGCACGGTCTCGCGGCGCGTCCGCACCCGCGCTACCCGTATCCGAAGCCGTCCGCCAAAGTGCAGCGTCGACTGGACCGCGCCCTCGATTTCCCGGTCACGCCAGGGACGAACGACGGCGTGGTGCCCACCCTCAGCCAGTTGCATGGACGGCTGCTGCACGTCGCGCGGGCCGACCATCTCGATGTCGTCGGCCATTACACGCTGGCCGAGCGGGCGGGCGACTGGCTCCCGTCGGGCGCTGGCTTCACGCCCGAGGGTTTCGCGGCGACCTGGGACGCCGTCGCGCGAACCATCGCCGGCCGGCCCTGACGTGCCCGCGGCGAGTACGGAGCCCGGATCACCGTCGCTTCGGCTAGCATCCGCCCTTCAGGGAAACTCTCCGGAGGATCTGCGCATGCGGAACGCTGACATCCGTTCTACGGTTGCGATGCTGGGTGCATCGCTGCTTGTGCTGGCCGTGGCAGGTTGCGGTGGCAAGGCCCCGCCGCCGGCGCCCGCACCGGCGGCACCTCCGCCCACGCCGACGCTCGAGCAACTGAAAGCTGCCACGGTCTCGGGCGTGTTCGAGGCTCCCGCGACGCTGGTCGACGGCGTCTACGAGGGCGAGCCTCTCGAGCCCGGCGCTGCCGCGCGTCCGCGCCTGATGCTGTGGACGCCTGTCGTGGCCTTCGGCGACCTCGACGGGGCGGAAGGCAACGAGGCGGTGGCGATGCTGAGCTCGACGTCCGGCGGCAGCGGGGAGTTCGTGCACCTGGCCGTGTTCGGCATGCGTGACGGCGCGCTACGGAACCTCGGGACCGTTCCGGTGGGTGACCGCGTGAAGCTGCAGAGCCTGTGGCTCGAACGGGGCAAGGTGCTCATGGATGTCGTCGAGGCGGGACCCGACGATGCCGCGTGCTGCCCGACGCAGGTGGCGCGCAAGACGTTTGCGATGGAGGACGGATCGCTCAAGCAGCTCTCGAGCGAAGTGCGCGGCGTGCTGGCGCTCAGCATGCTGGCGGCAAACGAGTGGCAGCTGCTCGAGATCGACGGCCAGTCGCTGCCGGCGGGCGTCGAGGCGCCGCTCGTTCATTTCGAGACGGACGGAGTCCGCGGCTTTGCCGGATGCAATCGCTTCACAGCAACCGTCAAGGAAACCAAGCCGGGCGAGATCGACATCGGTCCGGCGGCCGGTACCCGCAAGGCGTGCCCGCCGCCGCAGATGGAACTCGAGCAGACGTTCCTCGCCCGCCTGGAGGCCGTCGATCGCTATACCTACCTCGCCGGGCAGCTCGCGCTCTCCTGGCGCAAGGACGACGAGGGCGGGGTCCTGCTGTTCCGCAAGTAGCCCGCCGGCGGCAGGTCGGCGCGAGGCAGGCCGGACGACGTCAACCCGTTCGCCCGGCGCTGCTCGCCCGCGGGGCCGGACGTTTCCGTCGCGGGGCACGACGCGCCACCTTGCGTGACGCGGTCGCCTTCTCGAGCGCGGCAAACGCCTCCTGCGTGTAGCGCGCCATGCTCTCGACCTCCGCCAGGGCGGATCCGTTGGCCGTAAACCCCAGGATCACCTGCCCGGCATACGACATGAAGGTCACGTTGAGGCCGATGCCGCCGATCAGCGTGGAGACGGGGAAGAGCGCTTCGAGCCGCGCACCGTTCAGGTACATCGGCCGCCCGGGACCGCGGACGTTCGAGATCAGCAGGTTGGCCGGCAGCAGCCCGAGCGCCTCGGGCTTGGCAATCACCAGCGTTTCCGTCAGCGCGAAGGCCATCACCGCATAGGCATACGCCACGTCCTTGCCGAGGTTCTTCAACTCCGCCTTGGCCGTGCGCGTGCTCGCCATGATCGCCCGGAGGCGCCGGTCGATCGGCGCAGCGGCCGGACCGAGCGGCGGCCAGATCGCGGAGACGTTGGTCGTGACGTCCCGGGCATCCGGGTCGTGCAGCGACACCGGGCAGAGGGCGACCAGCGGATGGTCCGGCGTCCTGCCCCGGGCGCGCAGGTATCGGTTGACGCCCGCGTCCAGCAGGCACAGCGCCACGTCGTTCAGCGTGGCGTCCCAGGCACGCGCGACCTTCTTCATGCGCGCGAGCGGCAGCACGGTGTGCGAGATCGAGCGAGCGTTGTAGATCGGATCGTTCATCGGCGTGTGCGGCGCCGTGAACGCACGGGGCTGCTTCGGCGTGTAGCCGCGCAAGCCGCCCAGCGCCTGCTCGACGAGGTGCAGCGAGCCGCGTCCGATGGACATCGAGCGGCGCGCCATCCGGCGCGCCTCGCGTTCGAGCCGATCCTGCTGGCCGGGCGGCGTGGGACGGGACCGGCCCGCATGGTCCAGGCCGAATGTCGTGCGGATGCGCCGGTCACCGGGCGACTCGGCCAGCGACTGGCGCAGGATCCGCATGCCGGATTCCCCGTCGACCAGCGCATGGTGACACTTGTGGTAGATCGCGAACCGGCCTCCCTCGAGACCCTCGATCACGTAGACCTTCCAGCCGGGGCGATGTCGCTCGAGGATCGGCGCGTGCAGGTCGGCGATCAGTGCGTGCAACTGCTCGTCGGAGCCCGGGGCCGGCAGGGCGAGGTGGTGGACGTGGTGCCCGAGGTCGATGTTCTCGACCTCCTGCCACACCGGCATTCCGGCCCGGCGGAACACGGGGATGCGGTTGAACGGCGGCCTCGGTTTCGTGCGCCGGTACGCCTCGACGATCGTGCGAGCGGCGTCGCGGCCGCCGCGGCGCGGGGGCTGGAAGATCAGCACCGACCCCACGTGGCGTGGATTGTCCACGCTTTCCGTGAGGAAGAACATCAGGTCTAGCATCGGGATCGGCGTGGACAAGGCTCTCTCCCCGTGTCCTCGCCGCCCCTGAGTCAGGCGGCGAGAAGATCCTCGGCGGTCAGTTCGGACGCATTCCGGCCGCCGGCGTATTTCGTCAGGCCGACCCTATCGTAATGCTGGCGGATGCGTGGTGAAAAGATCCCGATGTACTCGAGGTTGGGCACCAGCCGCTTGAACATGGTCTGGCGGAACTCGACCATGAACGGTGACTCGGACATGAGCCGGTCCCACTGCGACCGCCTGAGGTGGGCGCCGAACCATTCGTCGTAGATTTCGTGCGCCAGGAAGCGGTCGCGCATCAGGCAGGCGACCTCGAACGCCCAGTCCTCGCGTTCGCGCAGTTCCCTCGGGGACAGTTCCGCGAAGTGCCGCTTGAGCGCCAGCACGCCGTAGTGCACGTGCCGCGCCTCGTCCTGGATGACGTAGCGCAGCAGTTCCTTGAGCAGCGGTTCGTGCGTCGAGTGGTACATCATGCTGAAGGCGCCGAGCGCGAGGCCCTCGATCATGATCTGCATGCCGAGGAACTTCATGTCCCAGCGCGAATCGCGCATCAGCGCGTCCATGATGGTGAACAGGTTGTCGTTCACCTGGTAGAGCTTGCCGAGCTTGGTTTCCAGGTAGCGCAGGAACACCTCGAGGTGCCGCGCTTCGTCCATCACCTGCGTGGCGCCGTAGAACTTGCCGTCCACCCAGCGCACGCTCTCGGTCACCTGTGCCGAGGCCGACAGCGCCCCCTGCTCGCCGTGCATGAACTGGCTCAGCAGCCACGACGAGAAGTCGTGCACGAAGCGCATCTGCTCGTCGCGGTCGAGGCGGATGCCGTGGGCTGCGAGACCAGCCATCGGTACCAGTTCGATCGGGAAGACGGGTTTCTCCGGGCTGCGGGGGTCCACGTCGATGGACCAGTCGAGCTGCCGGTCGCCGTCCCACTGGTTCTGGACCGCGCGCCGATACAGGTCGTACATCTCGGGGTAGTCGCCCTGGTAACGGAAGTCGAACCAGGCCTCGTGGCTCGCGCGCATGCCCACCGGTTCGCCCTGCTTGCCTTCCTTCAGGAGGAAGCCCCGGCCCACGGACGGTACGAGGTCCACGAGCACCTTCTTGTTCTCCACGCGCGTCGCCATGCGCATGGCGTCGAAGACGTCCTGGATCCGTCGCCGGGCGGGGCTTGGCATGGATTGCAAGGCACGATCTGGCAGCATCGCTTCTACTCCTGTCGAATCGCGGCCGCGCGGCCGATGATGCTCAGTGGCCTTCGATGACCACGTCGGTGTCGGCGTAGGCGCAGCAGGCCAGCAGGTGGCCGCTGTCGCGCTCGCCTTCGCTGAGGCAGTTGGGCTCGTTCATGATCACGCGGCCGTCGAGGCGCCTGAGCTTGCACGCGCCGCAGCCGCCCATGGTGCAGCTGTGGGGCAGGTCGATCCCGGCCTCGAGGCCCGCCTGGAGGATCGTCTGGCCCGCGCGGGCCTTGACCCGACGTCCGCTGCGGGCGAAGTGAATCTCGGCGTCGTGCGCCGGGATGCGTGTCGCGTCGGCGGCGGCATAGGCGAAGCGCTCGGTGCGGATGTGCGCGCGCGGCACGCCGGCCGATTCGAGCGCGGCACAGACACTCTGCATCATCGGTTCGGGTCCGCACACGAAATAGCGCTCGGCCCGCTCGCCCGCGAGCGCCTGCAGCAGTCGCTGGCCGTCCAGCGGACCCCGCAGGCCCCGCCAGCCGGCCGGGGCGCGGTCGAGCGCGTGGCACACGCGGAAGCGTGACGGAAACCCCTCCTCGAGCATCGCCAGGCGCTGGCGGAAGGCGATCTCGCCCTCGTGGCGGTTGCCGTAGAACAGGGAGATGCGGCTCGTCGGCTCCCCGTGCAGTACCGCTTCCGCGATGCTGACGAGCGGCGTGATGCCGATGCCACCGGCGACGAGAATCCGATGCCGGTGCGCGCCAGGGTCCGTGTCGAGGGCGAAGTCGCCGGTGGGCTCCAGGGCGAGGAGGGTGTCGCCGGTCCGCACCCGGTCGTGCAGGTAATTCGAGACGACTCCGTTCGCCGTGCGCTTGACGGTGATGGCCGGCCGCCCGGCGACCTGAGGTGACGTCGAGAACGAATAACAACGGCGCTGGGTGGTTCCATCGACGTCCACCAGCAGCGTCAGGTGCTGGCCGGCGCGGTAGCTGAACGGCGGCGTGCCGCCCCCCGGTGCCTCGAGCACGAACGTGCGCGTGGAGTCGGTCTCGCGGATGACCTCGGCCACGCGCAGCGGGTGGCGCGCTTCGCGTGGCCGCGGCGTGCCCCAGCGGGCGCCGGGCTGGCGGAGTTCGAAGGTCGCGGGAGGCTCGGCGAACCAGCCCCGGACAAAGGCGGCGACACGCGTCATGGCAGACCTGCAAGAACAAAGTGCATATAAACACTATATAAAATTGCCGCCCCTGGCAACCCGTGCGGGCGGGGCGCACCCGGCGAGTACCGGATCGGCCGTGAGTGGTGACAATCGCCGGTGCCGCGCCCTGATTGATCGGCAACCGCCTCCGGCTGTAACTTCGTACACCGCCGCTGTGGCCGATCGGAGGTATGCCGTGACCGCATTTCGCGTTCTGCTGGTCGTGCTGCTGGCGACCCTGATGGCGTATACCGCCGTCGTGATCGGGCGCCATGGAATGGGCCTGCTCGAGGTCTTCTTCGGCGACATGGCGGCCATGGGCTGGCCGGGCCAGTTCAATCTCGATTTCCTCAGCCTGCTGACGCTCTCCGGCCTCTGGGTTGCCTGGCGACACCGGTACTCCGCTGCGGGACTGGTGCTCGGCTTGCTGGCCCTGTTCGGCGGTGGAATGTTCCTGACCGCCTACCTGCTCGTCGTGAGCGTGCAGGCCCGGGGGGACATGCGGGAAATGCTGCTGGGGAAGGCGCGGGCGGCCGGCTAGTTCGGTTTCGCGGGACTCAGCGCGTACTACGGGACGCCGTCCCGCTGCCGACGTCTGCCAGGAACTGGCGCAACCGCTTGCGGTGGATCGCGCCGAGCAGGCGTCCGATCGCGGGCCCGACGGACTCGACCATGCGCGAGAGTTCCTCCGGCGGCGAGCCCGCGTGCACCCGCAGCGCCATCCGTGCCTCGCGCTTGACCAGCCTTTCCATGGCCTCGTCGTAGAGCCGGAGTTCGGCAGGTGCCACGCCCTCGTCCGGGCCGAGCCCGGCTTCCTTGAACTGTGCCCAGCACTCGAGGATGACGGCGTCGTCCTCGGAGACCTTCCCGGAGCCTGGAGCGCCGTGCAGGGTGACCAGGCCCGTCGCGACCAGTTCGCGCAGCTCGCGCGCGGAGACCCGGTCCGGGACGAAATCGGCGATCGCGACCGTCGGGCGTTGCTGAGCCGTGGTCCATCCAGTGAGTGTGCCGCGGACACGCCGCACGAGATCCTCCTGCTCGGGCGTAAAGCCTTCCTCCTCGGTGTCCTCGAGGATGGCCCGGATGGCCTTGAGCGGCAGGAACTGCCGCTCCTGGAGTTCGCGGATGCGGAGCAGCCGCTCGACGTGCTCGCGCGTGTAGAGCGCCGTGTTGCGGCCGGTCTTGATCGGCTCCGGCAGCAGGCCCTGGAGCTTGTAGAAGTGAATGGTTTCCCGTGGCAGCCCGGATTCGCGGACGAGGTCCCGCATGCGCAGTCGCGGCTCGGCCGGCGCTGCGCCGGCGTTGGTGGGTATGCCATCGTGGCGGGGATCCGCCGTTTGCCGGGGCCGGCTCCTGGCGCGGCGGGGCGCTTTCGTTTTCATGTCGAGTGACACTATACACTCGGCGAACACGGAACCGGCGCCGCCTCGCGACCGCTGCGGCCCGCGGCCCGGTCGTCGCGGTGCACGACGGCGGCCGGCGTCCTTCGCAGCCGGCGGGTCTGGTCGTACACTTGCCACCGTCGCCGACGGACGGCGCGAGGAGTGCATCATGAAGAGCAGGAATACCCTGTCGGTCGCCGTGGCGGTGTTGTCGCTCGTGGCACCGGTCGCGACCGGCGTGGCGCAGGACGCCAAGGGCCAGGACAAGTGGGATTCGGTCGCCAAGACCGACAGCCAGGAGGCCTTCGTCAACACCTCGTCGATCGACGGTCGCCGGCGCCCAGCTCGAGGCCAAGGTCAAGCAGAACTTTGCCGAGGCCCAGCCGTCGGCCAAGAAGAACAAGAGCTACCTGTCCTCGCGTACCACCTTCCGATTCGACTGCACCGGGCGGCGCATGGCGATGAAGGAAGTGCGGACCTACGCCGGCAGCGACCTGCAGGGCGATCCGGTGCAGAAGGCGACCTCGGGCGACAAGAACCTGCAATGGCTCGACGCCGGGGAGAGCACCGTCTACGGCGAAGTGCTCGACTACGTCTGCGGGCACTCGCCCGGCGGCTGATTCAGCGGCCGTCGAGTGCCTCGGTGAGTTGCTCGCGCGTCAGCCGCACCACGACCGGAGCGAGCGCGAGCAGCGCCACTAGGTTGGGCACGGCCATCAGGGCATTGAGCGTATCCGCGATCGTCCAGGCGAGGTCGAGATGGGTGACCGCGCCCAGGAAGGCCGCGCCGGTCCAGAGGATCCGGAAGGGCATGATCGAGCGGGGTCCGACGAGGTAGTTCCAGCAGCGCTCGCCGTAGAAGCTCCAGCCGAAGATGGTCGTCAGGGCGAACACGGCGAGCGCAATGGCGACGAACTGGTCGCCGAAGCCTGGCAGGGCCGACTGGAAGGCGAGCTGGGTCAGTGCCGCACCCGTCCGGCCGCTGGTCCAGGCGCCCGAGGCGACGATCGCGAGCGCCGTCATCGTGCAGACGACGAGCGTGTCGAAGAACGTCCCCATCATGCCGATGAGTCCGCTGCGAACGGGGCTCGCGCTCAGGCCCGCCGCCTGCGCGATGCCGGCCGTACCGAGCCCGGCCTCGTTTGAAAAGATGCCGCGCGCCACGCCGTAGCGGATGCCCGCCATCACCGCCGCGCCCGCGAATCCGCCGACCGCCGAGGTCGGAGTGAACGCGTTCGTCACGATGGTCGCAAAGGCGGCGGGGATCTCGGCCGCGTGGACGACCAGCACGATGAACGCCATCAGGATGTAGCCGACGGCCATGAACGGCACGAGCCAGTTCGCAACCGCCGAGATGCGCTTGATGCCACCCAGGATCACGGCCGCCGTCAGGACCAGCACCACGATCCCGGTCACGGTGGAGTTCACGCCGAAGGAGGTTTCCATCGCCGCCGCGATGCTGTTCGACTGCACCATGTTGCCGATGCCGAAGCCCGCGAGTCCGCCGAACACGGCGAAGGTCGCGCCGAGCCAGGCCCAGCGTTTCCCGAGCCCGTTCCTGATGGCGTACATCGGTCCACCGACCCAGCGACCATCCGGATCGCGCTCGCGGAAGTGGACCGCGAGGACCACCTCCGCGTACTTGGTCGCCATGCCGACGAGCGCCGTCATCCACATCCAGAACACGGCGCCGGGCCCGCCCAGCGAGATCGCCGTTGCGACACCGGCGATGTTGCCCACGCCGATCGTGGCCGAGAGGCAGGTCATGAGCGCCGCGAACGGGCTCACCTCGCCCGGCAGGTCCGGATCGACGTCGCGGCCGCGCCAGACGAGCCGCAGGCCGCTGCCGATGCGACGGACCGGCATGCCCCCGAGGCGCACCTGAAGGTAGAGGCCGGTGCCGAGGATCAGCAGCAGCATGGCCGGCCCCCAGACGAAGCCGTTCAGGGAATTCATCCAGGCCGTGAACGTCTGCATGCAGGACCCCCGGCTCACTGCGAGCCTTGTTGTCTATCCCGGTGGCGCGGGCGCCCGCTAAGTTACTGGATGACGCGGTCCGCGGCCAGCGACGGAACGGCCCCGGCTGCGGTAACGTACGGATCGGATCCTCCCATGAAGCCACCGTCCCTCACGCGTTTCGCCTGGCTGTCGATCGCCGCGGCCGTCGCCACGATGGCCCTCAAGGGCGTCGCCTACCTGCTCACCGGCTCCGTGGGCCTGCTGTCCGACGCGCTCGAGTCGCTGGTCAACCTTGCCGGTGCGCTGATGGCGCTTGCCATGCTGACGGTGGCGGCGCGACCCCCCGACGAGGACCACGCCTACGGCCACGGCAAGGCCGAGTACTTCTCGGCCGGAGCCGAGGGAGCTTTGATCGTGATCGCGGCACTCAGCATCGCGGTGGCCGCGGTCGATCGCCTGATGCATCCGCGACCGCTGCAGCAACTGGGCCTCGGCCTCGCCGTGTCGGTCTTCGCCGGCCTGCTCAACCTTGCCGTCGCGCTCGTGCTGCTGCGCGCCTCGCGTCGGCATCGTTCGGCGACGCTGCAGGCCAGCGCGCACCACCTGCTCACCGATGTCTGGACCACGGTGGGCGTGCTGATCGGCGTCGCGGCCGTCGCAATCACGGGATGGCTCACGCTCGATCCGCTGGTGGCGCTGGCCGTCGCGGCGAACATCGTCTGGACCGGCGGGCGCATCCTGCGCGATTCCGTCGCCGGGCTGATGGACGCAGCCCTGCCGGCCGGCGAGCAGCGCCTGCTGCACGAACTGCTCCGACGCTACGCGGCCGAGGGCGTCGAGTACCACGCGCTGCGGACGCGCCGGGCCGGCGCACAGCGGTTCGTATCGCTGCACGTCCTCGTTCCGCCGACGTGGTCCGTGCAGCAGGGACACGACATGCTGGAGCGGATCGAGGCGGACATCCGCGACGCGTTGCCGCCGGTCACCGTGCTGACACACCTCGAACCACTCGGCGATCCGGTGGCGATGAACGATCAAGACCTGCATCGGCGCGGCTGAGCCCGGTCGATTGACGGATCGGCCGTGCGACGCGCCAGAAGACCCCCCGTCTTGATATGAATCAAGGCGTTACCAGTCATCACGGTTAACACTGATCTCGGCCAGCGCCGGACCTGGGGTAGCTTGGGTCGAGTGCGGACGTCGGGAGTGCGGGTTCGAGGGATGCAGAGGCGACGGGGCATGCGTGGTAGGCGATCCATGTCGGGTATGGCGGGCGCCGCGGTGCTCGCGACCCTGGTCGGCGTGCTGCTCGGAATCGGCGGCTACACGTTCTTCTATGCCGAGGGCCTGTCCTACCTGAGTTCCGACCCGAAGTCCTGCGTCAACTGCCACATCATGCGGCCGCAGTACGATTCCTGGCAGAAGGGCTCGCACCATGCGGTCGCGCGGTGCGTCGACTGTCACCTGCCGCACGACTTCATCGGCAAGTACATCGCGAAGGCCGAGAACGGCTACCACCACTCGAAGGGGTTCACGTTCCAGGACTTCCACGAGCCGATCATGATCAAGGCGAAGAACGCCCGGATCCTCCAGGAGAACTGCCTCGCCTGCCATGGCGACCTGGTGCACGAACTGGTGGGTGGCGTGAACGGCGAACCGGACGAGGTGCAGTGCGTGCACTGCCATTCGTCGGTCGGGCACGGCGAGACGACGGGTCTCGGCGGTCCGGCGCGGGCGGACGAGATCGAGGGTAATGCATCATGAAGAAGCTCCAACACGGCTGGTCGCTCGTGACGATCATCGGGCTGGCACTGCTGGCGGCGGTGGCCGCGGCGGCGGTGACGGCACTGCTCATGAACATCTCCGAACGCAAGCGCGAGGCCCGCGAACCGTTCGTGCGGCTCGTCGAGGTGGACGAGGACACGACGGATCCTGCCCAGTGGGGCATCAACTGGCCGAAGCAGTACGACTCCTACCAGCGAACGGCCCTGGCGACCCGGACACGGTTCGGCGGGCACGGCGGCAGCGAGGCGCTGCCCGAGGAGAAGATCGAGCGCGATCCCTGGCTGAAGCGCATGTTCCTCGGCTACGCGTTCTCCATCGATTATCGCGACCGGCGCGGGCACGCCTACATGCTGCAGGATCAGGAGCAGACCGAGCGCCTCACCAAGCCGCAATCCGGCTCCTGCCTGCACTGTCACGCGTCGATCATGCCGGTGTACCGTGAACTCGGCGGCGGCGACGCCATGAAGGGCTTCGAGGAGACCTACAAGCTTTCCTACCAGGAACTGAACGCCAAGCTGCACGAATCCGGACACGCGCACCCGGTGTCCTGCGTGGACTGCCACGATCCGGACACGATGAAGCTGCGCGTCACGCGACCGGGATTCATCAACGGCATCCAGGCGCTCGCGGCGTCCGAGGCGCCCGTGCCGCACCTGCCGTCAATCGAGCAGTGGCGTGCAGGCAGCCGGGCAATGCCATACGATCCGAACGCCGACGGCACCCGCACCGAGATGCGCTCCTACGTCTGCGGCCAGTGCCACGTCGAGTACTACTGCTCGTCGAAGATGCCGCTGACCTTCCCGTGGGGCCAGGGTCTGCGCGCGTCCGACACGGAGAAGTTCTGGAACGAAACGAAGTTCCCGGACGGCGAGCAGTTCTTCGACTACAAGCACGCCGAGAGCGGGGCCAAGGTGCTGAAGGCCCAGCATCCGGAGTTCGAGCTCTGGAGCCAGGGCATCCACGCCCGCAGCGGCGTCGCCTGTGCCGACTGCCACATGCCGTACATGCGCGACGGTGCGACCAAGGTGTCCGATCACTGGGTGCGCAGCCCGCTCCTGAACATCAATCGTGCCTGCCAGACCTGCCACCATTTCTCCGAGGAGGAGATCAAGTCGCGCGTCGACGCCATCCAGCAGCGGAACTTCGACCTGCTGCAGCGCGGCGGCGTCGCGATCGTGGCGCTGCTCGACGCCGTCCAGGCGGCAAAGCAGGCAGGCGCCACCGACGAGCAGCTTGCGGAGGCACTCGAGATGCAGCGCAAGGCCCAGTGGCGGCTCGATTTCATCGCGGCGGAGAATTCCATGGGCTTCCACGCGCCGCAGGAGGCGGCGATGGTGCTCGGTGAGGCCGCAGACTACGCCCGCCAGGGCGAGCTCGCCGCGCAGCGCTGGAACCAGCCGCGGGCGGTGCAGGCGGCCGCAAGGTAGCCTCCGCCGCAACGTTCGGCGGTAAGATTGACGGGCGGACCGGCCCCGGCCGCGAACAGGGGGAGTTGCGCCATGTCGGCCACGATCGAGTTCCTGCGCACGCCCGACGAGCGCTTCGCGTCATTGCCGGGCTACGCCTTCACGCCGCACTACCTCGACGGGCTCGGTGGCTACGGGCCGCTGCGCGTCCATTACGTCGATGAGCGTTCCGCCGCGCGGCCCAGTGGCCGGACGGTGCTGTGCCTGCATGGCCAGCCGACGTGGTCCTATCTCTACCGGAAGATGATTCCCGTGTTCGCCGACGCGGGCCACCGGGTGGTGGCGCCGGACTTCTTCGGCTTCGGACGCTCCGACAAGCCGGTCGAGGATGCGGTGTACACGTTCGAGTTCCACCGCGGCATGCTGATGCGCTTCATCGAGGCGCTCGACCTCCAGCGCATCACGCTCGTCGTGCAGGACTGGGGCGGCCTGCTCGGTCTCACGCTGCCGATGGAGTACACCGACCGGATCGATCGCCTGGTCATCATGAACACGGGGCTCGGCATCGGGCAGTCCCCCGGGCCGGGGTTCGACGCCTGGAAGGCCTTCGTCGCGGCCAATCCGGACTTCGAGATCGCGGCGCTGATGAAGCGTTCGGTGCAGGGGATGACCGATGCCGAGGCCGCCGCCTACGACGCACCGTTCCCGGACCGGCGCTATCGCGCCGGCGTGCGCCGCTTCCCGGCCCTGGTGCCGGTGGCGCCGGGCATGGACGGGGTGGAGCTGTCGCTGCGGGCCGCCCGGTTCTTCCGCGAGCAGTGGACCGGCCCGACGTTCATGGCGATCGGTCTGCAGGACCCCGTGCTGGGCGTGCCGGTCATGCGCGCGCTGGCGCAGACCATTCGCGGCTGCCCGCCGGCGCTCGAGGTACCCGAGGCCGGCCACTTCGTGCAGGAGCATGGTCGCCAGGTCGCCGAACGCGCCCTCGCGGCCTTCGGCGATACCTAGATCGCTCCATGCCTGCTTCGCGGACAGGGGCGTTCTTCGACTTCGACGGCACGATCATCGCCGGCTATTCCATCCTGACCTTCCTGAAGGATCGGGTGCAGCGGCGTGAGATCGGTGCAGCCGAGATCGCCCGTGCCGCCGTGTCGCTGGCCCAGTCCGTCGCGGGGCGGATCGACAGCCGCGAGCTGCTGTCCCGCGGTATGCACGAATGGAGCGGGCGCGAAGTGGCTGAGCTGGAGGCGCTCGGCGAGAGGCTGTTCGAGACGGCGTTGCGCGATCGCATCTATCCCGAGATCCGCGCGCTGGTCGAGGAGCACCGCCGGAAGGGCCACGTCCTCGCGATCGCGACCTCCGCCGTACCGTTCCAGGTCGAGCCCATTGCACGGGAGCTGGGCATCGAGCACGTCCTGTGCACGCGCCTCGAGGTTCGTGGCGGCGTGCTGACCGGGAAGTCGAAGGGTCCGATCCTCTGGGGTCGGGCGAAGGCCGAGGCCGTGCGTGAGTTCGCGCGTCGCGAGCGTATCGACCTCGGCCAGAGCTACTTCTATGCGGATGGCGACGAGGAAGTCGCCCTCATGCAGCAGGTCGGCCACCCGCGTCCGACGAATCCGCGCCCGAAGCTCGAGCAGGTGGCCAGGGAAAAGGGGTGGCCCGTCCAGCGCTTCCGGGGCCGGGGATCCCCGACGCGGGATGCGGCCCTGCGCAGCGTGCTGGCGACCGCCAGCGCGGTGCCGGTGTTTCTCGGCGCCGTGGCGATGCGGGCCGTCACGGGTGACAAGCGCCTCGCCGCCAATTTCCTCACCACCACGCTCACCGAGCTCTCGCTTGGGCTCGGCAAGGTGAGCCTCAGCGTCATCGGCGAGGAAAACCTCTGGGCTGCGCGCCCGGCGGTCTTCATCTGGAATCACCGTCACCTCTTCGACGCGCAGATCGTCGGGCGGCTGGTGCAGCGCGATTTCGGGGCCGTGGCGACCCGCGAACTGGCGTCGGTACCGCTGCTCGCTGCGGCGAGTCGCTTCGTGCCGATCACGTTCGTGGATGGTGCCGACCGACGATCCAGAGTCGCCGCGCTCGGACCCGCCACGCAGCTGCTGAAGGACGGCGTGTCGATGCTGGTCGCCCCGGAGGTGGCACCCGCCGAGGGAGCGGAGGTCGGCGAGTTCACGAAGGGCGCCTTCCGCATGGCCATGGCGGCGCAGGTGCCCATCGTCCCGATCGTGATACGCAACATCGAGGACATCCGCTCACGGGTTTCTGGCACCATGCGCCCGGGGACCGTGGACGTCGCCGTCCTGCCGCCCATCCGGGTGGACGACTGGACGCCACGGGACCTCAGTCGCTGCATCGAAGGGGTACGACAGCAGTTTGTGGCTACACTCAGGCACTGGCCGGCGTCGGCCGGGCGGCCCGCTTCAAGGAGGAAACGGCGATGAAGCAGCGCGAAGTGCGGATTCCGGGATGCCGCGACGTCGAGATCGTGGGACGAGCGTGGGTTCCGGAGCGCGAAGCGCGCGCCGTGGTCGTCATCTCGCACGGACTGGCAGAACATAGCGGGCGCTACGAACACGTCGCGGCACGGCTGGTCGACGCAGGATACGCGGTGTACGCGATCGATCACCGCGGCCACGGGCAATCCGGCGGCGCAGGTCGCGCCAACATTGACCGCTTCGACTACGTGGTCTCGGATCTCGGGACCTTCATTGGCCGCGCCCAGCGCGAGCACCCGGGCGCGATCGCGATCCTGCTCGGCCACAGCATGGGCGGCCTGATCGCGCTCGCCACGGCGCTGCGCAACCCCAAGGTCCTGCGTGCCCTGGTGTTGTCGGGGCCCGCGCTCGCGGCGACTGAGGTCGCTTCACCCGCGAAGCTGCTGGCGGCACGCGTGCTGTCCGCCGTCTCGCCCAATACCGGTGCCCTGACCTTGCCAGCCTCGGCCGTCAGTCGCGATCCTGCGGTGGTGAGTGCCTACGAGCAGGATCCCCTGGTGTTCCGCGGCTCCATCCCGGCCCGCACGCTGGTCGAGCTGCTGCAGGCAATGGCCGCCATCGATGCGCGCGTCCACGAACTGCGCCTGCCGGTGCTGGTGCAGCACGGTACGGCGGACCAGCTCGTGCCGCTGGCGGGCGTGCACCCCATCTACCAGCGTCTCGGCGATGCGAAGTTGCGGACCTTGCGCCTCTACGAGGGCCTCTACCACGAGGTCTACAATGAGCCGGAGCGTGAGCGCGTGATCGGGGACCTGCTCGGCTGGCTGGAAGCCGTGCGCCACTAGCGGCGTCGCGCAGGCCCTGGCGCGACCCGTGCCGTCGGGCACGGACTCACGTCCCGCGGTCGTCGGCGGACAACAAGCTGCGCGTCTCTTCCTGGACCTTGCGGGCCCCTTCGTCGAGCAGGTAGTCGCGGAATGCCGCTGCGGCGGGTGGCAACCAGCGTCCTGGATGGTGGACGACGTACCACGTCCGCACGATGGGCGTGTGATCCACGTCGAGGCGTACCAGCGCGCCGGTCTTGAGTTCCAGGAACAGGGTGTGAACCGAGGTCAGGCTGATGCCGAGCTGCGACATCACCGCGTGCTTCGCCATTTCGTTGCCGCTCACGGAGATGCGCTCGCGCGGGACGATCCGATGCAGACCCAGGAACGCGTCCAGCATGGCGCGCGTCCCGGAGCCCGGCTCGCGCTGCACGACGCTCTCGTGGCGCAGCTCGATCGGCGAGATGCCGCGCTCCGCGGCCAGCGGGTGATCCGGCCAGGCAATGATGACGTGCGGGTTGCTCGCAAACGGCTCGCGGGTGAGCAGTTCCGTGGCCGGGGCATCGACGCTGCTTTCCGGGCCACGGCCCATGAGCGCGAGGTCGACGTCACCGTCCAGTACGCGCCGCGCGAGTTCCTGCCGGGGGCAGACCGTCATCTGCACGGCGATCCCGGGCGAGCGACGGCGGAAGGCGGCGAGGAGCGGGGGCAGGATGTGAGTGCCCGTGGCCAGGATGCCGAGGTGCAACGTCCCGTCGTCCTGCTTGCGCAGGGCGTCCATTTCCTTTGCGAGCACCCCGAGCCGCGTATGGACGTCGTTGGCGGCCGCCAGGGCGCGCTCGCCGGCCGCCGTCAGCCGCAGGCGGCGTCCGATGCGATCGAAGGCCGGGACCCCGAGTGTCCTCTCAAGCTGTTGAATCTGCTGGGTGACGGCGGGGCCGGTCATGAACAGGCGCTGGCCCGCACGGGCCATCGTGCCGGTCTCGGCGACTGCCTTCAGGACCTCGAGTTGCCGCAGACTCGGTTGTCGCTGTTTCATAAGTAAAACTAACTATAGAGCCAAGAAACACTAAGTATCAATTATTCAATGATGCACCTACAGTGATTTGAGGCCGCGCGTTCTGCGGCAAGGAGGCGGCTCCATGACAACCAACGTCAGCTCGTTGGGCGCGATCCAGCGCACCACCGGCAACACCGCGGCCCGCTACCAGGCGGGCGTGCTCAAGTACAAGGACATGGGGTACTGGGTGCCCGGCTATGAGCCCAAGCCGACGGACCTCATCGCCGTGTTCCGCATCACGCCCCAGGAGGGCGTCGACCCGGAGGAGGCGGCCGCAGCCGTCGCCGGCGAGTCCTCCACGGCGACCTGGACGGTCGTCTGGACCGACCGGCTCACCGCCTGCGAGAACTATCGCGCCAAGGCCTACGAAGTTCAGCCCGTGCCCGGCATCGAGGGGCAGTACTTCGCCTGGATCGCGTACGAACTCGACCTCTTCGAGGAAGGCTCGATCGCCAACCTGACGGCGTCGATCATCGGCAACGTGTTCAGCTTCAAGCCGCTCAAGGCGGCGCGCCTGGAGGACATGCGACTGCCGCCGGCGTACCTGAAGACCTTCCGGGGGCCGCCGACCGGTATCGTCGTGGAGCGCGAGCGCCTCGACAAGTACGGCCGCCCGCTGCTCGGGGCGACGATCAAGCCCAAGCTCGGGCTCTCGGGCAAGAACTACGGTCGCGTGGTCTACGAGGCGCTGCTCGGCGGACTCGATTTCACCAAGGACGACGAGAACATCAACTCGCAGCCGTTCATGCACTGGCGCGACCGCTTCCTCTTCTGCATGGAGGCCGTGCAGAAGGCGCAGGCGGCCAGCGGCGAGGTGAAGGGGCACTACCTCAACATCACCGCGGGCACCATGGAGGAGATGTACAAGCGCGCCGAGTTCGCCCGCGACCTCGGGTCGGTGATCATCATGGTGGACCTGATCATCGGCTGGACCGCGATCCAGTCGATCTCGAACTGGTCGCGCGACAACGACATGATCCTGCACATGCATCGCGCGGGGCACGGCACCTACACGCGGCAGAAGAACCACGGCGTCTCCTTCCGCGTCATCGCGAAGTGGCTGCGCGCCGCGGGCGTCGATCACCTGCACGCGGGCACGGCCGTGGGCAAGCTCGAGGGCGATCCCCTCACCGTGCAGGGCTACTACAACGTCCTGCGCGATTCGTACACGGTGAAGGACCTGCCGCGCGGCATCTTCTTCGACCAGGACTGGGCCGGCCTGCGCAAGGTGATGCCGGTCGCCTCCGGCGGCATCCACGCCGGGCAGATGCACCAGCTGCTGGATCTCTTCGGGGACGACGTCGTGCTGCAGTTCGGTGGCGGCACGATCGGGCACCCGATGGGCATCCGGGCGGGCGCCACCGCGAACCGGGTCGCGCTCGAAGCCATGGTCCTGGCGAGGAACGAGGGTCGCGACATCGCCAACGAGGGACCCGACATCCTCGCCCGTGCGGCGAAGACCTGCCGCCCGCTCGAGGCGGCGCTCACCACCTGGAAGGACGTGACGTTCAACTACGCGTCCACCGACACCTCCGACTTCGTGCCGACGCCGAGCGTCGCCTGAGGAGCCCGCCATGCGCATCACACAGGGAACCTTTTCCTACCTGCCCGACCTGACGGACGAGCAGATCGGCCGCCAGGTGGAATACGCCCTCGAACAGGGCTGGGCCATTTCGATCGAGTACACCGACGACCCCCACCCCCGCAACGTGTACTGGGAGATGTGGGGCATGCCGATGTTCGACCTCAAGGACGCGGCCGGCGTGCTGGGCGAGATCCGTGAGTGCCGCAAGGTGCACGGCGACTGCTACGTCAAGCTGAACGCGTTCGATTCGACGCGCGGCTTCGAGACCATGCGGCTGTCGTTCATGGTCCACCGGCCGGCGACGGAGGCACGCTACAAGCTGCGCCGCGAGGAGTCGGCGGGGCGCCTCGTGCGCTACACGCTGGAGCGCGCCTGACGCCGCCGGCGCATGGGTGAGGCAACCATGGCCGAGTCCATCGACCTGAAGGCGCTGCTGGCCGAATCCGGTGTCGGCGAGGTCCTCGACGAGCTCGACCGCGAGCTCGTCGGACTCGCGCCGGTGAAGAACCGTATTCGCGAGATCGCCTCACTGCTCGTGGTGGACAAGGCGCGCGCTGCGCTCGGCGTCGAGGGCGCGAAGCCGTCGCTGCACATGTGCTTCACCGGCAATCCGGGGACGGGCAAGACGACCGTCGCGACCCGGATGGCAACCATCCTGCACCGCCTCGGGCACGTGCGAAAGGGTCACCTCGTGGCCGTGACGCGCGACGACTTGGTCGGGCAGTACATCGGCCACACCGCACCCAAGACCAAGGAAGTGCTCAAGCGGGCGATGGGCGGCGTGCTCTTCATCGACGAGGCGTACTACCTCTACCGGCCCGAGAACGAGCGTGACTACGGCCAGGAGGCGATCGAGATCCTGATGCAGGTGATGGAGAACCAGCGCGAGGACCTCGTGGTGATCTTCGCCGGCTACAAGTCGCGGATGGATACTTTCTTCCAGAGCAACCCCGGGCTCGGCTCGCGCGTGGCGCATCACATCGACTTCCCGGACTACACGGTGGAGGAACTCGAGGCGATCGCCGGGAAGATGGTCGCGGGCCTGGGCCTGAAGCTGTCGTCGTCCGGCCGCGAGGCGCTGGCCGAGTACCTCGAGTTGCGTCGCGTGCAGCCGAATTTCGCCAACGCGCGTTCCGTGCGCAACGCACTCGACCGTGCCCGCCTGCGCCAGGCGCGGAGGCTGCTCGAGGTCGGCCAGGTGGACGCCGACATGCTGATGACGATCGACGGGGCGGACATCCGTGCGAGTCGAGTGTTCGATTCAGCTCCGGAACCGTAAGCCCCCGAGGAGACCCCATGCTGAACCCCGGCTATACGACGATCTCCAAGTTCCTCATCCAGCAGGTGCCCGAGGGTCCGCACGGTCGTGAGCTCGCCGCGCTGCTGGTGGACGTCGCCGCCGTGATCAAGGCGATCTCGGCGGCGGTGGGCAAGGGTCCGCTGCTGGGGCTGGCCGGGCTCGCCGGCACCGAGAATGCCCAGGGCGAGTCGCAGAAGAAGCTCGACCTGCTCGCCGACGAGATGTTCGCGCGCGGCGTGGAGTGGAGCGGCCTCGTCGGTGCGCTCGCTTCCGAGGAGATGGAGGACGTGCACTTCGTCGAGGGGCAGGGCCGGCTCGCGCTGGTGTTCGATCCGCTCGACGGCTCGAACAACCTCGATGTGAACGTACCGGTCGGCTCGATCTTCTCGATCCTTTCGCTGCCCGAGGCCGCGCGCGGCACGGACGCCGTGCTGCAGCCGGGCTCGCGCCAGCTGGCGGCGGGCTATGCGATCTACGGCCCGTCCACGCAGATCGTGATCACGGTCGGGCGCGGGACCCACGGCTTCACGCTGGATCGCGAGATCGGCAATTTCGTGCTGACGCATCCGGACATCCGCGTCCCGGAGGAGGGATCCGAGTACCTGATCAACGCCTCCAACCGCCGCTTCTGGGAGCCCCCGATCATCCGCTACGTAGACGAGTGCAAGGCGGGCGAGGAGGGTCCGCGAGGACGCGACTTCAACACGCGCTGGGTGGCCTCGATGGTGGCCGACGTGCACCGTGTCCTGATGCGAGGGGGCATCTACATGTATCCGCGGGACCAGAAGGAGGCGAACCGCAGTGGCCGGCTGCGACTGCTGTACGAGGGCAACCCGATGGCGATGATCGTCGAGCAGGCCGGCGGGGCGGCGTCCACCGGACGTGGACGGATCCTCGACGTCGTGCCCGAGGAACTGCACCAGCGGGTGCCGGTCATGCTCGGATCGCGTGCCGAGGTCGCCCGCATCGAGCACTACCACGCCGAGTACGACCGCGGCGAGGACAAGCCCTACCACTCGCCGCTGTTCGGCGAGCGGTCATTGTTCACCAACGCCTGAACGGCCAGCTGGAGCGAGCGCAATGTCGGCGAGACATCCCATCATCGCGGTGACCGGCTCGAGCGGAGCCGGCACGTCTACCGTCAAGACGACGTTCGAGTGGATCTTCCGGCGCGAGAAGATCGATGCCGCCATCGTCGAGGGCGACGCCTTTCATCGCTACGACCGCATGGAAATGCGCCAGAAGATGAAGGAAGCCGAGGCACAGGGCAACAAGAACTTCAGTCACTTCGGCCCGGATTCGAACCTGTTCGGCGAACTCGAGGAACTGTTCCGCAGCTACGCCCTGAGCGGCCGCGGACGCTCGCGCACCTACATCCACGATGCCGAGGAAGGCGCCAGGTATGGCGGGGAGCCCGGCACGTTCACCGCCTGGAAGGAGATCGGCGAGGGCTCGGACCTGCTTTTCTACGAAGGGCTGCACGGCGCCGTGCAGACGGACGAGCACGACGTCGCCCGGCACGCGGACCTGCTGGTCGGTGTCGCACCGAGCATCAACCTCGAGTGGATCCAGAAGCTGCACCGCGACAAGAGCCGGCGCGGCTACTCGACGGAGGCGGTGGTCGACACGATCCTGCGGCGAATGCCGGACTACGTGAACTACATCTGCCCGCAGTTCTCCCGCACGCACATCAATTTCCAGCGCGTCCCGACGGTCGACACCAGCAACCCGTTCATTGCCAAGGACATCCCGACGGCCGACGAGAGCTTCCTCATCGTCCGTTTCGCGAACCCCAAGGGCATCGATTTTCCCTACCTGCTGTCCATGGTGCACGATTCGTTCATGTCCCGGCCCAATACGCTGGTGCTGCCCGGGGGCAAGCTGCCGCTCGCGATGCAGATCATTCTCACGCCGCTGATCCTGCGGATGATGGACACGAAGAAACGCGCCTATTGACCGGCGCGCGACGTCGCCTGACGAACACCCGCGCCGCGGGCTTTCCGCAATTCCAAACGGGCGCGCCCTCGCCTGTAATGGGGGGGTGAATACCCGGCACAGCGGCTTGACCAGCGCCGAGGCGCGGGAACGCCTCGACCGGCATGGGCGCAATGTCCTGCCGTCGGAGCCGCGGCCCGGCGTACTCGAGATCGCCCTGCGCCAGCTGCGCAGTCCACTCGTCTATGTCCTGCTGGCGGCGGCGGTGGCCGCGTTCGCTCTGGGCGACTACACGGACGCCGGGTTCATCGGCGTCGTGCTGCTGCTCAACTCGTCGATCGGCGGCTGGCAGGAGTGGCGCGCCGAGCAGCAGAGCCACGCCTTGCAACGGCTGCTGCGGATCCGTGCCACCGTGCTGCGTGATGGTCGCGCCGTGGAGATCGACGCGGAAGAGGTCGTGCCCGGGGACGTCGTCGCCCTCGAGAGCGGGCAGCGCGTGCCCGCCGACCTCAGGCTGCTCGACGAGCACGGGCTCGAGATCGAGGAGTCGCTGCTCACCGGGGAGTCCCTCCCGGTCGCGAAGGACGCGCACTGGACGGGGCCCGAGGAGACGCCGGTCGGCGACCGTCGCAACATGGCGTTCGCCGGTTCCACCGTCACGCGGGGCCGCGGGCACGGCGAGGTGGTCGCCACCGGCGCGAAGACGGTGATCGGCGAACTGGCAGTGACCATGTCCACCACGCTGCGGGGCAAGCCGCCGCTCGTGGTCCGCATGGAGCGATTCAGTCGCGTCGTCGCGATCGCGGTGCTCGCGGCAGCCGTCGCGATCGGAGCTGTCGGCGTGCTCGTGCACGGGCAGGGCGTCGGCCAGATGTTCGTATTCGGTATCGCGCTCGCGGTCTCGGCGATTCCCGAGGGCTTGCCCGTGGCGCTGACGATCACCCTCGCAATCGCGGCGCGGCGGATGGCGAACCGCGGGGCGATCGTGCGCCGGCTGCCGGCCGTGGAGGGACTCGGCAGCTGCACGCTGATCGCGAGCGACAAGACCGGGACCCTCACCTGCAACGAACTCACGGTCCGCGAGATCCGGCTTGCGGATGGACACGCCTTTGCCGTGACCGGCGCCGGCTACGAGCCGCAGGGTGAAATCGTGCCGAGCGGGACGGAGGACGCCTCGGCGCGCGCGGCGCTCCGGCCACTGCTCGAGATCGCGGCCGCCTGCAACGAGGCCGACCTCGTCGAACGTGACGGCCACTGGTCCTGGCGGGGGGACCCCACGGACGTCGCGTTGCTCGCGCTGGCCCGCAAGGGCGGCGTCGACCGCGAGTCGCTGCTGGTGGACCTGCCGCAGGTGAGCGAGATCGCGTTCGAGCCCGAGCGACGGTTCGCCGCGACCTTCCACGATCGATCGGGTCGCACGTGGGTGGCGGCGAAGGGCGCGCCGGAGCGGATACTGCGCATGTGCCGGCTGGGCGACGGCGAACGGTCGGCGGTCGAACGCGTCGCCGAGGACATGGCCACCCGCGGTTACCGTGTGCTGGCGCTCGCCAGCGGCTGGTTGCCGCGCCGCATGCCGCAGGAGGAGACGCCCGCCGAGCCGGACGAACTGGATCTGGCCGGCCTGCTCGGACTCATCGATCCGCTGCGGCCCGGTGCGCGGGAAGCCGTCGAGCGATGTCGTGCCGCGGGCATCCGGGTGATCATGGTGACGGGGGACCATCCGCTCACGGCGCTCGCCATCGCACGCGAACTCGGCATCGCGACCGACGCGGGGCACGTGGTTCGAGGTCCGGAACTGGTGAACGCCGGACCGGAGCGCATGCGCGAGGTCGTCGACCAGGTGGCGGTCCTGGCGCGCGTCACGCCCGACCAGAAGCTCGCCTTCGTGGAGGCAGGCCAGCTGGCGGGGCATTTCGTCGCCGTGACGGGCGACGGGGTGAACGACGCTCCGGCGCTGCGCAAGGGCAACATCGGCGTCGCAATGGGCCGGGGAGGGACGGACGTCGCGCGCGAGGCCTCGGACCTCGTACTGAGCGACGACAATTTCGCGACCATCGTCAACGGCATCGAGGAAGGCCGGATCGCCTACCAGAACATCCGCAACGTGATCTACCTGCTGATTGCGGCAGGGATCGCGGAGGTCTTGACGGTGGGCCTCGCAGTGATCGTCGGCCTGCCCCTGCCGCTGCTGCCGGCGCAGCTGCTGTGGCTCAACATCGTCACGAACGGCATCCAGGACGTTGCCCTCGCCTTCGAGCGTGGCCAGGGCGCCGAGTTGAGCGCCCGCCCGCGACGGCCGGGCGAGTCGATCTTCGACCGCCTGATGATCGAGCGTGCGCTGCTGGCCGGCGGCTGGATGGCAGCCGTCGCATTCACGGCCTTCGTGGTCCTGCTCGAGACCGGGATTCCGGTGGAGACGGCCCGCAACGAGCTGCTGCTGCTCATGGTGCTGCTGCAGAACGTCGATGCGTTCAACGCACGCTCGGAAACGCGCTCGGTCTTCCGGATTCCGCTGGCCAACAATCCGCTGCTCGTGGCGGGCGTGTCCGGCGCGCTGTTGCTTCACCTCGTCGCGATGCACCTGCCGCTGACACAGCGCGTGCTGAGCGTGGGTCCGCTGACGGCGGACGCATGGATGCTCTTTCCGGCAGCGGCCCTGACGCTGCTCGTCGTCATGGAACTGCAGAAGCTGACCTGGCGCTGGCGGCAGCGGCGCGTCGCGACCTGAATCCGGGCCGGGTCGCGCAACCCGCGTGGCAGTGCGCCTCAATTCCTATCCGAACACCTGCTTCATGACCGGGGCCATGCGGCGCACGCCGGCGATGGCCGTCGCCGCGGCGAGCCCGCCCATCATGGCGCCGCTCACGCCGCAGGACATGATGTCCTGCCCCGTCAGCCACAGCCCCGGCACCTTCGTGCGCGGCCGGAGCCAGCCCTGGCGCAGGCGCGCCGGGTCGTGGTCGAGGCCGTAGAGTTCACCGCGTTCCCAGCCGCAGAACCACTGCATCGAGAGCGGGGTCGACACCTCCCAGTAGTCCACGCGGCCGCGGACCTGCGGCACCTTCTCATACAGGTGGGCGAGCAGGCGTTCGCCGAAGGCGTGCTTGAGTGCCTCGTAGTCGTCGCCCCGGTGTCCCCAGGTGCGGTCGGCCCAGGGTTCGAAGACCTCGTAGGGCGCGGGCGCGACGATCTCGATCGTCGCCTTTCCGGGATGGCGTCGCTCGAAGTCAGGATCCTTCGCGGAAGGAAACGAGAGGTACACGGCGGGGAAGGGGCCACTCGGGTCTGCGACGAACCGGTCGACCGCCGCATCGGAATCGTTGTCGGGGTAGATCCAGAAGTTGGTCCGCGGCAGGCCGAGATCGGCAGCGGTCGCCTGCAGGCCGATGTAGACGCCGAGGTGTCCGATGCTCGGCTTGACGTTCCGCAGTCGCGCGTCGTAGCCGTGCTCGTGTGATACCGCCGCGGGCAGCAGCCGCGCGAAGGTATTGATCGCGCCCGCGTCCGAGATGACGCAGGGCGATTCGATCTCGTGGCCGTCGGCCATGCGTACGCCCCGCGCCCGGCCGTCGCGGACCAGGATTTCCTCGACGCGCGCATAGGTGAAGACCTCGCCACCGGCCGCTCGGATGCGCGGCAGGATGGTGTCCGCGATGCGCCAGGCGCCGCCGACGGGATAGAACCCGCCGTGCAGGTAGTGCTTGGCGATCAGCGCCTGGATGACGAAGGAGGAACGCTTCGGCGGCAATCCCATGTCGCCCCACTGGCCCGTCAGCACGGCAATCAGTTCCCGGTCATCCGTCAGCTCGGACAGTACCTCCCAGGTCGTGCGGTCGAAGCTCGGCGGGAGGCGCCGGCGCAGCCAGGGTCCGGCGACCGCCGCGGCCCAGGGAGGCAGCGTGCGGTCGAGCGTGAAGGTGCGCATGCCACGCGACACCTCGCCCAGAAGCTGCAGGTAGCGGTCGATCGCACTGGCTTCGCGCGGGAAATAGCCGACCAGGTTCTCGCGAAAGGCGTCGCGCCCGGCGACCGCGTCGTAGACGCGATCGCCGATGAAGAACCGGTCGTAGTGCGCGTCCATCGGTGCCCAGTCGAGGTTGCCACCGGTCAGGAAGTCCATCAGGCGGCGCACGGTGGTGCGGGCCCCCATGTCGCCGAGGTAGTGGACGCCGACGTCCCATTCGTAGCCCGCGCGCTCGTAGCTGTGGGTCGCGCCGCCGGCGGTGTAGTGCTGCTCGAGCACCGCGATGCGCCAGCCGAGCTCCGACAGCAGCGCCGCGGTCGCCAGGCCGCCGATGCCCGAGCCGATGACGAGCGCGTCGTACGGACCGTCGAGTCGCGACGCGCGATAGCGTCGGCCGATGCGCAGGGTGCTGGGTTTGAGCTTGGACATTTGTCGTTTCCGCCTGCCCCTAAGGTACCATCGGACGGGCATGGTCACGAAGCGGGCACGAAGCAGGCAGGCGGTTCCGGCACGCCGCTATCGTTGGGAGGATCTCGACGAGGAGGACCTGCTGCAGCTCAAGTTCCGCCAGCTGCGCCTGCAGCTGAAGGACAGCCCGGCCTGGCCGGAAGTGCGGCGTCTCTACTCCGAGCTGGAGCGCCGTGGCATCCGCTTCAGGCCGCACGTCTGGCTGGCGGAAGAGTGGTTCTCGCCCGATGGCGTCCCGGGCATCGCCATCCCGTTCTACGTCGCGCATCCCCGGCTGCGGGAACTCGAGCGCCGCTACATGGGGGAAGTGGAGGGGGGCAGCCGCAAGTGGCTGATCCGGATCCTGCGCCACGAGGCCGCGCACGCGCTCGATACCGCCTATGGGCTGCGGCGCCGCGCGGAATGGCGCAGGGTCTTCGGCTTTGCCTCCAAGCCATATCCGGGCGACTACACGCCACGGCCGAGCAGCCGCCGCCACGTGCTGCACCTCGGGCACTGGTACGCTCAGAGCCACCCGACCGAGGACTTCGCCGAGACCTTCGCGGTGTGGCTGCAGCCGAAGGCGCGCTGGCGCCGCGAGTACGCCGGCTGGCCGGTCCTGAAGAAACTGGAGTACGTGGACCGACTGATGGCGGAGATCGCCGGGCGCGCGCCCGTCAATCGCGACCGCTCGGTCGTCGACCCGCTCTCGACCAGCGAACGAACGCTCGCCCAGCACTACCGCCGCAAGGCCGCGTCGTACCTCCGCTACGACCGGCGCTACGACGACTGGTTGTGCCGCAGCTTCGCCAGTCGCGAGAAGCGGCCACGGGCGGTGCCGGCCGCGAAATTCATCCGCGAGATCGAGCCGCAGCTCAGGCGGCTGCTGGTGCGACGGGCCCGGCTGCATCCTTACCTCGTGGATCACGCGATGGCAATGGTCGTGCGCCGCGTGCGGCAGCTCGATCTCGTGCTGCGCGGCCCGAGGCGCGACAGCAAGCGTGACGTGGTGCGCCTGCATGAGCGCGTCGTGCTCGACGTGCTGCGCCGTAACCGGGAGAACTACACCCTATGAGTAGACGTCGAATATTGCTGATGGTGCACGAGTCGCTGGTGCCACCCGCGGATCTGGCGGGGCTCACGGAGGCCGACATCGAGGAGTGCCGGGCGGAATACAACGTGCAATCGATCCTGCAGAACCTTGGACATCATGTGCGGGTGATCGGCGTCGGCGATCGGCTCACGGAATTGCGCGAGGCCATCCGGGACTGGCGCCCGCACGTCGTGTTCAACCTGCTCGAGGAGTTTTCCGGCATCGTCTCCTACGACCACTACGTGGTCGCCTACCTCGAGCTCATGCGCCAGCCGTACACGGGCTGCAATCCGCGCGGCATGATGATCTCGCGCGACAAGGTCCTCACCAAGCAGGTGCTGGCCTCCCATCGCATCCCGACGCCCCGCTTCCAGCTGTTCCCGTACCGTCAGCGGTTCCGCGAGCCACGTCGCCTGCAGTTCCCCCTGTTCGTGAAGTCGGCAACCGACGACGCGTCGCTAGGCATCTCACAGGCATCGGTGGTGGAGGACATGGCGCGCCTGCGCGAGCGCGTCGAGTTCATCCACGACCAGGTGCACAGCGACGCGCTCGTCGAGGAATACATCGATGGACGGGAAATCTACGTCGGCGTGCTCGGCAACGAGCGCCTGACCGCACTGCCGGCATGGGAGATGAACTTCGGCACCCTGCCACAGGTGCAGTCGGCGATCGCCACCCGCAAGGTCAAGTGGGACCCGCTCTACCAGCAGAGGCACGGCATCTCGACCGGCCCGGCGCGTCACCTGGGCGCGGCCCAGCGCGACGCGATCGGACGGCTCGCGAAACGCATCTACCGCGCGCTGCACATGAGTGGCTACGCGCGCATGGACCTCCGGATGCGTGCCGACGGCAGCCTGTTCGTGCTCGAGGCCAACGCAAACCCCAACCTCACGTTCGGCGAGGACTTCGCGGAGTCCGCCGAATCGGTCGGCATCGGCTACGAAGCGTTGCTCACGCGCATCGTGAACCTGGGCCTCGCCTACCGGCCGGAGTGGCGTTTGTTCGAGAGTTGAGCCGCATTCGCGACGGGAGAAGACATGCAGCGCACGACGATCACGCTCGACGACGACCTGATGGCGAGGCTGGACGAATTCATGGCCGACCGCCGCTACGGGAACCGCTCCGAGGCGATCCGTGACCTCGTGCGTGCGGGCCTGGAGCAGGCGACCGTGGAGGCGTCGCCGCGGGCGCAGTGCCTCGCCGCGGCGATCTACGTCTACGACCACGAGGCGCGTGACCTCTCGAGCCGGCTGACGCGGGCTGCGCACGAGCACCACGACCTCTCGCTCGCGACGCTGCACGTGCACCTCGATCATGACAGCTGCATGGAGGTGACGGTGCTGCGCGGCGCCGTGGGCGAGGTGCGTCACTTCGCGGACCACGTGATCGCCGAGCGGGGCGTACGTCATGGCCGGTTGGTGCTCGTGCCGGTGGAGGAGCAGACGGAAACGCACACCCATGGCCCGGCGCGCGTCGGACCGCACCCGCATCTGCACGTCCGCAAGCGATGAGCATGCCGTGCCGCAGCGGCTGCCGGGCTGCCGCCGGGCCGGCGGTCAGTCGCCGCTCCAGCGGGTGACGCGCAGTCGTCCGGGATCGAGTCGGCCAGGCGCACCGCTCGAGACCGTGACGCGGCCGCCGGCACCATCGAGGCGTGCATCTGCGAGCTTGATCCAGCGTGCTCCCCAGAAGCGCTGGTCGAGCACCGTCGTCGTCGTGCCCGAGGCGACGTCGATCGAGTACTCCGCTGCCGGCGTGCCAGAGTCATCCGAGGTGTACCAGACGGCAATCTCGTGCAGTGACGTCTCTGTCGCGGGCAGGCTCCAGGAATAGGTGCCGTCGCCATTCGCCCGGGGGTCCAGGCGGTGCGGGGCGGGCAGGTCAGCCGCAAGCCCGAGTTCCGCCACCAGCAGTTCCGTGAAATGCCCCAGCCGCGCCAAGTCCCAGGGCTCGGGTTCGCGTGCGTCCCAGCCATTGGTGAACGCCGCGACGACCATGCGCCGGCCGTTGGGCAGTTCGGCGAACATGATGTCCTCCAGCGTGTCGAACGCCGTGCCCGCCTTGTTTTCGTGCAGCGAGCCGGGCGGCAGGCCGCCGCCGAGGCCGCCCTGTGGCGAGAAGGTCGGGCGTCGCAGCAAGCCGCGCATGTAGCCCTGCGCCTGGGGCTCGACCGCGCCGGAAGCGACGGCCAGCATCAGCTCGGCGGACGCATCCGCCGACATTGCGTTCCGTCCGTGCCGCTGCAGCGCCGCGCGCTCGAGGCCCGTGGGCTCGTCCCCCGAGTTGCTCGGGTAGGTCTTGGTGATCAGTCGCTGGCCACGGAGCAGGCCCGCGTCGTCGAGGACGTGCTCGACGTAGCGGCGGCGCGCGATCCATCCGTCCAGGTCGGTTCCCTCCGGTTCGCCGTTCGGCACGCCGCTGATCGCGTCCACCACGAGGCCTGCAGCTACGTTGTCGGACTCGACGATCATCGGTCGCACGTGCTCATCCAGGCAGTCCGGTGCGCGACCGCGCTCCGCGCACCAGTGCACCGCCGCGACCAGGAACGCCAGCTTCACGCAGCTGGCCGGATAGGTGAGTGCCTCCCCCTGCACGGCGCCGCGCAGCCAACGCCCGTCGTCGTCCGCCACGAGTACTGTGACGTGCATGCGATCGAATGGCTGTCCTGCCAGGAACTCGGCGCGCGCCGCCTGCACGGCGGCCTGCACGCGGGCGTCGTCCTGGACGGGGGTCCTCGCAGGCGCGGCGGCGTTCGCCGCAACTGCAGGCAGCAGCAGCGCCAGGGCGGCGACTGCGATCAGTGCTGCGGTCGTCGTCCTGAGCCGGCCCTGCATTACGGCGCCCGTGACCCAGAGCACCACGAGCACGGCCGCCGACGCTGACAGGAGGGCCGCGAACGACAAGGTGTCGGCATACCACAGCAGCGCAGTCGACCCGAGCAGCGTGGCGCTGAAGCTGGTCACGGTGAATGCACGGGCGGCACGACCCATGGGCGGGTCGAAACGCCTCACGCGCCGCACGTCGAAGGAGGGCTTGCGCCCTGCGGCGTCGCCCGCGAGCGCAGGCTGCCAGCCGGGCGGCATGAGCCACACCGCCAGCTTGTCCCGCCAGCGATCGGCGTTCCAGGACTTACGTGCGAGGTCGGTGTACACCTCGATGTTCGCCCACAGCGGATCCCAGGACTCCAGCGGCGAGCGGGTGCCGTACACGCATTTCTCGTCCTCTTCGACGAAGGTGCCGAACAGCCGGTCCCAGGCCATGAAGATGCCGCCGTAGTTGCGGTCCAGGTACTTGTCGTTGACGGCGTGGTGCACGCGATGGTTCGACGGCGAAGCGAACCAGCGATCGAACCAGCCGAGCTTGCCGATCTGTTCCGTGTGGATCCAGTACTGGTAGAGCAGGTCGACGATCGCGGCGAACAGGAACACCTGCGGCGGAAACCCGGCGATCGCCATCGGCAGGTAGAAGATCCAGCCGAGCAGGGCGCCCGAGCTCGTCTGCCGCAGCGCCGTCGAGAGGTTGTACTCCTGGCTCTGGTGATGGACGACGTGCGCGGCCCAGAAGACCGCGCTCTCGTGGCCGAGCCGGTGATTCCAGTAATAGCAGAAGTCGTAGGCCACGACCGCCAGCGCCCAGACCCACCACTGGTCCGCGGGCAGCTGCCAGATCGCGGCCACGGAATACACGGCGGCATAGATACCGACCGCCAGCAGCCGCATGAACAGCCCGAGCACCTGGCTCATGACCCCGAGGCTCAGGCTGTTCACCGCGTCGTTGAGCCGGTAGTTGCTGTGACCGCGCGCCCGGCCGATCGCGTACTCGAGGGCGATGAGCAGGAAGAACACCGGGGTGGCGAGCGCGATTGTCCGACCCATGCCGTGCGCCTCAGTCCTCGACGTGCCAGTCGCGGGAGCGCTCGACCGCGCGTTCCCACTGCCGCAGGCGCGCCGCCGCCAGCTCGCGACCCATGCGCGGTTCGAAACGCCGGTCCACCTGCCAGTTGGCCGCGACTTCGTCGAGCGAACTCCAGAATCCCACGGCCAGTCCCGCGAGATAGGCGGCGCCGAGCGCCGTCGTCTCGGTGACTTTCGGGCGCACGACCGGCACCCCGAGCAGGTCGGCCTGGAACTGCATCATCAGGTCGTTGGCCGTCGCCCCGCCGTCGACCCGCAGTTCGACCAGTGGCTGGCGGGCGTCGCGCTGCATCGCAAGCAGCACTTCGGCGCTCTGGAATGCGATGGACTCGAGGGCGGCGCGCGCGATGTGGGCCTTCGTCGTGCCGCGCGAGAGGCCGACCATCGTACCGCGGGCATACGCGTCCCAGTGCGGGCTGCCGAGCCCCGTGAACGCCGGGACGAGGTACATTCCACCGGTGTCGGGGACCGTGGCGGCCAGCGCCTCGACGTCCGACGACGTCTCGATGAAACCCAGTCCGTCGCGCAGCCACTGCACCACGGCGCCGGCGACGAACACGGCGCCCTCGAGCGCATAGTGCCGCCCGCCCAGGTCCCAGGCGATCGTGGTGAGCAGCCGGTTCCCGGAGGGCTGCGGCTCACGACCCGTGTTCATGAGCATGAAGCAGCCGGTGCCGTAGGTGTTCTTGGCCATGCCGGGCTCGAAGCATGCCTGTCCGAACAGTGCGGCCTGCTGGTCGCCCGCGATGCCCCCGAGCGGGACTTCACGACCACCGAGCCGGGCGAAGGCCTCGCCATGCGCGAGCGAGGAAGGCACCACCCGCGGCAGGAGTCCGGGCGGGATCCGCAGCAGCTCGAGCGACTGCGGGTCCCACTCGCCGGTCGTCACGTCGAGCAGCAGCGTGCGGCTGGCGTTCGTCGCGTCCGTCAGGTGCTGCGTGCCTCCGGACAGCTTCCAGGCGAGCCAGCTGTCGATGGTGCCGAAGGCGAGTTCGCCTCGCTCGGCCCGCCGGCGCAGCGCCGGGTCGCTGTCGAGCAGCCAGGCGAGCTTGGTGCCCGAGAAATACGGGTCCAGCAGCAGCCCGGTGCGCCGGGTGATCCCGGGCTCGTGGCCCTCGGCCTTGAGGCGTGCGCAGAGATCGGCGGTCCGGCGGTCCTGCCAGACGATGGCGGGAGCCACCGGGCGCCCGGTCGACCGGTCCCAGAGCACGGTGGTTTCGCGCTGGTTGGTGATGCCGACGGCGGCGATGTCCTCGATGCCGGCATGCGCGCGCGCCAGCACCTCGGCGATGGTGGCGGCCTGGGTCGCCCAGATCTCCTCGGCGTCGTGCTCGACCCAGCCGGAGCGCGGAAAATACTGCGTGAACTCCCGCTGCGCCGTGGCGACGATGCTGCCGGCGTGATCGAACAGGATGGAGCGCGAACTCGTCGTGCCCTGGTCGAGGGCGAGCACGAATCGTGTCATGGGACGGCCTCCAGGGGTCCTCCCAGCGTACTACAGCTCCGGCGCCTCCGGCTCGGTCGCTGGATTTCGCCGCAGCCAGTCGTCGAGTCGCGTCTCCGAGCCCGGCGGGACGTGCAGCGCCAGCTTGCTGCGGCGGTACAGGATGTCCTCGGCCGTGACCGCCCATTCCTCGCGCCGCAGGTACTCGATCTCCCGCGCGTGCAGGCCGGGCAGGACCTCGTGGCCGAGGTCCTGCAAGCGCCCGGCACCCCCGAGGATTCGCTCCGCCCGCGTGCCGTAGGCCCGCGCATATCGCTCCGCAAGCGGTGCCGCGAGCCAGCGGTGGCGTGCCTTGAACGATGCCAGAAAGGCGTCGAAATCCGCGTTCGGCATGTCGCCACCCGGCAACGCGCGGCTGACCGTCCAGTGCCCGGGCCGGCCGTCGAGGCCGGGCGCCAGTTGATCGACGACGTCCTCCGCCAGCTTCCGGTAGGTCGTGAGCTTGCCGCCGTAGATCGACAGCAGCGGTGGGCCGCTGCGGTCGAGGTCGAGGACGTAGTCGCGGGTCACGCTCGTGGCGCGGTCGCCCGGGTCGGCCAGCAGCGGGCGCAGTCCGGCGAACGTCCAGACGACGTCACTTCGCTGCAGGTCGGTGGAGAAATAGCGGTTCGCCATCTCGAGCAGGTAGTCAATTTCGCCCGAGCCGATTTCGGGCGTCGCGAGGTCGCCGGTGTAGTCCGTCTCGGTGGTGCCGATCAGCGTGTAGTCGCCTTCGTAGGGAATGGCGAAGACGATGCGGCCGTCCGGCGCCTGGAAGAGGTATGCAAACGGGTGATCGAACAGCTTCGGCACGACGATGTGGCTGCCCTTCACCATGCGCGGGTGGCGGCGGGCCGGCACCGGCGTCGCGTCGTCGAGGAACCGGTCCACCCACGGGCCGGTCGCATTGACGACCGCGCGGGCCTCGACGACCAGTCGGCGGCCCGCGGCACGCTCGATCGTCGCCCGCCAGCGATCGCCCCGGCGCTCGAGCTTCGCGCAGCGGGCCCGCGTGAGCACGCGTGCCCCGTGCTCGCGGGCGTCCATGGCGTTCAGGATCACGAGCCGGGCATCGTCCACCCAGCCATCGGAATAGACGAAGCCCTTCCTGTAGCGCGCCTCGAGGGGTGCACCGGCGGGATGTGTGCGCAGGTCGACGACCTCGGACCCGGGCAGTCGGCGCCGTCGGGCGAGGTGGTCATAGAGCACGAGTCCCGCGCGGATCATCCAGGCCGGTCGCAGGTGAGAGTCGTGCGGCAGGACGAAGCGCAGCGGCCAGGCGACGTGCGGTGCCGAGTCGAGCACGATCTCGCGTTCGTGCAGCGACTTGCGCACCAGGCCGAAGTCGTAGAACTCGAGGTACCGCAGCCCGCCGTGGACCAGCTTCGTGCTCGCGGAGGAGGTGTGCGCCGCGAGGTCGTGCTGCTCGCAGAGCAGCGTGCGCAGGCCGCGTCCCGCGGCGTCGCGGGCAATCCCGACGCCGTTGATGCCGCCGCCCACGACCAGCAGGTCGTAATTCCCCGGGGCCTTGCTCATGCGTCCAGGTGGCGGGCGACAGCCTGTGCGGTCACGGCGCTGACGCGCACGTTCGATTCCTCGGTGACACCTGCGATGTGCGGCGTGAGGATCAGGTTCGGGACGCCGGCGAAGCGTGCGCCCGACGTGGCATCCATGGGCTCGCGCTCGAAGACGTCGAGCGCTGCGCCGCCAAGCCTGCCGGCCTTCAGCGCCTCGCCGAGCGCCGCCTCGTCGACGATGCCCCCGCGCGCCGCGTTGATCAGGATCGCCGCAGGCTTCATCCGGGCCAGCGCACTCGCGTCGATCATGTTGCGCGTCGAGTCCGTCAGCGGGACGTGCAGGCTCAGCACGTCGCTGCCGGCGAGGAGTGCGGGCAGCACCTGTTGCTCGGCACCCGCCCAGCCGGGGTGATCGGCAGGCAGGAGCGGGTCGCAGGCGGCGACGCTCATGCCGAGATCACGTGCCAGCCGCGCGGTGACTCGTGCGATCGCGCCGTAGCCTACGAGGCCAAGACGCTTGCCCGCCAGTTCGCGGCCCATCAGGGCAGTGCGCGGCCATTCGCCGGCGACCACGCGCCCGGTTGCGAACCAGGCGCGGCGCAGGAGCATGAGCGCTGCCGTGATGACGTATTCGGCCACGGAAAGGTCGTTGGCGCCGGACGCCGGGTAGACGGCGATGCCGCGGGCCTCGCAGGCGGCGACGTCGATGTTGTCGAGACCGACGCCCAGGCGGCCGACGACCTCGAGGCGGGCGGCGGCCTCGAGCAGGGTTCCGCGGACCTGCGTGCGGTTGCGGACGATGAGTGCCCGAGCGTCGCGCACCGCCGCCTCGAGCCGCTGCGCGTGGTCCACCAGCGTCGGGTCGTACATCACGTCCCGGCCGGCGAAGGACTCGCTGATCGCGGCTTCGTCCATGAACTCGCTGATCACGATCTCGGGCATCTGCGGACTCCAGGAACGGTCAGGCCGGGCGACTGATCAACGCGCGGATCTCGTCGTGCAGCGTCGCCGGCACGGCGAGGCCTTCGGCCGCCGCCCGCGCACGGCTTGCGAGCCGTCGCACGCCCGGCAATCGCGCATCCGGCTCGGCAGACAGCGCCTCGACGAGGGTCATCATGCGCGTATCGTATGCGCCCGCGGACAGTCGTGCCGCGTCGATCGCGATCAGCACGTGCCCCATGTTCGGTGGGTCGCCCTTGTCGTCGAAGAAGGAACTGGCTTCCCAGCCGTAGGCGCTGCCGGTCACCGCGGCGGCGAGAATCTCGATCATGAGAGCAAGCGCTCCCCCCTTTGCGCCACCGATCGGCAGCAGCGTGCCGGTCAGCGCCGCCTTGGGGTCGGTCGTCGGATTGCCGGCGGCGTCCACGGCCCAGTCCGGCGGGATCGATCGCCCGGCCTTCTCCGCCGCCACGATCTTGCCGCGCGCGGCGACCGAGAGTGCGAGGTCGATGACCAGCGGGTCGCTCCCACCGGGCAGGGGTGCGGCAAAGGCGAGCGGATTGGTCCCGAGCATGGCCTTGCGACCGCCCCAGAACGCCATGGCCTTCGGGGAATTGCCGAGCACCAGCGACACCAGGCCGTGCCGGGCCAGGCGCTCGGCGTGGGCGCCGGCCTGGCCGAAATGGTGCGAACGATGAACGGCCGATACCGCGATGCCCTGGTCGCGCGCGAGCGGCGCCAGCGCCTCGACGGCTCGCTCGATGGCCGGGTAGGCGAAGCCGAACCCACCGTCCACGCGCAGCGCCGCTCCCGAAACGCGCTCGACGACGGGTGTCGCATAGCCGTCCACCTTGCGGGCGCGCGACTGCACGGCGTAGGCCGGAACGCGCGAGAGCCCGTGTCCTGGCTGCCCGTCCGCCTCGGCGGCCACGAGCGCTCGCGCCGTGGACCGGGCGTTCTCAGGACTGGTGCGGCTCGCGATGAGCGCGTCGCGGGCGAGCGCCTCGGCTTCGTCGAGGCTCAATCGGACCGGTTCCGACATTCCCGTTCACGCGCTCCGGTACAGCTTGGTCATGACGAATTCCTGGTGGCCGAGTGCCTCGGCGGCCGTGTAGCGCCCGTTGGCGGTGTGCACGATCATCTCGATGAGCGCGTCGCCGGCCTGGTCGATGGTGATCTCGCGGCGGACGATGCCGGAGACGTCGACATCCACGTGCTCGGACATCAGCCGGACGGTGCGCGGGTTTCCAGTGACCTTGATCACCGGCATGATCGGGTTGCCGATCACGTTGCCCTGGCCCGTGGGAAAGATGTGCAGAACGTAGCCGGCAGCCGCCTGCAGGGTGCAGCATTCGGCCGCAGCGGACGACGTGTCCATGAAGTACAGGCCCGGTCCGCGCGCCGGCGCCTCGGCGGGTTGCAGCACGTCGATGAAGCTCACCTTCTTGCCGATCTTCTCCAGGTTGCCGAGCGCCTTTTCCTCGATCGTCGTGAGGCCGCCGGCGATGTTCCCCTTGGTCGGCTGGCTGTCGGAGAGATCCGAGGTCTTGTGGGCCTCGATGACCTCGTCCTGGTACGCCTGCCAGGTCCTCATGAACTTCTCCCGCACTTCCGGCGTGGCTGCACGGGCCGCCGCGAGGTGCTCGGCACCCGTGAGCTCCGAGGTTTCGCCGAAACAGCCGTAGAGGCCGGCCGGGATCAGCTTGTCGTACATGTTGCCCACGGTCGGGCACGAGGCGAGGCCCGTCGTGGTGTCCGACTCCCCGCACTTCGCGGCGATCCAGAGTTCCTCGAGGTCGCACTCGACCCGCACCTGACCGGACGTGAGGTGCACGAACTCCTTGGCCTTGCGCGAGGCGGCCGCGATGGTCGCGATGTCGCCGTTGCCCTCGATCCAGAAGCCGGCGACCGGCTTGCCGGTGGCGGCGATGCCGTCGACGATTCTCTGCGTCCAGCCGGGCTCGATGCCGATGACGATGCACGCGGCCACGTTCGGGTTGGCGCCGGTGCCGATCATCGTGCGGAAGTGCAGTTCGAGGTCCTCGCCGAACTGCAGGCGCCCGTAGGCGTGGGGCAGGGCGATGGTGCCCTTGATGTTGCCCGCCACCGACACGCAGGCGGCATTCGAGATGTCGTCCACCGGCAGGATGGCAACGTGGTTGCGAATACCGACCCGGCCGTTCTCGCGGCGGTAGGCCCAGATCTTCTTGCCTCGGTTCATGACGGGCCTCCGTTACCAGCGCTTGGTCTTCAGGTTGTGGACGTGGACGTGTTCGCCCTGGTGCACGTCGGCGACGATGCGGCCGATGTCCTGGCCGTACTTGATCACGGTGTCCCCGCTCCGGAGGTCCCGGAGGGCAACCTTGTGGCCGATCGGCACGGCCTGTCGGGCGACGAGGCGGAAGTCGGAGTCGTCGTGCGTCACCACGCAGAGCATCTCGGTGCCGGCTTCGAGCCCTTCGACGACCACGACGCCGACGTTGTCCTTCGGATCGTGCACCAGCAGCTGGGGAGCGGTCATGGGATAGGCCTCCAGGGCGCGGGCGGCCGGGCAGCGGGCCCGGCGGCAAGTCTTATATAAGATACTATACAGCAGACAATAGACATGGGCGCAAGCGCTCGCTTAGGATGGAGCCCCCGAACGGATCGCCACCATGGACGAATCCCCACGTTACCGGCCCCTCTACCAGCAGGTCTACGATTTCCTGGTGAAGCAGATCGCCGCCGGGGAATGGGGTCCGGGGGAATCGCTGCCCTCCGAGCAGGCGCTCGCGGGTAGGCTCAACGTCAGCCAGGGCACGGTGCGCAAGGCACTCGATTCCCTGGCGGCGGACAGCCTCATCGACCGCCGCCAGGGCAAGGGCACCTACGTCGCGGAGCATACCCAGGAGCGAGCACTGTTCCGGTTCTTCCGCATGGCCCGCCCGGGCGGTGCCCGGGCCGTGCCCACGAGTGTCGGCGACAGTCTGCGGCGGCGCGCGGCAAAGGTGGCCGATGTCGCCAAGCTCGCACTCAAGCCGGGGGTCGAGGTCTACGAACTCAATCGCGTGCGCCTCATCGACGGCGAACCCGCCGTGATGGAACGCATCGTGCTGCCCGCGGCACTCTTCCCGGGCCTCGAGCGCCACGACCACCTGCCCAACGCGCTGTATGCCCTGTATCAACAGGAATATGGCGTCAACATCGTTTCGGCCCAGGAGGAACTGCGTGCGGATACCGCGCGCAAGGAGGATTGCCGCAGGCTGGCCCTGTCTCCCGGGGCTCCACTGCTGCACATCGACCGCGTCGCGATCTCGCTCGAGGGGACGCGCGTCGAGTGGCGAGTCAGCCGCTGCGACACGACGCACTTCGTGTACGCCGTCACCCTGTCCTGAGTCCACGCCGCCATGGCCATCGTGCTCTGCGTCGGTCACGCGGTGCAGGACTTCGTGTTCACGGTCCTGGATCTGCCCGACCGCGGACAGAAGTACCGCGCGACCGGTTTCGAGAGCGTCGGCGGCGGACCGGCGGCCACCGCGGCGGTCGCGATCGCACGGCTGGGCGGTCATGCGTCGCTGGCGGCCCGGGTCGGTGACGACGCTGCGGCCGACATGATTGCAGCCGAGTTGCGCGCACACGGCGTCGACTGCACGCACCTGCGGCGTTGCCGCGGCGCCGGGTCGTCGGTGTCGGCGGTGTTCGTCGACGCGCGCGGCGAGCGAATGATCGTCAACCACCTCGACCCGGCGATGCCGGGCGATCCCGGCTGGTTGCCCGCGGTGGCCACGTTGGCGGCCGACGCGGTCCTGGCGGATACACGCTGGCCCGAGGGCGCGCTCGTCGCGCTCCAGGGCGCGCGCGCGGCCGGATTGCCGGCCGTGCTGGACGCCGACCGGCCGATTCCGCCGGATGGTGCGCTGCTGCACGCGGCGACGCACGTTGCGTTCGCCGCGGATGCGCTCGCGGAGCACGTCGGGCTGCCCGACCCGGTCCGCGCCCTCGAGTCGCTGGCGCCGCGGCTGCCGGGTTGGTGCTGCGTCACCGTGGGAGGACAGGGCGTGTTCGCGTGGGACCGCGGCGAACTGCGGCACTTGCCGGCCTTCGAGGTCCCGGTGGTGGACACGCTGGGTGCCGGTGACGTGTGGCATGGGGCCTTCGCGCTGGCGCTGGCCGAAGGACGTGACGAGCTGGCCGCCGCCGGCTTCGCTTCGGCGGCCGCCGCGCTCAAGGTGCAGCGGGCCGGCGGCCGGGCCGGGGTGCCGAGCCGTGCGGAGGTCGACGCCTTTCTTGCGACGCAGACCGCTGCGCGACGAGCCGACTGGAGGACCATCGGATGACTGTCTCTGCGGGGAAGTACTGGGGCATGCGCCGCATGGCCGACGCGGCGGGGCGCTTCAAGATGACGGCGGTCGATCAGCGCCCGCCGATCAAGAACCCGATCAGGGCGAAGCGCGGCACGCCGGAGGCGCCCTGGGAGGACGTCGCCGGGTTCAAGGAGATGCTGATCCGTGAACTGCAGGGCGAGTCCTCCGCGATGCTGCTCGATCCGCACTACGCGTATCCCCGCGGTGTCACGATGCTCGATGCCCGACTCGGGCTGATCCTCACGCTCGAGGACTCGATCTTCCGGGAGACGGCGGGCGGCAGAATTTCGTCGGAGATCGACGACTGGTCGGTCGAGAAGATCAAGCGCGCGGGAGGCGACGCGGTCAAGGTGCTGACCTGGTACCGGCCGGACGCCGACGCCGGGGTGTGCGCGGCACAGCGGTCTTTTACCCAGCGCATCGGCGAGGCCTGCGCCCGCTACGACATTCCGTTCGTCTTCGAGCTCCTGCTGCATCCGCTCGCGCACGATGCCGAGCAGACGCGCGAGTACGTCGAGATGCGGACCAAGCAGGCGCAACTCGTGATCGAGAGCGTGCGTACCTTCGCTGACCCGCGCTTCGGCGTGGACCTCTTCAAGCTCGAGAGCCCGGTGCCGGCCGGCGAGGTGCCGGAGCCCGGTGCGCCTGGCGCCGGCGCCGTGCAGTCGCTGTTCGACGAACTGCACTGCGCGGCCGGCCGTCCGTGGGTCATGCTCTCGGCCGGAGCCGGCATGGCGGAATTCCAGCGCGTGCTGCATTACGCGTACGCCGCTGGCGCCTCCGGTTACCTAGCCGGGCGCGCGATCTGGCTCAAGGCCTTCCAGCACTTCCCGGACTGGGACGGTATCCGCGGCGAACTGCGCGACGAGGCAGTGCCGTACATGCGGGAACTCAACACATTGACCGACGCGGCAGCGCAGCCGTGGCACCTGCATCCCTGCTATGGCACGGGCGGCGCGCGCGTCGAGCCCGCGGACTCGAGTTTCCGGCACGGCTACGCCGGCTTTGGAGGATGACATGTCGCTGACCTATGGCGTGGCGGTCCTCGCCCGTCCCACGTTCGACGTCCCGTTTGCCGAGGACATGAAGAACCGCGCCTTCGCAGCGCTCGAGGCGGCCGGCATCCGCACGGTCGGTCCGCGTGAGCTGCTTTTCGACCGGGCCGCGGCCGAGCGGGCGATCGACGAGATCCGCAGCGCCGGTCCGATCGACCTGCTGCTCGTCCTGCAGATCACGTTCACGGACGCGACGATGACCGTGAAGCTCGCGAAGGAGGCGACGGCGCCGCTCGCCGTGTGGGCCGTACCCGAGCCGCGAATCGGCGGACGCCTGCGCCTGAACGCCTACTGTGGCCTGAACCTGGCGGCCCACGCGCTCGGCCGCAGCGGCGTCGCACACGGATGGCTGTATGCCGCGCCGGATGCGCCGGGGCTGACCGATCGCCTGCGCGAACTGGCGAGGCCGGCGATCGTCGTGCCCTCGCGCGCCCGGCTCGTGCCGGGCGCGGCCGCCGCCGAGGCGGATGCGGTGCTCGACTCGCTGCGTGGTTCGAAGATCACGGTGGTCGGCAAGCATCCGGACGGCTTCGACACCTGCGAGTACGACGAAGAGCTGCTGCTGCGGCTCGCCGGCATGCGCGTGGAGACGGTGCAGCTTGGCCAGTTGTTCGACAAAGCGCGCGCGATGGACCACGGACGCGTCAGTGCGGCCCGCGCTGGCGCTGCCCGCGAACTCGAGGGCCTGGATGACGTCGACCAGGAGCAGCTCGATCGGTCGTTCCGGGTCTTCTGTGCGCTCGAGGACGTGCAGCAGGAGAGCCACGCCAGGGGGCTCGCGGTGCGCTGCTGGCCCGAGATGTTCACCGAGTATGGTTGTGCCGCCTGCGGCCCGATGGCGATGATGAACCAGAAGCGGGTGCCTGCTGCCTGCGAGGCGGACGTGCACGGGTCGGTGTCGCAGCTGATCCTGCAGGAACTCGCGGGCGAACCCGCCTGGATGGCCGACCTGGTGGACATCACGCCGGCCGACGACACGGCCGTGCTCTGGCATTGCGGCCTCGCGCCACTCTCCATGCGGGACCCCGAGGCGCATGCGGAGGCCACGATCCACACCAACCGCAGGATGCCCCTGCTGCACCAGTTCCCGATCAAGCCCGGCCGCGTCACGCTGGCGCGACTGTCCCGCGCGCGCAACGTCACCAAACTCATGATCGCGGGCGCGCAGGTGATCCGGGCACCGATGGCGTTCACTGGTTGCTCGGGCACCGTGAGGTTCGATCGGCCGGCGGAGGACGTCGGGCGCACCATCATGGAGGAGGGCCTCGAGCACCACTTCGCCCTGGCCTACGGCGACCACAAGCCGGCGCTGAGGGCGATCGCCGCGCGCTGGAAAGTTCCGGTTCTCGAGCTCGCCTGACGTGGGCGCCTTCGACATCGAGGCGCCGAACTGGGGACGCATCCCGCCGGTGCGAGTGACCGGCGTGCCGGAGTCCCTGGCTGACGGGAGCGTCCTGGTGCCGACCGACGCGGGTCCGTTGCGTGCGGCGCTGCTCGAGAGTGGTGCGCGCCTGCGCCTGGGCCCGGATGCGCGCGACTACGGCATCCTGCTGCGCGAGCCCGCCACCGTGCCGGCCCGTGTCGAGCGGTTCGATGGGGGTACGCGGCTCGTCTCGGGCGAGCGCGTGCTCGAGATCGGCCACGCGCCGCTGTCGTTCTCGCTCACGGTGGCTGGCCGGCCGGTGGCTTCTTCGCCCAGCGACGCACACTTCGTGCGGCGCTTCCGGCTGCCGCCTTTTGCGCGCATCGATGACGCCTGGTTCGTCAGCCTCGAGCTCGGTCACGACACTCCCGTGTTCGGCCTGGGCGAGAAGTGGGGACGGCTCGACCGGCGTGGGCAGCTCGTGCGGTCCTACAACCATGACGCGCTCGGGGTGAATGCCGAGGTCAGCTACAAGAACGCCCCGTTTGCCTGGAGCCCCGAGGGCTGGGGAGTGTTCGTGCACACCGTCGGTCCGGTGGTGCACGGGGTGGGCTACGCGCCGTGGTCGCAGCGCGCTTACGGGTTGAAGATCGTCGACGTGGCCCTGGACCTGTTCCTGTTCGACGGGACCAATGGTGCGCAGATCCTCGGCCAGTACACGGCGCTCACGGGGCGCGCGCCCGTCCCGCCGCTCTGGAGCCTCGGTCTGATCCTCTCCAAGGCGTACTACCGCACGGCAGAGGAGATCCTCGCTGCGGCGCGCGAGGTGCGTGCGCGGGGCATGCCGTGCGACACGATCACTTTCGATGGCCGTGCCTGGCAGGACACCGATACGCGCTTCGCCTTCGAATGGGACCCTTCGCGCTACCCGGACCCCGGGACCGTGATCGCCCAGCTCAAGTCGCTCGGCTTCCGTGTCTGCGTCTGGGAGTATCCGCTGGTGTCGGTGCGCAACGCGCTATTCGACGAGCTCGCGGCCAAGGGTTGGCTGCTGAAAGACGCGCGCTCGGGCGCCGCGTATCGCTTCCAGTGGGACCTCGAGCCGTTCGGTGCGGTGCTGACGCCGCTGCCGGAGTCGGGTCTGCTCGACTTCACGCATCCTGAAGCCTACGCATACTGGCGGGATCGACATCGCGAGCTCTTCGAACTCGGTGTCGACATGATCAAGCCCGACTTCGGCGAGCAGGTCGAGGCACACGCCGTGGCCTCCGACGGTGCGCAGGGGGATGCCCTGCACAATGTCTATGCATTGCTCTACAACCGCTGCGTCTACGAGGCGGCCAGCCGCTACTCGAAGGGCGGCGCGTTCCTGTTCAGCCGGGCCGGCTGGGCCGGTTCGCAGCGATATCCGTCGCAATGGGGCGGCGATCCGCAGGCGGACTGGGGCGGGCTGGCGGCGAGCATCCGCGGTGGCCTGTCCTGGGGCCTGAGCGGTGCGCCGTACTACGCGACCGACGTGGGCGGGTTCTATGGCGATGAGCGCGACCCGCTGCTCTACGTGCGCTGGGCCCAGGCGTCGGTGTTCTCCGCGCACATGCGACTGCATGGCATCGGGCCCCGGGAGCCCTGGTCGTACGGGCCGGAGGCGGAGCGGGCGGCGATGTCGGCGTTCGAGCTGCGCTACCGCATGCTGCCGTACCTCGCGCGCGCCGTGGAGCAGGCGGCCGCGACGGGGCTGCCCGTGCAGAGGGCAATGGCGCTCGCCTGCCCGGACGAGCCCGAGGCCTGGGCGTTCGACCACCAGTTCTTCTGCGGGGACGATCTGCTCGTCGCCCCGTGCCTCGCCCCGTCCGGGCGGGTCCGCGTGTACCTGCCGGAGGGCGAGTGGCGCCGGTTTCCGGGCGGTGAGGCGCTCGCGGGCGGCCGCACGCACGACCTGCGGCTCGCGCTCGACGAGCTGGCCGTCTTCGCGCGGTCCGGGACCGGGATCCCGCTCGGACCGGCCGTCCAGCATACCGGCGAACTGGGCCCGACCCCCAGCGTCATCGAGACCTGGCGCGCTCCCTGAGCCGGCGCTCGTCGCGTGAAAACAACGGGTCTCTCATGTCTTATATAAGGGTTGTAAGACATAGAATCTTCATGCTACCGTCGTTTTCATCAGGAGTCCGCGCGCCGGTTGCGGACGAAACGCCACGCGAACAGAACGACTTAGGGGGATATCAAATGCACGCTCGCCCATGCCGCCCGGTCCGGAGTCCGATCGCCCTTGCCGTCCTCGCGGCTCTTGCCACCGCACCGGCGGCCCGGGCGCAGGACGCGACGACCGGCGCGCTCGAGGAAATCATCGTCACGGCGCAGAAGCGCGAGCAGAACCTGCAGGAGGTGCCGATCGCGGTCTCGGTCGTGAGCGGCAATCTGGTCGAGTCCGTTGGTGGGTTCAGCGCCGAGTCGCTCAAGCAGCTGGTCCCGTCGCTCAATATCCGCAAGACGAACACGCAGCTCAACCAGGCGTTGTTCCTGCGCGGGGTGGGCACGATCAACTTCGCGATCGCGGCGCAGCCGAGTGTCGCCTTCGTGCTCGATGGCGTCGTGCTGTCGTCCGCGGGCGAGGCTTTCGGCGACCTGTACGACGTCGAGCGCGTCGAGGTGCTGAGGGGCCCGCAGGGTACCCTGTTCGGGAAGAACGCATCCGCGGGCGTCGTCAACGTCGTCTCGAGGAAACCGGCCGAGGAACTGGGCGGTTACGTGGACCTCGGCTGGTACGAGGACGACGAGCTGCGTGTCAGGGCCGCGCTCGACGCCCCGATCACCGACACGCTGCGCACTCGCACGACCGTGACCTGGGGCAACTTCGATGGTTACATCAAGAACGTGAGCGACACGCCGGCCGGCGGCAAGCTGAACGGCTACGACCGCTGGGGCATCCGCAGCATCTGGGTGGCCGAGCCGAGCGACGACATCGAACTCACGTTCATCGGCGACTATCGCGAATCCGACGACAACTGCTGCGTCGAGGTGATCGGCGCTCCCCTGACCGGCTCGACGGCGGCCGCGGTTGACTCGCTGCTGGAGGGTACCGACTACCTCAAGGGCGACGAGAGCCGCAAGGTCCGACAGAACCTCGTGATGACCTCCGAGGAAGAGGCCTGGGGCCTCTCGGCGCAGGCCGACTTCGGCATCGGCGACTACACCCTCACCTCCATCACCGCCTATCGGACCTGGGACTCGACCGAAATCCGCGAGGGCGACTGGCTGGACGCCGGTCCGGCGTACGTCGGCATCAACCAGCTGCACGACTTCGGGCCGCAGACGCAGGATACGTTCTCGCAGGAACTGCGCATCGCCTCGCCGGGCGGGCAGTTCCTCGACTACGTCGCCGGCCTCTACTACGCTCAGACGGACGCCGAGCGCTACTTCCGCCGCGATACTGAGGTCTGCCGCTCGAGCACGCTGCCGGCCGACGCGACGGGCCTGCAGCCCTGCACGCCGACGGCCTCGGTGATCGAGGCGCCCTCGGCCGACGCCCGGTTCGGGGCCGACTTCGAGAACCTCGCCGCATTCGCGGATGGCACCTTCAACGTGGCCGAGCGCTGGCGCCTGATTGCAGGCCTGCGCTGGACGCAGGACGACCTGAGCTTCTACCACACCTACAACTTTTCCCCGATCCCCGGGCCGGGCATCCGTACTGAGCCGGGCGGTGGATCGACGAGCCTCAAGGGAAGCAATTCGTCGGATGAGATCTCGGGGCGTGCGGGCGTTCAGTTCGACGTGTCGGACGACTTCATGACCTATGCCACCTACTCGCGCGGCTACAAGGGCCCGGCCTACAACGTCTTCTTCAACATGACGGTAAACAACGCCGAGGTCATCGACGCAGAGACGGCCGACTCCTACGAGGTCGGCTTCAAGTCGACGCTGGCCGACGGCCGCGTGATACTTAACGGCGCCTTGTTCTCCGCGAAGTACGAGAACTTCCAGGCGAACAACTTCCTGTTCCTGAATGGCACGCTGATCACGACGCTCACCAACGCGGGCGACGTGTCGACGGAGGGATTCGAACTCGACTTCCTGGCCCGGCCGATCGACAACCTCTCGCTGAGTGGTGGCGTCGCCTACACCGACGCGAAGGTAGACAAGTTCTTCACGCCGCCCGGTTCCACCCCGACCGTCCGTGACAACACGAAGCTGCCGCTGGCCCCGGAATGGAAGGCATCGCTCGCGGCCGAGTACCGGGCCGAGTTCGATGCGGTGGACGTGATCCCCGGCCTGCTGTTCGTGTACACGGATGACCAGTACTCCGACCTGAACGAGGTCCCGATCACCCTGATCCCGTCCTATTCCACGATCGACCTGACCGTGGCCATCACCGACAAGAGCGACCGGTACCGGGTCACGCTGGTCGGACGCAACATCACGGACGAGAGCTTCGCGGCACTGGTGACGCGCGGTGGCCCGGCGGGCGCACCACGACTGCAGATTCCCCGCGAGGCCGACCAGTACTTCGGCGTGCAGTTCCGCGCAAATTTCGGCGGAACGCGCTGAGGCGCGTCAGGGCCGCCCATGGCCGGGTGGCTTGCCCCATAATCCTGCACGGGCCGCCCAGGGGCGGCCCGTGCCGTCACGGGAGGCGGTGGAGCGGCCGGTGCCAAGCACGTGACTTCATTCCTGCTGCCGTTCGCGAAGGCGCTCGGTCGCGTCAACGGGCCCCTGTCCAGGGCGGCGCGAAATGCCGCGGGCGCACTGATGGCCGTGATGCTGGCGCTCGCGCTGGCCCAGGTGATTTCGCGCGGCGTGTTCAACCACTCGCTTGACTGGGCCGAGGAACTCGCGCGCGTCGCGCTGGTCTGGTGCGTGCTCCTCACGGCGCCATTCGCCTACCGAAAGGGTGCCCACGTGGCCATCGTGACCTTCGCCGAGGCCCTGCCGCCGCGGCTCCTGGCGGTGACCAGCCTGCTGCTGAACGTCCTCGTGGTCTGGGTGCTGGTCGTGTTCTTCATCGAGAGCCTGGCGTTCTGGAGGCGTGGCCTCGAGATCATGGCGTCCACGCTCGAGATCAAGATGGCCTGGATCTACGCGATCGTGCCGGTGGCGTTCGCGATGCTGATCCTGGTCGGTATCGAACTCGTCGCCCGGCTCGTGGTGCAGCTGTCGGGCGGGCCCTCCGGAATCGTCATGGAAGGCGCCATGCCCGCCGTCGTCGAGGACTGAACGCGTGTCCACCGCGTTCTTCTGGCTCTTCATCGCGCTGCTCGCGCTCGGAACGCCGGTGGTGTTCGCCCTGCTGATCGGCCCGGGCCTGAGCCTGGTGCTGGACGACCAGCGGCAGTTCTTCGCGACGCTGCTGTCGCGTTTCTACAATGGCGTGGACAGCTTCCCCTTGCTGGCCGTGCCGTTCTTCATACTGGCGGGCGAGTTGATGAACTCGGGCGGCATCACGCGCTCGATCGTGAACTTCAGCCAGTCGCTGATCGGGCATTTCCGCGGCGGACTGGCGCAGGTGAACATCCTGTCCTCGATGCTGTTCGCAGGCATTTCGGGCTCGGCCGTCGCCGACGCATCTGCCATCGGCAAGATGCTGGTGCCGGCCATGGAGCAGAACGGCTACCAGCGCAGCTTCGCGGCCGCCGTAACGGCCGCCGCGGCGGTGATCGGCCCCATTATTCCGCCCTCGGGAATCATGGTGCTGTACGGGTTCGTGATGAATGTCTCGATCGGCGCGCTGTTCGCCGCAGGCGTCCTGCCGGGAGCGATGATCGGCCTGGGCCTGATGCTCACGACCCGCTTCCTGGCGCGGCGCTACAACCTGCCGGTGGCCTCGCGGCGCGCGACCTGGCGGGAACGTGGACGGGCCTTCCGCGGGGCGGCGCTCGCGCTCGTCATGCCGGTCATCCTGCTGGGCGGCATGCTGTCCGGATACTTCACCGCCACCGAGGCGGCGGCCGTGGCGGCCGGGTACGCGATCATCGTCGCTCCGTTCGTCCTGCGCACGGTGGATTACGCCGAGATGAAACGCATCTTCGTCGCGACGGCCATGCAGTCCGGCGTGATCCTGATGCTGGTGGGCGCCGCCGTCACCTTCGCCTGGCTGGTAACGGTGTCCGGCATGGCAGAGGGCATCGCGCATGCGATGCTGCGGGTGAGTGACAACCCGCAGGTACTGCTCTTCCTGGCAAACCTGCTGCTGCTGCTGATCGGCATGTTCCTGGATGCGGGCCCCGCGATCCTGATCCTGGGGCCGGTCCTCTCGCCGATCTTCGTCGAGATGGGCGTGCACCCCGTGCATTTCGCATTGGTCATGTGCGTCAATCTGACCCTCGGGCTTGCCACGCCTCCGATGGGGCTCGTGCTGTTCGTCACCTCATCCGTCGCCTCCGTGCGCGTCGAGAGCATCGTGCGCGCCATGCTGCCGTTCCTCGCCGTCGAGATCGCGGTCCTGTTCCTGATCACGTTCATTCCTTCGCTGACGCTGGCCGTGCCGCGGTGGCTCGGACTGATCCAGTGAGGGTCCGGTGACCAGTCCGGCGCTGCTGCGGATTCTCCTCGTTCTCGTGCTGGCGGCGTGTGCGGTGGGAGTGTATTACTCGCGCGCAGAGCGAGCGGAGGTCACGATCCGCATCGCCTTCCTGGCCTCGAGCGACGACGAGGACTACGTGGGCGCCCTGGCATTCAAGGAGAGCGTCGAGGGGGCGGCCGGGGGCCGCGTGTCCGTCCAGGTCTTTCCGTCGGGCCAGTTCTGTGGCAGCGAACGCGAGTGCATCGAGTCGCTGCAGGGCGGCACCCTCGAGATGCACCAGACGACCTTCGGCGGCCTCGCGGCCCTGTTCGGGCCGGCGCAGGTGCTCGACCTGCCGTATACGTTCGCGAACGACGTCGTGGCCGAGTGCGTCATGGACGGCCCGCTGCTGGCGGCGATGGGCCAGGCCATCCTGGATCAAGGGCTCGGCCTGCGGCTCATGGCGGTAGGGAACACGGGGGGCTGGCGCAGCTTTGTGACGACGCAGCGCCGCATTCGTTCGCCGGCCGACCTTGCGCACCTGCGCATCCGCACGCTGCCCTCCGCACTCGAGCAGCAAATGGTCCGCGAGCTCGGGGCGAGTCCGACGCCCCTGCCGTGGTCCGAGGTCTACTATGCGCTCTCGGCCGGATTGCTCGACGGAACCAAGAACAGCGTGCAGGACGTGGTCGGCATGAAGCTGCACGAGCACGTGCGCTACCTGCTGGTGGACCGTCACAGCTACATGGGTGCGATGTGGTGGTACTCGGAGAAGCAGTGGCAGGCATTGCCCGGCGAACTGAAGCCCATCGTTGCGGAGGGCTTCCGCGTGCTTGCGCGCGCCACGCGCCTGGCGGCAGCAAGCCGGCAGGCGCCCGCCTTCGAGGCCTTTCGCGCCTCGGGCGGCGTCGTCGACGAAGTGACGCCGGCGCAGCGCGAGCAGTTCCGCGAGGCGACGCGGGGCCTGCGCGACTGGTACGCGGAGCGCTACGGCCCCGAGTGGCTGGCGCAGCTCGATGCGGCCGTGACCGAGTGTGAGAAGGCTGCGGGAGGTGAGCGATGAAGATCCTGTTCGTGGACGCCGGCAATTACTGTCGCTCGCCGGCGGCCGAGGCGGTTTGCCGCTCGATGGCCGGCGACGCGGGAGCCGGCTCACGGGTGAGCTTTGCGTCCGCGGGACTCAAGGACAAGCACGTCGGCGATACGGCGGACCCGCGCACCATCGAAGCCTGTGCTGCCCGGGGGTACGATCTCGGCGCGTTCCGCTGCCGCGAGATCGGTCCCGCGGATTTCGCTGCGAGTTCACTGATCCTGGCGATGGACCGCGACAACCTGCGCCAGCTGGAAGAGCGACGGCCGGCGGGCAGCGCGGTGCGCATCGAGTTGTTCCTCGGTGACCGGGAGGTGCCCGACCCGTATTACGGCGGGACCGACGGGTTCGCGCTCATGATGGACCAGATCGAAGCCGGAGCGAGGCGCCTCCTCACCACGCTGGGCATCTCGAGCTGAACGAGGCGGCGTCTCCACGCTTGTCGCTGCGACAGCCGGCGAGTTCACCCTGCATCCGCGAGACGTCATCATGACCGGCACTCTGGCGGGGGCGGGCCGCTCGCGCACGGCGACGCCGTCTGTTGCACAATCGACCGGGTTGGCGTGATGACGTTGCAGGTGAGGTAGGCATGCCGCAGTTCGACTACGACTTCTTCGTCATCGGTGCGGGCTCCGGCGGCGTGCGCGCGGCCCGCGTAGCGGCGGGATTCGGCGCGCGCGTTGCGATCGCCGAGTCGTACCGACCCGGCGGCACCTGTGTCATCCGCGGTTGCGTGCCGAAGAAGCTGCTGGTCTACGCGGCGCATTTTCGCGAGGACCTCGAGGACGCCGCGGCCTACGGCTGGACCGCGCAGGCAGAGTTCTCCTGGCCCACTCTGATCGCCAACAAGGACCGCGAGATCGCCCGGCTGGAGGACGTGTACAGGACGCTGCTCAAGACCGCGGGCGTCAGGCTGTTCGGTGGTCGGGCCGTCCTTGCCGATCCGCACACGGTCGAGGTGGCCGGGCACCGCTGCAGCGCGCGTCACGTGCTGATCGCGACCGGAGGCACGCCGGTGCGCCTGGAGGTACCGGGCGCCGACTTCGCGATCACTTCCAACGAGGCCTTCCAGCTGCCCGAACTGCCGGCGCGGGTGCTGGTCGTGGGCGGGGGCTACATTGCGACGGAGTTCGGCGGCATCTTCCGCGGCCTCGGATCCCGGGTCACGATCGCCTACCGCGGTGAGCAGATCCTGCGCGGATTCGACGACGACGTGCGACGTCATCTGCACGACGAACTCGTGCGCAGGGGGATCGACGTCCGCCTGCAATGCGAGGTGCGGGCCATCGAGCGGACGGGCGACGGGCGGCTCGGTGTCACCATGTCCACCGCCGGGCGGCTCGAGCGGATCGAGATGGACGCGGTGCTCTTCGCGACCGGGCGCAGGCCGGTCACGGCCGACCTCGGGCTCGAGGCGGCCGGCGTAGCGGTCGACGACGCGGGCGCGGTCGTCGTGGACGAGTACTCGCGCAGCAGCGTTCCCCACATCCATGCGGTCGGAGACGTGACGAACCGCGTCGCGCTCACGCCCGTCGCGATCCGCGAGGGCGCGGCCGTCGCGACGACCTTGTTCGGTGGCCGGCCGGTGCCCATGGACCATCGGCTCGTGCCGCACGCGGTGTTCAGCCAGCCACCGGTCGGTACGGTGGGACTGACCGAGGCGGGCGCGCTCGAGGCCTGCGGCGAGGTCGACGTCTACAGCGCGACCTTCCGGCCGCTCAAGTACACGCTGTCGGGTCGCAACGAGCGCACCCTGGTGAAACTCGTCGTGGACGCCGCGAGCCAGCGCGTCGTCGGCGCCCACATGGTGGGGCCGGACGCGCCCGAGATCATCCAGGGCATCGCCATCGCCGTGAAGGCGGGCCTCACCAAGGACCAGTTCGACGCGACGGTGGCGGTGCATCCGACGGCCGCCGAGGAGTTCGTCACCCTGCGTGATCGCCGTACCGTGCGCCGGTGACGGCGCGTCAGCGATAGAGCAGCACGTCCTCGCGGGCCGCGAGCCACGCGCGCTCGTCGGGCCCGGCGAATGCCTCTAGATCGCCGGCCGTCGCCGCCGGATCGTCCACCCAGCGGCGCAGCGAGTCCCCGCCGTTGATGAGATCGATGGCGAGCCGGTCGTGCTCGTACTCGTACGGGAAGTCGCGCCAGAGGTCGTAGTCGGGCCGCAGCCGCCGCAGGGCCTTGAAGGCCAGGGCCTGCAGCCGCCACGGACGGAACGCCTCGTGGTCGTAGGACGCATCCTCGACGTGTACCTGGAGCCCGGTGCAGAGCCGGCCGGCGTGCTTGTGGAAAGTGGGTTCGAACCAGCACGGTCGCAGCCGGCAACCGCGCAGCCAGCCGGGGGCGAGGCGCCGCATCTCCTCGAGCAGCGCACCCGCGTCCAGGTCGGGTGCGCCGAACAACTCTAGCGGGCGCGTCGTGCCGCGCCCCTCCGACAGCGTCGTGCCCTCCAGCATCACCGTGCCCGGATAGCATCGGGCCATCCACAGGTTCGGGGCGTTGGGGCTCGGGTTCACCCAGGTGCGTTCGCCGAGTGGCCATCCATGACCCGGTCCGAGCGCAGGTTCCCAGCCGTGCATCTCGACGACCCGGTAGTCCACGTCGAGGCGCAGCTGCCGGACGAACCAGTGACCGAGCTCTCCGAGCGTCAGGCCATGACGCATGGGCATGGGCCCGGCGCCCACGAAGCTTTCCCATCCGGGCTGCAGGCAGGTCCCTTCGACCGGTCGACCGACCGGGTTCGGCCGGTCCAGCACCCACACCGCCTTGCCGCGCCGGGCCGCGCCCTCGAGGACGTAGCGCAGCGTGGTGATGAACGTGTAGATGCGGCAGCCGAGGTCCTGCAGGTCGACGAGCAGCACGTCGAAGGTGTCGAGCATGGCGTCGGTCGGCCGGCGGACCTCGCCGTACAGGCTGAACACCGGAATGCCGTGAGTCGGGTCGTGGAAGTCCGGTGACTCGACCATGTTGTCCTGCTTGTCGCCGCGCAGTCCGTGCTGCGGCCCGAACGCCGCGGTGAGGTGCACGTCGCCCGTCGCGGCCAGCGCATCGAGCGAGTGCTCGAGGTCGGTGGTGAGCGACGCGGGATGGGCGAGCAGGGCGACCCGCTGCCCCGACAACGGCTGGCGGAGCTTCGCGTCCGCGAGCAGGCGGTCGATGCCGAACCTCACCACGCGAGGCTGCGCTCGATCTGCAGCACGAAGCCCGCCGGATCGTGGAAGTCCGGCCGCTCGGCCGGATGGGTGATGGCCCAGTGCGAAATCCCGCCATCCTTGCGTTCGATGACGGCCGCGAGTCCAAGCCGCAGTTTCGAGTCGCCGGGCAGCGCAAGCAGCGTTTCGCGGGGCACGACGGCCTCGAGCGCGATGCGGTCCTCCGTGACGCTGGCGGTGACGATCGGCGGAGTGGCGTGGGCCAGCGGCGCCATGCCCTCGCGGTATCCGGTGAAGCCGTAGACCGCCCACTCGGTCGAGGGCGAGAAGTTGAACTCGCAGTACGCCGAGGACTCCTGCCCGGCCACGAAGGCTTCGAAGCAGGTGTGCATCCAGAGCCCGTCCGTCCGAACCGACCGGGCGTGGGGCGCGGCGACGATCCGGTTCACGTCGCCGTCCACGAAATAGCGCAGGCGCAGGGCGCCGTCCGCCGTCGTCGAGATCTCGACGTCGATGCGGCGGACCACGCCCGAGGTCGGCGATGCCGGGTGGCGGAGGAGTTCGACGCTGCGGGGCGCGGGGATCAGCATCGGCGAATCATAGCCGGTCAGATCGGGCGCAGCAGGCCCGGGTCGGGCCGCTCCAGCCAGCGGAGGACGGCCTCGGCGAACCGCTCACACTCCCCGATCGCGCGTTCCCAGGCCCGGACGCGCGCGTCATGGTCCTGACCATAGTGGTAGAAGTCCTGCCGGTCGGGCAGCTTGCCGTTCGGCAGCCGCGCCAGGAAGGCCGGGGACGGCGCGACGAGCAGCACGTCGTCGAGCCAGGGGTGGCCCCGCGGTGCCCGCCGCCAGGGGAGGTGCTTGTCAAGCCAGCCCGGGGTCACGTAGTCGTTGAAATGCGGGTACAGCACGATGCGACGGCGGCCGCCGGTCTGCGTCAATGCCGGGTACGGCAGCATCAGGTGGTAGTCCACGAGCGCGCCGTCCCAGTAGTTGCCCGCGGGCGCACCGGCGATGTCGCGTACCGGGGTGCAGAGCAGGGGAATCGTGCCGGACGCGAGCAGGGCGTCCTCCGCGTTGCGCTCGTCGAGTGCCACCCGCCGCAGGCCGAAGTCATCGTAGGGTTCGGTCAGGAAGCCCGCTTCGCCCGCCGTGAACAACACGCGCTCCAGGTAGGGCGCCAGTCGGCGGCGTGACACCGCGTTGCTCAGGACGGCCTGTGCGAACGCCAGTTTCGACTCCTTGCCGTGGAGCGGGCCACGGGCGCGGGAGGTGATCACCGTGAGGGTGGCTCCCGCACGCGTTTCGAGCGGCCGGTCGCCGAGGACGGCCTGCGCGATGCGTCGGCAGGTCGCGGCCACCTCCTGTGGCAAGGGCCGGGCCGCGTAGGCCTGGTCGCGGACATACGCGCGCTGCAGTCGATCGAGGGCCGGCAACGGCTCGGGTTGCGCCAGGGCCGCCATGCGCCATGCGCCGATCGACGCGCCGACCAGTTCGAGCGGCGCGGTACTGCGGCTCAGCCACTCCTGGAACAGGAGCTTGTCGAGCGGGATCAGCGCGAGCCCTTTGGGGCCGCCGGCGGCGGCAGGGATGCAGGCGACGTCGGCGGGCGAGACCCCTCGCTCGCGCACATGCTCCATGGCACCCGGACCGGCACGCAAGACGAAGGCGGATTCGTCGCTTACCACGGGTAAGATGCCCGGCACCACCGGGTGCGCAACAAGCTCATGACCAAGATCCTGCTGATCGCCATCGTCGCCTTGATCGTCTATGTGCTGTACCTGCGCACCAAGCGCAAGCGTTGAACGGCCGGGACTCTAGTGGATTCCGGGCCGGGCGGGGAAGTCGCGGCCGTCTACAGCAGGTCTCGCAGCCGGTACCAGAGCATGCCGAGCACCAGGGCGGGCGTCCTCAGCCAGCGCCCTCCCGGAAAGATTCGATGGTGCAGGCGGCCGAAGAGATCGAATCGTTCCGCCTGGCCCGCGATCGCCTCCGCCGCCAGGCGTCCCGCCATCCCGGCCATGGCGATGCCGTGGCCGGAGAAGCCCTGCAGGTAGTAGACGTTGGGGCCGATGCGACCGAAGTCGGGCGCACGGTTCATCGTGATGTCGACGTAGCCGCCCCACACGTATTCGAGCCGGGCGTCGGTCAGCTGCGGGAACACCCGCAGCATCCGTGCGCGCGTCGCCCGGCCGGTGTCGCGCGCATCGATGCCCGAGTAACTGACGCGACCGCCGAACAGCAGGCGGTGGTCCGCCGAACGGCGGAAATAGTCCAGCACGAAGTTGGTGTCGGCGACGGCCACGTTTTCACGGATGAGCGCCGTGACACGCGCCTGGCCGAGCGGCTCGGTCGCCACGACGTAGGTTCCCACGGGCATCACGCGCCAGTTCGTGCCGACCCGGAGGCCACCGACGTAGCCGCCACGCGTGAGGACCACGTATCGCGCGGTCACCTTCCCGCGGGGCGTGACGACGCGCACCGGATCACCCGGTTCGATGCGCGTGGCCGGCGACGACTCGAAGATGCGGACGCCGGCCTCACGCGACGCTCGTGCGAGGCCGAGCGTGTAGTTGAGCGGGTGCAGGTGGCCGCTGCCCGGGTCGTACAGGCCGGCGAGATAGCGCTGGGTCGCCAGCAGCGATTCAACCTCCTCTCGCTCCATGAATCGCGGCGACCGATAGGCGTAGACCTCGGCCAGCTCGCGCTGCAGCTCCAGCAGTTCGCCTCGCTGGCGAGTCCGCGTCGCGACGTGCAGGTGACCCCAGTGGAGGTCGCAGTCGATGGAATGTCGTGCCACGCGCTCCCGCACCCAGTCGAGCGCTTCGATCGAGACGTCCCACATCCGGCGGGCGCTCTCGACGCCGACCTGCGCCGCCAGGGTGTCCTGCCCCGTGCCAAATCCGAAGATGACCTGCCCGCCGCTGCGACCCGAGGCGCCCCACCCGACACGTTCGGCGTCGATCAATGCCACGCGATAGCCGCGCTCGGCGAGTTCGAGGGCCGTCGCGCAGCCCGCGATACCTGCCCCGACCACGCAGACGTCAAACGTGACCTCTCCCTGCAGGGCAGGCTGCTCGGCGAACGGCGTCGCGGTCGCCGCGTAGTAGGACGCGATATGGGGCATGGCGACGGACTCTAGCGCCCTGCGTAAGGGCGGCGTAAGCCGCAGATGGCGCAATGCCCACGCCTGCGGCATGCTTTCGAGGCCGCGCCGCGCGCGCGATGTGAATCCGGGGGTGATCCTGTGCCGCACTGGGGCCCGTACCTGCTCTGCGCCGTTGCCGTGGCGGGCCTGCTGGTCGCGGAGCGCCGCGGCTCCCGGGCGGGACTCTGGCTGACCAAGCCGGTGGCCTCGCTGGCATTCATCTGGGGCGGCATTGCGGCGGGGGCGCTCGATTCGACCTATGGCCAGCTGCTGCTGCTCGGACTCGTGCTCTGCCTGCTCGGCGATCTCCTGCTCATTCCGCTCGACCGGCCGGCGGTTTTCCGGGCCGGCGTCTTCGCGTTCCTCGCCGGACATGTCGCCTACTCGGCGGCGTTCCTGACCCGACCGCTGGACCCGGTCGGGCTTGCCGCGGGCGCGGTCCTGCTCGCCGTCTTCGTGGGCGCAGTCCTGCGCTGGCTCGGCCCGTCGGTGCCGACCGGGATGGTCGGGCCGGTGCGGGTCTACATGGTCGTGATCGGCCTCATGTCGGCGCTCGCCTGCGGCGTGACCGCGGCGGGTGGTCCGTGGGCCGTTGCGCTCGGAGCGCTGGCATTCACGGCGTCGGATGTGTCCGTCGCGCGGGATCGCTTCGTGCAGCATTCCTTCGTCAATCGCGCCTGGGGCCTGCCGCTGTACTACGCGGCGCAACTCCTCATCGCGTCCACTGCGGCGATGGTCTGATGCTGCAGCCGGATGCCATGCTGCCCGAGGTTCCACTGCGCCCCGCGCCGTGGCACCTGCAGGGCTCGGCGTGGATCGTCGCGCTCAAGCTCCCGCCCGGCACCGCGGCGTACGATGCTTTCCTGCCCCCGAGCCTCGTCGGCCGGGGGCGGGGCCTGGCGTCGTACCTGATGTTCGTGGATTACCGCAAGTCGGGCTGCGGGCCGTATCGCGAGCTGCTGTTCATCCCGGGTGCCTTTCCCTTCGCTGACGGCCGTCGCCACCTGAGCATCAGTCGCATCGTCGTCTCGACCTGGGACAGCGTCGTGAACGGCCGCAACAACTGGGGCATTCCCAAGGACCGCGCGGACTTCGAGGTGGAGTACGGCACGGCACAGGGGCGTGAGGATCGCGTGCGTGTCTCGAGCGATGGCCGCGAACTCTGCGAGTTGCGTTTCGCCCGCTCGCGATTCATGCCGCGGCTGCCCGTCTACGGCTCGTGGCTGCCGTCGGGCCTGCGGACCCTCGCGCAGGAGTTCCGGGGCCGCACGTACTATTACGCGCCGAGCGCCCGCGGATGGATCCGACCGGGCCGGCTCGAGTCCTGGCGCTTCGATCCGGCACTGTTCCCGGATCTCTCCACGGCGGCCGTGGTGGCCACGCTCGCGGTAGAATCGTTCAACCTGACCTTTCCGGTCGCGCAGGTCACCTGAGGAGGGCTTCCCCGTGACCAGGCTCGATGCATCGTGCACCGCTCCGCGGGCGCCGGTCGGCGCGCTGGCGGGAGCGATCCTGCTGGCCGCGGTCCTCGTCGTCGGGTGCGTATCGCCGGGGGTCCAGGTCCCCTCGCGAACCGTCGCGCCGGAGCTGGAACTGCTCTCGGCCGGACGGCTGGACCTCCCCGGCGAGTGCCGCCCCCCGGCGGGCGCGGTCTACCGGGCGAGGTTCATCGTGATGCCTGACGGACGGGTGGCGGCCGTCGAGCCCGAATCGGGCCCGCGCTGCGTCCAGGAGGCGCTGTCGAGGTGGGTCAACGGCTTCCGCTACCGGCCACTGGCGGAGCCTGCCAGCGCCACGATCGACTGGATGGCGGTCGAGGCGCGTCGCGGCGGCTAACGGCGACCGGCAAATCCAGCTCGCGAATCGGCTGAGGATTTCTCGTTTCTGCGCCGGCCGGCGCCTGCCTATAGTGCCCAGTTCAGTCACAGTCGGCGTGCCACGAGCCTGCCGGAGGAAAGTCTATTGCTTGAAGGATTGCACTCCCTGCTGCCCGAAGGACTCGACGCGAACCTGGCCCGCGTGGTGGTCAGTGCCGGCGTCGCCGCCGTGGTCTTCATCGTGCTGTGGACCGCGCGCGGACTCATGCGACGTCAATACGCACGCCTCGCGCGCACTCCGGCGACCGAGATCATGGAAATCCCGCTGCAGGCAGGCAGTCGCACGACGCTCGCCTTCATGGCCGTCGTGGCGGCGTTCGCCGGGCTGACGGTCTTCGGGCTCGAGGGCCGGGCCGCCAGCATCCTGCTGAAGATCACGACGATCGCCTTCTTCTGGCAGACGGGGCTCTGGATCTCGACGGCCGCGACCGCCTGGCTCGACCACCGGCGCAAGGTGACGATGCAGGAGGACAAGGCGGTCGCCGGGTCCATCGGCATCATCCGCTTCGTCGTGCGCGTGCTCATCTGGGCCATGGTGCTGCTGCTCACGCTCGAGAACCTCGGCGTCGACATCACCGCACTGGTGGCGGGCCTCGGCATCGGCGGCATCGCGGTGGCGCTGGCCGTGCAGAACGTCCTCGGCGACCTGCTCGCGTCGATCTCGATCGCCCTCGACCAGCCGTTCGTGCTGGGCGATTTCGTGATCATGGACGACTACATGGGGTCGGTGGAGTACATCGGCATCAAGAGCACCCGGCTGCGCAGTCTCACCGGGGAGCAGATCGTGATGTCCAATGCGGACCTGCTGTCGAGCCGGTTGCGCAACTACGGCCGGATGCAGGAGCGCCGCATCGTGTTCACGCTCGGCGTCACCTACGAGACGCCGCGCGAGCTGCTCAAGAAGATCCCGTCGCTGCTGCGCCGGATCGTCGAGGAGCAGGAGGGGACGCGGTTCGACCGCGCGCATTTCGCCAGCTACGGGGATTTCGCGCTCAATTTCGAGTCCGTCTACCACGTGCTGAGCGCGGACTACAATCGCTACATGGACGCCCAGCAGGCGATCAACTTCCGCATCCACGAGGAGTTCGAGGCGCTGGGAGTGCAGTTCGCCTACCCGACGCAGACCCTCTGGCTCGCGAATGCGACCGCCGCTCAACCGCAGGCCAAGGGAGGTGCGGCATGACGCGAGCCAACGTCGCCCGCTACCAGCCCTACGTCGTGTCCAACATGGACACGATCCCCCAGCTCGGGCAGCTGTCGGAATCGCGGCGCCTGGCCATGAAGGCGCTGGCGCACGTGCTGCCGTTCCGCACGAACTCCTACGTGATCGAGGAACTCATCGACTGGAGCGACATCCCGGCCGACCCGATCTTCCAGCTCACGTTCCCGCAGCCGGGCATGCTCGAGGCGTCGGACCTCGCGAAGGTGACCGCCCTGGTGAAGGCCGGTGCAACGTCGCAGAAGATCCGGCCGGTGGCCGACCGGATCCGGCTCAAGCTGAATCCGCACCCGGCGGGCCAGCTCGAGCACAACGTGCCGCGCCTCGACGGCATTCCGCTGCCCGGCATGCAGCACAAGTACCGCGAGACCGTGCTGTTCTTCCCGGGGCGCGGCCAGACCTGCCACGCCTACTGCACCTACTGCTTCCGCTGGGCGCAGTTCGTCGGCATGGAGGGGCTCAAGTTCGCGCAGCGCGAGACGGAGACCTTCCACGAGTACCTGCGTCGCCACACAGAGGTCAGCGACGTGCTGTTCACGGGCGGTGACCCGCTGATCATGCGTGCCTGGCACCTGCGGGCGTACATCGAACCGCTGCTGAAACCCGCCTTCGAGCACCTGCGGCACATCCGCATCGGCACCAAGGCGCTCGCGTTCTGGCCCTACAAGTTCGTCTCGGACCCGGACGCCGATACGCTCCTGCGCCTGTTCGAGCGCGTCGTCGCGAGCGGCCGTCATCTCGCGCTCATGGCGCACTTCACGCATCCCCGCGAGCTCGAGACACCGATCGTGCGCAAGGCGATCGAGCGCATCCGCGGCACCGGTGCCGTGATCCGCACGCAGGCCCCGCTCGTCCGCCACATCAACGACTCCGCCAACGCCTGGGCCGACATGTGGCGGGCACAGGTGCGGCTGGGGTGCATCCCGTACTACATGTTCGTGGAGCGCGACACGGGCCCCAAGGGTTATTTCGAAGTGCCGCTCGCGACAGCGCACGATATTTTCCGTCGCGCGTTCCGGCAGGTCTCGGGCCTGGCCCGCACCGTCCGCGGACCGTCCATGTCGGCGACGCCAGGCAAGGTCGTGGTGCTGGGGACGCAGGAGATCCACGGCGAGAAGGTGTTCGTCCTGAGCTTCCTGCGTGGTCGCAAGCGCGAGTGGGTGGGCCGGCCGTTCTTCGCGCGCTTCGATCCCAAGGCGACGTGGCTCGACCAGTTGCGCCCGGCGCTGGGGGAAGATCGATTTTTCTTCGAAGAGGCGGACGAGTCGGAGCGGGCGCACGTCGTGGCCTGGGAGTGAAGTCGGCGCGTGCCGGGGCGCCCCGCCGGGGCACCCCGGAAGCGTCCGCGGCGTGACGGTCCGGGCGAGGCCCCGGAAAACTCAGGCGGCCTTGTCCGCCGCCACGACCCCGCGGATTGCCGCGTGTGCGGCGGCAAGCCGCGCGATGGGCACGCGTGGTGCCGAGCACGACACGTAGTCGAGCCCGATGGCATCGCAGAAGCCGATCGAGGCCGGATGCCCGCCGTGCTCGCCGCAGATGCCCACCTTGAGCCCCGCGCGGCTCGAACGGCCCCAGTCCACCGCCAGCGCCATGAGCCGGCCGACACCCTTGATGTCGAGCACCTCGAAGGGGTTGTCCTGCAGGATGCCGCGCTCGTTGTACATGGGCAGGAACTTGTTCTCGGCGTCCTCGCGCGAGAACGAGAACGTGGCCTGGGTCAGGTCGTTGGTGCCGAAGGAGAAGAACTCGGCCACCTCCGCCAGGTTCTCGGCGCGCATGCAGGCGCGGACCACCTCGATCATCGTGCCGAACTTGCACGGTACGGCCACGCCGTAGGTCACTTCGACCTCGCGCTGCACGGCCGTCATGTAGTCGCGGACCAGCTTGAGCTCCTGCGCCGTGCACACCTGCGGGACCATGATCTCGGGCTGCACGTCGATGCCCGCGCGGATGCAGCTCGCGGCCGCCTCCAGGACGGCGCGGATCTGCATGGTGTAGATCTCGGGGTAGGTGAGCCCCAGGCGCACGCCCCGGTGGCCGAGCATCGGATTCACTTCGCGCAGGGCGCGCGCCTTGCGCAGGATGGCCCCCTTGCGCGCCACCACGCTGTCGATCAGCCGCGTCTCGGCGAGGTCGCGCAGCGTGCCGGGGAGCTTGCCGTCCGATACCGAGCGGGCCGCCTCCGTCAGGACCTCCATGCCGCGGGCAGCGCCACGCAGGTCCTCGAGGCGCGCGATGTCCTCCTCGAGCTGCCGCTCGGTCGGCAGGAACTCGTGGATCGGCGGATCGAGCAGGCGGATGGTGACCGGGTGCGGGGCCATCGCCTTGAAGATGCCGGCGAAGTCGGCGCGCTGGATCGGCAGCAGGCGATCGAGAGCCGCGCGGCGTTCCTCCGGGGTGTCCGCGACGATCATGTCGACGACCATGGGCAGGCGGTCGGCCGCATTGAACATGCGTTCGGTGCGGCACAGGCCGATCCCCCTGGCGCCGTAGCGGATCGAACGGGCGGCGTCGTCCGGCGTGTCCGCGTTGGCACGCACGCCGAGCCGCGCGTGCTTGTCGGCCCAGCCGAGCAGCTTCACGAGCGCGGGGGAGAAGTCCGCCTCGACCGTGGGCACCTCGCCCCGGAAGACCCGTCCGTTGCTGCCGTCGATCGTGATCACGTCGCCTTCCTTGATCACCTGGTCGCCGACGAAGGCAAGACGTGCCGACACGTCGACGTGGATGCCCTCGGCCCCCGCCACGCAGGGCTTGCCCATGCCGCGGGCCACCACGGCGGCATGCGAGGTCTTGCCGCCGCGGCTCGTGAGGATGCCCTGCGAGGCAAAGAAGCCGTGGATGTCCTCGGGCTTGGTTTCCTCGCGGACCAGGATCACCTTCGAACCCTGGCGGCCGAGCGTCTCGGCGCGGTCCGCGTCGAACACGGCATGGCCACTGGCTGCGCCGGGCGAGGCGGGGAGCCCGGTGGCGAGCGGATGGACCTTGTGCGTCGGGTCGAGCCGCGGGAACAGCATCTGCTCGAGGTGCGCCGGGTTCACCCGCGTGATCGCTTCCTCCCGAGTCAGGAGTCCGTCCTCGTGCATCTCGACGGAAGTGCGGACCATGGCCGCAGCGTTCATCTTGCCGTTGCGGGTCTGCAGGCAATAGAGCGTCCCGCGCTCGATGGTGAACTCGAAATCCTGCACCTCGCGGTAGTGCCGCTCGAGGCGATTGCGCAGGTCGACGAGCTGCGTGTAGATCGCGGGCATCTCGACCGCCAGGTCGGCGATCGGCTTGGGAGTGCGGATGCCGGCGACCACGTCCTCGCCCTGGGCATTGGTCAGGTACTCACCGTAGAGCTGGTTCTCGCCGGTGGCGGGGTTGCGGGTGAAGCCGACGCCGGTGGCGCTGTCGTTGCCCATGTTGCCGAACACCATCGTGACGACGTTGACGGCCGTGCCGTTCGCCATCGCCGGCGTAATCCTGAACTCGCGGCGATAGTCGATTGCGCGCTTGCCCATCCACGAGTTGAACACGGCCTTGATGGCGATCTCGAGCTGCTCGTACGGATCGTCCGGGAACGGCCGGCCGGTGTGCTGGCGGACCACCTTGAGGAATCGCTCGCCGATGTCGCGCAGGTCGTCCGGACCGAGCATCACGTCCTGCTTGACGCCCACGCGCGCCTTCACGGCCTCGAACTGCTCGTCGAATGCGGCGTCCGGCACGCCGAGCGCCACTTTGCCGAACAGCTGGACGAAGCGCCGCCAGGCGTCGTAGCCGAAACGCTCGTTGCCGGTGCGCCGGATGAGCGCGGCGAGCGTCGTCTCGTTGAGCCCGAGGTTCAGGATCGTATCCATCATGCCGGGCATGGACATCGCGGAGCCCGAGCGCACCGAGACCAGCAACGGGTCGTCTCCGCCCCCGAAGCGCTTGCCTGTCTTCTGCTCGAGCGCCCGCATGTGCGCCCGGACTTCCTCCATGACCCCGTCAGGCAGGCGGCGCTGCGAGTCGTCGAGGTAGGCGAGGCACGCCTCGGTCGTGATCACGAAGCCGGGTGGAACGTTCAGGCCGATGCGTGTCATCTCGCACAGGTTCGCGCCCTTGCCACCCAGCAGCATCTTGTTGTGCCCGTCGCCGTTCTCGAAGGCATAGGCCCATGTCCGCTCGCTGGTGTTCATCGCACTCCCTCGCCGGGCCCGGACGGCGGGCCCTCGCGCCGCTAGTGATAACGCGCCGCGACGCAGCAGAAAATACGTGGATCTCAGGGGGCGTCGTCGCATCGCCGCCGTGCGGACCGCCCGGGCGGGGCCTCGCGCCGCCCCGCGCGCCACTTGTGCCGCCGCGACCGTCGGGAGACCATCACCCGCTCGTGCAATGGAGGAACGACGATGGTCCCCGTCATCGGAATGATCGGACTCGGCCGCATGGGCGGGAACATGGGCCGCCGCCTGGCCCGCGCCGGGCTCGAAGTCGTCGCGTGGGATCGCGCGGCCGGCGCGCGCGCGGCGATCTCGGGCGAGACCCGCGTCACGGCGGTGGATACGCTCGCCGCCCTGGTGGAGAAGCTTCCCGCGCCGCGGGTGGTCTGGGTGATGCTGCCTGCCGGCGCGCCCACCGAGGAGACCATCCTCGAGTTGCGCGGCCTGCTGTCCGCAGGCGACGTCATCGTCGACGGCGCGAACGCGTTCTACCGTGACAGCATGCGTCGGGCACGGGAACTCGCGGAACTGGGGCTCCATTTCGTCGACGCGGGTGTCTCGGGCGGCGTCTGGGGACTCGTCAACGGCTATGGCCTGATGGTCGGCGGGGCTCCGGAGGCCGTGGAGCGCGTCGAGCCGTTCCTGCGGGCGCTGGCCCCGACACCCGAACTCGGCTGGCTGCACTGCGGCCCGAGTGGGGCCGGCCATTTCACCAAGATGGTCCACAACGGGATCGAGTACGGGTTGATGCAGGCCTATGCCGAGGGACTCGCGCTGCTGCGCGCCAAGGAAGACCTGCAGCTCGACGTCGCGAAGATTGCCGAGTCCTGGCGGCACGGCACGGTGATCCGCTCATGGCTGCTCGACCTGGCCGCCGGGTTCCTGGCGGAGGACTCGAGTCTCGACAGGATCGCGCCGGTCGTCGCGGACTCGGGGGAAGGGCGGTGGACCGCCATCGAATCCGTCGAACTCGGCGTGCCGACGCCGGTCATGACCCTGGCGGTGATGCAGCGCTTTGCGAGCCAGGGGGGCGACGATTTCGCCAATCGCGTGCTGGCGCGGATGCGCCAGTCGTTCGGCGGGCACGCGGTGACCCGCAGCAATCAGCAGGAGAAGCGGTGACCGTGAATACCCGGGAACTCGTGGCGGCGCTGGCGCTGGCGCTGGCGCTCAATGTCGCGACGGCGGCCCAGAAGGATGCGCCGCCGGCCGGCGCCGGCGACAAGTCGGGCGCGCCGCCGGCGGCGGCGGTCGAGCAACCCGAGCCCGCTGCCTCCAGCACCCGGCACGAAGTTCAGATCGACGGCCAGCGGGTGCGCTACACGGCGACGGCCGGCTGGCTGATCATGAAAGACGAAGAGGGCAAGCCGATTGCCCGCTTCGGCTACACCGCCTATACGCGCGACGGCATTGCCGACCTCGCGCGCCGGCCGGTGACATTCGCCTACAACGGAGGACCGGGGTCGTCCTCGATCTGGCTGCACATGGGCGTGCTCGGACCGCGGCGCGTCGTCGTGACCGACGCGGGCTTTGCGCCGCCGCCGCCGTCAGAGCGGGTGGAGAATGCCTTCAGCGTGCTCGACGTGACGGACCTGGTGATGATCGACCCGGTCGGCACGGGTTTCAGCAAGGCGGTGGGCGAGGCGAAGAACGCCGATTTCTGGGGCGTGGACCAGGACATCAAGTCGGTGGGCGCGTTCATCAAGCGCTACGTCTCGGAGAACGGCCGCTGGGCATCCCCCAAGTACCTGCTCGGCGAGAGCTACGGCGGCATGCGGTCGGCGGGGCTCGCCTACTACCTGCAGTCCACTCAGGGCATGAACCTGAACGGCGTGGTGCTGGTCTCGCCCTTCCTGAGCGCCGCCTCGGGCGTGGACGGCATGGAGATCGACCTGCCGCACGTGCTCTACCTGCCGACGCTGGCGGCGACGGCCTGGTACCACGACGCCATCCCGAACAAGCCCGCCTCGCTCCAGGCGTTCACTGCGGAGGTCGAGCGTTTCGCGCAAGACGAATACATGCCCGCGTTGATGAAGGGGCACGTCCTGCCGGCGGAGCAGAAGCGCGCGGTCGCCGCGAAGCTGGCGTCCTACACGGGCACCACGCCGGACTACTGGGAGAGGGCCGACCTGCGGGTGAGCCACCCGCAGTTCCTGCAGGAACTGAAGCGGAGCGACCGCCTCATCACGGGGCGCATCGACTCGCGCTTCGTCGGGCCGGCCGTGAATCCGCTCGCCGAGACGATGGACTACGACCCGTTCTTCCCCGCCGTCGCACCGGCCTACACGGCGGCGTTCCTCGACTATCTGCACGGCGAGCTCGAGTTCGGCCGGGACGAGGAGTACCGGGTCTCGGCGTTCGGCATCGAGTGGGACTGGAAGCACAAGCAGCCGGGCGCGGATGCATGGATGTCCCCGGCCCCGAACACAGTGCCCGACCTCGCGCGGGCGATGACGATGAACCCCGGCCTGCACGTGCTGGTGCAGCAGGGCTGGTACGACCTCGCAACCCCGTATTTCGCGATGAAACACGATCTCGACCACCTCGACATCACGCCCGAGGCACGCCAGCGCATCGAGATCGCCTATTACGAGGCGGGGCACATGATGTACCTGCACGGGCCTTCGCTGAAGAAGTACCGCGAGGACCTCGCCCGGTTCATCCGCGAGACGGATCGCCTCTGAGGGCGTCGGCGTCGGCGACGACGACGCTGTCTTCCCGTGCGACGGACACGGCCGGCGCATCGCCGCTGCCGTCGAGCAGCTGGCGCAGGCGGTCGGCCTTGCCGGCGCCCGTGACCAGCCACAGGCGCCGCCGCGCCCGCGACAGGGCGGGGTAGGTGAGCGTCATGCGTTGCGTGCCCAGGTACGGGGCAGTGACGGCAACGTCGCGGTCCCGTACCGCGAGCACCGGGTCGCCTGGAACCAGTGATGCGGTGTGCCCATCCGTGCCGAGTCCGAGTTGCACGAGATCGAGGCAGGCCGGTGTCCCGGCATGGCGCTCCAGCGTCTGCTGGTAGGCCCGGGCAGCGCGCTCGGGGTCGGTGGACTCGACGGGCATGGCGAGCAGGTTCGCCGGCGGCAGGGGTCCTTCCCGGACGAGGATCTCCTCGAGCCGCGCCAGGTTGCGTCGCGGGTCACCCCGCGGTACGAGGCGCTCGTCCACCTGTGCGACGTGGATCCGCTCCCAGGGCAACGGTAGGGAGCACAGCGCCCGGATCATCTTCCAGGGGGTTTCGCCGCCACTGAGGGCAATCACGGCGCGGCCGCGCTCGGTCACCGCGCGGCGGCAGGCTGCGGCGACCTCGTCCGCGGCCATGGATGCCGCCCGTTCGGGGTCGGGCGCGGGCTTCAGGTGCACGCGGCCTCGCCGTTCGCCGGCGGGTCGTACCAGCCGCCGTAGCGCTCGACCATCCGGTCGGCGGCCGAGGGACCCCAGCTGCCGGGCGGGTAAGGTTCGGCCTGCGGGCCGCTCGCCAGCAGCCGGTCGACGATGTCCCAGGCGATCTCGACGGAGTCCTGGCGGGCGAACAGCGTGGAGTCCCCGCGGATCGCATCGCCGAGCAGTCGCTCGTAGGGTGTCATCTCGTCCGCCTGTGACCGGCAGGCGAACAGCTCGATCTCCCGGCCACGCATGTCCTCGCCCGCGGACTTGACGCGCACGCCGAGCGCGATGGCGACGCGGTCGGGGCCGAGGCGGAACCGCAGGTAGTTGGCGCGCAACGGCAGCGGCTCGTTGAACAGGCGCTGCGGCGGCCGACGGAACGTCGCCATCACCTCGGTGGCGGTGACGGCCAGTCGCTTGCCGGTCCGTACGAAGAACGGCACGTCCGCCCAGCGCCAGGAATCGATGTCGAAACGCAGCGCCGCATACGTCTCGACGTCCGAGCTCGGGTTGGCGCCGTCTTCGCTACGGTAGCCGTCGTACTGTCCGCGCACGATGCTGCGGCGCTCCGGGTGCTGCACCGCCCGCAGGACTTTCATCTTCTCGTCCCGCATGGCTTCCGAGCGCGTGCCGACCGGGGGTTCCATCGCCAGGATCGACAGCACCTGGAGCAGGTGATTCTGCACGACGTCCCGCACGGCCCCCAGTTCCTCGTACAGGCGCCCGCGGCCCTCGACGCCGAACGTTTCGGCCATGGTGATCTGCACGCTCTCCACGTGATCTCGGTTCCAGATGGGCTCGATGATCGAGTTCGCGAAGCGGAAGTAGACGAGGTTCTGGACGGCTTCCTTACCGAGGTAATGGTCGATGCGGAAGATCGAGTGCTCGTCGAACACCTTCTGCAGGGCGCGGTTGATGGTCTGTGCGCTCGACAGGTCGCGTCCCAGCGGCTTTTCGACCACGACGCGACCCCCGGCGGCGCAGCCCGAGTTGCCGAGCCGGGTAGCCACCTCGGCAAACAGGCTGGGCGGGATCGCGAGGTAGTGACAGGGCCGGGCGGCGCCGTCCAGCGCCTTGCGCAGGGCCGCGAAAGTGGAATCGTCGCGATAGTCGCCGTCGACGAGCTTGAGCTTGCCCGCCAGTCGTCCCATCAGGTCCGGGTCGGCGGCCTGGCCCGCCTGCCCGAGGCTGGCGCGAATGCGCTCGACCAGTGCGTCCCGGCTCGTGCCGCCGCGCGCGACCCCCACCACGATCCCGGGCAGCCGGCCTCGTCGCTCCAGGTTCGCCAGTGCCGGGAAAATCTTCTTGTAGGCGAGATCGCCCGTCACGCCGAAGATGACGAGGGCGTCGCTCGATGGCGCGTCCGAGTTCTGCAATGCGAGGCCCTTCCGGTGGCTGGCGCGTCATGTCGCACCGAGTCTCCCGGATACCGGGATTGCCAGCGGTTTTCAAGGCCCGGCCATGGACCCCGTCAAGTCAGACCCGGACGCCAGGTCGCGGATCGATCTGGTAACGTCGGGCCAGTGGACCCGGAAGCGACGCCCTGAGGACTTGCATAACTTGCAAACCTGACACCCGTGCCTGCCAACCTGTCACCTGAGTACAAGGCCGCTGCGGATGCATTCCGCAAGGCGCGGGAGCCTGCGGAGCGGCTCGAGCACCTGCGCGAGATGCTGCGGGTCATCCCGAAGCACAAGGGGACGGATCACCTGCAGGCGGATCTCAAGCGACGCATCCGCGAGCTCGACGAGGAACTCGCGAGTCCGAAGCGGGGCGGCGCGCGCGGAGGTCCCGTGCTGGTGGTGCGCCCGGAGGGCGCTGCGCAGGTCGCGCTCGTGGGGCCGCCGAACAGCGGCAAGTCCCTGCTTCACGACCGGTTGACGGGGTCGGGGGCGCGCAGCGGGCCCTACCCGTACACGACGCAGTTCCCCGAACCCGGGATGCTCACCTGGGAGGACATCCACTTCCAGCTCATCGATCTCCCGCCGATCGCCGCGGGGCATCCGGTGCCGTGGCTGACGGGCGCGCTGCAGATGGCGGATGCGTGCCTGCTGGTGATCGACCTCGCCGATCCCGATTGCCTGGAGCATGTTGCCTCGGTGCAGGCGCAACTGCGCGAGCGCAAGGTGAGCCTGCTGCCCCGATGGCCCGCAGGCGACGATCGTGAGCCACCGGCCCCCGAAGCCGCGTCCCCCGACGACGACGTCTTCGCGCTTGGCCTGCCGACGCTGCTCCTCGCGAACAAGGCGGACCTGCTGGAGCATCCCGCGACCGACCTCGAGGCGCTCGCGGAGCTGGAGGAACCGCATTTCCCGACCCTGCTGGTCTCCGCCAATACGGGACTCGGACTCGGCGATCTCGGGCCCTGGCTGTGGCGGCGGCTCGCGCTGGTACGCGTGTACACCAAGGCACCCGGCAAGCCGGCGGAACGCGACCGGCCGTTCACGCTTCGCCTGGGCGAACAGACCGTGGCGGATGCTGCGCGGCTGGTGCACCGGGACATGGTGAACTCCCTCAAGTACGCGCGGGTCTGGGGACCGTCGGTCACCGCCGACGGGCAGCACGTGGGACGCGATCACCGGCTCGCGGACGGGGACGTCCTCGAACTCCACGTCGGGGGATGATGCCGTGACGATCCCGTTCTGGTTCAAGCTCGCCTACACGGCCTTCGTGCTGTACGTCATGGCAGTCTGGTGGAAGAACTACAGCTGGCGGAACTTCCTGTGGTTCTCCGACATCGCGTTCATCGGCGCGGTGCCGGCCATGTGGCTCGAGAGCGCGGCGCTCGCAAGCGTGCTCACCGTCGCTGTCTTGCTGCCGGAACTGCTGTGGAACCTCGACTTCGCGGGGCGCCTGCTGCTGCGGCGCCGGATCACGGGCCTCACGGACTACATGTTCGAGCCCGAGCGTCCGCGGCTGTTGCGTGGGCTGTCGCTGTTCCACGTACCGTTGCCCCTGGTACTGCTGTGGATGCTTGCCGCGTACGGATACGATGCGCGCGCCGGGTTGCCGGGCGCGATCGTCCTGGCCGCCGTCGTGCTGCCGTGGAGCCGATGGGTGAGCACGCCCGACAAGAACATCAACTGGACCTACGGCCTCGGCAGCCGGCCCGTCCGCTGGCGCGGACGCGTGTACGTGTCCCTCCTCTTCGCGGGCTTCGTGGTGTTCGTGTTCCTGCCGACGGATTTCCTCCTCAGGCACGCGGGTTTCGCCGGTTGACGCATTCTGCAAGGGGCCTGCGGCAATCCACGGGTGCTCTAGGTCGAATCCGGCGTCGACCGGAGGCCGCGACCCGTTGAAATCCGCGCGTCGGCTCGCGCATAATCGCGCCCAGCATCAAGAGAGGGGCTGACGCCCCGGCCAACCTGCCTACCCGGGCAAGGTGGCGCGCGCCGCGAGGCGCAGATGCGGCCGGAAGGCAACGAAGCGGGTGAAAGCTATCGAACCCTCCGGCGCTCGAATCGTGGCCCGGAGGGTTTTTCGTTTCAGCCTCCCGCCCGTCGCGCGCCGCTCGTTGGACCCCCGGTCAGGTCTGCAACGCCCCTCAGGGGCCTGGAGGTTTGACCATGTCGCCCATGACGAACGCCCTGATCACTTACTGGCACCGGCTGCCGGCGCACTCCCTGGCCGAACGGCGGCAACAGCTGACGCTGGCCTGCGACGGCGTGCGGACCGGGCACCTGCCACCGCAGGCGCTCGTGCCCTTTGCGCTCGGAGACGTCGACGACGAGATCGTCCGGCGGGCCACGCTCGGGTACGTCGAAGCGAGGCCGGAGGCGACAGCGGACGATGTCCGCGTGTGCGCGGAGGACGCCTGCGAGTGGATCCGCCGCGATCTGGTGCTCAACCGGGGCGCGGTCTTCGCGGCGCTGCTAGAGACGGGCGATGCGACCGTGCTCCAGCGGCTCGCCTCGCAGCGACTGGTGCTGACCGTCGAGACGGTGGCGACGATTTGCCGCCTGCTCCCCGATCTGCCGGGTCGGGCCACTCTGCGCTTCCTGATCGAGTGGCTGGAACTGCTTGAAGGGACGGGTGACCGGACGCTGCGCCGACAGCGCGACCTGATCTCGGCGTCACTCGACGCACGGTCGCCGGGCGTTGCGAAGCTGGCGGCGGCTTGAACCCAGGCCGCCGGCCGGGACCCTGTACAGCCTCGGTCCAGTGTCGCGTGATTTTACATATTGCTGCATCGCATCGACAGATTTCGTGCGCAAGAGAATGATTTAAATAATAAAAACGCCTCTGGCACAGCTCTTGCTCCGTGCGCTCCCGGGTGGTTTGCAAGCGGGGTTCCTCGACGACCGCCGCCGCGATCACCCGCCGTGGATGAAGGCTGTGGGGGGTTGACCGGGGCCGTCGCGATTCGAGGTGGCGGCCAGCGACAGAGATCGAGAATGCACCGGCATGTGTGCCCGGCATGCCGGCGACAAGCGGTCGCTCCGCATCGTCCTTCGTCTGTTGACGTCATGACAGGCAACAGGGAGATGCGACGATGATCTCAAGAAGAACGTTCCTCAAGTACACGGGCGGAACGACGTTGACACTGTTTGCGACCGGGGTCGGCGGACTCCGGCGGGCGATTGCCGACGCCTTGCAGGGCGGCACGCTCCACCCCGCGGACATCCCGAAATTCGTGACGCCGATGCTGATCCCGCCGGTGATGCCGAAGGCCGGCGCAATCAAGCTAAGGGGCAGCAAGAACGCCGACTACTACGAAATCTCCGTCAGGCAGTTCGCGCAGCAGATACTTCCTTTGCCGCTCGCCTCGACGACCGTCTGGGGCTACGGCGCCGTCAATGGCGCGGGCAGCCGGAACGCGCTGCTGCTGCACAACGCACCGTCGCTCACCATCGAGGCGGACTGGGACCGTCCGGTCCGCGTCAAGTGGATAAACGAACTCGTCGATGCCGACGGCAACTACCTGCCGCACCTGCTGCCGGTCGATCCCACGCTGCACTGGGCCAACCCTGCGGGTGGCCAAATGGCCCGGGACACGCGGCCGACGTTTACCGAGACCCCAGGTCGTACACCGGCCCCGTGCCGATGGTCACGCACGTCCACGGCGCGGTGGGCGTCGCGGACGACAGCGACGGCTATGCCGAGGCGTGGTACCTGCCGGCAGCCGGCAACATTCCCGCGGACTACGCGACCAGGGGCACGTGGTACGACTTCTTCGCCGGCAAGGCGCTGGCGAGCTATGGCGAAACCTGGGGCCCGGGCTACGCGACCTTCGAGTATCCGAACCTGAACCGGGCCTCGACGATCTGGTATCACGACCACACGCTGGGCATGACCCGTCTCAACGTGTACGCGGGGCCCGCGGGTTTCTACATCATCAGAGGCGGTCCCGCCGGCGATGGTGCCGTGCTGGACGTCCGCTCCGGCAAGCCGGCCGTGTTGCCCGGTCCCGCGCCCAGGGACGGCGACAAGTTCCCGCCGAACAAGACCTACTACGAAATCCCGATCGCGATCCAGGACCGCTCCTTCAACTCCGACGGATCGCTGTTCTACCCTGACACGCGCGAGTTTTTCGACGGCATCGCAGGACCGTGGATCGGCAGCGCCGTCGGCGGGACCAATGATGAGAACGGCGAGCATGCCGCGCTGTTCTCGCCGATCTGGAACCCGGAGTTCTTCGGCAACGTCATCATGGTCAACGGCAACACCTGGCCGTTCCAGGTGGTCGAGCAACGGCGCTACCGGCTACGTTTCCTGAACGGCTGCCAGTCGCGCTTCCTGATTCTCGACTTCAACCAGATGCCGGGCGTCGAGGTCTGGCAGGTCGGCAACGAGGGGGGCTTCCTCGCTGCGCCCGTGAACATCACCGCCAACCACGGCAACCGACTGCTCATGGGACTGGCCGAGCGTGCGGACGTCATCGTCGACTTCACGAACGTGCCCGTCGGCAACCACGTGCTCGCCAACGTCGGACCCGACGAACCCTACGGTGGCGGCGTGCCCGGCGTGGATTTCCCGGTGGCTGATCCCGCGACGACCGGACAGGTCATGGAGTTCTCAGTGGTGCCTGCCCTGGGGCCGGACAGTTCGACGCCCCCGCAGTTCCTGCAACTGCCGCCGGTCGCGCCGCTGCCGGTGGCCACCGGGGTGCGGAGGCTGGCGCTGATCGAGAAGATGGGCATGGGTGTGGATGGTGCCGGGAACATGACCGAGGGCCCGGTCGAGGCGTTGCTCGGCAGGATCACGGCCGACGGATTGGTGAGCGCCGACCTGTGGATGGACGAGATCACCGAGAACCCGGCGGTCGGCTCGACCGAGATCTGGGAGATGTACAACACCACCGGGGACGCGCACCCCATGCACGTCCACGAAGTCGTCTTCGAGGTCCTCAACCGCGAGGGCCTGATGCTCGACGGGGACGGCGAGGTCGCCCTTCCGGTCATGACGGATGGAGTCGTGACGCCGCCGGAGCCCTGGGAGACGGGTTACAAGGACACCGTCATCGCCTACCCGGGCCAGGTGACCCGCATCCGCGCGCAGTTCAACACTCCGGGTCAGTTCGTCTGGCACTGTCACATCGTCGAGCACGAGGACAACGAGATGATGCGACCGTACCGGATCGGTCCCGAGCAGCCGGGTCAGCCCATGCCCATGCCGCACGGTGCGCAGGCTCGCCGGTCCACGGACGCAACGGAAGATCCCACCGCAAACGACGACGGCACAGCCGTCGCCTGACGGAGGAATGCACCATGTCAGCCATTCATCAGGAGATCGCTGTTACCCGGCCACGTGCCCTGGTCGTGGACGATTCCAAGCTCGCCTGCTTCGTGCTCGGCCGCTCGCTCGAGCGACTGGGCTTCGACGTCGAGCTTGCCTATTCGGCCGAGCAGGGGCTCGCGGACGTCGCGCGCCTCCGGCCCGCCGTCGTGTTCATGGATCACCAGATGTCCGGGATGTCGGGCATGGAAGCGGTCCGTGCGCTGCGCGGCAGCGAGGCATCCAGGGACCTGCCCGTCGTCATGTATACGTCGCAGGCCGGAGACGACTTCGTGGCCGAAGCGCGCGAGGCGGGTGCCAACGGAGTGCTCGCCAAGCACGGCGAGCGATCGAGGCTCAGTGCCCTGCTGCGGGAACTCGGGCTCCCGTGCCAGGGTGACGAGTCCGCGCGGCCTGGGATCGCGGCGGCGGCCGCCGGGTCCGCGAGCCTGCGATCGAACGTCGGCGGGGCGACACTGCACGGTGTCGGTCGATCGTCGCCGGCTGCGAGGTCGCTCGTCGAACGGCTGGAGCCAGTGCTGCGTGAACAGCGCGAGCAGATCCGCACCGAGTTGCTCGCTGAGTTCGCATTGCTCGAGAACGGGCAGGAGAGCATCCGACGCCAGGTCCTGCGGCGGGTCGACGAGCAGACGCATGCCATGGCACGGCGGCTCGAGCGCGAATTGCTCGAGCGAGACCAGGACTGGCTCGATGCACGGCGTGGCGCGACTCGGCAGCGCCTGGCATTGGCGGCATCCCTGTTGCTGCCGATGGCGGTACTCGGCGCGATGGTGGCCGCGCTGTTCGGCGACGTAGACCGCCTGCAGGGGTCGCTGGACGGCCTGCGGTCCGCCATGGTCGCCGAGGCAACGGCCACCCGGACCGCGACGGCGGCGGGGACGCGGCTGCTGCAGCGGACGGAGCAGACGGCCTCGACCCTCGATCGCATCGAGCAGCGGCTGACGGAGTTGCCGGCGACACTCGTGACGAGCGGCGCGGTCCCTGTCGCGTTCTGCCTGTACCCCGACGGAACGGGCAGCTATGTGCTCGAGGGGGTTCAGTCGGGTGACCGATGCGCCTCGGCTGCCGCGATTCCCGGCGTGCAGCGGGTGGCCGCCCTGTCCGCGCGTTGACCCGAGGGGACGGCGTGACTGGTTGGGCCGTGCGCCGGCCGGTCACGCCGCCCCGTCTTGCACCAGGGGCTAACCCTTGGGCTGCAACGACGCGTCGACGGCGGGCATGCGGATCGTGCCAAGCCAGCCCGAGACGTCGCGCGGCTTGCGATCCTCGAGCCACGCGAACACGACGGAGTGCCATACCACTCGCTGGACGTAGCTGCGCGTCTCGTTGTACGGAATGTTCTCGACCCAGATGTCGGTTTCGACCGGCGTCTCGGCGAGCCAGCGGCGGGCCGCGGCCGGGCCGGCGTTGTAGCCGGCAATGGCGAGCGGCAACTGGCCGGCAGCGCGATCGATCAGGCTCTTCAGGAATGCCGAACCGAGCGGGACGTTGACCGAAGGGGTCAGCAATTCCACGCGCGAGGGATTCTGCAGGCCGTTCTTGCGGGCGGTCAGGCGCGCCGTGCTCGGCAGCAACTGCATCAGCCCCAGCGCCCCGGCGCTGGACGCGGCGTCGGCACGATAGAGGCTCTCCTGGCGGATGACGGCGTAGATGAGCGGTTCGGGCAGTCCGGTCGTCTGGGCGGCGCGCCGGACCTCGGGGTCGTAGGGCCGCGGATAGAGCAGGTCGTAGTCGTCGAAGATGCCCTCGCGCGCGGCGGCCGCGATCGCCTGGAGGTGCCAGCCCCAGCCCGAGGCGAGCCGCACGGCCTGCGCCCGTTCGGCTGTCGAGAGTGGCGCGAGGGCCGCGAGCCATTCCCGGTTCGCTTGCGCGTCGAGGTCGCACAGGATCAGTTCGCGCGTGCGCACGAACGGAAGCTGCGTCCGCAGCGATTCCATCACCGCATCGTCGCCGGGGACCGTTTCGACGGTCGGCGTGAATCGCTGGCCCAGCCGCGCGGCCGACAGTGTCGCGTACCAGTTGTCCGTGGGGACGATGGCCGCGTAGCCCGCGCGTGCCGTGTCGTCATCGTCCAGTTGCTCGGCAGCGCGCGCCGCCCAGTAGCGCCAGCGATTCTGCGTGCGCAACGACTCCGGCATGACCGCGATGCCGCGCGCGACGCGTGCCCAGTCGCCGGCCCAGAGCGCTGCCCGCGCGTGCCATTCGTGTGCGCGCTCGTCGAAGTCGTCGGGATGCGCCAGCGCGAAGAAGTCCAGCGACCGGTTCGTCCGTCGCCAGGAGAGCGGGAGCGCGACGGCCAGCGCAAACGGGCTTGCCGCCCGGGCGTCGAGCCCGCGCGCCTGCGTGAACGCCGGATAGCGGTCGGCGGCTCCCTCGGGATCGCTGCGCGCATAGCGGGTCCAGCCGTCGAGCAGCGCAGCGGCTTCCACATCGCGTTCCGGCGTGGCGGTCAGCGCCTCGATCGACCGGCGCGGCTGCTCGATCAGCGCGGCCCACTGGTTGATCGGTGCGGCCTGCGCGTCGGGCAGCGAGCGGGCGAGATAGCGGGCGAGACCCGCCTCGCCCTCGGCGAGCGCCATCCGGGCTCGACGCAGCACGACCTCGTTGTCGAGCCGACCGCGCTGGCGCAGCCAGTCGAACGCCGGGTCGCAGGCATCCGGCAGGCTCTTCGGACTGAGGTAGGTCGACGTGATCGCCTCCTCGAGCCCGTCGGTGCGACCGAGGGCGACCCGGGCCGCCAGGGCATTGCAGCGTGCCGCCGACGAGTCGTCGACGTCCTCACGGTAGGCGTCGAGATACGCCGCCCAGGACTTGCGCTCTGCGAGCGACATCAGCCAGCTGCGGCGCAGCGAACGCGCGACGGGCGCGTCGCCGTGCTGCTGCAGGAAAGCCGTGATCTCGCCGGCTGCGGCCGGATCCTCGAGCCGCGACTGCAGGCGGGCGGCCTGCAGGTACGGATACAACGGGTAGTCCCGCAGCGCCCGGCTGTCCTCGATGGTTCCAGGCGGCGTTCGTCCCGCATCGGCGTACGCCGCCACGAACTCGCGGCGAGCGTCCGCGTAGGGGTCGGCCACCGCCTTCGTGGCGCCCCCGATCGACAGGGCAAAGAGCGGGACGGCGGCTGCGGCGATCCATCGGCGTGGGACGTTCATCCGCAAAGTGTAGCGGCAAGGCACGGCGCCGTGCGTCGGTCGCAATGGCCCGTCGCTGCCCTTGGTTGAATACAACCATATGATTTACGGATAAAAAATAGGCCTCCGTCGGCGTGCGAAGTCCCGCGCGCCGGGATCCCGGGATCGCGGCCGCGGCCGCGCCGGACGTCTCTCGGAAATTCCTGTTAACAATCTTGGTGCAGTGCCGCAAACTGCCCGGCAAGCCCGCGTGAATCCATACGAAGGGAGATGTCCTCATGCTCTATTCCGGACCCGCTTTCAGCGCCGCGGCGCTGGGCGACGGCATCGTCGAACTGAAATTCGACCTGACCGGCGAATCGGTCAACAAGCTCAACCAGGTGGCGCTCAAGGATTTCCACGCCGCCACCGAGGCGATCGCCAAGGCACCCGGCGTGAAGGGGGTGGTCGTCACCTCCGGCAAACCCGTGTTCATCGTCGGCGCCGACGTCACCGAGTTCACGTCCATGTTCGCCGCGGGCGAGGAAGCCATCGCGAAGAACGTGCTCGAGGTGAATCGCATGCTGAGCCGGTTCGAGGACCTGCCGGTCCCGACCGTGGCCGCCATCAACGGCATCTGCCTCGGCGGCGGGCTCGAGCTCGCGCTCTCCTGCGACTACCGGGTCATGTCCACCGCGGCGTCGGTGGGCTTTCCCGAAGTGAAGCTCGGCATCTTCCCGGGCTTCGGTGGCTCCGTGCGGATGCCGCGGGTGATCGGCATCGACAATGCCGTCGAGTGGATTGCCACCGGCGCGGACAAGAAGCCCGACGCCGCGCTGAAGGACGGCGCAGTGGACGCCGTGGTGGCGCCCGAACAGCTGCGCGACGCGGCACTGGCCCTGCTGGCGCAGGCGATCGCCGGCAAGCTCGACTGGAAGGCCAGGCGCGCCGAGAAGCTCGCGCCAGTGAAGCTCAACCAGCTCGAGCAGATGATGGCCTTCTCGAGCTCGATGGCGGTCGTGGGCGGCAAGGCCGGCCCGAACTACCCGGCGCCGATGCTCGCGCTCAAGAGCATGCAGGAGAGCGCGACGAAAGGCCGTGACGAGGCGCTCGCGATCGAGGCGAAGTACTTCGCCAAGGCGGCCGCGACGCCGCAGGCGAACGCGCTCGTCGGTCTCTTCCTCGCCGACCAGGTCGTGAAGAAGACGGCCGGGACCTGGGCAAAGAAGTCCGCGAAGGAGATCCAGCAGGCGGCCGTGCTGGGTGCCGGCATCATGGGCGGCGGCATCGCCTACCAGAGTGCGTCGAAGGGCACGCCGATCATCATGAAGGACATTCGTGCGGAGGCACTGGACCTCGGCATGAACGAGGCCGGAAAGCTCCTCGCCAAGCAGGTCGAGAAAGGCAGGATCAAGCCGGAGGCGATGAGCGCGACGCTCGCGCGCATCCGCCCGACCTTGAACTACGGCGACTTCAAGGACGTCGACATCATCATCGAGGCCGTCGTCGAGAACCCCAAGGTCAAGAAGGCCGTGTTCGCCGAAGTGGAAGACATGGTGCGTGAAGACACGATCATCGCGTCGAACACCTCGACGATCTCGATCACCCACCTCGCCGAGGGCCTGAAGCGCCCGCAGAACTTCGTCGGCATGCACTTCTTCAACCCGGTGCACATGATGCCGCTGGTGGAGGTGATCCGCGGCAAGCAGTCCTCGGACGAGGCGGTGGCCGCGACGGTGAAGCTCGCGCAGAAGATGGGCAAGACGCCCATCGTCGTGAACGACTGCCCGGGGTTCATGGTCAACCGGGTGCTGTTCCCGTACTTCGCCGGCTTCCACATGCTGCTGCGCGACGGCGCCGACTTCATGGCCGTCGACAAGGTGATGGAGAAGTTCGGCTGGCCGATGGGCCCGGCCTACCTGATGGACGTGGTGGGCATGGACACCGCCGTGCACGCGGCGGGCGTGATGGCGGAGGGCTTCCCGGACCGGATGAAGGCCGACTTCCGCAACACCACGCAGGTGCTGGTCGAGGCGAAGCGCTACGGCCAGAAGACCGGCTCGGGTTATTACACCTACGCGCCCGACAAGAAGGGCAAGCCGAAGAAGACCCCGGACCCGCAGACCTACGAGCTCATCAAGGGCGTCGTCGCCGACCGCAAGGAGTTTGCGCCCGAGGACATCGTCGCACGCTGCATGGTGCCGATGGTGAACGAGGTCGCGCGCTGCCTCGAGGAGAAGATCGTCGCCTCGCCGTTCGAAGCCGACATGTCGCTCATTTACGGCATCGGCTTCCCGCCGTTCCGCGGCGGCGCGTGCCGCTACGTCGACCAGATGGGTGCCGCGAACTTCGTCGCGCTCGCCGACAAGTACGCCTCGCTCGGCAAGCTTTACGACGCGCCGAAACTGCTGCGTGACATGGCGGCAGGCGGCAAGAAGTTTTTCGGCTGACCAGACGGCCCACCACGAATTCGGGAGAGATCAAAGATGAGTCTCAATCCTCGCGATGTCGTCATCATCGATGGCGTGCGCACTGCAATGGGCCGCTCCAAGGGCGGCATGTACCGTAACGTCCGGGCCGAGGTGCTCTCGGCCGAGCTGATCAAGGCGCTGTTCAGGCGCAATCCCGCGGCCAACATGGAAGAGGTCGAGGACGTGATCTGGGGCTGCGTGAACCAGACGCTGGAGCAGGGCATGAACATCGCCCGCAACGCGCTGCTGCTCGCGGGGCTGCCACACCATGTCGCCGGTCAGACCGTGAACCGCTTGTGCGGCTCTTCCATGCAGGCGCTGCACACCGCAGCCGCTCAGATCATGACGGGACAGGGCGACGTATTCGTCATCGGCGGCGTGGAACACATGGGCCACGTCGGCATGATGCACGGCATCGACCTCAACCCGTCGGCGTCGAAGCAGTACGCCAAGGCCTCGAACATGATGGGTCTCACGGCGGAAATGCTCGGCCGCATGCACGGCATCACGCGCGAGATGCAGGACAAGTTCGCGCTGCGCTCGCACCAGAAGGCCTGGGAGGCCACGCAGACCGGGCGCTTCAAGAACGAGATCGTCGGCATCGAGGGCCACGACGCGAACGGCTTCCGCATGCTGTGCGAGGTGGACGAGGTGATCCGCGCCGACGCCACGCTCGAGGCGCTGGCCGCGCTCAAGCCGGCGTTCGACCCGAAGAACGGCACGGTCACGGCGGGTTCCTCGTCCGCGATCTCGGACGGCGCCGCGGCGATGCTGGTGATGAGCTACGAGCGCGCCAGGGCGCTGGGCCTCAAGCCTCGCGCCAAGGTCGTTTCGATGGCCGTCGCGGGCTGTGACCCGGCCATCATGGGCTACGGCCCGGTTCCGGCGACGAAGAAGGCACTGAAGCGTGCCGGCCTCAAGATGAACGACATCCAGGTCGCGGAACTGAACGAGGCGTTTGCCGCGCAGTCGCTCCCGGTGATCAAGGATCTCGACCTGATGGACCGCATGGACACCGACGTGAACCTGAACGGCGGCGCGATCGCCCTCGGTCATCCGCTCGGCTGCTCGGGCGCACGCATCACGACCGCCCTGCTGAACACGATGGAGCAGAAGGACGTGAACGTGGGCCTGGCCACCATGTGCATCGGCCTCGGACAGGGCATCTCGACGATCCTCGAGCGCGCCTGAGTGCAGATGGCCGGCGGCGCCCGCCTCGAGCGGGCGGGCGCCGCCCGGCTCGCTGCGGAACCCGCGGGCGGTCCGGACGGTCCACTGTAGTGTGCGCCGTCCAGTCGGTGTGCGTCCTCGGACCCTGGAGGAGGGCACGGCCATGCCACGATCACCGTCACCCCGCGACACCGCAAACAGCGGTGCCCGATCGCTCGTTACCAATTACGGCCGCTACGAGACCCCCGAGAAGCTGGCAGCGGATGCCCGGCTGTCGCCCGCGGTCCGCGTACGGCTCCTGAACGAATGGGCGGAAGACCTGACCGCCCGCCTCCGGGCATCGGACGAGAACATGACCGGCGAGGACCCGGGACGGGCCGGCGAGTGGCTGCGCCGCGTCCACGTCTGTCTGGAGAAGATTACGCCGCCCGCTGCAAGTCATTGATCTGTATGGCCTGGACGCGGGCAGGGCGCCTGGCGTCCATGATTGCAGAAATCCGCAATACCGCGCTGCGCCCGGCTGGGCGATAGTGCAGCGCAGCAATGTCTCTGGTGACCGACACCGTCGCGCGGTGGCGGCGGTCCACGCCGGGGCATCCGAGCCAGACAACCGATGAGCCCTCGAGGACACAGCATGGATACCAAGGCCAAAGATGACGCGATGCAACTCGCCGAGGACGCCCGACAGGCGGACTGGGAGGCCGTGAGCTTCACCGCCGAGGTCTTCAAGGGCAACTTCCGCTGGGACCTGATCCACCCCTTCCCGGCACAGTCGCCGGAAGACAGGCGGATCGGTGACGAGTACATCGAGAAGATCCGCCCGGTGATCGAGAGCTCGATCGACCCATGGCAGATCGACGAGGATGGTGAGTATCCCCGCGAGGCGCTCGAGGCCATGGCCGCGGTGGGCCTCTTCGGCATGAAGATCCCGAAGGAGTACGGTGGACTCGGTCTGTCCGTCACCAACTACGCCCGCGTGCTTGGCTTCGTCGGCGGCTACTGCGCCTCGACGGTCGCGTTTCTCTCGGCCCACCAGAGCATCGGCGTGCCGCAGCCACTCAAGGAGTTCGGCACCGAGGAGCAGAAGCGCAAATACCTGCCGCGGCTCGCAAAAGGTGAGATTTCGGCGTTCGCGCTCACCGAGCCCGGCGTGGGCTCGGATCCTGCACGCATGACGACGGTCGCCACGCCCTCGGCCGACGGGAAGTACTACACGCTGAACGGCGACAAGCTCTGGTGCACGAACGTCACGGACCCGAAGACGACGCTGATCGCGGTGCTGGCGCGCACCCCGGACAAGGTGCTGCCGAACGGCAAGTCGTTGCCTCAGATCTCGTGCTTCGTGGTCGAGACCGCATGGCCGGGCGTAGAGCGCGTGCGGCGCTCGCGCTTCATGGGCCTGCGCGGCATCGCGAACGGCGTCGTCGCTTTCAAGGACGTCTATGTCCCGGCCGAGAACCTGATCGGCAAGCCGGGCGAGGGTCTCAAGATCGCGCTGGCGACGCTCAACGTCGGACGCCTCGGGATCCCGGCCGCGGCGATCGGCGGTGGCATGGCGCTCGTCGACGACGCGAAGTGGTGGACGTCGACGCGCCAGCAGTGGGGCCAGCCGGTGGGCAAGCACCAGGCCGTGGCGAAGATGATCTCGGGCTACATGGCGCAGCTGTTCGCGATGAAGGCCATGGTCGGCGTCGCCTGCGCGTTCGCCGACCAAAAGAACGCCGACATCCGCCTCGAGGCCGCGGCCGCCAAGTACTGGTGCTCCGAGACCCTCTGGAAGATGTACGACGACTACCTGCAGGTGCGCGGCGGGCGCGGTTACGAGAACGCCAAGTCGCTGTACGAGCGTGGCGAGCGCCCGACGGCGGTCGAGATGGGTCTGCGCGACGCGCGCATCAATCGCATCTTCGAGGGTTCCTCGCAGGTCATGCACCTGATCATGGCGCGCGAGGCGCTCGACACGCACTTCAAGCTCGTGATGCCGATCCTGCAGCCGAAGCCCGGCCAGAAGGTCACGAAGAGCGAGGCGATGCGGAAGGCCGCGGGCTTCTACGGGACGTGGCTGCCGAAGCTGTTCATGCCCGACACCGGCGGTCACCTCGATGCGAAGCACCTCTCCGAGCGCAACCGCAAGCACCTCGCTTACGCGGCCAAGACCAGCAAGCTGCTCGCGCGCCGGCTGTTCGCGACGATGGCCAAGTACGGTCCGAAGCTCGAGAAAGAGCAGATCATCCTCGGCAACTTCGTGGACATCGGGGTCGACCTGTTCGTGATGGCCTCGACCCTGTCCTACGCCGACCACCTGGTCGCGACGAACCCCGCGGACCAGTCGCCCCAGGAACTCGCGGACCTGTTCTGCCGCGAGACGCGGCGGCGCATCCAGGGCAACTTCCAGGCGGTGAAGAACAACTTCAACCGCTCGTACAACAAGGTTGCGGGCCTCCTGATGGACGGCAAGCTCGACTGGCTGGCCGAGGGCTCGATCAACCCGATCCCGCCGCAGTACCGCGACTGGGAGAAGAACGACTACGAGCACCCCGCAGAGGCGGTCAAGGCGAGGGAGACCGAGCAGCGGACGGCGGAATCACGCAAACCCGAGGCCGCCTGAGCGGTCGCCGGGCGCATCGAAGATGACGACCTACCTGGTCACCGGGGCGGGCCGCGGCATCGGGCTCGAGCTGTGCCGCCAGTTGCGGGCACGTGGCGATCGCGTCATCGCCGTGTGCCGGTCGGCCTCGGACGAGCTGCGAGGCCTCGGCTGCCGGGTCATCGAGGGCGTCGAGGTCACTCGCGATGCGGCGGTCGCCGGCCTGGCCGGACAACTGGCCGGTGAGCGCATCGACGTGCTGGTGAACAACGCCGGCATCCTCACCCGCGAGTCCATCGACGATCTCGACCTCGAGCGCATCCGCCGCCAGTTCGAGGTGAACGCGCTCGGGCCGTTGCGGGTGACGCGGGCGCTGCTGCCCAGTCTCGGCGCCGGCTCGAAGGTCGTGATCATCACCAGCCGGATGGGCTCGATCGCGGACAACGGCAGCGGCGGCTACTACGGCTATCGCATGTCGAAGGCGGCGGTGAACATTGCCGGCGTCAGCCTCGCGCGCGACCTGCGCGAGAAGGGCATCGCGGTCCTGCTGCTGCACCCGGGGATGGTGGCCACCGACATGACGGATCGCCACGGCGTGCCCGTCTCCGAATCCGCGGCGGCGCTGATCGCGCGGATGGAGGAGCTCGGCCTCGAGCAGACGGGCAGTTTCCACCACGCGAGCGGTGAGCCGTTGCCCTGGTAGACGACTGCGCGACGCGTCATTTCCCGTCGTCGCCTCTGCGGCACAGTCCCGCCTCGCGAATGACGCGCACGACGTCCTCGGCCGTGTCTACCCGGTGGATGAACTGCACGTCCTCCGGACTGATCGTGCCCTCGACGAGCAGCGTATCGCGCAGGAACTCGCTGAACTTCTGCCAGAACTCGCCGCCCAGGGCGATCAGCGGGAAGCGTTCGAGCTTGCGCGTCTGCATCAGTGTCGCGATCTCGAAGGCCTCGTCGAGGGTGCCGAAGCCACCCGGCATCACGACGAATGCGCAGGAGTACTTCACGAGCATCACCTTGCGCGCGAAGAAGTGGTCGAACTGGATGAAGCGGTCGAGATACGGGTTGGGTCGCTGCTCGCGCGGCAGCGTGATGTTGCATCCGAGGCTGAGCCCGCCCGCCTCGCGGGCGCCCCGGTTCGCCGCCTCCATGATGCCCGACCCGCCGCCCGTCATGATGGCGAATCCCTCGCGAGCCAGCGCTGCGCCGACCTCCCGGGCCAGCCGGTAGTAGCGGTGACTCTCGTCGAATCGGGCCGAGCCGAAGACGGTGACGCAGGGCTGCTCGAAATCGAAGCTCTCGAAGCCGCGCAGGAACTCGAGGAAGAATCGCACGGCGCTCTCGAGGTCCGCCTCCCGCGAGCGTCGGCCCGACAGAAACGCCTTCTCGGCGCTGTCGAGGTGATGGAGGAGTGAGCCGCGCTCGTGCGGGGCGGGGCTCCCGGGATCCGTCGCGCCCGGCGCAGTACTATCGGTATCGTCGGTCATCGTGCATCACTCCGCGGCGGGGACCCACTCGTCCGCGAGTTCGTGTCGTGACAGCGAGACGAGTGCCGCCAGATTGCGCGCGCCCGAATAGCGCCGCTCGCCCGGCTGCCGGCTCCACCAGGCGTCGGCGCGCTCGCCGAATTCTGCGGCACGGATCTCGAGCGGCGGGTGGGAGGTGAAGTAGTCGCGGATCGGACTCGCGTGCGTGGGCGTGCGCTCCCGGTGCTCGGCGACGTACGTGAGAAGCGAGTGGAACGCTCCGGCGACCCCGCGCGGGTCGTAGCGGCTATGCGTCAGGAGTTCGAAGGCGTAGCTGTCGGCCTCGTGCTCCATCGTCTTGCTGTAGGAGTGCCGCAGGAGCACCTGCGCCGCGAGATCGGCCAGGGCCCCGAGCGGCGCCGCGTCGACCTTCCGGGCAAGCAGCTGGAAGCGAGCCGCGTCGAAGCAGTGGCCCCGTTCGATGTGCCCCATCTCGTGCGCCAGCACCGCGATGAGCTCGGCCTCCGTGTGCAGCGTCGTGAGCAGGTCCCGCGTGACCAGCACGACGCCACCCGGGAAGGCCATCGCATTCGGTGCGGGGTAGTCGACGACGTACGCGCGGTATCGGAACGACTTGCCCGCGTAGGGCTGCAACTCGGTCATCAGCGAGTCGAGGTAGCGCTGCTCGCGGCTCGGCGGATCGGCCTGGAGATCGTAGCTCGCGCGATACACGTCCCCGAGTTCCCCTTCGTCGATCTCGTCCACCGGCAGCACGCGGGTGGCAAACCGGTCCACGAGCTTGAGCGGCGTGCCCAGCACCTGGAACGCACTCGTGAAGGTCGACTCGAGGGGCGGTTGCACCTGGGCTCGCTGCAGCATCGCGATGATCGCCACGCCGCAGGCCACGAGCGCGCCCAGCGCGATCCATCGGCCGGTGTGGCTCACGGCTCGAACCTCGCACGGTAGCGGTTGTAGATCGCGTTCATGGCGAGCATCAGCAGGCCGACGCCGATGAAGACCGCGCCGCGCAGCGCGAGGTTCGCTTCGGCCATGTCGACCACGACCAGTCGCACCAGGCAGGCACCGAGTCCCGCGAGTGCAAGGTATCGGAACTGGTTTTCCCGCAGCCAGGCGCTCATCGCGAATACCAGGAACGCCTCGCCGGCCCAGAGCAGCGTCAGCACGGAGCGATCGAAGCGCCAGTACAGGAACAGCGCGATTCCGGCGAACAGCGGGTAGTACAGGTAGAGGTTGCGTCGTGGGGCCATGCGCGCCGCGAGGCGGCCGAGCACGTGGACGGGGGCGGGTGTCGCGAGCCCCTGCAGCACGAGGCGATGGTTCGCCCACGCGGCATAGGCGACCTGCAGGGCGATGGCGACCAGCGAGGTGAATTCAGGCTGGTCGAACCAGCGCGGCGAAGGCACCTCGAGCGTGCTCATCACGACCGCCATGTCGGCGACGGATACCCAGTAGAAGAGCAGCGAGTAGATCCTTGCACGGACGTCGAGCAGCCGTTCCGCTGCCGGCGACAGCAGCGCCAGCGCCAGGATCGCCCAGGCGACCGCCCACCATTGCGGCGCCAGTTCCACGATGACCGTGACCGCGATTCCCACCAGGATCAGTTCGACGAACAGCGGGTGCACCTGGGTCCAGGCGCGGCCCGACTCGAGCGCGGTGCGTGGACGGAAGAGCCACCAGTAGCCGAAGACGCCGACCGCGAAGATCTCTATGAGCGCCCGGGTACGGATGACGCCGACGTAGGCGGGCACCTGGATGACCACCAGTGCGTAGGCGGCCAGGAAGGCCACGAGGTAGCCGTAGCCGACGGCCAGCACCGTGTACGCCTCCGCGCCCTCGCGACGGTCGGCGATCTCGAGCGCCACCAGCGACAGCAGCAACCAGGCAACGGCGGGGATCAGCGCAGACACCGGATCGAGGAACAGGAATGCCGCAAGGCCGATGGTCGCGCCCAGCAGCACGATCGCGACGCGGCGCAGCAGTCCCGCCCCGGCCAGCCAGAGGGCGAGTGCCGCGAGACCCACGAGTGGGACGACGCGCCCGGCAAGCGCGAGCGGCGCCCAGTCCCGTCCGGCGACCAGGCCTGCCCACGACAGCAGGTGGGCGCACGACAGGGCCAGGATCGCGCCAGCCTCCAGGCCGGCGCGGCGCAGGCGCTTCCATGCGAGGAGGAACGCGCCAACGGCAACCAGCGACGCGGCCTCGAGCCAAGGTCGATCCGCGACGGCTGCGAGCGAAACGACGAGCAGCAGGCCCGCGACCGCGCCCAGCGCGGCACCCGGGGAGGCCAGCCAATCGTCGGGGTGTCGCGCAGTGCTGGCGCCCGGTTCGCCCTCCGCGGGTGCGTGCAGGACCCGTTGTCCGAGCACGGCCAGCGCCGATCCGGCGAGCAGCACCCCGGCGACCGTGAGCTTCGGCGCGTCGAACGTGGTGATGTCCAGCAGGCCGGAGACCGCCAGCAGGGCGGCTGCCGCGAGTGGCAGCACGTCGAGGATCCTGTCGAGCAGCGCATCCTGCGCCCGCGGTACCGTCCAGCGGAAGGCGAGGGTTTCGGCCAGCGCCAGCAGCAGGACCAGCGAGTAGCTCGCACCGAGGTCGAGTCCGCTGGCGAGGGCGAGCAGCAGCAGTGCCTGCGCGGCGAGCGTATCGGAGCGCTGCAGCCACGGCACGTGGAGCACGCGGGCCCGCTGCCCGAGGCGGTATGCATATACCGCCAGCACGACCAGCGCGATGCCGCGCACCAGCGCCGACGGCACGTAGACGAACATTGCCAGCCCCAGCAGTGCCCAGCTCGCGAGGTGAGTGCCGACCTGCAGCGCGGGAGGCGACGCCGCCATCGCGCGGGTCTCGCGGTAATGCACCAGGACGGCGGTGCAGAGCACGAGTGCCGCGCATGCCGCGGCGATGTAACCCGCGACGTCCGATGCCAGATGGTCGCCCATGCGCATCCGCCAGACGGCATGGAAGAGCGCACAGGCACCAAGCACGATGGCGAGGTGCCGGTCCCATCCGCCGCGGGCGGCGATCAGGACACCGCACAGGGCGACCGCGCTCGCGATCGTGAGTGCGGTCGTGGTCGCGGGTACGATTGCAAGCGGCAGCAGGCTGAGCAGGACGTGCAGCGTCGCCACGACTTCCGTCCTGCTCGCATACGCTAGGTACAGGTTGACCGCGATGCCGGCGAGCAGCAGCGCGAGCGCGGGTAAGGGGGCCGTGACCCACTGCAGGCCGAGTCCGGGCAGGCCGCCCGCCGCGGCGCAGGCGAACAGCAGGATCGCCGCGCCCCCACTTCGGAGCCAACCCGCAAACGCCTGCCAGTCTGCCTTGCGGCCGAGGACGAAGGATGCACCGATGAACACCGTCGCGGCCGCGACGGTGAGCAGGAAACGGAAGAACGGCTCGAGCCGCAGGGCCGTGTAGATGCCGACGAACGTCACCCCGACGACGACGACCACCACGCCCAAGACGCCCGTCCAGTTCTCGATGAACTGCCGCTCCAGCGCCCGGCGCCGCCTTGCGAAGGCGGAGGGCGGTTGCTCGGGGGCGACCGGGGTCGGCACGGCGTGAGGCTCCGCAACGAGCTCGGGCGCCGGCACTGCGGCAGCCGGCTCGACCGGCGCGATCCCCACCGGCTCGGCCCCGGCTGGTGCGATCTCCGCCGTCGGTGCCGGCAGTGCCGCGACGCCGGGCGATTCGAGTCGTGCCATCCGTGTCTCGAGGTCCTCGAGGCGGCGCGCATGGCGCCGCGCCAGCTCCGAGACCTCCGCGAGATGCTGCTCGACCCGGGCGAACGCCCGCCGCCGCTTGCGGCCCAGCAGGACCGCGATGCCGACCAGCAGCGCCGGCCAGAACATGAACCCGATCACGCCGAACAGGATGTCGATCAAGACGCGGGGCTCCTGGTCCGCAATGCGCGCCGGCGATGCGGCCGGCAGACCTTTCAGGGATTCTTATTACACCTCGGCCGGTGACTGGGGTATTCGGGACTTCGACGACCGGCTCGCGCCCGGCGCTTCAGGGTTGCGGCGTCTCCACCGTGCCGTGCCGCTCGAACCATGCGAGCACGTGCGTCACCTTGCCCGCGAGCTGGCTCGGCCGCTTGTCGAGACCGTGGCCCGCTCCGGGGACCCGTACGAGCGCGCTCGGCACCTGTCGCAGTCTGAGGGCCTGGTAGTACTGCTCGGACTCGGACATCGGTGTCCGGTAGTCCTCCTCGCCGGTGAGCACCATGGTCGGGGTCTTCACGTTGCCGACCAGTGACAGGGGCGAGCGCCGCGCGTATTCCTCGGGCCGCTCCCACGGGTAGCCGGGAAACCAGTACTTCCAGAAGAAATTGTAGTGGTCCGCGGTCAGCACGAAGCTGGTCCAGTTGATGACGGGTTTCTGCACGACCGCTGCCCGGAAACGATCGGTCTTGCCGACGATCCACGCCGTGAGGACACCGCCGCCGCTGCCACCAGTGACGAACAGTCGCGCGGGGTCGACGTAACCCTTCGTCAGGACGGCGTCCACGGCCGACATCAGGTCGTCGTAGTCGTGCCCGGGGTAGTCGTGGTGGATCGCATTGCCGAACTCCTTGCCGTAACCCGTGGAACCGCGCGGGTTGACGTAGAGCACGACATAGCCCGCGGCGGCATACAGCTGCTGCTCGACGGCGAACGTCGGTCCATAGGCGGCGAAGGGACCGCCGTGGATCTCGAGCAGCAGCGGGTACTTTCTGGCGGGATCGAAGCCTGGCGGCGTGACCACCCAGGCCTGTACGGGCTGGCCGTCGAAGGAGGAGGGCACCTGGACCTCCTCGACGCGACCGAGGCTGCGCTGCGCGAGGAGATCGCCCGAGAGATCGGTGAGCCTGCGCGGCGTGCCGCCGCGCAGCGGCACCACCGCCACGTCGGCGAGGCGGTCGGGTCCCGCCATCGTGTAGGCCACGGTGCCGGTCTTCGCAACGGAGAACTGGCCGCTCGAATACGGCCGCCCGAGCGAGAGTCCACCGACGTCGTCCGCCAATGTCCGCACCTGGCCGTCGAGGCCGATCGCTGCGAGCTTCATGCGCCCGTGGTCCTCGAACTGCGCCACGATCTCCCGGCCGTTCGCCGACCAGACGGGTTGCTGCAGCGACCGATCGAGGCTCCCGCTCACCACCCGTGCATCGCTGCCGTCACGCGCCATGACGTACAGCCGTGTGTTCTCGTAGCCCTGGTAGGCGTCGTCGAACCCGAGGTAGGCCACCGCTCTCCCGTCGGGCGATACGGTGGGCGAGCGGTCCGGCCCCTTGCGCGAGGTGAGCGTGCGCAGCGTGCCGTCGGCGACCCGGACGGCATGGACCTCGGAGTTGTTCGGATCGTACTCGCCGTCCGGATGGCGGTTCGCGGAGACGAGGATCTCCTCGCCGTCCGGCGTCCATGCGACAGGAGCCGCGTGGTCGAACGCGCCCTCCGTGAGCTGGCGCGGCGTGCCGCCATCGGCACGCACGACGAAGACCTGCTCGCGCTCGTCCTTCAGGTAACCCTCGCCGTCGGAGCGGTAGACGAGTTTCTCGATGACCCTGGGCGCCGCCGCCCACTCCGCACCTTCCGGCTTCTCCAGGGGTTTCGCGAGCGGCTGCGTTTCCTCGGGCACGGGCATGATGAACGCAAGGGTCCGGCCGTCGGGTGACCACGCGAGGTCCGACGGCTTGCGCTGCACGCGTGTCACCTGCGCCGTGGCGCCCGAATCCATCCATCGCACGAACAGCTGTGCGCCCGCGCCGTCGCCCGCGACGTAGGCGAGGCGCTTCCCGTCCGGCGACCAGCGCGGCGAGGCGGCGCCGTTCACCAGTGGCCGATGTTCGCGTCCGTCCGCGTCGACGAGCCACAGGTCACCTGCGTAGACGTCCTTCATCACGTCGCCGTAGCGGCGGACGTAGGCGACCTGCCGGCCATCGGGCGAAATCTGCGGATCCGCCGCCCACTGCAACTGGAATACGTCCATCGGCTGCAGTGCGGGCGCTCCGGCATGCGCCGGGGCGCCAGACGAAACGGCGGAGACTGCAGCCAGGGCAGCGATGCAGGCGTGCAGGAAGCGTGCGGGCATCAGTCGGACCTCGTCATGCGGTCGCGCAATGTCGCCCGGTGCGACGAGCATTGCAAGCGACCGGCCCGCCGTGCGCACTTCCGCGCTATTCGTGCGCGATCGGGTCCTTCGTGAACAGGTAGTCCTTCAGTTCCTTGTCGAACGCCCCGTCCCGGCGCCGGATCCACTCGAGCACCATGGCCGCGTGCTCCTTTTCCTCGTCGCGGTTGTGCGCCAGGATGGCCCGGAGTTCGGGGTCCTTGCACGCGTCCACCCGCTGCTGGTACCAGTCGACCGCCTCCAACTCCTCGATCAGCGAAACGATGGCGCGGTGCATGTCGCGGGTCGCCTCGCTCAGGTCGCTGGCCGCTTCGTGCAGGTCCTCATGGCTCACGTTGTTTCTCCTTGATCGTCATTCGTACCGCCAATGGGGTACTCGCCATGGATCGATCATACAGTGCTGCGCGCACGATCCCGGCGTCCGACCCGGTTGACGGCCATCGTGCCGATGCTGGCGTGCCCGATGATGCTGGGAGGGCACCGTCGGGTCACGGCCGAGGTCAACGTTGGCACCTGTGCGTGATGAATTCGTCGCGAGTGCGGTTCGCGACACACGGATTGCGAGCGCGCTCCTCGGCGATCGTCGATACCGTGCGTCCATGGGTCTCGTGGCCGGGGAACACCAGGGTGTCGTCCGACAGCACCAGCAGGCGCAGCGTGATGCTGTCGAACAACGTCCCTGCGTCCCCGCCTGGCAGGTCGGTGCGTCCGCAGCCATGGATGAGCAGCGCATCGCCGGTGAACACGCGGTCGCGCCAACGGTAGGACAGGCATCCTCGAGTGTGCCCGGGGGTGCCGAGCACGTGGAGCACTTCGTTGCCGAAGGCGAGCATGTCGCCGTGGCCGAGGCGATCGTCGGCCTCGATCGGCGCGAACTCGCTGGCGATCACCCGCGCCCCGGTTCTCGATCGCAGGAGCGGGACGGCCGTGTCCTCGTCGTCGTGAGCGTGCGTGCACAGCAGGTGGGTCAGCCGCAGGTCAAGGTCGCCAGCCAGCGCAAGCAGGGCCGGGACGATGCCCGCCGGCTTGGGGTCCACGGCCACTGCCTCGCCGGCGCTCGTGTCCGCGATGAGGTAGGCGTACGCTCGACTCGGGGGGTCGTACAACTGGCGGAACAACGTCATGGCGGCGGGCGTCCTCCAGGCCGTGTGGCAAGGCCTGCCACGGACCATCGACGAGCCTTTCCGATGCAGGTGTCGTACCAGAATCGGCCATCCGAGTTAAATGATATGAACAATCAACAACTTATGAATGAATCGCGAAGTCCGCCGCAGCTTTCAGGCGGCGTCGCTGTCAACTGTGGCAGAATTTCTGGCAGTCGATGGTCACCTCTGGCGAGGTCGTTCCCCCATGACGCGTACCAGCGCCGACCTGTTGCCCGAGTTGACCTCGTTCATCGAGGGCCTCCCCGAACCGAGGATCCTTCTCGATCTCGACTACCGGGTTCTCGCCGCCAACAAGGCCTACCGGGACACCTATTCGTCGCACCAGTCGGTCGTCGGCCGGCATTGCTACGAGGTCTCGCACCACTACGCGCATCCCTGCGACCAGGCCGGTGAGTTGTGCCCGCGGCGTGCGGCGCTCGATTCGGGTCGCACCGAATACGCACTGCACATCCACCATACGCCGCGCGGCGATGAGCACGTGCAGGTGGAAATCACTCCGGTGCGCGACCGCTCGGGAGACGTCCGCTTCTTCGTCGAACGCATGCAGTCACTGCCGACGGCCCGGGCATCGGCGTCCTCGGAGGGCCTCACGGGCCGGGCACCCCGGTTCCGCGCAATGCTCGAGCTCGTCTCGCGGGTCGCCGAGACCGAGACCTCGGTGCTGCTGCTCGGCGAGACCGGCACCGGCAAGGAGATGGTGGCCCGCCTCATCCACGAAAGCAGCCGTCGTTCGGCCGCGCCCTTCGTCGCGGTGGACTGCTCCGGACTGACCGAGACACTGTTCGAGAGCGAACTCTTCGGGCACGAGAAAGGTGCATTCACGGGCGCGATCCAGCGCAAGGTGGGGCTCGTCGAGGCTGCCAGTGGCGGCACGCTGTTCCTCGACGAGGTGGGCGACATCCCGCTGGTCCAGCAGGTGAAACTGCTGCGCCTGATCGAGAGCAGCAGCTACCGCCGCGTCGGTGGCGTGACGCCCCTGCGGGCCGATTTCCGCCTCGTCGCCGCGACGCACCGCGACCTGAAGCGGATGGTGCGGGAGGGCGGCTTTCGCGCGGATCTCTACTACCGCATCAGTGCCTACCCGGTGCCGATACCGTCGCTGCGCGAACGGCCCGAGGACATCCTGCTGCTCGCCGAGTCGCTGCTCGCGCGGGTGCGCCCGGGACGCAGGTTCGTGCTCGCCGACGCCGCGCGCCGCGCCCTGCTGGCTTACGACTATCCGGGCAACGTGCGCGAGTTGCGCAACGTGGTGGAGCGCGCGAGCCTGCTCGCGGACGACGAACGCATCGAGGCCGGCCATCTGCCGGACGAGGTCGTGGCGGCCACCGGGCGGCGCGGTTCCGGGCCGCCGGAGGACGGCCAGGCATCGGCGCTGCCTGCGGCCGAGCGCGAGGCCCTGGCACGGGCGCTTGCCGAGCACCGGGGCAACCGTCGCGAGCTGGCCCGGGCGCTCGGCCTGAGCGAGCGCACGCTGTACCGCAAGCTGGCGGCGCACGGACTGGCCGGCGGCAAGGGTGGTCGACCGCCGGGAAGCGGCGCAGCGTAGAATTGCCGCGGCCGCCCGCCCGGGCGGTCCGTGAAGGCGGAATCCGAGGAGCAGGCGCCGATGCCGAGTATCGTCCCCGAAGGCGCGACCCGCGGCTGGATCATTCCGATCGGCGGCGCCGAAAACAAGGAGAACGACCGCCACATCCTCGAGCGCTTCGTCGCATGCGCCGGCGCACGCGAGGCGGACATCGTCGTAATCCCGACCGCCAGCCGCCTGCATGAAACCGGTCCGCGCTACGAGAAGCTGTTCCGCGACCTCGGCGCCGCACGCGTCGCGGTGATGGACTTCGACACCCGTCGCGACTGCCAGGAGCCCGGTCGCCTGCGCAGGCTCGAGGACGCCAGCGGCATCTTCTTCACCGGCGGCAACCAGCTGCGGCTCACGACGCTCCTCGGTGGCACGCCGGTGGCCAAGCTCATCCGTGCCCGCAACGCGAAGGGCGTGACCGTGGGCGGTACGAGCGCCGGCGCCAGCATCCTGAGCGAGCACATGATCGCCTTCGGCGACGAGGGCTCGTCGGTCATCTCCGGCAGTGTTCGCCTCGCCCCGGGCCTGGGCCTGACGAACCGCTTCATCATCGACCAGCACTTCCGCCAGCGGGATCGACTCGGGCGCCTGCTCACGGCGCTCGCCTACAACCCGTTCGCGGTCGGCATCGGTCTCGACGAGGACACCGCCGCCTTCATCGGGCCCGATGAGACGGTGGAGGTCGTGGGCAGTGGTGGCGTCACCATCGTCGATGCCGCGGACCTGAGCTACTCCTCGATGGACAGCGTCAGCGAAGGCCAGCCGGTCTGCATGCTGGGCCTGCGACTGCACGTGCTGGTCGCGGGAGCGACCTTCAATATGCACACGCGGGTGGCGTCGGCCGGGGTGCTCGCCCAACCCAAGGAATGAGGCTGCGGCGTCGGCGCCGGCAGGCCCGGTTCGCCGGCGGCACGGCTCGCTGCGCGTCCGCCGTGCGGTGTGACATCATCGCCTGACGAACGAGCTGGCCCGCGGGAGCGGCGAACAGAAAATGCGAATCCTCGATCGATCCGTGTATGTCGGGCCGTCGCTCTATGCGCACTTCCCGGTCATCCGGCTGGAACTCGACCTCGGCGAGCTCGAGGCCTGGCCGACGGTCCGCCTGGGCGGCGGGTTCATCGACGCCCTGGCGACGGCGCTGCCCGGCCTCGCGGAGCACGGCTGTTCCTACCGCGAGCCGGGGGGTTTCTTCCGTCGCATGCGCGAGGACGAAGGGACGTGGCTCGGGCACGTGCTCGAGCACGTCGCCATCGAGCTGCAGAACATCGCCGGCGAGGAGGTCACCTTCGGCAAGACGCGCAGTGCAGGACGACCGGGGGTGTACACGGTCGTGTACGAGTATGAACAGCGCGACGAGGGTATCGCGGCCGGCGAGCTCGGCCTGCGACTGCTCTGTTCCCTGCTGCCGGACGAGCTGCGTCCCCCGGACACCGTCCCGGACGGGTGGAACTGGCCGGAGGCGCGCGACGAGTTCATCCGCTTTGCGCAGCGCCGAGCCCTCGGGCCGTCGACCGCTTCCCTGGTGAAGGCCGCCGGGGCGCGGGGCATTCCCTGGCTGCGGCTCAACGACCAGTCACTGGTGCAGCTCGGCCACGGCCGGTACCAGCAGCGCATCCAGGCGACGGTCACCGGGCGCACGCCGCACATCGCCGTCGAACTCGCGAGCGACAAGGAGGAGACCAACAAGATCCTCGCGACGCTGGGGCTGCCCGTGCCGAAGCAGGAGCTCGTGCAGAGCGAGGGCCAGGCGCTACGCGCGGCGCGACGCATCGGTTTCCCGGTGGTCACCAAGCCGTACAACGGCAACCACGGTCGCGGCATCTCCATCCGGCTCATGACGGACGAGGAAGTGGCGCAGGGATACGCGGCGGCACGCGAGCACTCCCGCTCGGTGATCGTCGAGACGTTCCTCGAGGGGGACGATCACCGCCTGCTGGTCGTGAACGGCGAGCTGGTCGCGGCGACGCGTCGAACGCCGGGCCACGTCGTGGGGGACGGCGAGCACGCGGTGGAACAGCTCGTGGATCTCGTCAACCAGGATCCGCGCCGCGGCGTCGGCCACGAGAAGGTGCTCACCCGCCTCGAGATCGACGCGCAGGCGCTCAAGATGCTCGAGCGCGCCGGCCTGACGCCGGCATCCGTGCCGGAGGCGGGGCAGATCGTCTACCTGCGCTCGACGGCCAACCTCTCGACCGGTGGCACCGCGACGGACGTGACCGACGTCATCCACCCCGACAACCGCGAGATGGCGGAGCGTGCCGTGCGCGCGATCGGGCTCGACGTCGGGGGCGTGGACTTCCTCTCGACGGACATCACCGAGAGCTACCGCAAGATCGGCGGCGGCATCTGCGAGGTGAATGCCGCGCCCGGCTTCCGCATGCACGTCGCGCCGAGCGAAGGCACGCCGCGCGACGTCGCCGCTCCGGTGATCGACATGCTGTTCCCGCCCGGGGCCCCGTCACGGGTGCCCATTGCCGCGATCACCGGGACGAACGGCAAGACCACGACGGCGCGCATGCTGGCGCACGTGACCAAGATGGCGGGCCTCACGCCGGGACTGACGACCACGGACGGCGTCTACATCGACGGCCAGCGAACGGTGCAGGGCGACATGACGGGCCCGGTGTCCGCGCGCATGGTGCTGGCGGATCCGCAGATCGACATCGCGGTGCTCGAGACGGCGCGCGGCGGCCTGCTGCGCGCGGGCATGGGCGTCAACGAGATCAACGTCGGTGCGGTGCTGAACGTGCAGTCCGACCACCTCGGGCTGAAGGGCATCGACACGCTCGAGCAGCTCTCGGAAGTGAAGCGCATCATCGTCGAGGTGGCGACGGACTGTGCGGTCCTGAACGCCGACGACCCCCTGGTCATGCGCATGTCGGGCTACACCGAGGCCAGGAACATCTGCTACGTCACGCTGAACCCGCAGCACGCACTGGTGCGAGAGCACATCCGCGCCGGCGGCCGCGCCTGTGCGCTCGAGGCGGGTGTCAACGGACAGATGATCACGCTCTACGACCGCGGCAGCCACATTCCGCTCGTGTGGACGCATCTCATCCCCGCGACGCTCGAGGGACGTGCGCTGCACAACGTCCAGAATGCGATGTTCGCCGCCGCCATGGCGTTCTCGCTCGGCATCAAGCTCGATGCGATCCGCCAGGGGCTGCGCACCTTCGACGCCACGTTCTTCCAGGCGCCGGGCCGCATGAACGTGTTCAACGAGCATCCCTTCAAGGTGCTGTTCGACTACGGGCACAACGCACACGCCGTGTCCGCGATGGCCGACCTCGCGCAGCGGCTCGACGTCACGGGCCGGCGCATCGTCGTGCTCGCGGGTCCGGGTGACCGGCGCGACGAGGATCTCGTCGCGATCGCGAATGCCGTGGCCGGGCGATTCGACCACTACGTGTGCCGGCGTGACGACAGCCTGAGGGATCGCGCTCCGGACGAGGTGCCGCGCATCCAGGCGGCCGCACTGCGCGCGGCGGGAGTGTCGGAGCAGGCGATCACGATCATCCCGGACGAGCAGGAAGCGATCGACGCCGCGCTGCACATGGGCCAGCCTGGCGACCTGCTGCTGGTCTTTGCGGACGCGCTGGTGCGCTCGTGGAAGCAGATCACCAAGTTCCGGCCGGCGGGCGCGACATCGTCCACGGCGGCCTCCGCAGCTGTCGGGACAGGAGACCTCGGAGCCAGGGGCCTGGACGCCGCCGATCTAGCGTCCGAGGCCGGAGTTGCGGTCGAGACCGTCGCGCCGCTCAGCCTCGAGGGCCTCATCCGCGACGAACGCGGCATCCGCTACGCACCGGAGACTGACGACTGACCATCGAGGGCGCATTGCCGTTCGACGACTCACGGCGCCTGACCGGGAGCAATCTCTTCTTTTCGACCACCGGGGCCGTGCTGGAGGTCGTGGGCATCGAGGCCGACGACGCGCTGCTCGCGGGCTGGCGAGAACGGGTCGAGCGGGCACGATCACGACTCGGCTGGTCCGGCGGCATGGACGCCGGGGCCGTGGTGCGCCGCCATGCCGGCGGAGTCTCGCTCGCGATCACGGCTCCGTTCGACCAGTTGTTCACGGCGACGGAGGTGAACGAGTGGGCGCTGTGCGCCGCCTTGTATCTGCGTGATCCCGGGCACTGGGCCGGCCTGCAGCGGACGCTGACCGAGGCGGCGCTCGCGGCCGGCAGCACGTCGGCCGAGACGCTGCCCCCGGAAATCGACGAGGCGCCGGCCCTGACGCGCTTCGAGCAGCTGTCGCGCGCTGAGGCACGTCCGCATCTGCGCGCACTGGTGGACGCGGCCGAATTGCGCGACTTGCCCTGGCTGCTCGACGACGAGATCTTCTCGGTCGGCGAGGGCTCGGGCGGCTGCAGCTTCTCGCTGAGTGCGCTGCCGTTCGTGGCCGACGTGCCGTGGGAGCGCCTGCACTCCGTGCCGACGGCACTGGTGACGGGTTCGAACGGCAAGACCACGACGGTCCGACTGGTCGCCGCGTGTCTGCGGGCCACCGGGCGGCGGGTCGGGTCCAGTTGTACCGACGGCCTGTTCGTGGACGGCGAGACGATCGATTCCGGAGACTACTCCGGGCCGGTCGGCGCACGCACGGTGTTGCGGGATCCGCGCGTGGACGGGGCGGTGCTCGAAACCGCGCGCGGCGGAATCCTGAGGCGCGGGCTGGCCGTGGCGCGCGCCGACGTCGCGGTGGTCACGAACATCAGCGAGGACCACTTCGGCGAGTACGGTATCCACGACCTCGGCGGCCTCGCGGATGCGAAGCTGACGGTCGGCTCCGTCATCGGTGCGGACGGACTGCTCGTGCTCAACGCCGACGATGCGATGCTGCGAACCCGCTGCGGCGGGCTGCACGCTCGTTTCGGACGGCGCAGCCCGATCGGCTGGTTCGCGCAGCATGCGGACCACGAACTGCTGCGCGCCCATCGCGCGGGCGGCGGCATGACCTGCGGGGTGCGCAACGGCTGCCTGATGCTGCACGTGGCCGGCGTCGAGCACGATCTCGGCGTCGTTTCGACCATGCCGCTGACGGTGGAAGGCCGGGCGGTCTACAACGTCGCCAATCTCGCGGCCGCCGCGTTGGCAGCGACGGGTCTGGGCATCGCTCCGGCGACGATCGCCGCGGTGTTCGCCCGCTTCGGCTCGGACCTGCGCGACAACGCCGGTCGGATGATGCGCTTCGACGTCCGCGGAGTGCGCGTGCTGCTCGACTATGCGCACAACCCCGAGGGGTTGGCCGGCTTGCTGCACGTGGCCAGCGGCCTGCGCGGCACCGGCGGCCGACTCGGCCTGCTGCTGGGGCACGCTGGCAACCGCAGCGACGCGGATATCGAGCGCCTGGCGAACGTCGCGGCCGCTGCCCGCCCGGACCTCGTCGTCGTCAAGGAACTGGAGGGTTACCTCCGTGGACGCGCCCCCGGGGAAGTCCCGGCCGTCATCCGCGCGGCACTGCTGCGCAGCGGCCTGCCGGAGTCCGCGCTGCCCCTGCGCTCCAGCGAGGTCGATGCCGCACGCTGTGCGCTCGACTGGGCACGACCCGGCGACGTCCTGCTGCTGCTCGTGCATTCGCTCGCCGCGCGCAGCGCCGTCGTGACCATGCTGGAAGCGGCCCGCTAGCAGGCGCCGTTCAGGGCTGGCGCCACACGCCTTCGCGGCGAGGATCCGCGGCGCCTTCGACCTGCCCGCCATCGCGCAGAACGACGCCGTGGATCCCGGACTCCTCGCCACGGCCCGACTTGATCTCGACGCCACGCGTCGCGAGGGCCTCGAGCACTTCGGGCGCCAGCTTGCTGACTTCACCGTAATACTGGCTGCCGCGGGCGATGACGTTCGGCAGGTCGATGGCTTGCTGCAGCGTCAGGCCCCAATCGAGCAGCCCGACGAGCGTCTTGGCGTTGTACGCGAGGATCGACGAGCCGCCCGGAGAGCCGAGCGCGGCCATCGGCCGGCCTGCCCGGTCGAGCACGATGACCGGGGCCATGGACGACCGCGGCCGCTTGCCCGGCGCGACGGCATTGGCCACCGGCTGTCCGTCCTCGAGCGGAACGAAGGAAAAATCCGTCAGCTCGTTGTTCAGGAAGAAGCCGTCCACCGCGCGCCCCGACCCGAACAGCGACTCGACGGTCGTCGTCATGGAAACGATGTCGCCGCGGTCGTCCACGACGACGAAGTGGCTGGTGCCCGCCGCCTCATGGGTCGCATCCCGGCCGATACGGGCGGCCGCGCGCCCCGGGGGATCACCGGCCACCGGTGGCGGACCGGCACGGTTCCCGATCAGGGTCGCTCGCTGCGCCACGTACGCCGGGTCCAGTAATCCGTCCACGGGAACCGCGACGAAGGCGGGATCGGCGACGTAGCGGTCGCGATCCGCGTACATGAGCCGGGCCGCCTCGGCGAACAGGAACCAGGCCTGCGGATCCGACGGGCCGCGCGCCGCGATGTCGGTGTGCTCCAGGATCGCCAGCATCTGCAGCAACGCGACGCCGCTCGACGGCGGGGGTGGCACGCAGACGACATAGACGCGGTACGGTCGGCATAGTGGCGTTCCTGCGCGCGGGTGATACGCGGCGAGGTCCGCGACGGCGAGCGAGCCCGGTCGCGGTTCACTCTGCGCGCGCGCGACGATCCGGCCGCCAATCGGTTCCTCCAGCAACGTCCTCGACCCCCCGGCCGCCAGAGCCCGCAGCGTCTGTGCGTAGGCCGGATTGCGCAGCGTGTCGCCGGCCTGCACGGGCGTGCCGTCGGGCCGCGAGAACAAGGCTCGCGCATCCTCCAGCGTCGCCTGCGGAAACTTGCTGTTCGCGAATCTGCCGAGACGTTGCGGCACGGTGAAGCCCTGTTCGGCCGCCCGCGTCGCGTCGTCGAACAGCGCAGACCACGGCAGGCGACCGTGCTGTTCGTGCACCAGCCCCAGCATCGCGATCGCACCGGGCACGCCCGTCGAGCGGCCGCTGGTCACCGCATCGGCGTAGGACAGCGGCTTGCCCGTCTCGTCGAGAAACATGTCGGGCGTTGCACCGGCGGGCGCGGCCTCGCGGCCGTCATAGGCCGTCACCTGGCCCGTGCCGGCGTCGTAGTAGAGCAGGAAGGCACCACCGCCCAGGCCCGAGCTCTGCGGCTCGACGAGGCCGAGCGCCGCCTGGACGGCCACCGCGGCATCCGCCGCACCGCCTCCCGCGCGCAGCACGGCGAGTCCCGCCTCGACCGCAAGCGGATTTGCGGCAGCGATGCCGGCTGCATGAGCCGTCGTCGCTGCACCCACTGCCCCGGCCCGCTGTGCGTCCGGTGGCGCGACCGGTACGTGTCGGCAGGCGACGAGCCCGAGGATGCACGCGCAGGTGATTCCGGCAGCGATCCTGCGAATCAGTCGGGTCATCCGCTCCCTCCGTCCGCGAGTGTCAAAGCCGCAAGCTTAGCGTGTCCGCCGCCATGCGCGGGTGCGGGGTCGAGGTGGGGATGCCTGCGAATCCGGTTGTAAGGTCGCGGCGCAGCTCGAACGGGGCGCGGGTGCTCGCAGGTGCCCGGGGAGCAACCCGAACCACGACCGGGCGCGCCGCGACCAGACCGGTTCGCGGCCGACTGTCGTCAGGGCAACCCCGCCCGGTGGTTCCCGGGCACCCGGTCCTCCGTGGCAGGGCCCCCGCAAGTAAGGCCCGGAAATCGCCTCGGGGCGATTCGGTGTAATGCAGGGACAGGCTGTGAGCACTACCTACATCCCCCTACAATCGCGCGCATGACTCTCCCGTCTTTCCTGTCGTTTTCCGAGGCTTGCGAGCGGAACAAGGATCCGATCCTGAGTGTCCTGCGCGAGGCCTTCTCCGGCCGCGCCCGGGTCATCGAGATCGGCGCGGGCACGGGCCAGCACGCGGTCCACTTCGCGCGAAACCTCCCGCGACGTCCAGTGGCAGCCGACCGACCGTTCCGAGTACCTGGCCGATCTCAGCGCGCGAATTGCGGCCGAGGGTCCGCCCAACCTACGGGCACCCGTCGATCTCGACGTCCTCCAGGAAAGGTGGCCCGCACTCGAGGGCGATGCGGTGTTCAGCGCCAACACCCTGCACATCATGTCCTGGCGGGCGGTGGAAGCCTTCTTCGCCGGCGTCGGTCGCCTGCTGCCGGCCGGTGGGGTGCTGGCCGTGTATGGCCCGTTCAGGTACTCGGGGGACTACACCACCGAGAGCAACGCGGTGTTCGACCGCATGCTTCGGGAACGTGACCGCGCTAGCGGGATCCGGGATTTCGAAGCCGTCGATGCCTTGGCGACGGCGCAGGGGCTGGTACTCCGGGCCGACCACCCGATGCCGGCGAACAACCAGTTGCTGCTCTGGCGGCGCGCCTGATTCAGGTTGCCGGCAGCGGCAGATCCGGGTCCCAGATGCGCTGCCACAGCCAGGGCAGCGCCGATGCGGGGGGGCGCTCGGTCGGTACCTGCCGGCTCGGCACTGCGGCGATGCGCTGCCCGTCCTGCTCGGCCACGACGAAGGCGAACACGAACCAGGGCGTCTGGCCCATGCGCAGGTCGGTCATGACGATCGGGACGGTCGCCTTGCCAGCGTTCGGGCTGGCTGCGGCGGCTGTGTCGACCAGTCCGAGGATCTGGCCCAGGGTGCTGGCCGACCCGTCGGCGATGCGCGCCCCGGGGGCCGCCGGCCGGACGGCATAGAAACCCTTCGAGAACCAGGCGAGGCGCTGCACGGCCCAGTCGTCGTCGATTTCCTCGAGGAGCCCGGAAGCGCTCGTGTGAAATGCCAGACGCAGATCGTGGTCGCCGTCGAACAGCGAGTAGTAGCCCTCGTGGTAGCCGGCGCGGTCCATGACCAGGACGCGCCAGAGCAGGCTGTTGAAGGGTGCCGGCGTTACCATCACCCGGCTGTTCGAGAGCGGCGAGGCCGCGACGGCCCGGTGCACGACACCCTCGACGTGGGACTGGGCCGCGACGGTCCAGGCGAGGTAGACCGTGCTCGCGACGAGCCCCGCGGCGTTCCAGCGTGCCGCCTGCACGGGTTGCCGCCGGTGCAATCCTACGGCGGCGATGACACCGACGAGCAGGGGAACCGTGTACAAAGGATCGATGATGAACACGCTGCCCACCCCGACGGGGTAGTCCGAGAACGGCAGCAGCAGTTGCGTACCGTAGACCGTAAATGCGTCGAGCAGCGGATGAGTGACGAGTGCGAGCCAGGCAAGCGCCAGCCACTCGCGGAAGCTCGCCCCCGCGCCCCTGTTGAGCCGCGCAATCAGCCAGGCAACGACAGGCGAGACGAGGGTCAGCCAGAAAAGCGAGTGACTCTCCGCCCGGTGGAAGGTGAAGTCCCGGACGGGGTCGCCGTAGGGGATCAGCACGTCCAGGTCAGGCAGGGTGCCGCAGACGGCACCCCACAGGGCCGCCCGTGGGCCGACTTTCCTGCCCAGCACGGCAGTGCCGACGGCTGCGCCTAGCGCAATCTGTGTCAATGAGTCCATGTCTCGGGGTCCGTTCGCGGTGCCGGGTGAATCAGAGTCATCCACGGTCGACGCGGAGCAACGGAGCGGCAATCATGGAGGGATCGGGCCCGCGAGTAAAGGTTCGCTCACGGACTGGAGAATGATGCATCCGCGATCCGCAGGCGCTGGACGACCACTGGCGACCCTCTTCGACGGGCCGCTCGATGTCGTGGGCGACGTACACGGTGAGATCGACGCGCTCCGGGCGTTGCTCGGCCACCTGGGCTATGGGGCCGACGGTCTCCACCCGCAGGGCCGCCACGTCGTGTTCGTCGGCGACCTCTGTGATCGGGGCCCCGACAGTCCGGCGGTGCTCGACCTGGTCATGGCCTGGGTCGGCGCGGGCCGCGCGCAATGCGTGCTCGGCAACCACGAGTTCAACATGCTTCTCGGCGAGCCGAAGCACGGCAACGGCTGGTTCTTCGATCGCAACCACGAGCTGCGCAACGGCGAATTCCTCCACTCGCGGGCAGCGACCGCGGAACGCCGCGACGCCTGGCTCGGGTTTCTCGACCGCCTCCCGCTGACTCTGGCGCGGGACGACCTGCGGGTCGTTCACGCGTGCTGGGACGACGCCGCGATCGGCGCGCTCGGTCCATTGCTCTCGTCCGGCGCGCGCTACCGGGAGGTTCACGACGCACTCGATGCGCAGGCCAAGGCGCTGCTGCGCAGCAGCGGCATCGACGCCCGGGCGGCGCGCGAGGTCAAGGCGTACCGTCACGCGTTCAAGGATCGCGATGCCGCGTTGCCCCTGCTGCCCGCGTGCGCGGAGGAGGCCACGATCCTGCAGAACGCCAATCCCATCAAGGTGCTCACGTCCGGACTGGAGGGGCCGTCCGAGCGACCCGCCTGGGCGGGAGGGCGCTGGCGGATGACCGTCCGTGCACGCTGGTGGCAGGACTACCGGGCCGGACCGGCGGTCGTCATGGGTCACTACTGGCGTCGCGACCGCCGTGCCGTCCCCGCGGACGTGACCGGCGACTGGGACTATCCGCTGGAGGACTACGACGCCTATGAGTGGATGGGTCCCCGGCGCAACGTCTTCTGCGTGGATTACTCAGTGGGCGGGCGCTACCTGGAGCGCGCGCGAGGCGGCACGCCGCCGTACCAGACACGGCTCGCAGCCCTGCGCTGGCCGGAGCGCACGCTGGTCTTCGACGACGGCGAGTCCATCACTTGAGACTTCACGAGGCATTCTGCCGACCGATCTGCGCAACCTGGCGGGTCAGGGTCAGTTCGTCCAGCTTCTCGATCGGCAGGCTGGTAAACAGGCCGATGCGCCAGTCGAGTGCAAGGTACGTGCCCCGGAAGGCCTTGAGCCTGGCCTGGTTGTCCCCTGGCGCGGCGGCCGGATCCGGCATGCCCCAGTGGGCGGTCACGGGTTTCCCCGGCCAGACAGGGCAGGCCTCGCCTGCGGCCGAGTCGCAGACCGTGAAGACGAAATCGAGTGACGGTGCCTCGGGCCGCGCGAACTCGTCCCACGACTTGCTGCGGAGTTCCCCCGTCGGCAGCCCGGCTTCCTCCAGCACGGCGATGGCAAGCGGGTTGACCCGGCCCGTAGGGTGACTTCCCGCGCTGAAGGCCCTGAACCTCCCGTGGCCACGCTGGTTCAGCAGTGCCTCCGCCATGATGCTGCGCGCAGAGTTGCCGGTGCAGACGAACAGCACTTTGTAGACCCGCTCCTGCATGTGTGACTCCAGTGTCCGATCGCTGATTACACGCCATTATTGCTGCAGAACGATGACAGGCTGCCTATGGCGGGCGGCCCCCGCCCTGTAGCATGGGTTCGTATCCAGCACGCCTGGCAGGCGGCGACACCCGGCGGTCCATGGCCAAGAGCGACAAGAGAAAGCAGAGTGCAGTGCCGGCGTCGCGGCTCGGCCGCATGATGCGCTTCGGGCTCATGAGCGGCGAACTCGCACTGTCCACCGCGGTCGGCACCGCGCGACAGTACGCGCAGGGCAAGGGGGCGGACCTGGCGGCCGCGGTGCTGACGCCGGGCAATGCCGAGATTCTCGCGCGGCGACTGGCGACGCTGCGCGGGCCCGCGATGAAGGTCGGGCAGATCCTCTCGTTGCAGAGCGACGAGATCGTGCCGGCGGAGTTCCGCAACGCGCTCGCGATGCTGCGTTCGCAGGGCTACTCGATGCCCGACACGCAGCTCAGGCGGGTGCTGGGGCGTGAGTACGGCAAGGGATGGCAGCAGAAGTTCGCACATTTCGATTTCGAGGCGGTGGCCGCCGCATCGATCGGCCAGGTGCACCGCGCGCGCAAGCACGGCGGGCGCGAACTGGCGCTCAAGATCCAGTATCCCGGCGTTGCGCGCAGCGTGGACAGCGACGTCGACAACCTCGCGAGCCTGTTGCGGCGGCTCGATTTCCTGCCGATGAAACTGGATGTCGCGGCGCTGGCGACCGAGGCCAAACGGCAGCTCAAGGTGGAGACCGACTACGCCGCCGAGGCGCGCAACCTCGAGCGCTACCGGAAGCTCGTCGCCGACATGTCGGAGGTCGTCGTACCGCGCGTCGATCGTACGTTGACCACCCGTCACATCCTGGCGATGGACTGGATCGACGGCGAGCCGCTCGAGGCGCTGGCGAGCGAGGTCGTGCCGCAGGCGACGCGCGACGCTGCCGGCCGCACGCTGCAGGAACTCATGTTCCGCGAGCTGTTCGAGTTCCACTTCATGCAGACAGACCCCAACATCGCCAATTACCTCTATCTCCCGCCGACGCGGCAGCTCGCGCTGCTCGACCTCGGCGCCGTCGGCGAGTACCCGGCGGAATTCGTCGATAGCTACCGGCGCGTGTGTCGTGCCGTGCTCGCGGACGACGCGGCAGCGATCCGGGAGGGCGCATTCGAGATCGGCTATGCGCACCCGGAGGACCCCGAGGACATGGTGCGCAACGCAGTCGACATCATCCGGCTCGTGTGCGAGCCCCTGGCCCATCGCGGGCCCTACGATTTCGCCGCCTCCGGCCTCATCGGCCGGGCGCGGGATCTCAGCCTGGCGGCGGCCTTCGGCAAGGGGCTGCGCTCGCCGCCGGCACAGACCATGTTCCTGCACCGCAAGCTGGTCGGGACGTTCCTCGTCTGCTCGCGGTTGCGAGCGCACGTCAACGTGCACGCACTGGTCAGGAGGTTTCTCTAGATGAAGGCCGCTCTGCTCCGCTCGTTCACCGAGCATCCCGACGACATCCGCATCGAGGAGGTCCCGGTCCCGGATCCCGGTCCCGGGCAGGTGCGGGTGCGCATGCTGCTGAGCCCCGTGAATCCGTCCGACCTGAACTTCGTTCGTGGCACCTACCACCAGGCGCTCGAACGCATCATCTGGAACCAGTCGCGCGCCGTGGCGGACGCTCGCGTGTACTTTGATCCGGCGCGGACGAATGCCTGCCCGGTACCGCCCTATGCCCTCGGTGGCGAGGGTGTGGGAGTCGTCGAGGCCTGTGGGGCGGGATTCCTGGCGAAGCGACTGCGCGGCAAGCGGGTCGCCGTCGCGAGTGGCCCGCCCAACGGGACCTGGCAGGAGTTCACCGTCGCGGATGCGAGGCGCGCCGTCGTGCTGCCCGAGAGCGTCCCGGACGAACAGGCCGCCATGTTCTTCGTGAATCCCGTGACGGCCTACGTGATGGTCCACGAGGTGCTGCGCGTGCCGCGCGGCGCCTGGCTGCTGCTGACGGCCGCGGGTTCCGCGCTCGGCAAGAGTGTCGTGCGCCTCGGACGGCGCGCGGGGTTCCGCACGATCTGCGTGGTGCGTTCCGCGGCCAACACGCGCGAACTCGAGGCGCTCGGCGCCGACGCGGTCATCGAGACCGGGCGGCAGGACCTCGTCACTGAGGTGGCGCGCATCACCAATGGCCGCGGCGCCGGCCATGCGCTCGACTGTGTTGGCGGCGATCTGGCGTCGGACGTCATTCGCTGCCTCGGCCTCGATGGGCGCCTGCTGATCTACGGCACGCTGGCCGACCGCCCCATCTGCATACCCGGGCGCGACCTCATGATGCCGGTCGCTCACGTTTCGGGATTCCTGCTGCCCAACTGGATCGTCCAGCAGTCGCCGCTCAAGCTGCTCGGCGTGCTGCGTGCGGTCAAGAGGCTAACGGTCGAGGGCCTGTTCCACGCCGACGTCACCGAGACGTTTCCGCTCGGGCGCGTCGCCGACGCGGTCAAGGCGTCCACCGCGCCAGGACGCACGGGCAAGGTCATGCTGCAGATCGGGCAGCGCTGAGCGGCGCCGCTCGCGGCACCGATGTGACATTTCAGGTGGCGAGTCGGCGGCGGTCGCGGAGCAGTACGACCAGCAAGCCCAGTACGGCGCCGAGCGTCGCAAACGCGACGTCCTTCTGCGCGTCCCACACGTCGCCCTGAGTGCCGAGGTAGGCGACGCCGAGGTCGCCGCCGAACACCACGGCCGCCACCCATTCGATCATCTCGTAAATGACCGAATGTGACATCAGGAACAGCAGTGGTACGAGGTAGCGCCACAGACCCTGGGCGACCACGCGCGCGGCGAACAGCTCCCACACGGCAGGCATCACCAGCAGCCCGTAGCTGAAATGCACGAAACGGTCGTAATGGTTACGACCAACCGGCGGGTCGGCTGAACTACCCGTCAGCCCGTGTAGCCACTGGCGCCACGGCACTTCGCTGTAGGTGTAGTGCGAGCCGATCTCGTGCAGCAGCAGGAACACGAACAGACAGCTGTAGGCGAAATTCGAGAAGCGCAGCCGCCGGTAGTTCAAGACGAGCAGCGGCACGGCCACGAACACGAGCAGGTTCTCCAGCAGCCAGTCCTGCCGGTACCAGGGCGCGATCGCCAGCGCCGCAAAGATCGCGACGAACACGCCCAGCAGTGCCGCAGGGTAACGGTCGGAAGCCGTCATGGGACGAGGCTACACGACCTGCCCGGACTGGACCATCGACGTGAGGTCGATGCTTCGTCCGGCGATCGGATCGTCTAGGATTCCCGTCAATCCAGGACCACCCCTGGCGGGAAACCGAACCGGGAGCCGATGCCATGCCCAGCAGACTCAATCGTCGAGACTTCGTCAAGGTATCCGCGGCCGCCGGCGCGGGCCTGGCCACAGGCCTGGCTGCGGGACCGGCCCTCGCCGTGACCGAGGCGCCCGTGACCCGTGCGCCTGCTGCGCCCGCGGTGCACGGATCCCGTGCGCGGCCCGTGGTGATCTCCTCGGCCAACGGCCACAAGTACACTCACGGCGGCCGCCAGACCTGCGTCGAGACGGCGTTTGCGGCGATGACCGCAGGCGGTGACGTCCTCGATGCCCTGATCGCCGGCGTCAACATCGTCGAACTCGACCCGCTGGACGACAGCGTGGGTTACGGTGGTCTGCCGAACGCCGACGGCGTCGTGCAGCTGGACGCCTGCTGCATGCACGGGCCGCTCAAGCGGGCAGGCGGCGTGGCGTGCCTCGAGGGTGTGCGTACGCCCTCCAGGGTTGCGCACGCCGTCATGCAGATGACGGATCATCACCTGCTGGTGGGCCGCGACGCCCAGTCCTTTGCACGGCAGCTCGGGTTCACGGTCGAAGACGACCTCAATACGGACAACTCGCGGGCCAAGTGGCTGGAGTGGAAGCGTCGCGTCGATCCGGCGCACTACCTCGACCCGGCGAAGCGCGCACAGGCGGCGCTCGAGGCCGGGCGTTCGATGGTGCGCGACGGACTGGTCGACGCTGAGCACCTGTACGGCACGATCAACTGCAACGGCGTCAACGCCCGTGGCGAGGTGTGCGGTGTCACGACGACGAGCGGCCTGGCATGGAAGATCCCCGGGCGTGTCGGTGACTCGCCGATCCTGGGGGCGGGCCTCTACGTGGACGGGGATACCGGGGCGGCGGGATCGACCGGTCGGGGCGAAGCCAATCTCTACAACCTGTCGTCGTACGCGATCGTCGAGCGGATGCGGCAGGACATGAGCCCGCTCGATGCCGGGCTGGAGGCGCTGCGACGGATCCGCGACACCACCATCGAGCCGCGCCTGCTGAACGCGCGCGGGACGCCGAACTTCAATGTGAGCTTCTACATCGTCAACGCGCGCGGCGAGTATGCCGGTGCATCGCTCTACGCGAACAGGTTCGCAGTGTGTACCGAGAACGGCGCGGAAATTCGCGAGACGATTCCGTTGTTCGAGGGACGTCCTGCCGACGACCCGCCGGCGGCGTAGAGGTGGGCGCCGTCCGCCCACCCGGGCAGGGCACAAGGCCCGCGGGACTGCTATAAATGCAGCATGGTCTACCAGACGATCAAGTACGGCGTCGATGGCCGCATCGCCACCATCACGCTCAATCGCCCGGAGCGCCTGAACGCGATCAACCTCGAGATGCCGGGCGAGATTGCGGCGGCGGTCGATGCCGCCAACCGCGACGACGCGGTTCACGTGATCGTGCTGACCGGCGCCGGCGACGGGTTCTGCAGCGGCTACGACCTCAAGGACTTCGCCGAGGCGACCGGGGAACGGCCGGGCTCCCAGCTCGGTGGCGGTGCCGGCGACGCGCGCGCGTGGGACCCCATGGCCGACTTCTTCGGCATGTACGAGTTCACGCAGCAGTTCATGTCGCTGTGGCGCAGTTACAAGCCGACGATCGCGCGGGTCCACGGACCGGCCGTCGCCGGTGGCAGCGACATCGCCTTGTGCTGCGACCTGGTGATCATGGCCGAGGAGGCCGTGATCGGCTATCCGCCCGCCCGGGTCTGGGGATGTCCCACGACCGCGATGTGGGTCTATCGGCTTGGCGCCGAGCGTGCCAAGCGCATGCTGCTCACGGGCGACCTCGTGGACGGCCGTGAGGCGGCACGCCTCGGCCTGGTGCTCGAGGCCGTGCCGCGGGACCGACTCGACGCACGCGTGGCGGAGATCGCGGCGCGCATCGCCGGCGTGCCCAAGAACCAGCTGATGATGCAGAAGCTGATGGTCAACCAGGCCTACGAGGCCATGGGTCTCGGCAACACGCAGCGCCTCGCGACCCTGTTCGACGGGATCACGCGGCACAGCCCGGAGGGCGTGTGGTTCAAGCAGCGCGCCGAGGCGGTGGGCTTCAAGCAGGCCGTACGCGAGCGCGACGGCGGCGATCCCATTGCCACGGAGGCGAGCCGGCCGCTCGCGCCATGGCGCAAGCCGGACGGCTGAATGCGGCGTCGGCGCAGAACGTAGCGGGGGAGGAGCCATGAACCAGTCAGCAGCAGATGCACGGCCTGGAATCGCGGCGCTCGGCGCCTCGACCCTGTGCGAGGCCTTCCAGCGGACGGCGGCGGAGCGCCCGCAGCAGGTGGCCCTGCGCACGCTCGGGGGCGCGACCGAGATCACCTACGCGGACTATGCCGCCCGGGTGCGCGCCCTGGCGGAAGGACTCCATTCCCTCGGTGTCGGGCGGGGCGAAACCGTGGCCCTGATGCTCGCCAATCGCCCCGAGTTTTCGCTGGCGGACACTGCCGCCATTCACCTCGGTGCCACGCCCTTCTCGATCTACAACACGTCGAGCGCCGAGCAGGTCGCGCACGCCTTCCGCAGCGCCGGAAACCGGGTCGTCGTCACCGAGCACCAGTTTCTTCCGCGGGTGCTCGAGGGACGCTCGCCCGACCTCGAGCACATCGTCGTGGTCGACGGCGCGGAGCGGGGCACGATGACGCTCGACGAGCTGGCGCAGCGGCACGCGCCGAGCTTCGACTTCGAGGCGGCCTGGCGTGCGGTCGAGCCCGACGACGTCGTCACGCTGATCTACACCTCCGGTACGACCGGGCCCCCGAAGGCTGCGCAGCTCACGCACGCGGGCGTCATGTTCGAGACGCGTGCCGTGGCCGAGGTCCTCTCGATCCGGTCGGGGGGTCGCAGCATTTCCTACCTGCCGAGCGCGCACGTCGGCGACCGCTGGGGCAATCACTACGGCGGCTCCTTGTGCTTCGGGATGACGGTCACCTCGATCACAGATCATCGCCAGGTGGCGGCGGCGCTGGTGGAGGTCCGTCCGACGACGTTCGGCGGCGTGCCGCGCGTCTGGGAGAAGTTGAAGGCCGGGCTCGAGGCCGCCGGCGTGACGGATCCGGGCACGTTGCCCGAACCGGCCAAGGCGGCGATACGCGCCCGGATCGGCCTAGACCAGTCGGAACGCCGGCTGACGGGCGCCGCACCGGCGGCCATGGAAGTCATGCAGTACTTCCACGCGCTCGGACTGACGCTCAACGAAGGCTGGGGCATGTCCGAGGTCTCGTGCTTCGGAACGGTCAATCCGCCCGACGACATCCGCATGGGCAGCGTCGGCCGGCCGCTGCCCGGCGTCGAGGCCCGGATCGCCGACGACGGCGAGTTCCTGGTGCGGGCGCCGCTGCTCATGAAGGGCTATCGCAACGACCCTGAGCGCACGGCCGAGGCGATCGACGCGCAGGGCTGGCTGCACACCGGAGACATCGCGCAGATCGACGGCGACGGCTACGTACGCATCGTCGACCGGAAGAAGGAAATCATCATCAACTCCGCCGGCAAGAACATGTCGCCGGCCAACATCGAGTTGAAGCTGCGCGCATCGAGCCCGTACATCGCCCATGCGGTGTGCATCGGCGACCGGCGTCCCTACAATGTCGCGCTGATCGCCCTCGATCGCGAGATGTGCGCCGGGCGCGCGGCCGAGGGCGTACGGGCAGCGCTGGAGGCGGCCGTCGCGGCCGCGAATGCCGAATTGTCCCGCGTGGAACAGGTGAAGCGCTTCGCGATCATCGACGCCGACTGGCTCCCCGGCGGCGACGAGCTCACGCCGACCATGAAGCTCAAGCGCCGGCCGATCCTGCAGAAGTACGCGGCCCTGGTCGAAGACCTGTACGGCGCGTGAGGCGCACTCGGCCGGTCCTGGACGACGGCGAGCGACCGTCTGTCAGGCGCTGGCCGCGGTCGATGCGGGGCTTCACTCCTCGGGGAGTTGCCCGCGGATCTCCTCCCAGAGCCGGGCGTACACCTGGCCGGCCGGGCTGCGCGGCGCAAACGCCGGCAGCGGCTCGCGCCGGACCGTCATCCGCTCGATGTCGCTCCAGTAGGGCACCTCGCTCGCGAGGATCGCCGGGTAGCTCGCGCGGGCGCTCTGGATGACTTCGGCGTGCAGCGACTTGCGGTGGTCGACCATCGAGAAGAAAGGCAGGATCCTGAGGTCCGACCAGCCACGGTCCCGGACGAATTCCGTGAGCTGCTCCAGCATGCGCAACGACAGCGGCGCCGGCAGCATCGGCACGATGACCGCGTCGGCGGCCCGCAGGATGTTCTCCGACAGCAGGGAGATGCCGGGCGGGCAGTCCAGCACCAGGTAATGGAAGGCGCCGCCGAGCGAGCGGCTCATCCGCAGCAGGCGCTGAGTGCGGTGCTTGCGCTCGTTGATGTGCAGGTCGAAATTGCGGTAAGAGAGGTCCGCCGGGACGAGGTAGAGCCGGTCGTAGGCGGTCGGGGCGACCAGGTCGAGGGCGTCGATCGCGCCGTCGACGAGCCGCTTCGCCGAGGCTTCCTCCCTGGGCTCGCCGCGCAGCAGGTAGGTGGCTGCACCCTGGGGATCCAGGTCCCACAGTGCTGTCGGGCTCCCCGTGGCGGCCGCGAGGTAGGCCAGGTTGACGGCGGTGGTCGTCTTGCCGACCCCGCCCTTGATGTTCGAGACCGCCAGGATCTGCATGACTGGCGCATCTTATACGCGCCGGTGCAACAATAGGCCCGGAGAATGACATGTTCCCCGTCTAGAGGAGTGGCACGGTGAGCAAGGAAGAACGGTCCGGTCGCAAGGCGCTGCTGCGCGAGGCGTGGTTCGACCGGGACCTGAGCTGGCTCGAGTTCAACCGGCGCGTGCTGAGCGAGGCGCTCGACGACCGTACGCCGCTGCTCGAGCGACTCAAGTTCCTCGCGATCTTCACCTCCAACCTGGATGAGTTCTTCATGAAGCGCGTCGGGGCGATGCGCACCCGGGCGTACGCCAGCCGGAATCCGGTCAGCGTCGACCAGTTCCACGACCACATGGTCAGCCTGCGCGCGGCGCTGTTCCCGATGCTGGTCGAGCAGGCCCGCTGCTTCATGCGGCTGCGACCGATGCTCGCGGAGCGCGGCATCCGACTCGCCGGCTGGCAGGATCTCTCCGACGCCCAGCGCCAGGAGGCCTGCGAGTACTTCGACAACCACGTTTCGCCCGCGCTCACGCCCCTGAGCCTCGATCCCTCGCACCCGTTCCCGTTCATGTCGAACCTGTCGACGTCATGGGGCTTCGTCCTGCGCGATCCGAAACTGTCGGAAACGATCAACGTCCGCGTCAAGATCCCGCCCACCATCCAGCAGTGGGTGCCGCTGCGTACCGGGATCCAGGAGGGCGAACGCTGCTATCTCTCCTTGCAGGAACTCGTGCGCCACAATGCGCACAAGCTCTTCCCGGGCGTCACGATCGAGCATGCCACGGTGTTCCGCGTCTCGCGCAACGCGGACATCGCCATCGAGGAGGACACCGACAACAGCATCCGCGAGCTGGTCGAGGAACAGGTCAGGCAGCGTCGCTTCCAGCCCGTCGTGCGGCTCGAGTTCGACCAGGCGCCGCGCCCCGAGATCCGCGACGGGCTCATGGACCGCTTCGACCTGCGCGACAGCGACGTGTACGAGCTCGCGGGGCTGCTCGACTACACGACGCTTTTCGAGCTTGCGTCGCTGCCCATTCCGGAACTGCGCGACCCGCCCTGGACGCCGATGGTGCCCCTGGGGCTCGAGGAGGAGGCCGACCTGTTCGCGGTCGTCCGCGCGGGCGACGTGCTGGTGCATCACCCCTACGAGAGCTTCGACGCCACGGTCGAGCGCTTCATCCGCGATGCGGCGCGGGATCCGGCCGTGACGACCATCAAGATGACGGTGTATCGACTCGGCGACGACACGCCGTTCGTGCGCTCGCTGATCAAGGCGGCGGAGAACGGCAAGCAGGTGGCCTGCCTGGTGGAGCTCAAGGCGCGGTTCGACGAGGAGCGCAACCTGCACTGGGCCAACGAGCTGCAGAAGGCGGGCGACCACGTGATCTACGGGGTACGCGGACTCAAGACCCACACCAAGCTGGCCCTCGTGGTGCGCCGCGAGGGCGACGGGCTGCGCAGCTATGCGCACATCGGCACCGGCAACTACCACGTCAAGACGGCGCGCATGTACACGGACTACGGCCTGTTCACCTGCGATCCGTCGATCACACGCGACGTGGTGAACCTGTTCCACCACCTCACCGGTTACTCCCGTGCCCCACAGTTCGAGCACCTGCTGGTGGCGCCCCTCAACATGCGGGACCGTTTCATCGGCCTGATCGACCGCGAGATCGAGCATGCGAAGGGGGGGCGGCCCGCCCGCATCGTCGCGAAGATGAACCAGCTCGAGGATCTTCCCGTCTGCGAAGCCCTGTCACGCGCGTCCCAGGCGGGCGTGTCGATCGACCTCGTCATCCGTGGGTTCTGCTGCCTGCGACCCGGGATCGAAGGCTGGACCGAGAACCTCCGCGTGCGTTCGGTGGTCGGGCGCTTCCTCGAGCACGGGCGGATGTTTCACTTCGCGAATGGACAGGCGGATCCGCTCGACGGCGAGTTCTTCATCGGCTCGGCCGACTGGATGGACCGTAACCTCTCGCGCCGCGTCGAGGCCGTGACGCCCGTACGGGTCAGGCACCTGCGTGAGCGACTGTGGGAGGACCTGATGGTGCAGCTCGAGGATCAGCGCAACGCCTGGCAGATGCAGGCCGACGGGACCTACGTCCGCCTGCAGGCCGGCGAGGATGCCTCGGAGGTCGCCCGCGAAGGCACCCATACGACGCACATCAAGCGCACCCGCGCGCGACTGAGGCACTGAGCCCGGCGACGGCCTCGGCTGCCGGCCGCGCGCCGCCTATGGAGCGGCCGGCTCCATGTTCGCCAGCGTGAACGCCCAGAGGTCGGCGTATTCGGCGATGACCCGGTCCGTCGGGCGGTATCCGTGACTGCCCGCTACCTCGATCCGGATCAGCGACGGCTTGTCGCAGGCCTGCGCGGCCTGCAGCGCCGCTGCGAACTTGAACGAATGACTCGGTACGACACGGTCGTCGCGATCCGCCGTGGTGATGAGCGTGGCGGGATAGCACGCGCCCTTCTTCAGGTTGTGCAGCGGCGAATAGGCGAGCAGGTAGTCCACCGCCTTCGGGTCGTCCGCGGATCCGTAGTCGTCGGCCCAGAACGGGCCGGCCGAGAACTGGTGGTAGCGCAGCATGTCGAGCACGCCCACCGCGGGCAGTGCGACCGCGAACAGTTCCGGCCGCTGGATCATCGTCGCGGCGACCAGCAGCCCGCCGTTCGAGCCGCCACGGATCGCGAGGCGCGACGGCGTGGTGTACTTCTCGCGCACCAGGTATTCGGCGGCGGCGATGAAGTCGTCGAACACGTTCTGCTTGCGCTCCCGGGTGCCGGCCCGGTGCCACTCCTCGCCATACTCGCTGCCGCCGCGGAGATTCGCGACGGCATAGATGCCGCCGCTGTCGAGCCAGCCGGCCATGGCCGCGGAGTAGGTGGGTACGACAGCGATGTTGAAGCCGCCGTAGCCATAGAGGATCGTCGGGTGACTGCCGTCGAGCCGGGCGCCCCTGGGCAGGGTCACGAAGAGGGGAACGCGGGTGCCGTCCTTCGAGGTGTAGAAGAGCGCGCGGGTTTCGTAGCGTGACGCGTCGAACGGCGACTGGGGCGGGTAGAACGGCTCGAGCGCCGCGCTCCGCAGGTCGTAGCGGTACACGGTCGACGCACGCAGATACGAGGTGAAGTTGAGGTAGAAGTCAGTGCCGTGGTTGCGGCCGGAAAGCGACGTGACCGAGCCCGGTTCCGGCAACTTGATCTCGCCCTTCGGTTCGCCGTCGAGCGCGAACAGGCGCACCCGGCTCTGGACGTCCGCGAGATAGACGATGGCGAGGCGATCGCCGACCAGGACCGCTCCCCCTTCAACCATCGGATCCTTGCCCTCGGCCACCACGGTCCGCCACTTCGCGCGGTCGCTCTCGCCCGCCTCGGCTGCGACGATGCGACCCTTGGACGCGCCGAAGGTCGTATAGAGGTAGACGGTGCGACCGACGACACCGAGCGGACGGTAGATCGCGTCTTCCTCGGGAGCCATCAGCATGGGCCTGGCGTCGAGGTCCGGCTGCGCGGACGAGCCCAGGTCCGTCACCCAGAGCCGGTTGTTGGTCGTGCCGCTCCCGGAGGACAGGAAGAGCCAGCGACCGTCGTCGCTCAGTTGGGCGACCGCGGAGTCTCCGGGGTGCCCGGGCCGGTCGAACACCAGCCGGTCCGCGCCGCCACCGATGCTGTGGTACCAGACCTGGTGAAACTCACTCGCGTCCGCAAAGTCCGCCCGAGTCTCGGTTCCCTTGTAGCGCGAGTAGAAGAACCCCTTGCCATCCTGCGTCCACTCGAGGCCGCTGAACTTGATGTTGCGAACGATGTCCTCGAGGTCCTTGCCCGTCGCCAGGTCGCGCACGTGCACGTCCTGCACGTCGGAGCCGCCGGCGGCGAGCGTGTAGGCGAGGTGCCGCCCGTCCGGAGAAGGCGACCATTGCGCCATCGCCAGCGAACCGTCCGGCGAAAGCGTGTTCGGGTCGATCACCAGCGCGGGGGGTGCCTTCGCATCCGCCTGCCGGTACAGCGGCGACTGGCGCTGAAGCCCGCTGTTCTGCTGAAACCAGAGCTGGCCCGCTTCCGCGAGCGGCACGCCCGTGCGGCGGTAGTCCCAGAGCTCGGTCAGTCGCTTGCGGATGGCCTCGCGCCGGGGCAGCGTCGCGAGGTAGCCGAACGTGACCTTGTTTTGTGCCGCGACCCAGGCCGCCGTCTCCGGCGAGTCGAGGTCCTCGAGCCAGCGGTAAGGATCGGCGATCTTGCGGCCGAAATAGTCGTCGACGACGTCGCCGGTGCGGGTCTCGGGGTAGGAAAGTTTTGTCTCTGTCGTCACGGTCGGGTCGTCGGCGTGCGCGCTCGCGATGCCGGCCAGCGCCAGGACCGCCGGCAGCAGGATGCGGAATTCGGGGCGGGGCATTGCGTTCTCCTCGGGTGGGTCGGCGTCAGGCGATCGCGTACAGGTAGTCCACGTAAGAGCGCACGGCGGCGCTCGTGCCGAGGACGAAATCCCGGCGGTTGATCTGTCGCATGGTCACTCCCTGCGGCGGCACGCGCCCTTTGGCGGGCGAGTCTACCGTTCGCGGGCGACGTCGGCGAGGAAGTCGCCGCTGCGAATCGCCTCGATTTCGTCCCGCCAGGCGGGATACAGGGCCGCAAAGTCGGTCAGGATCCGTTCGAGCGGCACGTCGTCGAAGCTGCCGCGCTCGGCCACGTATTCCATGTGCCGGCGGCCCTGGGCGTCGAAGGGGTGGTAGATCGAGTCGTCGCGTCCGTTGAACTCGAGCGGCAGCAGGCCGAAGCGCTCGCAGAGTTCGAGGTTGAAAGCAGGGGTGGCCTTGCGCCAGCCGCCCTCGAGCCAGATCTCCGTGTAGCCGTGCCAGTGGAAGACGTCGGTCTGCATGACCTGGCGCATGCGCTCCGTGGAGAGATGATTGCGGACGTCGGCGAATCCGAGGCGCGCGGGGATGCCGGTCGCACGGCAGGCAGCGGCGAGCAGCGTGGCCTTGGGGACGCACCAGCCGTGACCGCTGGCGAGCACGGTGCTCGCCTTCATGCCCCTGGGCGAGAGATCCAGCCGGTACGGGTCGTAGCGGAACCCGTCGCGCACGGCATAGAAGAGGGCGACCGACCGCTCACGGTCGCTGGCGCCGCGGGCGTTCTGCGCGGCAAATTCCCGGACCGCGGGGTGATCGCTGTCGACGAGCGCCGTCGGCGAGAGTGAGGTCGGTTGCATGGCGGGTATTATCCAGCAGCGGCGCGCCGCCGTGGCGACCAGGAGCTGCCCGATGTTGAGCCTGCATCACACGCACATCTTCGCCAGCGACGTCGAACGCACGATCTCCTTCTGGCGAGAGCATTTCGGCGCCCTGGTCCTTGCCGACGAGGAGGTGATGGGTGCGCGCAACGTCTTCCTGCGGGTCGGCGAGGGACGCCTGCACCTCTATGCGCAGTCACCGAGGCAGGCTGGCCAGGGGACCGTACACCACCTCGGGATCGAGACCAGCGAGCTGGCCGACCTGGTGGCGCGACTCACGGCGGCCGGCGTCTCGGTCACCGATATCCGGCGCCATCCGCAGGCGGACTACGCGATGGCCGAGGCGCCGGACGGGCTGCTGCTCGAGTTGTTCCAGCCGCACGCGGCCGGGATCGACCCGGCCCTGGTTCGCAGCGGCTACTTCGCCTCGGTCGGCGACTGAGGGTCGCGAAGAGACGAGTTCGCGAGCCTGGTGCCGTGCCGCCGCGCGGGGACAGACGCGCCCGATCAATCGGTCGCGGTGCCTCCCGCAGCAGCGGCCGGCGAAAACTGCAGGTTGACGACCTTGGCGGCCGCTTCCTGTTGACCGGGCGGCTCGGCGAGGCGGTCGAGCCGGCCCTCGATCGTGGCGCCGCACTCCATCTGCAGCCGGCGGTAGGTGATGTTGCCCTTCACGCACGCGTTGGCCTGCAGCTCGAGGAAATGCTCGACCTCGAGGTCGCCGCAGATGGTGCCGTTGACCACGGCGTCGTAGACCTGAACGTTGCCGGTGATGCTGCCTTTCTCGCTCAGTACCAGCAGTCCGCGCGTGTCCGGCTTGGCACGGACGTCGCCCTCGACGTGCCCGTCGACGCGTACGCCGTCGGTGATGATGACGTCGCCGGCGATTTCGACGCCGGGGGCGATCAGGCTGGAGATCTTGCTGACCTCGATCGAGGTGTGCTGCTTCTTGCGGAACATGGGTTGGTCCCCTCGTGGTCAGTTGCGCGAGCCGGAATTACGTGACCGGCCATTCTGCGCATTGAAGAAATTCAACTGGCTGCTGAGATCGCTGACCTGCTCGTTCAGCGCAGTGACCTGCTGGTCGAGCGCCGCGTGCGTGGCCCGCTCGAACTCGAGCTCGGCGCGCACCTGGGCGAGTTCGGAGCGCAACGTCGCGTTCTCCAGTTGCGCAGCGCCCAGTCGGGAGGCAGGTGCGGAAGCCTCGGCGTAGATCCTGAGGCCCGCCACCAGGGCTAGGCAGACGAGCACGGCGACGAGCGCGGTGCGCAGGACGACGCGCGAACGGCGGTCCGAGACGAGTTCGAAGGGTGCGGAGGCCAGCTGCCGCGTCGAGGCTGCGGTCATCAGCCTCATCGACCGGCATCCCGACCGAGCACCTGGGCCAGGTACTGACGGGGTTCGACCCGGGCGCCGTTGCGGATGACCTCGAAGTGCAGGTGAGGCCCGGTGGAGCGTCCCGTCGAGCCGACGAGCGCGATCTTCTGGTTCGGCATCACGACGTCGCCGGCGCGCACCAGCAGCCGGGAGGCGTGACCGTAAAGGGTCTTGAGTCCGTCGCCGTGGTCGATGACGACCGCGCGACCGTAGGCGCCCTTGTAGCCGGCCGAGACGACGCGACCGCCTCCGCTGGCGAGGATCGGGGTGCCGTGTGGCGCCGGAATGTCGAGGCCCGTGTGCCGCGCGAGCCGACCCGTGAACGGGTCGTGGCGCAGTCCGTACGACGAGCTCACGCTGCGACCCTGAACGGGCAGTCGATACGGGAACGCCATGTTCTCGATCTCGCGCTCGGCGACGGCCTCGGCGAGCTGCTCGAGAATCGTCTCGACGCCCTCGATCTGAGCCTCGATTCGCGTGAGGCCCGTGCCCGGGTCCGGCCTCGGCGCGGTGAAGGCGGTGGGCAGCGCCGCCATTGCGGCCACCGGTACCAGCGGGCCGCCGGCCGGTGTCGGTTCCTGCACGTCCGTGGCGTCCGCCCCCGTCGGTTCGAGGCCCAGCCGCTTCGCGAGCGCCGCCGCCTCGCCCTCGAGCTGCGAGAGCCGGCCCGACAGTGCGCCGACCTGATCGACGATCACGCGGTTCTCCGGACGCTCGAGATCGAGCGTTGCAGAGGCCTGGACGGAGACCGGGGCGGGCGCATTCAGCTGTCCCATGCGATAGCCGAGGCCAATGCAGCCTGCGATTACGACCATCGCGGCGATCCCCGCGACGACGGCGAGCGGCCGCGCACGGATCGTGCGCATGCTCGAGTTCGTCACGTGTCCCGCTGAAATGATCACGAATGCCAATGCCGGTCCCCGGATTCTTGGACGGATTTAAAGGCACTAATTACAGGGTTCCGCCGGCTTGCGACACCCTCGGCGGGTACGGGTGGCTCAATCTGTGATGGGTGCCACAAGAGGTGCCGGTGTTACGGTTTCGTTATCCGAGTCCCGGGCCTGGCGGGGCAAGCGGAATCTCCGGATACCAAAACCGTAACACCGGCACCCCCGACTACCGCGCCGATGCGACGGTCGTACGGTAGGTCTCGAGTTCCTGCGCGTATCGGGCCCGGTCTCTCTCGAGCTGCGTCACTTCGCTCTTCAACCGACCGATGCGCTCGGCATACTCCTTGGCATCGAGGACGGCCTGCGTGCGCTGCTCCGCTGTCGAGGTCTCGCTGATCACGGTGAACCCGCGCTGCGCAACGGCCTTCTCCAGGCGGGCGATCTCGGCACGCCGCGCCGCAAGCTGTGCATCGGCGTCTCTGACGCGTTGCTGGTGGCGGTAGAGTTCCCGTCCCGCCTCGTATTCGGCGAGAAATGCGGATGCGAGATCGGACGGGCAGATATCGTAGTAGTGCGCGCCCGAGACGCCGGCGCGATAGCCATTGTGGGGCTGGCAGTATTCCCGGATGCCCTCGGCGCGTCCTGCGCGGTAGGCGTCCAGGTCGGGCGTGACGCCATGCTCGGCGCAGGCGCGGCGGTGCGCACCGATCTGCTCGCCCGATCGGCCCGCGACGCCGTCCTCGTAGCCCACCGTTCGCCAGTCCACGGTGCGGCATTCGTCCTTGCTCATGGTCGCCGAGCAGGCGACGAGCCCGAGTGAACTGATGGCCAGCAACAACGTCATCGGCTTCATGGCTTCTCCCGTGCCGCGAGTCCGTGCAAGTCGGCGGACACCGTGTGCGGCTCTGGGAGGCTACCGGTCGACGTCCGGCGCTGGCGTGGCCGAGGTCACGAAACGATCACCAGGAGGTGCCGGTGTTACGGTTTCGGTATCCTTGATCCCAGCACCCGCGGCTCGACGGACGCGGATACCGAAACCGTAACACCGGCACCTCCTCCATGATCACATCGACTTTGCTCGCAGACGGTCTCTACTTCGGCGAAGGTCCCCGCTGGCACGGCGACCGCCTCTGGTTCAGCGACTTCTACGAGCACGCCGTGAAGTCGATCGATGTCGACGGCGCGGTCCGGACCGAACTCGAGATCGACGACCAGCCCTCCGGCCTCGGCTGGCTGCCCGACGGTCGGATGCTCGTCGTCGCGATGCATCGTCGGCAACTGCTGCGCGTGGATCCCGACGGGGTGAAGCTGCATGCCGACCTGTCGGGCGTCGCCGCCCACCACACGAACGACATGGTGGTCGACGCGCTGGGCCGCGCCTACGTGGGCAACTTCGGCTTCGCGCTCGACGAGGCGCTCAAGGAGCGGGGCGTCGAGGGGGTGCTGGCGAGTCACCCGACTGCAAGACTCGCGCGCGTAGACCCGGACGGCCAGGTGCACGTCGCGGCGGACGAACTGCACTTCCCGAACGGCTGCGTCATCACGCCGGACGGCAGGACTCTGGTCGTCGCCGAGACGCTCGGCCTGCGTCTCACCGCCTTCGACATCGCTCCCGACGGCACGCTGTCCAATCGTCGCACCTGGGCGACGCTCGGCATGCGTGCTCCGGACGGCATCTGTCTCGACGCCGACGGCCACGTGTGGATCGCGAACGCGATCGCACCGGAGTGCGTGCGGGTGGCGCCGGGAGGGGAGATCGTCGAGTCCGTGCAGACCGACCAGCCGTGCTACGCCTGCATGCTCGGCGGCCTGGATCGCCGTACGCTCTTCATGATGACCGCCCCGAGCTCGATGGCCGAGGTGGTCTCGACCACGCGCCAGGGACACGTCCTCACGGCGCGCGTCGAGACGCCGGGTGCAGGCTGGCCCTGAGCGTCACGGCGGCGGACGCGAGCGGCAGGCGCCATCGAGGCCGGCGAGTGGCTGCATGGGTATTTTCCGCAGCCGGCGGGACTCTTCCGGCATGATCCTACAGAATTCCCGGATCGGTCCGGCCTTCCATCCGCCGCCGCACTGGACCATCGAGGTCGGGAGCCTGCCGCAACCATGGCGAACACCGTCACACACGCCGCGCCACCGAACAGACTGCACTCCGCCCTGGAACTGCGTGCGGCGCTCGAACTCGCGGTCCTGCCGAATGCCCTGCCGTTCCTGTTGCGCGCACCGACGGGGGACGGCCATCCGGTGCTGCTCGTTCCGGGCTTCCTGAGTCGCGAGTTCCCGCTGGCCGCCATGCAGGCGTACCTGCGCAACCGCGGCTACGCGGTGGATTCCTGGGGATTCGGCCGCAACGTCGGGCTGCAGCGCAGGCTGCTCGCGGCCATCGAGCAGAAGGTGAGATTCCTGCATCACCGGCACAAGCGCAAGGTGAGCATCGTCGGCTGGAGCCTGGGCGGGACGTTTGCGCTCTATTGTGCCCACCAGGTCGCCGGAGTGCGTGCGCAGCGTGGTCACGCTCGGCAGTCCGGTGAACGTCGGCGGCGAGGGCAGCCACTCCCCGGCGCTCGTGAATGCGCTGTACCGGCTGGTCGCGCATCCGCTCGGGTCGGTGGCGCACGCCATGCAGCCGCGCGTGCGCAGGCTGGCCGTGCCGCCGTCGCTCCCGATGAGCTGCCTGTACTCCATCAGCGACGGGGTCGTGCCGGCGCACCAGGCGACGATGCAGGGTGATCCCGCGATGCACGAGAACATCCGCGTGCCGGGCAGCCATTGCGGGCTCGGATTCAACGCGTTCGTCATGTGGATCGTGGCGGACCGCCTGGCGCAGCCGGAGGAAGCCTGGCGGCCCTTCGAGCCGAAGGGACTCCCCGGGGCCGCCTATCGCGCGCTGACGCATCCCCGCGTTCCGCTCTAGCCCCGGGGCATCCCCGCACCGGCGTCCAGGTGCCATGGCGCGCGGTCGCCGCGCGGGTGGCCCGCGCAGTATGATCGGTGGGTCGCGACGCGTGAGCGCCGGCGGTTCCGTGGGGAGGGCAAACCTGGTGAGCGATGCAGTCCAGCCGTGGCGCAAGACCGCCTGCATCATCTGTGCGCTCAACTGTGGCGTGGAGGTGCAGACCGATGGCCGGCGGATCACGAAAATCCGCGGCGACGACGCGCACCCCGTCTCGAAGGGATACGTCTGCGAGAAGTCGCAGCGCCTCGACTATTACCAGAACGGGGCCGATCGCCTCACCTCGCCCATGCGTCGCCGCGCCGATGGCTCGTACGAAGCCGTCGACTGGGAGACGGCTCTGCGCGAGATTGCCGCGAAATTGACGGTGATCCGCGAACGTCACGGCGGCGAAAGCATCCTCTACTACGGCGGGGCCAACCAGGGCAGCCACCTCGGCGGCACGTACGCCGACGCGACGCAGAAGGCACTCGGCATCCAGTACCGCTCGAACGCGCTGGCGCAGGAGAAGACCGGCGAGTTCTGGGTCGGCGGCAAGATGCTCGGGACCGGCGCCCACGGCGACTTCGAGCACTGCGAGGTCGCGGTCTTCGTCGGCAAGAACCCCTGGCATTCGCACGGCTTCGCACGCACGCGCGTCGTCCTGCGCGAGATCCAGAAGGATCCGGGCCGCAGCCTGATCGTGATCGACCCGCGCCGCAGCGAGACTGCGGAACTGGCCGACTTCCACCTGGCGACGCGGCCAGGGACCGATGCATGGTGCCTCGCGGCCCTCGGGGCGGTGCTGGTGCAGGAGGGCCTCGTCGCGACGGAGTGGCTCGCCGAGCACACGACCCACTACGAGGAGGTCGCACCGCTGCTCGGCCGGATCGACGTCGCGCGGTACGCCAGCATCTGCGGCGTCGACGAAGACCTGCTGCGCCGCGCCGCGCGTCGCATCGCCCGCGCGAAGAGCGTGTCGATGATGGAGGACCTGGGGGTGCAGATGAACGTGCACTCCACCCTCAACAGCTACCTGCAGCGGCTGGTGTGGCTGCTCACCGGACACTACGGCCGCGAGGGCACCAACAACGCCTTCGTCCCGTTCCTCTCGCTGGCGAGCCTGAGCAAGGGGGAGGGCGCATCGAAGACCGCGCGCGCCCCGCGGACGAAGGGGCGGCGCAGTCCGGTGGTCGGCGCCAGGATCATCATCGGGCTCATCCCGTGCAACGTGATCCCGGAAGAGATCCTCACCGATCACCCGAAGCGCTACCGGGCCATGCTGGTCGAGTGCTCGAACCCGGTGCACTCGCTGGCCGACAGCCAGCGCATGCGCGAGGCGTTCCGGGCGCTCGAACTGAGTGTCGTCGTCGACGTCGCCATGACGGAGACTGCGCGCGAGGCAGACTACGTGCTGCCCGCCAGCAGCCAGTTCGAGAAGGCCGAAGCCACGTTCTTCAACCTCGAGTTCCCGCGCAACGCGTTCCACCTGCGGCAACCACTCTTCGCGGCACTGCCCGGCACGCTCACCGAGGCCGAGATCCACGCTCGGCTGCTCGAGGCGCTGGGCGAGCTCTCGGAGCGCGACTACGCACCGCTGCGGCGGGCCGCGCGCCTCGGGCGCGTGCCGTTCGCGCTGGCGTTCGCCTGGGCGTCGACGCGCAATCCCCGCGTCGCACGCTACGCGTCCGTCGTGCTGTACCGCACGCTCGGGCCGACCTTGCCGAGCGGCATGGAGTCCGCGGCATCCCTGTGGGGCGTCGCGCAGCTCTTCGTCCGCGGCCACCCCGCGGCGGCGGCCCGCGCGGGATTCGGAGGGTCGGCGCTGCTCGCCGGAAACCGCCTGTTCGACGCGATCCTCGCGAATCCGTCAGGGGTGGTCTTCGCGGTCAGCGAGTACCGGGACAGCTGGGACGCGGTACGGTTGCCCGATCACCGCATCAACCTCTACCTCGCCGAACTGGTGCCCGAACTCGAGAAACTCGATCGCGAGCTCCCGGCGCCCGATCCGGAGTATCCGTTCATTCTTTCGGCCGGGGAGCGCCGCGGCGACACCAGCAACACGCTCGTGCGCGATGCGTCGTGGCATCGCAAGGGCGCCTTCGGAGCCCTGCGCCTGAGCCCCGCCGACGCGGCGGCGCTCGGCTGCGGGAGCGGCGACGTGCTGCGACTCGCGACGCGGCGCGGTGAGGTGGACGTGGTCGCCGAGGTGACGCCGACCATGCAACCGGGGCACGTCTCGCTGCCGAACGGCCAGGGCCTGGACTACCGCTTGGCCGACGGCTCGGTCGTCCGCGCCGGCGTGGCGCCGAATGAACTGACGGACACGGCGCTGCGCGACTTTCTCGCGGGCACGCCCTGGCACAAGCATGTGCCGGCAAGGCTGCAGCGCAGAGCGGCCGGTGATCGAGCGACGACCGGCGAAGGAGGGGTGTCGTGACAGGCAACCCGGTGCGCTGGTTCGAGATCTACGTCCAGGACATGACTCGTGCGACGCGTTTCTACGAGGCGGTCCTCGGGGCGGCGCTCGGGAAGCTGGACGCCGGTGACCTCGACATGCGGGCTTTTCCCGCGACAAGATGTCGATCGGGCAATACGGCTTCGTGGCGCTCGCGCACGACACCGAGGGCAACCTCTTCGGCCTGCACTCGATGCAGTAGCCGGGGCCGTGGTCTGCCGCGACGCGAACCGCCGTCCCAGGGGGGGTATCATGACAGCCATGAGGCGCCGGCCGGGCGGCCCGCGCCTCGGGACCAGCAGTGGGAGAAGAGATCATGGCAAAGGCCAAGAAGAAGGCAGACACCGGCGTCTATCGTGTCACCGAAGTCATCGGCACCAGCACCGTGTCCTGGGAGGACGCGGCGACGATGGCGGTCGAGACCGCGGCCAAGTCGTTGCGCGACCTGCGCATTGCCGAGGTCAGCAAGCTCGACATGAGGATCGAGGACGGCAGGGTCGTCGCCTACCGGGCGCGGGTCTCGCTGTCCTTCAAGTACGAAGGCTGACGGGCGCTCGCCGGCAACGCACCGGCGACGGGCGGGTCTCGTGCTCGCCGTGATGTCCGTTTGACCACCGGCGGCGGTGCGGTGGAGCCTGCGGCTGCCCGCGAGTCGCACCCGTGTGAGTACCGATGCCGGCGGCAAGGTCGGGTCCGCTAAGATCGCGCCCACTTCGACATGGGGACGATCGCTTCGGTGGCCCGGATCCTGCTGCTGCATTACGGCGTGTACGGACAGACCCGCAAGATCTGCGAGCGCATGCAGGCGGAACTCGCGGCGCTCGGCGCGCACGCCGATGTGATTGCACTGGCGGACGGCAACGTCGACCCGTCGACCTACGACGCCATCGTCATCGGCGCCAGCATTCGAAACGGCAAGCACAACCCGGCGGTGATGGATTTCATCCGCCGGCACCAGGATCTGCTCGAAGCGAAGCCGAGCGCCTTCTTCTCCGTGAACCTCGTCGCGCGCAAGCCGGCCAAGAACACGCCCGAGACCAACCCCTACGTCCGGGCGTTCCTCGCACGCTGCCCGTGGACGCCAAGGCTCGTGGGTGTGTTCGGGGGTGACCTCGATTACCCGCGCTACGGAGCGATGGATCGCAACATCATCCGGTTCATCATGTGGATCACCGGCGGGCCGACGGACCCGCGGACGCAGGTCGAGTACACGAACTGGGACGAGGTGCGGCGATTTGCTGCGCGGGTGTCAGCGCTCGCGACGGGCCAGCCGGCCTGAAGCGCGGGCCCGTGGAACGCGACCGCCTTGCCGATCGACAGCACCTGGCAGTGGCGCTGCTGTCGGCGTGGCTGATCCTCACCAGCCCGTGGATCGCCATGTTGCGCAGGATCCCGGAGGGCGCTGGATTCCTCGACTATTCCCACGTCGCACTCGGCTTTGCCACGATGCTGCTGTCGCTGACCTACGCGTACGCCTGCACGCGCGGCGGACGCTGGCGGCTGTACTTTCCGTGGGCATCCGGCCAGCTGCGGATCGTGGGACGGGACCTGGCCGGCTTGATACGGGGCCGGATTCCGGCCGCGGAGGGCGGCGGCCTCTTCGCGCTGATCGAAGGGGTGCTGCTGCTCGTGCTGCTCGCGACGGCACTCACCGGTGCGGCCTGGTTCCTGGCGCAGGGCTCGTCCGAGGCGCTCACCTGGCGCAGCTGGCATGTGCTGGCGGCACGTGTCCTGGTGGCCACCGTCCTGCTGCACGTCGGCACCGTCTCTCTGCATCTGCTCGAATTCGTGCGCGATTGACGGTCGGCCGCCGGCGGTGGATGGCCACGGCGCAATTCCGCGATATGATCCGGCACCATCATCGGCAGCAGGCGATCCACGGAGGGCGCGGATGAACGAGTACTGGGCAACTCGAACGGGACGGTGGCGACAGGCGATGCAGAGCGCGGCGGCGCCGACGCTGGCGGATCGCCTTTACGAGGTGATCCGCAAGGACGTGCAGGCGGGACAGTTGCCGGCCGGTGCGCTGCTGCCGGCAACCGGGCGGGTGGCGGCGGATCTCGCCATCGAGCCGACCGATGTCGAGGCGGCCTATGCCCGGTTGCTCGCGGAAGGCTGCATCGAGGAAAGACATGACGGCGCGCTCTGCATCTCGAGCGACGGCCGCGACTCCAACGTCGGCGACGCGACGCAGGTGCGCTTCGAGGCCGCACTGCTGCGGGCGGTCCGCGAGGCCGCGGCGCGGGGATTGACCAGCACCGAGGCCACGGGGATGTTCAAGGCCGCCGCGCTTCGATTGGAGGAGATGGAGGGCAAGAAAGAGCGGTCCTGATGGCCGCTGCCGCCGCCGCCGCCGGGTGCACCGGTACACCCTGAATCAACCCGGGATCCGGCCCGACGGAATGCGCGAGGGTCGTCACTCGCGAGGATCACGGGAGGGCCATCCATGGCAAACGCAGGAAAGCAGCGCGGTCGGGACCTCGGGTTGCCGTTTCCAGGCACACCCGGCCTGCACAACGCGATCACCGACGTGGCAGGCGTCGAGGTCGGCACCGTCACACTGATCTCGGGCGAGGGCCCCCTGCGCCGCGGGTACGGTCCCGTGCGCACCGGCGTCACCGCCATCCTGCCGCGTGGACGCGCCTCGGCGCTGGCCTGCGCGGCTGGATACTGCTCGCTCAACGGCAATGGCGAGATGACCGGTGCGGCATGGGTCGAGGAGTCGGGCGAACTGCAGAGCCCGATCACCATCACCAATACCCACTCCTGCGGTGTGACGCGCGATGCGACGCTGCGCTGGCTGGTCGAGCGCGGCATCGACATGGGCCAGCACTGGGGCCTGCCGGTCGCGGCCGAGACCTACGACGGCGAGTTGAACGACATCAGTGGCTTCCACGTCACGGCCGAGCATGCGATGGCTGCGCTCGACGGTGCCCGCAGCGGTCCTGTCGAACTCGGCAGCGTGGGCGGCGGCACCGGCATGATCTGCTACGACTTCAAGGGTGGCAACGGCTCGGCCTCGCGCATCGTCGAGGTTGCGGGCGAACGCTACACGCTGGCCGTCTTCCTGCAGTCGAACTTCGGCGCCCGCGAGCAGTTCGTGCTGCTGGGCGTTCCGATCGGGCGGCACGTCACGCATGACAAGCTGCGCTTCAGGGAGCAGGGATCCGTGATCGTCGTCGTGGCGACGGATGCGCCGCTGCTGGCGCACCAGCTCAAGCGAATCGCCCGCCGGGTGCCCCTGGGGCTCGCTCGCACCGGCACCGTTGCCCACAACGGCTCGGGCGACATCTTTCTCGCGTTCTCCACCGCCAACGAAGCGGCCTTCGCGACCCGGACCGGCGGCGTACGGCGCATGGACTGGTTGCCGAACGCGAGCCTCGATCCGCTGTTCACGGCCACGGTGGAGGCGGTCGAGGAAGCGGTCATCGATTCCATGCTGGTGAACGACACCATGGTCGGTTGCGACGGCAACCGCTCGATCGCGCTGCCGCACGACGAGGTGCTCGCGCTGATGCGGCAGTACGGGCGGTCTCCTGGGTAGGGACGACGGAGGCCGCCGCGTCAGGAATCACGCGGTCGCGATGATGCGGCCATGCCGGCCAGGGCGCCCGTGATGCCAATGGGACGGTCCACGGGATCGAACAGCACGCCGGGGTTCAGGATGCCGCGCGGATCGACCGTCCGTTTCGCAGACGCGATCATCTGCCGGAACAGCGGGTCGACTTCGCGTTCGTAGCCGCTGCGATGATCGCGGCCGACGGCGTGATGGTGCGTGATGGTGCCACCGCGGTCGATCACCGCCGCGTTGGCCGCCTGCTTGATCTCGCGCCAGGCCGCGAGTGCACTGGCGACGCTGCCGTCCGCGGCGCGGGTCGCCAGCGTGAAATACGGTGCCGGGCCGTCGGGGTAGACGTGAGTCATCCGGCAGGACAGCTGTACGTCCTGGCCGGTCGCCCCGCGGATCGCACGGTTGAGATCGGCCTTCACGCCGGCATAGAAGTCCTCGAACCGGTCCCAGGTAATCGCGGTCTCGAAGGTGTCGAGAATGGCCCCGAGTCCGATCGCCGGATCGCGCCAGTAGGGCATGCGCAGGAACGCTTCCCGCCACGCGCCGGCCGTGCCGCTGCGGTGTTCGGTCGTGTCCTGCCCGGCCATGGAGCGCGCCACGGCGTCGGCGTCGTAGATGCCGCCGTGGTCGCTCGCGAGTTCCAGCGCGCGCTGCATCCAGGCCTGCAGCGGGTGGTCGGCGGATTCGAAACCGAGGACGAGGATGGCGGTCCGGCCATCGCCGACGCCGGAGAACACGGTTTCGAGGGCGTCGAGCAGGCGGCAGTTGCTCGGGTTCAGGTCGGACTGCGCCAGCGCCCGGACGGCGTGGACCCCTGACGCATAGTCCTGGAAATGCACCGATGCAGAGGCGCGGAAACGCGGCGGGGATTGCAGTCGCACCCAGGCCTCGGTGAGCACGCCCAGCGTGCCCTCGGAGCCGAGCACCAGCCGGTCCGGCGCCGGGCCGGCCCCGGAGCCGGGCAGCCGACGGGTCTGGAGGATACCGCTCGGCGTGACCAGTCGCGTGGCCTCGACGAAGTCGTCGATGTGTGTCCGCTGCGTGGCGTAGTGGCCGCCCGCGCGGGTGACGATCCAGCCGCCCAGCGAAGAAAACTCGAAGCTCTGCGGGAAGTGCCGCAGCGTGAGGTCATGCCGCCTGAGTTGCGCCAGCAGCTCCGGCCCGAGCGTTCCGGCCTGGATCCGCGCGGCCCGGGCGACCGGGTCGACCTCCAGCACGCGGTTCATCCGTTCGAGGTCGAGCGAAACGGCGCCCGAGTAGCCGTCGCCGACGTCGGCCTCGACGCCGCCGCACACGCTGCTGCCGCCGCCGTAGGGAATTACCGCGACGTTGCGGTCCTGCGCCCAGTCGAGGATGTCGACGACGGCCTGCTCGTCGTCCGGAAATGCGACCCAGTCGGGGGGCGAGGGCGCCTGCCGCAGCCACATGCGGGCACAGTCGGCGTAGCTCTTGCCCGCGCTGTGATTCAACCGATCGATCGGTGCGGCGGAGAACTGCGAGGCCAGCGCCGCGGGTGGCGAGATCCGCGGCGCCGGCAGCGTGAAATCGCCGGCCGCCGGGACGGGTCGCTCTTCGAACCGCGCGTCGATGCGGGCGAGCATGGCCTTGACGATGGCCTGCTCGCGCGCATCGAGTACGGTCGCGGCGTGACCCCATCCCCAGAAGCGGCGCGGCTTGCGCCGCGAGAGCGTGGTGTCCGTCGTCATGCCGAGACTCCTCCGGGCGCGCCGTCCAGCGTCAGGTACGTTTACCACCGCCCACTGGCTTCGGCTCGACCGTTTCCGTGGGTGCAGCCGCCTTCTTCCATGCGCCGAAGCCGCCTTCCACGTGACACACGGGCGTGAGCCCCATGTCCTGCGCCACCTTGGCCGCCAGGGCCGAGCGCCAGCCTCCGGCGCAGAAGAACACGAACCTGTTGCCCGAGGCGAAGAAGTCCTTGTGATAGGGGCTTCCCGGGTCGATCCAGAACTCGAGCATGCCGCGCGTGACCTGCACGGCGCCCGGGATACCGCCCTCGCGCCAGATCTCGCGCGGATCGCGCAGGTCGACGAACGTGACGTCCGCTCGACCGTGCAGTGCCTGCGCCTGCTCGACGCTCAGCGTCTCGATCTGCGCCGACGCCTCCTCGACCATCTGCCTCACGCTCTTGCGGATCTGGAGTGGCATCGACGTCTCCTCGAGGTTTCAGGTCGATTCAGTGGGGCGCTTGCCGCGGGCCCCGAACTTCCCGATGAGCCAGACGAGTCCGACGATGACGAGCGGGTGCACCAGCAGGCCCGTCGTCAGGCTCGACAGGATGTCGAGGGGCATCCATCCGAAGGCGAGGCCGGTGAGCATCGATCCCGCGATGGCCGCGAGCCAGCCCCCGGCCAGGCTCAGTGCCAGCCGTTTCACGCCGGCCGGCACGAATCTCGCCAGCAGCCCGGCAACGATCACGTCGATCATCAGCGCCAGCATGTCATGTCTCCTCGGCTGCGGTGACCGCGGGACATTCTCCCGCAGGGCTGCTGGAATGTAGAGGCATTTCCGGCCCGACCGCAATCTTTCGACGCGCGGCCGCGCCGCGGTACATACGGATGCCACGGGCCGTCGCCACGCGTCATGTTGGGCGCATCCGCTCCACGCACATCGGGAGGGTACGACATGCGCACGCCTGCGTCGCTGGCGGAGAAGGGTCGGACGCTGAAGGACTGGCTCGGCGGGCACGGCGCGCAGGAGCGCCCGTTCGAGGACAGCGGCACGCTCATCAAGCCGAAGCGCAGTCCGCGCAAGCGGAGCGCGCTCTTCGCCGCCTGCGAGACGACGCTGCTCGCGCACCTGAAGGCTGCGTGCCTGTGGCCCGCGGACGAGCGCAACAGGACCTGGCGCATCGGCGACTATTCCCTCTACGTTCTCGAGTTCACCCCCGAGCCCGGCGTCGAGGTCTACGTCCAGACCTGGTCCGAGCCCGACGAGCAGCGCGTGACTTTCCAGGCGTCCTCGACCGCTTGGATCCAGCCCCGTGGCGGGTACGAGCATGCCGAGAAGCAGGAAATGCTTCGCGATTATGGCCTCGAGGTCGGTGGCCAGCCACATCACTACGAGAAGGTCATCGACGTCAGCACCGCCCGCGACGTGCGTGCCCTCGCACGTGAGGCGATCGCAGTCCTCTGCAGGCTGTTCGGCTACGACGGACGACAGCCGCTCACCTACCGACTGCACCTCGGGACGAGACTCCGGGCGGACGCGGTCTTCGACGCCATCTGCGCGCGCGACCTCGCCAAGCTCATGCGACGCTGGGGCTTCGATGCCCGGATCGACGAAAACGGCGGCAAGCCCAACCTGATCACCAGTGCCGTGGGCGAGCAGCCTTTCCTGGTGGCATTGGTCGGCGAACGGCCGGAGGGCCTGAACGAGTACGGCGTGATGGCGCTGCGCGCGTTCCTGCGCTTCACGGACGGCATACCCGACGGGTTCGCAAACAGCATCAACCAGGACTTCCTGACCGTGAAGGCGGGCGTGGACGCGGACGGCGATCTGATCGTCCAGATGCCGGTCCTGCTGCACGGCGGCCTGACCGAGGCGAACCTGGAGATGAGCTTCCAGATCTGGAAGCAGACCCTCGAGGAGATCGTGAAGGGGCTGGAATGAATCCCGCCCGGACGAGACCGGCGTGACCGGCCCTCAGTGCGGCTCGTAGAGCGACTCGTCGGTCTCGAGCCGGTCGGCCACCTGCTGCAGGTTCCCGGCCGCGAGCGAGTCGAGAAGGGGGCTCGAGTAGCCCTCGGCCCATCGCTCGTGGCGCACCAAATAGTGCACGTACTGTCGCAGTTCCGTGAAGCGCCATCGTCCGATGGCCTCCGCCGGCGGGTCTCGTTCACCCTCCAGCGGATTGTCCGGCCTCAGGTCGCGACAGACGAATCCGCAGGCGTACGCACCCTCGATGAAGATCCTGTACGCCTCGAGCTTGAAGAATTCGGCGAAGCGGTCCCGCGGCAGGCGTGAGGCGACCGGCACGCGATAGTGACTGAGCGCTTCTCCCTCGAGCCACCGGATCAACTGCACCAGGTGCCGTGCCTGATGCTGGTTCACCGTCGAGCGGCGGCTCGGCGCCTGCCTTGCAATGGTGCGCGGGCTCATGGCAGGTGGATCAGCATCGGTACGCGGGCGAAATCGCCGAACCCGAGGCCAAGGTACACCGGATGGCCGGCCGCGGAAGACTGCAGGACGCCGACGCGATAGCCGAGGTGCCGCGCCGTGCGAAGTGCCTCCCCCGTCGCATGCGCGCCGAGGCCCTTCCGACGTTCCTCCGGCCGGGTCGACACGCAGTAGATGCCTGCCAGGCCATCGGCGAGGTACAGCAAGGAAGTTGCCACATGCCGGCCGGCCCTCAGCACAGAGAAGAATTGTATCTGTGCATCGTGCGCCATGTCGGCCCCGAGCGCCTCAGGTCCGAATATCTCTGCCAGGCCGGGTGGAATCTCGTAGCCGATCGCGAGCGCCTCGACCCATGCGCGGCCTTCGTGACCCGCGCCGATCCGCGCCCATGCGTAGCCCGGTGGCAAGTTCGTCGTCGCCATCCGGTCGATGTCGACCGCCATCGCAGGCATGCTGGCCTCGACGGCAAAGCCACGATCCTTCACGGCGGCAGCCACCGCGTCGGTGACGCCACGTGGAAAGATAACCGCGGCCGGCGCGCCGCAGGTCCGCAGCGGTTCGATCGCTTCCCGCGTCGCATCCAGGTCGCCGGGGTCGGCAACGACGGCGACATTTCCCATCGGGTGCGCCTCGCCGGTGACGAGACGGAGGTAGGCCGCATTCTGAACGCAGTCGGGTCCACGCATCATCTGGCGGAAGGCCATGTCCAGGTGCAGGGCGGCTCGCGCGCCCATCGCCCCGCCAACGGATTCCACCGATTCGGCGATCATGCAGTGACTCCTCCGCTCGCAACCACGTGGCGGGCAATCTACACCGGGCAAGCATACCCGGCCCGACCCGGTCGCCGCGATGCGGAACCCGTTCCGGCCTGTCACTGTACTTGCTGAACGCCGGCGACGGAGCGCATTGCAGCGCCGATTGGAAAGCGCTCAAATGGCGCGGATCGGCATCGCAGCCGGGCGCAGACCTCGACCGGGGAGACTAAGGGTGAACGGCCAGGACTCCAACGCTTCAGTCGTGCTCGTGACGGGCTCAACCTCGGGGTTCGGCCAGGCGATTGCCATGGCCCTGCACCAGCGGGCCTATCGGGTCTTCGGCACCACCCGCGGCGCGGCTGACAACACAGGATCAGGTGGCCACGAACTGGTCACGATGAACGTCGACAGCGAGGAATCCGTGGGGGCCGGCGTCGCCGAGGTCCTGCGTCGTGCCGGGCGCATCGACGTGCTCGTCAACAACGCGGGACTCGGGTACGCCGGCGCGATCGAGGACACGTCCGTCGAGGAAGCACGCAGCCAGTTCGAGACCAACTTCTTCGGCATTCATCGACTGTGCCGCGCCGTCCTGCCGCACATGCGTGCCCGCCGGTCGGGTCGGATCGTCAACATGAGTTCCCTGGGCGGCCTGATCAGCGTGCCGTTCCAGGCCATGTACTGCGCCTCCAAGTTCGCGGTCGAGGCCTATACGGAAGCGCTGCGCATGGAGACGGGTCCATTCGGCATCCACGTCTCGATGATCGAGCCAGGCGACTTCGCCACGCGCTTTACGGCGAACCGCCGCATGACCGCGGCCAGCACTGCCGAATCGCCATACGCAGCGCGCTGCCGATCGGCCGTGCAACGGATGGCGGCGGACGAGACCGGGAATGCCGACATCGGCCCGGTCGTGCGCGCGGTGATCCGGGCGGTCGAGGCGGACGCGCCGCGCCTGCGTTATCCGACGGCGAGTGCGGCCCAGCGGGTGATCGTGGCGCTGCGGCCGCTGCTTCCGTCACCCCTCTTCGAGTCCCTGATCATGGATCACTACGGGATTCGCTGAGCAGGCGCCGGCTACTGCAGGTCGACCACCAGCGCCGGCTGGTCCGACAACGCATCCCGGCTGCCGGAGAGCCTGAACCCGGCGGCGGCAACGGCGTAGCGCGCGTCGATCTTCTTCAGGGACGGGCTCAGGTAGGCGTGGTCCAGTCGCGAAGGTTGTCCGCTTGCCGTGTGGTAGCTGGCACCGTCGGCGGGCACCGCATGTGTCCAGCCCTCGGCGCTGAAGTGCCGCAGATGGTCGGCACTTTCCGCGCGTTCGCCTTCGGCGGCAGCGTCGAAGTCACCGATCAGAATGGCGCGTCGCTCCCGCATGGCGGTGGCGGCCCGGACGAGCCACGGCCAGTCGCCGCGACTCCCGGCAGGGCGGCTGCCGGTCTCCGGACTCCTCAGGCCCAGCACGTCGAGGAGGCCCCAGGGTGCGTAGGCATGGAGCACGTTCGGTGGAGGACGATGGTCGTCCTGTGCGTCTGCCCCCAGCGAGCCGGGCCGCAGCTCCAGGCGGCTGGCGATCACCACGTGATGGCCGCGCTGGCTCCTGGTCGCGGGCAGTTGGTGCGTGAGGCCGACGCCGGCCAGCGACAGCAGGAACGACCTGTGGGCGGTGGCCGCCAGGTGCTCCGTGAGGATCGCAACGTCCGGCTCGAGGGCGGTCAGCGCCATCATCACAGCGTCGAGGGCGTGACCGCCGTCGAGTGGGTGACCGAGGTTCCAGGTCACGAGACGCATGTCCGAGCCTAGTCCGGCGAGATCCCGCAATTCTGAGAGACGGATCGGAGTTTCCGCAGGATGTCCTCGTTCGGGACGGGTGTGCATAATCGCTCCGTCGTGATTGTCTGCGTCGACTCGCAGAACCTGGGGGTAAGGTTGACTCGGCGAACCAAGATTCTCGGCGTTGTCCTGGGAGTTCTCGCAACGGCCGTGCTGGTGCTGGCGGCCGTCCTGGGCCACGACTCGGCGTGCGAGGCGCCGGGTCCGCTCCCGCAGGAGGCCCGTCTGATGAAGGCCATCGTCTATCGTTGCTACGGACCGCCCGAGGTGCTCGCACTGGAGAACACGGTCAGGCCAGCGCCAGCGGACGACGAGGTGCTGGTCCGGGTTCGCGCGGCTGCCGTCAATCCCCTCGACTGGCACTTCATGCGCGGCCAGCCCTATTTCATGCGCCTGATGTCGGGGATCGGCAAGCCCAAGGACGAGCGTTTCGGGGTCGACTTCGCGGGGACCGTCGAGGCCGTGGGCCGTAACGTCACCCGCTTCAGGCCGGGCGATGACGTCCTGGGTGGCGCGAGTGGAGCGCTCGCGGAGTACCTCACGGTTCGCGAGGACCGCGCGCTGGTCCTGAAGCCCGGGAACATCACGTTCGAGGAGGCGGCCGCCGTACCGGTCGCGGCCATCACAGCCTTGCAGGCGCTGCGCGACAAGGGAAAACTCAAGCCCGGGCAGAGAGTCCTGGTGAACGGAGCGTCGGGTGGCGTGGGCACTTTCGCCGTGCAGATTGCCAGGTTGCTCGGCGCGGAGGTTACGGGCGTCTGCAGTACGCGCAACGTGGACCTCGTTCGATCCATCGGTGCCGATCACGTCGTCGACTACACGCAGGAAGACTTCACCGAGGGTGCCAGGCGATATGACGTCATCGTCGACAACGTCGGCAACCACCCGTTGCTGGCCTTGCGGCGGGTCCTCAACCCCGAGGGGATCGTGGTGATGGTCGGTGGGTCCAGCGGGGACAACTGGATCGGCCCGCTGCTGGGTCCGATCTGGGCGGCCGTGCTGTCGCCGTTCGTCAGCCAGACCTTCGCCGGGTTCCTGGCGAGACTCAAGCAGGACGACCTGCGCGTCCTCGCCGAAATGCTCGAGGCGGGCTCGGTGAAGTCCGTGATCGACCGTCGCTATCCGCTGGCCGAGGTCCCAGCCGCGATCGCGTACCTCGAGGAGGGGCGCGCGCGCGGCAAGGTTGTGATTTCGGTGGAGACCGCCGCGCCCTGATCGGGTCCGTGGTGCGGCGGCGTGCGGCGCCCGCGCGAGAGGCTAGTCGGGGAGCATTTCGCCGGAGCCGCCGAACTCCTTCGGGAAGTCCTTGAACTTCGGCAGGCCGTCACGAACGGCCATGACCTTCTCGCCATAGTGCACGTGGACGGTCGGCTGGTAATTCAGGCCGACGATCGACCCGGACGGGATGTCGGTCAACCCCATGCCGGGATGGCCCACGAGCACCGGTGAACCGCAGCTCTTGCAGAACTGACGGTGGCTGGCCTCGGTTTTCTTGTAGAGGCCGAGATTGTCGGCGCCCTTCACGACATGCACGTTCTGCTGCGGCCACAGGCTGGCCGCATGCAGCGGCGCGCCGAGCCAGCTGCGGCAGGAGTTGCAGTGGCAGTACGCCTGAACCGCGGGTTCCCCGCTGATCTCGAGTTGAACCGCGCCGCACGCGCAGCTGGCCTTGTAGTTTTCAGTGGTCACGATGTGTCCTCCCCGGGAAAGCCGGCATACTGCGCCGTCGCACGTCAGTCCGCCAGCATCCCCTTCAGCCGGGCACCGATGATCTCGTCGGCTTCGCGCATGATGCGGTCGACCAGTTCCTGCACGGTGGGGATGTCGTGGATGAGCCCGGCCACCATGCCGCAGGACCAGGCCCCCGCGTCCATGTCGCCGTTCAGCATGATGCGCGGATAGACGCCTGCCACCTGCTCGATGATGTCCTCGAACTTGAGCTGGCTGCCCAGCGTCTGCTCCTTCTCGAGCAGTCGATCGACGGCGGCGTTGCGCAGCACCCGCTCGGTGTTGCGCAGCGGGCGCATCACGAGACGCGTGTCGAGTTCGGTCGCCGCCACGATGGCCTGCTTGACGTTCTCGTGGACCGGGGCCTCCCGGGTGGCGATGAAGCGCGTGCCCATGTTGATGCCGTCTGCCCCGAGGGCCAGGGCGGCCACCAGCGAACGGCCGTCGGCCATGCCGCCCGAGGCCACGAACGGAATCCTGAGTTCCTCGGCCGCGCGCGGCAGCAGGATGAAGTTCGGAACGTCGTCCTCGCCGGGATGGCCGCCGCATTCGAAGCCGTCGACGCTCACCGCGTCGCAGCCGATCGACTGTGCCTTGAGCGAGTGCCGCACGGAGGTGCACTTGTGGATCACCTTGATGCCGGCCGCGTGCAGGTGCGGCATCACCTGCGCGGGATTGCGGCCGGCCGTTTCCACGATCTTCACGCCGCCCTCGACGATGGCGCGGATGTACCCCGGGTAGTCGGGGGCGCTGACCGTCGGCAGGAAGGTGAGGTTCACGCCGAAGGGCTTGTCCGTCATGTCCCGGCAGCGGCGGATCTCGTTCGCGAGCGCCTCTGGGGTCTTCTGCGTGAGACCCGTGATCATGCCGAGCCCGCCTGCGTTGGAGACCGCGGCGGCGAGTTCGGCAAAACCGACGTAGTGCATGCCGCCCTGGATGATGGGGTGCTCGATGCCGAACAGCTCGGTGATCCGTGTCTTCATGGATGGTGGCTCCGGGAGTGCGTCCGTAGCCGTTCAGGATAGCCCATGAGGCGCCCGGATCGAACGCCGGCGAACCGCAATCACCTGCGAACCGCGCCCGCCGGTTCCCTCGTGCCCTACTGACAGCTCAACGCCGTGAGGCAGGTGGGGCAGGCGACGTTCTTCCAGTCACCGCCGCCCGAACCGCCGGTCCCGCCGCGACTCTGCAGCATGGCGGCGAGCCAGTGGCTGTAGGCGATGCCGGCGGAGTTCTCGGTATAGAACAGCGGGCTGCGCATGATCGTGTGGTAGTCGCCACCCGCGAGGTAGGAGCGGAAGTTCTTCACGTCGCTGCCGTAGGAGTCGAGCGTGCCGAGCATCTGCTGATTCCAGTCGACCGCGGGGTTGGGGCAGGTGCCGCCCGGCCCGTAGAACTGCTTCATCACGCCATAGAACGCGACCTGCACGCCGTCGAGCGCGGTCGTGAACTGCGAGATCTTCGCGCGTGGATAGGCTTCGGCAGCGCGGCGCAGCAGGTCCGCGCTCGGGGCAGAGGTCGGCGGCGTGCCGAAGATCCACTGCGGGAGTTGCGGGTTCCAGGAGTTGCGTCCGGGTTCGCCGGAGTCGAATGCGGTGGTCGTGACGCCCTGGCTCGCGTCCGCCACCACGTACAGGTGCGCGTTCGGGTAGCTGTCCGCGACGTACGGGAAGTTGGCCGTCGCGCCGTAGCCGCCGGCGCTCGAGCCGGTGACCAGGATGTTCTTCGGCGCGTCGAAGTTCTTCCGGATCCAGTCGAGCACCACCATGAAGTTGTCGAAGCCGCGGTGCTGGATCGTGTACTGCGGGGGCAGGAACGGATTGCCAAAGTTGGAGTAGGTCCGGGTCGCGGATCCAGTGTGAATGTCGCCGGTGCAGTAGGGGATGTAGACGAAGCTCCAGTCCTTGACCGGGTTCGCGGCGTTCGACTGATCGAAGAGTCCGGAGTAGTTGGCGGGGTCGGTGCCCGGTGCGATCTGGGAAACGTAGAACTGGGGTGCCGACGGCGGCAGTCCGCCGCCGATCGGGAACGTGCAGGTCAGGTTGTCCCAGCAGGCGCCACCGCCCTCGAAGTAGACGACGAGATTCTTCGAAGCTCCCTTCTTCGACCAGAACCGGAAGGCGGGATCCGTGCCCGGCAGGCCGGAACACGTCGCGGTGTAGGTGTTGCCGTCCGGTCCGGTCACCGGGGCGAGGTTCTCGTGGCTCGTCCACGGACCCGCCGCGGGCGCCTTGGCGACCGCGTACGATGCCGTCGTGGCGCCGGCGAGTACGGCGATGCCGGCCAGCAGATTCCTGGTTGATTGACGCATGACGCAGGTTCCCCTTGTGATCGTCTTGTTCGCGAATAGTCATGGAAACAGAACGCAGTGCAGCAATGCCAGCGAGCCCGCTGCATTTAACGTAATGCCGCAGGCCGGTGGCGAGATCGACGGACGCGAGGGCGGGCGCCGATGCACAGGCTGAAGAACTGGCACTTGTTCGCGATCTGCGTGCTGACCTGGGGCACGACCTGGTACGCCATCACGTTCCAGCTCGGGCACACCGCGCCGTCGGTCGGGGTGGCGCTGCGCTTCGCGCTCGCCGGCACGGTCGTGCTTGCGCTGTGCGTGCATCGCGGAATTCCGCTCGGCTTCACGCGGCGTGATCACGCCTTGCTCGCACTGCAGGGAAGCTTCATGTACGGCGTGTCGTACGTCTGCGTGTATCACGCCGAGCAGCACGTGGTCTCGGGCCTGGTGGCCGTCGGCTACTCGGCCTCTCCGCTGGTGACCGGGCTGGGCGCGCACGCGCTGTTCGGTCAGCGTGTCACGCGACGATTTGTCCTCGGCGGATTGCTCGGTCTCGCAGGCGTGGCGCTGATGTTCTGGCCCGAGTTCGGCAGGGCGGCGGGCAGTCGTGACGCAGGCCTCGGCGTGCTGTTCACGGTGGCGGCCGTGCTGCTCTCCGCGGTCGGCAGCCTGGCCGCCAGCCGCAACCGCGTGCACGGACTTCCGTTCTGGCCGTCACTGGGATTCGGCATGCTCTACGGCGCGGTGGTGTCAGTTGTCGTGGCCGTGCTGCAGGGGCAGAGCTTCGCGGTGCCGGCCGTGGCCTCGTGGTGGCTCTCGCTGCTCTACCTCGCGCTGGCCGGTTCCGTGTTGACGTTCGCGTGCTTCCTGACGCTGCAGGAGCGCATCGGACCGGGGCCCACCGCCTCGATCGGCGTCATGACGCCGTTGCTGGCGCTGCTCGTGTCGATGGTGTTCGAGGCGCTGCACCCGGATGCACGCACGCTCACCGGTGCGGCCCTCGCGGTGGGCGGCAACGTGCTGATGCTGCGGCGCGCGGGCTGACGCAGCACCTTTGCACACTCTTCCTCGGGCATCCCGACGCGGCCGATGATGTCGATTGGCTGGGCAGGGGAGCGGCCTCGGGGGTTTCCCGGATTGTCAGGGCCGGATCGGTGTCGCAGCCTGCCCGCTCCGATCGGCACCGGGGGGATTCGGCCGTTGGATGTCGAAACACGAAACGAGTTGCGGCGAACCTACACGGTCGTCGCGAGACTCGCGCACCAGGGCCTGCCGCAGCATCAACTGGAGCGCAGGCTTCGTGACATCTACCGCAATGGCAACGACACCCGGCGGGCGGCCCTGCAGCAATCGAACGAGGCGCTGGTTGCGCTCGGCTACAGCCGGATCCTCTACTCGGACCTGACGGGCGACTGACGCCCTGGCTCCGGCTTCGTCTCACTCAGACTCGCCGTCACACTGCCGCGAATGGCGCATCATGTAGGTCGCGGCCGCACCGCGGGTCAAGAGGAGCACGAGGCGTGACAGCGAGAGACAGCAACGGTAAGGAACTGGTTGACGGCGATGCCGTGCAGGTCATCAAGGACCTCCGGGTGAAGGGATCGGCGGACACGCTGAAGCGCGGCACGGTGTTCAAGAATATCCGCCGGATCGAGGGCGATGAGGAGGCGGTCGAGTGCGGCTCCGGCCGCAACACCGTGGTGCTCAAGACCTGCTTTCTCAAGAAGGTTTGACGGGGCCGAGGTTCCAGGAGGCTGGAAACGGCCGTGGACCCGATCGCAATCGACGCGGGCAAGGCGGCCTGACAGCCATTGCCCCGGGGCACGGCGGACGTGCCTGCCAAATTTGCACCGCCTCGTAGAACTCTAAAAGCGTCGATCATGCGTCTAAAAGTCGCTATTGAGCGACTAAAAGTCAATAAATAGCCATGATCTCCCGATTGTCGGGAGATCCGTGTCAATACTATTGCTGCGGCGCAGCATATTTCTGCGACAATGTGCCCATGACCCAGCACACCGAACAGCCGTCGTCGGCCGCCCGCCCGGTCCGGCGAGTCGATCGGCCGGGCTTGAGTCGGCAGGTTTGCCTGCCGGGTGGCCAGGCCGTGACCTTGCGGCCCATCCACCCCGACGACGAGGAAGCGGAACTCGATTTCGTGCATCGACTCTCGCCGGACTCTCGCTATCTGCGCTTCATGGCCCCGATCAAGGACGTGACGCCGGCGATGCTCGAGCGCCTGACGCACATCGACCTCGACAAGGAGATGGCCCTGGTCGCCGTCGCCTCGACCGCGGCGGAGGGTGAACGGCAGGTCGGCGTCGCGCGTTATTCGATCCTCGAAGATGGGCGCAGCTGCGAGTTCGCGATCGTCGTCGACGACCTCTGGCGCGGCACCGGCCTGGCGCGGGAGCTGATGATCGCGCTCATGGACATCGCCCGGCACTACCACGGCCTCGAGGTCATGGAGGGTGTCGCATTCGCGGAGAACCAGCGCATGCTCGGGCTCGCACAGTCGATGGGATTCCGCGTCACGCCCGACCCCGAGGACCGCAGCCTGGTCCGGATGCATCGCAGGCTCTGTTCGCCGGAATCTGCACCGAAGTGACTGCCGAAGTGACGATCCGCAGCGCGATCGGCAGCGATGCAGGGCGGATCAGCGCGTTGCTCACGGGCCTGGCGGAAGAATTCATCGTTCCGGCTTTTGCCGCTGAGGGTCGAAACCAGCTGCTCGCGGAGTTCGCCGCTGCGAAAATCGCGCAGCGTCTCGACTCGGCAGACTACCGGTTCCACGTGGCTGAGTCGGGTGATCAGATCGCCGGCGTCGTCGCGATGCGCGGTCCGGCGCAGGAGCGCAACGGCGTGCAGTTCCAGCCGATGGGGTGGGCGGCGGATCCGGCCGATGCGCGGTAGAGTGTGCCGTAGAGAAGGAGTGCCACCAGGATGCGGTTCGTAAAGCAGGTGTTCACCGGCGGCGAGATCACGCTCGACTACAACCATTTCGTGGACTGCGAGCTGCGCGACTGCATGCTCGTCTACCATGGTGGGGAGTTCTCGCTGGTACGGACGAAGCTCGTGAACGTGCGGTTCGGGCTCGGCGGTGCGGCCAACAACACCCTCGGGTTCCTGAGGCTGGTACGGGCCAACGGGCAGCAGCTGCTCGATTCCCTGCTGGACCAGGGCCCGCAGCCGGTGCCTGAGCAGAGCATGACGATCAACTGAGACAGTTCGGCGATGACGCAGGGCAGTGTCGCTGGAGGAGGAACCATGATTCGGAAAGCGATGGCTGCGGTACTCGCCTGCGCGGACAGCATGGACGAGCATGCCGGGAAGCTGCTGCAGGCGCTGCCTCAGTGGCCGATGGACGAGGGACTCAGGGCGACCGCGACCGGACTCTGCGCCGGGCTGAAGGACACGGCCGGGCGCGTGATGTTCGAAATGGCCCTGCTGCAGGCTCAGGTGGATGAGGGCAAGGCGGATGCCGAGTCGGTTGTCCGGACCTTGTCCGGCATGGACGCGGCGATGATGGAGGCGCTGGCCGCCGTGCCCGATGTCGTGGAGCGGTTCGAGAATGCGGCGGAGCGGGACGAGCAGAACGAGCGCCCGTTCGTGCTCATGATCGAGGCCGCGGGCGTGATGCTGCAGAATCTCGACCGGGCGAGAGCCGCCACGCAGTCACTGCGGGCGCAGGGCGGCGATTCGCGTCGATCGTAACCGGGCGAGGCCCGGGCAAGGGACCGGGCAGGGTCCATCAGGCACGCGGTCGGCTATCGGGCGGGATCGAGGGTCGTGCCGCGCGCAAGGTCTGAGACGATGGGCGGTGCGGCCAGCAGCTTCAGGAACGCGGTCCATCGCGCCTCCGGGTCCGTCCCGGCCACCTTGTCGACGTGCTGCCGGACGAGGTCCTCGCCAAGGCGATAGTTCACGACGTACGAGCGATAGGTCTCGAAGAACTTGAGGCTTCGCCGGGCCTCGTCGGCCGTGGCGAAGGTGAACTCCTGCAGCCAGCTGACCGTGTCCTCTCCGGAACGGGTTCCGTCGAGATAGGCGCGTGCGGCATCGATCCGTGCGTAGCCCAGCGACTTGTTGAGCGCCGTGACGCGGTGACTGATCTCGGCCAGCGACGGGTCGACGCCCGCGATCGGGTACAGGTGGTCGCGTTCCCACTGCCAGAGGGTGTCGTCCGGGAATACCAGGCCGACCCCGAAGTCGGCCGTACCTTCGGCCAGCAGCGATTCGGCGGAGAACAGCGGATAGATCGTGTACTCGATCCAGCCGCGCGCCTTCACCAGGTGCTGCTCGAGGAGACTGTTGAGGACGTGGTGGCCGGGATAACCCTCGTGGCACATGGTGCGGGCGATCCCGTTCGCGTAGATCGGGGTGCTGATGTTGACCTCGATGAGGCTCTGGTAGCCGCCCTGGTACCAGTTGTAGGCACCCCAGGGCTTGTCCTTCACCTGCTCGAGCCGGAAATTCTCGTCCGCCGGCAAGGCGACGTGCCTGCGGGTCGCGACGCGGCAGGCCTCCAGTGCCGCCTCCGCGCTGGCTGCAATGCGCTCCAGGCGGAATGACGAATCGCTTCTTGAAGGCGTCCATGCGCTCGCGCAGCGGGCCCTCGCCGGGAACGGCCGCATCCAGCTGCCGATGAATGGCGCGATAGAAGTCGTCATCGTGATGCGGCGGAGCCACGCCGTAGATGCGCCGAGCCTCCTCGTCGAAGGACAGCCGCCGGCCTCCCAGCACCTCGAGCCGGGTGCGGATCGACGCCAGTTGCTCGCTCAGGCCGCGACGACGCAGCTCGGATTCCGGGTCGGTGGTTGCGACTGCATCGAGCATTTCGGAGAGCTTGCGCGCGTCCTTGTCGAGGGCCTCGAGCGACCGCTTGTGCGCACGTGCATGTTCCCGCCACTGTGGTGGGCCGTAGTAGGCATCCACCATGTCCGGGTCGTGCTCCCCGATGGCGAGAACGAGGCGAACGTACTGCTCGGCCAGCGCGTCCAGGCCGGTCGCGGCCTCGTCGGTGGCCGCCTGCCCGGGGATCGAGAGGAGCACTGCGGCGATGATCGCGGTACAGACGCGAATGGCGCTGAACCTGAACGTGCATCGGTGTGCCCTTGGTCGATCCGTGGTGTGACGTTGCGGGAATCTACTGGGCGACGACCGGAATGGCCAGGAAAATGCATCGGTCGCGGTCTCCCGACGCCGCGACGAAGCATGGACTGGACGGGCGACGATCTTCAGGAGCATTGTGATGCTGGCAGGCCAGGCGTCGCGTCCCGGATTCCATGTGGCCTCATGGTTCCGGCGCCGTCGACTCGTGGTTGTTGTCTGGAGTGCTGTCACATGAATTACCGAGACCAGTTCGGCGTCCCATTGACTGCCGGTGATGCAGCTGCGCTCCGCCACTATGACGCGGCAGTCGCGAAGCTGCTGACGTTCAATAACGATCCCGTTGCTGAGGTTGATGTGGCCACGCAGATGGACCCTGGCCTGGTGATGGGGCACGTCCTCAAGGGTCTGCTGTGCGTGCTCGGCACCGAGAAATCGTTGCTGCCGGACGCGCGTTCGGCACTGACCTCGGGGACGTCGGCTGCGGGCGGTGCGTCGGAGCGAGAACTCAAGCACCTGCGGGCTCTGGAGGCCTGGATCGACGGCCGGCTCGCGGAGGCGTGTGGGTACTGGGAGGAGATCCTCGTCGATGAGCCTGCTGACGCCCTGGCAATGCTGGCGGCGCATCAGGGCGATTTCTTCCGCGGACAGTCGAGCGAGTTGCGCGACCGCGTGGCTCGACGGCTGGGGTCGATCGACAGGGGATCGCGGCTCGAAGGCTACTACCAGGGAATGTTCGCGTTCGGCCTCGAGGAGATGGCCGACTATCCCGGAGCCGAAGCGGCTGGACGCCGCGCGGTCGCAAGCGATCCGCGTGACGCCTGGGCGATACACGCCGTGGCGCACGTCATGGAAATGACGAACCGGGCAGAAGATGGCCAGGAATGGCTGTCGAGGCGCGAGAACGACTGGGCGCAGGACAACTTCCTCGCGGTGCACAACTGGTGGCACCTGGCGCTCTTCTACTTCGAGCAGCAGCGCTGGAACGAGGTGCTGGCTATTTACGACCAGCGGGTTCGCGGCAGCGACTCGACGGCGATCATGGACATGCTCGATGCGAGTTCGCTGTTGTGGCGGCTCGAACTGCATGGCGTGGACGTCGGTCAACGGTGGCAGCGCATGGCCGAGGCGTGGGAACCTCGCATCGACGATGCCTGGTACGCATTCAACGACATGCACGCGGTAATGGCGTTCGCCGGCGCGGGGCGTCACGAGCTGGCGCGACGGCTGTTGACGGTGATGGAAGGCACCGCCGCGACCGCGACGGACAATGGCGCAATGACGCTTGCCGTGGGCCTCCCCGTTGCCCGCGCGTTACTAGCCTACGCCGAAGGGCGTTACGCGGAGGCGGTCGGTCTGCTGGCGCCGGTGAAGGCAATCGCTGCCCGCGCCGGTGGTTCGCACGCGCAGCGGGACCTGATTGGGCAGACCCTGCTGTCCGCGGCGGAAAAAGCCGGTCATCCCCGGCTGGCGCGCTCGCTGCTGAACGAACGCCTGGCGCTGAAGCCCGAGTCGAGGCTCAATCGGACCTGGCTGGCCAGGGTGGCGTCAGCCTGAGGCGGTCACTGCGCCCGGGCGCGGCGGAGTCGCATGCTGCATCGGGGCAGGCCGGGTCGCGACTTCCCGCGGATTCCTGGCCCGTCTCAACCAGACGTCGTGGGCACTCCAGGTCCAGGGCTCGCTGACGGCAACCCGGGCGCCCCCTTCCGTTCGCTGGGCCAGGGTGGCGAGCGCAGTTGCTTTCAGGGTGTCGGCCCAACTCATCGGCGCTCCTTCCGCGGCACCGGCGTCGCGGTTGGTCACTGCCTGGAATTTCAGGCAGCCAGCTGAGTATCGCGCAGACGTGAAGTCAGGCCAGTTGCAAATGTGTTTCCATTTGGCGACATCGGATCGATATCGCCGTGCGATCGGAGATCAGCTGGCCTGTCGTTCGAGATCGCAGTAGCGAGACCAGATTCGCGAAAGTTCGGTTTCGTGTTCCTGCGCCGCCTGCCGGTCTCCGCGCCGCGCCGCGGCCTGCCGCTCGGCCTCCTCGATGCTGGCGCGGATGGCCAGCGCCTTCAACTCACTCCTCGAGTCGTCCGGTGTCTCCATGATGCTTCCAGTGACTGACGGTCAGGGGATCAGACGCTAACGCGGGCGCGACGGCCCCACCGGGACGGAGTCCACAGTTCTCAGGTCGTGTCGAAGTGGTCGCGGATCGCACCCCGCGGGCGGGCAGAGCCGGGCGGAGCCTTGACCGGACTCTGCCCGGGTAGCGCCAGGTGCTTGGTCCTCGTCGAGCTCCGTGCGGTGCGCAACCAGGAGTGCACGCTGGCTACGACGACGGCGACGGCCACGGCGTCGCGGCGGGAATGCCGGCCGCGTCGAAGCGCCGCTTGACCTGCTCCGTGATGCCCCAGAACACGGTTGCGTGATCTTCCGTTCGGGCCCACACGCGACAGATGAACTTCACTGCGGTAGCGGTCATTTCGTTGATGTGGATCACCGGCGCCGGCTCCTTCATCACCAGCGGGTGCTCGGCCACGACCTCATCGAGGATCCGCTGAACCGCGGCGGAATCGTCCTCGTGGCGAACGTCGAACGTGAGATCCACGCGACGCGTGTCACGCACGTTGGCGTTGGTGATGATGCTGCCCCACACATTGCTGTTGGGAACGATGATCACCTGGTTGTCGCCGGTGAGCAGGGTCGTCGACACGAGGTTCATCGCCTGGACCTTGCCGGTCACGCCGCCCACCGTGACGACGTTCCCGACGTCGAAGGGCCGGTAGATCATGATCATCAGGCCGGCCGCGAAATTGCTGAGCGTGCTCTGCATGGCGAAGGCGGCGACGAAGCTGAGCCCGCCGAGCAGCGTGAGGATCGGGGTCATGCGCAAGCCGAGCCACGACAGGACGGTCAGCGTGCCGACGACCATCGTGGCCCAGAAGGCCGCCCGTACCAGGAAACGATCCAGCAACGTCGAGAACTTGTCCCAGCGGAGCACCGCCCGGTGCACCAGCCGGGAGACGAGTTTCGCCAGCAGCCAGATCAGGAGCAGGGCTCCGACGAATCCGATTGCGTGCCAGGCTACCCTGATACCGCCATCCTTGGAGACCAGCCATTCGTTGGCGGAGGTCAGGAGCGTGCCCTTGTCGGTCGCCTTCAGTTCGTCGGCGCGCAAGGCCGAGACAAACTTGCGGTGGCCCGCGATGGCCTCCGCATTGCCGCCCTTGGACTCCCACGAGACCAGCAACTGGTCGAAGTTCTTGAACACAGCGCGCCGGGATTCGGTGAGCGCAGCGAGATCGCTCTGCAGCGCCTTCGTGCGCGTCGGGTCCTTCGCCGCGTCGGTAATCGCAATCTTCAGGTCGACGATCCGCGCGGTCCGATCCTGGATCTCGCGAATCCATCCGTCGGCCTCGCCGGCCAGTTCGTTGACCGTCATCGGCAGCAGGCGCAGTGCGACGACGTCGGTCGGCGCGTCGACCGGGATCGTGGTGCCGGACTCCGGAGTGCTGGTTCCCGCGGGCTCAGCGGGCGCCGCAGTCGAGGCCTCCTGGGCATGGCCAGGCAACGAGGCGATGGTGAGCAGGCAAGCCAGCAGGAGGGCGCCGAGCGAGTCTCTACGAACGATGGGCATGGGCGACTCGTGTCTGTTGCGAAGATTCGGTGGCGCAAGATATCGGTTGTCGGAATGAGCGGCAAGGGAAGGTCAGGCGTGAATGTGTGCAGGGATCTTCGCCCTGGATCGCAGCTAGCGATTTGCCCGAATGGTTCGGCTGAATAGCAGGAGAGACAATTAGCTCGTGCCGGCGGATCGCCGGTGGTTCTCCGGGTCATTCCACGAAGGACACCGTGGTTCGCCGGGGATGCCGATGACGAGTGAAGGCCGAAACGATACCGGCTCATCGGGGGAGCGGACAGGGTTCCAGGCGCGTCGCCGCACCGCCTGCTCCTTCGCCAGCCAAGGAGGCAGAGCATGAAACTCCAAAGATTGAAGATGGCCGTGGTCACCGTGATGAGCATCTCGGCGTGTCTGCTGTTGGCGGCGCCAACGGCGATGGCCGACAAGGGGTTCGGAGCGAACAAGCTGGAGGGCGCATGGGTCGCCAAGGTGGTCGGCATGCCGGGGCAGTGGTCCTACGTGCTGTCGCCCGATTCGTCGGGTCGCCGTGCGGCCCTGGCAGGCTCCATCGACGTCGGCTTCTCGCTCGCGCCCTTGTTTGGAGCGACCGACAGGTCCAGCCTCCTGATGGCGAACCTGGTGATGACCGGCCCGAAAACCGGCGTGTTCAATTCCGTGTGGTACGGCCTGAGAGAAGTGCCGCCACCGAGCCCTGTCACAGACGAAGTGCTGTGGATTGGTACCAGTACCGGTACATTCACCTTTGTCGCTCCGGGGAAAATCGAGGTGCTGCACAACTTTGCGTTCTATGCACCTTCTGCGGACGCCGATGGTGACGGACTGCCGGACCCCGACGCGGCGCCCGTACATACCGTACAGCTCAGCACCGTGGACACGCGTATGCCGTTGCCCAGGTGAGCCAAAGTCGATGACGCACGGGTGCCCACGATCGCGTGCTGCCTGATCTGAATCGCACGTGGCATGACCTCGACCCCGGCCCAGCGCCGGGGTCGGTTTGTCTGGGCTTCGTCACCGAGGGGCCAGGGCATCGTCACGGACGCGTCGAGTACCAAACCCGTCAATCGCGGTCCGATGCGGCGCCAAGCCGGACGTGCCGAGGGCTTGTGCAGCTGTCTACCTAGCGAGATGCTGTGAACACGGACGGACGAGGACCAATCCGATGCGCGACGAACTTCAAGCGCTTCCAGCCGTGGGGCCGAGTATCGCGGCTGATCTGCGGCGGCTGGGAGTGAAGTCGGTGAGGGATCTTGCGCGGCGGGATCCGGAACGGCTGTATGCGCGGCTGTGTGGGATCACCGGCGCCAGGCAGGACCCGTGCGTCCTCTACACGTTCCGCTGCGCGGTGTATGCGGCGCGGACGACGAGACCGGAGCCGGAGCTGTTGAAGTGGTGGAAGTGGAAGGATCGGAAACTGACGGCGGCGAAGGCATTCCCGTCATGCGCGGCCTGATTGGCTGGCTGGCGGCGTTGCTCGCGGGCTCTGCAGGGTGGTGGCTCGGTTCGAAGGTGGGCTTTGCGGTCGGTGTATTGCTGAGCGTATTGGCAGCCGGTGTCGGGATGTATGTCGGGTATCGGTGGTTTGACCGGAACCTCCGTTAGCTGCGGCAGGTATTCGGGCTCTGAAGTGAAGGGCTGGGCTGCAGTGGGCGGGTCCACCTGATGCGCCGCGGTTGCGACGGGCGGATTCCCGGCCGGGATGGCTGGGCGGATGATGCGGGTGCCGTAGAATCGCGCACTGTTGCCGCATGCGGAGTACGGCGTGAAGGTCTCCCTGGTCAATGCTGAGTTCGAGAGGCGCGTGGTGCTGCCGCCGCCGGGTCCCGCGGAGTGGGCAGCCTCGCCGATGGCGGGCGTGACGCGGCGCATGCTCGATCGCGTGGGTGGTGAGGTGGCGCGAGCGACGAGCCTGGTGCGCTACGCACCCGCATCGCGGTTCGAGCGCCACGATCATGGGGGCGGCGAGGAGATCCTGGTGCTGGACGGCGCACTCTCGGACGAGGCGGGAGACTATCCGGCTGGCACCTACCTGCGAAATCCTCCCGGCACCGGGCACGCACCGTTCTCGCGCGAGGGCTGTACCCTGTTCGTGAAGCTGTGGCAGTTCGCGCGCGGCGATGTGCAGCCGGTGCGGATCGATACCCGGACAGCGACCTGGTATCCCGGGCTGGTGCCGGGCCTGTCGGTCATGCCGCTGCACGAGCACGGCGGTATCGGCACGGCGCTGGTGCGGTGGGCGCCGAACACGCGGTTCGCGCCGCATACGCATCCGGGCGGCGAGGAGATTCTGGTGCTCGAGGGGCTGTTCCAGGACGAGTACGGTGAGTATCCGGCGGGCACCTGGCTGAGGAACCCGCGCTGGAGCCGGCATGCGCCGTTCACGGGACCGGACGGCGCGCTCATTTACGTGAAGACCGGACACCTCGGGGCGGAATTGCTGGCGCCAGTCGACGCAGCGACCGGTGGTTAAGCGGAGATCGCGGTAGCGATTTGCCCGAATAGTCCGGCTGCATCGCCGGACATACAATTTTTGTGTACCGGCGGTTTGCCGGTTGCCCTCCGCGTCATGCCACGAAGGACACCGTGGTCCGCCGGACTATCACAGCAGCCAGGAAGGCTGCGAGGAGGGAGAGATGCGAAGACTGATCGCTCTGTGCGCGATTTCCTGCGTCGCCTGGTTTCCAATGGCAGACGCAGGCGATATTCCAATGTCGGGGCGCTTCGCGGGAACCGTGATCAATCACTTTCAGCTGGATGAGTCCGGCAACCCGGCGGAGTTCATCGTGTCCGAGGCCGAATTCAAAGGATCACTCGGGGCATCACGGCTCTCGGTGCTGTCGCAGTTCGTGCCCGATTTCAGCTTGACCGTCTGTCAGCCCGACGAGATCCCGCTGGTGATGGTTTACGCCCGTTCGGTGGGGACCTTCCAGGATCTGAGTGTTTACTACGCGAGCTATGACAATGGCTGGATATGCGCCAAGCCCGGCCCGGCGGGTGTCTCCAGCTACTATGGCAAGGTCACCGGGCAGATCGTAGGTGGCTCAGGACGCTTCGCCGGCGCCAGCGGCCAGGTCGAGTCCAATTTCCACGGCAACGATCTGGCGGGGTTGTTCGTCGTCGACTGCCCGACCTGTGCGCCGGAGATACCGTTCCCGGCATACGGGTCGTTCCTCGGCACGATGACCGGCAGGATGATCCTGCCGAAATAGACTCGAGGCGCGTGCCGGAGTGACCGGTGCCGCAGCCAGTCAAGAGGCCCTGGCGTGGTGCCAGGGCTTCTTTGCATGGCGACGCTTCATACGTGTGCGCGCAACTCGGTGTTGCATCGCTCTCCGGTTATCTGGCGCGGGCCTCTTGTCGACGCAGGGCTGCTGGCAGACGCGGGCCACGGGTCACCTGTGTGTACATCTGCTCCATCAAAGCCTCCGTGACCTTGACGGGCGGCTTGCCGGCTACGCCGCAGCCGGGAGATTCGAGGCGACTTGCGGCGACGGAGAATAGGCGACACCAGGCCAAGACGGTGGAAAACGTCACCGCAGGTGCCTCTGTTTCGAAGGACCGGTGTCATTGCAAAGCGGAATCGTTTGCGCGCCCATCAACGCATCGGACGATCCCCTGTTGTTGCGTGGCGGCAACGTACGCGTTTCCCAGAATTGTTTGTAAAGTGCCGGGCTGTAGTCTGGAAACTACGGCCGGACAAGCACCGCGGGTCACACGGGTCCGGCTGATGCCGAAAGGCACTGTGATGCAATCGGAGACGATCATGATGAAACATACTGTTGCGGCGCTCGCCGCGCTGGGTCTGGTGTCGTGGCCGGCGCTGGCCGCGGAGGATTCGGGTTTCTACGTTGGCGTCGGCATAGGCGAGGCCTCGATTGAGAGCGACCGGATCACGCTGGACGAAGATCTCTCCTTCAAGTTCGACGCAAGCGACACGGCGTTCAAGATCTTCGGCGGATGGCGATTGAATCCCTACATCGCGTTCGAACTGGACTACGTGGACCTCGGGACGGCAACCGACAAGTTCCGATTCTCTGACACGACCACCGACATCACCGTCAACGCTGACATCAGCGTGACGGCGTGGGTGCCATACGTCGTCGGAACGTGGCCGATCGGAATCTTCGAGCTTTCCGCCAAGGCCGGCTACGCCTTCTGGGACGCCGATTTCAAGGCCAGCGCCTCAGGCGTCCCGTCCGAAAAGGGCAACGACAGCGGTGAAGACTTCGCCTACGGAGTCGGCGCAGGCGTGAACTTCCTGGAGCACTTCAATGCGAAGCTCGAGTACGAGGTCATGGACGTCAGCGACGCCGACGTGACGGCGTGGTGGATCACTGGTGCCTGGAGGTTCTGAAGCCACTCCAATGCCGCTGCCGCGGCTGAGACCACGATCAGCCAGTTCGACCCGGCAGCCATGGGCCGCAACCATGCGGCTTGGCGTGAGGGGACGCGTCTTGCGTGGGCGCGGACGCGTCCCCGACTAGTTCCTGACCGTCATGAAGATCGATTTGCGTTCCTCAGCGATGTGGTGCGCATGCAGACATGCGGCTTCGTTGAGCAGCAGGTTGCTGCTTCCTGTCGCCGGGTGACGTCACCCTGTCACCCGGGCAAGTGGGGCCCCGCTGACTCAGGACTACCAGCCGACCT
>CAWGLZ010000006.1:0-1567500 GCA_963823535.1 uncultured Gammaproteobacteria bacterium
GCGCAACGGCAGCCGCATACTCGGAGAGCTTTGCATTGAGGCCGCGGAACTCGCTTACACGGGTCGCGGAGAATCCGAAATTGCTAGCTCTTCAGATCCGCGCGATCAGGTCTTCATCGCTACTGTAGACCATTCCTCCCTCGCCGATTCCGAACGACTTCGTCGCGTGGAAGCTAAACACGACGGCACCCGGGAACGCGGCACCAAATTGGTGCCCATTCAAACTGGAGCCGAAACTTGCGGCGGCATCCACGACGACGGGCCTGCCGCCCCGCTGCAATTGAGCGTAAAAATCAAGATCGCAAACCGTTCCGAAGGCGGCGTACGGCACAATTACCGCAAGCGCATCCCCGAGTTCCTCTACGGCACGCTCGACGGCCTGCACGTCCAGACAGAAGTCCCCGGCACGAATGTCGACGAAATATGGCTCAAGGCCGCACCAAAGCGCCGCCTGTGGGGCGGCTGCGAACGTAAAGCTCGGCATGATTGCGTAACGACCAGCGGGTCTCCTCACTGCATCGATCGCGAGCATCAGTCCGGCGGTCGCGTTGTGGACGGTCGACACTAAGCCGGCGCATCCAAAATACTCGGACAGGATGCGCTGTTCCAGTTCCAAGGTCAGTGGTCCGAAATTAGAGTAAAGCCGCGTCGCGTCGATGCGCCGAAGATAAGGAATGATTTCGTCCGTCTCGACGAGAAGCGGCCGAAGAAAAGGCAGATAGCTCACCACCGGGCCTGGGACCGCTCGACATAGTGACTCAGCATCGGCTCCGGGTACCGGACGCAGTTGGCTCCCAAGTACTGGATTTTCCGCAGTCGGTTCCAGTCTCCCGGTTCGCGGTACGTATAGGCGTTGACGTCCCATGGAATTCGACGCAACCAATGATGGTAGAAGATGGACGAGGTTGTTACCTCGAGAATAACGAAACTCACGTGCGGGGTTCAGCACCCAGTTCCCTTTTTCGTCCTCATGCCTAAACGGGTGGAACGAGAGATCAGCCCGGGTTTCACGCATGAAATGCAGCAGCCTCTCGACTCTCGTCGGCTCGTGCTCGTCGTCGTCGTCGAGATGGGTGACGAAAGCACCGCGTGCCTCCTGAAGAGCCCGGTTAACCGGCATCGTGCCGGCGACCATCCATCTCAATCGAGGATCGTCAGGATAGGGGCCCCTACGGTGAGGTTCAAGAAGCGCACGCGCTCGTCGCCGAGGGCCTTAATGGCCTCCGCCGTCCCGTCGGTGCAGCAATCCCCCACGACGATGATTTCCATATTTTCGTAGGTCTGCTGAATCAGGGAGCACAGGCAGCGACCGACCAGCAATTCGCTGCGGTTGTACGTCCCGACGCAGACCGTGACCAGGGGCCGTGGGTCGTCGTAAGCGCGCAGGTAGTCGGCGGTCTGGCGAGCACGAAAGAAGTCGGCAACGAGTTCCTGAGGTAAGTCCGCACGAGACCGCATCATGTCAAGTTCGTAGCGAAGTCGAGTCACCTCAATCTGGAGGTGACTTAGTCTCATGGCCACCGTCATCAGGCGTCGGACGCCTTCGAACATGAAATGACCCTCGCGTTCGCACGCGCCTGACGGCCTACCGGGCATCGGCCCGACACTCTTACACGGATCGACGCCAAGAAACGGAGACTGAGGGCACCTTTCGATTCTGTCAACGGATGCGTCTGATGCTACCTCGCATCCAGCGATGCGATCTGCTGGGCGCGCGCGCAGCGCAGTGCTGCGGACCTGTAACTCTCGCCCCAACCGATTGCACTCGCTCCGCGACAATCTGCAAGCATTTGTCGCTTCATGCCGACCGTATTTGCGATCTGCACGACTATTGCAAGTTGCCACGTCGACAACATAGTCTAACCCTATGAACGACTGAGCTATTTCCAGGCGGACCCTGAATTGCTCAAGGTGACAGGCCCTACCCCGGCCCACGTCACCGATTCGGTCAAAGTCGATTCTCTGAGTGTTTGGCCAAGAAAGGCGAGCAGGAAGCGTCGATGACGACCTGTTCTTGGTCCTTGCTCGGAGCCGTAGATCAGCTTGGCAATTGAGGGCCGGGCTCACCAGATCACCGGGCCGTGATGCTTCGAAGTTTAGGTAACGGGACGCGACCGAGAGGCGCTTCAGCAGCCGAATCTGATACTCCTGCAGCATGATCGTGTCGCATTGGCCTACCGCTCGCGGCCCATCACGCACTTGTAGCGCGTCTCGACGCCGCGCTGGCTCGGCCCGCCGCATCCGGAAAGGATCCACCGGATCTCGTCGCAGGTGTCGCGGTCGAAGCTCATAATATCGCCGGCGCTCAATTCGTTGCCGAACTCCTTAGGCGGATCCACCAGCGACGGTTTCCTCTTGGTACTCTGCGTCCATACAGCTATCTGGGCTCTCCGGATGTTCGGTGTTTTGACGCCTAGGGATCTATCGCGGAGACCCGGGTGGCTGCGTCCCGCCCGGCTCTCTGAGGATGCTGGACCCAGCTGCGACGGATCGTTGGAAAAATATAGAGATCCTTTGAGTATGAATATCAGTTTGTCGTCCTTTATGGCCATCCAGTGAAGCTCGCGGCTTCCTGTAAAGGCATCGTCCTCGCCGGCGGGAGCCGGCTCCCGCCTGCATCCTGTGACGACGGCGGTCAGCAAGCAACTTGTGCCCGTCTACGACAAGCCGATGATTTACTACCCGCTGTCTACGTTGATGCTGGCGGGGATTCGCGAGTTCCTTGTGATCACGACACCGCGCGACCAACCGGCGCCTTCCGTGCCCTGCTCGGCGACGGCCGCCAGTGGGGCCTAACGATCGAGTACGCGGTCCAGCCGCACCGACAGGGCATCGCCGAGGCCTTCCTGATCGGCGCGGACTTCGTCGGCCGGCCGGTCTCGCTCATCCTGGGCGACAACGTCTTCTATGGCCAGAGCCTGTCGATCATTCTGCAGAGACGCCGCGCAAGCGCCGTCTGGCGCGACGATCTTCGGCTACTACGTCGTCGATCCGGAGCGTTATGGCGTCGCGAGGTTCGACGACGCGCGGGCGCAGTGGTCGACCTGCTCGAGAAGCCGATGCGACCGCCGTCTAATTATGCCATCACGGGCGTCTATTTTTACGACGCGGACGTCGTCGAGGATTGCTCGGGGTCTGGTGCTCTTCGGCGCGCGGCGAACTGGAGATCACCGACGTCAATCGCGAGTACCTGCGCCGCGGGGAGTCTGCGTCTCGAGAAGCTCGGCCGCGGCACGGCGTGGCTGGACACGGGCACCCACAACTCCGCTGCTCGATGCGGCCAACTTCGTGCGCATCGTCGAGGAGCGGCAGGGCTCAAGGTGGCCTGCGTCGAGGAGGTTGCCTACCGGATGGGATACATCGACGCGCGCCAGCTCGCTCGCCTCGCGGAGCGGCTATGGCGAAGAGTGGCTACGGCGAGTACCTCGCGCGGGTCCTCGGGAGTACGGACGGCGCATGAATGTCGCGCGACTGGCGATCCCGGACGTGCTGTGGTCACGCCCACTGTACACGCCGACGACGCGCGGCTACTTCATGGAGACTGGCACGCGGAAGTTTCGCGGCCGCCGGACTCGGCGCTGCCTTCGTCCAGGACAACCAGAGCGGCTCGCACTGGGCACGCTGCGCGGTCTGCACTACCAGATCGAGCGTCCACAGGGGAAGCTGGTCCGTGTCGTCGCGGCGAGAGATCTTCGACGTGGCAGTCGACCTGCGCGCGGAGTTCGGCCACCGTTCGGCCGATGGGTTGGGCGCCATGCTCTCCGCCGAGAACCGGCAGCAACTCTACGTACCGCCGGGGTTCGCCCACGGTTTCCTCGTCAGCGAGCTCAGCGCCGAGGTGGTCTACAAGTGCACGGATTTCTACTTCCCGGAGCACGAGCGGACGCTCCTTGGGACGATGACGCATCGACATCGACGTGGCCGCTGCCGCGGGCAAGCATCCCGACGCTGTCGGCCAAGGATCGGAGCGGAGCAGGCCCCTCCGCGAAATCGAGACCTACGCGTGAGGGTGCTGCTGACGGGGCGACCGGCCAGCTCGGCTCGGCGCTGCGGCGACGGCGCCGTCTGTGTGAAGGTCGTCGCGCTTGTCGACCGCGAGCTGGACATCGCGACGCCATCTCGGGTCGCGAGACGCTGGCACGCATGCGTCCGGACGTGCGTGATCAACGCTGCGGCATACACGCGCGGTGGACCAGGCGGAGCGCGGCAGTCGCTGGCGTTCGAGGTCAACGCGGTGGCACCGCGGGGACTGGCCGAGGCGGCCGCGCCAGGTCGATGCCCGGCTGATCCACGTTTCGACCGACTTCGTGTTCGCCGGCGATCGGCCGCACCCTACGACGTTGGTGCGGAAACCGGACCGTTGTCGGTGTACGGCCGGTCGAAGCTGTGCGGGGGAACAGGCCGTCATTCGCGTGCTCGGAACCGCGGCAACCGTCGTGAGGACGTCTGGCTGTACGGATCGCCAGGGAAGCAATTTTGTGCTGACGATGATTCGACTGCTGCAGAACCGCGAATCAGTCGACGTCGTTTACGACCAGGTCGGATCTCCGACGTGGTCGAATTCACTGGCGGAGCGCGATCTGGGACACTGGCGCGCCGACCGAACGTCAACGGCATCCAACACTGGTCCGACCATGGCGTCGCCAGTTGGTACGATTTCGCGGTGGCCATACAAGAGGAAGCGATCGATCGCGGATTGCTTCTCGGCAGGTGCCCATCCGGGCGATTCGCACGGCCAGTATCCGACGCCCGCCCGTCGGCCGGCTACAGCGTCCTCGACAAGCGCACACAATCGCGGCCTGGGCGCGAGCCGGCGCACTGGCGCACGAATCTGAGGCGCATGCTGGATGAGCTCGCAGGTGCGTAGGCTGCTGGTGACCGGCGGCGCCGGTTTCATCGGCGCCAACTTTGTCCACTACTGGCGCCGGATGCACCCGACCGATGCGGTCGTCGTGCTGGATGCGCTGACCTACGCCGGCAATCGGATGAGCCTCGCGACTTTGGAGGGCTCGGAGCGGTTCCGGTTCGTCAAGGGCGACATCCGCGATCGGACCCTCGTGGAGACGATTCTGCGTGACCAGCGAATCGACACCGTGGTGCACTTTGCGGCGGAGTCCCATGTGGACCGCTCCATTCTCGGACCGGATCCGTTCGTCGAAACGAACGTCGTCGGCACACACAGCCTGCTCTTGGCCTGCCGGCAGGTCTGGTTGGAGGAGCGGGTCGTTGCATCCCATCGCTTCCACCATGTCTCGACGGACGAGGTCTTCGGCTCGCTCGGTCTGGACGATCCTGCGTTTTCCGAGTGCACGCCCTACGCGCCAAATTCGCCCTACGCCGCCAGCAAGGCGGCCTCCGATCACTTCGTCCGGGCGTATGCCCATACCTACGGGCTCAACGGTCACGACGACCAATTGCTCCAACAACTACGGCCCGTACCAGTTCCCGGAGAAGTTGATCCCGCTGGTCATCGTCAACATCCTCGCTGGCAGGCCGCTGCCGATCTACGGCGACGGCCGAAACGTCCGGGACTGGCTCCATGTGGAGGATCACTGCCGGGCCATCGATATCGTGCTCGCCGCCGGTACGCCGGGCGACACCTATAATGTGGGTGGTTGCGCGGAACTGGAGAACCTCGCGCTGGTGGAGATGCTGTGCGACATCGCCGATTCGCAGTTTGCCGCGGATCCCGGGCTCAGGACGCGATTCCCGGAATGCCCGGCATCCGCAGGCCGTACCGCAAGGTCCCTGATCGAATTCGTCCCGGACCGCCCGGGCCATGACCGCCGATACGCCATCGACGGCCGGAAGATTGCCCGGGAACTCGGGTTCGCCCCCGGCCTGACCCCGAAGGAGGGGCTGAGGGCGACATTTCTGTGGTATCTGGACAACGAACCATGGTGGCGAGCCGTCATGGACGGCAGCTTTCGCGATTGGATGGCACGGCAGTACGGACCCCAGGCGTCCGGATAGCCTGCCCGGACTTTGGAGCAGTCGCGACCAAAAGTCCGTGTGTCGATCCAGTCACATTAGGTGATACTCCGCGCACCCGTGACTCACCCAACGAACTTGACATTTGCTAGTCTAGCGGCGTTTGAATCAGGGTTCGCCGGTCTTTGGGGTCAGTTGTAAGCCTATGAACGACTTGGCAATTTCCACGACAGGTAGTCTCCCGGCTGGGCCTCCAGGGCCTGCCGCAGCGGCTGGTGGCAGACGGCCTGGTTGCCGACTCCGCCATGGTGGAGGCCTTGGCCGCCGCCCGGGAGCGCCGTGTCCAGATCGTCACCTACCTCGTCGAGTACAACCTCGCGGACTCTCGCGACATCGCGATCGCCGCCTCCCAGGAGTTCGGCGCCCCGCTCCTGGACCTTGATGCGATCCAGCCGGACTTCGAGACTCCTGCGGCTGGTCAGCGAGAAGACGCTCCGCAAGCACCGGGTGCTGCCGCTGGTCAAGCGGGGCAAGCGCCTGTTCGTCGGGGTTTCGGACCCGACCAACCTCCATGCGCTGGACGAGGTCAAGTTTGCCACCGGCCTGTCGGTCGAGGCGATCGTCGTCGAGGAGGACAAACTCGAGCCAGCTGCTGACCAAGTCGCTGGAGCAGGTCGATACGGCCATGCCGGAGTTGGCCGGCGAGGATTTCGAACTCGACAGCCTGGAGGTCACGTCGGACGACGAAACCGCCGACGAAGGCGTCGAGCGGGCCGACGTCGACGACGCCCCGATCGTCCGGTTCGTCAACAAGGTGATGCTCGACGCCATCAAGCGCGGGGCGTCGGACATCCACTTCGAGCCCTACGAGCGCTCCTACCGCATCCGCTTCCGGCTGGACGGCGTGCTGAAGGAGGTGGCCGCGCCGCCCGTTCAACTGGCGATCAAGCTGGCCGCCCGCCTCAAGGTCATGTCCCGCCTCGACATCGCCGAGCGCCGCGTCCCGCAGGACGGCCGCATCAAGATGAGGATCTCGAAGAACCGGGCCATCGACTTCCGCGTCAGCACCTGCCCGACACTCTTCGGCGAGAAGGTCGTGATGCGTATCCTCGACTCCTCGAGCGCCATGCTCGGGATCGATTCGCTGGGCTACGAGCCGTTCCAGAAGCAGCTTTACCTGAATACGCTCGCCCGGCCGCACGGCATGATCCTGGTCACCGGGCCGACCGGCAGCGGCAAGACGGTGTCGCTCTACACGGGCCTCAGCATCCTCAACACCGAGGACACCAATATCTCGACGGCGGAAGATCCCGTCGAAATCAACCTGGCTGGCATCAACCAGGTTCACATCAACCCCAAGGTGGGCCTCACGTTCGCCGGCGCCCTGCGCGCCTTCCTGCGCCAGGACCCGGACGTGATCATGGTCGGCGAGATCCGCGACCTCGAGACCGCCGAGATCGCCCTCAAGGCGGCCCAGACGGGCCACCTGGTGCTCTCGACGCTGCACACCAACGATGCTCCGAAGACGCTGACCCGCCTGGTCGACATGGGCGTCAAGCCCTACGCCATTGCTACGTCGGTCAGCCTGATCATTGCCCAGCGCCTGGCTCGGCGTCTGTGCAAGAACTGCCAGGAGAAGCTCGAGGTTCCGCCGGAGGCCCTGCGCAAGGAAGGCTTCACCGAGGAGGAAATCGAGACCGGCATCCAGATTTTCGGCCCGGTCGGTTGCACCCAGTGCACGGACGGGTATAAAGGCCGCACGGGCATCTACGAGGTGATGCCTGTCTCCGAGGAAATCGGACGGATCATCATGGGCGGGAGGCAGCGTGCTCGAGATCAAGGAGCAGGCGCTTCGAGAAGGCGTCTGGGGGCTGCGAAAGGCCGGCCTGGAGAAGGTCAAGAACGGCATCACGAGCCTCGACGAGATCAACCGGGTGACGGTGGATTGAAACCAGGGCCGTGGACCGAATTCGTTCAGTCGGCGGCACGGAAGTATCAGGAAGAGGGCTTGAGGCAACATGGCTGAAGTCATCGCCGGCAAACAGTTTCCGTTCCTGTGGGAAGGCAAGGACCGCAAGGGCAACCGGCTCAAGGGCCGGGGCCTCGCCAAGGACGAGATGGAGATGCGCGCCGACCTCCGGCGCCAGGGCATCGCGGCGAGCAAGGTCCGCAAGGAACGCCAGCTCTTCAAGAGCGAAGGCAAGGTCACGGCCGAAGACATCGCCATCTTCGCCCGCCAGCTTGCGACCATGCTCAGTCGGCCGGCATCCCGATGGTGCAGGCGTTCGAGATCATCGGTGTCGGTCACGACAAGCCGGCCAGTGCAGAAGCTGGTGCTGGCCATCAAGGCCGACATCGAGACCGGCAACGCGCTGAACCAGGCGCTGGCCAAGCACCCGCTGTATTTCGACGACCTGTTCGTGAACCTCGTCGAGGCGGGCGAGCACGCGGGTGCGCTCGAGACGGTGCTCGAGAAGATCGCGACCTACAAGGAAAAGACCGAGGCCCTCAAGAAGAAGATCAAGAAGGCGCTCTTCTACCCGGCCGCCGTGCTCGCCGTGGCGGTCATCGTCACGGTGATCCTGCTGCTGTTCGTGATTCCGCAGTTCGAGAGCCTGTTCAAGGGTTTCGGGGCGGACCTGCCTGCCTTCACCCAGTTCGTGATCGACATGTCGCGCTGGATGCAGGACAACGGCTGGATACTGTTGATCATCCTGGTGGCGTACCGTATTCATCGTTCGCCTACTTCTACAAACGCTCGCGGCCCATGCGACAGTTCATCGACCGCATGTCACTGCAGATCCCGGTCATCGGGCCGATCCTCAAGAAAGCGGCGATCGCGCGATTTCGCGCGCACTCTGGCGACGATGTTCGCCGCCGGCGTACCGCTGGTCGAAGCGATGAAGTCCGTGGCCGGCGCCACCGGCAACATCGTCTATCAGGACGCGGTGCTCAGGATGCGCGACGAACTCGCGACGGGTCTGCGCATGCAGCGCTCGATGGAGAACACCGGCCTGTTCCCGAACATGGTCGTGCAGATGATCGCGGTCGGCGAGGAGTCGGGCTCGCTCGACGAAATGGCCTCCAAGGTGGCCGACTTCTACGAGGCGGACGTGGACGCCGCCGTCGACAGCCTCTCGAGCCTGCTCGAGCCGCTGATCATGGTGATCCTCGGCGTGCTGGTCGGCGGCCTCGTGGTGGCCATGTACCTGCCGATCTTCAAGCTGGGCGCGGTCATCTAAGGGACTCGCGGCCGGGCGGCCGGAGACTGTTGTCTGGACGAAGACGCCGCGCGCTGCGCGGCGTTTTCACATGGTGAACAACTGACATGACTGTGGTCGACTTCATTGCGACGACTCCCGCGCTGCTGGTCGGCAGCGCCTTCCTGCTCAGCCTGCTCATCGGCAGCTTCCTGAACGTCGTCATCCACCGCCTGCCGATCATGCTCGACCGCCAGTGGCGCGAGCAGGCGCACGAGATGCTGGCCGAGGCCACGGCAGGGTCGACATCCGCGGGGCCTGCCGCCGGCAGCCCCCAAGCGACGTCGCGCCACAGCCGCCCGCTACAACCTCCTCACCCCCCGTTCCGCCTGCCCGCGCTGCGGCGCGGCGATCCGGGCGCACCAGAACATCCCGGTGGTGAGCTGGCTGCTGCTGGGCGGCAAGTGCGCGAACTGCAAGGCCAGGATTTCCCCCCGCTATCCGATCGTCGAACTCGCCACGGCCCTGCTTTCGGCGGCCGTGGTCTGGCGCTTCGGCTGGCACTGGCAATCCGTGGCGGCGCTCTTCTTCACCTGGGCGCTCGTGGCGCTCACGGTGATCGACCTCGACCACCAGATCCTCCCGGACATCATCACCCTGCCGCTGCTCTGGCTGGGACTCCTGGCGAGCCTGGCCTGGCACCCGGGCCTCACCGCGCCGATCCCGAGCGACCCGTATTCGGCGATCATCGGCGCCGCGGCGGGCTATCTCCTGCTCTGGAGCGTCTACTGGGCCTTCAAGCTCCTCACGGGCAAGGAGGGCATGGGGTACGGCGACTTCAAGCTCTTCGGTGCGTTCGGCGCCTGGATGGGCTGGCAGATGCTGCCACTCATCCTCCTGTTCTCCGCGCTGGCCGGGGCCGTCATCGGCATCCTGCTGATCCTCGTGCGCGGCCGGGACCGCAACATCCCGATTCCCTTCGGTCCCTACCTCGCGGCGGCCGGCTGGATCGCGCTCATGTGGGGGCCGCAGATCGTGGACGGCTACCTGACGGTCAGCGGGCTGAATCGCTGAACCCGGTTCCAGCCCGGGAAACGCCCAGGATCCGGGCGTGATGCAGTCATTTCCGGCCGAACCCGACTCAATGACCGGTTGCCGCTCGTGGTTGCGGCGTGCTGTCATTAGGAAATCAAGCGCCTGTATGCAAGCGCGAGCATCCTGAAAGGCGGACGGGTGGTGTTCAACATCTGCGGCAATCGCTACCGGCTGGTCGTGCGCATCAACTACGAGCACCAGGTCGTGTTTGTTCGCTTCGTCGGGACACACGCCGAGTACGACGCGATCGATGCGGAGAAGGTTTGATGGACATTCGACCGATTCGGACGAAGGCGGACCACGCGCGGGCATTGGCGCGCATCGATGAACTCATGGACGCCCGGCCCGGGACGCCGGCGGGCGACGAACTCGATGTCCTCGTCACCCTCGTGGAGGCGTACGAGGAGAAGCACTTTCCCATCGCCGACCCGGAGCCACTGGCCGCCATCCGGTTCCGGATGGAACAGCTCGGTCTCACCCGCAGGGACCTCGAGCCGCTCCTCGGCTCGCGCGGCCGGGTCTCCGAGGTCCTGAACGGCCGGCGTGCCCTGTCGATCCAGATGATCCGCCGACTCAACCGGGAGCTGGGAATCCCGCTCGAGAGCCTGATCGGAAGCGACTGACATGCAGCCCTTCCGCGTCGCCCTCACCGGCGGCATCGCCAGCGGCAAGTCCACGGTCGCGGACCGCTTCGCCGCCCTGGGCGTGCCCGTCATCGACACGGACGTGATCGCCCGCGAGGTCGTGGAGCCGGGTCAACCCGCGCTCGCGGCGATCACCGCGGCCTTCGGCCAGGAGGTGCTCGATGCCGAGGGACGGCTGGACCGTCGCCGCATGCGCGCGCAGATCTTTGCGGACCCGGACGCACGGCGTCGCCTCGAGGCGATCCTGCACCCGGCGATCCGCGCGGAAATGGAACGGCAGTCGCGCGCGGCCGGCGGCGCCTACCAGGTGCTGGTGATCCCGCTGCTGGCCGAGGGTGGACGCCGCGACCACGTGGACCGGGTGCTGCTCGTGGACGTGCCAGAGGCGCTGCAGGTCGAGCGCCTGATGACCCGCGACGGCGTGTCCCGCGAGCAGGCGCAGGCGTCGCTCGCGGCCCAGGCCACCCGGGCCGCGCGACTCGCCCTGGCGGACGACGTCGTGCAGAACACCGGTCGGGTGGACGACCTGCGCGGACAGGTGGCCGCGCTGCACGAGAAGTACCTCCAGCTCGCCGCGAGCCAGGCTTAGACATCATGGCACCGCCGCCGGGCTGAAAAGTCCGCGCCGCCCGTTCTGTGACACGCGCCGTGGCAATCCCGGCTCGCTCCTGCTGTCCTTCGCCCAGGCACTCGCAGACCGGGACCGGGTTGTGCCCCTCCGTGACCCTAGAGCAGAATAAGCCGATGAATGCCAACGAGGCCCTCGTGCCCTCGGTGGACGCGGCTACGCGCGCCATCGCCTATGAGCAACCGCTGAACGAGCGGATGCGCAACTTCCTGCGCCTGGATTTCCTCTACCAGCAGGCGGTCCACCACCACACCAGGTCCGATCCGTGGTCGACGCGGGCCGCGGTCTCGTCGCTGCTCGAGATCCTCGCCATGACGCAGCGCGGCGACGTGCGCAGCGAGGTACTCAAGGAACTCGAGCGGCAGATGGCGCAGCTGGCGTCGTTCAACACGCGTCCCGGCGTGGACACTCAGCGGCTGCGCGTGCTGCTCACCAAGCTGCACGCCATGCGCGAGGACCTGAGCAACGTCGGCGCGCTGTTCCTGCAGAAGCTGCGCGACTCGGAGTTCCTGAACGCAATCAAGCACCGCAGCACCATCCCGGGGGGCACCTGCGAGTTCGACCTGCCCGACTACATGCACTGGCTGAACCAGCCGGACGAGATCCGCGGCGCGGACTTCGCGCGCTGGCTGGCGGTGATCCGTCCGCTCGGCGACGCGGTGAGCGAACTGCTCTGGATGACGCGCGAGCAGGGTCAGGCGCGACCGGAGGTCGCTCCGGGCGGCGTCTTCCATCTCGCGCTCGATCGCGACGTGCCCGCGCAGATGATCCGCATCTTGCTGCCGGCGGGCAGCGACATCTACCCCGAGATCAGCGGCAGCCACTATCGCTGCAGCGTGCGCTTTCTCCTCTGGCAGGACGCCGCCAACCGCCCGATCCAGGCAACCGAGGACGTGCGGTTCACGCTGACGACCTGTACCTGAGCGTGAAGACGGTCACCTGCCCCACCTGCCAGCGGCCCGTCGAGTGGTCGCCCGCCTCGCCCTTCCGGCCCTTCTGCAGCGAGCGCTGCAAGCTCATCGACCTCGGTGCGTGGGTGTCGGAGAAGCACGCGATCCCGGGCGAGGAGATCCCGGTGGTGCGCGGCGACGACGGCGACGACGGGCCGCCGCGGCACTGACCGCCCCGCACGCTCCCGATCCGGAACGCACACCGTGCACCACGACTTCTGGCACGAGCGCTGGCAGAGCGGGCAGATCGGCTTCCACCAGTCGGCCGTTCACCCGTTCCTCGAGCGCTGGTGGCCACGGCTGGGGGTGGAACCGACCGCTCGCGTGTACGTCCCGCTCTGCGGCAAGAGCCTCGACATGGCCTGGCTCGCAGAGCGAGGGCACCGCGTCGTCGGCAGCGAACTCAGCCCGATCGCGATCAGTGACTTCTTTACCGGGCGCGGACTGACGCCCTCGATCCGGCGCACGGGTGAGTTCACGGTTCACGCCGCGGGTCCGTACGAAATCTTCGAGGGCGACGCGCTCGCACTGACCCCCGACCTGCTGGGCAGCCGTCGACGCGGCCTACGACCGCGCGGCGCTGGTCGCCCTGCCCCCCGCGATGCGCCGCGGCTACGCCGCGACGCTGGCTGGACTCATGCCCCGCGGCACCCGGACGCTGCTCGTCGCGTTCGAGTATCCGCAGGAAATGAAGGGCGGGCCGCCGTTCTCGGTCGAGGCGAGCGAGATCCACGAACTGTTCGAGGACGCGTTCGAGGTCGCGGAGGTGGAGCGCCTGGACGTCCTTGCCGAGAACCCCAAGTTCACCGAGTTCGGCATTCCGGCGCTGTTCGAGACCGCATTCGTGCTGCAGAAACGATGAGCAGGAAATCCGGCGGGCATGGCTCGAGCACTTCAGTCGCTGAAGTCACGAACGTTTCGAGACACGGCTTCTGGCTGATCCTCGACGATCGGGAACGCTTCCTGCCGTTCGATACCTTCCCATGGTTTCGCGATGCGACGATCGCCGAGCTGCTCGACGTGAGGCTCGTGGGCCACGACCACCTGCACTGGCCATCGCTTGACGTGGAGCTGACGGTCGATTCAATCGACCGCCCGGGCGATTATCCGCTGGTCAGCAGGATCGCACCGGCCCGGCCGCTCCCACCGAAGCGCCAGCCCTGATCATGACGCGCGCGCGTTGAGCGCCGCGATCATCGGTGCGTCCGCCTCGAGGATGTCCTGCTCGTGGAGTCGCGACGGCTCCACCCACCTGAGCGCCTGCCCGTCGAGCCCGCGGGCCTCGCCGCTCCACGCGCTCACGCTCCACAGCTCCAGCCAGACCACGCGATCGGGATACTCGTGCGGATAGCGCAGCAGGCGCGTCGCGGAGTGCACCTCCACGCCGAGTTCCTCGCGCAGCTCGCGCACCAGGCCCGCGAACGGCGCCTCGCCCGCGTCGAGCTTGCCGCCGGGGAACTCCCATCGTCCCGCGAGCGCCTTGCCGGGCGGGCGCTGGGCGATCAGCACCCGGCCCGACCCGTCGAACAGGGCGCCGGCGACGACCTCGATCGCGCTCAGGCTTCCCTGGCCAGCTGACCGTGGCAATGCTTGTACTTCTTGCCGGAGCCGCACGGGCACGGCTCGTTGCGGCCGACCTTGCGGCCATCCCGCACGACGGGTGCCACCGGCTCAGGCCCGGCCGTCGGGCCCGCCGCGAACGGACCGCCGCCCATGCCCGGCCCGCCAGACGCCGCTGCGGCCTCCGGGCCTACCGGCGCCGCATCGCCCGAGATGACCGACTGCGGGGAGGCATGCTGCAGCTGCAGCTTGCGGGCCGCCTGCTGCCGCTCGCGCTCGCGCTCCTGCGCCTCGATCTCGGCCTCGGTCCGCACCTGCAGGCGCGAGAGCAGCGAGATCGTGTCGTGCTTGATGCGGTCGAGCAGCGCGCCGAAGAGCTCGAAAGCTTCGCGCTTGTACTCCTGCTTCGGGTTCTTCTGCGCATAGGCGCGCAGGTGGATGCCCTGGCGCAGGTAGTCCATCGCAGCCAGATGCTCGCGCCAGTGGCGGTCCAGCTCCTGCAGCATCACGGCCTTCTCGAGGTGGCGCATCACGGGTGCGCCGACCTGCTCGATCTTCTCCGAGTACGCGCCTTCGACGGCGGCGACGACGCGGTCGCGCAGCCCGGTCTCGGCGAGGTCGTGGTTCTCCTCCAGCCAGGCCTTCGGCTCGACCACCACGTTGAACTCGCGGCCGATCGCCTCGGCGAGGCCCGCGAGGTCCCATTCGTCCTCGACGCTTTCGCGCGGCACGTACTGGTCGATGATGCCGTTCACCACCTCGGCGCGGATGCCGGTGACGGAGTCCGAGATGTCGTCGGCGCCCATCAGCTCCGTGCGCTGCTGGTAGATGACCTTGCGCTGGTCGTTCGCGACGTCGTCGTACTCGAGCAGGTTCTTGCGCAGGTCGAAGTTGTAGGCCTCGACCTTGCGCTGGGCGCGCTCGATCTGGCGCGAGAGCATCTTGCTCTCGATCACCTCGCCTTCCTTCATGCCGGCCGTCGTCAGCCAGCGCTTCGTGCGCTCGGGGTCGCCGAAGATCCGCATCAGGTTGTCTTCGAGCGAGAGGTAGAAGCGGCTCGCACCGGGATCGCCCTGGCGGCCCGAGCGGCCGCGCAGCTGGTTGTCGATGCGGCGCGACTCGTGCCGCTCGGTGCCGATGATGTGCAGGCCGCCGGCCGCCAGCACCTGGTCGTGGCGCTGCTGCCAGGCCTGTTCCGCCGCCTTGCGCGTCGCCTCGTCCGCCGGATCGAGCTGCGCGAGCTCGGCCTTCAGGTTGCCGCCGAGCACGATGTCGGTGCCGCGGCCGGCCATGTTGGTGGCGATGGTCACCGCCCCCGGGCGGCCGGCCTGCGCGACCACGTGCGCCTCGCGCTCGTGCTGCTTCGCGTTCAGCACCTCGTGCGCGATGCCCTGCTTCGTCAGGATGCCCGCGAGCAGTTCGGAGGTCTCGACCGACGTCGTGCCCACCAGCACGGGCTGCTGCTTCTGCGCGCAGTCGCGGATGTCCTCGATGATGGCGTCGTACTTGTCCTTCTGGTTCAGGTACACGAGGTCGGGCGCGTCGTCGCGGATCATCGGTTTGTGCGTCGGGATGACCACGACCTCGAGCCCGTAGATCGACTGGAACTCGAACGCCTCGGTGTCCGCGGTGCCGGTCATGCCGGCGAGCTTGCCGTACATGCGGAAGTAGTTCTGGAACGTGATCGAGGCGACCGTCTGGTTCTCCTCGCGCACCCGCACGCCTTCCTTCGCCTCGACCGCCTGGTGCAGGCCGTCGGACCAGCGCCGGCCGGGCATGGTGCGGCCGGTGAACTCGTCGACGATGATCACCTCGCCGTTGCGCACGATGTACTCGACGTCGCGTCGGTACAGCGCGTGCGCCCGCAGCGCGGCGTTCAGGTGGTGCATGAGCCGGATGTTGGACGGGTCGTAGAGGCTCTGGCCCTCGGCGATCAGGCCGGCCTTGAGCATCAGCTCCTCGACGCGCTCGTGGCCGGCGTCCGAGAGGTAGGCCTGCTTGGTCTTCTCGTCGGCCCAGAAGTCGCCGTCGCCTTCCTCGCTCTCCTGCCGCCGCAGGCGCGGCACGATCTCGTTGATGCTCACGTAGAGCTCGGTGCTCTCCTCCGCCGGGCCCGAGATGATCAGCGGCGTGCGCGCCTCGTCGATCAGGATCGAGTCGACCTCGTCCACGATCGCATAGGCGAGTCCGCGCTGCATGCGGTCCTCGAGGCGGAAGGCGAGGTTGTCGCGCAGGTAGTCGAAGCCGAACTCGTTGTTGGTGCCGTAGGTGATGTCGGCCGCGTAGGCCGCGCGCTTCTCATCGGAGGTCTGTCCGGCCTTCACCACGCCGACCGTCATGCCGAGGAACTGGAAGATCGGGCCCATCCACTCGGCGTCGCGGCTGGCGAGGTACTCGTTGACCGTGACGATGTGGGTGCCCTTGCCGGGCAGCGCGTTCAGGTAGGCCGCGAGCGTCGCGACGAGCGTCTTGCCCTCGCCGGTGCGCATTTCCGAGATCTTGCCGAGGTGCAGCACCATGCCGCCGATGAGCTGCACGTCGAAGTGCCGCAGGCCGAGGGTGCGGCGCGAGGCTTCGCGGACCACGGCGAAGGCGTCAGCCGCGAGGTCGTCGAGGGCCTTTCCGGCCTCGAGCTGCTCGCGGAACTGCACGGTCTTTGCCGCGAGCTGGGCGTCGCTCAGCGCCTGCAACCCGGACTCCATCGCGTTGATCTTCTTGACGATTCCGGAGTACTGGCTGATCAGCCGCTGGTTGCGGCTACCAAAAATACGGGCAAACCAATTGGCCACTGGGGCTCCAGGGAGGGGCGTGACGGGAAACGCGGGATTTTACAGGAAGGGGGTCCTGATTAGGGGGCCGCCGGTCGCAAGAGTTCCCGCGCAGCAACCGGCGTCGGCGCCGTGCCGCTCCTGGCTCCCGGGTCACGGCCTCCGTCGCGGGCGCCTAAGGCGCCGCGAGATAGCGCATCGGATTGAGCTTGCTGCCGTCGCGCTCGACTTCGAAATGCACGTGCGTGCCGGTCGAACGACCCGTGCTGCCGATGACGGCGATCTCGTCGCCCTTCTGCACGGTCTGGCCCTCGCGCACGAGGTTGCGCGAATTGTGGCCGTAGCGGGTCACGTAGCCCGTGGGATGCGTGACCTCGACGACGTTGCCGTAGCCGTTCTTGTAGCCCGAGAAGCTCACCACGCCGGGGCCGGTCGTGATCACGCGGCTGCCCGGGGGGCCGGCGAAATCCACGCCCGCGTGAAAGGCCCTTTGGCCCGAGAACGGATCGGAACGACTGCCGAAGTGCGAGGAAATCCATCCGCCGACGATGGGCCAGCCACCGGGAACCACGCGCTCGCCGAGGCTGCGCGTGGACATCAGGCTCTCGAGCACGGCCAGCTGCTGCTGGCGGTCGTGCAACTGCATCTCGAGCAGGTCGAGCGCCGCCGTCAGGTCGGGCACCTGGGCGGAGCCCGCCTGGGACTCGCCACCCTCGGGGCCGCCCACGGGCGGGGGATCGTCGAAGTTGAATTCGCCGCGATCGAGGCCCGCGAGATCCGTGACGCGCCGACCCAGCGCATCGAGCCGGATGAGATGGGCATTCAGGGTACCGATGCGCATGGCCAGGGCGTCCACCCTGCCCTGCATCTGCCCGCGCACCGCATTGAGGTCGAGGCGCTGCTGGTCCATCTCGCGCGCCAGCGCGGCGCGATCGAGCGGCCCGGCGACGAACTGCCCGAGTTGCATGCCGGCGACGAACACGGCGGCGGCAGAGAGCAGCGCGCCCGCGGCGAAAGCCGCGATCGTCCCCGGTCGCCGCAGGTCGAACTGGAGCACTCGCCCAGCCCGGCCTGACACAATCTGTAGATTCATTGCGGCGCTGACCCCTCGTAGCAGCCGTCGAGCCTGCACGCAGCCCCCGACCCAGGCGGGCCGGCATTGCGTTCTGCACCAAGCCGGACGGGTTTTCGGGAGTCAACTCCCCGCCCGTGCGCCGCCACTTTATTGTTGGCGAACAGGAGGTGGACCCGTCCAGTGACAAGGGGGCAGACTATGAACGAACGATGACGGGCTGGCAATCGAAACGACCGTTTGTAAAGTATAAGTAAACGATGTCCGACCCCTTGAAACCCCTCTTTTCGGGCTCCGGCTCGGCGCTCGAGACGCTGGCGCGCAAGGCCGCGGCGGCCGCAGGCCTGACCACCACCGTCCAGGAGTTGCTGCCGGCCGAGTTGCGGCCGCACGTGCTGGCGGCGGTGCGTCGCAGCGAGGATCTCGTGATCATCGTGGATTCCGCCGCGTGGTCGGCGCGCGTGCGCTATGCCGGCCCGCGGCTGCGCGAGCAGTTGCAGGCCGCGGGGGAGCCCGTCGCGGGCAAGCTGCGGGTGCGCGTGGGCCGCGGATCCTGATCAGGACGTCGCGGTTGCGCCGCCGGGTCAGGCCGTCGCGGCGGCGACGTAGGAAATCGGCGCGTCCGCCAGCGTCTCGAAGGTCACTTCCTCCCACGCCGACGCGTCTGCCATCAGCGTGCGCAGCAGGCGGTTGTTGAGGCCGTGACCCGACTTGAAGCCGCTGAACTCGCCGATGAGGCTGTGGCCGAGCAGGTAGAGATCGCCGATCGCGTCGAGGATCTTGTGCTTCACGAACTCGTCCTCGTAGCGCAGGCCGTCCTCGTTGAGGATGCGGTAGTCGTCGAGCACGATCGCGTTGTCGAGGTTGCCGCCGAGCGCGAGGTTGTGCGAGCGCATGTACTCGAGGTCGCGCATGAATCCGAAGGTCCGCGCGCGGCTCACCTCGCGGAGAAACGTCGTCGTCGAGAAGTCCATCGAGGCGACCTGGGAGCGCCGCTTGAACACCGGATGGTCGAACTCGATTTCGAAGTTAACCTTGAAACCGTCGTAGGGATCGAAGCGCGCCCACTTGTCGCCGTCCTCGACCTTGACGCTCTTGCGGATGCGCACGAAGCGCTTCGCCGCGTTCTGCTCCTCGATGCCGGCCGACTGCAGCAGGAAGACGAACGGGCCGGCGCTGCCGTCCATGATCGGCACTTCGCCGGAACTCAGCTCGATGATGATGTTGTCGATGCCGAGGCCCGCGAGGGCCGACAGCAGGTGCTCGATGGTCGAGACCTTGACGCCGTCGCGGACCAGCGTGGTCCCGAGCGTGGTCTCGCCGACGTTCTCCGCGCGGGCGGGAATGTCCATCGGCTCGTCGAGGTCCGTGCGGCGGAAGGTGATGCCGCTGTTGGCCGGCGCGGGCCGCAGGGCCATCAGTACCTTGCGGCCCGTGTGCAGGCCGACGCCGGTGGCGCGGATGGTGTTCTTCAGCGTTCTTTGCTTGAGCATGCTGGGGCGTGATGCGCTCGAACGGGAGCGTCCCCGGGAAAATTAGCCGGAGAAGATAGCACAGGGGGCCCGGTGCCGGACAGGACGGACCGTGGGAAGCCGGAGCAGTCGAAGCGCTCCCCACGGTCCATGGTCCCGGACCGCCCGGGTCAGTCCGCCTGCCGGCGCAGGAACGCCGGGATGTCGAGGTAGGAGTCGTCCGAGTCGACCCGGACGTCGTCCCCGACGGCCCGCTGGCGCCGACGGAAGGCCGCCGGCGTGTCGAGGTCGGCATAGTTGTCGAGCGGACGTCGTCCGCGACCGCCGGCCACGACCTCGACCTTCGGCTGCGTGCCCTGGGGCATGCCGCGAACCGCCGCGGGACGGCCGATGCCGGTGGCGACCACGGTCACGCGGATCTGGTCGGTCATCTCGGGATCGATCACGTAGCCGACCACCACCGTCGCGTCCTCGGAGGCGTACTGCTTGATCGTGTCGCCCACGACGTGGAACTCGCTGGTGCGCAGGTCCATGCCGGCCGTGACGTTGATCAGCAGGCCGTGGGCCCCGGAGAGGTTCACGTCCTCGAGCAGCGGGCTCGAGATCGCGGCCTCGGCGGCCGCGCGCGCGCGATCCTCGCCCGTCGCGTTGCCCGAGCCCATCATCGCCATGCCGGTCTCCGCCATCACGGTGCGCACGTCGGCGAAGTCCACGTTGATCAGGCCGGGACGGGTGATGAGTTCGGCGATGCCCTGCACGGCGCCCTGCAGCACCTCGTTCGCGGAGCGGAAGGCGTCGAGCAGTGTCGTGTCGCCGCCGAGCACGGTGAGCAGCTTCTGGTTCGGGATGGTGATCAGCGAGTCGACGTACTTGCCGAGTTCGCCGATGCCCTGGTCGGCGAGCGCCTGGCGCTTGTGCCCCTCCATCTCGAAGGGCTTGGTCACCACCGCCACGGTGAGGATGCCGAGTTCCTTCGCGACCTGCGCCACGACCGGCGCCGCGCCCGTGCCCGTGCCGCCGCCCATGCCAGCGGTGATGAAGATCATGTCGGCGCCGTCGACCAGCTCGACGATCCGGTCGCGATCTTCCATCGCCGCCTGGCGACCGACCTCGGGGTCCGCGCCGGCGCCGAGGCCCTTGGTGATGTTCGAGCCGATCTGCAGGCTCGCCTTGACCTTGGAGTGCTTGAGTGCCTGGGCGTCGGTGTTGACGCAGACGAAGTCGACGCCCTCGATGCCCGAGCTGACCATGTGCGTGACCGCGTTGCCGCCACCGCCGCCGACCCCGACGACCTTGATGATGGCCCCCTGATTCTCCGTGTCTGCAAGTACGAACATTGTGTGCTGCTCCGTAAGAAAGTGATCGATGACCCGTGGTCAACCAGCCGTCGAAACCCGCTGCCTGACCGATCCGCTGTTGAAACCTGTCCCCTTCCCGATCCGCCGATTCCGCTCCGCGCCTGTCCCTCTCCCGTTCCCTGCCTTCAGAAATTCCCCTGGAACCACGCCCGCATCCGCTCCACGACGCTGCGCATGCCGTTCGCGACGGGCGCGGAACGCCCGCCGCCGCGGCGCACGTAGTTCTCGCGCCCGAACAGCAGCAGTCCCACGCCGGTGGAGTGGATCGGATTCCTGACGACGTCCACGAGCCCGCTCACGCCCTGCGGCAGGCCGAGCCGCACCGGCGCGTGGAAGATCTCCTCGGCCAGCTCGATGACGCCTTCCATCTTCGCGCTGCCGCCCGTGAGCACCACGCCGGCCGCGATCAGCTCGTCGAAGCCGGAGCGGCGCAGTTCCTCGCGCACCAGCGCGAAGAGTTCCTCGTAGCGCGGCTCGACCACCTCGGCGAGCGTCTGGCGCGCCAGCCGGCGGGCCGGACGGTCGCCGACGCTCGGCACCTCGATCGTCTCGTCCGGGTTCGCCAGCTGCGACAGGGCGCAGGCGTAGCGGATCTTGAGATCCTCGGCATGGTGGGTCGGCGTGCGCAGGCTCAGCGCGATGTCGTTGGTGACCTGGTCGCCCGCGATCGGGATCACCGCCGTGTGGCGGATCGCGCCGCCGGAGAACACCGCGATGTCCGTGGTGCCGCCGCCGATGTCGACCAGGCACACGCCGAGTTCCTTCTCGTCGTCGGCGAGCACCGCGTAGCTCGACGCCAGCTGCTCGAGCACGATGTCCTCGACCTCGAGCCCGCAGCGCTGCACGCACTTGACGATGTTCTGGGCGGCGCTGTCGGCGCCCGTGACGATGTGCACCTTGGCCTCGAGGCGCACGCCCGACATGCCGATCGGCTCGCGGATGCCTTCCTGCGAATCGATGATGAATTCCTGCGGCAGGATGTGCAGGATCTTCTGGTCGGCGGGGATGGCGACGGCGCGCGCCGCGTCGATCACGCGGTCGACGTCGCCCGGCGTCACTTCCTTGTCGCGGATCGCGACGATGCCGTGGGAGTTCAGGCTGCGCACGTGGTTGCCGGCGATGCCGGCGAACACCGAGTGGATCTCGCAGCCGGCCATCAGCTCCGCTTCCTCCACGGCCCGCTGGATCGACTGCACCGTCGAGTCGATGTTGACCACGACGCCCTTCTTCAGGCCGCGCGAGGGGTGCGACCCCACGCCGACGACCTCGATGGTGCCGTCGGGTTCGAGCTCGCCGACGATCGCGACCACCTTCGAGGTGCCGATGTCGAGTCCGACGATCAGGTTGCGTTCAGGCTTTCTAGGCATCGGGGGTCGCGTCCTCCTGGGGGACGACGGCGAGGGCGGAACGCTCGTTCCAGCCCACGCTGAATCCATTGGTGTAGCGCATGTCCACGTAGGTGATCTCGGCCGCACGCTTGGCGACGAGGGGACCCGCGAGACGGATGAAGCGGTCGAGTCGCTCGGTGACCGCGAGGCGGCCGAGCTTGACGCGCACGCCGTTCGAAAGCTGCAGCTCCCAGGCCCCGCGCTCGTCGAGGCGCACGCCGGTGAGGCGCACGCCGGCCTCGAGCAGCCGGCCCTGGGCATCGAGGTACAGCTGCGCGACCACGCCCTCGCCACCCTCCGGTCCCTCGAGCAGCGGGAGTTCGGGCGGCACGTAGCGCGCATTGCGTATGAAGAGATCCCCGCGGGCATTGAGCAGGCCCGCGTCGTTCCAGCGCGCCGCCGCGACCTCCTCGGTCACCACCACCCGCAGCGCGTCCGGCCAGCGCCGCTGCACCACCGCGTGGTCGACCCAGTCGATGCCCTCGATGCGATCCCGGACCTCGTCGAGGTCCACGGTCGCGAGCCCGCCCTGCACGACCTGCACGACGGCGGCTTCGATCTCGGGCGGCGCCACACGCTGGAACGAACCCTCCACCAGCACCCGGCGCACGGGGCGGTCGAGGGCCAGGCCGAGCAGCAGCGCGAACGCCGTGCAGGCGGCGACGGTCCCGGCGGCCCGGCCGACGGCGCGCCAGTTCACGCGCTCGAGGAGCGACGGTCCCTCGACCTTGGCCTGCCGGCGATTGCGCTTCTTCCAGGGCAGCGTCATGGTCTGTCCTCACCCTGCCCGCGAGGCGAAGCTGGTCTCGAGCACGCGCCAGACCAGGTCGTCGAAGTCGATACCGCGCTGGTGCGCCGCCTTCGGCACCAGCGAGTGACTGGTCATGCCGGGGGCGGTGTTGACCTCGAGCAGCCAGGGGCGGCCCGCCCGGTCGCGCATGAAGTCGATGCGGCCCCAGCCGCTGCAGCCGGCGGCGAAGAACGCGGCGAGCGCGAGGCTGCCGAGTTCCTGCTCGGTGGCGCCGGTCGCGCCCGGGCAGAGGTACTGCGTGTCGTCGGCGACGTACTTCGCGTGGTAGTCGTAGTACTCGCCCGCCGGCACGATGCGGATCGACGGCAGCGCCTCCGCGCCCAGCACCCCGACCGTGTACTCCTCGCCCTGGACGAGCTGCTCGACGAGCAGCGGGCCCTCGTAGCGCGCCGCCAGTTCCGCGGCGCCCTGGAGGTCGCCGTCCCTGAAGCACCGGCTGATCCCGACGCTCGAGCCCTCGCAGGCCGGCTTGACGATGACCGGGAGTCCTATCTTGCGTGCGGCGGCCGCGACGTCGTCGCCACGTTCGAGGCTGGCGTAGGCCGGCGTCGGCAAGCCGAGCGACAGCCACACCTGCTTGGTGCGGATCTTGTCCATCGAGAGCGACGAACCGAGCACGCCGGAGCCCGTGTACGGCACACCGAGCGCCTCGAGCAGTCCCTGCACCACGCCGTCCTCGCCGCCGCCGCGGTTGCCGTGCAGGATGTTGAAGACGCGGTCGAAGCGTCGTCCGCCGGAGCCCGTCAGCGCCTCGACCAGCGCCGGGATGCCGTCGACGGCGGTGGCGTCCACGCCCTTGCGCAGCAGCGCCTCGAGCACGTTGCGACCGGAATCGAGCGATACCTCGCGCTCCGACGACGTGCCGCCCATCAGCACCGCCACGCGCCCGAAGTCGCGGGGATCCGTCGCCTGGTGCACGGGACGCGTCACGACGCACCTCCCGCGGCGGTCGCAGCCTGCAGCGCTGCGGGCAGGTCGTGTGCGGCCGCACCGATGCTGCCCGCGCCCATCGTCAGCACGACGTCGCCGTCGCGCGCGATGCCGCCGAGCACCTGCGGCAGTTCGTCCAGCGACCTGAGCAGCACGGGCTCGACGACGCCCCGCGAGCGGATCGCACGGCAGAGCGCCTTGCCGTCCGCACCGGCGATGGGCGCCTCGCCCGCCGGGTAGACCTCGGCGACGACCAGGACGTCGGCGGTCGACAGGACCTGCGCGAAGTCGTCGAGCAGATCCCGCGTGCGCGTGTAGCGGTGCGGCTCGAACACCAGCACGATGCGCCGGTCCGGCCAGGCCTGCCGCGCGGCGTCGAGCGTGGCCGCGATCTCGGTCGGATGGTGCCCGTAGTCGTCGACGAGGGTGACGCGACCGAAGCTCGCGTCGACGTCGCCGAGCACCTGCAGCCGGCGATCGATGCCCTGGAAGCCCGCGAGGGCGCGCTGGATCGCGGCGTCCTCGATCCCGAGTTCCGTGGCGACCGCGATGGCGGCGAGCGAATTGAGCACGTTGTGGCGGCCGGGCAGGTTCAGCGTCACGGGCAACGGCTGCCCGGCGCCGGGGCGCAGCACGTCGAACCGCGACTGTCCGCCGTGGCGCTCCACGGCCACCGCGCGGATGTCGGCACCCTCGTCGAAACCGTAGGTGACGTAGGGCCGCGCGATGTGCGGCACCAGCGCGGCGGCCTCGCGGTCGTCCGCACAGATCACCGCGAGCCCGTAGAACGGCAGGTTGTGCAGGAACTCGACGAAGCTCGCCTTGAGCTTCTCGAAGTCGCCACCGTGCGTACCGAGGTGGTCGGCATCCACGTTGGTGACGATCGCGATCATCGGCTGCAGGTGCATGAACGACGCGTCGCTCTCGTCGGCCTCGGCGACCAGGTAGCGGCCCGCGCCGAGCCGCGCGTTCGTCGCGGCGCTCTTCAGGCGCCCGCCGATCACGAAGGTCGGATCCTCGCCGCCCTCGGCCAGCACGCTCGCGACGAGGCTGGTCGTGGTGGTCTTGCCGTGCGTACCCGCGACGGCGATGGAGTAGCGGAAGCGCATCAGCTCGCCGAGCATCTCTGCGCGCTGCACGACGGGAACGCGCTGCGTCAGCGCCCACGCCACTTCCGGGTTCTCGGTGTTGATCGCGCTCGACACGACGACGACGTCGGCGCCCTGCACGTTCTCCTCGCGGTGGCCGGACATCACGCGGGCCCCCAGCGACTCGAGGCGGCGCGTCACGGCGCTCGCCTTGAGGTCGCTGCCCTGGACCGCATAGCCCAGGTTGAGCAGTACCTCGGCGATGCCGCTCATGCCGCTGCCGCCGATGCCGACGAAGTGGATCGTGTGGATCCGGCGCATCCGGTCCCTCATGAGGCACCCCCGGCCGCCGCCACGCAGGCGTCCGCGAGCCGCTCGTCCGCGTCGGTGATGGCGGTGCGGCGCGCCGCCGCCGCCATCGTCGCGAGCCGCGGCCGCCCGGCCGTGAGCAGGTCCCGCAGCACCGCCGCGAGCGAGACCGGCGTGAGGTCGGACTCGGGGAGCAGGATCGCCGCGCCTGCCTCGACCACGTACTCGGCATTGCGCGTCTGGTGGTCGTCCACCGCCGCCGGGAACGGCACGAGCACGGCCGGCACGCCGGCCGCGGCGAGCTCGGCGACCGTCAGGGCACCGGCGCGGCAGACCGCGAGGTCCGCCCAGCCGTACGCGCCCGCCATGTCGTCGATGAACGGTCGCACGTCGGCATCGATGCCGCGCGTCCGGTACGCCGCCCGGGTCTCGTCGAGTCCGCGCGTACCGGTCTGGTGGAGCACGTCCGGTCGCAGGTCCTTCGGCAACTCGGCCAGCGCGGCGGGCACCACCGCATTCAGCCGTGCGGAACCCTGGCTGCCGCCGAAGACGAGCAGCCGCACCCTGCCTTCGCGACCCGCGTAGCGCCGCTCGGGCGGTGCCACGGCCGCGATCTCGGGACGCACCGGATTGCCGACCCGCTCGGCGCGCACGCCGCGACCGAAACTGCCAGGGAAGCCCTCGAGGACGCGATCCGCGAGCCTCGCGAGCACACGGTTGGTGAAGCCCGCGACGGCGTTCTGCTCGTGCACGACGAGGGGACGTCGCAGCAGCCAGGCGGCGAGGCCGCCGGGCCCGGAGACGAAGCCGCCCGCTCCCAGCACGACGCTCGGCCGGTGCTTGCGCACGGCCCGCAGGGCCTGTGCGAGTGCGACGAGCAGGCGGAACGGCGCGGCCAGCAAAGTGACGACGCCCTTGCCGCGCAGACCGCTCACGCTGAGCCACTCGACGGGAATGCCCTCCGCCGGGACGAGCCGCGCCTCGATGCCGCGCTGCGTGCCGAGCCAGACGATGCGGTAGCCGCGTCTCTGCAGCACGCGGGCGGTCGCGAGCGCCGGGAAGACGTGCCCACCCGTGCCGCCAGCCATGATCAGTGCCACGCCGCGGGTCACGTGCGTCGCCCCTCCCGTGCCACGGCCGATCGACCGGTCATCTGCGTCTCGTGGTGAATCCGCAGCAGCACGCCGAGCCATGCGAGCGTCACCAGCATGCTGCTGCCGCCGTACGACAGGAGCGGCAGCGTCAGGCCCTTGGTGGGCAGCAGCCCCATGTTGACGCCGACGTTCACGAAGGCCTGCAGGCCCAGCCAGATGCCGATGGCCGCCGCGAGATACGACTGGAACGTGAGGCCCGCCTCCGAGGCATTGCGCGAGATCGCCAGCGCGCGGCCCACCAGCACGGCGAACAGGCCGAGCACCACGATGACGCCCACGAACCCGAACTCCTCCGCCAGTACCGCAAACACGAAGTCGGTGTGCGCCTCCGGCAGGTAGAACAGCTTCTGCACGCTCGCGCCGAGGCCTACCCCGAACCACTCGCCACGGCCGATCGCGATCAGCGACTGGACGAGCTGGAACCCGCTGTCGAACGGATCCTCCCAGGGGTTGCGGAAGGCAACCAGCCGCCGCAGCCGATAGGCGGAGGTCACCGCGAGCGTCCCCATGGCGGCGATGCCGAGCACGATCGGCACGAGCAGGTGCGTGATGCGCGCCCCGGCCAGGAACAGCACCACGAGACCGGTGGTCATGAGCACGGTGGCGGCGCCGAAGTCCGGCTCCGCGAGCAGCAGCACGGCCGCGCCGGCCAGCACGCCGACCGGGCGGATGAAACCCTTGAAGTCGCTGCGCAGTTCGTCGGCCCGGCGCACGGCGTAACTCGCGACGTAGGTGAGCAGCATCACGCGCGCGAGTTCCGAGACCTGGAAGTTCATGAAGCCCAGGCGTACCCATCGCCGGCTGCCGTTCACCTCGTGCCCGACGCCCGGAACCAGCACCAGCACCAGCAGCGCGAAGCCGATGACCAGCAGCACCATGGAGTACTTTTCCCAGATCGCGGTCGGAATCGTCACCGCGATGGCCGCGGCGAGCAGGCCCAGCAGCACGTACACGACCTGCCGCTCGAAGTAGAAGAACGGCTGGCCGGTCTCGCGATCCGACACGCCGATCGAGGCCGAGGCGACCATCACGAGGCCGATGAGCAGCAGCGCCACGACCGGCCCCACCACCCAGGCGTCGAGCGTGAGACGCCGTGGCCGCCCGGTGGAACGCGCATAGGACAGGGTCGCGGCACTCATCCGGCAAGACTCCTCACGGCCGCGGCGAATTCCTCGCCCCGGTGCCGGTAGTCGCGGAACATGTCGAGGCTGGCGCAGGCCGGCGAGAGCAGCACCGTGTCCCCGGGCCGGGCCGCGGCACGCGCGGCCGTCACCGCGCCGGGCATGTCGCTCGCGGACTCCGTGGCACAGACGTCCTCGAGGACGGCCGCCAGGCGGGGCGCGTCGCGACCGATCAGCACGGCGTGGCGAACCTTGCCGCGGAACGCCGCGCGCAGGTCGTCGAAGTCCTGGCCCTTGCCGTCGCCGCCGGCGATGAGCACCAGCGGGCCGTCCATGCCTGCCACCGCGGCGATCGTCGCGCCGACGTTGGTGCCCTTGGAATCGTCGATGAAGTGCACGCCGCCGACGTCGGCGACCCATTGCGCCCGGTGCGGCAGTCCGCCGAACGCGGCCAGCGCTGCGAGCACGGGCGCGCGCGGCAACCCGAGCACCTCGCCCATCGCCAGCGCCGCGAGCGCGTTGGCGGCGTTGTGCTCGCCCTTCAGGCGCAAGGCGCCGAGCGGCAGCAGCGGTTCGCCCCGGCAGGTGAGCATCGGTTCGGGCTCGCGGGCGAGGAAATAGTCCGCCGTGGAATCGCGCAGGCTGAACGAGAGCACGCGCTGGCCGGCGCGCGGCATGGCGCGCACGCGCGCGTCGTCCGCGTTCACGACCGCCACCTCGCAGCCGTCGAAGATGCGCGCCTTCGCGGCCGCATACTCGTCGATCGATCCATAGCGATCGAGGTGGTCGGCCGTGACGTTGAGCACGGTCGCCGTCTCGGTCTCGAGCGAGTACGTCGTCTCGAGCTGGAAGCTCGAGAGCTCCAGCACGTACAGCGCCGGTGCGGGGCGCTCGAGCAGGTCGAGTGCCGGTTCGCCGAGGTTGCCGCCCGCGATCGCGGGCCGGCCGCCGGCCGTCGCGAGGTCCGCGAGCAGCGCGGTGACGGTGCTCTTGCCGTTGGTGCCCGTGATCGCGGCCACCGGGGCGGTCGCCTCGCGGGCGAAGAGCTCGATGTCGCCCACCACGGGCAGGCCACGCGACGCGGCCTCGGCGACGACCGGCTCGCGCAGCGACAGCCCGGGCGAGATCACGACCTGCGCCACGCCGTCGAGCAGGCCCGGCTGGAACACACCCGTGTGCAGTTCGGCATCGGGCACCTGCTCACGCAGCGCGGCGACACCTGGCGGCTCGGCACGCGTGTCGGCGACGCGCACCGCCACGCCCTTGCGCTGCAGGTAGCGCGCGCAGGACAGCCCCGTCCGGCCGAGGCCGAGCACCAGCGCACGGGCGCCGGGTTCGAGGGACGTCGCTGGTGCAATGCTGGCCATCAGCGCAGCTTCAGCGTCGCGAGCCCGACGAGCACGAGCACGACGGTGATGATCCAGAAGCGGACGATCACCTTCGGCTCGGCCCAGCCCTTGAGCTCGAAGTGGTGGTGGATGGGCGCCATGCGGAAGATGCGCTTGCCGCGCAGCTTGAAGGAACCCACCTGCAGGATGACGGACACCGTCTCCATCACGAAGACGCCGCCCATGATGAACAGCACGATTTCCTGGCGCACGATCACGGCGATGACGCCCAGCGCCGCACCGAGCGCGAGCGCGCCGATGTCGCCCATGAACACCTGCGCCGGGTAGGTGTTGAACCACAGGAAACCGAGCCCCGCCCCGAAGATCGTCGCGCAGATCACCAGCACCTCGCCCGCGCCGGCGATGGCGGGGATGCCGAGGTAGCTGGCGAAGACCACGTTGCCCGACGCGTAGGCGAAGACGCCGAGCGCACCGGCCACCAGCACGGCCGGCATGATCGCGAGCCCGTCGAGCCCGTCGGTCAGGTTGACGGCGTTGCTCGAGCCCACGATCACCAGGTAGGCGAGCACGATGAAGAACGGCCCGAGCGGCAGGACGAAGTCCTTGAAGAAGGGCACGATCAGGGTCGTCTCGACCTCGGTCCGCGCCGTGACGTAGAGCGCGATCGCCGCGCCGAGCCCCGCCACCGACTGCCAGAAGTACTTGTAGCGCGCGATCAGCCCGCGCGAATTGCCGACGACGAGCTTGAGATAGTCGTCCCAGAAGCCGATCAGCCCGAAGGCCACGGTCACGGCGAGCGTGATCCACACGAAGCGATTCGCGAGGTCGGCCCACAGCAGGGTCGCCGCGACGATCGCGACCAGGATCAACGCACCCCCCATCGTCGGCGTGCCCGCCTTGGACAGGTGGCTCTGCGGGCCGTCCGAGCGCACGCGCTGGCCGACCTGGTGCTCCGCGAGCTTGCGGATCATCACCGGACCGACGAGGAACGAGATCAGCAGCGCCGTGAGCGCCGCGAGGATCGCCCGCAGCGTCAGGTAGCTGAAGACGTTGAAGGCGGAGTAGTACTGGGTGAGCCATTCCGCGACGTAGCGCAGCATGCTAGTGCCCCCCCGCGCCGGCGCCGGCCGTGCCGAGCGCGGCGGCCACTCGCTCGAGGCGATTCGCCCGCGAGCCCTTCACCAGCACGGTCACGTCCGGTCCGATCTCGCCGCGCAGCGACTCGATCAGGTCCTCGACGCTCGCGAACCAGGTGGCACCGGCCCCGAAGGCCTCCACCGCGTGACGCGCGTCGTCGCCCACGGCGAGGAGCCGCGACACGCCGACGTTGCGCGCGAATCCGCCCATCTCCGCGTGCAGCCGGTCCGATTCGGGGCCGAGCTCGCGCATTTCGCCGAGCACCAGCCAGTGACGCCCGGGGATGGTGGACAGCGAGCTCAGGCCCGCACGCAGGGAACCCGGGTTCGCGTTGTAGGAGTCGTCGATCAGGCGGGCGCCGCGCAGCAGCGGCTTGACCTCGAGCCGGCCGGACACGGCGCGCATCGACTCGAGCCCCTCCGCGATCGCCTCGAGGGTCGCCCCGGCGGCATGGGCCGCCGCCGCCGCCGCGAGCGCGTTCATCACGTTGTGCTCGCCGGCCAGGCGCTGGGTGATCCGCCGCCGTCCGAGCGGACAGGCGAGATCGAAGCCGGTGACGAAGCCGTCGTCCGTCAGCCGCTCCTCGACCCCGGTGGCGGTGAAATCCGCCGGCTCGCGCATGCCGAAGGTCACGACGCGCCCCGCCGCGCGTGCCAGCCCGTGCCAGTAGGCCGAGTACCGGTCGTCCGCATTGATGACGGCCGTGCCGTCGCTGCCCAGCGCGGCGAACATCTCGCCCTTGCCCTGCGCGACGCCGTCGAGACCGCCGAATCCCTCGAGGTGGGCCGGCCCCGCATTGATGACGAGCCCGACGTCGGGCTTCGCGATCGCCGCGAGGTGGGCGATCTCGCCCTTGTGGTTCGCGCCCATCTCGATCACCGCATGGCGGTGTGTCGCATCGAGCCGGGTCAGGGTCAGCGGGACGCCGATGTGGTTGTTCAGGTTGCCGCGCGTGACGAGGCAGGGCCCGGCGCAGGCGAGGATCGCGCCCGTCATTTCCTTGACGGTGGTCTTGCCGTTGCTGCCGGTGATGCCGACGACCGTGCCGTCGAAGTCCGCGCGCCAGGCCGTCGCGAACGCCGTGAGACCGGCGAGCACGTCGCGGACCACGACCTGCGCCAGCGGCACGGCGACGAGTCGCGCGACCAGCGCGCCTGCCGCGCCGCACTCCAGTGCCTCGGGCACGAACTGGTGGCCGTCGACCCGCTCTCCGCGCAGGGCGACGAACAGTGCGCCCGGCTCCAGCGTGCGCGAATCCAGCGTCACGGTGCCGAAGTCGCCGTCCTCGCCGTGCAGGACGCCGCCGGTCACGCGCGCGAGCTCGCCGAGGCTGCGGATCATGCTTCCTCCCCGAGCGCGTCGAGCACCACGGCACGGTCACTGAACGGCCGGACCTCGCTGCCCACGACCTGGTGTTCCTCGTGACCCTTGCCCGCGATGACCACGACGTCGCCGGCGTCGGCCTCGCTGAGCGCGTAGTGGATCGCTTCCGCGCGGTCGGCGACGACGTGCGCGGACCCGGCGTCCGGCATGCCCGACAGGATCTGCTCGAGGATGACGCGCGAGTCCTCGCTGCGCGGGTTGTCGTCGGTGAGGACGACCACGTCGGCCCGCTCGGCGGCGATCGCACCCATGATCGGCCGCTTCCCGGGATCGCGGTCCCCGCCGCAGCCGAACACGCAGAAGAGTCGTCCCCGGCAGTGTGCGCGGGCGGCGTCGAGGACCTTGGCGAGCGCATCCGGGGAGTGCGCGTAGTCGACGAGCGCCAGCGGTTGCGCGCCGCCGCCGAAGGATTCCATCCGGCCGGGCGGCGCGACGCACGAGGCCAGCGCCACCAGCGCCTGCTGCAGCGGGACGCGCCATCCCAGCAGCACTCCGAGCACCGCGAGCAGGTTCTCCACGTTGAACTCGCCCACCAGGCGGGATCGCAGCGTGCCGGCGCCCCAGCTCGTCTCGACGTGCACCGTCAGCCCGGCCGTCGTCGCGCGCGACTCCGGCACGCGGATCCAGTCGGTCCCCGTCTCCGCCCAGATCTCGTTCGACGTCGAGTAGAGAACGCGCTCGACGGACGGATCCAGGGAGTCCGCGAGCGTCCGCCCGAAGGGGTCGCGCACGTTGACGACCGCGCAGCGCAGCCCGGGCAGGCCGAACAGTCGCGACTTCGCGGCGCCGTAGGCCTCGAGCGTCCCGTGATAGTCCAGGTGGTCGCGGCTCAGGTTGGTGAACACCGCCGTGTCGAAGCGCACCCCGGCAACCCGGTGCTGGTCGAGCGCGTGGGATGACACTTCGAGGCTCATGGCCACGGCGCCGGCATCCCGGGCTTCCGCCAGTCGCCGGTGGACACTCACGCTGTCCGGCGTGGTCAGGCCCCGCTCGCGCAGCGCACCCGGCCGACCGAAACCGATGGTCCCGAGGTACGCGCTGCGGCGCCCGACGAGGTCCGCGGCCTGGGCCAGGAGGTAGGCACCGGTGGTCTTGCCGTTCGTCCCGGTGAAGCCGGCGACCCGAAGGTCGGCCGAGGGCTGCCGGAAGAAACGGTCTGCGAGCTCGCCGGCGCGCCGTCCCAGTTGCGGGACCGCGTGCACCACGACCTGCGCCGGCAGCACGGGGGCCTCGATGCCGGGGGCGGGCTCCCACAGCACAGCCACCGCGCCGCGTTCGACCGCGGCGGCGGCATGGGCGAGGCCGTGCGACGAGCGGCCCTGGACGGCCAGGAACGCGGCGCCCGGCGTCGCGGCGCGGCTGTCGAGCGTGAGATCCGCGATCCCGACGTCGCGCAGCGGCACCGCTGCGACGCCCTCGGTCAGCGCCGCGAGCGTCGTGCGATACGCGGCCACGCGGGGCTCTTCGGCCACGGCGTTCATTCCCTCGTCCTCGCCACGGCTCACCATGGATCCTGCGCCTGCACCAGCGTCGTCGCGGGCATGCGCTGCAGGTCGTCGGGCGGGATCGCGAGCAGGCGCAGCGCGCCCGACATCACGGTGGCGAAGACGGGGGCCGCCACCTCGCCACCGTAGTAGGCACCGCCCGTCGGCTCGTCGATGACGACGACGGCCGCGAGGCGCGGCTGGCTGGCCGGCACGACGCCGCCGAAGACGGCCATGTACTTGTTGGTGGAATAGCCGCCGGTCTCGGAGGCCTTCCACGCAGTGCCGGTCTTGCCCGCGACGCGGTAACCCATCACGCGCGCGCGGCGCGCGGTTCCCTGGTCGCCGACCACGGCCTCCATCATGGTGACGAGCTCGCGCGCCACGGTCTCGTCGAGCACGCGTTCGCCGGCAGGGACCGACTCGAGCCTGCGCAGGCTGACGGGACGGCGGATTCCCGCCGCCCCCAGCACCGCGTACGCCTGCGCGAGCTGCAGCGGCGTGACCGACAGCCCGTAGCCGTAGGACATCGTGGCCTGCCCGATGGGCCGCCAGTGGTTGGCGCTGGTGAGGATGCCGGCCGATTCGCCGGGGAAGCCGGAGCCCGTCACGCGGCCGAAGCCGAACTCGTCGAGCTGGCTCCACATCTCCTGCGGCTTGAGCGACAGCGCGATCTTCGCGACGCCGACGTTGCTCGACTTCGCCAGCACGGTCGTCACGTCGATCGTGCCGAGGTTGTGCTTGTCCTTCACGGTCTTGATGCCGACGCGCAGCATGCCCGGGCCGGTCTCGATCAGCGTGTCGGGATGGAACCGCCCCGTCTCCAGGCCGGCGGCGACGACGAACGGCTTGATGCTGGAACCGGGCTCGAAGAAGTCGTTGGTTGCGCGGTTGCGGTAACGGGACGCGGCGTACTGCTCGCGGTCGTTCGGGTTGAACGCCGGCTGGTTCACCATGGCGAGCACCTCGCCGGTAGCGATGTCGAGCACCACGATCGAGCCCGAGCGCGCATGATTCGCCTGCACCGCCGCCTTGAGCTCGCGATACGCGAGGTACTGCACGCGCAGGTCGATGCTCGTCTGCAGGTCCTGCCCCGGCCGCGGCGCCTTCAGGCGCTCGATGTCCTCGATGGTCCGGCCGAGGCTGTCGCGCATCACGCGCTTCGCGCCCGGCTCGCCTCCGAGCCACTGGTCGAAGGCCAGCTCGAGGCCTTCCTGCCCGACGTCGTCCACGTTGGTGAAGCCGAGCATGTGGCCGGTGACTTCGCCGGCCGGGTAGTAGCGACGGTACTCGCGCAGCGTGTCCACGCCGGGAATGTCCAGCGCCTTGACGCGCTCCGCATCCTGCGGACGCATGTGCCGCACGAGGTAGACAAATTCCCGGTCGAGGCTGCTCGTCACCCGGCGCGCGAGCCACTGCGGGTCGCGGTCGAGCGCCTTGGCCAGCCGCGGAAACTCGTGCGGCACCTGCGCCAGCTTGCGCGGGTCGGCCCAGACGGTGTCCACCGGCGTGCTGACCGCCAGCGCCTCGCCGTTGCGGTCGAGGATCATGCCCCGGTTCGCAGAGAGCTTCGCCACGCGCAGGATGCGCGCATCGCCCTGCTTCTCGAGGAAGTCCTGGTCGATGACCTGAAGGTAGACGGCACGCGTGACGAGCGCCACGCAGCCGAGCGCGAGCATGCCCAGCACGAACCAGTGCCGCCATGCCTGGTGCCCGGAATCGTCGCCGCGGGCGGAACCGCGCCTCATGGCTGCACGATGCGCAGGTCGGTCGCCTGCGGGATGACCATGTGCAGGTCGTCGCGTGCGACGCGCTCGACCCGGCCGTGGGTGGCCCAGGTGCTCTGCTCGAGCTGCAGCTGACCCCATTCGATGTCGAGGTCGTCGCGCTGCTCGGTCAGCTTCTGCAGCTCGTTGAAGCGGCTGCGCGCCTCGTGCTTCGCGTAGATCACGCCGAGCGACGATCCGAGCACGACCACCCACAGCACCGAGACCAGGATGCGCCAGTGACGGGTGCTCATGCGGCGAGCCTTTCGGCCACGCGCAGCACCGCGCTGCGGGCACGCGGATTGGACTGCACCTCAGCCTCGCCGGCCATGATCGCGCCGCCCACGCGCTTCAGGCGGGGCCGCGCGTGCGGCGGCACCGTCGGCAAGCCGGCGTACACGGGGTCGCCCTGCTCCTCCCGGCGGATGTAGCGCTTGACGATGCGATCCTCGAGCGAGTGGAAGCTGATGACGCACAGGCGGCCACCGGGTGCGAGCAGGCGTACGGCCTGCGGCAGCGCGGACTCGAGCTGCTCGAGCTCACGGTTCACGTGGATGCGGATCGCCTGGAACGTACGGGTGGCCGGGTGCTTGCCGGGTTCGCGCGTCGGCACGGCGGCGGCCACGATCTCCGCCAGCTGCCCGGTGCGCGTCAGCGGACCCTGGGCGCGTGCCGCGAGGATGGCGCGGGCGATCCGTCGCGCGAAACGCTCCTCGCCGAGCGTGCGCAGGACGTCGGCGATCTCGCGCTCGGTGGCTTTCGCCAGCCACTGCGCGGCGCTCTGTCCGGCCTCGTTGTCCATCCGCATGTCGAGCGGCCCGTCCTGCATGAAGCTGAAGCCGCGCCGGGCCTCATCGAGCTGCGGCGACGAGACCCCCAGGTCCAGCAGCACGCCGTCAAGCTCCCCGTCCAACCCCGCCGCCCGGACGCACTCCTCGAGTTCGCCGAACGACCCCCGTACCAACGTGAGACGCAAGTCCCGCGCAAACCGCACCCGACCGGCCTCGACCGCCTCCGGGTCACGGTCGATCGCCACCACCTGGCCGGCCGGACCGAGCGCGCGCAGGATCGCCGCGGTGTGGCCGCCCCGGCCGAACGTCGCGTCGCAATAGCGACCTTCGGGCCGCACTGCGAGGCCGCCCAGCACTTCGTCGAGAAGTACCGGCGTGTGCTCCGCCACGTGCCCGCCTACAACGACAGCTGGCCGAGTTCGGCCGGCAGCTCGCCGGGCTCCTCGCCCGCCTGCAGCCAGGCGTCGCGGCGCTCGTTCCAGTGCGCCTCGTCCCAGAGCTCGAACCGGGTGCCCTGCCCGATCAGCATCGCCTGCCGCGTGAGCCCCGCGTATTCGCGGAGCTTCGGCGGCACCAGCACCCGTCCGTGGGAATCGAGCTCGAGGTCGGTCGCGTGACCGACCATCAGGCGCTGGAGTCGTCGCGCCTGCGGATTCAGCGTCGGCAGGCGCATCAACTTGCGTTCGATCTCTTCCCAGTCGGGCAGCGGATAGATCAGCAGGCACCGGTCGGCCCGATCGACAGTCGCCACGAGACGGCCCTCGCTGCGCTCGACCAGGGTCTCCCGGTACCGCGCAGGCATGGCCATCCGCCCCTTGGCGTCGAGCGTCACTTTGTTGGCGCCACGAAACATTTCAGGCTGCTGACGGGCCACCGGCCCATTTCATCCCACTTTGTCCCACTTCGCGGCACTATAGGTCGCGTGCGCGCGGAGAGTCAACGGCCCGGCTGAAGATTTTTCTAGGGGGCACAGCGACTTAGCCTCCAGCGAGGTGGCCGCCGGCGGGCGCCGGAGAGGCGATCGTCATCAGAATCAAAAGCTTACCTTAGATTCCTGATGGAGGGGTTAGAAGCCTGGATCTGTGGGACGTCGTGCCCTGCAGACCCTTGCTGCAGGCTGAAAGGTGCCCGGACGCGATCCAGGATCAGTTTTCTGGCCCAATCGGGTGGGACGGCTTGCCGGCGCTGGCGGAAACGACCGGCCTACGCAGCGAGCGGCGGGCGGTGGGCCAAAGTGGGAGAGGCTGCGCCGGCCCACCGGCCGGCACACGACTGACGATCCGCGCCGCCAGCCTCTTGACAAACAACTAACATTATGAATGGACCCAAGGCAGAACAGGGAGTCGGCCGATAAGCCGGGTTCTGTCGAGGGCAACCATCCATCTGGGACGTGCGTCGCCGCACGCCTCGAGCGACCTACCCGGAAACTCCTGCGGGCCGCAGGTGCAGGCCCGAGAGCCTGCATGTTTCCCTATTTGGTCTTGCTCCAGGTGGGGTTTGCCGTGCCGCCGAGTGTTGCCACCGGCGCGGTGCGCTCTTACCGCACCCTTTCACCCTTGCCGTCGCCACATTGCTGCGGCGCTTGGGCGGTTTGCTTTCTGTTGCACTTTCCGTGGGCTCGCGCCCCCCAGGCGTTACCTGGCACCTTGCCCTGCGGAGCCCGGACTTTCCTCTGCAATGAAGCAGCGGTTGCCTGGCCGACTCCCGCGACGATTATACAGGCGTGCGGAGCTGCAATGCGCGCGCATAGAGCTGCTTGCGCGGCCGTCCGGTCAGCTGGGCCGCGAGCTTGGCCGCCTGCGCGACGGGCAATTCGTCGAGCAGCACGCGCAGGACGCGGTCCGCGGCCTCCTCGTCCGCGCTCACCTGTTCCGCCACGCCGTGGACGACGATCACGATCTCGCCGCGGCACATGTCGGGGTCGCTGGAAGACTGCAGGGCCAGGCTGCCGAGCGTGCCGCGGTAGACGGTCTCGAACTTCTTCGTGAGCTCGCGCGCCACGGCCGCCGGACGATCCGCGCCGAACACGCCTGCGAGGTCGGCGAGCGCCTCGGCGAGGCGGTGCGGCGCCTCGTAGAAGACGAGCGTTCGCGAATCGCCGGCGAGCTGCTGCAGCGAGCGCCGGCGCGCGGCCGCCTTCGGCGGCAGGAATCCCTCGAAAGTGAATCGTGCGGTCGGCAGCGCCGAAAGCGACAAGGCCATGATCGCCGCGCACGGCCCCGGGACGGCCGTGACCGCGATGCCGGCCGCCACGGCCTCACCCACGAGCGTGGCGCCCGGATCGCTCATCAGCGGCGTGCCCGCATCGCTCACGAGCGCAACCGTGGCGCCGGCCCGCAGCCGCTCGATGACCTGCGGGGCACGCTCACGCTCGTTGTGATCGTGCAGCGACTGCAGCGTGCCCGGCGGACGGTCGACGCCGCTGGCGTGCAGCAGTTGCGCCGTATGGCGCGTGTCCTCGGCGAGCAGCAGGTCTGCGCGCCCGAGCACCTCGCGCGCCCGCGGACCCAGGTCCGCCAGGTTTCCGATCGGCGTAGACACCAGCACCAGTGTGCCCGGCCGCATTCGCGCTATAGAATCCACCGGATCTCCCGCCACTTCACTTCCCCGCTCCCCCATGCTGCACGCACGCCTTTGTGGCCGGCAAGTTCACGGATGGATGCTCGCGGCCGTGCTTGCCGTCGGCACCGCGGCGCTGGTGCCTGCCGGCGCCCAGGCCGCACGCTCGGACAACCTGGCCACGGCCGACCAGCTCGCGCGCAGCGGCCAGCACGCGCAGGCCGCCGAACTCTACGAGTCGCTCGCCAAGCGCACGTTCTGGGGCTGGGACGCGCGCGTGGCACTGCTCGCCGCGCGGGAGTATGGCATCGCCGGCCGGCTCGACGACGCCGAGCGGATGATCGCCAAGGTGGAAGACAAGGCCCGGGGGGACGACAAGGTGCTGCTGGCACGGGTGCAGGCCGAGGTCGCGCTGGCACGCAATCGCCCCACCGCGGCGATCGATGCGCTCGAGTCGGTCCCCACGCCGTGGCCGGCGCCGCTCGCCGTGGAATTGCTGGCCTTGCGCGCCCGGGCCGAGTTCGCCGCGGGCCGCACGCTGCAGGGCATCCGGACGCTGGACGAACGCGCGCGCGTGCTGGGGGCGGCGGACGCTCGCCGGGAGAACTACTCGCTGCTCGTCGACGCGCTGCTGGCGAACCCGGCCGCGGCGGCCTCGGTGCCGCCCGATGCCACGCCGTCGGAGCGCGGCTGGCTGGAACTTGCCCAGTTGCTGGGTGCGCCACCGACCGACCCGCGCGTGCTCGCGCGACGTGCGGACGACTGGCGGACCCGCCACCCCCATCACCCGGGCGCCGATTTCCTGCCGGAGGCCGTGACCAGCCCGCTGCCCGGTATCGCAGGTGGTAGCGACATTCCCGTACTGCCCTCGGGTTCGCCGGACACGATCGCATTGCTGCTGCCCCTGACGGGACGCTACGCCCCTGCCGGCACCGCGGTCCGCGACGGATTCATCGCAGCGGCGCTGACGCAATCGCCCGAGCGCCGCCCGCGCATCCAGATCTACGATACGAGCGAGCTCGGGGCGCGTCCCGCCTACGAGAGGGCGCTCGCAGACGGGGCGCAGGCCGTTGCAGGCCCCCTGACGAAGGAGGACGTCGCGGCGCTGGTGGCCTCGGGGGCGTTGCCGGTGCCGACGCTCGCACTCAACGTGGCCATCGACGAGATGCCTCCGCCGTTCCTTTTCCAGTTTGCGCTCGACCCCGAGCAGGAAGCACGGGCCGTGGCCCGCAGGATCGCCGCGGATGGACGCCAGCACGGCATCGCGCTGTTTCCGCGCAATGACTGGGGCGACCGCCTTTACTCGGCCTTCACGGCCGAACTCATGTCGACCGGCGTGCAGCTCACCTCCGCCCAGTACTACGACCCGGCGGCGAAGGATTTCTCCGGTCCACTGCGCGCCGCGCTCGGCCGCTTCGGTGGCGCCGGGGACCGCGATTCGAAGGGCGCGCTGCGCCCCCGCGACGCCGTCGTCGAGACGCGTGACGGACCGCAGTTCGCCTTCATCGCGGCCAGCCCGCAGGCGGCCGGTGCGCTGAAGCTGCAACTGCGGTTCCAGATGGCGTACGAACTCCCGCTCTACGCCACGTCCGACGCCTGGGAGCCGAGCACGCGGTCCGCGCCCGACCTCGACGGGCTCGTCTATCCCGAGATGCCGTGGATCCTGAACGCCGGCAGCGGCGCGCCCGAGTTGTGGGACGTGCTGCACGCGGAATGGGAAGCGAAGGGCCGTGGCCGCCTCAGGCTCCATGCGTTCGGCTACGACGCGTTCCGGCTCCTGCGCAGCCTGAACGCCGCCGCTCGCGGTGTCGGCGTGAGCGGCCTCACCGGCGAACTCACGCTCACGCCGGACGGTCGGGTCGTGCGGGAGATGCCCTGGGCGCAGATCCACGGCGGGCAGCCGGGCCTCACGGGCAGCCTGCTGCCGCCGCTGACCTCGCCCAGTGTCCCCTGAGAACACGACGATCCTCGGCCGGCGAGCCGAGGATCTCGCCTGCCGTCACCTGCAATCGCAGGGGCTCGAACTGCTGGAGCGCAACTATCGCTGCCGCGCCGGTGAGATCGACCTCGTGATGCTCGACGGGGCGACGCTGGTCCTCGTCGAGGTCCGCTCGCGATCGGGCACGAGTTACGGTGATTCGGCTTCGACGGTGGGGCCGCGCAAGCAGCTGCGCTTCACGCGTGCCGCGCGTCACCTCCTGCTCACCCGCCCGGATTATCGCCGGCTCGCGGCCCGCTTCGACGTCGTCGCCATCGATCCCGGCGAGTCCGCCTCTTCGCCGCGACTGACGTGGATCCGCGATGCCTTCCGCATGCGCTGAGGCGCGCTACTTGACGACCTTCAGCTTCGGCCGGCCGCCGCCCGGCGGCGGAGCGGGCGGGGGCGGCTCCTGCGGGGGCTCGGCCACGGCCTCGTCCTCGCTGAAGATCATGCCCTGCCCCGTCTCGCGCGCGTAGATCGCGAGTACCGCGCCGACCGGGACCCGGACGTTCATGCTCGCGCCGCCGAAGCGGCCGCTGAAACTCACTTCGTCGTTGCCGAGCTTGAGCCGGGCCGTCGCCGATCCGCTGACGTTGAGGATGATCTTCCCCTCGCTCACGTACTGGCGCGGCACCTCGACCCCGGCCACCCCTGCGTCGACCACGATGTGCGGAGTACAGTTGCTGTCGCTGATCCACTCGTGCATCGCGCGCAGCAGGTACGGCCGGCGCGAGATCACGACCGCATGTCCCGTTCGGCCTCCGACATGCTCGTGCGGAACGCAGCGTGCGCGAAGACCCGCTGCGAGTAGCGGTCGACGGCGGCCAGGTTGCCCGGAAGCGCCACCTGCCAGTGCGACAGGCGCCACAGGATCGGCGCGACGGCGGCATCGAGCAACGAGAACTGATCCGACAGGAACCACGGCTTGACGCGGAACAGCGGCTCGGAGGCGAGGATCGTCTCGAGCAGCAACTGCCGGGCGCGCGACTCCTCGCGCCGGTCCCCACCCTCGAGCGCCGGCACGAGCGCGTACCAGTCCTGCTCCACGCGGTGAGCCGCCACGCGCGCCTGCGCGCGACCCCCCGGGTCGCCAGGCAGCATCGCCGGGGCCGGGAACCGCTCGTCAAGGTATTCGCAGATGATGCCCGGACCGTAGACGACCAGGTCGCGGTCCACGAGGGTCGGCACCGCCTGGAACGGGTTGAGATCGAGGAGATCCTCCGGCGGTCGCGCCGGGTCCGACTCGACGATGCGCACTTCCAGGCTCTTCGCCGCGAGCACGATCCTGACGCGGTGGCTGTGCGGATCGTCCCGTCTGGAAAAGAGCGTCATCAAGGCCGGGTTACTCCCTTCACCTGGAACACGAAGGGGGCGTTCCCCGCCTCGGCCCGATGCCGAGGCGGGGAATGCCCCCTTCCGTGGGTTACTTCACGTCCTTCCAATACTCCTTCTTCAACGCATATGCGAGCAGCGTGAAGAAGATCAGGAACGCGATCACCGGGAAACCAAGCGCCCTGCGCTGCATCTGCGCCGGTTCCGCGACGTATTCGAGGAAGTTGACGGTGTCGCGCACGAATCCGTCGTATTCCTCGGGCGTCAGCTTGCCGGGCGTGGCGAGCTTGAACTCCTTGAACACGTGGTGGGCATTGCCCTGCGCATCCACGTCGCCCTCCCAGACCGCCTCCTGCACGCCCTGCAGTTCCCAAAGCACGTGCGGCATGGCCGTGCCCGGCAGCACCATGTTGTTGGTGCCGGTCGCCTTCGCCGGGTCGGCGTAGAACGAGCGCAGGAACGTGTAGACGTAGTCGGCGCCGCGGCTGCGGTTGATGAGCGAGAGATCCGGCGGAACCACGCCGAACCACCGCTTGGCGTCGTCCGGATCCATGCCGATGCGCATGGTGTCGTGCGGGCGCTCGCCCGTGAACATCAGGTTCTCGATCAGCTGCTCCTCGGTGAGTCCGAGGTCCGCGGCCATGCGGTTGTAGCGCACGTACTTGGCCGAGTGGCAACCCAGGCAGTAGTTGACGAAATTCGATGCCCCGCGCTGCAGGGACGCCTTGTTGCCGAGGTCGACGTTGGCGTGTTCGAGATGCGCCTCGCCGCCGGCCGCGAAGGCCACCGCCGGGGCCAGCGCGGCCACGAGGACGAGAAGCTTAGTGCGCATGGTAAGTGACCCTCGTGGGCACGGGCTTGGTCCGGTCGATGCTGGTGTACCAGGGCATCAGCAGGAAAAAGGCGAAATACACCACCGTGAAGAGGCGGGCGAGATTGGTGTAGAGCGGCGTCGGCGGCTGCAGGCCGAGGTAGCCGAGCGCAACGAAGGCGATCGCGAACGACACCAGGAAGAACTTGAAGATCGGCCCGCGGTAGCGGATCGACTTCACCTTGCTGCGGTCGAGCCAGGGCAGGAACACGAACAGCACCACGGCCGCACCCATGAGGCCGACGCCGGCGAGCTTGTTCGGCACGGCGCGCAGGATCGCGTAGAACGGCGTGAAGTACCACACCGGCGCGATGTGCGGCGGCGTCTGCAGCGGGTTGGCCGGGTCGAAGTTGGCGTGCTCGAGGAAATAGCCGCCCATGGTCGGGGCGAAGAAGATCACCAGGCAGAAGAGGATCAGGAAGACGCCGACGCCGATGAGGTCCTTCACCGTGTAGTACGGATGGAAGGCGATGCCATCGAGGGGGATGCCGTCCGGGCCCTTGACCTTCTTGATCTCGACACCGTCGGGATTGTTCGACCCCACCTCGTGCAGCGCCATCAGGTGGGCGATCACGAGGAAGATGAGCGCTATCGGGATCGCGATCACGTGCAGCGCGAAGAAGCGGTTCAGGGTCACGTCGGAGATGTAGAAGTCGCCGCGGATCCACTCCGTCAGGGAATCCCCGATGACCGGTATCGCGCCGAACAGCGACACGATCACCTGCGCGCCCCAGTAAGACATGTTGCCCCAGGGGAGCAGGTAGCCGAAGAACGCTTCCGCCATCAGGGCGAAGTAGATCAGCATGCCGAAGATCCACAGCAGCTCGCGCGGCTTCTGGTACGACCCGTACAGCATCGCGCGGAACATGTGCAGGTAGATGACGATGAAGAAGGCCGAGGCGCCGGTCGAGTGCATGTACCGGATCAGCCAGCCCCATTCCACGTCGCGCATGATGTACTCGACGGAACTGAAGGCCTCGGCCGACGAGGGCTTGTAGTTCATCGTCAGGAAGATGCCGGTCAGGATCTGGATGACCAGCACCAGCAGCGCGAGCGAGCCGAAGTAGTACCAGAAGTTCATGTTCTTCGGCGCGTAGTACTCGGCGACCTGCTCCTTCCAGAGCTTGGTCATCGGGAACCGGTCGTCGATCCACCCGACGAGCGCCCCCAGGCGCCCGCCGCCGGCCCTGGCGGTCTGGCTCGTGCTGCCCATCACGCGTTCTCCGCTTCAGCGCCGATGAGGATGCGCGTATCGCTCACGAAGCGGTACGGCGGCACCGGCAGGTTGGTCGGCGCCGGAACGTCCTTGAAGACGCGGCCCGAGAGGTCGAACTTGGAACCGTGGCACGGGCAGAAGAAGCCACCCGGCCAGTCGGCCGACACGGTGACGTCGCCCTGCGTGAACTTGTCGAGCGGCGCACAGCCGAGGTGCGTGCAGACGCCGACCAGCACGAGGTACTCGGGCTTCAGCGCGCGGGCCTCGTTCCTGGCGAACTCGGGCTGGTCGGACTCGTTCGAGTCCGGGTCGCGCAGGCTCGACCCCATGCCCGGCAGCTTGGCCAGCATGTCCTGGGTGCGGTGCAGGACGAAGATCGCCTTGCCGCGCCATTCGACCTTGACCATGGCGCCCGGCTCGAGCTTGCCGATGTCGATCTCGACCGGCGCGCCCATCGCCTTGGCGCGGGCGCTGGGCTTCCAGGACGCGAGGAACGGAACGGCGGCAAAGGCGGCACCCACGGCGCCGGCCGCAACGGTGGCGACGGTCAGGAAATGACGCCTGCCCGTATCGACTTCTTCGGTCATCCAGCACTCTCCTCGACGGAATCGGGTGCACGCTGAGGCAGGCCGGGTGGCCACCGCGGGCAGCACGGAATTATAGCGGATCGCGGATCGTGGAGAGCCACCGGGGAGGAAATCACCCGGCAACCCGCCGGATCTGGGCTCCCAGCCCCTGGAGTTTCTCCTCGATGCACTCGTATCCCCGGTCGATGTGGTAGATCCGCTCGATCTCGGTCGTGCCCTCGGCCACCAGCCCGGCCAGCACGAGGCTCGCGGACGCCCGGAGGTCCGTGGCCATGACGGGGGCCGCGGTCAGGCGCGGCACGCCCTTGATGATGGCGGTGTTCCCCTCGAGCCGGATCTCCGCCCCCATGCGGCGCATCTCGAGCATGTGCATGAAGCGGTTCTCGAAGATCGTCTCGATGATCGTCCCGACGCCGTCCGCAACGGTGTTGAGCGCCGCGAACTGGGCCTGCATGTCGGTCGGGAAGCCCGGGTGCGGCGCGGTCCGGACGTCGACGGCCCGCGGCCGGCGTCCCCGCATGTCCACCTCGATGAAGCCGTCGCCGCGGGTGACCGTGGCGCCGGCCTCCTCGAGCTTCGCGAGCACGGCGTCGAGGTGCTCCGCCCGCGCGTTCCGGGCCCGCACACGGCCGCCGGTGATGGCGCCGGCGACGAGGTAGGTACCCGCCTCGATCCGGTCGGGCAGCACGTCGTAGTCGGTGCCGTGCAGCGACTCGACCCCCTCGATGACGATGGTGTCGGTCCCGTGCCCGATGACCCGGGCACCCATGGAGTTCAGGAACAGGGCCAGGTCCACGATTTCCGGCTCGCGGGCGGCGTTCTCCAGGATGGTCCGGCCCTCGGCCAGGACCGCGGCCATCATCAGGTTTTCCGTGCCGGTCACGGTGACGGTCTCGAGCACGATCCGGGCCCCCTTCAGCCGTCCGGCGCGCGCCTTGATGTAACCGTTCTCGATGTGGACCTCGGCCCCCATCGCCTGCAGACCCGCGACGTGGATGTTGACCGGCCGGGCGCCGATGGCGCAGCCCCCGGGCAGCGAAACGTCGGCGGAGCCGAACCGGGCCACGAGCGGCCCGAGCACGAGGATGGCCGCACGCATGGTCTTCACGAGTTCGTACGGCGCGAAGGTCTCGCGCGTGGTCCGCGGATCCACCTCGATGCGCATCCGCTCGTCCACGGTGACGCTCGCGCCCATGCGGCCGAGCAGTTCGATCATGGTCGTGACGTCCTGCAGGTGCGGGACGTTGCCGATCGTGACCGGGCCGTCGGCGAGCAGGGCACCGGCGAGGATCGGCAGGGTTGCGTTCTTGGCGCCGGAGATCCGCACCTCGCCGTCGAGGGGCGCCCCGCCCCGGATCTGCAGCTTGTCCACGCGGCCCGCCCGGGTCAGCCGGCGCCGCCGGCGGCGCGCCACTCGTCCGGCGTGAACGCCTGGATCGAGAGCGCGTGGACCTCCCGCCCCATGCGCGGGCCAAGCCCGGCATAGACGAGCTGGTGCCGCTGCAGCGGCCGCTTGCCTTCGAACTGGCGCGCGACGACCACGGCCTCGAAGTGCGTATCGTCGTCGGTCATCACCCGGACCTCGGCATCCGGCAGGCCCGACAGGATCAGTTGCGTCACCTCTTCGGCGGTCATGGGCACAGGCTCGCGGGGGTAGGAGCCGCCAGTTTACCCTGCCGCGAACCGGCCAGCGGTTCTGGATCAGCGGTCGCCGACACTGCGGCGGCGAGTCCCCGGCCCCAATGGCGGCTGGAATTCCCACCGGCAGTAGTAGACTTCCGCTCCAGCGCACATCATCCGCCTCCGCCCCGACTGGATCCTTCAGCCGCCCTATGCCTGCTCCCGACCCACTGATCGCCCGCGGCCGTCGCGTCCTCGCCACGGAAGCGGAGGCCGTTGCAGCCCTCGAGCATCGGCTGGGCGACGACTTCGCCGCCGCGTGCCGCCTCATCCTGGCCTGCGAGGGGCGGGTCGTCGTCACGGGCATGGGCAAGTCGGGGCACATCGGCAGCAAGATCGCGGCCACGCTCGCGAGTACCGGCAGTCCGTCGTTCTTCCTGCATCCGGCCGAGGCCATCCACGGCGACATCGGCATGATTACGGCGAAGGACGTCGTGATGGCCCTGTCCAACTCCGGCGAGACGGACGAACTGCTGACGATCCTGCCGGTGATCAAGCGGCTCGACGTGCCGTTGATCGCGCTGACCGGGAACGGCACCTCGACGCTGGCGCGTTATGCGACCGTCACGCTCGACGTCAGCGTTCCTGCCGAGGCCTGCCCGCTGAATCTCGCACCGACCACCAGCACCACTGCGACGCTCGCGATGGGCGACGCACTGGCGGTGGCCACCCTCGAGGCGCGGGGCTTCACCGAGGAGGACTTCGCACGCTCCCATCCCGGAGGCAGTCTCGGCCGCCGCCTCCTGCTGCACGTGGAGGAAGTCATGCGCTCCGGCGACGACCTGCCGGCCGTGGGACCGGATACGCCGCTGAGTGCCGGCCTGCTCGAGATGAGCCGCAAGGGGCTGGGCATGACCACCGTGGTGGACGACGCCCGGCGCGTGCTCGGGGTCTTCACGGACGGCGACCTGCGACGCGCGCTCGACACGCAGCTCGACGTGCACTCGACGCGGATGCGTGACGTCATGACGCCGAACCCCAAGGTGGCGCATCCCCGCATGCTGGCGGCGGAGTCCGTGCACCTGATGGAGGAGCACCGGATCACGGCATTGCCCGTGGTGGACGACGCCGGGGTGCTGGTCGGGGCGCTCAACGTGCACGACCTGCTGCGGGCGGGGGTGATGTAGGCGATGGACGCGATCCTGGAACGCGCGCGGCACATCCGCCTGCTGGTGCTGGACGTCGACGGCGTGCTGACGGACGGTCGTCTCCATCTGTCCCCGTTGGGCGAGGAATTCAAGGTGTTTCACGTGCGCGACGGCTCGGGCCTCGTGGCGGTCCAGCGCGCAGGGGTCACCGTGGCGATCGTTTCCGGGCGCGACAGCGCGGCGGTATCGCGGCGGGCCGAGGAGCTGGGCATCCGCCGCGTCCACCAGGGCATTGCCGACAAGGGGGCCGAACTCGAGCGACTCATGACCGAAGTGGGCTGCGCCGCCGCAGAGACCGCCTGCGTCGGCGACGACACGCCCGATGCGCCGATGCTGAGCCGGGCGGGCCTCGCCATCGCCGTGGCGGACGCGCATCCGGCGCTGATCGCGGTGGCGCATTGGGTCACGAAAGCGAAGGGCGGCCGAGGCGCCGTGCGGGAAGTATGCGATCTGCTGCTCAGCGCGCGCGCAGCCTGAGGCAGCGCTTGATCGCCGGTGCGGCGGCCGTCGCGGCCGGACTGCTGGCCTATGGCCTGCTGTCGGATCGCGACCAGGACGAGATCGAACGCACGGAGGCCGACGAGGATCGCGGCTACTACCTGACGCAGGCCACGCTGACGGAGCTGGGCGCCGACGGTTCGCCGCGGATCGTGCTGCGCGCGGATGCCATCGAGCAGCGACTCTCGGACGACAGCGTGCTGCTGTCGGGCCTGGAGATCGACTACAGGACGCCCGAAGCGGGTCTCTGGACGGTCACCGCCGACCACGGACGGATGCCGGTCGACCGCGGCTCCCTGCTGCTGTCGGGTGACGTCCTCGTCAAGGGCGACGAGGCGCGTGGTTCCGCGGTCATCCGCACCGACAATCTCGCCTACGACACGTCGAGCAGCGTCATCCAGACGGCGGACCCGGTCGCGGTCCAGTTCGGCGATCACCAGCTCGAGGGCCGCGGCCTGCGGGTCGTGTTGAACGACGGCACCCTGAGGCTAGAATCCAACGTACATGGCCTGTTCAATCCCTAGCCCGACCCGTCCGCTGGCTGCCGCACTCCTGGCCTGGGCGCTGGCCGCCGTCGGGCCCGCGATGGCCGCGACGCACGATGCGAAGGCGCCGATCAACCTCGAGGCCGCCTCGTCCGACTTCGACTACAAGAACAACACCCTGCTCTTCCGGCGGGTCAGGATCACGCAAGGCGAGATGCAGGTGGAGGCGCAGGAAGCCAGCGCGACCGGCCTGAACTTCGAGAACTCGGAGTGGAATCTCAAGGGACAGGTGCGCATCACCGTGCCCGACGGCAAGCTGGCGTCCGACGTCGCGGCCGTGACGTTCCGCAACAACGAAATCGTCAAGGCGGTGATCCGCGGCGGTCCAGCGACGTTCGAGCAGCGGCTCGAGCAGAGCCGCCAGCTGGCCCAGGGCCGGGCCAATTCCATCGAATACGACGTCGGGGCCAGCACCGTGCGGCTGCTGGGCGCGGCGTGGCTCTCAGACGGCCAGAACGAGATCCGCGGCAATACGCTGGTGTACGACATCGGCCGCCAGCGGGTCGCGGCCAATCCCGACGAGAGCGATCCGGGCGGCGTGCGCATCACCATCAACCCCAAGGAAACGACCCCTCCCGCGGACTCGCCGCAGGAGCCCGGTCCGTGAGCCTGCTCAGGGCCGAATCCCTCGGCAAGCGGTATCGGTCGCGACAGGTCGTCGCGGACCTGTCGCTCGAGGTGAATTCGGGCGAGGTCGTCGGGTTGCTCGGCCCGAACGGCGCAGGCAAGACCACGGCTTTCTACATGATCGTCGGCCTCGTGCCCTGCGACGATGGCCGCATCTGGCTCGACGACCGTGAACTCACCGGACTGCCGATGCACCGGCGCGCCCGACTCGGCCTCGGCTACCTCCCGCAGGAGGCCTCGGTCTTCCGCAAGATGTCGGTCGAGGACAACATCCGCGCCATCCTCGAGACGCGCGACGACCTCGACGAGGAAGCGGCGCGCGAGGCCGCCCTGGAATCGCTGCTCGAGGAGCTGCACATCGGCCACATCCGGGGCAGCTCCGGACTGAGCCTGTCCGGCGGCGAGCGGCGGCGCGTCGAGATCGCGCGCGCCCTGGCGGCGGAACCGCGCTTCATCCTGCTCGACGAGCCCTTCGCGGGCGTCGACCCGATTTCGGTCGACGATATCCAGCGCATCATCCGCCACCTGAGCGCGCGCAACATCGGGGTACTCATCACGGACCACAACGTCCGTGAAACGCTTGGCATCTGCAGCCGCGCGTACATCGTCAGCTCTGGAAGTGTGATCGCTTCCGGATCGGCGGACGAGATCCTTGCCAATCCTCAGGTGCGTGAGGTCTACTTGGGTCAGGATTTCCGACTCTGACCACGGAGGGGTTCCGCCCTCCCAGGCATCGTTCCGACATGCTCAAGCCGGCCCTGCAGCTCAAGCTCGGTCAGCAGCTGACGATGACGCCTCAGCTCCAGCAGGCGATCCGGCTGCTGCAGCTGCCCGTGCTCGAGTTGCAGGCCCAGGTGCTCGAGGCGCTCGAGACGAACGTCATGCTCGAGGCCGAGGAAGAGGAACAGATCGACCTCACCTCGCTCGACCAGCCGACCCCGCAGGGCGAGGACGAGGACGGTGCCGCGCAGGAGACGGCCGAGCCCGACGAGATCATCGTCGAGATGGAGGACCCCTGGGCCGACGCCTCGACCCCCTCCGGGGATGGCCGCGCCCAGGACGACGACGACCGCCCCCTCGAATTCTCGGACGAACGCGAGCAGGACCTCCACCAGCACCTCATCTGGCAGCTCGAGGTGAGCCGCCTCGATCCGCGGCAGGTCTGGATCGGCGAGGCGATCGTCGACGCCCTGAACGACGATGGCTACCTCACCGAGACCATTGGTGACATCGCGCGCAGCCTGAGCGCAGACCTGCCGGTCGCCGAGGACGAGGTCGAGGCGGTGCTGGCCTTCGTCCAGACGCTCGATCCCACCGGGGTCGGCGCCCGGAGTCCGTCCGAATGCATCTGCCTGCAGCTCGCGCAGCTCGAACCGGACACGCCGGACCGCGAACTCGCCATGGCGATCGCCCACGATCACCTGCAGGACGTCGCCGACCGGGATCTCGCCAAGCTGCGCCGCCAGCTGGGCGTGGACGAGGACGCCCTGCAGTCGGCGCTGGCGCTGATCCGCGCGTGCAACCCGCGTCCCGGCTCCGCGTTCGAGGGTGCGCAGCCCGAGTACATCGTGCCCGACGTCTTCGTGCGGCGCACCGGGCAGGGCTGGGCGGTGGAGATCAACCCGGCGTCCGTGCCGCGCCTCAGGGTGAACCAGGGATACGCCAGCCTGGTGGCCCGCTCCGCGGACTACGCGACGCTCCGCGCTCAGCTGCAGGAGGCCCGCTGGCTGATCCGCAGCCTGGAGATCCGCAACGACACCCTGCTGAAGGTCGCGCGTACCATCGTCCAGCGCCAGGCGGCCTTCCTGGAGCAGGGCGAGGAAGCGATGCAGCCCATGATCCTGCGCGACGTCGCGGAGGCCGTCAGCATGCACGAGTCGACGATCTCGCGCGTGACCACCGGCAAATACATGCACACGCCGCGCGGCATCTTCGAGTTCCGCTTCTTCTTCTCGAGCCACGTCTCGGGCGCGGACGGCGAGGACGTCTCCTCGACCGCGATCCGCGCCCGCATCCGCAAGCTCATCGCGGAAGAAGATCAGGAGAAGCCACTGAGCGACGCGCAGCTGGCCGCGCTGCTGGCCGGCGAGGGTGTCAAGGTGGCGCGCCGCACGGTCGCGAAGTATCGTGAATCCCTCGGTCTCGCCTCGTCGAGCGAGCGACGGCATGCCGTCGCCCACGACCGGGCCTGACGAGGAACTTGACCCGTCACACAACGTCGAACCGAGAGCGGTCAATCGAGACAGGAGGAGAATGCGATGCGAGTGAACCTGAGCGGACATCACGTCGACGTCACCCCGGCCCTGCGCAGCTACGTCGAGCGCAAGCTCGGCCGCATCCTCCGGCGCTTCGACCACGTCATCGAGGTGCAGTGCACCCTGACGGTCGACAAGCTGCGCCACCGCGCGGAGTCGACGGTTTTCGTTCGCGGCCCGACCATCCATGCCGCGGCGGTGGCCGAGGACATGTATGCGGCGATCGACTCACTCGCCGACAAGCTCGACCGGCGGGTCCGCCGGCACAAGGAGCGCCTCCGCGACCACCACGCCCCCGAGGCGCAGAAGCACGGTGTCGCGCTGGCGCACTGAACGCGGTGACGGATGCGACTGATCATCGTCAGCGGCCTGTCGGGCTCCGGCAAGAGCGTCGCGCTCAACATGCTGGAGGACCTCGACTATTACTGCGTGGACAACATCCCCGCCGGACTGCTGCCGGGATTCATCGCCTATACGGTCCGCACGAGTGAGCCCGCCTACCGCCTGACGGCCGTCGGCGTGGACGCGCGCAACCGGCCGGAGGACCTCGCGGACGTCCCGCGCCTCGTCGAGGAGCTGCGCCGCAGCGGCATCGGCTGCGAGATGCTGTTCCTGCGCGCCGACAACGAGATGCTGCTCAAGCGTTTCAGCGAGACGCGCCGCCGACACCCCCTGAGCCGCAGCGGCCTGGGGTTGCAGGAAGCGCTCGAGCAGGAGCAGCGCCTTCTGGCGCCGGTGGCGAACGCCGCGGATCTCACGATCGACACGTCCCGGCTCTCGGTCCACGAGTTGCGCGAGCTGATCCGCGAGCGCGTGGTCGAGCGCGAGACCGCGGGCGGACCGTCGCTGCTGTTCCAGTCCTTCGCCTATCGACACGGCGTGCCGGACGACGCGGACTTCGTCTTCGACGCCCGGGCGCTGCCGAATCCCTACTGGGAGCCCGCCCTGCGCGATCTCACCGGCCGCGACCCGGCGGTCGAGGACTTCATGCGCAGGCACGAGGACGCCGATCGCTTCCTCGCGGACATCACCGGGTTCCTCGACCGCTGGCTGCCTTCCCTGGTCCGCTCCAACCGCAGCTACCTGACGGTGGCCGTCGGCTGCACGGGCGGACAGCATCGCTCGGTCTACCTGGCCGAGAAACTCGCCGCGCACTTCAGTGGTCGCCTCGGCCGGCCGTTGATCCGCCATCGCGACCTGGCCAGCCGGCGACACGAATAAGGGGTCCGGGGGGCAATCCTGTTTCTCCGGGAACAGGGGACAGTTTCTTCTTCCGCGTGCGGGATCAGGAGAAGGTCCCCCTTTTTTCATCGACAGCGTAAAGTGCGCCGGCGATGAATGCCGAACTGCACACTCCTAAGATGAGTCGTCTCGAGACGCTGCGACAGGCGCTCGGGCAGGGTGCGGGCCGGCAGGTGAACCGGCTGGTGAACTCGATGCATCCGGCCGAGATCGCCTCGCTGCTCGAGTCGCTGCCGCCGGCACAGCGGGAGGTCGTCTGGGACCTGGTCGACCCGGAACTCGAGGGTGACGTACTCGTCGAGCTCAACGAAGAGGTGCGCGCGGATCTCATTCGCGAGATGGAGACCGAGGATCTCGTCGCCGCGACCGAGGGGCTGGAACTCGACGACCTCGCGGACCTGCTCGGCGACCTCCCGGAGCACGTCCACCGGCAGGTGCTGCGTTCGATGGACTCGCGCGACCGCGAGCGCCTGCATGCGGTCCTCGCCTACGAGCCGGACACCGCTGGCGGACTGATGAATACCGACACGGTGAGCGTGCGGGCCGACGTGACGCTCGAGACCGTGCTGCGCTACCTGCGGATGCGTGGCGACATCCCCGAGAACACCGATTCGCTGTTCGTCGTGAACCGTCACGATCGTTACCTCGGCGTGCTCGACCTCGCCCGGCTGCTCACCGAGGATCCCGAACGAACGGTCGGCGAGGTGATGTCCACCGACGTGCCGGGCATCGCCCCGGAGACGCCCGCCAACCGCGTGGCGAGCCTGTTCGAGGATCGCGACCTGCTGTCCGCGGCCGTGGTCGATGCGGATGCGCACCTCCTCGGCCGCATCACCGTCGACGACGTGGTCGACGTGATCCGCGAGGAAGCCGACCACTCCGTGATGAGCATGGCCGGCCTCGACGAGGACGCCGACATGTTCGCGGGCGTGGTGCCGAGCGCGCGGCGACGCGGGGTGTGGCTCGGCGTCAACCTCGGCACGGCCTTCCTCGCCGCCTGGGTCGTCGGGTTGTTCGAATCGACGATCCAGAACATCGTCGCACTCGCCGTGCTCATGCCGATCGTCGCCAGCATGGGTGGCGTCGCGGCCACGCAGACGCTCACCCTGATCGTGCGCGGCCTGGCGCTCGGGCAGGTGGAACGCGCCAACGCCCGCTGGCTGCTCACCAAGGAGGTTGCGGTCGCACTGCTGAACGGCCTCGCCTGGGCCACGGTCGTCGCGCTCGTGGCCTTCCTCTGGTATCGAAACTGGAAGATCGCCGGCGTGATCTTCGCGGCCATGGTGGTCAACCTGTTCGCCGCCGCGCTGGCGGGCGTGATCGTGCCGCTGGCCCTGAAGCGCTTCGGGGTCGATCCGGCCGTCGCCGGTGGCGTGGTCGTGACTACCGTGACGGACGTCGTGGGTTTCGCCTCGCTGCTCGGGCTGGGCACGCTGGTGCTGATGTAGCTGTCCGATCAGCGAAGGAAGTATTCGATCTCCTCCCGCCGCGCGACCGCGTCGGACTCCCCGAGATCCATCAGCTCCGTGGTGTAGGCCGATTCGAACAGCAGGTAGCTCGCCAGCAGTCCGCCCCGGGCCTCGAGCGCGCCCATCATGCGCAGGAGCGTGCGCAGGCTGCGCGGCATGGCATCCATGTGCCGGCGCGCGAGGTCGTTCGGGTCGTCGCTCGGCTGGATCACCAGCACGTCGATCGGGCGCCGCCCTGGGCTCGAGCCCAGGGCGTCCGCCTGCAGGATGGCGTTGATCTGGCGCAGCCGCTCGAGGTCGATCGACAGTCCGTCGGTGAACAGAGAATCGAGCACGAAACCGAGCAGGTGTCCCGGGCTCGGCGGGGTATCGACACTGCCGTCTGCAGGCGAGGCCGCCAGGTCGGCCCGCGTGCCCACGACCATCACGCGATTGGCTCCGAGGTGCACGGCCGGGCTCAGGGGCGCCAGCTGGCGCATCGCGCCGTCACCGTAGTAGTCGCCGTCGACGCGGGCGGACGGAAAGATGAACGGGATCGCCGAGCTCGCCATCAGCACGTCGAGATCGATGCTTCGGCGCACGCCGTTACGCCGCACCCGGTTCCACTCGTCGATCGTGGGCGCGGCGTCGAAGAACGCCACGGCCTTTCCCGTCGTATAGCTGGTCGTCGCCACGGCGAGCGCCTGCACCGGCCCGCCGGCGATGCTGTCGGGAATGCGCTCCAGCGGAATGACCCGCCCGAGGAGCTCGCGGAGCGGCGTCGTGTCGAGCAGTGACCTCGGCGGCGCCAGCAGCCATCCACCGGACAGCGCCGACAGCACCCAGCGCAGCCCGGACCGCAGGATGATGGCGGGATCCGTGCGTACGACCTGGTTCACGTGGAAGCCGGCCCAGACCCGTTCGAGCTCGGTAACCGCCTCGCCCATGTGTCGGGCGCGTGCGGCCAGCGCGGCCGCGTTCAGGGCGCCGGCTGACGTGCCGACCAGCACCGGAAACGGGCACGGGGCGCCCTCGGGCAGCCACTTCGCGATGGCCCGGAGCACGCCGACCTGATAAGCGGCGCGGGCGCCGCCACCGGCCAAAACCAAAGCCTCGCGATTCTCGAAGAAGAGGTAGTTGGTTCCGCTGTCTTCCGTCCCCAATCCGCTTTCCTCGCTGACAGGGCTCCGGGCGACGATTAGTATGGCACGCCGGTTCCCGACGCCGAATCTGCTACACGGAGAATCCCATGTTTGCACTCGCGGTCCGACGCTTCACGACCCTCGCCTGCGCCCTGCTCGCCACGAGCGGGATCGCGCTTGCCGACGCCCCGTCCGCCGGCCAGCCCGCACCGGAGTTCAAGCTGCAGGACCAGGAAGGCAAGTGGCACAGCCTCGCCGACTACCGCGGCAAGTGGGTGGCCATCTACTTTTATCCGAAGGACGACACGCCGGGCTGCACGACCCAGGCCTGCGGCTTCCGGGACAACATCTTCGCCTTCGACAAGGAAGGCGCCGTGATCGTCGGCATCAGCGTCGACGACGTGGCCTCGCACAAGGCCTTCGCCGAGAAGCACGGACTGCCGTTCACCCTGCTGGCAGACGCCGACAAGACCGTCGCCAAGCGCTACGGCGTGCTCAAGACCTACATGGGCGTGATGGAAATGGCCCGCCGCGACACGTTCCTGATCGACCCGGAGGGCCGCGTCGCGAAGCACTACCAGTCGGTCGACCCGGACGGCCACTCCAAGGTGGTGCTCGAGGACATCAAGGCCCTCAAGGCTGCGAAGAAGACCGGCTGAGCGTCGCGTCCCCGCCGGACAGCGCCGCCAGGATCCCGGCGAGGATGCGCGCCGGCGGCGGCGGACATCCGGGAACGACCACGTCCACCGGGATCACGTTCGAAACCGCGCCGAGGCTTGCGTAGCCCTCGCCGAAGACGCCCCCGCAGGCGCCGCAGTCGCCGATCGCCACCACCAGCTTCGGATCGGGCGTCGCCTCGTAGGTGCGCCGCAATGCGACTTCCATGTGCCGCGAGACCGGTCCCGTCACCAGCAGCAGGTCCGCGTGCCGCGGGCTCGCAACGAAGCGGATCCCCAGCGACTCGACGCTGTAGAGCGGATTGTTCAGCGCGTGGATCTCGAGCTCGCAGCCGTTGCAGGAACCCGCGTCCACCTGCCGGATGCACAGCGCGCGACCCAGCCTCGCGCGGATGCGTTGCTCGAGGGCCGCTCGCACCCGCAGTTCCGCGTCCGCCGCCGGTGGCGTCTCGGTGACGATTCCGGTGCGGGCGATCTGTCTCAGTGTCTTCAGCATGAGCGGGCGTCAGAGGTCGTGGCCACTGTAGGACAGGTTGAATGACTTATTGATCAGCGGGAAGTCCGGCACGATGTTGCCGATGACGGCGTGCTCGAGCACGGGCCAGTTGTGCCAGGACGGATCCTGCGGGTGGCAACGGCGTATCGTGCCCTGCGGACCCGCCGTCAGTGCGACGACGACCGGTCCGCGCCAGCCCTCGATGATCCCGACGCCCGACGTGCCCGCCTCCGGCGCGGCGGACATCGCGAGGTGCTCCCCGGCCGGCAGCGACCGGAGCAGCAGGCCCGCCAGTCGCAGGGACTCCGCGAGTTCGTCGAATCGCAGCGTCACGCGGGCGAGGACGTCGCCTTCCTCGCGAACCCACTTGCGCACCTCGAGGCCGCCGTACGGTTCACACGGAACGTCGACGCGCAGGTCGATCGCCTGCCCGCTCGCCCGTCCCGCCAGGCCGATGAGGCCGAGGCGCGCCGCCAGTTCCGGCGCGACGGTCCCGGCGCCGAGGAACCGGTCGCGCACGCCGGCGTGCTCCTCGTAGATCGTACGCAGGGTGGCCGTCTCGCCCGCGATCGCCGCCACGCAGCGTGCCAGCGCCGCGGCGTCGGACGGCGCCGGGTCCCGGCGGGTGCCTCCCGGTACGACGAAGTCGAGCAGGTAGCGCTGTCCCAGCGCCGCGGCCACCGCCCGGACGAGCGTCTCCTTGAGTCGCGAGAACTGCGCCAGCCCGAAGGCAAAGCCCGCATCGTTGCCGAGTGCACCGAGGTCGCCGAGGTGGTTGGCGGCGCGCTCCAGTTCGAGTGCCAGCGCACGCAAGGACGCCGCACGCGGCGGTGGATTCGCTCCGCTCATGCCCTCGAGCGCCTGGCAATAGGCCCAGGAGAAGGCGACGGCCGTGTCGCCGGAGATGCGCGCCGCGAGCCGGTGTCCCTCCAGGATCGGGAACTCCATGAAGCGTCGCTCGATGCCCTTGTGCACGTAGCCGAGGCGCTCCTCAAGCCGCAGGACCTTCTCACCGACCACCGAGAAGCGGAAATGCCCGGGCTCGATGATGCCGGCGTGCACCGGACCGACCGGGATCTCGTGCACCCCGTCGCCCGTCACCCGCACGAACGCATAGTCGTCCACGGGCATGGACGGTGGCGGCGGCATCGCTTCGTCGGCCAGCGGGAAGGCGCCGGGCGGCCAGGCCGCGTGCCGGAGCCAGGGCCGTGCGTCGACGCCCGCCATCGGGAGACCGCTCAGGTCGTGGACGGCGCGCTGCAGGCGGCCCGCGGCGGGAAACACATCCTCGATGCCCGGGCAGCGCGTGTCGGGATCCACGAGCGGCACCTTGACCACGAGCAGCGCGGGCGATGCCAGGAAGACGGCACGAACGCATCGATCGTGCTCTGGGCGGCGCTCGCCCCACAGCGCCAGAAGGTGTCCCCCGGCGGCCGCCAGGTCCTGGACGAAGTCGCGCCATTCACCGGGAGCGACCTCCACGGCGCGCAACCCCGGTGCCCCGGCCGCGTGCCGCGACGCCTCCATCCAGTGGGCCAGCGGCACGTCAGCCGCCTCCGATCATGCGTGCGGCCGCCCGGTACCACTCGGCGAGGTACGGCGGGATGTACAGGCCGAGCAGCAGCACGATGGCCAGGTGCGCGAAGACCGGCAGCAGCGCGGGCTGGTGCGGCAGGCGACGGCCGCTGGCCTGGCCGAACACCATCGACTGCACGCGCCCGAAGATCGCGGCGAAGGCCACGCCGAGCCCCACGACCAGGATCGGCGTGGCCCAGGGCTGCTGCTTCATTGCCGTCGTCAGGATCAGGAACTCGCTCGCGAAGACGCCGAATGGCGGCAGGCCCAGGATCGCGATCGAGCCGAGCATCAGGCCCCAGCCGATCGTCGGGTTCAGACCGAGCAGGCCGCGGATATCCTCGATGCGCTGGGATCCCGCCTTCTGCGCGGCGTGGCCGACCGTGAAGAAGATCGCCGACTTGGTGAGGGAGTGCACCGTCATGTGCAGCAGGGCCGCGAAGTTGGCCACCGGACCGCCCATGCCGAACGCGAACGTCACGATGCCCATGTGCTCGATGGACGAGTAGGCAAAGAGCCGCTTGATGTCCCGCTGTCGCCAGAGGAAGAAGGCGGCGAGCACGACGGACAGCAGGCCGAACCCCATCATCATCTGTGAAGGCAGCGAGGACTCGAGCGATCCTTCCACCAGCACCTTGCAGCGCACGACCGCGTAGATCGCGACGTTCAGCAGCAGGCCCGACAGCACCGCCGACACCGGCGTGGGGCCCTCGGCGTGCGCATCCGGCAGCCAGTTGTGCAGCGGCGCGAGCCCGACCTTGGTGCCGTAGCCGACCAGCAGGAAAACGAAGGCGAGCCCGAGGACGGTGGGCTCCAGCTCTCCCTTGACCGCCGACAGGTGGGTCCAGAGCAAGGCACTCACGCCCTCCGCGCCCAGCACCTTCTCCGCGGCGAAGTAGAGCAGGATCGTGCCGAACAGTGCCTGGGCGATGCCGACGCCGCACAGGATGAAGTACTTCCATCCGGCCTCGAGACTCTCGGGCGTCCGGTACAGCGTCACGAGCAGCACCGTGGAGAGCGTGGCCGCCTCCATGGCCACCCACAGGAGGCCGAGGTTGTTGGTCGTCAGCGCGACCAGCATCATCGCCATGAAGAGCTGGTACATGCTGTGGTAGAGGCGCAATCGAGGCGCGCCGATCCGCCCGTGCTCCACCTCGACACGCATGTACGGGCGCGAGAAGATCGCCGTGGTGAGCCCGACGAACGCCGTCAGCGCGACCAGGAAGACGTTGAACGGATCGAGGAAGAACTGCTCCTGCGCCGCGATGAGGTTGCCCTCGCCGATGACCCGGACGGTCAGCGCGACGGCGGCGAGGAAGGTGACGAAGCTCAGTGCCACGTTGAGTTCCGGCGCCCAGCGCCGCCCGCCCCACACCGCGAGCAGCAGCGCCCCAGTGATCGGCGTCAGCAGCAGGACCGCGAACTCCACCTAGCGGTCCTCCTTCAGCGATTCGAGGTGGTGCAGGTCGAGGCTGTCGAACTGCTCGCGGATCTGGAAGAAGAAGATACCGAGCACCAGCATCGCCACCAGCACGTCCAGGGCCACGCCGAGCTCGACGATCATCGGCATGCCATAGGTCGCGCTCATCGCCCCGAAGAACAGCCCGTTCTCCATCGACAGGAAGCCGACCACCTGCGACATCGCCTTGCGCCGCGTGATCATGGTGATGAACGCGAGCAGGATCACCGCGACGGCGATGCCGATCGCGTTGCGCGTCGCGGTGTTGGCGAGTTCCGCGATCGGCTGCGCGAGGCCGAAGGCGAACACCACCGTGACCACGCCCACCAGCATCGTGCCCGGCACGTTGAGCAGCGGCTCGGTGTCCCAGTAGACCTCGAGGCGGCGGATCAGGCGATGCAGCAGCCACGGCAGCAGGACCACCTTCAGGCCCAGCGTGAGGGCCGCCGACAGGTAGAGGTGCCCCTTGCCCGTCCGCCACGCGAGCAGCAGCGTCGCGATGCACAGCAGCGCACCCTGCAGCGCGAGCAGGTTGACGAGCGTGACGATGCGGCGCTGCGACAGCATCGCGAAGGACAGCAGCAGGAGCATCGCCGCGCAGGCGTTGAGGAGCTGGAGGTCGAGTGGCGTGCCGGTCATCGATCAGGCCCCCAGCAGGAGATGCACGAGCAGGCCAAGGACCGCGAACAGGAAGGCGGTGGCCAGGAATTCGGGCGCCCGGAACACGCGCAGCTTCGCGGACACGGTCTCGATGAACGCGAGCCAGGCGCCGGCGACGAGCAGCTTGAGGGCCAGCGCCGGGATGGACACGGCGAGCGCATCGAGGCCGACATCGCCGATCGAGGCGCCCCAGGGCACGAACAGGGCGAAGCCGATGCAGGCATAGTTGAAGAGCTTGAGCGCCGCCGCCCACTCCATCAGCGCCAGGTGGCGGGCCGAGTACTCGAGCAGCATCGCCTCGTGGATCATCGTGAGCTCGAGGTGCGTCGACGGGTTGTCCACCGGGATGCGGGCATTCTCGGCCAGCAGCACCATCGTGAACGCGACCGCGGTGAACGCCAGGCTCGGGTACAGGCCGGGGACCTGCGACGCAAGCCGCTCCGCGATCAGCGGCAGGGCCGTCGTGGCCGAGATCAGCGACGCCACGAAGATCACCATGAGCAGCGCCGGCTCGGCGAGGAAGCCGACCATCATCTCGCGACGGGCCCCGAGCGTGCCGAAGGCCGTCCCGACGTCCATGGCCGCGAGCGACATGAACACCCGCGCGACCGCGAGCAGGCCGACCAGCGCGATGGCGTCGGCGGCCGTCGTGAACGGCAGTCCGGTCCCCATGGACGGGATGACCGCGGCCGCGGCCACCATGGCGCCGAAGACCACGTACGGTGCCATGCGGAACAGCGGCGAGGCCGTCTCCGCGATCAGCGCGTCCTTGTGGAACAGCTTGCGGATGCCGTGGTACGGCAGCAGCGGGCTCGGTGCGCGTCGGTTCTGCAGCCAGGCCCGGCACATGTTCACCCACCCGAGGAACAGCGGCGCGAGCGCCAGCGCCGCCAGCATCTCGAGCAGCTGGGTGAACCACGCCGAGGCGCTCACAGCACCACCGCGAGCAGCACCACGAGCGTGATGAAGCTGTACATGAGATAGGCCGAGATGCGGCCCTGCTGCATCCAGACGAGCGCATCGGCGGCACGCTGGACGATTCCGCCGAGCGGCAGGTACAGGGCGCGCCAGATCCTGTCGCTGACGCCGACGCGGTACCTCGGCGCGGCGTCGAAGGGTGTGGGCAGCTCGCGCTCGATCGCGAAGAACCCCTGGAAGATGTGCCGGATCGGCTGGCCGAAACCCTCGGCCGTGTCCTGCATGCGGGCGTCGAGCCGGACGAAGCCGCAGTCCCAGGCCGGCACGCGACGCACGGGCCGCCGGTAGACCCGCCGAACGACCACGAAGGTCGCGGCGAGCACCGCGAGGATGAGGAGTAGCAGCACGACCGGCGCGTACGACGTCTGGCGGTCCGGCAGCGGCGCGAGCATCCACCACGGCGCCGCGCCGGTCGGCGGAATGCCGCCTATCAGCTGCTCCGTGACCGCACCGAGGGCACCGACGACCTGGGACGGCAGGAGGCCGAGCAAGACGCAACCGACGGCGAGCCACGCGAGCCCGATCCGCTCGAGACGGCCGGCGTCGTGTGCCTCGGCGAGCGAAGCCTCGCGGGGCTGGCCCAGGAAGATCACGCCGAAGAACTTCACCATGACGTAGGCAGCCAGTGCGGCGGCCAGCGCGATGATCGCGGCCCCGAGCGGCAGCAGCATGTTGACGAACGGGTGCGGGACCTCGTGCGAGAACAGAAACGCCTGCAGCAGAAGCCACTCGGAGACGAAGCCGTTCAACGGCGGCAGTCCGGCGATCGCCAGCACGCCGACCAGCGTGAGCCACGCCACCCATGGCATGCGGTGGATCAGGCCGCCAAGCCGCCCGAGGTTGCGTTCGCCCGTCGCGTGCAACACCGCGCCCGTGCCGAGGAAGAGCAGGCTCTTCATGAACGCGTGGTTGAGCGAGTGGTAGAGCACTGCGATGAGCGCCAGGGTCGCCAGCGCCTGCATGCCGACGCCGCAGAAGACGATCGTGAGCCCGATACCGGTGAAGAGGATGCCGATGTTCTCGATCGACGAATAGGCGAGCAGGCGCTTCATGTCGGTCTGCACCGCCGCGAAGATCACCCCGTAGAGCGCGGTGGCGAGCCCGAGCGTGAGCGGCACGAGGCCCCACCACCACACGGGCTCCCCGAGCAGGTCGAAGGTGACCCGGAGCACGCCATAGATCGCCGTCTTGAGCATCACGCCGCTCATGAGGGCGGATACGGGCGACGGCGCCGCCGGATGTGCCTCGGGCAGCCACACGTGCAGCGGCAGGAGCCCAGCCTTCGCCCCGAAGCCGAACAACGCCAGGCCGAAGGCCCCGGCCGCCCACGCCGGCGGCAGGTCTGCGGCGCGCATCGCATCGAAGGTGAACTGCCAGGTGCCGCCCTGCAGCACGCCGAAGCAGAGCAGGATCGACATGGCGCCCACGTGCGCGATCAGCAGGTACAGGAATCCGGCGCTGCGGATCTCCGGGATGCCGTGCTGGGCGGTGACGAGGAAGTACGACGACAGCGCCATGGTTTCCCAGGCCACCATGAATCCGTATGCGTCGTCGGCCAGCAGCACGAAGCCGATGCTGGCGAGGAACAGGTGGTACTGCAGGCCGAGGATGCCCGGCGCCGTCCCCTCGCCCTTGCGGAAATACCCGGCGGCGAAGATCGACACGCCTGACGCCACGGCACCGAGCAGGACCAGGAAGACGCGTGACAAGGCGTCGGCCCGCAGGTGGAAAGGCAGGTCGGGCAGCCCGATGAGCAGGGTCACGGTCTCGGCGGGCAGGTGGAGGCTGGTGCCGGCGACGACGGCGAGGGTGGCGCCGATCACCGCCCCCAGGGGAAACAGCACGCGCCCGACGTAGCCGATGCTGCCGGCGCGGGCCAGCCCGGCGATGCCGATGACGATCCAGCCCGCGAGCAGCGCGATACAGGCCTCGAGCGCGGAGTCGGCGACAGTCATTGGCGGGGCATTCTACTCGCCCGATGCCTCATGCCTTCAGGGCCCGGATCGCCCGGTCCAGTCCCGCGATGGTCAGCGGGAACATGCGCTCGCCGAGGAGCTGGCGGGTGATGCCGATCGAGGCGGTGTAGTCCCAGCGATCCTCGGGCTCGGGGTTGAGCCAGACGTGCCGCTGGAAGCGCTGGGTGACCCGCTGCATCCAGGCGGCCCCGGCCTCGTCGTTCCAGTGCTCGATGCTGCCGCCCGGCTGCACGATCTCGTAGGGACTCATGCTCGCGTCCCCGACGAAGATCACCCGGTAGTCCGGCGGATAGGTGCGCAGGATCTCCAGCGTCGGCGTGCGCTCGCCGTGGCGGCGACGGCTGTCCTTCCACACCGACTCGTAGACGAAGTTGTGGAAGTAGAAGTACTCGAGGTGCTTGAACTCGCTGCGCGCCGCGGAGAACAGTTCCTCGCAGACACGCACGTGGCTCTCCATGGAGCCACCGACGTCGAGGAACAGCAGCACCTTCACGGCGTTGTGCCGCTCCGGGACGAAGCGGATGTCGAGCAGCCCGGCATTGCGTGCCGTCGAATCGATGGTGCCGCCGAGGTCGAATTCCTCCGCCGCGCCTTCCCGCGCGAAGCGCCGGAGCTTGCGCAGCGCGATCTTGATGTTGCGCGTGCCGAGTTCCACGGAGTCGTCGAGATTGCGGTACTCGCGCTGCTCCCACACCTTGACCGCGCGCCGGTTACCGCCCGGCCCGCCGATGCGGATGCCTTCCGGGTTGAACCCGCCGTGGCCGAACGGCGAGGTGCCACCGGTCCCGATCCACTTGCTGCCGCCCTCGTGCCGGCCTGTCTGCTCCTTGAGGCGCTCCTCGAGCGTCTTCATGAGCTGGTCCCAGCCGCCCAGTGCCTCGATCTGCGCCTTCTCCTCCTCGGTGAAGTTGCGCTCGATCAGCTTGCGCAGCCACTCGGCCGGAATCTCGCCGCCGAGCCCGGCGAATGCCTGCTCGATACCGCGGAAGTGCGCGGCGAACGCGCGGTCGAAGCGGTCGAAGTGCTTCTCGTCCTTCACCATCGTGGCGCGGGCGAGGTAGTAGAAGTCGTCGACGCTATACTCGGCGACCCGCGCCTCGAGCGCCGCGAGCAGCGTCAGGTGCTCGGTGAGCGAGACCGGGATGCCGGCCTCGCGGAGCGCGAAGAAGAACCGCGTCAGCATTCAGCGGCTCGTGGTGGAATCGGCCACCGGTCGGCTGTGGCGTGCCACGCGTCGCTGCCGCGGGCGTCGCGCCGCATGGACGCGGCGCGCGAGCCCACAGGGATGTGTTCACGGCGTCCCGCGGCGGTGATGCGTGGCATGCCGCAGCCTGGGGCGAACAAAGCGATCGCCCGGCCTCGACTCATGAGCGCGACTGTCGCCGCTGCAGGAAGATGAGCTGCTCGAACAGGTGCACGTCCTGCTCGTTCTTGAGCAGCGCGCCGTAGAGCGGCGGGAGGCTCTTGCGCGGGTCGTCCGTGCGCAACGCCTCCGGCGGCACGTCCTCGGCGAGCAGCAGCTTGAGCCAGTCGAGCAGCTCGGAGGTCGAAGGCTTCTTCTTCAGGCCCGGCACCTCGCGCAGCTTGTAGAAGGCGTTCAGGGCCTCGGCCAGCAGCTCCCGCTTCAGTTCCGGGAAATGGACCGCGACGATGCGCGTCATGGTCTCGGCGTCCGGGAAGCGGATGAAGTGGAAGAAACAGCGACGCAGGAAGGCGTCCGGCAGCTCCTTCTCGTTGTTGCTGGTGATGACCACGATCGGGCGGTGGCGCGCCTTCACGAGCTCGCGCGTCTCGTGCACGAAGAACTCCATCTGGTCGAGCTCGAGCAGCAGGTCATTCGGGAACTCGATGTCCGCCTTGTCGATCTCGTCGATCAGCAGCACCGCCTGGGTGTCGCTGTCGAAGGCCTCCCACAGGCGGCCCTTGACGATGTAGTTGCCGATGTCGTGGACCTTGGCGTCGCCCAGCTGCGAATCGCGCAGACGGGAAACCGCGTCGTACTCGTAGAGGCCGTGCTGGGCCTTGGTCGTGGACTTGATGTGCCAGCGGTAGAGCGGCCGCCCGAGCGCGGCGGCGACCTCTTCCGCGAGCTGGGTCTTGCCGGTGCCCGGCTCGCCCTTGACGAGCAGTGGCCGGGCGAGCGTGACGGCCGCGTTCACGGCCATCATCAGGTCCTCGGTCGCGACGTAGCGTTCGGTGCCGGAGAATTTCTGGGTCACGGGTGAACCTCGGTCATCGGTGTCCTCGCTAGTCCTCGACCCGCAGCAGCTTCATCGTGTTCGTGCCCCCGGACACGCCAGACAGTTCGCCGAGCGTGAGGATCAGCTCGTCGCCCGCCTTCACGTGACCGCGATCGAGCAGTTCCTTCGAGATGGCGCGGTAAAGCTCGGCGGGATCCGTGTGGGTGATGTCGAAGGGGATCGGATGCACGCCGCGATACAGGGCAACCCGCCGCTGCGTGCGTTCGTGCCGCGTGAAGGCGAAGATCGGGATGTCCGCCCGGATGCGCGACATCCACAACGGCGTCGATCCCGATTCCGTCAGGGCCACGATGGCCTCGACGTCCATGTGATTGGCCGTGAACATCACCGCGTGGGCGATGGCCTGGTCGAAGTGCTCGACCTTGCCCTCGGCGCGCTCGCGGCCGAGGCTCCGCCGGAAGAGGTACATCTCGGCACCTTCGATGACCTCGGCCATCGCCTCGACCGCGCGGATCGGGTACTTGCCGACCGCCGATTCGCCCGACAGCATCACGGCATCGGTGCCGTCGAGCACCGCGTTCGCCACGTCCGACACCTCCGCGCGGGTCGGCACGGGGCTGTGGATCATGGACTCCATCATCTGCGTCGCGGTGATGGTCACGCGGTCGAGGCTGCGGGCCTGCTCCAGGATCCGCTTCTGGATGCCGGTGAGCTGCGCGTAGCCGACCTCGACGCCGAGGTCGCCCCGCGCGACCATCACCGCATCGCTCGCGAGGATGATTTCCTCGAGGCGCGGGATGGCTTCGCTGCGCTCGATCTTGGCCACGATGCGCGCGTCGCTGCCGGCCGCGGCCAGCAGGGCACGGGCCTCGTTGACGTCGCTCGCCTGCCGCACGAACGAGACCGCCAGATAGTCGACCTCGAGCGCGGCGGCGAGCCGCACGTCCTCGCGGTCCTTGTCGGTCAATGCCTTCGCGGACAGGCCGCCGCCGCGCCGGTTGATCCCCTTGTGGTCGGAAACGTCGCCACCGGTCGTGACCACGCACTCCACGCGCAAACCACTCACGGACGTGACCTGGAGCTCGATCTGTCCGTCGCCGAGGATCAGCTCGTCGCCGGGACGCACGTCCTCGGCGAGTTCCGCGTACGTGATGCCGACGCCGCGATCCGTGCCGTCGACCGGGTCGATCGCGGGATCGAGTGCGAAGGGTTCACCCTCGGCGAGGACGGCGCGGCCGCCCGCGAAGCGCTCGATGCGGATCTTGGGGCCCTGCAGGTCGCCGAGGACCGCCACGTGCTTGCCGACCTTCGCCGCCGCGCGTCTAACGCCCTCGACGCGCTGGCGATGATCCTCCGCCGTGCCGTGGGAGAAATTGACCCGAACGACGTCCGCACCCCGGCGGATGAGGTCCTCCATGACGCCCGTGGCATCGGTGGCGGGGCCCAGGGTGGCGACAATCTTGGTGCGTCGAAGCATGGCGGGATGGGAACGATGAACGGTGACGGCGGGTGCAGGCCCGACAGGTTCGCAGTTCGGCCGGCAAAACGGAATAGCGGCGGCGAGACGACGCTCGAACCGCCGCCGTCGGAGGATACCGTCCTCCGCGGACGCCCGATGCCGGCGACCGGTCTCCCCGGTGCCTGGTGTCAGCCGGCCGCGCGCGCCTCCAGCACTTCCACGGCTGGCAGCTTCTTGCCTTCGAGGAACTCGAGGAAGGCGCCGCCGGCCGTGGAGATGTAGGAAATGTCCTGCCCCACCCCGTACTTCTCGATGGCCGCGATGGTGTCGCCACCGCCGGCAATCGAGAACGCCGGGCTGCGCGCCACGGCCTGCGCGATCGCACGCGTGCCCTCGCCGAACTGGTCGAACTCGAACACGCCGACCGGACCGTTCCAGAGGATCGTTCCGGCGCCCGTCAGGGCACCGGCAAACTGCTCGGCCGTGTCCGGCCCGATGTCGAGGACCATCTCGTCCGCAGCGACGTCGGCCACCGGCTTCACGTCGGCCTCCGCCGAGGCGGCGAACTCCGTCGCCACCACCACGTCGCTCGGCAGCGGGATCTCCGCGCCGCCGGAGCGCGAGCGCTCGAGCAGCCCGCGCGCGATGTCCACCATGTCGGGCTCGTGCAGTGACCTGCCCACGGCATGGCCCGCCGCGGCGAGGAAGGTGTTGGCGATCCCACCCCCGACGATCAGCTTGTCGACCTTGCCGACCAGGTTCTCGAGCACCGTGAGCTTGGTCGAGACCTTGGAGCCGCCGACGATCGCGATGAGCGGACGCTTCGGGTCGCCGAGGGCCTTCTCGAGCGCCTCGAGCTCGCCCGTCAGCAGCGGCCCCGCACAGGCGACCGGCGCAAACTTCGCCACGCCGTGGGTGCTCGCCTCGGCGCGATGCGCCGTGGCAAAGGCGTCCATGACGTAGACGTCGCAGAGCGAGGCCATCTGCCTGGCGAGATCGTCCTTGTTCTTCTTCTCGCCCTTGTTGAAGCGGACGTTCTCGAGCAGCACGATCTCGCCCGGCTCGCACTCGACGCCGCCGAGCCAGTCCTGCTCGAAGCGCACCTTCACGCCCAGCAATTCGGAGATGCGGGCCGCTACCGGGGCCAGCGAGAACTCGGCGTCGTAGACGCCTTCCTCGGGCCGGCCGAGGTGGGACATCAGCATCACGCGAGCACCCGCCGCCCGGGCCGCCTGCATGGTGGGCAGCGACGCCCGGATGCGCGCGTCGCTCGTCACCACGCCGTTCTTCACCGGTACGTTGAGGTCCTCCCGGATCAGGACGCGCTTGCCCTTCAGGTCGAGGTCGGCCATGCGTAGAACGCGAACCATGGTGTGCTCCTCGGTTACCTGGCGATGACCCGGGCCATCTCCAGCACCTTGCACGAGTAGCCCCACTCGTTGTCGTACCAGGACACGACCTTGACGAAGGTGTCGTCCAGGGCAATGCCGGCCTCGGCGTCGAAGACCGACGTGCAGCTCTCACCGCGGAAGTCGGTGGCCACCACCTTCTCGGTGGTGTAGCCGAGGACACCCTTCATCGGGCCCTCGGACGCCGCCTTCATCGCCGCGCAGATCTCGTCGTACTTCGCGGGCTTCGAGAGCTCGACGGTGAGGTCGACGACCGAGACGTCGGAGGTCGGCACGCGGAATGCCATGCCCGTGAGCTTCTTGTTGAGTTCCGGGATGACCTTGCCCACGGCCTTGGCCGCACCGGTCGAGGAAGGAATGATGTTCTCGAGGATTCCGCGACCGCCGCGCCAGTCCTTGTTCGAAGGACCGTCGACCGTCTTCTGCGTGGCGGTGGCGGCATGCACCGTCGTCATCAGGCCGCGCTTGATGCCCCAGGTGTCGTTCAGCACCTTGGCCACGGGCGCCAGGCAGTTCGTGGTGCACGAGGCGTTCGAGATGATGGCCTGGCCGGCGTAGGACTTGTCGTTCACGCCGTAGACGAACATCGGCGTATCGTCCTTGGAAGGCGCCGACATGATCACCTTCTTCGCGCCCGCCGCGAGGTGCTTCTCGGCCGTTTCCTTGGTGAGGAACAGGCCGGTCGACTCGACGACGACGTCGGCGCCCACCTCGCCCCACTTGAGTTCGGCCGGGTCCTTGACCGCCGTGAGGCGGATCTTGCGGCCGTTGACCACCAGGGTGCTGCCCTCGACGGCGATGTCGCCCTTGAAGCGCCCGTGCACCGAGTCGAACTTGAGCATGTAGGCGAGGTATTCCGGCTCGAGCAGGTCGTTGATGCCGACGATCTCGATGTCCTTGAAATCCCGCGCGGCCGCACGAAACACCATGCGACCGATGCGACCGAATCCGTTGATGCCGACCTTGATAGCCATTGAGTGATCTCCCGGGAGGATGACGGAGGACTAGAGCAGCCCTTCCACGATTCGAATGACGTTGTCACGAGTGAAGCCGAAATGCTCGAACAGCTTTTTCGCGGGCGCCGAGGCGCCGAATCCGTGCATGCCGACGACGGCGCCCGCGCCGGAGACGTAGCGCCACCAGCCGTCGGGCACGCCGGCCTCGATGGCCACGCGCGGCACGCCGGGCGGCAGCACGCTGTCGCGATACTCCTGCGACTGCGCGTCGAAGAGACTGGTACACGGCATGGAGACCACGCGCACCCTGCGCCCCTTGTCCCCGAGCCCCTTCGCCGCCTCCATGGCCAGCGCCACCTCCGAGCCCGTGGCGATCAGCACGCATTGCGGCGGGCCGTCGCTGTCCGCCAGCACGTAGCCGCCGCGGGCGATGGCAGCGGTCCGCGCGGCGTCGCGCGTCATCGCCGGAAGCGCCTGCCGGGTGAGGACGAGGCTCGTCGGCCCGTCGCGGCGATCGACCGCGTCCGCCCAGGCCACGGCGGTCTCCACCGTATCGCAGGGGCGCCACAGGCGCAGGTTGGGGATGAGGCGGAGGCTGGCGACGTGCTCCACGGGCTGGTGGGTCGGGCCGTCCTCGCCGAGGCCGATCGAGTCGTGCGTGTAGACCAGGATGACGCGCTGCTTCATGAGCGCCGCCATGCGGACCGCGTTGCGCGCGTAGTCCGAGAACACCAGGAACGTGCCGCCGTAGGGCACGAACCCGCCGTGCAGTGCGACGCCGTTCATGATCGCCGTCATGCCGAACTCACGCACGCCGTAGTGCAGGTAGTTGCCGGCGATGTCCTCGGCCGTGATCGTCTTCGAGCCCTTGTGGTTCGTGTTGTTGGAGCCGGTCAGGTCGGCCGAGCCACCGAGCATCTCGGGGATGGCCGCACCGAGCACGTTCAGCACCTGCTGGGACGAGGAGCGCGTCGCGGTCGCCGCAGGCTTCTCCTGGGCCGCGCGGATGAAGTCGTCCAGCGCCCCGCGCCAGCCCTTCGGCAACTCGCCCGCCAGGCGTCGCTCGAACTCGGCCGCGAGTTCCGGATGCGCCTTGCGATAGCTCGCCAGCCGCTCGCCCCAGGTCTTTTCGGCCGCCGCGCCGGCAGCCCGCGCGTCCCAGGCCAGGCGGATCGGATCCGGGACCACGAACGGCTCGTAGGGCCAGCCGATGTGCTCGCGCGTCGCGGCCACCTCCGCCTCGCCGAGCGCCGCACCGTGCGTTGCCTCGGTGCCCTGCTTGTTGGGGGCACCCCAACCGATGATGGTCTTGCAACAGATGAGCGAGGGTCGCCGCGTCTCGGCCTTCGCCGCAGCAATCGCGCGGCTGATGGCGTCCGCGTCGTGACCGTCAACGTCGCGCACCACGTGCCAGCCGTAGGCTTCGAAGCGCCCGGGAGTATCGTCCGTGAACCAGCCGTGCACCTCGCCGTCGATCGAGATGCCGTTGTCGTCGTAGAAGCAGACCAGCTTGCCGAGCTGCAGCGTGCCCGCGAGCGAGCAGGCCTCGTGCGAGACGCCCTCCATCAGGCAGCCGTCGCCGAGGAACACCCAGGTGTGGTGGTTCACCACCTCGTGGCCGGGCCGGTTGAAGGTGGCAGCCAGGATCTTTTCCGCGAGCGCCATGCCGACGGCGTTGGCCACGCCCTGGCCGAGCGGCCCGGTGGTCGTCTCGATGCCGAGCTGCGGCTCGACCTCGGGGTGGCCGGCGGTGTGCGCGCCGAACTGGCGGAAGTTCTTCAGCTGCTGGAGATCGAGGGGATAGCCGGTCAGGTGCAGCAGGGAATAGAGCAGCATCGACCCGTGGCCATTCGACAGCACGAAGCGGTCGCGGTCGGGCCAGGTCGGGTTGCCGGGGTTGTGCTTCAGGTGATCGGCCCACAGCACCTGGGCAATGTCGGCCATGCCCATCGGCATTCCCGGGTGACCGGAATTGGCCTTCTGGACTGCGTCCATGCTCAACGCGCGAATGGCGTTGGCGAGTTGCCGGCGGGTGGGCATAGCTAACCCCCTTGGAAAGCTTCGTATTTTAGCGAGGCGAGGGCCGCGGGTTCATCCTAATTTCCCGCCGCCCCGGGGATCCTCGTGACGATAATGCGAATGGTACGCACTGCCGATCTGCGGCGCCGCTATACTTCGCCACTCGCACGACGCTTGGAACCCCATAGATGTCAGACAGTTACCTGTTCACGTCCGAATCCGTGTCCGAGGGCCACCCGGACAAGGTCGCCGACCAGATTTCCGATGCCGTGCTCGACGCGATGCTGGCCCAGGACAAGCGCGCGCGGGTCGCGTGCGAAACGCTGGTCAAGACCGGCGTCGCCATCGTCGCCGGCGAGGTGACGACGGAGGCCTGGGTCGACCTCGAGGAGATCGTCCGCAACGTCATCGTGGACATCGGCTACACCTCGTCGGACGTGGGCTTCGATGGCCGCACCTGCGGCGTGCTGAACATCATCGGCAAGCAGTCGCCGGACATCGCCATGGGCGTGGACCGCAAGGACCCCGAGGCCCAGGGCGCGGGCGACCAGGGCCTGATGTTCGGCTACGCCAGCAACGAGACCGACGCGCTGATGCCCGCGCCGATCTGCTATGCACACCGGCTCGTCGAGCGCCAGGCCGAGGTGCGCAAGAGCAACCTGCTGCCGTGGCTGCGCCCGGACGCGAAATCGCAGGTGACCTGTCGCTACGTGGACGGCAAGGTCGTCGGGCTCGACGCGGTGGTGCTGTCGACCCAGCACGACCCGGACGTCCAGCAGTCCGACCTGCGCGAGGCCGTGATGGAACTCGTCATCAAGCACGTGCTGCCCAGGGAATGGCTCACGGCGGACACCAAGTTCCACATCAACCCGACCGGCAAGTTCGAGATCGGCGGACCGGTCGGCGACTGCGGCCTGACCGGACGGAAGATCATCGTCGACACCTACGGCGGCATGGCCCGCCATGGCGGTGGCGCGTTCTCCGGCAAGGATCCGTCGAAGGTGGATCGCTCCGCCGCCTATGCCGCGCGCTACGTCGCGAAGAACATCGTCGCCGCGGGACTGGCCGACCGCTGCGAGATCCAGGTCTCCTACGCCATCGGCGTGGCCGAGCCCACGTCGATCACGATCGAGACCTTCGGCACCGGCAAGGTCAGCCACCAGCGGCTCGAGGCGCTGGTGCGCGCGCACTTCGACCTGCGGCCGTACGGCATCATCCGGATGCTCGACCTCGTGCATCCCATGTACCGCGCCACGGCCGCCTACGGGCACTTCGGCCGCGAACCCGTCCACATGACCTACGAGTGGAAGGAATTCATCGCCGGCCGGAAGGTGGACAAGAGCGAGGCGTTCACCGCCTTCACCTGGGAAAAGACCGACAAGGCCGAGGAACTCCGCAAGGACGCCGGCCTCTGACCGCCGCCGGATGATGCACTGGATCGGGCGGCAGGCCGGCTCGACGCCGGACCCTGCGCGCGACCGGCCATTTTTCAACCATTGACTTGCCCCCGGGGCCGGTCGGCGGCAGAATTCCGTTCCCGCCTGAGGAGCGCTGCAACGGGCCGTCTGCCCGCCAGGCTCAGGCCATTGGGTAAGCCCAACCGCGCTCGCTGACCTCCGTGGAGGAGCAGGCGAGCGAATCCGACACCGATTCCCCGCCCGAACCGTCACGGTCAACGAGAGGACCGCACGATGAACGCCGTAGTCACGCCGACCGAGAACCGCGATTTCGTGGTTGCCGACCTGTCCCTGGCCGGGTTTGGCCGCAAGGAAATGGCCATTGCCGAGACCGAGATGCCGGGCCTCATGGCCATCCGCGAGGAATACCGCGCCGCGCAGCCGCTGAAGGGAGCCCGCATCGCCGGCTCGCTGCACATGACCATCCAGACCGCGATGCTGATCGAGACGCTGCAGGCGCTCGGGGCGGACGTCCGCTGGGCGTCGTGCAACATCTACTCGACCCAGGACCACGCGGCCGCCGCCATCGCCGCAAGTGGTACGCCGGTCTTCGCGTACAAGGGCGAGTCGCTCGACGACTACTGGGAATACTCGCACCGCATCTTCGAATGGCCCGACGGTGGCTTCGCCAACATGATCCTGGACGACGGCGGCGACGCCACGCTGCTGCTGATGCTGGGAGCGCGCGCCGAGAAGGACGCCTCGGTCATCGCCAAGGGGACGAACGAGGAAGAAGTGGCGCTCTACGCCGCGATCCGCAAGCGCCTCGAGACGCAGCCGGGCTGGTACTCCAAGCGCCTGGCCGAGATCCGGGGCGTCACCGAGGAGACGACCACCGGCGTGAAGCGGCTGTACGAGTTTGCAAACAAGGGCCAGCTACCCTTCCCCGCCATCAACGTCAACGACTCGGTCACCAAGTCGAAGTTCGACAACCTGTACGGCTGCCGCGAGTCGCTGGTGGACGCAATCAAGCGCGCCACCGACGTGATGGTCGCCGGCAAGGTCGCGGTGGTCTGCGGCTACGGCGATGTCGGCAAGGGATCGGCGGAATCGCTGCGCGCCCTCTCCGCCCAGGTGTGGATCACCGAGATCGACCCGATCTGCGCGCTGCAGGCCGCGATGGAAGGCTTCAAGGTCGTGACGATGGAGGAGGCCTGCGACAAGGCCGACATCTTCGTGACGGCGACCGGCAACGTGAACGTGATCACCCACGAGCACATGAAGCGGATGAAGCACCAGGCGATCGTCTGCAACATCGGGCACTTCGACAGCGAGATCGAGATCGCGGCACTCAAGCAGTACTCGTGGGAGAACATCAAGCCGCAGGTCGACCACGTGATCTTCCCCGACGGCAAGCGACTGATCGTGCTGGCCGAGGGCCGGCTGGTGAACCTCGGCTGCGCGACGGGCCATCCGTCCTTCGTGATGTCGAACTCGTTCACCAACCAGGTACTGGCCCAGATCGAGCTGTTCCAGCACGGCAAGAAGTATGGCAAGCAGGTGTACGTGCTGCCGAAGCACCTCGACGAGAAGGTGGCGAAGCTGCACCTCGCGCGCATCGGGGTGAGCCTCACGACGCTCACGGCCGAGCAGGCGAGTTACATCGGCGTGCCGGTCGAGGGGCCCTTCAAGACGGACCAGTACCGCTACTAGCGCCGACCCACCCGGGCGTTCCCGGCACCTGCAACGACCACCCTCGGGTGGTCGTTGCATTTCCGGTGACTGCCGGGCGCGACCGCCGCACGGCACCTGCGCTCGCCTCAGTTCCTGCGCGCCAGCGCATAGAGCACGGTGCCGGCCGCCAGCATCGCCCCGGTCGCGACATAGCCCATCAGCCGCACCTGGGACAGCAGGACGAGGCAGGTGAGCATGGCAATGCCGGGGATCACGAGGCCGCCGGGCAGGCGCAGCACCTGCGCTGCCGGCGCGGGGCGCCGTCGCAGCGCCGGCAGCGCGGCGATGCAGCCGACATAGATGAGCACGCGTGTCAGCACGCTCAATCCCGCGAGCCACACGAACGATCCGGCAGCGGCGAGCAGGAACGCGAGTGCCCCGAACACCGCGATGGATACGGCGGGCGTGCCGAACCTTTCCGGGACGCGCGCAAACGACGCCGGCAGCTGGCCGTCGAGCGCGAGCGCGTAGGTAATGCGCGGCGTCGAGAAGAGCGCGCCGGCGAGGTTGCCGCCGACCGAGGCCAGCATGCCGACCATCATCAACATCGCACCCGGCGGTCCGAACAGCGCACCGCCCACTTCGACCAGCGGGCGGTTCGTCGCGGCGAGACCCGGCAGGACGGCGAGGCTGACCGCCTGCAGTCCGCAGTACAGCAGCGCAGCGACCCCGATCGCCCACAGCAGCGCGCGCGGCATGTCGCGGCGCGGGTTGCGGGCCTCGCCAGCGGGCACGAGGCCCGACTCGAAGCCGACGAAGGCGTAGAACACCAGCAGGACGGCGGCACCGAGTTCGGCGTCCGCGGGAGCAGCGACCTGAAAGCTCGCGAGCATGTCCGTCGGCAGGTGCATGAGTCCGTAGGCGACCAGCGCCACGAGCGGCAGGAACTTGAGCACCGTCGCCACGCCGAGCGACCGCATCGCCCGGCGGGTACCGGTCACGGTCAGCACGGTCAGGCCTCCGCACACGACCAGCAGCAGCACGAGCTGCATGCGCCGATCATCGGCCGCCGGCCAGAAATAGCCGACCGCGCCGACGAGCAACGCGGCATTGGCCGAGAACGCCGTGAGCCGCGCAACGTAGAAGGCCCATCCCGCCTGGAAACCGGCGAAGGGGCCGAAGACACTGCCGACGTAGCGCACCGGCCCGCCCGTGCCGTCGAAGTGACTGGCCAGTTCGGCGAAGCAGAGCATCACCGGCAACATCAGCGCGGCGCAGATCACGAACACCCAGGGACTGAACCCGCCGGCGAGCCGCGCGGCCTCGGAGGGCATGCCGAAGATGCCGGCACCGATGATGCCGTTGATCACCAGCAGCCAGACGCCGAGGCCCGACAGCTGCCTCGCGAGTGGCTCGGGGGTACCTGGAACCGCGCCCGGGGTCCGCGTCACGGGCACGGACCTGCGCACCCTAACGCTTGCGTGCGAGGGTGAGCCCGTCGCCGACCGGCACCAGGCTCAGATCGACGCGTTCGTCGCGGTGCAGGTGCTCGTTGAAGTGGCGCAGCGCGACGGTGTCGGGCTCGGCGTTCTCGGGGTCCGCGACCCGGCCCGACCAGAGCGTGTTGTCCGCCACCACGAGCCCGCCCGGCCGCAGCAGCTGCAGCACGCGCTCGTAGTAGCCGACGTAGTTCTCCTTGTCGGCATCGATGAACGCCAGGTCGAAGCACCCGGCCTGCCCCTCGGCGATGAGCCGATCGAGCGTTTCCATCGCGGGCGCGAGACGCAGTTCGATCCTGGCCGACACGCCGGCGGCCTCCCAGTAGCGCCGGGCCACGGTCGTCCAGCGCTCGCTCACGTCGCAGGCGAGGATGCGGCCGTCGTCCGGAATCGCGAGCGCCGTCGCAAGCGAGGAATAGCCGGTGAACACGCCGATCTCGAGGCAGCGCTTCGCGCCCATCAGCCGCGCCAGCAGGCCCATGAACTGCCCCTGCTCCGGCGAGATCTGCATGTTGGCGGAGGGACCGGCGGCCGTCTCCTCGCGCAGCTGGCGCAGGAGGTCCGGCTCGCGGAGGGACACGGACAGCAGGTAGTCGTACAGCGAGTCCGTGAGCGCGATCGTGCGGTTCGACATGGTGACTGCCCCTGGTAAAGCTGCCGGCCGTCAAGAATAGGGGACATTCTCCTCGTACGCCCTGCCGAAAAAGGAGAATGTCCCCTATTCTTTGCCTCCGATGATCCGCCTCCTGCAGTTCACCGACACCCATCTGCTCGCCGACCCGGCCGGGCAGGTGCGGGGCGTGCGAACGCTGGCGAGCCTCGAGGCGTGCCTCGCCCACGCGCGGCGGCGGCACCTGCCCGCCGATCTCGTCGCGGTCACGGGCGATCTCGTGCAGGACGATCCGCGCGCCTACGGCACGCTGGAGTTGCTGTTCGACGACCTCGGGGCGCCGGTCCTGCTCGTCCCCGGCAACCATGACGTACCCGGCGAGCTGGAACGGCGCCTGTCACACCTGCCGTTCCAGGTCGGTGGCACGCGAATCGCGGGCGCATGGACGATCATCCTGCTCGACACGTGGTTTGCGGAATCGAACGACGGCGAGGGCCGGCTCGGGCCCGAGGCACTGGAGGAATTCGATGACGCGCTGCGCGCGAACCGCGACCGCCACGTGCTGGTACTGATGCACCATCCGCCGATCCCGATGGAGGCGCCCGGCCTCGACGCGCTCGGCCTGCTCGACGCCCGGCAGGCGATGGACGTCCTCGGACGCCACCCGCAGGTTCGCGGCGTCGCCTGGGGACACGCCCACCAGTCCCTGGACGTCTTGCGGGGCAGCACCCGCTACATGTGCACGCCGTCCACCTGCATGCAGTTCCAGCCCCGCGTCGCAGGATTCGTCACGGACGATCGCCCGCCCGGCTACCGCGTGCTGGACCTGCACGACGACGGCGGCATCGCGACGGAGGTCGTGTGGCTCGAGGGATACTCGCAGTGAAGCGGAGCCTGGCCGCGGCCCTCCTGTCGCTGGTCGTGGGTCTGGCGAGCCCCGCCGGGCAGGCACGCGATCGCAGCATCCTGTGGGCCGTCGACGGCGCGCACAATACCGTCTACCTGCTGGGCTCGATCCACGTGCTCCGCGCCGGCGACAGCGCCCTGACCGAGACCGCGGAGCATGCCTACGAGGACGCCGAGCAACTCGTCATGGAAATCGACCTCGACGACCCCGAACTGGCCGATCCGGTGGCGCTGCTGGACGCGATGCGGGAGGCCGCGCTGCTGCCCGCGGGCCAGACCCTGCGTGAGGTCCTCGGATCGGACTACGCTGCGATCCGCGACAGGGCACGCCAATCCGGCGTCGACCTCGAGGCGCTCGACCCGTTTGCGCCGTGGTTCGTCGCCACCCTGTTGCTGCAGGTCGAGCTTGCGAAGCGCGGCTTCCTCCCGGAGCTCGGCATCGAGCAGCAGCTTGCCGGACGGGCGATCGCGGACGGCAAGCCCATCCAGGGGCTCGAGACGGCCGAGGACCAGTTTGCCGTGCTCGCCGGGCTGTCCCTGCCCGAGCAGAAGCGCTTCCTGCTCATGACGCTCGAGGAATCCGCCGACCTCGACGAGCAGATCGCCGACCTGCTCGGGGCCTGGCGGTCGGGCGACACCGCGGCCCTCGGTCGCGCCCTCTCCGACGAGTTCGAGTCGTTCCCCGAGCTGTACCGGCCGCTGACCGAGGATCGCAACCGCGCCTGGATCGACGACCTCGTCGGACTCCTCGACGAGCGCGACGACTACCTCGTGGTGGTGGGGGCCCTGCACCTCGTGGGCCGCAACAGCGTGGTGGACCTGCTGCGCCAGCGCGGCTACACGGTCACGCAGCAGTAGGCGTCAGACCTCGATCATCTCGAAGGCGGACTTCGGTGCGCCGCAGTCCGGGCAGGTCCAGTCCTCCGGCACGTCCTCCCAGCGCGTGCCAGGCGCGACGCCCGTCGCCGCATGACCGGCCGACTCCTCGTAGACGAACCCGCAGTTCACGCACATCCAGGTCTTCAAGGCCGCCTCCGCGCGGGACGACGCCCCGCAATTCGCCACGGTACGGGCGCAGGGGCCGCCCTTGCTAGACTACGCCACCGCGTCAATGCGCTGGAGTCCCCGTGAGCCTGTTCACCGAAGCCTGCAAGTACATCCCCGGCGGCGTCAATTCCCCGGTCCGGGCGTTCCGCGGCGTCGGCGGCGAGCCGATCTTCTTCGCCCGCGCGAAGGGGTCGCGCGTCTGGGCCGCCGACGGGCGCGAGTTCATCGACTACGTGGGCTCCTGGGGGCCCATGATTCTCGGACACGCCGACCCGGCGGTGATCCAGGCCGTGCAGCAGACTGCCGTGAACGGCCTGTCGTTCGGCGCGCCCACCGAGATGGAGACCATCGTCGCCCGCCGGATCATCGAACTCGTGCCGTCGATCGAGCTGGTGCGCATGGTCAGCTCGGGCACCGAGGCCACGATGAGCGCCATCCGGCTCGCGCGCGGATTCACCGGGCGCAGCAAGATCATCAAGTTCGAGGGCTGCTACCACGGACACTCCGACTCGTTGCTCGTCAAGGCCGGTTCGGGCGCGCTGACGCTCGGCGTCCCGACCTCGCCCGGCGTTCCGCCCGAACTCGCCGCGCACACGGTCACGCTGTCCTACAACGATGCCGCACAGGTCCGCGCCGCGTTCGCCGGGATCGGCGCCGAGGTCGCCTGCGTGATCGTCGAGCCGGTCGCCGGCAACATGAACTGCATCCCGCCGGTGCCGGGCTTTCTCGAGACGCTGCGCGAGGAATGCACCCGGTACGGCGCAGTGCTGATCTTCGACGAAGTGATGACCGGGTTCCGCGTCGCGAAAGGTGGCGCCCAGGAACTGTACGGGATCAAGCCCGACCTGACGACGCTCGGCAAGATCGTCGGCGGCGGCATGCCGGTAGGCGCCTTCGGCGGGCGCCGGGACATCATGGAGCACATCGCGCCGCTCGGGCCCGTGTACCAGGCGGGCACGCTGTCCGGGAACCCGGTCGCGATGGCGGCAGGACTGGCGACGCTCGATGGCCTCGACGCCCCGGGGTTCCACGCCAGGCTGCAGGCCTCGACCGAGCGGCTGGTCCGCGGCATTGCCGAGGCTGCCTCGCGGGCCGGCGTACCGCTCGCGACCAATCACGTGTGCGGGATGTTCGGGATCTTCTTCACCGGCGCGGCGCAGGTCACGTCCTACGCGGAGGCGACCACCTGCGACGTGGAGCGCTTCAAGCGCTTCTTCCACGGCATGCTGGAGGAGGGCGTGTACCTGGCACCCTCGGCCTTCGAGGCTGGATTCGTCTCGGCGGCTCACGGCGACGCCGACATCGACGCGACCGTCGCGGCCGCTGCGCGCGTGTTCCAGCGGATCTGAGACCCCTGGGCGGGGCGTCGCCGCCACGCCGCGGCGATGCCCGTCACCGGGCTCCGGCACATGCACCGGTACCGACCCGACATCGACGGTCTGCGCGCCGTCGCGATCGTCCCCGTGCTGCTGTTCCACGCCGGCGTCGGCGCCTTCAGCGGCGGTTTCGTGGGCGTCGACGTGTTCTTCGTCATCTCGGGGTTCCTGATCACGGGACTCATCCGCCACGAGATGGATTCGGGCAGCTTCTCGATCGCGAACTTCTACGAGCGCCGCATTCGCCGCATTCTTCCGGCGCTGTTCGCGATGATGATCGTCACCGCGGCACTGTCGGCCTGGCTGCTGCTCCCCGGGGATCTCGCGGACTTCGGCAAGAGCGTGGCGGGAACCAGCCTGTTCGCGTCCAATTTCCTCTTCTGGCAGGAGTCCGGCTACTTCGCGCCGGCCGCCGAGGAGACCCCGCTGCTGCACACGTGGTCGCTCGCCGTCGAGGAGCAGTTCTACATCCTCTTTCCCTTGTTCCTCGCCTTCGTGGCGTCGAGACCCGGCAAGCCCTACGTGGCCGCGACGGTCGCGGTCGTGGTGCCGTCGTTCCTGCTGAGCGTGGCCGGCGTGGCGTTCGCACGCGACGCGGCCTTCTACCTCGCGCCCTTCCGGGCCTGGGAACTCGGACTCGGCGCCCTGCTCGCACTCGGCGTCGTGCGGCCCTCGCACGACGTCCGGGTGCGGAACGCCGCCGCGCTGGCCGGCGCGGCCGCCATCGCCTGGAGCGTATTCCAGTACAGCGCCGGGACCGCGTTCCCGGGCGCCGCCGCGTTGCTGCCCTGCGTCGGTGCCGCGGCGATCATCTGGGCGGGTTCCGGCGGTCACAACCTCGTCGGCGATGCGCTGAGCTGGCGGCCCGTCGTGCTCGTCGGACTCGTGTCGTACTCCCTGTACCTGTGGCACTGGCCACTCCTGGCCCTCGGCCGCTACTACGCGGTGCGGGACCTGACCGCGGTCGAGACCACCGTTGTCCTCGCCGTGGCGGCGCTGGCGGCGGTCGCGTCGTGGCGCTACGTGGAGCGTCCGTTCCGCGGCAAGAGTGGAATCCTGGACCGTCGACAGCTGTTCCGCACCACCGTCGCCGTCACGGGCGGCGCGGTTCGTTCTCGGCCTCGCCGCCGTCGCTGCGTCGGGCTGGCCGGGCCGCATCGACGCGGACACCCAGCGCGTGCTGGCGGCGGGCGCCGATCACCGTTCCCGCGACTGGAAGTGCGGCAACGCGGATCCCGCGTCGGTCGCCGACGGCACGCTCTGCCGCATCGGCGACGAGCGCGCCGGCGCGCCGAGCTTCCTGCTGTGGGGAGATTCGCATGGTCGCGCCGCGGCCGACGCGGTCGACGCGGCGGCCAGTCGCGCCGGACGGTCGGGCGTGCTCGCGGTGCGCACCGGTTGCTCGCCGTTGCCCGGCGTGCGGCGCAGCGACCACGACCGCGGACACCGCTGCGAGGAGTTCAACCAGGCGGTGCTCGACAGCCTGGCGCGGACGCCACGGATCGAGGATGTGGTGCTGATGGGACGCTGGGCCCTGCTTGCGGAGGGACTGCGCTATGGCCGGGAGCCCGGCGGGGCGATCTACCTGGCCGACGCGGACTCGACGGCACGGTCGAGCGAGGAGAATCGACGGATCTTCGACCGCTCGCTCGACGGTGCCGTGTCGAGCCTGCTCGCCATGGGCAAGCGCGTCTGGATCGTCGCCTCGGTGCCGGAGGTGGGCTGGGACGTGCCGTCGACACTCGCGAGATCCGTACGATTCGACCGCGACCCTCCGCTCGCACCGTCCCCACAGGCCTACTGCAGTCCGGCAGGCGTTCGTACTCGACTGCGCTGGCACGACTCGACGCGCGGCCGGGTGTCGTCGTGCTCAGGCCCGATGCCGTCATGTGCGGACCCGATCGTTGCGAGGTGACGCGAGACGGCCTGCCCCTCTATTTCGACAGCCACCATCTCTCGCGCCTGGGAACGCAGCTGCTCGAACCCATGTTCGACGAGGTGTTCGCGCGCTGACGGTGCTTCAGCTTTGTTCGGCGAGCCCTGGTCGACTCGACTCGGCGTCGAAGCCGTAACCGAAAAGCTCGATGTCCTTGCGGAAGATCTCCGCCACGAGTGCGCGGCTGACGGGCGTGTAGTGGCTTGCATAGTCTCCGCCACCCGAACTCTTGACGTGCGGCAACGCGTCCCGGCCGCGCAGACCCAGCGTTCGCACCAGCCAGTCGCGCGTACCGTCGAGCGACTCGAAGCGCCCGATGTGGTGCAGATAGTCGACGCCGCCGTGCTCGTCGACGACGTGCTGCCATTGCGGCGACGTGTGGAAACGCTGCTGCGGCGTCATGCGCTCGAGGGGCAGCCGGAGGAATTCCTCGAAGCTGCATTCCGGCAACCCCTTCTGCTGCATGCACCACTTCCAGCTCGACACCGCGCGCGACCACGGATTGCGCACCACGGTGAAGCACGGGATGCGCCTGCGTTTTGCCTCCGCGATGACTTCCTGCTTACGCCGCTCGTCGTCCTGATACCGGTTGATGAAGTAGTCGACACGATGCTCGTCGAGCCAGGTCCAGAGACTGCTCGATCCGGTCTTGTTGATCGCCAGGAAGACGATCTGCTTGCCGCGAACGTGCCCGCGCCTGCGTGGGAAGATGCCTCCGAACATGACGAGTACCGGCTCCGTCGACGGGTCAGCTTTTTATTGTATCCCGGCTGGACCGATGCGGCCGAGGGTGCGCAGAATGCCAGGCTACAACGAGGATCCGGCATAAGATGCCTGCGAGCAGCGTGTTTCCGGCCTACACCGGCTTCGAGCCACGGGTGCCCGTCCATTGCGTGACGCCGGGACTGCCGGGATGCATCCACCGCTTCTATGACTCGTCGCCCTTCAGTCCGTCGGGTCGCTACCTGGCGGTGACGCGCTTTCCGTTCGAGGACCGCCTGCCCAGCGCGGGAGAAGCGGCGGAGGTCGTCGTCGTCGATCTCGAAACGGGCGACGCGAGCACGGTCGCCGAGACCCGCGGCTGGGACACGCAGCTCGGGGCACAGGTCCAGTGGGGTCGTGATGACCGCACGCTGCTCTTCAACGACGTGGATACAGGCACCTGGACGCCGTTCGGGGTCGAGCTGGATCCGCTGGGCGGGGAGCGCCACCGGCTCGCCGGTACGATCTACGCCGTGTCGCCGGACGGGCGATGGTCCGCAGGACCCTGCCTGCTGCGCGCCGCGCGCACGCAGCGCGGCTATGGCGTCGTCGTACCCGAGGACCGTGTGCCGGAGAACCGCGGTGCGTCCGCGGCCGATGGAATCCACCTGACGGACCTCGCCACGGGTGAATCGCGACTCCTCGTCTCGACGGCGGACATCTTCGCCAGCGCCTTCCCCGCCGCGAGTCATGCCGCGTACGCGCGGGGAGATTTCTACGGATTCCACGTCAAGTGGAACCCGCAGGGCACGCGGCTGCTGTTCGTGCTGCGCTGGATTCCGCGCACCTGGCTGCCCTGGAAGCGCAAGAAGAAGTACCGGCGCCTCAACGTCGTCACGCTGAACGCGGACGGCTCGGACCCGCGCGTCGCCGTGCCCGACACGCTGTGGCGCAGGGGCGGCAACCATCCGAACTGGTGTCCGGACGGCGAACACGTGCTCATGAACCTCAATACCCAGGGCGAAGGCCTGAGATTCGCGCGGATCCGCTTCGACGGATCGAACCTCGAAACCTTGTCTGCCTCGATCAGGGGATCGGGGCATCCGACCATGCACCCGGATGGACGTCACGTCCTGACGGATGCCTATCCGCACGAGCCCGTGTCCGCTGGAGATGGCACGACGCCGATCCGCTGGATCGACCTGCAGTCGTCAACGGAAATGGAGCTGGTCCGGATCCGGACCCTCTCCGATCACGAGCGCCGGGTGCTCGCGCTGCGGGTCGACCCGCATCCGGCCTGGGACCGGGACTTCCGCCGCATCGCGTTCAATGCCTGCCCGGAAGGTCGCAGACAGGTATTCGTCGCGGATCTCAGGGACCGCCTGGCAGTCGACTGACCGCGCTGGCGACGGCTCTGGATGCAAGTCCCTGCAGGGCCGCCACCGCCTCGTCGACCCCGTTGGCAAAACCGAACTCCGCGACACGCTGCACCATGGCATCGCGGCGCGCGTCGTCGCGCAGCAGCGCCACCGCCTCCGTCGCGATCCGCTCCGCGTCCCGCGGCGCGCTCACGACGATCTGCAGCTTCTCGGCACGACGGATGCGGCGATCCTGGTCGCCCGCGAGCGGCACCGTCACGATGGGTCGGCCATGGGCCAGCGAGTGGATCAGCGTGGTGCCGCCATTGCTCACGACCAGCCGGGCCTCGGCGAGCAGGTGCTGGACCTCCTCGGGACCGATCCTTGGCAGCAGTCGGAGCGCAGGAACATCGCCCGAGGTCGCAACACTCTTGCGCCCCGTCAGGACGACCGTCGTCTGTCCGGTGGCCGCCACGACGCGGCGGGCTGCCTGGACGAACAACTCCGCCGGATCCTCGACCAGGTGCCCCTCGCCGCGGCCGCCCGGCACGAACACGACGTAGTCGCCCGCGCCGAGGCCTCGCTCGGCGAGCCAGCGACTCCGCACCTCCGGATCCGACGGCGGGAACAGCGTGTCGAACTGGCGGACCGTATACTCGGGAAAGAAGCGCATCTTGAAGCGCTCGAGCCGGGTCCGGCCGCCGGTGACGAAGGTCGGAAACACGATCCAGTGCTCGTCGAGCAGCCGCATCCACTTCGGACGAAATGCCTTCCAGCGCAGCTTGGGAGCGCGACTCGAGAACACGAGACGGGCCCCTGCCCGCTTCGCGGCACGCAGCTGCGAAGTCCGCCCGGAATTGTCGAACACCATCACCTGCGGCCGGAAGGCCTCGATGGCCGCGAGCACCTGCGGCGTGCTGTTGGTCGGTGATGCGTCGCAATCGATGATCGGGAAGTCCACCGCCTCGCGGAACACGGCCGTGCGACTCACGAGGAAGCGGATGTCCGCGGCCGGCGCTGCCCGCCGGAGTTCCCGCGCAATGATCAGGCATCGCATGAGTTCGCCGGAGCCGCCCGGTCCCGAGACCGGCGAGAACAGGAATCTCGGTGGCGCCACCGGTGCCGCGACGGCCGCAGCCGCCGGCGGCGTTGCGGCGGAATCGCCGGGCTCCGGGCACTTGTCGCCGAGGAGCTGCCGGTAGGCGGTGAGCATCCGCTCCGCGATCAGGTCGAGGCCGAACTCGGACAGGTCGATGTCCAGGCGCGTCCGGCCCGACGCGTGCACCCGCCGGAGCGCCGCGGCGAGTTGCCCGACGTCGCTGCGCGGCACGATCTCGATCGGGTAGCGGCGCGCGAGATCGCGCGGACCCTCGGCATCGGTCGCGATCACGGACACGCCTGCGTCGAGGGCTTCCACGATGACGCGACCGAACGGCTCGAAGCTGGAGGGACAGACGAACAGGTCGAAGGCCTGGTACAGGTCCTTGACGTCGTGCCGAAAGCCGGCCAGCGAGACCCGCTCACCGGCCAGCTTTTCGAGACGGCCGCGCTCGCTGCCCTCGCCGACCAGCACGAGTCGTCCGTTCGGCAGTTGCGCCTGCTCGAAGGCATTGATCAGCGTGTCGAATCCCTTGCGTGACGCGAGTCGTCCAACGGCCCCCACGAGAAAGTCCTCGTCGCCGGCGCCGAGCTGGGCGCGGATCTCGCGCAGGCGCTCCGCGGCCAGCCGCGGATGCGGCACGAGCGTGTTCGGCACCAGGAAGACCTTGCCCCGGTAACCGGTGGGCACTGTCTCGAGCTGCCACTCAGAGATGCAGAAGAGCCCGTCCGTCCGCAGGTAGTGTGGCCCGTTGAGCGACAGGTGCAGCGTGGCGACGTGCACGGCGCCAGGCGCCAGCTGGGCGACGAAGCGGGTGCCACGACGCAGGTGGGTGTGGATGACGTCCGGCCGCCAGGCGCGGATCGTTTCCCCGAGGCGGCGTCGCGTGAACCACAGGGCCGGGATCTCGAAGACCGTGACACCGGGGTCGAGGATGTCGCGAATGCTCGCGCCACTGCGCCCGCGATGATCGTCGCGAATCACCAGCGCGACGTCGTGGTTCCTCGACAGCGCGTTGCACGTCTCCGCGGCCGCGCGCTCGGATCCCGCCAGTCCCCGCGAGAGGATCACCTGGAGGATCCGGAGCCGCCGGCCGGGCGCGGACGCGGCAGAACTCACTCCTGTCCCGTGCCCGGGTGCATCCTGCTCAGCTGGCTCCATGCGGCGATTCTATCGCGCCGTTCGCGGGAATCGCTCGGGGAATGCGCCGTTGCCGGCCGGGCGCGCGACCTTCACTGGTAGCCGATCTCGAAGAGCGGGCGCAGGTATCGCAGCCGCTCGACCGGATCCTCGAGCTCCAGGCAGTGCTGCTTGTGACCCGCCGGCAGCGGAAGGATTTCGGCGAGGCGGCCGGAGACCCAGGCCGCGTTCCCGGGATGGCGCGGCAGCGAGGCATACGGTTCGCCGAGCTGCGTCAGCGCTTCGTCGAGCGCGGGCCCGAGCTCGGCGAACTCCTCCGGCAGGGGCACCACGGTCTCCTCGGCCAGCCACTCGACGTCGGCGAGGTTGAGCCCGTCGCGGGCGCGGCGACGGTCGAGGATGCGAAAGCGTCGCTGGCCGGCGGCCTGGATGCCGAGCAATCCGTCCGGCTGCTGCGAGAAGTCGACGATGCGCGCATACGTGCCGACGTCGAAGGTCGACGCCGGTCCGCCCGCCTCCGCACCTTCACGGATCAGCACGACCCCGAACCCGCTGTCGTCGCGCATGCAGCGGCGGACGAGATCGATGTAGCGCGCCTCGAAGATGCGCAGCGGGAGCGGTCCGCCGGGGAAGAGAATGGTCCCCAGCGGGAACAACGGAATCTCGACGCGCTCGTCTGCGGATCGGGCGGTCATGCGCCCGATTATGCATGCTCAGCCCGCGGCGCGCTCCCTGAGCGCCCCGAGCAGGCGGTCGTGCAGCCCACCGAAGGATCCGTTGCTCATCAGGACGAGCTGGTCACCCGGACGCGCCTCGGCCACCAGCGCCGCCGTGAGCCTTGCGAGATCGTCATGCACCGTCACCCGGGAACCCAGCGGTCGCAGCGCGTCCGTCACGTCCCAGCGGACCTCGGGCGACTGGTAGACGAAGACGCTGTCGGCACCGCGCAGCGACTCCGCGAGCGCCGCCTTGTGGGTCCCGAGCTTCATGGTGTTCGAACGCGGCTCGAGCACCGCGATCACGCGCCCGGCGCCCGCCTTGCGACGCACGCCCTCGAGCGTGGTGGTGATCGCGGTCGGATGATGCGCGAAGTCGTCGTACACGGCGACGCCGTCGACAGTGCCGCGCAGCTCGAGCCTGCGTCGCACGCCGCCGAACCGTCGCAGCGCCTCGAGCCCCGCCTCCTCGTCCACGCCCGCGTGGCGCGCGGCGACGAACGCGGCGAGCGCATTCTCGGCATTGTGCCGGCCGAACATGCTCCACTGGACCTCGCCCACGAGACGCTCGCCATGAAGCACCGTGAACCGCGAGTAGCCGGAGGCCGGATCCGCGTCGATCCGCCACTCGGCCGGCGTCGAGGCGTCGGACGCGAACCGTTCCACCGGCGTCCAGCAGCCCATCTCGAGCACCTCGGCCAGGTGACGGTCTGCGGCGTTCACGACCACGCGACCGTTGCCCGGGACGGTACGCAGCAGCAGGTGGAACTGCCGCTGGATGGAGGCGACGTCGGGATAGATGTCGGCGTGGTCGTGCTCGAGGTTGTTGAGGATCGCCGTGCGCGGCCGGTAGTGCACGAACTTGGCGCGCTTGTCGAAGAACGCCGTGTCGTACTCGTCGGCCTCGACCACGAAGTGGCGGCCGCCGCCGAGGCGCGCACTGACGTCGAAGTCGAGTGGCACGCCACCGACCAGGAATCCGGGCTCGAGGCCCGCGTGCTCGAGGATCCATGCCAGCAGGCTGCTCGTGGTCGTCTTGCCGTGCGTGCCGGCGACGCCGAGCACCCAGCGCCCCTGCAGGACGTTGCGGGCCAGCCATTCCGGTCCGGACGCGTACGGTTGCCCGCTGTCGAGGATCGCCTCGACCAGCGGATTGCCACGGCTCATCACGTTGCCGACGACGAATACGTCGGGTGCGAGCGCGAGCTGGTCGGGCCCGTAGCCCTCGATGACCTCGATGCCCAGCGCGGCGAGCTGGGTGCTCATCGGCGGGTAGACGTTGCGGTCGGAGCCCGTGACGCGGTGTCCGCTCGCGCGTGCCAGCGCCGCGATGCCGCCCATGAAGGTGCCGCAGATACCGAGGATGTGCAGGTGCATGCTCAGGACACCGGGCCGTGCAGCAGGCCGACCAGTGAGTTGACGACGAGGAAGTAGGTGAGCGACACGGCGATGCCCGTGAACAGGTTCGAGTCGGTCGCGAGCTTGATGATCCGGCCCGTCACCAGCGTGAACGCGACGACGAGCAGCAGGGCGAAGACCTGCGCCATGGAGGACGCCGGCCCCTGCCCCATCGCCGTGACGATGAGCTGCAGCGGCAGGTAGAGCCCGAGTCCCAGCACGGCGCCGGTGCCGAACACGGCCGTCGCCGTCTGCAGGAAGCGCTCGCCGTGCCGGAAAAGCTTGAGCACCAGCCACACCCACGCCAGCAGCAGCAGGGGGTCCGCGACGATGAAGAAAAACCAGGTCGCGGCCGGCTCGCGCAGCAGTGCAAGCTGCACCGAGGACACGACGACGTAGAAGGCGATGGTGAGCGCGAGCAGCAGGCCGGAGACCGGCAGGTCCTGGGGACCGCGGCGCCAGAGTACGATGTCGACGAAAATCCTGAGAAACTGCTGCACTTTGGCCACGTGGCGCCCTTCGGTGTCGCGATTCTACACGCAGGTAACCTGACTCATGCGCGACGCCACGCTGGTAACGACCCAGGACCAACTCGAGGCGGCGGTGTTCCGGCTGCAGGGCGCCGCGCGGCTCGCGATCGACACCGAGTTCATGCGCGAGCGCACCTACTTTGCGCAGCTGTGCCTGGTACAGGTCGCGAGCGATGCCGATTGCTATCTCGTGGATACGCTCGCGGGGCTCGATCTGAAGCCGTTCTTCGCCGTGCTCGCCGAGCGGAACCGGCCGAAGATCCTGCACGCCGCACGCCAGGACCTCGAGGTCATGCTCAACTCCGGCGGCACGGTGCCGGGGCCGGTGTTCGATACCCAGGTGGCCGCGGCGATGCTCGGCCTGCCGCCGCAGGTCGGCTACGCCGATCTCGTGGCACGGCAACTCGGACACTCGATCGACAAGGCGCAGACGCGCACCGACTGGTCGCGCCGTCCGCTGAGCGAGGCACAGCTGGCCTACGCGGCCGACGACGTGCACCACCTGCTGCAGTTGCACACCGACCTCGAACTGGCGCTCGAGGCGAAGGCCCGCCTGGCCTGGCACGTGGAGGACTGCGCGGCGCTCGAGAATCCGGGCCTGTACCGGACGGACCCGACCGATGCCTGGCGTCGCCTCAAGGGTCTCGGTCGCCTCCGGGCCCGGGAGCAGGCCGCCGCGCGTGCGCTCGCCGAGTGGCGCGAAGCGCGGGCCGTCGCCTCCGACAAGCCGCGCGGCTGGATACTCACCGACGAAGCGATCCTCGCACTGGCGACGCTGGCGCCCGGCACCACCGCCGACCTCGAGCAGGTGCGATCCCTGCCGCCCGCGGTGGTTCGCAAGCGCGGCGACGAACTGCTGGCACTCATGGCGGCCGCTCGTGATGCCGTGGCGGACCTGCCGGGGTCACCGGCCCCGCAGCGTCCGACGGCTGAGCAGAACCGCGAGATCGCCCGGCTACAGCAGGCCGTACGCGACACGGCGGCCGCGCTCGAGATCAGCCCTGAAATCCTCGCGACCCGCCGCGACGTCGAGGCACTGGTGCTGGGCCCTCGGGAGAGCTCTGCGCTGCTGCGCGGCTGGCGCCACGAGGTGCTCGGCGCGCAGCTGATCGACTCGCTGGCGTAGAACGTCTAACGGTGGCCGTCAGCCCCCGGCGGCGCGCACGAACTCCCCGTACACGCGATCGACCGGCTGGTCCGCGTTCACGACCTTGAGCAAGCCGCGCGCCTTGTAGTGCTCAACGAGCGGCTCCGTCTGGCGGGCATAGACCTTGAGCCGGTTCTCGATCACGTCCTCGCGATCGTCCGCCCGCTGCACCAGCAGCGGCGCGTCCTCGCCCGGGTGGTTGTCGCAGCGATCGCCGAGCGGCGACGGTGAGGAGTAGACGTTGAAGACCTTGCCGCACTTCGGGCAGCTGCGCCGGCCGGTCAGCCGCTGGAACAGCGCCTTCGAATCCACGTCCATGAGCACCACCGCGTCGATCGGCTGGCCGAGTTCGGCCAGCAGGGTGTCTAGCGCGCCCGCCTGGGCCACGTTGCGCGGATAGCCGTCCAGGATGAATCCCTTCGCCGCGTCCGGACGGCCGAGCCGCTCGCGGATCAGGCCCAGCACGATCTCGTCGGAGACCAGCTCGCCGGCGTCCATGGCCGCCTTGGCGCGCTTGCCGAGTTCCGTACCGCGGGCGACCGCGTCGCGCAGCAGATCGCCGGAAGACACCTGTGGAATTCCCTTGTCGTCGCGCAGCTTCTGCGCCTGGGTGCCTTTGCCTGAACCGGGGGCGCCGAGGAGTACGAGTCTCATGGTGTTTCATCCGCGACCAGTCGGGAGGCTGGCACCCTACCGAAAAGCCCTTGCCCCGCCAACCGTGGGAAAGACGGGTCGAGGGGGACAGCCGGAAGGGGTGCTCCTCGCCGGCAGACGGGACACGGCCCTGCCTTCTTCGCGGCCAAGGGGAAGCGTCGCCAGCCGCCCGGCCCTCCGCCGCACTTTCCCGGACCGCCAAGCGGCCGGTCTTCGGGTATGCTATCCCGATCGCATTTAGACGTAAGTCCTCGATTAAACGACAGTTTTTCAGGGAGTCCGCATGACGAAGAAGCCCGTACGGCGCAACGCCTTCTATGCACAGTCCGGCGGGGTCACCGCCGTCATCAACGCCTCCGCCTGCGGCGTCATCGAGACCGCCCGCAAGCACCGCCACCGCATCGGCACCCTCTATGCCGGCCGCCACGGCATCCTCGGCGCCCTGACGGAAGACCTCATCGACACCAGCCAGGAGAGCACTGCCGCGATCCGGGCGCTGCGTCACACGCCGTCGGGCGCCTTCGGCTCCGCCCGCTACAAGCTCAAGAAGTACGAGGACAACCCGGCGCAGTACGAGCGCCTGATCGAAGTCTTCAAGGCGCACGACATCGGCTATTTCTTCTACAACGGGGGCGGCGACTCGGCGGACACCTGCCTCAAGGTCTCCATGCTGGCGGAGAAGCTCGGCTATCCGCTCACGGCCATCCACGTCCCGAAGACGGTCGACAACGACCTGCCCATCACCGACTGCTGCCCGGGCTTCGGTTCGGTGGCGAAGTACGTCGCCGTGTCGATCCGCGAGGCGGGATTCGACGTCGCCTCGATGGCCCGCACCTCGACCAAGGTCTTCGTCCTGGAGGTCATGGGCCGCCACGCGGGCTGGATCGCGGCCGCCGGCGGGCTGGCGGCCGAAAAGGCGGGCGACTCCCCGCACATCATCCTGTTCCCCGAGATCACCTTCGACGAGGAGAAGTTCCTCGCCCGCGTGAAGGCCTGCGTGGACAGGTACGGCTATTGCGCCATCGTGGTGTCCGAGGGCGTGAAGAACGCCGAAGGCCGGTTCCTGGCGGACGCCGGCACCCGGGACGCGTTCGGACACGCACAGCTCGGAGGCGTGGGCCCGGTGGTCGCGCAGCTCGTGAAGGACAAGCTCGGCTACAAGTACCACTGGGCCGTGGCGGACTACCTGCAGCGGGCCGCGCGCCACATCGCCTCGAAGGTGGACGTCGAGCAGGCCTATGCCGTGGGCAAGGCCGCGGTGGAACTGGCCCTCAAGGGCCACCACGCGGTGATGCCCGCCATCGTGCGCACTTCCAACAAGCCCTATCGCTGGAAGATCGGCGTGGCGAAGCTCGAGGACGTCGCCAACGTGGAGAAGATGCTGCCCCGCGACTACATCACCGCGGATGGCTTCCACATCACGGCCAAGGGCCGCCGCTACCTCGCACCCCTGATCAAGGGCGAGGACTACCCGCCCTACAAGGACGGGCTGCCGCAGTACGTAGTCCTGCGGAACAAACCGGTGCGAAGGAAGCTCAAGACGCGCTTTGTGGTATAGTCCCGCGCCTTTTTTGACGGCCGGGCAAGGGACGCAGAGCCCCGACCGGCCGTGATCGTATCCAGGGAAAAACCCTCGTTGGGAGGTTTGCAATGACCACTAATCTCGCGCTGTGGCTGGCGATCGGGGCCGGCGTACTCGCGCTCATCTATGGCGTGCTTTCAGCACGCTGGATCGTGGCTCAACCGGCTGGAAATGCCCGCATGCAGGAGATTGCAGCGGCGATCCAGCAGGGCGCCAGCGCCTACCTGAACCGGCAGTACACGACGATCGCGATCGTCGGCGCAGTACTGTTCCTCGTCCTCGGCCTCGCGCTCAACTGGGCGACGGCCGGCGGCTTCGCAGTCGGCGCCATCCTCTCGGGTGCCGCGGGCTACATCGGCATGAACGTCTCGGTGCGCGCCAACGTGCGGACCGCGCATGCGGCGAGCGTCGGCCTCGACCCGGCGCTGCAGGTCGCGTTCCGCGGCGGTGCGATCACCGGCATGCTGGTCGTGGGCCTCGGACTGCTCGGCGTCGCCGCCTATTACGGCCTGATGCTCAAGCTGCTCGGCGACGTCGACCACGCGCTGCACGCGCTCGTGGGCCTCGCCTTCGGCGGTTCGCTGATCTCGATCTTCGCCCGGCTGGGCGGCGGCATCTTCACCAAGGGCGCCGACGTGGGCGCCGACCTCGTGGGCAAGGTCGAGGCCGGCATTCCCGAGGACGACCCGCGCAACCCCGCCGTGATCGCCGACAACGTGGGCGACAACGTGGGTGACTGCGCCGGCATGGCCGCGGACCTGTTCGAGACCTATGCCGTCACCGTCGTGGCGACGATGCTGCTCGCCGGCCTCACCATGCAGTCGCTCGGCCCCAATGCGGTGCTCTATCCGCTGGTGCTCGGCGCCGTGTCGATCGTCGCCTCCATCGTCGGCACCTTCTTCGTGAAGGCGCGCGAGGGCGGCAAGATCATGAACGCCCTGTATCGCGGCATCATCGTCTCGGGCGTGATCGCCGCCATCGGGTTCTGGTTCGTGACCAAGGGGATGATGGGCGCCGATGCGACCAACCTCTTCTTCTGCGCGCTGATCGGCCTCGCGCTGACGGCCGCGATGATCTGGATCACCGAGTACTACACGGCGACCGAGTACGCGCCCGTGCGCTACGTCGCCGCCGCCTCGCAGACCGGCCATGGCACGAACGTCATCGCGGGCCTCGCGGTCTCGATGAAGTCGACCGCGCTGCCGGTGCTGGCGATCTGTGCCGCGATCTGGAGCGCCTACTCGCTCGAGGGACTCTATGGCATCGCGATCGCCGCGACCGCCATGCTGTCGATGACCGGCATGATCGTGGCGCTCGACGCCTATGGCCCGATCACCGACAACGGCGGCGGCATCGCCGAGATGGCAGGCCTGCCGAAGGAAGTGCGCAAGGTCACGGACGCGCTCGACGCCGTGGGCAACACGACCAAGGCCGTCACCAAGGGCTATGCGATCGGCTCGGCCGGTCTCGCCGCGCTGGTGCTGTTCGCCGACTACACGAACAACCTGCAGATCGTCGGCAAGCTGGAGGAGTTCTCGCTGTCGGATCCGGCGGTGATCATCGGTCTGTTCATCGGTGGCCTGGTGCCCTACCTCTTCGGCGCCATGGCGATGGAAGCCGTGGGCCGCGCCGCGGGCTCGGTGGTCGTCGAAGTGCGCCGCCAGTTCAAGGAGATCCCCGGCATCATGGAGGGCACCGGCAAGCCCGACTACTCCAAGGCCGTGGACATGCTGACGCGTGCCGCGATCAAGGAAATGATCGTCCCCTCGCTGCTGCCGATCCTGATCCCGGTGATCGTCGGCTTCGGCATGAACTGGCTGCTCGGCCCCGGCGCCGGCATCCGCGCGCTGGGCGGCGTGCTGATCGGCACCATCGTCACGGGCCTCTTCGTCGCGATCTCGATGTGCACCGGCGGCGGCGCCTGGGACAACGCCAAGAAGTACGTCGAGGAAGGCAACTTCGGCGGCAAGGGCTCCGAGACGCACAAGGCGGCCGTGACCGGTGACACCGTGGGCGATCCCTACAAGGACACCGCGGGCCCGGCCATCAATCCGCTGATCAAGATCATCAACATCGTGGCACTGCTGCTGGTGCCGCTGTTGTGATCTGACCCCACCTCTCTCGCTTCATGGGAGAGGTCGCACAGCGCGGGCGAGGGTTCCTCGCCAGCTGCGATGAGAAAGGCCCCGGCAACCCGGGGCCTTTCCTTTTTCCGGGCGATTGATCACGCCGTTTCCGGGTGACCGGGTTCGATCTGCACCGCAGAGTCTGGTCCGACGCGGCCCGCCGTGCCTCGCACGCTCTCGATCTCCTCGTCCGGTCGGCCGTCGATCAGGACCAGGTCGGCCCGCTTGCCCTCGGTCATCGTGCCGACGCGGTTCGCGACGCCAAGGAACTCTGCGCCCGTGCGCACGCGGAGGTCGGCTATTCTCCACGCTCCAGCTCAACAACGGATGCCTGCAGGGGCCAGTACCGACGGCCTCGCGGGATCCAGTGGAGATCCGCCGATGTTCGCCAGGATTCGGACCTCACGGGGAGCCACCGTACTCGGGGAATTGCTCATGCTCGTCGTGGGGATCAACCTCGCGCTGTGGTTCGAGGGCAAGTTCGACGAGCTCAGTGACATTCGAAGCGAGCGCCAGTACCTGCAGGGCCTGCACGACGACCTGACGGCCGATGTGGAGCAGCTCGACCGCGTCGTCGCATTCGATCAAGCCAAGGCCGCGAGCCTGGCAGCGCTGCTCGAGCAGCTGCCGACGCTGCATGACGCTTCTCCCGAAACGCAGGCCGGTGCAATGTTCGAGCCGTCGACCTACGAGTTCTTCGAGCCGTCCGACTTTACCTATCGCTCGATGCAGGAAAGCGGGGACTTCCGTCTCCTCAGGGACCCGGCGACCAAGAATGCCATTCTGAAACTCGCTCGCCGGTACCGCACGATCGAGCTGCTGCAGCAGAACTTCATCCAGGCGCTCGACGACGGATACATCCCGCTGTTGATGCGCAACTTCGACATCGCGCAGATGCGACTCGACGACCCGGGGCTGCTCGCGAAACTGGAGTTCCGGAACTTCTTCGCCTATGGGATCAACGAGGCCGAACAGAGGTTGCGGCAGAGCGAAAAGGCTCGCGACGAAGCGCGCGCGCTGCTGGAACTGATTGAGGCACAGATCCGGTGACGTGCTCCGCGTCGACACGGTGTTCAGGCTCGCTGCGGACGGCACTCAGCCGTGACCTGACCTCACCTCTCCCGCTTGCGGGTGAGGTCGCGCGCAGCGCGGGTAAGGGTTCCTCGCCAACTGCCATGAGAAAGGCCCCGGGAAATGCGCGGCGTGTCTGAATCGACAACGTCCGCCGGGACCGCGAGCGTGGCACGGACCGGTCACACGGGCGGCCCAGCACCGGGCTGGGCAGGTATAGTCACTGCCCAACTACGCATCGGGCGCAGACCTGGCTCCGCGGTCGATCCTTCAATAAGAAACTCACTCAGGGGAAGTTCGATGCAACATCACAGCATGCACAACTTGCAAACCTGACACCCTCCTAGGGCGGGGCGCCCGCTTTCCTGAGCCCCTCGAGATACATGTCGAGCTGCGCCCGGGACCTGAGATAGAAGAGCTTTTCGCGGGCGAACGCGATCGAGAAGCCCGGGCGCTCCTCCTCTACCACGCGCATCGCGGCACGTGCCTCTCGCTCGCGCCCCAGATAGGCAAGCGCGACAGCCTTGTGAGCCATGGTCCAGTACTGGCAGTTCGGGATCTCGCGGGCACGATCCGCCCACGCGATGGCAGCCTCGAAGTCGCGCTTGAAGATCATCGCCAGCGCGCCGTAGGTGAGGAAAGCCCAGCGCTGCGGATCGTTCGGACTCATGCTGATCGCCATTTCGAACCGGCGAACGGCCTCGTCGTAGCGTTCCTGGTAGGCCAGCGTATCGGCCAGGCCGCAATGGGCGGCCGCGAAGGTCGGGTTCAGGCCGATCGCCAGCTCGTTCTCGCGGCGGGCGCTTTCATACTCGCCGCGAGCCAGCTGGACCCGGGCCTTCAGGGCGTAGAAAACGGCGTTCTGGTCGTCGATTTCCAGGGCCCGCCGGGTCGCCGCCAACGCCTCGTCGAGCAAGGCCGTGCTCGGAGCGGTATCCCAGTACACCATCCCGAGCACCGTCGCGTACGCCCACCAGGCATGCGCCTCCCCGAACAACGGGTCCAGCTCACGGCTGCGTTGCAGCAGGCGTTGCGCCTCGACGTTGTCGGCGGCCGTGAACTTGAAGAAATGCGCGACGCCGAGGTGGAACGTATCCCAGGCCTTGAGATCTGCGCGCGAGGAGCGAACGACACGTTGACGCTCGGCGGAGCCGATTTCCGGTTCGAGACTCGCCACGACCGTCGCCGTGATCTCGTCCTGGACCTCGAAGACATCCTCGATCTCGCGGTCGTAGCGCTCGGCCCACTTCTGCACCCCGGAGCGCGCATCCACCAGTTCCACCGTCACGCGCATGCGCTCACCGGCGCGTCGCACGCTGCCGGTGACGGCGTACTGCGCGCCGAGTTCCGTCGCAACCTGCCGCGCGTCGGTCGCTCGCTCCCGGTAACCGAACGTCGTGTTGCGCGCGAGCACGTTCAGCCAGCGGTGCCTCGACAACTGGGTGATGATGTCCTGCGTCACCGCGTCGGAGAAATACTGCTGGTCCGCGTGATCCGACAGGTTCACGAACGGCATGACGGCGATGGTCGGACGGAGGTCCGATGCATCCCGCGCGGAAACGGCAGCCACTTCGAAGGTGCCCTCCCCGCCCCGCTCCGAATCCGTGGGCAGCGCCGCGACCGGGCCATCGTTGCCGACGGAGTCCGGCCCCGATCCCGACTCTTCGTCCAGCCGCGCAACGAAGCGGTAGCCATGACCATGGACCGTGCGGATGACGCCCGGCTGGTTCGCATCGTCGCCAAGTGCGCGTCGCGCCTTGCGGATCGCCTGGGTCAGTGACGTCTCGGTGACGATCACGCCCGGCCAGATCGCGTCCTGGATCTCGCGCTTGTCCACGGCCCGATCCCGGTGTTCCACCAGGTAGGCGATCAGGTCCAGGACCTTGGGCTGAATCGTGACCGGCACGCCGCCGCGGCGAAGTTCCCTGTGATTCAGGTCCAGCTCGTAGCCTGCGAATCGATAAACGGCTCCCCGGGACCCATTGTTCAATGCGGCCAGACCCCCACGCGACGCGGAATCACTGAATGTTCACGAAATGATCAACACTTCTTCAAGACGTGTCTACCCATCGGCGGGAAACTAGCCTCACCAAGACGGCGAGCTTTTCCAAACAATTCGATCCGGGGGCAACCTGATGAAAAAGAACGCGATTTTCCTGTATGGAGTGCTGAGCTACGGCGTGTTCCTGGCCACATTCCTGTACGTCATCGGCTTCGTCGGCAATCTCTGGGTGCCGAAGTCGATCGACTCCGCACCCATGGTGCCGCTGGGCCAGGCGCTGGCGATCGACCTCGTGCTGCTCGGCGTATTCGCGGTGCAGCACAGCCTGATGGCGCGACCCTTCTTCAAGCGATGGATGACGCGGGTCATTCCCGTGGCGGCCGAACGCAGCACCTATGTCCTCGCGTCCAGCCTGGCGCTGATCCTGCTCGTCCTGGGCTGGCAGCCGATCGGCGGCGTGGTCTGGGACCTCTCGTCCACCGCGATGGCTCCCCTCATCCATGCTGTGTTCGGCCTCGGCTGGCTGCTCGTGCTGCTCAGCACCTTCCTCATCGACCACTTCGATCTCTTCGGGCTGCGCCAGGTGTGGCTGCAGCTGCGCGGCCGTCCGTATACGCCGCCTCAGTTCCACAAGCCCTGGCTGTACCGCTTCATCCGCCACCCGCTCTACCTCGGCTTCTTCCTCGGCATCTGGGCCACGCCGACGATGACGATCGCGCACCTCGTGTTCGCGGTGATGTGCAGCGCCTACATCCTGGTCGGAACTCGACTGGAAGAGCGCGACCTGCGCAAGGTTCATCCGGAGTACGATCGTTATGCGCGCGAAGTTCCGCGCTACCTGCCGTCGCTGCGTCGCCGCGGCAACGGCCCGGAACTCCCGGCGCGCGTCTGAACCCGATTCTGGGAGGACGACCATGACGAACTCGATTGGCCGGCTCGTTCGACGAGACCCGCACGGTGGCACGACATTCCTGCGCCGCCTCCTGCAGGCCGGATTCTGGTTCTTCCTGTTGAAAGGCTTGCTCTGGCTGGCGGTGCCGGCGCTGCTGCACCAGGCCCTGGCGGGCTGACGGAGAAAACGAACATGAAATACGCAAACGTTCTGGAGACCATCGGCCGCACGCCGATCATCCGGCTCAACCGACTCGCACCAGAGGGCATCAATCTCTGGGTCAAGTCGGAGGCCTACAACCCGGGCGGTTCGGTCAAGGACCGGATGGCGGCCGCCGTCATCGAGGCGGCCGAACGCAGCGGAGCGCTCAAGCCCGGCCAGACCGTGGTCGAAGCGACCAGCGGCAACACTGGTATCGCGCTGGCGATGGTCTGCGCCCAGAAAGGCTACCCGCTCGTCGTGACGATGGCCGAGAATTTCTCCGTCGAGCGGCGCCGCCTGATGCGCTTCCTCGGTGCCAGAGTCGTCCTGACGCCGGCCGCGGAAAAAGGCTCGGGCATGCTGGCCAAGGCGGTCGAGCTGGCGGAGGCCCACGGCTGGTTCCTCTGCCGGCAATTCGAGAACGAAGCCAACGCGGACGCACACTCGCGCACGACCGCGCGGGAGATCCTCGAGGACTTCGCCGACGAGAGACTCGACTACTGGGTCACCGGGTACGGCACGGGCGGCACGCTGAAAGGCGTATCCCGCGTGCTCAAGCGCGAGCGCCCCGACACACGCATCGTGGTCTGCGAGCCGGACAACGTGCCGGTCCTCGGCAGCGGCATCCCGCAGGCACGCGACGCCTCGGGCAAGCACTCGGCCAGCCACCCGATGTTCCGCCCCCACCTGATGCAAGGCTGGAGCCCGGATTTCATCCCGGCGCTGACGGAGCACGCTGTGCGCGACGGACAGATCGACGAGATCCAGCCCGTGAGCGGCGCCGCGGCGCTCGACATGGCGCGGGCCCTGGCTCGGGAAGAAGGCATCCTCGTCGGGATCTCGGGGGGGGCGACGCTTGCCGGCGCGATCGAGGTGGCGAAGCGCGCGCCGCGCGGCAGCACCATCCTGTGCATGCTGCCCGACACCGGCGAGCGCTACCTCAGCACGCCGCTGTTCGCCGACGTGCAGGAGGACATGTCCGACGAGGAGATTGGCCTGTCCCGCTCAACCCCGAACTACCGTTTCGACGCAGCCGCCCCCGCGCCCGCACCTGCAACCGCACCCACGCCGGCGGCCGATGCGCCGGACGCCGAGACCGACGCGTTCGTCGCGAGCGTCATCGACGACCGGGATCAGCCCGTCGTGATCTTCGCGCTCGAGTGGTGCGAGTTCTGCTGGTCGGTGCGCAAGCTGTTCGGGAAGCTCGGGCTCACGTACCGCTCGGTGGACCTCGACTCGGTCGAGTACCAGGCCGGCGACCGCGGCGGGAAGATCCGGGCCGTGCTCAGGGCGCGCACCGGAGCGCCGACGATCCCGCAGATCTTCGTCGGCGGTGAGCACGTCGGCGGCGCGACCGATGCCTTCGAGGCGTTCAAGTCCGGACGCCTGCAGCAGATGCTGGAGCAGGCCGGGGTCGCATTCGATCGCAACCCGGGTCTCGATCCGTACTCCCTGCTGCCGAACTGGTTGCATCCTCGCAAGAGTGCATAGACATGACCGCCAATGCTGCCACTGCAACCGAAGTACCGACCTCCGTCGCGACCGAGCGACGCATCGACGATCTATGGCGCGACGCCGCCGAGCGCGCGATCGCCTATCGAACCGGGCTCTCCGAACGTCAGGTGCCGCCCCGTCCCGAGGCGCTGCGGGTGCTCGTCGAGCAGCTCGGCGGGAACCTGCCGGAGCGGCCGAGCAACGGGAGAGAGGTCCTCGCCGCGCTCGATCGCTACGGCTCGCCGGCGACCATGGCATCGACCGGCGGCCGGTTTTTCGGCTTCGTCATCGGCAGTTCGCTGCCCGAGACGGTGGCGGCGAGCTGGCTGGCGACTGCGTGGGACCAGAACACGGGATTGATGGCTGCGGCGCCGGCCACGACGCTGCTCGAGCAGATCGCGCTCGACTGGATCCTCGAGGTGCTGGACCTGCCACGGGACGCCGGCGGCGCCTTCGTCACGGGTTGCCAGATGGCCAACTTCACGGCCCTGGCCGCGGCGCGCCACGCCGTGCTGCGCAACCTCGGCTGGGACGTCGAGAGCCGGGGCCTGTTCGGTGCCCCCGAGATTCCGGTGATCGTCGGCGCTGATGCGCACAGCACGATCTTCAAGGCACTGGCCATGCTGGGCATGGGTCGCGACCGCGTGCTGCGTGTGCCGATCGACGCCGAAGGACGCATGCGTCCCGAAGCGCTCCCCGACGTCGAGGGTCCCGTGATCGTCTGCCTGCAGCACGGCAACGTGAATTCAGGCGCGTTCGATCCCGCGTTGCCCATCATCGAGTGGACACGCCGGCGCGGCGGCTGGGTTCACGTCGACGGCGCCTTCGGCCTCTGGGCCCGCGCGAGCTCGGGTCGCGCGTACCTGTGCAGAGGTGCCGAGTCTGCAGACTCCTGGGCGACGGACGCGCACAAGTGGCTGAACGTCCCGTACGACTGCGGCATCGCCATCGTCCGGGACCAGGCCGCGCTGCGCGGCGCCATGGGCACGGGTGCGGCATACCTGCAGGAGTCACCGATCCGGGAACCGATGCACTGCACGCCGGAACTGTCCCGCCGCGCGCGCGGCGTCGAAGTCTGGGCGGCGCTGAAGACGCTGGGCCGCAGCGGGGTCGCCGAGCTGGTCGAGCGCTGCTGCACGCACGCGCGGCGTTTTGCCGAGGGGCTGCGGCAGGCCGGCCACGAGGTACTCAACGACGTCGTGCTGAACCAGGTGCTGGTCGCGCTTCGGCGATGACGCGACGACCCGCACCGTGATCGAGCGGGTGCAGTCGGACGGCACCTGCTGGTGCAGCGGCACCCAGTGGCACGGCCGCGCGGCCATGCGCATCAGCGTCTCGTCGTGGGCGACGGACGCGCGCGACGTGGAGATGAGCCTGTCGAAAATGCTGGAGATTGCAGGAGGTGCCGGTGTTACGGTTTCGGTAACGAAGCCCTAGCAACGATCAGGACCGGCGCCAGCGCTGGATCCGACCGCAGACGCGAAGGCCCCGGCAACTCTGGGGCCTTTCTGCTGCTGGCCGATTGCCGATGATCCCTGCGGCGATCGACCCCTGCGACGGAGTCCGTACTGGTCGTCGCACCCGGGGCGCGCCCAGCGGAAGCAGGAGCAGCGGCACGTAGGCGTCGTCCGTGGCGATGCGCTGCTGCTTCGCAAACACCAGGATCGGCACGAAGCCGATCAGCAGCAGGGATCCCGATCGGCGAGAGGTCGTAGGCGGGGATGGCCCGGGCATTCGTTACCAGCGGTGCCGCTGCACCGCCCGCTGATGTACCCGCCGCGTTGAACCGTGTATAAGTTCCGGGCGCACCCGGGCGGACATCAACTCTAACCAGCCGATTTGCTGGCCCGGGACGTGGCTGCAGACTCATCAAATCAATCGTGGGAGATGTCTTATGAATTGTTCGCTGACGAATGTTTTCCGATTGCAGGTCCTGGCCGTGGTCGGTGTCCTGTCGATGGCGGTCGCCGGGCCGGCGGCTGCGCAGGACAGCGAGAATCCCTTCAAGCGCGGGGCCTACTGGTCTGTGACCGGCATTCATGTGAACGATGGCTCCGGACTCAAGTATGCGAACCACCTCGCCAACAACTGGGTTCGCAGCCAGGAGTTCGCCAAGTCGAAGGGCTGGATCTCCGGCTACCACATCCTGAGCAACGCGTACCCGCGAGAGGGCGAGCCGGACATCTATCTCGTGACCATCTTCAAAGAGATGACGAGCGCAGAGGAAGACGACAAGCGATCCAAGGATTGGCTCGAATTCAACAAGTCGACGATGGCGAAGATGCAGGCCGAATCCGGCGAGCGGGCCGAATACCGCACGGTCGGCGGCGACATGCTGCTGACGGAGATGATGAAGAGGTAAAAGGTGCCGGTGTTACGGTTTCGGTAACGAAGCCGTAGCAACGGTCCGGGCCAGCATCGGCCCCGGACCTGACCGCAGACGCGAAGGCCCCGGCAACCCCGGGGCCTTTGCATTTCCAGGTGTTCAGGCTCGTTCCGCAGCCTCCGCCACGACCGCCGACTCGGGCCCGGACCTCGCCGCGGCCTCGTGGCGTCGACGTCCGGCCGTCAGCCACAACAGCATCGCGAAGCCGAAGCCGAGCACGCTCGAGACACCGAAGAACGTCATCATCGGCTGGTAGCCGGCCGGGTTCGCAGCGCTCGCGCCGGCCTGGTCATTGAGCCACCCGGCGACGAGATTGGCGCTGGCGATGCCTGCGTTCTGGATGACCCACATGATGCCGATGGCCGTGCCGAAACGATCCGGCGCCACCAGCTTGCTCACCAGCGGCCACATCACCGCGGGCACCATGGAGTAGCTGACACCGATCAGGGCGGTGGCGACCCACAGGCTCCAGTCGGTCGTGGCGAGTATCACGATCGAGACGGGCAGCAGCAGCGCGCCGAAAGCGAGCATGGGCGCGTAGCGACCCGTGCGGTCGCAGATCCAGCCGAACAGCGGCGTGGCGAACATCGCGGCCAGGAATACGTAGCTGTTCATGGCACCGGCCGCCGCGAGGTCGAGCCCGTGCGCATGCTGGAAGTACTTGATCGAGAATGTGCTGCGGAACGCCAGCATGACCGCGTACCAGAGCACGCAGAGGATCAGCAGGTACCAGTACGCCGGCCCGAAGCTGAACAGGTCGCGCGGCGCGAAATGGCGATGTCCGTCGACCGTCGCGGTGTACGTCTCGCCGCGGTGGCGTCGGTCGATCCAGCGATAGGCGACAGAGGCGACGAACGCCATGCCTGCGAGCAGCATTGCGATCACCAGCGGCGGCTGCCACCCCGCTGCGTACGCATCGGTGAACCACGTGGGCGACATGTCCGCGGAATAGGAGCCCGCGCGGCCGATCGCGAGCGACAGTCCCATCACGAAGGCGAGGCTGCGGCCTGCGAAGTAGTCGACGATGGCGGCGGTCGTGCCGATCAGGAAGGTCTCCGCGCCCACGCCGAACAGCAGTCGGCCGGCCGCCATCGTGGCGAGGTTCGGACCGTAGGCGGTCAGCGCCGCGCCCAGCAGGCAGATGCCGGCCGTCAAGGCCGTGACACGGCTGGCACCGAAGCGGTCGACCAGTATGCCGCCGACCAGCACCAGCACGACGTTCGGCAGGCTGTAGATCGCGTTGAGCAGACCGATCTGCGTATCCGTGAAACCGCGTTGGCGCTGCAGCAGGTCGGCGACCGGCCCGATGGAGTCGTAGACGTAGAAGTTGCCGAAGCACGCCGCGGCGATCAGCAGGAAGACCAGCCACGCGATACGGCGGCTCGAACCAGGCTTCGACATTCGACCCCCATGGCAGGCGCGGCGCCCTTTCGAATTAGAGTGACAGGCGCACGTTGCGGTTGACGCAACGTAGCACGGCGCGGCGCCGCAGAGCGACGGTTCTTCAATGTCGCTGCTGACTGACAGGGTTGGCGATGCGATCGACCGGCGTCGCCGTCATCGCCCGGCCGCCTCGCGAGTGCCCGCGCTCACCAGTCCTTCGCCGGGAAGCGCAGCTCGGTTGGCGGCGGCCACGGAAAGCCGGCCTCCTCGACGCGGGCCCGAAAATTCGGCGCGGCCTCGAGATCGAAAGGCGCTCCGCACACGTAGGACTTCACCGCTTTGGCCAGTGCGAGGTTGCCGCCGACCCGCGCGTCCATGCGCGCGACATGCTCGTTGGCGAGCCCCCGGTCACCCAGCGCGGCGCCGAACAGGGCTAGAAGGTGCCGGTGTTACGGTTTCGGTCACGAAACCGTAACACCGGCACCAACTCCCAAGTCCGGATGTCCGTTAATGCTGCCATCAGATCGGTATGGTCACCCACCACATGATGGTCGTGTCCGGACCAACCCGGACTTCCAGGTAGCCGCCCACCGTGCGTCCCGGCACGAACGCGCCGGGTTGCGCTTCGAGGATCAGACGCACGCGGCTGAACGCTAGACTGCGCCCCACGATGCCGTCGAGCGCGCGAAACACCACGGGCAGCTGCGCCGGGTCCTCGACCAGGGCGCATGCACCACCCGTGCGTTTGGCGATCTCGCAGGCAGGCGGCGCGTAGCCCCGTCCGATCGAGACCAGGGCAACGCCAGCGGCACGCCCGGCCTCTGCGGCGGCGAGCATCGCCCGCCGGCATGATTCCAAGTGCGTGCACGCGTCGTCCCCCACGGTCGGCTCGGTGCTGACGGCGACGACGGAGCGCTGACGCTCGTTCGACCCTGAGGGAGCGTGCGTCGCGGTGTACGCAATCATGTCGGTAATGGCGGTGTACAGCGGGTTGGTCCCGCGTTCCTGGCCGGCCAGCGCGTTGACCGCCGTTCGCAAACCCTCGGTATCGGACGTGAAGTCGCCGTAGGTAGTCAGGACTGCTGTCGAGGGAACGCCCTGGTAGGTCCCAAGCGTCACGGCGTCCGGCGGAGTGACCGACTCGAAATAGGACGTGACGGCCTCGAAACGCAGTCCTGTGGGGTCAAACGCCGCCATGTCTGCGCTCTGGTCGAGCAGAACCGCGGCCGCAATCGCCGACCGGGGATTCATCGGCAAGGGACTGAAGGTCGCGTCCGAGACGCGGGCGTCATACCAGAGGTTGGTGTTCGTCCCGTCCGCCTCGACGATGCACCAATCCCAATCGCAGCTGCCATACAGCACGAAGTCGGAGGCCGTAAGCGTCTCCCTCGCCACCCCCCTTTCATCCAGCACCGCGATGTCGACGTCGACGGTCAACGTCCTGCCGTCGTCCGAAGCCACAGGACGTGTGGCCAGCAGGACCGGCGTCGCTTCGGTCACGTGCTCGAGGGTCAGGGTCACCTCCGTGCGCGAGCCGCCGGTCACCGCGAATCGCCGACCGGCCCAGTGGTAGCCGCGGCCACCCGTCTGGGCTGACGTTTCGCCAGCGGTAACGTCGTTGAACTTCGCCTCGCCGTTGGCATCCGTCGTCTTGGTTCGTCCGTCGAAATTGAGGCCCACGTCGATTCCGTCGATCGGTGCGCCGGTCGACGTGGTTACCCTGACGATCACCGATCCCTTGCCCGCGGCCGCCGGCGGCGGGGGTGGTGACGTCGGGGGCGCCGAGGTCGGCGGTTGAGGTGCCGCGCCCCCGGCCGTGCCGGCCAGCGATCCGACGCCGTCGCCGCCCCCGCCACAGGCCGCCGTGGCAAGCACGATGGCCGCCAGGAACGCCGTCCGAAACGGTCGGCCCGTGATCTGGGCTGCCGTGGCCGGGCCGGCGTCAGGACTGCGGTTGCAGGTGAACATGACCTTTCTCCTGGTTCGACTGCCGGATCACTCGTGGTGAACGGCGTGGATGATGGGTACGTGGCCGAGTCTGCACGCCACCGTCGGGAAGGTCGTTTGGAAAGCCTGAAACGTTATGAAATGTTCTGAACCGGGCTGCCGGTGCTCGGTATCAACACGTGTCCGCCTGCCCCAGTGCTGGCGACACCCCGCCGCGTCTGGCCGCCCCCTCTCGATTCGCACATCCGGTGTAGCCCGTCCAGCGGCCGCCCGCTGCACCGGAGGCACTCTCCCGCGAGCGTGCGCCCGCGCACGGCGCGCCACCAGATTCGTTCCCGTCGCCGCCGATTTCATTCCGCCTGGCTCGCCTCCGTCGCAAGGAATGGAGGGAGGCGCATCAGGCGACTAACGTCGTGCCGTCCTCGTGGCAGAACCGGCGACACAGCAGGAGTAGAAACCATGGCCCAGCATGCACACGGCGCTGATAACGGATGGCGTGACCGTCTGCTGCGACTGCAGCCCGCGCTCATTGCCGTCCCGGCATTCGTGGTCGGGTTCACCGGCGGTTCGGCCAAGGCCGCGATGGACGGCGCGGCCTGGCAGTCCGTCGGGCCGGCGCCGCCGGCGATCGAAGCGGCGATCGCCGCCGATGCCGCGACCCGTACCATCTATGTCGCAAGCGCCGGTGGCGGAGTGCTCAAGAGTACGAACGACGGAGCGAGCTTCCAGGCTGTCAACAGCGGGCTCGACGCGCTGTCGGTCACCGCGATGGCGATGGATCCCCGGGACCCCGACGTCGTCTACGTGAGCACGCTGTCCGACGTCTACAAGACGACCGATGGCGGAGCCTCCTGGCACGCGACCAACGGCCCGACCGGCGTCGTCACCTTCGCGATGGATCCGTCGAATCCGGATGTCGTCTACAGCGGCTCGTCGCCAGGCGGCGGGGTGAACAAGACGATCAACGGCGGGCTCACGTGGTTCGCGGCGTCCAACGGCATCGGTCTGCCCGCCGTGTTCGCCCTGGCCGTCAAGCCCGATGAGCCCAGCGTAGTCTTCGCCGGCACGGCCGGATTCGGCTCATTCCGGTCGGACGATGGCGGTAGCACGTGGCGGTCGCTGAACATCGATTCGACGGTCTGGTCATTTCTCATCGATCCCCTGGACAACTCCGTGGTCTTTGCTGGTACGAACGGGGCTGGTGTTTACGCGAGCAGGGACGGCGGCCTTTCGTTTGCACCAGTCGGCGCGCCTGAGGTGGGCGTCGTCTTGTCCTTGGTGCGCAGCGGCCCCGACATCTATGCGGGCACGGCAACCGGAGGCGTATCCGTCAGCAGTGACGGCGGTGCTACCTGGCGCAATACCGGTGTCTCGGCCGGGCTCGGTCTCATCCTCAGCACCGACGGCGCCGGCGCGGTCTATGCCGGAACGAATTTCGACGGCGCATTCGTGCATCGGGCACTGCCCGTGCCGCCGGGCGCCACCGGCATCCGCCAGTCGAACTGGCGTCGCCTGGGCTGGAACGAACTCGGCAAGTGCGCGTGCCAGAACGGACACGCCGTGGCGGTCGATCCGGGCGATCACCGCCACGTCCTTCTCACGACCAACGATGGCGGCCTGCTGGTGACCAGGGATGGCGGCAGGACCTGGCGCGACGGCGGGCAGAACGGACTCTACTCCCGCGCACCGCGTGGCATCGCGTTCGACCCGCAGGATCCCCGGCGGGTCTACGTCGGCGGGTTCACCGGCATGGGCTTTTTCAAGTCCGACGACAACGGCGAGCACTGGCAGCTCAGGCAATTCGGGTCGAAGGCAATCTACACGACCGGCGTGTCGGTGGACGCTGCGGACCACGCGGTGTACGTCGCGACGCTGAACGGCGACGGCGTGTGGAGGAGCACGGACTTCGGTGAAACGTTCGTGCGCATCGATCGGGCCGCTGGCGCATCGGCCGGCACGTACCTCGGCCTGGCGGGACGCGGCATCACCGCGGACCCCAGGTTGTCCGGCACCGTGTACGTTGCTGCCAGTCGTGGCAGTTCGGCGGGCATCTGGCGGTCGCAGGACAAGGGCGCGACCTTCGTCAGGGTCGACGCGACGCGAACCCTGAGCATCACGGTCGATCCGACGGATTCGAACGTCGTCTATGCTGCGACCTCGACCTCCGGCGTCCTGAAGAGCGTCGACGGCGGCGCGTCCTTCAGCGTCAAGAGCGCCGGACTGCCGGCGGGCGTGCAGACCTCCCGCACGGGCAGCGTGCAGGTCAATCCCCTGAACCCCAACGTCCTCTATGTCGGCACCGAGGGCGGCGGAGTCTTCAGGAGCGAAGACGCCGCCGAATCCTGGTCGCCCGCAAACGTCGGACTCGACGACCCGAACGTCTATGGACTGGTTCTGGATCCGCAGTCGCCGGACGTCATCTACGCGACCACCGCCAGATCGATCTACCGCACGACGACCGGGGCCCAGTGACCGAAGGGCGGCGGTGCCAGGCGCCGCCGCCAGGGTTCCGCACGCCTGGAATACTCGCCTTCGAGGGATCATGCTTGCAGCCCGATGCGGCTCCCTGCCCGGAACGACGTCATGGGGCACCCCAAGACTCAGCGTGCCTGGAACGTACCACCCGCCAGCGCGGCCTTCGCCGCGGTGGCCTGCCTTGCGCTCTCGACCCAGTTCCTTTTCCAGCGCACGCTCTACCAGGAGTGGTCCTGGGCTGCGATTGCCAGTGCGTGGCTGCGGAGCTTCGCCGAACTCGTCGCCGTCGTCGCAGCAATATTGCTCGCGCTCTGGCTGGCGGGCCGAATGCCGATTCGGCGCACTCCCCTGAAGCTGCTCGCGTTCGGCGCCGCCCTTTTCGCAGGCGCATACGCCGGGGAGTGGGTCGTGCTCTGGATGCAGTGGGGTGAGTGGCCGACAGCGCACTACACGGCCATCCTGCCCCGCGCGCTGCGCTGGCTGCCGATCGGCGCCGTCGCGGGTGCCGTCATGCTCCTGCGCGCGCGAAACACCGACCTCGCAACGCGTCTGCACGAGTCCGAGCTAAGCCGCCTGCAGCTGGACCGCCAGCAGCTGGCGGCGCAGGTGCAATTGCTGCAGTCGCAGATCGAGCCTCACTTCCTGTTCAATACGATCGCCACGATCCGGCGATTGCAGCACACCGATCCGACGAGGGGCCAGGAGACCTTGTCCGGGTTCATTCACTACCTGCGATCCTCGCTTCCGGGCATGCGCTCGACCGAGACGACGCTGGGGCGGGAGCTGGCACTGATCGGCGCCTATCTCGACGTCCTCGGCGTGCGAATGGGCGATCGCCTGCGCGTCGAGATCGACGTGGCGCCCGAGTTGCATGAGCGGCGCATCCCGCCGCTCTCGCTCGCAACGCTGGTCGAGAACTCCATCAAGCACGGCCTCGGCAGCCTGCCGGAGGGAGGCACGATCTCGATCCGCGCCTGGCTCGCGGGCGATCTGCTCAACGTGCGGGTTGCGGACACCGGTGTCGGGCTGACCGGATCGGCGGGCAGCGGCATCGGACTTGCCAATCTGCGCTTACGGCTTCGGAGCCTGTATGGCGAGGCGGGTGTACTGCAGGTCAGCTCGAACGAGCCGCGCGGTGTTGCCGCGACCCTGCGGGTTCCATCGGCAAGGATCGGCGACGACCGTGGCGACCGTTGAATACAGCGACAGCGACGCGACCATGGAGGCCCGCGCAAACATTGCGAGAAATCTCGTCGGCGCGTGTGTCGGCGGCCTGCTGATCGCATCGATCGAGTTCGCCGTGACACGCGGGTCCGTGCAGTACTCCGTACTTGAGCAGGTCCAGTGGCTGGCGCGGCTCTCCGTGCACTGGATGCTGGCGGCCTTGCCGGTCGGGGTCGGCTTCTGGACCGTCGAGCGCAGGGCGATTGACGGAGTTCCCTCCGGCGTCGCCTACGGAACGGCGGTCGTCGCGGGTGCCGCCGTCGGAGCCTGCATCATGGCGCTGCACGGCAGGTTCATCGATCCGATGATCGCCCGGACCGCGGTGGGCTTCGACATGGAGTTGGCCGACCGCTTTCTCTACGGCCTCTGGCAGCTCGCGTTCTGGGGCTCAGCCGGTGCCGCGCTCAACGCGATCGATCTACGACGCAAGCGAAGCACCGTTGCCCTGCGGCAGGGCCAGCTGGAGACGCTGAGGGGTGAACGCCGACTGTCCGAGTTGCGACTGAACGCACTGCACGCGCAGGTCGAGCCCGAATTCGTTCTGACCACGCTCGACACCGTTGAGCGACTCTATCGCCGGGATGTTGCGGGAGCAGACCATCTGCTCGACGCGCTGATCCAGTTCCTGCGCGAGGCAACACCACTCCTGCGCCGGCAGAAATCCACGGTCGACCAGGAGTGCCGGCTGCTGTCGCTGTACGCGCGCGTGCTCGGTACGGCCAACGGACTGGTCGGCGACGTGAGCGTCGCAGTGGAACCGTCCGCCCGCAACCTGCCCTTGCCACCGGGAATGGTGATCTCGCTCGCACAGCAGCTCCTGGGAGCGCTGACGTCCGGGCCAGCCCGATTCGACGTGCGTTCGACCCGTCGCGACGACGGCGGCGAGCTCGACCTGTCCGCGACGGCCGCGGGCATCGATTGTGGTGCTGCACTGCAGGATTCCGTGGCGCGTGCCCGGGACAGGCTTCGACGATCGCTGTGGCCGCGGGGTGACATCACGATCCTGCACGACATGCCGGGCCGCCTTACACTGCGCATCGCACTGATCGAAGAACAGGGGGCAGACCATGACGAATCAGAAGGGCATTGATCGTCGCCGGTTGCTGCAATCGGGCCTCGCGGCCTTGCTCGCGGATCTCGCGGTGTCCGACGCCATAGCCCAGGATGCCGTCCAGACGGAACCAGGCAGCTACCGTGTCGTCCTGGAGAATTCCAGGCTGCGGGTACTGGAGTTCGTCAGCCGGCCTCGCACCGCCGTCTGCGGCGTCGGCAAGCATTCGCATCCCCCGCACCTCACGGTTGCTCTCAGCGATTCCAAGGTTCGCGTCACGCTGGCGAACGGCAAGGTGGTCGAGGGGAGCAACAAGGCGGGAGACGTGTTCTGGAGCGAGGCCGAGACGCACACGGTGGAGAACGTCGGCGGCGGCGTGATGCGCGCATTGATCATTGAGATCAAGGATGGACCCGGCACCCCGGCCTAGGCACGATCGCGACGCGAGCAGGTGCCTGCAATGACGCCAGCACGGCTGCGCGCCGTCATCGCCGAGGACGAAGCGATCCTGCGCGACGAGCTGCAGACCCTGATCGAGGCGCTGTGGCCGGAGCTCGAGATCGGAGCGGCCGTTGCCGACGGCCAGGCGGCATTGGCAGCCGTCGCGGAGGTCCGGCCGCACGTGCTCTTCCTCGACATCCGGATGCCGGGACTCTCCGGCATCGAGGTCGCGCGGCACGCGAGCGGCCGATGCCACGTCGTGTTCGTCACGGCCCACGACGAGTTCGCCGTCGCCGCATTCGAGCAAGGCGCTGTCGACTACGTCGTGAAACCCTTCTCCCGCGAGCGGCTTGCGCTGGCGATCGAGCGGCTGAAGTCACGGCTTGCGCTGCCGCCGGCGAATCTCGAGGGATTGCTCGAGAAGCTCGCGCAACAACTGGCGCGACCGCGGTCCTACCTGCGCTGGATCAATGCTTCGCTCGGCAGTGATCTGCGCCTGATCACGGTCGACGAGATCTGCTACTTCCGGTCCGACACGAAATACACGCGGATCGTCACCGCGTCACAGGAATCGCTGATTCGCAGATGCGTCCGCGAACTCGTCGCTGAACTCGACCCCGGGACATTCTGGCAGGTGCACCGGTCGATCATCGTCAACGCCGCGGAGATCGCCCAGGTGCAGCGGGACTTCCGCGGACGAATCCAGCTCAGACTTAAGCATCGACCGGAGACGCTGCCGGTCAGCCAACCCTACGTATCCCTGTTCCGGCAGATGTAGGCGCCTGCGCGTGGCAGCCGCGGCGTAGAAGGTGCCGGTGTTACGGTTTCGGTCACGAAGCCATAGCACCGGCACCAGCTCCCCCAGCTCCCGGGAACCGGCGCCAGCTCCGCTGCCATCAAGTCGGTATGCTCACCCACCACGGGACGGTCGTGCAAGGACCAACCCGGACTTCAAGGTAGCCCCGCAGCGCGCGATGCGGCGGCCAGCGCGGAGAGTCGCGCCGGCGCGGGCGTTGTTACAACGTCGCCATGGCTGCGCGAACCGCCAGCATCAGCAGCGCCACGGTCGCCAGGCTGAACAGCGTAAAGCGCACGATCACGCGATTCCACGTCGCCTGCACGAGGCTGTGCGCGATGCGCAGGATCACGTAAGCCCAGGCGAGCTGCAGGTTGAGGCCGTCGCCCTGGCCGATCACGCCCAGGATGATCACCGTGGCGTAGAACAGCGTCGGCTGCTCCATCAGGTGGGCGTAGTTGTGCGCCTTCCAGTTCACTTTGTCCGGCACCACGCCCTCGAGGTTGACGCCACGGGCACCGACCACGCTGGCGAGCGCGATGCCCGCTTTCGCCATGGCGGGCAGCCGCGTGATCGCGAGCCAGCCGAGCATGACGAGTGACCAGAGTACGAGCACGATGGCAGGCGCAAAGATCGGGCTACTGATGTTCATCGATTCTCCCGGTAATGTCGGTCCCCACGACCCGGAACGCCGTGGCTACGGACCCTGCCTGCGCGTGCCGTTCGAAGCAATGTCGCAACTTATTGATGGCGATGCATTCCTACAAGCGCAGGTCCGGCGTCGTCGTCAATGCTGGTCGCATCGGCCACACAGGACACAGTGCCTCGATGACTGCCATCATCTCGTCAAACGAAGTGAACGGCTCTGACCCCGGTGACGCAGTCGGCCGTCGATCACCCTGGTCCGGCGACCGGACGAACGCGCCCCGCGGGACCAGCAGGTCAATCGAGGTTGTCGAGGATCTGGTCAAGCAATGGCTCCCGGTCGACAGCCGAAAGTACTCGCGAATTGACGACAAGTCCGCCTGGTCGCGATTGGCCCGCAGGAGTGCCCGGATGTCCTCCAGGTCCTGGGTTCGACGCGGATCATTGACGAACCCCTGCAGCTTGAATGCGATGAGGCCTTCCAGTCCGACGACCCGCAGTTCACCGAACGGTGTCTGGTGCGGCACGGCGGAGGCCAGCAGTGCTGCAGCGGCAGGACGGTTCGCGAACAGGAAGTCCACGCGCTCGTCGCCGCGAATGTAATTGGCCACGTCGGCACTACGATGCAGGCAGTGGTAGCCCAGCTTGCACAACTCCCGGTCAATCGCGTCGGCCAGTCCGGCATCCGCAAGAAGATCGACATCGCTGGTGGCACGGATGACGTTGTAAGGCGCCAGTGCCAGCCCGCCGATCAGTGCAGCGGCCGCACCCAGGCTGTCCAGGCACAGGATGATTTCCTGGATCTGCCGACCGAGCCTCGAAACGGGCGCCATGTCACGATGGTGCCAAGATCGGTGACTCAAGTCGACCCGCGCCCTCAGCGACGTCCAGGAGCCCGGCGGGACGTGGAGATGTCGCGGTTCGCGATCGACATCGGCAGGACGGCCAGCGCTTCCGTTTCGCAGAGCAGGTCGGGCCGGCAGATCGGCGCCACGACCAGCGCGTGGGGGAATCCCTCGAAGCCGGCCTCGCGCAGCTTCGCGCGCAGTCGCTCCGCGTCCTCGGGATGCTTCACGTACGTGATCGCGGAGACCACGTCGCCGTAGCGAGCGCCCTGCCCCTTCAGCAGCGCCGCGACGTTCACCAGCATGCGGTCCGCCTGGGCATCGAAGTCCCCGGGATGCGCCGTCCTGCCATGCTCGTCGATGCTCGCCGTCCCGGAGACGAGCAGCGCGACCTTGTTCGCCTCCACGACCCGCATTCCGCGGACGAAGTCGGCGCCGTACTGCATGGCTTCGTTGAGCGTGGGCGAGGTCATCACGGTCCGTTCGAGGGGGCGTCCCGCCTTCACGGCGTACACACCGAGGCAGAGGTCGTGCCCCGCCGGGACCGGTCCGCCACCGATGCCGGTGCTGGCCGGGACCGGATCGATGTTCCGCGCTTCAAAGAACGCGCGTCGCGCGCGATTCAGGTCGCCGTAGTCGCGGTCGATGTCGCGAAGGTGGATCCACGTGCGCACCACGTCGCTGAACGCCATCCCCGCCTGCTGCAACATTCTTTCGGCCAGGCCGAACATGCCGAGGGTCTGTTCGTAGGCACCCTCGCCCGCTCCGCACAGACCGGCCGCCTGGAACCGGACCTCGTCGCCGACCCGGACGCGCAGGCCGCGAGCACGCGCGCATTCGGCGCAGTCGCAGGCGGGCGTCACGACGACCGGCTCGAAACGCGGCCGCGACTCCTGCGGCAGGATGGCCTGCACCAGGACTTCCAGGCAGGCGTGCTCGTTCAGCGGGGGTTGCTCGATCTCGATCGTCGCGGGCCCGTGAGTCGTCTTCTCACCGGCGGAAAGCACCCGCCGGCGCGACTCACGGACGGAGTGAATGTTCTCCGGCAGATCACGCAGGAAGACCATCTCGGAGACGACCGACCCGAAGTCTCCACCCTCGGCTTCGAGGACGCCGAGGATCGCGCGATAGATCGGGTCGGCTTGCCGGCCCGCCTCGGCCGTTCCGGCAGGCGGCCGGCAATGAATGAAGAGTTCCCGGGCGTCGGGGCCTTCGACGCGACGGAGGACGATCAGGCAGCCGTGCGATTCGATCGTCTCGGCAACGGGATGCGACGACACTTCGATTCTCTGAGCGGCGACGGGAGCTGGCTTCATGCTCGCACAGTACCCGGGATCAGCTCAGCCTGCCGTGAACCAGTCGCCGCCCGACGTCGGTGAGACGTCGGGCGGCCTGTATCAAGCGCTGGTCGGTTGGGTCAGCAGCGTCTAGCAGCCGTCGGTGGGCAGCGGCCCGGAGCCGAACGGCGGCGGGCCGAACGGGAATGGCGGCTCGGTGGAGAAGTACGTGTAGCCGTCCGGCTTGTTCTTCTCGAAGCAGTTGCCGCTCGCGCCCGGCTCACCCTGCGCATAGAGCAGGTCCACAGGTGGGAAAGGCGCACCCGGAGGAGGACTGGTTCCGTTGCCGCTCACCTTGTTCAGGGAGACGAGGTTGTTGTTCGACCTGGGATCCGCAATCGGCGGCTTGGCTGAGCAACTGTTGGGACCGCCGTCGTTGGCCGTGCACCAGCCGAGCACTGCGATGCCGACGAAACCGTTCCCCTCGACCCTGTTCTTCGCGATCACGTGATCGGAGACGCCCGCGAGGATAATTCCGATGCCCGGCGGCAACGCGCTCTGGAAGCTCCCTTCCGGCGCGTTGTTCGGCAAGTTGTTATCGCTCACGTCGTTGTGCTCGATGATCCAGTTGGCCATCACCGGAAGCGGCGGGTTTCCGGCACCGTTGGGGTGGAACAGGCCGATGCCGACAGTGTTGTTGTAGATCTTGTTCTGTGTCACCCAGACGTTGTTTGAAACCGTGATCTCGAAGCCGATCACGCTGCCGAACATCGTGTTGCCGATGACGCGCACGTTCTCGGAACCGGCCACCCACATCGCGGTGTCGAGCGAGCCGTAGGAAACGTTGTTGCGGACGAGGCCGTTCGCCGACAGCGTCGGGTAGATGCCGTTGTTGAGATTGTTGATCGACTCGTTCGCAACGAACTCGAAGCCATCCACCCAGCGAGTCTGGATGCCATTGGCGGGAAAGCCCTCGACGGAGAAGCCCCGGATGTAGAAGCCCTGGAGCGACCGGCTCTTGCAGTCCTCGCCCAACGCGCTGTCAGCGGAGACCCGGTAGTCGCACCCTGTCGGGGCCGCGTAGACGCCGGTCTCCTGGCCGTTGCCAGCGAGGATCCGCACCTTGCCTGCCTCGCCACGACCCTTGTTGACCTTGCCGATCAGGCGCAGGTTGTCGGTGGTGATCCTAAGCCCGTACAAGGGGTCCGTGCCGACATAGGTTCCCGGCTCGACGAGGATCGTGTCACCGGGAGCGGCGACGTCGATGGCCCCCTGGATGGACTCGCCCGGAAACACGCGATGGACGGTCGCACTGGCAACCGTCGAAATCGCAAAGACGGCGACCCCGAGTGCGGCGCAAATGCCACGGACACTCACCCTGGTATTCATTAGTGAACTCTCCCCTCGTGGTCGGGCTCGCCCCTCGATGCGACGCATGCCCGATAAATTGAGTGGCGACGCCGCCACCTTGTTCGTTGGGGGATTCTTGCTCGCGCGGACTTGGGCTGTCAATTTTCCGGGCTTATGGTAAATGACCGTGGTGCGCGACCGGCCGTTGACACGGTCGCCAATCTGCCGCGTCTCGTTTGACGCCGCGTCAACCGCTCACCCACAATCGGCTGCGAAACAAGGCGCGAGCGCCTTCCCGGCCACCCGACGGCCGTCCCCCATCTTCCTGAGTCGAAGTCTTTATCGAAGCAATGGACTTACATTTCAGAGGCCGAGCACGCACAAGTGCTTGCAGGACGACGTCCCCCGTCGGGATCCTGCTGCTACTCGCCGCAGCCCTGGCCCTCGCCGCCTGCGGCCAGGGCTCCGCACCGGAACCACTCGCGTTCCCGGGTGAACCCGCCGGACGCCTCGAGCTCAAGTATCCCCTCGACGAGACGCTGTTCCCGCCCGATATCGTCGCCCCGACCGTCATCTGGACCGATGAGACCGGCGGCGTCGAGAAATGGATGGTCCTGCTGCGATTCGACGGCAGCGGCGAGGTGCTCCGGTTCCCGGCCACGGAACCCCGCTGGCGCCCCTCGGACGACGACTGGGCCACGATCAAGCAGCGCAGCGTGGAACGCGACGCGGAACTGGCGATCGTCGGCGTCGGCAAGGACGCGAAGGCGATCTCCTCTGCGAGTGTGCGCATCCGGACGTCCACGGACCCGGTCGGGGATTCGATCTTCTATCGCGAGGTTCCGCTCCCGTTCATCAAGGCCGTCCAGGACCCTTCGCGCATCCGCTGGCGCTTCGGATCGATCGACTCCGAGGAACAACCGCCCGTCGTCCTCGAGAACCTGCCAGTCTGCGGTAACTGCCACTCCTTCTCGGATGACGGCAGCGTGCTCGGCCTCGACGTCGACTACGGTAACGACAAGGGCGGCTACGCGATCCTGCCCGTGTCCGAGCAGATGGTGCTGAACGACGAGAAGATCATCACCTGGAGCGACTACAGGAAGGACGACGGCGAACCGACGTTCGGCCTGCTCTCCCAGGTCTCGCCCGACGGCCGCTACGTGATCAGCACCGTCAAGGATCGCGCGGTGTTCGTCGCCACACCCGGAATCGAGTTCTCCCAGCTCTTCTTCCCCATCAAGGGCATCCTCGTCGTCTACGACACCGAGACCGGCTCTTACCGACCGCTGCCGGGTGCCGACGATCCGGAGTACGTGCAGAGCAACCCGACCTGGAGCCCGGACGGCAAGTGGATCGTCTTCGCGCGCTCGAAGGTCTACCGGAAGGAGTCGATCGCCGCCGCCACCAGCATCCTGCTCGACGAGAAGGACGTACCCGAGTTCATCGAGGACAAGGAGCCGTTCAAGTTCGACCTGTACCGCGTGCCGTTCAACGAAGGCCGCGGGGGCAAGCCGCAACCGATCGAGGGTGCCTCGCACAACGGCAAGAGCAACTACTTCGCGAAGTTTTCCCCGGACGGGAAATGGATCGTCTTCTGCAAGGCCGAGAACTACATGCTGCTCATGCCGGACAGCGAGCTCTTCATCATTCCGGCCGAAGGGGGCGAGGCCCGGCGCCTGCGCGCGAACACGCGCCGCATGAACTCCTGGCACAGCTGGTCGTCCAATGGTCGCTGGCTCGTCTTCTCGTCGAAGGCCAACACGCCCTACACGCAGTTGTTCCTGACCCACATCGACGAGCAGGGCCAGTCCACGCCTCCCGTGGTGCTCGAGCGCTTCACCGGCAATGAGGGCGCCGCCAACATCCCGGAATTCGTCCCGTTGCCCGCCGACTCGATCGCGCAGATCAAGGAGCAGTTCCTCGACGCCTACTCGTTCCTGCGTGCCGGCATGGCCAATGAACGCACCGGCAATTACCCCGGTGCCGTGCGGGTCTACGAGCGGGGACTCGTCGTCGATCCCGACAACGTCGAGCTGCTGAACGCCATGGGATTCTCCCTGTTCCAGCAGGGCAAGAGCGCGGAAGCGGTCGTCGCGCTGGAAAAGGCGATCGCGATCGACCCGAAGCACTGGAAGGCGCACAACAACATGGCCCTCGCCTCGATCGACCTCGGCGAACTCGAGGTGGCCGAGGCCCATTACCGGGAGTCGCTGGCGATCGAACCGCAACCCGCGATCTACAACGACCTCGGGTTCGTGCTCGAGCGACAGGGAATTCCCGAGGAAGCCGCCGAGGCATACCGCAAGGCGCTCGAACTGGATCCCGGGTCGGCCTCGGCGCTTTACAACCTCGGCTCCTCCCTGGCGCGGAGTGGCGAATTCGCCCAGGCAGAGAAGTACCTCCGCGCGGCCGTCGCGAAGAACCCCGGCAGCCAGACCTACACGGGCCTGGGGATCGTCCTGTCGCAGCAGGGCAAGGCGGACGAAGCCGTGGCCAGCCTGCAGGCCGCGATCCAGGCAGACCCGAAGAATGCAGCGGCCCACCAGGCACTGGCGCAGGCCTTCACGAGCCTCGGGCGCACCGAGGAGGCGCGCAAGGAACTGGAGATGGCGAAGGCACTGGAGCGGAGTCCGGCCGGGACACCGTAGCAAGCCGGACATCAGGACCGGCGCGGTGCCGGCCGCTGTCCTCCCGCCGGACCCCTCGGTGTATCCCCTCTGGTCGTGCGGCAGCCGGAGGGCCACTACACCGCACGGGTGGAAGACCTGGTCGCCCGGCACGGCGGCAAGAAGAGCCTGTATTCGCGCAGCACCGATGACGAGGCGACGTTCTGGTCGCAATACGACCGGCCGGTCTACGAGCGGCTCAAGCGTCGCTACGATCCGACGGGCCGGTTCCCAGGGCCCCACCAGAAAGCCGTCGGTCGAGTGTAGGCCCGAGCCCTTGGCCGACGGAAACGTCCGTCGGCCACGAACCCGCCGCCCTCAGCGAGTGGCGGGTTCGAACTCGATGATCGACCCGTCCGCCATCGTCGCCAGGAACAGGTTTCCACTGTCGATCACGTAGCTGCGCACCCACTCGAACTGGGCCAGGTACTGGTCGTGCAACGAGCCCTCGGCGCACTGCGCCATGGTTGCCGCCATCGTGCCGAACTCGAGCTGGCTCGCAGATTCCGATTTCCAGGAACCCGTTGCCGAGTTGCAGTCCGCCTTGACGCGGGCCGTGCCGTCGGACCGGAACTCCAGCGTGTACCCCGAGGGATCGTCGGGCGTGTAGGTGGCGTCGTCCATCGACATGATCCTCACCAGTCGCCACGCCGTCCCGGCGAGCGGATTCTCCGCCGGCACGTCGGCGGGTGGCGCCACCGGGGCGGCGTCGTGGGTGGCCGTCGCGGGCGCGCTCGCCGCCGGGGCCGGCGCAGCCGGTTCTGGCGACTGCTTGCTTCCGCAACCTGCGGCGGCAACCAGGACCAGTGCAATCGTGAGTGCGGCAGCTCGGCGGTCGGCGTTCATGCGTGTCTCCATGCTGGTGGACGATGCGCCCGCCCGATCTCGAGAGCGGACGGTGCGAGAGGTCGCCGGCGTTGACGGCGAAGGAGTCGTACTTGAACAGATCGTGCTCGGGCAGGATGATCTCTTGCTTACGCAACGCCAGCCACGCCATGCGCAAGCTCGAGGCAGGTCCGGAGGTGATGAAAGATGAGCGCGCAGGCACACGGAGACGGTGGAGCTTGCAGGTGAGCGAAGCCGACTGATGTCAGATCCGGCGGAAATGTAGCCGGCAAGGAGAAGAATATGGCAACGATACTGTTTGTACGTGCCAGATCAACGCTCGATCCCGCAGAGCTGGAGCGCCGACTGCTCGAGCGCCGACCTCGCTTTCTCGAGGTTCCGGGGCTGGTGCAGAAGATCTACGGACGGGACGAGTCGACGGGTGCCATCTGTGGCATCTATTTCTTCGACAGTCAGGATGCACTCGCCGATTTTCGTGAAAGCGAATTGGCGAAGACGATCGCGACGGCCTACGAGGTATCGGAAATCAGACTTGAGACCTACGAGGTTCTCTATCCGCTGCACGCTGATCGTGGGCCGATAAGCGGGTAATTTCCAGAACACCATCGCGCACAATCATCGGCAGGATCGATAGCGAGGGCCTCGGGCGGCGTGACGCGCTGCTCGGCGCCGGTCACGCCGCCCGTCGGGACCCTGGCATCCCTATTTCCAGTCTGTCGCGGCGACGTTCTTGAGGTTCAGCGAGCGCGGCTCCGGGATCGCGCAGTCGGCGGTGCCGAATCCGGGTCGCGATACGTCCAGGAGGTACATCACTCCTTGACGGACGAAGGCCAGGCGGTCGCAGGCCGCGTCGGCGGCGGACGGAGCCCACGTGGGAAAGCGATCCGAGTATTCCGCTGCACCGGGCGCGGGACCGGACGTGATGCTCCTGAGCGACGACGCGGTCGAGCCAGTGGGCATCACCTGTTCGCTGACACCGTCCCACAGGTACTCCAACTCCCCCACCGCCAGGTGCTCGTAGCCCCACTCGTGATATCCCCAGATCGACACCAGCAGGGGACCACCCGTGACGACCAGTCTCCTGCCATCGGGCGACCAGGGCGCGCCGGATACGAAGTCAACACCGTCGACGGCGCGGAATCATCGGCTGAGGCGGTCCCGGGCACTCGGCAACGGGTCCCCCGTGGCTGGTGGTGGCAACGTGACGCGTACTCCACACCGTCCGCAGCGTCGTCCAGGAACGCGAGGTGCCGGCCCTGAGGCGAGAACGCGAGGCCGGCCCCATGCCCCGGCGCGGCGTCACTGGGGGCCGGTGCATGCGTGTAGAGCGGTTTCGGCTGTGGATTCGCTGCGAACGGGTCAAAGACATACAGGGTGTCGAGCGCGGCCCATTTCTCGTCCCCGACGAAGACAACGACCGAGTTCCCGTTGCAGCCTTTTCCCCAGGCCAGCGCGGGGAAGCCATTCCTGTGCGTGATGCCTGGGCTCGGGAAGACCATCGCGTTGCGCAGCGCGCCGCCGGGACTGCCGATGACGATCCTCATGGCCTGACGGTCGATCCGCTGACCAGGCGAGCCAGGCGCCGGTGGTGCCCATGCGATGTTCTCGTAGAGCCCTTCCACTTTCCACAGCGACACAGGACTGCCTGCAGATCCAGTCGGGCTGACTTGCAGGCCAGTAACGATCCCGGCCGGTCCGCTGATCGTGAAGTATCCGAGGTTCACCTCGGGCGGTGGAGCTGTGCCACCGCCCGGCTTGCCGGCCAGCGCCGCTGAAAGCGGCAGCGCGAGCAAGGCGCCCGCCAGCAGGGTGATCGACTTGTTGAACATGACGCTCTCCTTGCAACTTGATCCGTGTTGACGAACTCTCACCAACACTCGACCGTGTTGGCGTAGGACGACTCTCCGTCCGCGATTTCGCCGCCGAAAAACACCATCACCTGCGCGGCGGCGTCATAGGCCATGTGCGCGCCCGGGTGAACGACCGGGTCCGGTGGCGAACCTGCCGCGGACTGGCACCCGACAGGCACCGATGACCACGTCGCCTGCAGCACCCCGCTCGCCGTAGAGAACGTGACCGACCAGACCTGGTCGTTCGGCTTCGCGTGAGCCGAATCCATGAACCGTGCACGACGACCTCGGCGTGTCGATGGCCATGGCGCAGGCACTGATCAGCCTCGCGTTCGTGGCGATCGCGGTGTCGACGCTGATCTGCGGCCCGCTCGCGGATCGGTACGGCCGACGCCCGGTGATCCTGGTCGGCACGGCACTCTTCTGCGCCGGCAGCCGTCTCGCCGCCGCTCGCTCCAACGGTGGGTGCGTGGCGGGCGTCGTCCAGTCCATCGGCAGCGCCGCCGCCTTGTCGCTGACGCGCACGGTCATTCACGCCGTGTACGGCCGCCCGATTCGGCACGCGTTCTGGCGCAGCTCACGACCGTGATGATCTTCGTCCCGATGCTGGGCCCGGCCATCGGCGGGGGCTCATCGACGATGCCGACGTGCGCGCCGTCTTCGGCCTGTGCCTGGCGTTCAGGTCTGCTCGCGTTGTCGCTCGTAGAACTGCTGCATCAGCGAAACCGACGCCGGTCGTGTACCTGCCGGAGAGTCGCCCGACCGACGCGCTGCAGACGGCGAGGAAGGCGCGGTTGCGGCCGAGGACTCGTCGCCGACGGGCGTACGGCGAAATAGCCGCTGCCGACGGACGTGTCGCAGGCACTCAGGGTCACGAGGTCCGCGTTCAGCGGCAGGTCGAGGATCTCGTGGACCGCAGCATGCCGTCGTCCGTGCGATCGGGCTCGAACTCGAGGCCGGACAGGAGCGGGCTGCTCCTGTTGAAGTAGCCATGGGTGGCGAGGTGCAGCACCCGGAACTCGCCGGAGAGTCGCTTGAAGCGACCCTCGGTGGCCTCCCCGCCGATCAGCGTCCGCGAGTTCGGCTGGAAGAGCGCATCGATGGCGCGTGCCTCGTCCTGTGCATGGCGCAGTCCGCCCCGGGAGGGCGCAACCGCGAGCAGCGATCGCACGGTCTCGGGGCCGGACGGCTCGCGGAGCAGCGCCACCGCCGTCGGCAGGTAAGTCACGGTGTAGCGGCTGATCAGCAGGTCGCCGCCGGCGCTGGTCGGCCCGGGCAGCAAGGCAAACGGCACGTACGTCAACGCTCCATGCGGCACGACATAGAGGTGGGTGACGCCCTCGAGCCACCCCGCCCGTTCGAGCGGATCGACCAGTTGGGCGGACAACCGTGCCGCAGGTTTGCGCCAGCGGTCGTCGCCGGGACGGCGGACGAGGTCACGCAGCAGCTCGATCCGGGCGGTGAGATCCGCCGCGCGCAGCGGTGACGACTTCACCTTGATGCCACGCGAGGTGAGCACGAACACCACCAGGCTCTCGGGACCGACGACGTATTCGAGCAGCGCCTGGTCGGCCGCGAGTCGGCGCTGGATGCTCGAGACGCCCGGCAGCGCACCGGCAGGCGCGTGACGGCGGGCGTGGTCGTCGAGGAACGTCTGGTACTCGTTCTCGGCGTGCAGGAGTTCCCGGGAGAAGCGATTCGTCGCTCGCTCGGAGTACACGGGAGCGCCGTCGTCGTCCGTCTCCGCCAGCGACTGCTGCAGGTGCCGGACGCGCTCGCGCAACTCCGCCTCCCGGCGGCGATCGATGGCCGAGAGCGGAACGGAGGCACGCCCGCCCAGCTGCTCGACGAAACTCCGGGCGCGCAGCCGTTCGGCGGTCACGAATGCATCGGCGGTCCTGCCCTGCCGCAACTGGAGGCGCATCAGCTCGTGGTAGACCTCGAACTTGTCCTCGACGTACCCGGAGCGGAACCGCGACTCCCGGAGCCGGTCGCGCACGCCCTCGATCAACCGGACCGCGGCTTCGAGCGACAGGAGTGCGCCGCCCGGATCACCACCGGCCTCCTGTGCACGGGCGCGACCGAGCTGAATCTGCCAGAGGAGATCCGGATCGTCGATCCGGGCCTGGGCGGTCTCGGCCGCCCGATAGTTCTCCAGCGCCAGGTCGAACCGCGCCTGCAGACGTGCGAGTTCCGCCCGGGAATAGAGCGCCTCGGCGTCGAGCGCGGACGCACCGATCTCACGCGCGACCTCGAGCGACTGGTCCGTCTCTGCCACAGCCAGGTCGAGCCGCTGTCGCGACCGGTTGGCGCGGGCAAGCCGCAGCAGGCTCAGCGCCAGCGCGTGCTGCGCCCCGGCCGCGACCGAGCGCGATCGCGCTGCTCGTAGAGCATCGTCGGCCTCAGTGCCATCTGCGGCGCTGTTCATCCCGACGAGTGCGCAGATTCACCTTTTCGCCGCTATCGAGCCGATCGACCGCGCCATGTCGAGCGCCCGCCGGAAATCGCGCTCCAGGCGGAGGCAGTCGCCGCGCAGCGCCGGCCGCGCCGGTGCCGCTTCGGCCCGGCCTGCTGACGTCCGCGTATATCGCCAGCGCGGCGCGATAGTCCTGCAGCCCGAGGTCGTACTGCCCCGACTCCACTCGCCCATCGCCCCGCGCGCGCAGCCAGTAGGCCTGGTCCTGTCGCATGCCGGCCTGCGTCGCGAGCACGATGGCCTGGTCGAGGTGAGTCAGTGCCGCATCGATCTCGCCCAGGCCAAGCAGGCAGAGACCGATGTTGCCGTGGTCCTGGCTCACGCGTCGCAGATGGTCAGTCGGTGACTGACGGTGCAGGCGATCGGGTTCTCCCACGATGGTACGGCGCGGCCGTTGTTCGTCGGGCTCGTCGCCTGCTCGGTGCTCGCAGTGGCCGGCGTGATCTCGTTCCGGCGTCGGCCGGAGGATGCCGGCATGACGGCCTCGACGGACGCAGCGGCGTGATCAGCCTGCATGCCGCCGCCCGCAGAGATCGCTGGTGAGCAGGGGCGCCATTTCTTTTAATACAATGATTTATAGGCCTCTCTTCGAAAATATTTCGAGCGCGATGAATAGGTGTAAAGACACGGGTGCAGGCGTGAAGGGACCCGACAGCGAGTCGGACCGCTGCGCCGGAGGGGTAGCGGAGGCAGTCGCCATCGCCGCACGGGCGCGCCGGTCACCGGCGCGCGCTTGCGACGGCGTCGGGCAGATGGTCACGGCGCAAGACAGTGCCCGCAATCGGGTGCAGCCACGATGTTCCCGGGCAGCCGTCGAGCCGTCGACGTAGCCTGCGATCTGGTGTTCGTCCGGGCAGGCGGGATCTCGTTCGCGGCGCCGGCCGGAGGACGATTGCCCGGTCAGGCGCGCGACCTCTGCCAGCGTCAGGTTCTGCTCGAAGCGCAGCCTGAGCAGCAGACGCTGCTCCGCCGACAGCCGAGCCACGGCATCCTGCAGTCGTCGTCGCTCCTGAAGCTCCGCGGTCAGGTCGTCCGGTCCGGGCCCTGGTTGCTCCAGCTGCCACGCGGGCTCGTCGTCCTCGGGCGAGACCCCGCAGGTGGCGGGCTTCAGGCTTGTTGGCGCGCGCACCGTCAGTTGCCAGCGCTGCTGCGGCGACAGCAACTCGAACAGTCGTGCGTTGATGCCGGACAGCATGGCATCGGTCAGGCCCGGAAAGCGCGGCAGCAGCGCCTGAAGACATTGCACACGCGACATGTGCCGCTCGTAGATGCAGCGGAAAACCTGCCGGTCCAGGTCGGGGAGCCGCGATACGCAGCGTGGAGGACGGACGCGACCCTGCTCCTTGCGGCGCCAGTCCACGCAGAGGTTGGCAACCACGGCCATGAGCCAGGTCCTGAACCGGGCCGGCCCGTCCGGCCGGAAATTCACCAATCGGCGGAAGCCGTCGTCGCTCAAGGCTCCGCAAACATGTGCAAAGCACTCTGCCGCACGTTCCTCGCCGACCTCGTGCCGTCGCACGACGTGCATGATCAATGGCGAGTAGCGGGTCAGGAACTCACTCCACGCGGCGGCGGCCCCCGCGGACGAGAGTCGCTCCAGCAGCACAGTGACCGACTCGTCGCTCATCTGCGCAACGACCGCCGTGCCCGCTGCGGCCGGAGCAGCGAGCGGCAGCAGTCCTTCTCCGCCAGTCGAGGGCCCCCCGGCCAATCATGTCTGTGTTCTTTCCAGACCAGATACGCCGTTTCTGGATCGATAGCAAGCAGGCGGCGCCTGAACCGCTGCCGCGGGGTCGCGGCCCCCGCTGCCGGGCGACCGGCCGTACTTGACCCGACGACGGCCGGGAGTCGCCTTGACGTGCTCGAACGGCCTACACTGCCCGCCTCGCCTGCGAAACCCAGGAGAGCCACCATGATCAGGGGCCTGCACCACAACGCTTACCGTTGCCGCGATTCGGAAGAGACGCGGCGCTTCTACGAGGACTTCCTCGGCTTGCCGCTGTCAGGAACGCTGGAGATCGGCGAAACGAAGAGCGGCCGCAGGACGGAAACCCTGCACACGTTCTACCGGCTCGACGACGGGTCCTACCTGGCGTTCTTCGAGGCGCCGGACATGCCGTTCGAGTTCAAGCCACAGCACGATTTCGACCTGCACATCGCGCTCGAGGTCGACGCACGCACGCTGCACGACATGCTCGCAAGGGGCAGGGCCGCGGGGATCGAGACCCGCGGCATCTCGGACCACGGGTTCATTCACTCCATCTACTTCCGTGATCCGAACGGCTATGTGATCGAACTCACCGCGAAGACACCCGGCCACGACGAAGCGATGGATCCCACCCGTAACGGCGCGCGCGACAAGCTCGCCCGGTGGACCGCGGCGCGGCGACCGGCCGACGCGTCCTGAGCGAGCCAAAGGCAGGCGCCAATGCCAGAGAACGTTCACTACTACGAGCCGCGGCACGGCCATCGGCTCGCGCACGATCCGTTCAACGCCATCGTCGGTCCCCGACCCATCGGATGGATTTCGTCGCGCGATCGACAGGGGATCCTGAACCTGGCGCCCTACAGCTTCTTCAATGCCTTCAACTACAGGCCACCGATCATCGGTTTCGCCAGCATCGGCTACAAGGACACGGTGCGCAACATCGAAGAGACCGGTGAATTCGCCTGGAACCTCGTGACACGGGGGCTGGCCGAGGCCATGAACACGACCTCCGCCACCGTGGCACAGAACGTGGACGAGTTCGCGCTCGCGGGACTGACCCCTGCTCCTTCACGGATCATCGGCGTACCGCGGGTCGCAGAAAGCCCGGTGTCGTTCGAGTGTCGCCTGACACAGATCGTGCAGCTGCAGGCAGCCGACGGAACCAAGGTGGATACATGGCTGACGCTGGGAGAAGTGGTCGCCGTCCACATCGCCGAGTCCCTGCTCAAGGACGGCGTGTACGACACGGCGGGCGCCCAGCCGGTCTTGCGCGGCGGCGGCACGGGCGATTACTTCCCGATCGACGGTGCGCAGCTGTTCCGCATGGCCCGGCCCGGATGACGGCGATCAGGGGACCTTTGCACAGGCGTCTGAACGGTATCAACTGACCAGGCAGCAAGGCCGCCGTCAGACTTGACCCACCCCCGGCATCTGCCATGCTTCGCCGCGACACATGGGAGAACACGTCCTCCAGGCGGCGGTCGGCATCACGGGACTGCTCGGACTCGCGTGGCTCATGAGCGAGAGCCGGTGGACCGTGCCGTGGCGGGCCGTCGTCTCGGGCCTGCTGCTGCAGCTCGTGCTCGCGGTCATCCTGCTCAAGCTCCCGTTCACCAAGACGGCGCTGCTCGGACTGAACGACGGCATGCTGGCGCTCGAGAAGGCGACCCAGGCGGGCACCTCCTTCGTGTTCGGCTACCTTGGCGGCGGAAAGCCGCCGTTCATCGAGTCCGATCCCGGCTCGAGCTTCATCCTGGCGTTTCGTGCCCTGCCGCTCGTGCTGGTCATCAGCGCACTGTCGGCACTGCTGTTCTACTGGCGGATTCTCCCGCTCGTCGTCCGCGGGGTGTCCTGGGTACTCGAACGCGTCATGGGCGTCGGTGGCGTCGTGGGTCTCGCGACGGCTGCCAACGTCTTCGTGGGCATGGTCGAGGCGCCACTGGTCGTGAAGCCGTACCTCGCACGCGTCTCCCGCGGCGAACTGTTCGCGATCATGGCCTGCGGCATGGCCACAATCTCGGGAACCGTGCTTTTTCTGTACGCGAGCCTGCTGCGCGACGTGGTGCCCGGTGCGGTCGGCCACCTCTTCGTTGCATCGATCCTCTCCGCACCCGCCGCGCTGGTCGTGTCCTTCCTGATGGTCCCGCCCACGGAGGATCCGACCGGCGGACGGCTGGAACTCAGGTCCCCGGCGGAGAACAGCATCGACGCACTGACCCGCGGCGCGCTCGACGGTGCCCAGCTGTTCATCAGCATCGTGGCGATGCTGATCGTCTTCGTCGCGATCGTCACGCTCGTGAATCTCGCAATTGCGCCGTACACGCTGCAGGGGGCGCTCGGCCGACTGCTGTCGCCACTGGCCTGGCTCGCGGGCGTGCCCTGGGCCGAGGCCGGGGACGCGGGCATGCTGCTCGGGACCAAGACCGTGCTGAACGAGCTCGTGGCCTACGTGGACCTCGCCCGCATGGAGGCGCTGTCGGATCGCAGCCGCGTGCTGATGAGCTACGCGCTCTGTGGCTTCGCCAACTTCGGCTCGCTCGGAATCATGATCGGAGGCCTGAGCACGATGTGTCCGGAGCGGCGCGGCGAGGTGATTTCGCTCGGCCTGAAGTCAATCGTCGCGGGGACGCTCGCAACCTGCCTCACCGCCGCGACCGTCGGGCTCCTCATCTGGTCCTGAGATCGGCGGCAGGTCGCGGCCGCAATCGGGTTAGGCTATGCAGCCATGAAGCACGTCACCCTGCCCTGCCTGGCAGCGCTTGCTGCGCTCACGGCCCTCCCTTCCGGCGCCGCCGATCTCCCGAGCGGTTACTGGCCCGTCGACCTCAGCCAGCCGATCCTCGACAAGACGCGCACGATTCGTCTCGCACCGGACCTGTCGGGCCTGACGGACGGCGAGCGCGAAGCCGTGCGGCACCTGCTCGAGGCGGGCGGGATTCTCCAGGCGATCTTCGAGGTCTCGCGCCATCCGGAGGCGCGCGCGGCTCATGCACGGCTCGAGGCCTTGCATGCGTCCACCGGAGCGAGAGCCGCCACCGGGAATCTCATGGAGCTTTATCGGCTCAACCAGGGGCCGATCGCCACGACGCTCGACAACCGCCGGGAGGCGTTCCTGCCCGTCGCGCCCGAGGCGCCGACGCGCAACGTCTATCCACCGGGAGCCACCCGAGAGGAGATCGACGCCTTCCTCGCGACGCATCCAGCGGAGCGTGACGCGATCCTGGGCGAGCGGACCGTGGTGCGGCGCGGGACGAAAGACAATGCCGCGCAGGACCTCGCCGTGCTGGTGAAGTATCCGGTGCTCGACACCCTGCACCCCGGACTCGCGGCCCGACTGCGTACCGTGTCCGAGGACCCTGCCCGGCACGCCTTCTACGCGGTGCCGCAGGCGGTGGCGTGGGCGGACGAGTTGATCGCCGTGCACGGACACCTGAACCGCGCGGCGGACGCGGTGGAAGCGGACGACGCCGAGTTCGCGCGCTACCTGCGCAACCGCTCGCGGGACCTGCTCAGCAATGACTACGAAAGCGGCGATGCCGCGTGGGTGACCGGACGATTCCAGCGCCTCAACGTGCAGATCGGTTCGTACGAGACCTATGACGACGCGCTCTACGGGGTCAAGGCTTTCATGTCCCTGAGCCTGCTCATGCGGGATGCCGAGGCGAGCAGCCGGCTCGCGGCCGGACTCGCCGGTCTCCAGGACGTCGAGGATGCCCTCCCCTACGAGGGTCACAAGCGCGTACGCGAAGACGTTCCGGTCGGTGCGTACGAGGTCATCGCCGACTTCGGCCAGGCGCGCGGCGCGAACACGGCCACGATCCTGCCGAACGACGCGCTCTTCTCGCGGCGCTACGGCCGGACGATTCTCCTGCGCGAGAACATCATGCGCGATCCGGTCCTCTTCACGAACACGAAGGCCGGATGGGACGCTGTCATCGCCGAAGCCCACCGCGACGACCTGCGGCCGGACGGCAACTTCAACCGCACCCTCTGGCACGAGATCGGCCACTACCTCGGCGTCGACCGCGACGCGCAGGGTCGGCCGCTCGACGAGGCCCTCGAGTCGACGGCGGATTCGTACGAGGAGATGAAGGCCGATCTCGTCTCGCTGTTCGCCGCCGAGAGCGCTGCGCAAGGCCGGCTACTACGACGATGCGTCCCTGCGGTCGGTCTACGCGAGCGGCATCCTGCGCACGCTGCAGACCGTGAAACCGCGGCGTGACCAGCCGTACCAGACGATGCAGTTGATGCAGTTCAACTGGTTCCTCGAGCACGGGCTGATCACTTTCGACCCGCAGACAGGGTTGCTGTCGATTCACTACGAGCGTTACCCGGAGGTCGTGACCTCGCTCCTCCGCGAGGTACTGGCCATCCAGCACGCGGGCGACCGCAAGCGCGCCGAGGCGTTCATGGACCAGTGGACGGCATGGACGCCCGGCGTGCATGAGGCGATCGCTGCGAAGCGCCGCGCGAGCCTCCAGTTCCGCTACGTGATCGTCACCTACGCGGCAATCGACGGGTAGACTGGTGCGTCCGTCGGTCGGCGCAACCCGCCGGCGCCTGCTGCGGTCCATATTCCGACGGCGCGAACGGAGTTGGCTGCGGACGTTCTCCGGGCATTGGTCCTTGCCCGGGCGATCCGTGCGATGCAAGATCCGCCCCTGCCGGTCCAATTCCAACAATTTCAGTCAGCGACGCCGAACGCCCCCATGCCGCACGACGTATTCCTGAGTCATTCCGCCGCGGACCAAGCGGCCGCGCAGGCCGTGCTGGCCGGTCTAGAGGCGCGCGGCATTCGCTGCTGGATTGCGCCGCGCGACGTCCAGGCCGGCGCCGAATACGGCCAGCAGATCGTCGAAGCCCTGAAAGGCAGCCGCGCGTTCGTGGTGGTCTTCTCGGCCAGCGCCAACGCCTCGCCGCACGTCCGGCGCGAGGTGGAGCGTGCCGTGTCGTCGGACAAGACCATCATCCCGTTCCGTGTCGAGAACGTGCTTCCCACCGGGGCGATGGAGTACTGCCTCAGCGGCACGCACTGGCTCGACGCGTTTTCGACCCCGATCGAGCCGCACGTAAACAACCTGGTCGTGACGCTGCAGCAGGTGCTCGGCGCTGCGAGCCCGCAGGCCGAGGGCTCCGAAGCCCAGGCACCGGCGGAGCGACCGTCGATCGTCGTCCTGCCATTCAACAACATGAGCGGTGACCCCGAGCAGGAGTACTTCAGCGACGGCATCACCGAGGACATCATTACCGACCTGTCCAAGGTCTCGGGGCTGTTCGTGGTCGCGCGCAATACGGCGTTCACCTACAAGGGCAAGCCCGTCAAGGTGCAGGACGTCAGCCAGGAACTCGGCGTGAAGTACGTTCTCGAGGGCAGCGTCCGCAAGGCCGGCGCCAGGGTGCGCGTCACGGGCCAGCTCATCAATGGCGACGACGGCGGCCATGTCTGGGCCGATCGCTTCGACCGGGATCTGACCGACATCTTTGCGATCCAGGACGAGATCACCCACGCCATCGTCGCGCAGCTCAAGGTGAAGCTGCTGCCGCAGGAGCGCCAGTCCATCGCCCAGGCACCGACGGACAACATCGAGGCCTACACTTATTACCTGCGCGGACGCCAGTTCCTGCACCGGCATTCGAAATCCTACTACCAGCTCGCGCGCCGCATGTTCACGCGTGCCGTCGAGCTCGATCCGCTGTACGCGCGCGCGTTTGCCGGGATCGCCGACTGCGATTCCTTCCTCTTCCTTCACTATCACCTCGATGTCGCCATCGACAGCATCCTGGAAACGAGCGCGCAGGCCCTGGCACTCGATGCGGGGTTGGCGGAGGCCCACGCCTCGCGGGGCCTGGCCCTCTCGCTGGTGCAGCGCAATGAGGAGGCCTCGGCCGAATTCGAACGCGCGATCGCCATTGATCCGAACTCCTTCGAGGCGCACTACTTCTTCGGGCGCGCCTGCTTTGCCCAGAATCGGATGGAACGGGCGGCGGAACTGTTCGAGCGCGCGGCGACGCTCAAGCCGGACGACTACCAGGCGCCTGCCATGCTGTTGATGATCTATCGTTCGCTCGGTCGAGGCCGGGACGTCCCGGCCATGGCCCGCAAGGTCGTCGAAATTGCCGAGCGGGAACTCACGCTTCATCCCGAGAACCCGCGCCCGGCCTACCTCGGGGCGGGCGCGCTGATGGAACTCGGCGAGCGCGACCGCGCCAGGGATTGGCTCGAGCGAGCCACGGCCATCGACCCGGACGACGTCCTGACCCAGTACAACGTCGCCTGCGTGCACTCCAAGCTCGGCAACCTCGAAGTGGCGTTCGACCTGCTGGAGCGGCTGCTGCCACACGCCAATCACGAGACGAAGTCGTGGATCAAGCACGACTCGGACTTCGACGCGCTGCGGGCGCATCCGCGTTACCAGAAGATCCTCGCGCTGATCGGGTAGATCCGGGAATCGGCGTCGCGGGATCTGGACGACATCTGGCGTCCGCGACTCAGCCCGTCGGGGCACCCGCGCTGGCCGCGCTGAGCCGCAGACCCCGGGGCACCACGGCCCGCTCCAGCATTTCGAACAGGCCCTGGGCCGCAAGGGCCAGCAGGGCGGCCGGCACCGCGCCCTCCAGGATCAACGCGGTGTCGTCGAGGCGAATGCCGGTCAGGATGGGCTGGCCATAGCCACCCGCCCCCACCAGCGCCCCGAGCGTGGCCCCGCCGACGTTGATCACGGCCGCGGTCTTGATGCCCGCCAGAATCGTCGGCAGCGCCAGCGGCAGCTCGATTCGCAGCAGTCGAGCTGCGGACGGCAGGCCCAGTGCCTCGGCGGCCTCTCGCAGCGTCGGCGGAATGCCGGTGAGTCCGGCGTGGGTGTTGCGAACGATCGGCAGCAGCGCGTAGACGAACAGCGCGACCAGCGCCGGACCCGCGCCGATGCCGAACAGCGGGACCATGAACACCAGCAGTGCCAGCGCCGGGATGGTCTGGCCGATCCCGACTGTGGCCAGCACACCCTGGCCGAGTCGCGGAAAGCGCGCCGCGACGATCCCGAGCGGGATGGCGACCAGCACACCCGCCAGCAGCGACACGATCACCAGCACCAGGTGCTCGCGCGTGCGCTGCAGTAACCGGTCGAGGCGTCCCGTGGCCCGGGCGGCCGCCAGCTCGCCGACCTGCTCCGTCAGGAACCCGGTCGCTGCCGCGGTTTCGCTGACACCTTCGAGCTTGACCTCGGCATTGAGAGCCACCATCTGCGCCGCATCAACCTGGCCGAGCAGCCGACGCAGGGCCTCGACGGCACCGGGAATCCGTGTCTCGAGATCGGCCCTGTACAGCAGCACCGCCTCGTAGCGCGGGAAATGATCGCGGTCGTCCGCCAGGGCGCGCAGGTCGTAATAGGCAATCTCGGCATCGGTCGTGTAGACGTCGGTGATGGCGGCGTCGCCGGCGGCGAGGGCCCGGTAGGCGAGATCGTGCTGGACGCCGCGGACGTCGCGCTGCGGCAGGTCGTAGGCCGCCTGCAGGCCAGGCCACCCGTCCGCACGATCCATGAACTCGCTGCTGAAACGCAGCACGAGGTCCGGATGGTTGGCCAGATCCGAGATCCGCGTGACACCGAGACGCGCGGCCTCGCTGGCGCGCATGCCGAGGGCATAGTTGTTCTGAAAGCCGATCGGGCCGGCCATCACGACCCCATCGGCGGCGAGCAGTCGTTCCAGCGTGGCGCCGTCCTGCGGCTGACGGGCGGCGAAGATCTCGTTGCTCAAGGTACCCGTGTACTCGACGTAGGCGTCGAGGTCGCCCTTCACCAGCGCGTTGTAGACCAGCCGCGTGCCCCCCAGCCCGCGCCGGTGCGAGGCCGGCAGCCCGGCGTCCTGGACCAGCAGTCGCATGGTTTCACCAAGGATGACGCTCTCGGTGAACGTCTTGCTGCCGATCACCACTTCCGGGTCGCGTCGCTCGCAGCCGGCCGCCGCCAGCAGCGCCGACAGGCACGCGGCCAGGAGACAGTCGACGAGTCACCGCGCGGCTCCGTGCCCGCCGAGTTGACTGCGCTGGGCCTGGATGAAGCGCGTGACGAATTCGTCGGCCGGCGCTGACAACAGGGCGTCGAGCGGTCCCTGCTGCACGATCCGGCCGTCGCGCAACAGCACGATGGTGTCGGCGAGGTACGCCGCCTCCGCCAGGTCGTGAGTCACCATCACGACCGTCTTGCGCAGCGAGGCGAAGATCTGCCTCAGTTCCTGCTGCAGGTCGAAGCGGATCATCGGATCGAGCGCCCCCAGGGGCTCGTCGAGCAGCAGCACCTCGGGCTCCAGCATCAGCGCGCGCATCAGGCCGATCCGCTGGTTCTGCCCGCCCGACAACTCACCCGGATAGCGGTCGAGCCCGTCCCGCGGAAAGTGCGTCAGTGCCGCGAGTTCCGCGACCCGCGAGGCAATGCGCCCGGGCGGCCAGCCGAGGTGCTCGGCCATCAGCGTGACGTTCCGGCGTGCGCTCAGGTGAGGGAACAGGCCGCCCTGCTGGATGACATAGCCGACGCGCTGACGCAGGGCTGCAATCCACGCCGGCGTGAGCAATCGACCGTCGAAGCGGACCGTGCCCTCGTCCGGCCAGACCAGCCCGAGGAGCAACCGGAGCAGCGTCGATTTCCCGCAGCCCGACGGCCCGATCAGCATCGTCGTCTGGCCGGGCGCGATGTCGAGCGTCAGATTCTCGACAGCCGGCCGTTGCTGATATGCCTTGGATACGTGATCGAGCCTGAACATGAGCTTGCCGCGGCCGCCCGCACGGCTCCGGTGCGGCCAGGGATCAGCTGTTCCACTCCACACGCGGCCCCGAGTAGGTGTCCACGGCTTCGAGCAGCGTGGCCACGAGCTTGCGCTCGTCCTCCGAGAGTTCCGGTCGCCAGATGTCGAAGATGAGGACGACGCGCGGCTCCTGACTCGTGTTCCACGCCTCGTGCTCGATCGAGTCGTCGAACACCCAGGCCTTGCCTTTGCGGAACTCGCGCTGCTCATTGCCGACGCGCAGGAAGCACCCCGGCGGCACCACGAGCGGCAGGTGGCAGACGAGTCGCGTGTTCAGGAAACCGTGGTGTGGCGCGATGCGCACACCCGGCTTCAGCACCGAGAAGAGCACCATCGGGTCCCTGCCCTTGACGCGCGGAAACGGCACCTGCTCGAGCGCCGCCAGCGTCTTCGGGCACTGCGCGGCGTTCTCCTCGATGAGCTCGCCGTCCTTGTAGAGAAAGAACGCGCTCCAGTCGAGGCTGTCGAGCAGGTTGTGGGAGTCGCCGAGCGGCACGTCGCCGGCCGACTGGATGTACGGCTCGAGGCCGCGGTTGCGGGCAAGTACGCCCTGCAGTTCCGCGCAGATGTCGTCGGTCGCGGCCTCGATCGCGTCGAGCCACGGGAACGACTCGCGCGGATAGAACTGGATCTGCGGAAGTTCCGGGAAATAGAACGCGCGGGGCGCCTGGGTGTAGAGCTGCTTGCGACCGGTGAGCAGGTCGATCGACTGCGCAAACCGGCTGCTCGACGATTTTTCATCGTAGCCCGCCGCCGTGAGCTGCGTCCGCAGGTGCGCCTCGATGTGCGCGTGGATGCGGTCGCGGGTCTCCGCCGCCCGGCGCAGGTAGTCCACGAGCGCCGGGGGCAGGTTCCGGGCCTGCGAGGCCAGCGTTACCGCGGCGCCGTAGAACTGCGCGGCCCCACGCGCGTTGCCCGTCGCGAGGAGGCGATCGCCCTTCATCAGGAGCGCGTGCAGGTTGCGCGGCTCGAACGCGAGCGCACGGTCGATCGCCTGGTGCAGTGCCGGAATGTCTTCCAGGCGCTGGCAGGCGAGTGCGAGCAGGATGCAGGTCTGGGCATCGCCCGCACCCGCGGCGAGGATGGACTCGAAATGACGACGGGCGGTCAGGGCGTCGCCGGCCTCGAGCGCCGTCGTGCCGGCGCGCATTGCGGTGTTCTTGTCGATGACGGTCTCGCAGAAATGAGTGGCGGGGGGAAAGTCGATGATGACGTCTCCGGGACCCTGCGGCAATCGTGCGGCGCGTTGCGGTCCGCGCTCCGGAGCCCTAGCATGGCCACTTTTCCCCTGGGCCAGACAACGTGAGAACCCGCATTCGAGTGATGATCGGCGCCGCCGTGGCCCTGGGCCTGGCGGCCTGTGCTTCCGTCAAAGGCCCTGGGTCGCAGGCACCTGCGTCGCCGTCCGCCGCCCCGACGCAAGCACTGACGGCCGCCATCGCAGCGCCGGTCAGCTTCGGACCGACGACGGCATCGGAGTTCCAGACCGAATGCCAGCACGGCCTCCAGGCGGCCACTGCCCGGCTGGAGCAACTGGAGCGGATCCAGCCGCCGCTGACCGTCGCGACGGTGCTGGAGCCCTACAACGACCTGCGAATCGCCATCAGCAACGGCTCGGGCAAGGCACATCTGTATTTCAACCTCTACCCGGACGCCGCCGTTCGCGATGCCGCGCAGGTCTGCGAGCAGTCCTGGAGCGAATTGACGACGCGATTGAGCCTGTCGCGCCCGGTCTACGACGCCCTCAGTGCGGTGGACGCGAGCGGCACGGACAGTGCCACCCGGTTCGTCCTCGAGAAGCAGTTGCGGGATTTCCGCCGCTCGGGCGTCGATCGTGACGAGGCCACCCGCGACCGCGTGAAGGTGCTGCAGGACGAGATACTCAAGCTGGGCCAGGCCTTCGGCAAGAACGCCCGTGAGGATGTCCGCCACATCGAACTCGACTCCGTCGACCAGCTGGCCGGCCTGCCGCAGGACTACATCGACGCCCATCGACCGAACGACCAGGGCAAGATCGTCATCACCACGGACTACCCGGACGCCCTGCCGTTCTTCGACTACGCCCGGGACGACGCGGCCCGCAAGGCCCTGCGGCTCGCGTTCACGAACCGGGGATACCCGGCCAACGAGCCGGTGCTGAAGGAGCTGATCAGCCGGCGTCACGAACTGGCGACGCTGCTCGGATACCAGAACTGGGCCCATTACATCACCGAGGACAAGATGGTCGGCACGCCGGAGCGGGCCGCCGGGTTCATCGACCAGGTCGCCGAGCTGTCCGACCCGCGTGCCGAGGCCGAAACCGCCCGGCTGCTGGCCCGGCTGCAGGTCATCGATCCCGCGGCGACGTCCGTCCAGTCATGGCAGGGCAGCTACATCGACAAGCTGGTCCGCAAGGAACAGTTCGACGTGGACAACCAGCGGATCCGCCAGTACTTCGCCTATGACAAGGTGCGTGACGGTATCTTCGACCTGGTCTCGACGCTCTTCGGCGTGGAGATCGCGCCCTGGGACACCGTCGCCTGGGACCCGTCAGTCGAAGCCTATGAGTTGCGCGAAAACGGTCGCCTGATCGGCCGCTTCTACCTCGACATGCATCCCCGCGACGGCAAGTTCAAGCACGCGGCGGCCGGCTCGATCGTGCCGGGCATCACGGGCCGCCAGCTGCCGGTTTCCGTGCTGATGTGCAACTTCCCCGGCGGTGACGGGACGGCCGGCCTGATGGAGCATGAAGACGTCACGACGTTCCTGCACGAGTTCGGTCACCTGATGCATTCTCTGTTCGCGAGCGACCACCACTGGGTCGACAACAGCAGCCTCACCATGGAATGGGACTTTGTCGAGGCTCCTTCCCAGATGCTGGAGGAGTGGATCTGGGATCGCGAGACGCTGCAGAAATTCGCCACCAACGCGCAGGGCGAAGTCATTCCCGCCGAGCTGGTGGAAAAGATGAATGCCGCGCGGATGTTCGGCGAGGGGCGCCAGGCCCGGCAGCAGATGTTCTACGCTGCCCTGTCCCTCAATTACTACAACCGGGATCCCGCGGAACTGGACCTGCTGGCGACCATGAAGGAACTGCAGGCCCGATACTCGATCTACGATTACCTGGAAGGCGACCACTTCTACAGCAGCTTCGGCCACCTCGACGGCTACTCGGCCATGTACTACACCTACATGTGGTCGAAGGTCATCGCCACCGACATGTTCACCCGCTTCGATGCCGAGGGCATGCGCAATACCGGGACCGCGCGGGCCTACCGCGACGCGGTGTTGTCAGCCGGCGGCAGCCGGCCGGCCGCGGATTCGGTGAAGGCATTCCTTGGACGCGAGTACAGCTTCGACGCATTCGCCGACTACCTGAAGGCCGACTGACCCGGGCCTGCACCCGGGCTGGCACTCCTGCGCGGGCCGGACGCCGTCGTCAGCCGATCGATCCGGTCGGGCCCTGGGGCTCGACTTCATTCAGTCGGCCGGTATCGACGTCGTAGATGAAGCCACGCACGGACACCGCGTCCGGGCCGACGGTCGGTATCCAGGGATGATTCAGGATCGCGGAGATGCCTCGCCGGACGTCCCACTCCAGACGCTCCGTATTGGCGCGGTCACGCGGCGAATCGAGCGGCTCGAGCGGCCCGCGAAACGCATGGAATGCCTGCGGGCTGGCCGACGATTCGCCCGGACTGACGAACGTACGCCCGGTCGCCTGGCTGAGCAGCTGCCCGGCCGCGGGATCGCCCTCGAGGCCCGCCTTCAGCAGGTCGTCGGTGAAGGCCAGCATGCCGCAGCGCGTGTGGTGGATGAGGACGATCTCGTTGGTGTCGAGCAGGTGATGCGAGATGATCAGGCAGCGAATGACGTCCTCGGTGACGACGCCGCCGGCGTTGCGGATGATGTGGGCCTCCCCGGTCTGCAGGCCGAGCAGGTCCTCGACGCCGATGCGTGCGTCCATGCAGGCCACCACCGCCACCCGCCGAGCCGGCTGGATCGGCTGCCGGCCTGGATACGACGCCTCGCGCGTCGGCTGGCCCTGCGCATACCGCTGGTTGTGAGCCAGCAACTCCTCGATGGCTGATCCGGTCATGGCTGCTCCTGGTTTGAACGACGACCTGGAAATTCCGTCGTCGCCATCCTAGGCACGAGCCATCACCCGGAAAAATACCGTGCGGTTATGCTGCCATCGCCACTCGGACTGGCCCGCGGCGACGGCCGCACCGGCAGCCCGCTATTCGTCCGCGACCTTCAACACGAGCTTGCCGATGTTCTCGCCCTTGAACAGCTTCAGCAGCGTGTCGGGGAAGGTCTCGAGGCCGTCGACGATGTCCTCGCGGGTCTTCAGCCTGCCCGCGGCCAGCCAGCCGCCCATCTCGCGTGCCGCTTCGCCGTAGCGGCTGGCGTAGTCGAAGACCACCATGCCCGTCATGCTCGCGCGGTTGACGAGCAGCGACATGTAGTTGCTCGGACCCGTCATCTTCGCTTCGTTGTACTGCGAAATGGCACCGCAGATGACGATGCGCGCATGCATGGCGAGCTGCGTGAGCACCGCATCGAGGATCTCGCCGCCGACGTTGTCGAAGTAGACGTCGACGCCTTTCGGGCAATGCTGCTTGAGCGCAGTCTTGACGTCCTCGTGCTTGTAGTCGATCGCCGCGTCGAAGCCGAGGGAGTGCAGATAGGCACATTTCTCGGAGCCGCCGGCAATGCCGACCACGCGACAGCCCTTGATTTTCGCGATCTGTCCGACGACCTGTCCGACGGCGCCGGCGGCGCCGGAGACGACGACGGTATCGCCCTCTTTCGGTCGCCCGACCTCGAGCAGTCCGAAGTACGCCGTCATGCCCGGCATGCCGAGCGTGCCCAGGTAGACCGGCAACGGCGCCAGCCTGGGATCCACCTTGGTCACCCCCCTGCCCTTCGCGACGGCATATTCCTGCACGCCGAGCACGCCCACGACGTGGTCGCCCACGGCGATGGCCGGATCGCGGGACTTGATCACCCGCCCGACCGCACCGGCACGCATGACTTCGCCGATGCCGACCGGCGGAATATAGGACTTTCCCTCGTTCATCCAGCCGCGCATCGCAGGGTCAAGTGAGATGTAGAGGATCTTCACCAGCACCTCGCCCTCGCCCGGCTCGGCGACCGGCGCCGTCACGTACTCGAAATCGCCGCGCTGAACCATGCCGACGGGACGCCGGGCGAGCTTGAACTGGTGATTGAGGAGTGTATTCATGGCGGCGTCTCCGTGGGTGCGAGGCACAAGCATACCCGTTCTCCTGCGGCTGTTCGGGATCGGTCAGAATGGACCGGACGCCGTCGCGCCAGGATTCTCCGGCCGGCGCTGGTGAGATGGAGAATGGCAATGAACCCTGACTATATCCTTCCGGGACTGCTCGTCGCCTATATTGGCTGGCGGATCCTGTCCGCGATTCTCATGCGTCGCCGCCTGCCGGCGCTGCTCAAGGACGGGGCGCAACTGGTGGACGTCCGCAGTCCCGGCGAGTTCGCGGCTGCGCACGCCCCGGGCAGCGTCAACATTCCGCTGCCGGAGATCGGCGAGCGTGCCCGGGAACTGGATCCGCACCGTGCGGTCGTCGTCTGCTGTGCCTCCGGCACGCGCAGCGCGATGGCGGCCCATCGGCTGCGACGTCAGGGATTTTCGCGCGTCCTGAATGCCGGCTCGTGGCGAACGCTGGCCTGAGGAATCACTGCATCGCCCGCTGCAGCGCGGGTCGGGACTTCAGGCGCTGCAGGTAGCGCCGCAGTCCGACGAACTCCTCGCCGAGCAGGCCTAGTGTCTCTGCGGCGATGAGCGTGAAGCCCATCATCACGTCCGCCGCCGTGAACGCCTCACCGACCATGAAGGATCGGTCTGACGATGCCTGTTCCACCTGTCGCAGGGTGGTCGACACCCGTCGCCGCGCATCCTCGATCAGGGCAGGGTGATCCCCCGCATCCTGCCGATACCGCGTCAGCCAGACGTAGACGCCGATCGGCGGGAAAGCCGTACTCTCGGCGAAGTGCAGCCACTGCAGGAACCGGGGCCAGTCGGGTGAGTCCACCTCCGGCGCCAGGCGACCCTGTCCGTAGCGGCCGAGGACGTACTCCACGATCGCGCCGGATTCGGCCATCACGACCTCGCCGTCCACCAGTGTCGGCAGCTTTCCGGTCGGTGTGTCCTGGATGAAGAACTGGCCGGTCGTCGGCTTGAAGTCGACGCGTATCAGCTCGTAGGGGATCTCGAGTTCTTCGAGCAGCCAGCGAACGCGGACGGCGCGGGTGCGGGGGGCGAAGTAGAGCGTGAGCATCCGGAGGTTCTCCGTTCGTGAGCAGAACGGCTATCTTCAGTCCGCAGGTGCCCGGCATCAACCACACAGCCTCCGACTCGTTACCCGGACCGCCCGCTTCCGCGCCCCGCCAGAACCGCGCAGTCATACGCGGTTGGTAGCCTGCCGATCCGCACCAGAGCGCATACAATTGGCGGATGACGCCTATCCGAGCCCTGGCGATCGCGGTTTCGGCGACACCGCTCGACGCGGAGCGCGCATGAACAACCCCAAGGACACGCCCTCGATCGTCGGTGTCGCGCTGCGCGACCTGGGTCGCCTGCGCGCGGTCGCCGTGATCGTGGCGAAGCACGGCTTCGGACCGTTGGTGATGCGGACGCCGTTCGGCCGGCGACTGTTCGAGCGACCACCCGAGGGCGACGCCGCCCTGCGTGGACTCACGGCGCCGGTCCGTTTCGCCAGGCTGCTCGCCGCGCTCGGCCCGACGTACATCAAGCTCGGGCAGATCCTCTCGATGCGCAAGGACCTCCTCGCCCCCGACTGGATCGAGGCGCTCGAGACGCTGCAGGACGACGCACCGCGCCTGCCGTTCTCCTCGATACTCGAGCAGGTCGAAGCGAGCCTCGGCGGCACGCTGGAGGAACTCTACGCATCGTTCGAGACGGAACCACTCGCCACCGCTTCCATCGCGCAGACCCACCGCGCGCGCACGAAAAACGGCGACGAAGTGGTCGTCAAGGTGCAGCGGCCGGGCATCGAGACGACGATGCGGTCGGACCTCGACCTGCTGCATCTCGCCGCGCAGATCCTGGAGGCGAGCATCGACGAGATGCAGATCTTCGGCGTGGTGTCGATCATCGAGGAGTTCGAGAAGGGACTGCTGCGCGAACTCAATTTCAACCAGGAACTCTCGAATCTGCTCGAGTTCCAGCGCAACCTCGACCCGGTGCGCAAGGTCACGGTGCCGCGCCCGCACCCGGAACTCTCGACGCGCACCGTGCTGACCATGCAGTACTTCGCGGGTCAATCGATCCGCAAGCTCGAGCCGAAGAGCGCCGAAGCGCAGGCGGTCGTGAACGAGATCGTGCACGCGTCGCTGAAGCAGGTCCTGGTGGACGGCGTCTTCCACGGCGACCCGCACGCCGGCAACCTGCTTTACGGTCCGGACGGCACCGTCTGCATGATCGACCTCGGCATGGTCGGCCGGATCTCGCAGGAGCAGCGGGACGACATCGTCACAGTGACGATTGCGGCCATTGCGGGAGACGCGACGACCATCGCGCGCGTCCTGCTCAAGATGGGCACGCCGACTCAGCGCGTCAACCTGAACGAGCTCAAGGCCGACATCGAACGCATCCGCCAGCAATACCTGCTGGTGGAGAATTTCGGCGACTACGATTCGGCCGGCTTCATCGAGGCCTTTGCACGGGCGGCGGGCCGCTACCGGATCAAGCTCGCCAAGGACATGGCTATCCTGACCAAGGCGGCCGCGACGCTCGAGGACATCATCCGCACGCTCCACCCCGAGGTCGACCTGATCGGCATCGCCCGACCATACCTCGACGACATCGTGCAGCGGCGACTCTCCCCGCAACGGATCCTCGGCGAGATGATGAACGAGGCGTCGGGCCTCGGTTCGATGCTGCGAACCGTGCCCGGGCAGATCGACCAGCTGATGCACGATTTCGAGACCGGCAACATCATGGTCCGCGCGGTCACCCCGGCGCTGGACGATGTGCCGCAGCGTCTTCATTCGCTCGGTGGACGCGTGTCCCTCGCCGCCTTCGCATCGGCGACCACGATCGCCACGGCCATCGCGGTTCCGGAATCCACGGCATCGACGCCTCGACTGGTAGTGACCGCGTTGCTTGCGTTCTCGGCGGTCGCGGGCTGGATCTCGCTGCTGGGATGGCACTGGCTGGGTCGCGGCAAGCCCCTGCGGCTGACACCGCTCGTGCGCCTGTTCCGGCGCTGAGCACCGCTCGCGCCGGCGGCTTCCGGGCAGTTCAGTGACGCCCCACGAGCGTCTCCAAGATCTCGCGGAAGCGCGGCTCGGCGCGAATAGAGTCGAGGTCGGAGTCCTGATCCAGCCATTCCCGACTGATGTTGCCAACCTTGATCAAGCAGCGCTCGAGGCAGTCCAGCGCCTTCTCCTTCTCGCCGGCCAGGGCATAGAAGCAGGTCGCGTTGTAGTGCACGATGGAATCCCGCGGCGCCGCTTCCATCGAGCGCCGGATCCAGCGCTCGGCCTCTTCTTTCTGACCGAGGCGCAGCAGCGCGAAAGCGCCGAGATTGGCTGCGCGGACGTCATCCGGGTTGAGTTCCAGGCTCCTGCGCGCCCGCTCGAGTCCGACGCGGGTGACGTCGATGGCTTTGTCCGGCTGACCGAGGCTGACATGCAGCTGTGCCTGGAGGAGCACACTCTGGTAATCCTCCGGCCGGACACGGGCAGCCCCCTCGAACAGCTCGAGTGCGCGACGCAGATCGCCCTCGTGCACCTTGCTACGAGCGTAGAAGTACCAGGCCTCGAAGCTGCCGGGGTCGAGCTTGAGCGCAGTCTGGAACTCCGCGTCGGCCTGCGGGAATGCCCGGCTCATGCAGTGCGCGATGCCGCTGGAGACGTGCGATTCGGGGAGTTCCGGGGCCAGCTCCAGTGCACGTGCACTGCTGCGCAGCGCCTCCTCGCGGCTCTGGCTCGCCGCGTTGAAGTACATGTACTCGAAGCCGTAGGTATAGGCCAGGCCCGCCCAGGCCTTGCCGAAACCGGGCTCGATGTCGATGGCGCGTTGAAACATCTGCCGGGCGTAGATCGTGTCCGTCGCACTGTGCCGGGCGAAGTAGCCGAGCCCTCGCAGGTAGAAGTCGTAGGCCTTCGGCGACACTTTGAGGCTGCGCACCATCGGCGTGCGCTTCATCGTGAGGCGCAGGGTGCCGGCGATGGAGGCCGCGATCTCCTCCTGGATCTTGAATACGTCCTCCAGGTTGAAGTCGTAGCGCTGTGACCAGAGATGATAGCCATCCGCCGTGTTGACCAGCTGCGCGGTGATGCGCATGTGATCACCCGATTTCCTCACACTGCCCTCCAGCACCGCACCGACATTGAGCTTGCGGCCGACTTCCTGGATGTCGGCACTCCTGGCCCCGAAGTGAAAGGAGGACATCCGCGATGCCACGCGCAGGTCCTCGATCTTGCCGAGCGCGTTGAGTATTTCCTCCGCGATGCCTTCGCAGAAATGGGCCTGGTCCTGCTTCTCGCTCATGTCGTTGAACGGCAGAACCGCGATGAATCGCCCGCGGTCGATCGCGTCGGCCGGCGGCGGCGCCGGTGCGGTTCCGCTCCTTCGTCCTGGTCGCTCGACTCGCCTTGCCGATCCCGCTGCAGACCATCGGGCGTCAGGTCGTAGGCCCAGGCAAGCACCAGCACGAGGGGAAATCCGAGGATTGCAAAGACGACGAGCAAGGTGACCGTCCACGCGGGCAGCCCCAGGGCCTCGAGAATGAGTGCCCCGCCCTCCATGATGGCCCACGCGACGATGACGTAGGCGATCGCCGCGCGAATGACCTTTCGCTGTCTCAACTCGCGGAGAAAGGATGCGATCTTCAATATGCGCACCTCGTGTGGCTCGGCAGCGGCGAGTCGGTCATCGCGCGTCCTCTCCTCGTCCATCGGGATGACGACGTGCAGGATAGCCCCTGTCCGGCCATCAAGCACAGACTGCACGCAATGGTAACCCGCGGGCGCAGCGGTACTGCCCGCCGCACTGACTGGGTGATCAAGGCCGGTGCCATACGCGACCCTGCGCGATCTATCGCTCGATCGGCGTGCGCCTTGCGAGCGCGGCGAGCATGGCCAGCAGCGCAAGCAGCAGGCCATCGGCGCGCCCCCCGCCTCCGCCGCCCTGGCGGGTATTCATTGGATCCGGGACCGTGATCGGCGGTGCCGGTGGCGGTGCGGGCGGCGGTTCCGGCGAGCCGTTCACCACGCGAATCGTCGCGTCGGTGGCATCGCTCCTGCCCTGGTCGTCCGTCACCGTCAGTCGCACGACGATTTCACCGTCGATCGCCCGGAGCCACGAACGAGGTCTGGCTGCCCGTCGACGCCGTCAGGGAGGTGGCACCACTGACGAGCGTCCACTCGTAGCTGACGATGGTCCGGTCGTTGGCACCGAGGCTGGCGACGCCCGTGAGTTCCACCGTGTCGCCCGCGTTCGCCACCGACGGGGCCGACACGACCGCCATCGGCCGCAGCGCGTCCGCCACGGCGGCGCGCGCGTTGGCCATGCCCGCTCCGCAGGTCGCGGTCGTGCAGTTGCACTCCGACAACTGCTCGTCATCCGATGTCTGGGGGACGCGGCAGGTCGGCACACTCGCGTCGCTGGAGACGGGAAACGGCGACGCGGACAGTTGCAGGCGCTGCAATAGTTTTGCAGGCGTCAGGCGTTCGTTCACGGCCAGCATGAGAGCCGCGATGCCGGAGACGATCGGCGCCGCGAAGCTGGTGCCGACGTTGAACCGGTTGATCTGATCCGTGTATCCGTTCTCTGCCGGCGTCGTCAGGCCGAGATTCGTCGTCGTGTCGAGCGAGTAGAGGCAGGGCTGTCCAGGACCCACGTTGACGCAGTTGCCGCCCGGCGCCGCGATGCTCACGTCGGGGCCGAGGTTCGCAAAACCGACCTTGGTGCCGACATGCCGTATCCCGGTGACGCTCACGACGCCACGACAGTTGGCCGGGCGGTCCACCTCGGACCCGTCGTTGCCGGCCGAGACGACGACGACGACCCCGCGTGCCGTGATCTCGTCGATCGCCGTCTGGTAGGAGTTCAGGCACTCGCCCTCGCCACCGAGGCTGAGGTTGAGGATGCGCGCGGGATGCGGGTTGGCGGGCGCGCCCGATTGCGGCAGGCCGGCCGCCCAGCGCATGCCCGCAATGATGTCCGACGTCAGTCCACCGCACTTGCCGAGCACGCGGATCGGCAGGATCCGATGGTCCCAACCGACGCCGGCAATGCCGGTTCCGTTGTCGGTGAGGCCGGCCAGCATGCCCGACACACGGGTTCCGTGCCACGAGCTGTCGTCGATGGGACAGTCCGAGAACTGCGGGAACTGCCGGTCCTCGGACGAGACCCAGTCTCCCGGGTCCGAGGGATCCGGGTCCCAGCCGTCGCCGTCGTTCGCGGAGCGGGCCGTGCCGTTGGAATTCGCGCTGACGAAGTCGTAACCGGGCAGCAGCTTGCCGCCTTCCGCGGCCGGCCGCAGGTCCGGATGATCGAATCGCACGCCCGTGTCGATCACGGCAACCACCACGGCCGGCGTTCCGGTGGTCAGGTCCCAGGACGCGACGGCGTCCGTCGCCGCGGCTGTCGGTCCATTGGCCCCCGCCACGCTCGCCTGCAGAAACCACTGCCCGGGGAATCCGGGGTCGTTCGGCAGGCGATGCGGCCTCATGCGCGCGTCCGGCTCGGCGAATTCGACGTCCGGATCCGCACGCAGCCGCCGCAGTGCATCCTCGAGCGAGCCGGTCGCCTGCGCGTTCTCCACCTGCAGGACCTGCATCTGCGCGCCGAGTTCGCGCAGGCGGCGCATCCGCAGTCCCGCACGCTGGCCCACCTCCGCGATCCTGTCTGCAGCCGTTCGGCTGTCGATCACTGGCTTGCTCGTGCCTGAAGGTCCGGTCGCGCGCAGCTTGACGATCACGCGGTCGGTGTCCTGAGCCACTGACTCGCGTCCGGCGTACGGGTTGAACTCCTCAGCGGCTGGGCTCGGCTGGGACACAAGCACGGCGGCGGCGAGGAACAGCGCCCGGATGGAGATACGCGGCAGCAGAATCATGATGTCAGGTTCGGAGGGCGGTGCCTAAAGGATTCCGCGGGAATTCTCGCCACCCGCCCGGAAAGCCTATCACGGTGCGGATGCGGCTCCGGCGGCAGTACTGCACAGATTGCATCTCCGCTATGCTTCCTGCGAATGCCCATGAACTCCAGGAGACCGCCCCCCGATGAACCTCAGTTCCCGCCGGGCCATTGCGAGTGTCGCACTGGCCGCACTGCTGGCCGGTTGCGCGACCGTGTCGCGGGTGGCTGATACGCCGAGCCTGGACGGCACCGCCTGGGTGCTGTCGTCCCTGCCCGGCCGTGAGTTACTGGAGGGCGCCACTGCCACGCTGAGCTTCGACGAGGGACGCGCGAGCGGTACGGACGGGTGCAACCGGTATGCACTGTCGTACTCGACCTCCGGGTCGTCGCTGACCATCGATCCCAGGGGCATCTCGACGCAGATGGCCTGTCCGCCGGAGGTCATGGAGCAGGCCGGGGCATTCATGGCCGGACTGACCAGTGCGCGCGGCTACCGTGTCGAAGCGGGCCAGCTGGAACTGCTCGGCGGAGACGGCACGCTGCTCGCGACGTTCGCCCCGCAGCGGCAGTCCGTCGCCGGCACGTCATGGCGCGTCGTCGGCTACAACAACGGCCGGCAGGCGGTGGTGAGCGTGCTTGGCGGCTCGACACTGACAATGTCGTTCTCGGCCGACGGCCGGGTGAGCGGGTCCGCGGGCTGCAACAACTACGTCGCCACTTACACCGCGTCCGGAAAGTCGCTCACCATCGGGCCCGCCGCCGCCACGCGCAAGATGTGCGTCAACCCGGAAGGCGTCATGGAGCAGGAGCAGCAGTTCCTGAAGGCGCTGGAAACCGTCGCGACCGCGCGGCAGGAAGGCGACCGGCTCGAACTTCGGACGGCGACGGGCGCGATGGCGGTGAACCTGGCCGCGGAGGTCGCACAATAGACGCGGTCTGCGTAGCGCTCGGTGCGCGCCTCGAGGTCGAGTGCATCGCGGCGGCCGGCCGCTGACGCCGAAACCGGTCGTCGATCCACCCGGCTCAGAAATAGATCGCCTGGAACAGCGCGACCGGCGTGCCGGCGTCGTCGAGGAACTCGAGCGTGTTGCCCCGGATCTGCCAGCGCCCGGTGCGCTGCAGGGCCGCCCCCAGGGCGTGCTCCAGGGCATCGAGCGGGGGCGGACAGCCCGATAGCGTCGTGGCGGCTGGCGTGAAACGGATCGCGTCCCCCTTCACGGTGTATCCACCCGCAAGCGCATTGCAGCCGACGGTGGCCGCGTAGCGGGCTTCGCCATCGCCGGACCGCAGGATGACGTGTGGTTCGCGTCGTCCCTCGACCGCACTCACGGCTTCGCTGCCCAGCCGGACGATGCGCCAGTAGGTGTTGCTCAACGAGGCGTCCGCCATCGCCCGCTCGCAACGCTCGCCGGGCCACGTGTTCACGAATCGATCGACGACGAGGGTCCGCTCGACGCCCTCGCCTTCCATCTTGGGGCGATCGACGAGGGATCCCTCGAGGGTCACGTAGAGCGGAGCCCCAGGCGACTCGGCCGCGTCGCGATAGGCGCGCTCCAGGTTCACGAAGTCGGCCTCCATCGCGACGGGATAGGTCCGGCTGGTCAGGCATTCGGTGAGCTGCGCGGCATCCGCCATGTAGCGGAATTCACCGCCGAGGACCAGCGAGAGGTCCGTCGGCGACAGCGTGCCGATGCTCGTGAGTTCGTACGGCAGGCTGGATTCGATCGGCTGCCCGCTCAGGTCGAGCAGCCGCAACCGGTCCGGACCCCTGATTTCGAACTGCAGCGGTCTCTCCGATCCACCCTGCAGGAGCAGCGCATTCCGCGTCGCATCGACGCGCCACCGTCCGACGTCGTCCTTGATCAGGTCGCGACCCGCCCATTCACGGCGCAGGTGATACACCTGGTCCGGCCAGAGATCGAGGTGATGCCGGATCGCCTCGCAGTCGGCGCAGGGCAGGTCGCCCTTGAAGGTGGCCGGCAACTGCAATCCGTGGGCCGGCAGCGCCGCCGCCTCGGCCGCCGGCTGCGACGTCCCCATGGCTGCACACGCCTGGAATGCAAAGTACAGCACGCACGCGAGCGCCGTCAGGTCGACCCGGAATGCGTTCTCCGCCGTCATCGTGGATCCCCTCCGTGCCCGGTCCGCACGAATTCATAGTCCTGCGGCGCGACACTCCGGGTCCGCAGCCAGTAGCGCCACGTCGACCAGGGCCAGATCGTGAAGATCTTGCCATCGGCCTGCTGGTACCAGCTGGCACAGCCGGCGCTCCACACCGTGCCCTGCAACGCGTCCTGAACACGCTCGTTGAAGCGCCGCTGCGCCTCCGGCTTGACGTCCAGGTAATCGGCCCCGCGCCGGCGCAGTTCGCGCAGACACTCGAGAACGTAGTGCACCTGGGCCTCGATCATGAAGATGACGGAGTTGTGGCCGAGCGCAGTGCTGGGTCCGACGAGCTGGTGGAGATTCGGGAAGCCCGTCACGCCGATGCCGTAGTAGGCTTCCGCGCCCTGCTTCCAGTCCTCGCGGAGCGAGTGACCGGGCAGTCCCTCCACGGGAACATCCTGCATGTAGATGCGCGGGTCCACCACGAATCCGGTCCCGAGGACGATGCAGTCGAGCGGTCGCTCACGGCCGTCCTCGGTCACGATGGAGCGTTCGCGCACCTCGCGGATCCCGGTGGTCACCAGTTCCACGTTCGGACGGTTGAACATCGGATACCAGTCGTTCGAGATCAGCACGCGCTTGCAGCCGAAGGTGTACGACGGCGTGAGCGCCGCCACGAGCGCGGGGTCGTTGAGCTGGCGCCGCATGTGCCGGCGGGCGATCGCCGCCGGCACCTTCACCAGCGACGGGTGCAGCAGGCCGACCAGTCGCGATTCGTTGGTCCAATAGAGGCGGCGGCGATGCAGTTTCCGCAACCAGGGATGTCGCGCGAATCGACGCTGGGCCTGCGGGGAATAACGGCGCGTATCGCGGGGGATGACCCAGGCCGGCGTGCGCTGGAAGACGTGCAGCTTCCCGACCGCCGGGGCGATGGCCGGACAGTACTGGATGGCACTGCCGCCGGTGCCGATCGAGGCCACACGCTTGCCCGCAAGATCGTAGTCGTGGTCCCAGCGCGCCGAATGGAAGACCTTGCCCTTGAACGACCCCAGCCCGGGGATCGGCGGGATGTTCGGGACGTGCAATGGCCCGGAGGCGAGCACCACGTGTTTCGCTACGACCGTCCCGCCATCCTGCGTGCCGAGGGTCCAGCACGCGCGCGCGGCATCGAACCGTGCGGATACTGACCCGCCGGCCGAAGCGTATGAACGACCGCAGTCCGCGCTTCTCCGTCACGTCGAGGATGTACTGCTGGATCTCCCGCCATCCTGCGTAACGCTCGCTCCAGTCCGCCTTGCCCTCGAATGAGTACGAGTAGAAGTGCGACTGCACGTCGCAGGCTGCGCCGGGATAGGAATTGTCGCGCCAGGTGCCGCCGACTTCGTGCTCCTTCTCCAGGATCACGAAATCGCGGATACCTTCCTCCAGCAGGCGGATGGCCATGCACAGGCCGCCGAAGCCTGCACCGACGATGGCGACCTCGAATTCCGGCCGCACGCTCACCGAGCCCGCGCCGTGCCGCAGGCCGGGCATGCGGCATTCTTCTTCAGGTCGAACCAGTGGAAGTCCATGCTGCGCGCATCCACCAGCAGCAGGCGCCCCACGAGGTCGGTACCGATGCCGAGCAGCAGCTTGAGCGCTTCCGTTGCCTGGATGCAGCCCACGATTCCGGCAACGGGGCCCAGCACGCCCTGACCGCTGCAGTTCTCCCAGGCGGACCCCGGTCGCGCGGCGTCCGGGTGTCCCTCAATATCGGGGTGCAGGCAGGCATAGCACGGGCTGTCGTCGCGATCCGTGCGAAATACCGATGCCTGCCCCTCCAGCCCGGCCACAGCGCCGAACACGAGCGGCGTGCGAGTCTCGACGCAGGCACGGTTGATTGCGAAACGCGACTCGAAATTGTCCGTGCCGTCCACCACCACGTCGGCCCCGCGCACGACCTCACGCAGTTCCACGCCCACGAGGCGGCGTTCGTGGGTCACGACCGTGACCTCGGGATTGAGCGCCGCCACTGCCCGGCGCGCCGATTCGACCTTCGAGAGGCCGATCCCCTCGGCACGATGCAGGATCTGCCGGTGCAGGTTCGACAGTTCCACGGTGTCCGGATCGGCCAGCACGAGGCGGCCGACACCGGCCCCGGCCAGGTACGCGACCACCGGCGAGCCCAGTCCGCCGAGACCCAGCACCAGGACGGTCGATTGCGCCAGTCGCTGCTGACCCGACTCGTCGACCTCCGGCAGGAAGATCTGGCGGCTGTATCGCAGCAGTTGCTGATCGGAGAGTGGCCCTGCCACGAGGTGCTCCCGGCGCCCGGTCAGAACAGCGAACCGCGCTCGCCCAGCATCGCTTCGCGCACCAGCGGCAACGGCAAGGGCCCCAGTCGCATGAGGGCGTCATGAAACTGCTGCAGGGAGTACGAGGCGCCCAGCTTCGCCCGGTAATCATCACGCAGCTTGAGTATCGCCAGCTTGCCCAGCGTGTAATAGCCATAGGTGGCGTCCGACGTGCCCCGGCGGGCCTCCGACAGCGCGACGGGCGCCGGCTGGTAGCCTTCCTGTTCGAAGTACGCCTGCGCCTGCTCGAAGCTCATTCCCTGCGTGTGCATGCGGATGCCGACGACGAAGCGCGCGTTGCGCAGCAGCGCATCCTGCAGCTGGGCGAGGCGGTAGCGGGGGTCGTCCGCGTGGAATCCTTCGTCGATCACCATCTGTTCGCAGTAATGCGCCCATCCCTCGGCATTCGAGTTGGAGTAGAACACCTTGCGCACGTCCGACGGGTACTGGCTCGAGTACAGGAACTGCAGATAATGGCCCGGCCAGACCTCGTGCACCGACGTGTTGGTGATCAGTGGATAGAACCACTGGCGCATGAAGTCTTCCGTCTCGGCATCGGACCACGCCGGGTCCGGAAGCGTCATCAGGTAGTAGCCAGCGAGCCGGGCCGTTTCAAACGGCCCCGGCGTGTCCAGCGCCGCGGACGTCGTCGCCCGCATGAAGGGTGGTGTTTCCTTCACCCGCGCGGGCGCCGCCTCCGGGATCGTCACGATGCGCCGGTCGGTCATGAACCTCGCCAGCGCGTCGAGCTCGGCCTGGGTGCTGTCGAGCAGATGGGCGGGTGCCGGGTGATCCCGCTGCAGCGACTCGAGCACCTCGCTGGGATTCCGGGCCGGATCGATCCTGCGCGCCGTGGCCTCGAACGCAGCCTGGTTCCTGCGCAGGTCCGCCTCGGCCAGCGCGAGCAGGCGGTCGAGCGGCACATCGATCATCTCGTCCGCCAGCAGCAGCTGGCGGAACAGGTCCGGGCCCAGCGCGAAGGATCCGTTCGAGCGCGGCAGCAGGTCGTCCTGCAACCACTGCCGGTAGTCGGCGAGCGCCGCGACGACCGCGTCGTTCGACCGCCTGAACTCGGACTGGAGCGCGGCGTCGCGCACCCCGGCGAAGGCGTCGACGACCGCCGTGCGGAAGAACTCGAGGTTGCCATCGAGCTGCTCGAGCGCAATTTCCGTGTAGATGCGCGGCGGATTGACCAGGTTGCGGCGCGCGGCCGCCAGGGTCGCGGGCATCTGCTTCTCGCGCTGGATCAGGCTGCGCAGGCGCTCCTCAGCCGGCGCGTACTCGCGCTTGATGAGCGAATAGGCGGCGTTCGTGATGCCGCTGCTGTAGAGGTCCGGATCGCGCTCCCACGCGCGAACGGACTCGTTCCTGAGGATCTGCCCGTCCAGCGTGCCGAGCAGGAACTCGCGGTCGAGCCGCTGGGTTGGCGTCAGGCCGTCCGGCGGCACGGACCGCAGCCGGTCGCGCAGCCGCTTCATCGCCTCGGTTCCGGCAGCGATCGCCGCGCTCGAGTAGTCCTCGAGCCGGCCGTCGAACTCGTGCAGGCCCAGGTCAGTGGCGGCGGTCGGGTTGCGGCGGTAGTAGTCCTGCAGGACGGCGGTCACGACGGCTTCATAGGTGGCGTCGGCAGCAACGGCCGGGGACCGCGCCGGATCCGCCCGCACGACCATGAACGTGACCGCCAGCAGAAGGCCGGCCAGGACTCTGGCGAAACGCAACGGCATGAACACCTCCCGCCGGTGACTCCGGCACCAGTCTGCCGGCCGTCCAGCATATTACCGGGAGTTTCACCCGGGTGACGGAAGTCGTCCGCCTGTGGCATAAGGACCCTGCCGACCATCAAAGAACACAGCCATGAACCTGGAAAAAGTCATCTTCGGCTTCTTCATCGTGCTTGCCGCGACGCTGAACTTCGGCTTCGTCTATGGCGACGCCAGCGACCCGGATCACCACCACCTCTGGGAATTCTTCGCGGCCTTCGTCGTCAACGTCATCGCCACGGCGCTGAAGTTCGGCGATCGCACCCAGATCGGGGCGGTGCACCTCGCCACCAGCCTCGTGGCGGTGCTGCAACTGGCCGCCGCCGCACTCGTGTGGTTCTTTGCCCCGGCCCCGCTGCCCGAGGGCGCCATCGTCAGCATCGTCTCCCTGTCCGCCGGCGCGGTACTCGCCAACGTCGTGTCGATCGTCATCCTCATCGTCGAGACGACCGTGATGCGGCGGTGAGCTGACGTGCACAGCACGCTGCTGCTCACCTTGCGGCGCCTGCGCGCGCCCATCATCCTGCTGATCGTCGTCTTCGCGGTCGGCATGGTCGGCCTGGTGCTGATCCCGGGCGTCGACGCGGACGGCGCGCCCTGGCACATGTCCATGTTCCAGGCGTTCTACTTCATGACCTACACCGCGAGTACGATCGGCTTCGGCGAGATCCCGCAGGAGTTCACCGACCGACAGCGGCTGTGGGTCACCGTCATCATCTTCCTGTCCGTGTTCGGCTGGGCCTACCTCGTCGCCAGCCTGCTGGCGCTCGGTCGGGACAAGGCCGTGCGCCGCGCGATCGTCGAGACGCACTTCAACAGGCGGGTCCGGGCCATCGTCGAGCCGTTCTTCATCATCTGCGGCTTCGGCGAGACCGGACGACTGCTCGCCCAGGCACTCGACCTGCGCAACCGGCGCTTCGTCGTCGTCGAGGTCGACGAAACCCGGGCACAGGAGGTCGACCTGATCGACTTCCGGCAGGTCCCGCTGGCGCTCGCTGCGGATGCGAGGCTCCCGGAAACCCTGATCGCTGCCGGCCTGCGCAAGGATCAGTGTCGCGGCGTGCTCGCACTCACCAACGATGACCAGGCGAATCTGGCGGTGGCCATGACCGTGCGCCTGCTCGAACCCAACGTGCCCGTGCTGGCGCGCGCCATGAGCCGCGAGACGGTGGCGAACATGGCGTCCTTCGACACGGACTACGTCATCAATCCCTTCGCGCGCTTCGGTGAGCAGCTCGCGCTCGCAATCGCCGCACCGGCCAACTACCGACTGGTGTCGTGGCTGACCGGATTGCCCGGCACGACGCTGCAGCCGGAGGCAGCGCCGCCGCGTGGGGCGTGGGTGGTCTGCGGCTACGGCCGCTTCGGCCGCGAAGTGGTGCGGGCCTTCCACGAGCAGCAGATCGAGGTGACGGTAATCGATCCGCTGGCCCCCACCGGCCCGGACCTGCCCGCCGTCCGCGGCACGGGCACCGACGCGGAGCCACTGCTCGAGGCGGGCATCGAGTCGGCCGTGGGCATCGTGGCCGGAACTGACGACGACGTGAACAACCTCTCGATCGTCGTCACCGCTCGGGAACTCAACCGGGACCTGTTCACCATCGTCCGGCAGAACCTGCAGGCCAACCGCCTGCTGTTCGACGCCTTCGATGCGGACATGACCATGGTGTCGAGCGAGCTGATCGCGAGCGAGTGCCTGTCCGTGCTCCGTGCACCCCTGCTCGGCCCGTTCCTCGAGGTGGCGCGACACGAGAGCGCCGAGTGGTCCAACGCGCTGCTCGAGCGCCTCGAGCGGCAGATCGGGCAGCGGGCACCGGCCATGTGGAGCGTCAAGCTGAACATCAGCGAGGCGCCCGCGGTCTACCGCCTGCTGATGGAGGGCGGTCATGCGACCGTCGCGGACCTCTGCCGGGATCCGGCCGAGCGCGCCCGGCAACTCGCCTGCGTGCCCTTGTGCCTCGACCGCAGCGGAGACCGGATCATGCTGCCGCGCGATACGCTGGCGCTGCAGGCCGGCGATCACCTGCTGTTCGCGGGCCGCAGCGCCGCACGCGAGCGCCAGCGGTCGATGCTCCACAACCCGAACATCCGCGACTACGTGCTGACCGGAGACGACGGCCCCGCGGGCTGGATCTGGCAGCGACGACGACAGGCGGCCGTCAACGATCGCCGACAATGAGCGCCCGGAGCGCGCCGACGACGGCGAGACTGACGGCGAGCCCGGCGGCATAGAGCACGACGAACCAGCCCAGCCGGCGCCATGACTCGCGCCGGCGCCGGCGATCCTCGTCAGTGGTATCCGGCATCCGCCCGCACCTTGCCGCGGAACACCCAGTACACCCAGGCGGTGTAGCCCAGGATCAGCGGCAGCAGCACGACCGCACCGGCCAGCAGCAGCGCCTGCGCATTCGGCGCCGCCGCGGCGGAGTGGATGTCGAGCGAGTACGGCACGAGGTAGGGGTAGATGCCGATCAGCAGGCCGGCGTAGCCGAGGAAGAAGAGTGCCACGCTCCAGAGATACGGCGAATACGTCGCGCCGCCGCGCAGTCCGCGCAGCAGGCGCCAGGCCGCAAGCGCGACCAGTAGAGGCACCGGCGTGAGCGGCAGCAGGCGCGACCAGTCGATATCCGGGTATCGAAGTCCCCAGCGGTCCGCCGCCGCCAGATCGAGCGCGGGTACCCACAGGCTCACGACGACGATCATCACCAGGACGATGGCGGCGGCGACCGTCCCGACGCGACGCGCCCAGGCCAGCAGTTCACCCTCGGTCTTGATCACCAGCCAGGTCGCCCCGAGCAGCGTGTAGCCCCAGACGAGCGCACAGCCCGTCACGAAGCTGAACGGCGTCAGCCAGTCGAACATTCCCCCGGCGAACCGGCCGTCGACCAGCGTCACGCCCTGCACCAGGGCGCCGAGCAGCAGGCCCTGCGCGAACGTCGCCACGACCGAACCCCAGTGGAACGCCTGGTCCCAGACGCGCCGCCCGCTGCCGGTCGCCTTGAAGCGGAACTCGAACGCGACGCCCCGGAAGATCAGCGCCGTCAGCATGAAGCCGATCGGCATGTAGACGGCCGGCATCAGCGCCGCATAGGCCTTCGGAAAGGCGGCGAAGAGCCCCCCGCCGCCGAGCACCAGCCAGGTCTCGTTGCCGTCCCAGACCGGTGCGACGCTGTTCATCATCACGTCGCGATCCTCGTCCCGCGCCGCAAACGGAAAGAGGATGCCGACCCCGAGGTCGAACCCGTCGAGCAGCACGTACATGAACACGGCCAGCGCGAGCAGCGCCGCCCAGATCATCGGCAGGTCCAGGCCCGTCATCACGCACCTCCCCGGTTGCCCGGGCCGCCGGCCTCGGCCGTGGCCCACATCGCCAGTGCCGGCCGCTCCGCAGGCGGCTCGCCCTGCAGGTCCGGACCCTTCGCCGCGAGGCGTGCCATGTAGTACATGCCCGCGCTGAAGACGAGCCCGTACACGAAGACGAAGACGATCAGTGAGGTGCCGACGGCCCCGGCCGTCACCGGCGAGACCGAGTCGGCGGTGCGCAGCAGCCCCTGCACGGTGTAAGGCTGCCGACCGATCTCCGCGGTGCACCATCCCGCGATCACCGCAATGAACCCGGCGGGCGCACTCGCCACGCACAGCTTCAGGAACCAGGGCTGCTGCTCCACGCCTCCGCGCCAGAGTCGCAACGCGCCATACCAGCCGAGAAAGAGCATCAGCACGCCGAGCCCGACCATGAGGCGGAAGGTCCAGAACACCCACGGCACCGGGGGCCGCTCGCTGGCCGGCCATTCCTTCAGACCCCGGATGGTCCCGTCGAACGAGCCGGTGACCACGAGGCTGCCCACGGCGGGGATCTTGATCTCGTAGTCGTTGCGCTCTTCCTGCTGGTTCGGCCAGCCGAACAGGACCAGCGGGGCGTTGCCCTCGTGGGTCTCCCAGTGTCCCTCCATGGCGGCGAGCTTGACCGGCTGGTACTCATGGACCAGTGCGCCGTGCTCGTGGCCCGCCAGGATCTGCAGCGGCGCGACGATGGCGATGAAGCCGATCGCCATGCGGACCATGATCCTCGCCGGCTCTGTGGCCGTGCCACGCAGCAGGTGAAAGGCCGCCACCGCGAGCACGACCAGCGAGGTCGTCAGGTACGCGGCGAGCACCATGTGCACGAAGCGGTACGGGAAGGACGGGTTGAAGATGACCTCCATCCAGTCGGTGGCGAAGAACACTCCGTCGCGCAGCTCGTAGCCCGCCGGCGTGTGCATCCAGCTGTTGGCCGCGAGGATCCAGAACGCCGACACCAGCGTGCCGCCGGCCACGATGCAGGTCGACGCGAAGTGCAGTCGCGGCCCGACCTTGTTCCAGCCGAACAACATCACGCCGAGGAACGAGGCCTCGAGGAAGAACGCCGTGAGGACCTCGTAGCCGAGCAGGGGCCCGAGCACGTTGCCGGTCTTCTCCGAGAACAGGCTCCAGTTGGTGCCGAACTGGTAGCTCATGACGAGGCCGGAGACCACGCCCATCCCGAAGGAGACCGCGAAGATCTTGACCCAGAATCGGTACAGGTCGCGATACACCTCGCGACCGGTCCTGAGCCACAGGCCCTCGAGCATCGCCAGGTAGCTCGCGAGCCCGATCGTGAACGACGGGAAGATGATGTGGAAGGACACCGTGAACGCGAACTGGATGCGTGCCAGCAGCAGCATGTCGGGGCTGTCGGTCATCGCTCCCCCTCCCGGGTCACGGGATTGCGAGGTGATAGGTGTCGAAGACGTCGTCGCGTTCCCACCCGAGCGACTCGTAGAGGGCGCGTGCGAGGGCGTTCGTCTTGGCCGTCTGCAGGTCCATGCGAGCCACGCCTGCGCGGACGGCCTCGCCCCGGGCAGCGAGCATCAGCGAGCGGGCGACACCGTGCCTGCGCGCCGATGGGTCGACGTACAGGTCGTAGAGCACGTAGATCGTCGCCGCGGCGACCGAGCAGAACGAGGGGTACAGCTGGCAGAACCCCGCGATGGACCCGCCACGCGACGCGACGAGCAGCACGGAATCACCCCGCTCCAGTCGCTCGGACATGAAGCGTACGGCCGTCCCGGGATCCGGTGCCTGCCGGTAAAACTGCCGGTAGGCATCGAACAGCTGCCCGAGGGCCGGGACGTCGTCGACCTGCGCGCGTCGCACGATCGTTGCATGGCGCACGTGCGTGTCCTCCTGCAGACCTGTGGCAGGATACCGCCTGCATCCGTCGAGGGCCACGCATGATCACCTGGGACGCCCACACCTGCCTGCCACTGCATCCGGCCGCGGACTTCGGCCCGCTCGAGCGCTTCCGGGCCGCGGGTGTGAACTACGTGTCGGTCAACGTCGGCATGGACATGAATCCCGTGTCCCAGGTACTGGCCGTCATCGCGGGCTTTCGTGCGCGGCTGGCGGCGCACCCCGACCGCTACGTGCTGGCGACTGCCGTCGCGGATGTGGAGGCGGCGCGTGCCGCCGGCCGGCTGGCGGTGGGATTCGACCTCGAGGGTTCGCTGCCGCTGCAGGAATCGGTGGACATGGTCGCGCTGTACCGCGACCTCGGCGTACGCCAGGTTCACTTTGCGTACAACCGGAACAACAGCGTGGCCGACGGCTGCCACGACGTCGAGCGCGGACTCACGATGCTCGGTCGCCGCATGGTGAAAGCCGTGAACGACGCCGGGCTGCTGATGGATTGCTCGCACACGGGCCGACGCTGCAGTCTGGACATCATGAGCGTCTCGGGCGCCCCCGTCGTTTTCAGTCACTCGAATCCACTCACCCTCGTGGCGCACGGACGCAACGTCACGGACGAGCAGATCCGCGCCTGCGCTGCCACCGGCGGAGTGGTCTGCGTCTCGGGCGTGTCATCCTTCGTCGGCAGCGGGGCACCCGGCGCGGACGACGTTGCCCGGCACGCCGCCTACGTCGCCGACCTGGTCGGCGTGGAACACGCCGGCATCGGGCTCGATGTCTGCTTCATGCAGCCCGAACTCGATGACGATCCGCCCGGCGGAGTCGATCATGCCTACTGGTGGCCGCCGGCCGCGGGCTACGGTGCCGGCATCACCGGGCTCGCTTTCGCCGCCGTGGAGTGCTGGACCGAACTCCCCGCAGCCCTGCAACGGACCGGCATGACGGCGAACGAAGCCGCGCAGGTGCTGGGCGGCAACATGGCGCGCGTGGCGCGGCAGGTCTGGCGGGGCTGACGCCGGTCGCCCGACCCGGAATCCGCCGGAACCACCGATAGGAGCCCCGCGGCTAGCCCGGCGTCACGCCAGCCGCGCCGGCGTGACGCTTGCGCATCAGCGCATACAGGGGAAGTCCCGCGGCGCCCAGGGCGAGCGCCCAGAGGAACGGCTCACGTCCGAGTCCGACAAACGCGAATACCGTGTACGCCGTGCCGAGCAGCCCGAGCACCAGCAGGTCGCCCGGCAGGCGTCGCACCCCGCGGCGCCACAGCACCACCAGCGCGAACGCGCAGAAGAAATAGAGCGGCAGGTTGGCCGCCGTCACCACCAGCGTCAGGAACGTGAAGCCCTCGACCAGCGACTTGCTGTAGTTCATCAGCACCATCGCCGTCGCCAGCACGCTGGTCACCACGAGCGCCACCGCCGGCGCGCCCCGCGCGTTGAGACGCTCGAGCGACTTGGGCAGCGTCCCGTGCCGGGCCATCGTGGCGGTCAGTTCGCCGACCAGCAGGGTCCAGCCGTTCAGCGCACCGAGGCCGCTGATCACCACGAAGATCGCCAGCATGCGACCGTTGCCCATGCCCATGAAGCGATCGAGCAGGTCGGCGAACGGTGCGTTCGACTGCGCCAGTTGCTCCTGGGGAATCAGCAGCAGCGCCATCGACGAAACGACGACGTAGATGGCGGCCGTCAGCAGCGTGCCCGCCATGGTCGCCCGTGGAATCGTGCGTTCCGGGTCGCGCACGCGACCCGCCGGCACGGCGGCAGACTCGATGCCGAGCATGGCGAAGAGCGCGATCGTCGAGGCCGCCATGAGCGCCTCGAGGCTGACGGGCGTGGTCGGCGGGTGGCGCGTGTAGACGACCGGCTCGCTCAGCAGCAGCCAGGCACCGAGCACGATGATGACGGCCATCGGCAGCAGCTTGAGCACGGTGGTCACGACCTGCACGCGTCCGCCCGTCCGCACGCCGAGCATGTTCACGGCGGCGAACAGCCAGACGAGCGCCAGCGCCTGGGCCGCGGGCGGGAAGGCCTCGAGCCCCGGCACGACCTTGCCCAGGTAGCCCACGACGCCGATGGCGATGGCGGCGTTGGTGATCCAGCAGGAGATCCAGTAGCCCCAGATCGAGAAGAACGCGGCCAGGCGGCCGGAGGTCGCCTCGATATAGGCGTATGGGCCGTCGGCGGCGGGGAACTGCCGGGCGAGGCGGGCGAAGACCCGCGCGAGCACCGTCATGCCGATGATCGTGATGCCCCAGCCGATCATCGCGTTGAAGCCGTAGGGCGCGAGCGAGGCCGGCAGCACGTAGATGCCGATGCCGATGGTGTTGCCGACCACCAGGGCCGTGCACATCCAGAATCCGAGTTCCTTGCCTGACTGCATGTTGCCTCGCTGCTCCGTCAATCAATCACGCGCGCCACAGGCGCGCAGTCCGGTAAAGTTGCGGCGCGGCATCGGCCGCAAGACACGCCCCCGTCGGAGCCCGCTCATGATTCGTGCACTGCCCGCCCTGCTTGCCTGCCTCGCCACCGCCCATGCGGCGGCGGACGGCCCGCGTGCCCGCGATCTCGGCGTTCCCTTCGAGGGCATGCCCGGGCCACTCAATGCCATCACCGACGTCGCCGGCGTGACGGTGGGCCAGGTGACCCTGATCGACGACCTCGCCGACGGCCGCAAGGTGCGTACCGGCGTCACCGCCATCCTGCCACGCGGTCGCGGGACGCTCGACACCAACGTGTACGGCGCATGGTTCCCGCTGAACGGCAACGGCGAAATGACCGGGACCGCCTGGATCGACGAGTCCGGGCTCGTCGAGGGTCCGATCATGCTCACGAATACGCACAGCGTCGGCGTGGTGCGCGACGCCGTGATCGCCTGGCGCGTGCGTGCCGGCGGCGCCGACGCCTCGGGCTACTGGTGGTCGCTGCCGATCGTCGCCGAGACCTGGGACGGCGACCTGAACGACATCAACGGCTTTCACGTGCGGCCGGAGCACGTCGACCGCGCGCTCGACACCGCGGCGTCGGGACCGCTGGCCGAAGGCAGCGTCGGTGGCGGCACCGGGATGATCTGCCACGAGTTCAAGTGCGGCATCGGCACGGCGTCTCGTCGCGTCAGCGTCGCCGGGCGCGACTACACGGTCGGCGTGCTCGTGCAGGCCAACTACGGCCTGCGCGACACGCTGCGCATCGCCGGCATGCCGGTCGGACAGGACATCCGCAACGACCGCATCTTCAGCGAGGACGACCCGTCGCCCGCGGACACGGGCTCCATCATCGTCGTCGTCGGCACGGACGCGCCACTGCTGCCGCACCAGCTCAAGCGCATCGCCCGCCGCCCGGCGCTCGGCCTCGGGCGCATGGGCAGCATCGCGGGCAACGGCTCGGGCGACATCTTCCTCGCCTTCTCGACGGCGAACGTCGACGCCCTGCGCGGCGCAGCGACGGCGTCGTCCGAGTCGATCGACAACAACCACCTCGATCCCCTGTTCGGCGCCACCGTGCAGGCCACCGAGGAGGCGATCGTCAATGCGCTGGTGGCCGCGCGCGACATGCAGGGCAACGACGGGCATTACGCCAGGGCCTTGCCGCACGCGGAGCTGGTCCGCCTGCTCGCGAAGTACGGACGACTGCCCGCCGGCGCGCGCAAGCCCTGAGCCCGATACGCTCCGCCGGCCACGATTCGGGCCGCCCGCGCCTGCCGGACGCGGTTCAACGCGCCTGTTCCCGCAGTGCCTCGTCGATGCTGGTCCGCAGCAGGCTGACCGCCTCGTCCACCTCGGCTTCGCTCACCGACAGCGGCGGCATGAAGCGCACGGTGCTGGTGCCACAGGTGAGCAGGATCAGGCCGTTGTAGTAGGCCCGGGTGACGACGTCGTCGCAGAGCTTTCGGGCCGGGCTGCGCTCGGCGTCGTTCTCGATGAGTTCCATGCCGATCATCAGCCCCTTGCCGCGGACCTCGCCGATGCACGGGTAGTCCCGCTGCAGTTCGCGGAGCCGCTGCATGAAATGCGCGCCGACACGCGCGGCATTCGCCGCGAACCCTGCCTTCACGAGGTCGATGGTGGCGATGGCGGCGGCGCAGGTCACCGGGTTGCCGCCGTAGGTGTTGCCGTGCGCACCGCGCTTCCAGTGCTCCATGACCCGCCGCTTCGCGATCACCGCGCCGATGGGCAGGCCCGATCCCAGCCCCTTCGCGCTCGTCAGGATGTCGGGCTGCACGCCCCAGTGCTCGCAGGCGAACATCTTGCCGGTGCGGCCGATGCCGGACTGCACCTCGTCGAAGATCAGCAGGATGCCGTGCTCGTCGCAGATCCGGCGCAGGCCCGCCAGGAAGCCGTCCGGCGGCACGATGTAGCCGCCCTCGCCCTGCAGCGGCTCGACCAGGATCGCCGCCACCTCGGCGGGCGGGACGTTGCGCTCGAAGAGCATGCGGACGTAGTCGAGCACGGCCTGGCCCTGGTCGCTGCCGGCGAACAGCGGACGGTAGGGGTTTGGATACGGCACGTGCGTCACGCCCGGCATCGTCGGTGCGAAGCCCTTCTGCTGCGTGTACTTGCTCGAGGTGAACGACAGCGATCCCATGGTGCGGCCGTGGAACCCGCCCAGGAAGCCGATGAACCGCGGCCGGCCGGTCACGTAGCGCGCGAGCTTGAGCGCGCCCTCGACCGACTCGGTGCCCGACTGGCAGAGGAAGCTCATCACGGGCTCGCCCATCGGTGCCACGTCCGCGAGCCGCTCCGCCAGCGCCACCATGTTCTCGTGCCAGTAGTCGCTCGAGATGTGCAGGAACTTCTCCGCGGCCTGCTTGACCGCGTCCACCACCGCGGGGTGTGCGTGACCCGTCGCGCAGACCGCGATGCCAGACGCGAAGTCGAGGAAGCGGTTGCCGTCGACGTCCCACACCTCGGTGCCGCGCCCGTGTGACATGGCAAAGGGGTAGTCGCGGGGATAGCTCGGCGAGACGACGTTCGCGTCGCGCGCGATCAGTTCTCGTGCACGGGGACCCGGCAGTTCCGTCTTGATGTGCTGGTTGCGCAAGGTGGGCTCCTGGTGTCGGGGTCCCGCGTCAGGCGGGAATGTGCACGGGGCGGCGATGCGCCTCGCGGGTGCGCGCGTGGAGGGCGCGCAGGATCTCGAGCTCGGACGGGCCGGGCGGTGCGATCGTCTCGACGGATTCGGCCACCCGCAGCGGCCAGCCGACCGAGGTTCGCGCCTCCTCGACCGACGCGTCGGCGAACAGCGCGGTCAGCTGCAGTTCGTCGCTGACCGGCGCGGGCGTGAGCACGCCGAAGTCGGTGATCACCGCCCGCGGCCCGCCGCCGCCCATGGACGTCCGGCCGCGCGCGCCGTTGCCGTCGAGGAAGCCCGCGCTGGTGCGGAAGTCGAGCTGCGCGACGAGGCTGCGCGGCGTGGCCTTGAGCATCACGAACGTCTGCCGCGCGTGGGCCGCGATCTCGGTGGCGCCGCCGGCGCCGGGCAGCCGCGTGCGTGGCGCTTCGTAGGGCCCGATGACGGTGCTGTTGAGGTTGCCGTGGCGATCGACCTGCGCCGCACCCAGGAACCCCACGTCCACGCGTCCGGCCTGCAGGACGTAGCTGAAGATCTCCGGCAGGGGCACGACGCAGGCCGCGGTCTCCGCGAGCTCACCGTCGCCGATCGACAGCGGCAGCACGCTCGGCCGCGTGCCGACGGTACCCGATTCGTAGATCAGCACGATGTCCGGCGCGTGCGTGAGCCGGGCGAGGTTGCAGGCGGCGCTCGGCAGGCCGATCCCCACGAAGCACACGCAGCCGTCCCACAGCAGGCGCGACGCCGCGATGGTCATCATCTCGTCGCGCGTCCAGCCGCTCATGCGGCCTCCCGCAGGCTGGCGAGGAACGCCGCGTGGTCGCGACTGTCGAGCACGTGTCGCTGCATCCATGCGCGGAACGACTCGCGGTCGCGCGCGATCGCGTCCCAGCGCTGGTAGAAGGCGTTGTCCCGCACGTAGTACCCCTGCGCATACGACGGATACGCGCCACCCGGACAGTGAACGACGGCGCTGACGATCCAGTGCGGCAGGACGATGCCGTTCATCGCGGGCGGCAACGCGTCGACGATTTCCTCGACGGTGACGACCAGCGAGCGCGCCGCGAACGCAGCCTCGCGCTGTGCGCCGACGATGCCTTCGATCACGACGTTGCCCTGCCGGTCCGCGCGCTGCGCGTGCAGGATGGTCACGTCCGGGTTCATCGCCGGAACGGCCGCGAGGCGCTCCCCGGTGAACGGGCACTCGACGCTGCGGATGCTCGGGTTCGCCTGCGCGAGGTCGGTCCCGAGATAGCCGCGCAACACGCCGAACGGCAGCCGCGCCGCGCCGGCGCAGTAGGCCGCCGCCAGGCCCGCGTGCGTGTGCTCGTCGATCTCGATCGGTCCGGGCCACCCGTGCTCGACGGCGTCGCGCAATCTGTGCAGCGACCCCACGCCCGGGTTGCCGCCCCAGGAGAACGTGAGCCGGCTGGCACACCCCATGCCGATCAGCTGGTCGTAGACGAGATCGGGCGTCATCCGCACCAGGTGCAGGTTGCGACGCCCCTGCCGGACGATCTCGTGTCCGGCGGCGAACGGAATCAGGTGCGTGAAGCCCTCGAGTGCCACGCGCGCGCCGTCCGCGACATGGCGCTCGATGGCTTCGGCAAGCGTCTGGAGCTTCACCGGCCTCACTCCACGACGGTGCGCGACTGCTCGCGAAGGTACTGTGCGAGGTAGTAGAACGATGCGATGGCCTTGCCCGTGGAGCCCGAGCCCTTCCAGCCGCCGAAGGGCTGGTAACCCGGCCACGCTCCGGTGGTCGCACCCTGGCGCCGGTTGGCATAGGTCACGCCCGCCTCGATGTGCTCGTGGAACCACGGCACCTCGTCTGCACCGCCGTAGAAGCCCGCGGTGAGCCCGAGCTCGGTGTCGTTGGCGAGGCGCATGCCCTCCTCGCGGCTGGCCACGCGATGCAGCATCAGGATGGGCAGGAACATCTCGTGCTTCCACAGCCGGTGGGTCGCCGGAGCCTCGGCCAGCACGGGGGCGGCGTAGTAGCCGCGCGCGAGATCGCCCTGGCGCAGCACTCCGCCGGCCACGACCAGGCGGCCCTGCCCCTTCAGCTCGTCCAGGTAGCCGGCATACTTCGCATGGGCGGTCTCGTTGATGACCGGTCCCAGCCAGACCTCGCGCAGGCAGGGATCGCCGATGCGGATCGCCTCGATCTGCGCCCGCAGTCGCTCGGTGAGTTCGTCCGCAACCGCCTCGTCGACGTAGACGCGCGACAGCGCCGAGCACTTCTGCCCGCCCATGCCGTACGCCGAGCGCACGATGCCCGCGGCCGCATCGTCGAGGTTGGCGCGCGCCGTGACGATGCAGGGGTTCTTGCCGCCCATCTCCGCGATGCAGGGACGCGGCCAGGCGCCGCCCGCCATCTCGCGCAACAGGTGCATGCCGACCGCGGCGGAGCCGGTGAAGGTGATGCCGGCCGTCGCGGGGTGCGCCACCATCGCCTCGCCGACCTCGCGACCCGAGCCCGACAGGTAGTTGAAGACACCCGGCGGCAGCCCGGCGTCGCGGATGCAGTCGGCCAGCAGGCGACCCGCCCATGGCGTGTCGCTTGCGCCCTTCACCACCACCGTATTGCCGGTGACGAGCGCGGCTGCGGCGGGACCGCCCGCCAGCGCCAGCGGGAAGTTGAACGGCGCGATCACCACCCAGACGCCGTGCGGTCGCATGACGCTGCGGTTCCTCGAGACGACGCCTGGCAGCGGGTCGTTCGGCAACTCGTGGTCGAAGCCGTCGTGGCGCTCGAAGTCGTCGGCATAGTGACGGAAGAAGTCCACCGTCTCCTGCGCCTCGCCGAGCGCTTCCATGCGGTTCTTGCCCACCTCGAGCGCCAGCGCCGCGGCGATCTCGTACACGCGCTGCTCCATGACGTCCGCAACGCGGCGCATCAGGCGGATGCGCTCCGCCGCGGACGTGGCCCGCCACGCCGGGAACGCATCCCGCGCCGCTCGCATCGCCGAGTCGACGTCGCCCGCCCCGGCCACCGCGAACTCACCCAGGTTCAACGAGGTGTCGATGGGGCTCGGTCGCGGCAGGTGCCGCGCGCCGGCGACGTCCGCGCCGTTCACGAACAGGCCGTGGCGGGCACCGAGGCGCGAGTGCACGACGGCGAGGGCGGCGTCGAAGCGCTCGTGCATGGCCTCGGGCGGGTCGAACATCGTGGCGTAGGTCAGGCGGAAGCTCATGTCTGTCATCCGTTGCGATCAGGCGGCAGGAAAGAAGCGTGCGAGCAGGCGGTCGAGCAGCGCGAGGGCATCGGCCAGTTCGCGCTCCTCGATGACCAGCGGCGGAGCCAGCAGGAGAAGATTGCCGCGGCTGCCGAAGGAGACGCCTTCGGTCATCGCCGCCTCGAGCAGCGCCTTCAGCGCCGGCGGCGTCTGTGGCCACGCCGCCAGCGGTGCGCGCGACTGGCGATCGGCGACGAGTTCGAGCACGGCGAACAGCCCATGGCCGCCGCGGACGTCGCCGATCACGGGATGGCGCATGGCGAGCTGCGTGAGTTCCTTCAGCAGCCCGGCGCCGAGACGTCGCGAGCGCTCGACCAGGCGCTCGTCCTCATAGGCGTCGAGCGCCGCCACGCCGGCCGCGCAGGCCAGCGGGTGGCCGCAATACGTGAGCCCGGTATTCAGCACCTGGTGCTCGAGTCGTGCGGCGATGTCGCGCGACAGCACGACCGCCCCGAGTGGCAGGGCCGCGCCGGTGAGTCCCTTGGCGAGCGTCATGACGTCGGGTCGCCCGGCCGCGCCGTGACGCTGCCAGGCGAACCACTCGCCGCAGCGTCCGAAGGCACTCATCACCTCGTCGGCGATCAGGGGAATGCCGCGCTCCGCCGTGTGCCGTCGCACCGCGGGCCAGTAGCTGTCGGGGGCGACGATGCCGTTCGAACCCGCGTTCGGCTCGACCATCACCGCGGCAACCCGGTCGGCCCCGAAGTGGTCGATGCGGGTGGCGATCGCAGCCGCGGCCCGCTCGCCGCATTCGGCCTCGTCCAGGCTGCCGAACGGACAGCGATAGGCATACGGCGGTTCGACGTGACTGACGCCGAACGCATCGGGATCGACCATCGCATGCGAGCGCGTGTCGCCGGAGAGCGCCATCGCGAGATGCGTCGCCCCGTGGTACGAACGGTCGCGCGCGATGACGACGCCACGCGGCCGCCCCAGGGCCTGGCGGACGATCTTGACGGCGTGCTCGTTGGCGTCGGCGCCGCCGAGCGTGAAGAACACCCGCCCGCCCTCGAACCCGGAGCGCTCGAGCAGCCGCTGCGCCAGCTCGGCGCGCGGCCGGGCGCCCCAGGCGTTGGTCACGAAGCAGAGCTGCTCGGCCTGCGCCCGGATCGCCGCGACGACGCGCGGATGCTGGTGACCGAGGTTGCTGCACTCGGCGAGGCTGCTCATGTCCAGGATCGAGCGACCGTCCTCGAGGCGCAGCCGTGCCCCGTCGCCGCCGACCACGGTCGGCGCGTCCCATTGCGACTGCACGCACCAGCTGTGCAGCACGGAATCCCGCTCGGCGATCACGAAGTCCCCGGACCAGTCCTCGGATGGGCAGATTGTGCGCATAGCGCACATCTGTTCGCATTGCGCACCATCCTACGAATGACTAAGCTCGGCGTCAAATGCCGAGCCCCCGCCAGAGCGCCGCCCCGCCCCCGTTCGAGCAGAGCCGCGACTTCGTGCAGTCGCTGGCCCGCGGCCTGTCGGTCCTGGCCGCCTTCGACGCGGAGCACCCGACACTGAGCCTCGCTGGCATCGCCACGCGCACCGGACTCTCGCGGGCGGCGGCGCGACGGCTCGTGCTCACGCTGCAGCATCTCGGCTACGTGCGTCCGCTTGGCCGCGAGTTCTCGCTGAGCCCACGCGTCCTGGAACTCGGCTTCGGTTGCCTGAGCTCGCTCAAGCTCACGGACCTTGCCCAACCGCTGGTCGAGCAGCTGGCCCAGCGCCTGCATCACAGTTGCTCGATGGCCGTGCTGGACGGGCCATCCATCGTCTATGTGCTGCGCGTACCGGTGCGGCGCGTGATGACCGTGGCGCTGGGCGTCGGCGCGCGCCTGCCGGCGTACGCGGCATCGATGGGCCGCGTGCTGCTCGCCGGCCTCGACGACGCCTCGCTGGAAACCTGGCTCGCCCGCTGCCGCCCCGAGCGCCACACCTCGCACACGGTCACCGATCCGCGTCGCCTGCGTCGCCTCGTCCACGAGGTCCGTGCCCAGGGCTACTCGTACGTCGAGCAGGAACTCGAGCTGGGCCTGTGCTCGCTCGCGGTGCCCGTGCACGATCGCGAGGGGCGCGTCGTCGCGGCGCTCAACGCCAGCATGCCCTGGCACGCCAACGCTTCGCAGCACGCGCTGCGCGACGTGCTCCCCGGGCTGCGCTCGACCGCCCTCGCGATCGAGCGCTGCCTGCCCGCCAACAGCCTGCCTCCGGTTTCACTGTGAACGCGACACCCGTATATCTCTGCGACGGCATCCGCACGCCCTTTGGCCGCTTCCGGGGCGGACTCTCCGGCGTCCGCGCCGACGATCTCGCCGCCCTGCCGATCCGCCGGCTGCTCGAACGTCACCCGGGGCTCGATCCCGCGGCCATCGACGACGTGTACCTCGGATGCGCCAACCAGGCCGGCGAGGACAACCGCAACGTCGCACGCATGGCGGCGCTGCTCGCCGGACTGCCGCCGTCGGTGCCGGGCGTGACCGTGAACCGCCTGTGCGCGTCGGGCCTCGAGGCCCTGGGCCAGGCGGCGCGGAGCTGCGCGCTCGGCGAGGCCGAACTCGTCGTCGCCGGAGGCGTCGAGAGCATGACCCGCGCACCGTACGTGCTCGGCAAGGCAGACGCTGCGCACTCGCGCGAGCAGAAGCTCGAGGACACGACGCTCGGCTGGCGCTTCGTGAACGCGCGCATGCAGGATCTGCACGGCGTGGACTCGATGGCCCAGACGGCCGAAAACCTGGCGCGCGAGCACGGTATCGCACGCGAGGACCAGGACGCCTGCGCGCTGCGCTCCCAGCAGCGCGCGGCGCGGGCCGCCGCCGAGGGTTACTTCGCGGACGAGCTGATGAACGTGCGTCCGCGACCGGACGCGACCGAGGTCGGGGCGGATGAACAGCCCCGGCCCGACACGACCCTGGGTCGACTGGCGACGCTCTCACCGATCCTGGGGCCGGGCACCAGCATCACCGCCGGCAACGCCTCTGGCATCAACGACGGCGCCTGTGCGCTGCTGGTCGCCGCCGAGCCCGCCGTCGCGCGCTGGAGCCTCGTGCCCCGGGCACGCATCCTCGGAATGGCCGCGTGCGGGGTCGCGCCGCGGATCATGGGCATCGGGCCGGTCGGGGCCGTGCACAAACTGCTCACGCGGTTGCGGCTCGAGCTCAATGATTTCGACGTGATCGAGATCAACGAGGCGTTCGCGGCACAGGTGCTTGCCGTGACGCGCGTGCTCGGTCTTGCCGACGATGCGCCGCACGTGAACCCGAATGGCGGTGCCATCGCGATTGGACACCCGCTGGGCGCGAGCGGCGCACGTCTGGCGCTGACGGCACTGCGACAGCTCGAGCGGACGGGTGGCCGACGGGCGCTCGTGACCCTGTGCGTGGGGGTCGGCCAGGGCGTGGCCCTCGCGCTGGAGCGGTGACGCGCCGGACGCCTCGGCCCGTTCAGGCTCGCGGGATGAACAGGAACTCGCCGTTCAGGTGGCCTGCATCGACGATCTGCGAGTAGCGCGGCTCCTGACTGACCTTGTACTTCGCGGCCGACTGCCGCACCTGGTCGAACAGCGCCCCGTACAGGGTCGAGCCTTCCATCACTGAATCGTTGTCGCGCAGCACCTGCATGAAGACACGCGCGAAGATGCTGTGGCCGCCCCCGCCGGCGTCGAGCACCGGTTGCTCGCCACCCGAGGTCAGCACCGTGCGCGACGGAAGCTTGGCGAGCTTGACGAGTCGCTGCACCTGCGCCTGGTCGCCGCCCTTGCTGATGAGGCCGACGCCCGAACTGCGGGTCATGGCACCCGAGTAGCAGGAATCCGCGACGATCAGGACGTGTCGCGCGGCCATCTGGGCGATCAGGTCGGTGATCGACTGGTCCGAAATCCACTCCGTGGTGTTGTCACGCTGCGCGTTGACCGGCAGCCAGTAGCCACGCAGGTTCGCCTTGTCCAGGTCGCCGTGCCCGGCGTAGTAGATGAGCAGGTTGTCCTCGCTCTTGAGCGTCGTCCGGTAGTCGTTGATCGCCGTGAGGATGTCGGCCCGGGTCGCATTGGTCAGCACCTTGGTCTTGAACCCGTAGCGCGTCCGCAGCACGTCGTCGACCGCCTGGGCATCCGCGATGGGCGTCTCGAGGCTCGGCAGGTTCTGGTACTTGTTGTTGCCGATGATCAGCGCGTGATAATTGCCGACTTTCAGCTCCTTCGGGACCTTGACGGTCGGCAGCCCGCCCGCCTTGACCGCCGCCGGCTCGCCGATGTTGCGCATGGCGACCTGCTGGACCGGCAATGCCTGCAGCCGCTGGATCTGCGCCTGGTAGCCTCTCGACTCCGCCTGCAGCGAGGCGATCAGCGTCTGCTGTTTGGCGAGCGCGGCTTCACGCGAGGCCAGTGCCTGCCGCAGGCGGTCGACTTCGACCTGCTTCGCGCCGGCAGTGGACGCCACGCGGCGGTCGAGCTGCTCGCGCTCGCTCGCGATGCTGCGTCGCTCGGCCTCGAGCTGAGCGGTCAGGTCTTCGACGCGCTGCTCGGTCTCCGCCAGGCGCCGCTGCGTGCTCGCCAGGTCTGAACGCGCGGTCGCCAGCTGCGCCTGCTGCTGTTGCTGGCTCTGCGCGCTCGACTGTCGGGCCGCATTGGCCTTGGACAGCTCGGACGCATAGCTCTTCTGTTGCTGCTCCAGCGCGGCGATCCGCGTCTGCTGCTCGGCGATCTTCTTTTCCCGGACCGCGAGTTCGCCTGCCAGCTGGTCGCGCTGCCGTTGTGCCTCGGCCGACGAGGCGGTGGACTGCCGCGCGAGCTGGCCACGGTCGGCCGCCGCCTTGCCGCGTTCGGCGGTGAGATCCGCCTTGAGCTGGGCCACCTGTTGTTCAGTCTGGGCAAGCTTGCGCTGCGTCTCCGCGAGATCGGAGCGGGCCTCGGCCACCTGCGCCTGGGCCTGGCTTGCGGTCTGGCCGCTCGATGACTGCCGGGCCCGGAGCCGCGAGAGCTCCGCCGTGTAGGTGCGCTGCTGGTCCAGCAGGCTGGCGATGGTCGCCTGCTGCTCGTCGAGCTTGCGCTCCCGGGCCGCGAGCTGCTGCGCGAGCTGCTGCCGCTGCTGCTCGCCGGCCGAGCCGCTGGCACCCTGCCGGGCCAATGCCTCCCGCTCGGCCGCAATCTGCGCGCGCTCCCGGGTGAGGTCGGCGCGCATCGTCGCCGCTTTCTGCTCGGTGTCCAGCAGGCGACGCTGGGTGTCGATCAGCTGCTGCTGCAGCTCGTCGCGGGACTCGTTTGCCGCCGCCAGCTCGGTGCGCAGCGCGAGATCGCGTTCCGCCGCGCTGCGCATCTGCTCGGTGAGATTCGCCCGCTGCGCGGCCGTGTTGGCCTCCAGGCTGGCGACGGCGCGCTCCTCGGTCGCGAGCTTCTGCTCCCGCGCCGTCAACTCCGCCTCGAGCCGCTGCAGTTCGGCGACGCGCGCCGGATCGGTCCCCGACTGCGCGCGCAGCGTCTCGACCTGTTGCGCCAGTTCACGCGTCTCGCCTTGTGCCCGGGCCAGCGCAACGCGCTGGCTCGACAGCTGCGTCTGGCTCGACTCGAGCTCCGACTTGAGTCGCCCGACCTCGGCGTTCTGCGTCTCGAGCTGTACCGTGAGCTGGTCGATCGTGCCCTGCAACTCGCTGCGGACCTGCGTGACCTCGGAGACGTAGGTCAGGCTGTCGTCGCTGATGCCCGAGGCCTCGCGATAAAGGTTCAAGGCCTTGAGCGGGTCCTTGGCAACGCCGAGGCCCTGCTCGTAGAGATAGGCGAGGTTCATCTGGCCGCGTGCGTAGCCCTGCGCGGCGGCCTTTTCGTACCACCTGGCCGCCTCGGCGTAGTCGGTCGGTCGCCCGAGTCCCTTTTCGAAGATCTCGCCGACATAGACCTGCGCCTGCGCGTCACCGCCTTCCGCCTGGGGCATCCAGACGGCCAGCGACGTCGCATAGTTCGCCCGATCGTAGGCGACGTACTCCCCGCCGCGGATTTCGCAGTCGACCGCCGTGGTCTTCACCGGGCGCCGCGGACTCAGGTAGGTCATCTGGCCGCCGAGCTTGCGCACCTGGCCAGGCAGCAGGCAGTCGACGATGAGCAGGCGGCTCGGGTCCTGCGGGATGGCACTGTCCGCCCGGGCCCGACCTGCAGGCGCAGGGACTCCCACGCCGATCGTGACCATAGCGATTACGGCGGCCAGCACCGACCTCGGGACACCCAGAGGAGATGCAACTCTGTGGAGCATGGGACGCCTCCTCCTGTTGCTGTCTGCGCGGGCGCGCAGACGCATGGTGATCTTGTATTCGCCTTCCCGGACAACGCTGAATACGCCGGCCAGCGCCCGTCCGGGAGTCGCTGAGACTATACGCCGTCGTAGTCGCCCTCAAGCGAAACAGTCGGGGCGCCTGTCGAAGGCGAAAAGCGCGAGGCGCGCGGAAACTGCGGCGCGAAGGAGCCGAGGGCGGCGTCCGCAGGTTGACACCGCGGGCGACGCGAGCGCAGAGTCGTTGCAACGGGCCTTCCAACGATAAAGAGTGTTCAGCGGCCCCGTTTCAGGGCTGGACAGCGCAGGGGGTTGCGTGCGACGGGAGAATTCTTGCGCGGCGATCACGCGACGTCGGTCATATGGGCGCAGCCGTCACGCAGTCCCGGGCTTCGGCCTGCTGCTCGGTGCAAGCACGGCGGGGTGGCCTTGCCGCCAGCGGCTTCTCGGGTTTCGTGGACTATGAGCCCGTCGCCGGGCTGGATACGATCACGTCTCAGGAAATCAGCCTTGGGCTGCGATACGAGGCGAGATTCCGCTAGCGCACGAGGCGGCATCTCGTAACGAAAATAGGGAGGAAAGACGATGCAGAATTCGAACACGGTTATTCCGTTCCGGGTGTCCGGAGGGGCTTTGAGTCGCGCCGCCGCGCTCGCGACCCTCGCGCTCGCCGCAGGGACGGTCGGCGCCCAGACGGCGCCGCCACCGCTGCCCACCGTGGCCGAGAATCCCAACCAGCTGTCGATGGCGCGCGCCATCACGGTGGTGTGCCCGAATCTTCGCACCCAGTACCGCGCGACCGGCGGCGAACTGCCGAGTGACCAGATCGCGCTGTTCGACGCGTGCGCGGGCGTCGTCCGCGCGGACAGCGGCGACCAGAGCCGCAGCAACGCCCTCCAGGAACTGACCGGCGAGGAGTTGAACGCCGCACAGACCACGTCCGTGGATTTCGGCGGCATGCAGCGGGCCAACATCGCGGCACGGCTCATGACGCTGCGCCAGGCGCGCGGCTCCTCGGCGGTCGCGGCGCTGTCCCCGCAGGACCTGAACATCGTCGGCATCTCCACCGGTGGCGCCGCGGGCGACGGCGATGGTTCGGCGCTCGGGGGCCGACTCGGACTCTTCCTGAACGGCCGCATCGGCTCGGGCTCCAAGGACACGACCGATCTCGAAGCCGGTTACGACGTCGACACGACCGGGCTCACGGCGGGTGTGGACTACCGGATCAATGAGCAGGCCGTGGTCGGCGCCGCCTTCAGTTTCGGCAATACGGATGCGGACTTCGACAACAACTCCCTGGGCCTGTCGGGTGGCACGTTCGAGAGTGATGGCTATTCGCTGGCGCTGTTTGCCAGCTGGTCCGGCGAGCGTTCGTATTTCGACGCGATCGCCTCCTACGGGCAGATGGACCACGAGTCCAGGCGACGGATCTCCTACACCCTCAGCATCCCGGACGACCCGGACCTCGGGGCCAACGTGACGGAGACCTGGGATGCGACGGCCCGCGGCGACACCGAGAGCGACATGTTCTCGATCGGCGCGAGTTATGGCTACGACTTCGGCAACGGTCCGTGGCGCTACGGCCCGATCCTGGCGATCAACTACCTCGAAGTGAGCGTCGATGGCTTCGCCGAGAAAGGCGCGCCCGGGCTCGAACTCACCTACGGCGCCCAGGACGGGGACTCCCTGCAGTTGCAGGCCGGGCTCGACGTCGCGTACACGGCGGGCATGAGCTGGGGCGTGCTGTCGCCGCACGCGCGATTCATCTACGTCAACGAGCAGATGAACGACAGCCAGGTGATCAACCTCCGGTATTCGTCGGACCCGCTGGGCGCGGTGTTCGGCGTGCGCTCCGACGAACCCGACCAGGACTTCTTCCGCTGGGGCGTCGGCCTGTCGGCCCTGTTCGCCAACGGCTTCGCCGCCTTCATCGACTACGACGCCGTGCTCAGCCTCGAGACCGTCGACTATGGCGAGTTGACGGTGGGCCTGCGCTACTCCTTCCAGTAGTTGCCCGCAGGCGCCTGCACCCGATGGCCGGCCAGGATGGCCGGCCATTCTTTTTCCCAGCCGCTCGTGTGCGAAACGTCGGGCAATACGACGACGGCCCGGGCGCCGAGCCGGGCCGCGGCCGGCTCGACGAGACCCGGCGGCATCACGCGATCGCGACCACCCGCAAAGTGCTGCTGCTCGATCGTCGCGGGCAGCGGACCCGCGCGCGCCGGGTTCAGGGACGCACTCAGCCGGGTGTAGTGGTGCAGGTCGGCCCACGCGTCGGGATCGAGGTTCCCGGCCAGCGTCACGATTCGTCGAACCTCCGGCAGCCGCGCAGCCAGCAGGACGGCGAGCGTGCCGCCGCCGCTGTGTCCGAACAGATCCACGTGGGTGGCGCCACTGGTCTCCCGCAGGCGCCGGATCACTTCCTCCAGGCTGTCGACGACGCCCGGACCGAACCTGCCGAGTGTCCAGTCGATCGCGGTGCACGGCGACTCCGACGCGAGCCCGAGGTAGCAGGGCCGTCCGACGTAGACAGCCGCATCGGGATCCAGCGCCATCAGCTGCAGCATCAGGGGATGGCGCGGGGTGGGATCCGGTGAAACCGTCCAGCGATCGACGTAGGGCGATCCGTCGCCGTCGAGGTACACGTGCAGCGTCCGGCCGGTCGCGTCCCGACCATTCGCATAGACGACGTGCCGGAACGACCGGCCCTCCAGCAGGCTGCGCGTATAGCCCAGCGACGATGCCTCGCGGTCCACGCGCTGCGCCGGCGTCGCGCAGCCGGTACTGGCGAGCATCGCCAGCGACGCGAGCGCGGCGGCGCACCGGGGCGTGCGGGCCACGCGCGAGCCGAACGACGTCATGGCGCGCCCGTCAGGGATTGGGCCGCCCGCCCGCTGCGTCGGCGCGCTCCCTGAGGTCGATCAGCGATTCGCGGGTCGGCTGGATCTTGAGGGCGTAGCCGGCGAGCGCGGCGGCGCGGGCCGCATCGCCGCTCTCGAGCGCGCTTTCCGCCTCTCGCTCGTACAGGCGCACGATCTCGACCACGCCCTCCGCCGCGGCGGTGCTCGTCGGATCGATCTTGAGCGCGTTGGCGAACGCGCCATAGGCGCTCGAGACGCCTTCCGAGAGCAGCACGGGATCGAACTTGTCCGCAGCGAGCTGCAGGTAGTCGCGGCCCTGCTCCAGCAGGATGTCGCGCAGTTCGGGATCGACCTCGGGGGCCTCGCCCGTTTCCTGCTGGCTCGCTGCGGCCTGGGCCCGGGCGCTCTCCATCAGCTGGCGCGCCAACTGCTCGTCGGGGTCGGCACGCGTGAACCACCAGGCGGCGCCGGCGATGCCCGCCACCAGCACGCCCGTGGCGACCATCGACAGCAGGGACTGGCGCAGCGCACGGCCGCGTGCGCCGAGCGGACCCGCGATCTCGTCCAGGAACGCCTCGACACCCGACGTCCGGTCCGCCTGCTTGAACGCGAGTCCTCGCGCCAGCGCGCGGTGCTGGCGCCGTCCCATGCCGGGCGTGCGCTTGACGGTCATCCCGTCGTGCGCGGCCTTGATCGCGGTCTGCCCGTCGAAGGGATGGCGACCGGTCAGCAGTTCGTAGGCGACGCAGGCGAGCGCGTAGACGTCGTCACGCGGATCGGGCTGGTCGTTGAGCAGCATCTCGGTGCTGGCGTAGGCGGGCGTCAGCGCGCCGAGCGTGCCGGCGTCGAAGCGGGTGCCGGCGGCGGCGTCCTCCCCGTGTCGCGTCACGGCGCGGGCGATGCCGAAATCCAGCACCTTGACCTTGCGCTCGCCCGCGACGAACACGTTGCCCGGCTTGAAGTCGGCGTGCACCACGCCCTCCTCGTGCGCATAGGCCAGCGCGCGCGAGCATCCCTCGATGATCGGCCAGGCCTCCTTGAACCGCAGGCCCTGCGGGTGACGATGGATGAAGCGATCGAGCGGCTCACCCTCCAGGAACTCCATCGTCATGTAGATGAGGGTGCCGTCGCGATCGAAGTCGTGGACGGTCACGACGTTGGGGTGGGCCAGTGTCTGCGCGCGCCTCGATTCGCGCTGCAGCGCCATGAACGCCTCGGGGTGACGGCGAAACTCCGAGCTCAGGAACTTGATCGCCACGTAGGGGTCGCGGTCCCGGGCTTCTTCCTTGCGCAGGTCGCGCGCCTTGAAGACCACGCCCATGCCGCCTTCGCCGAGGCGCTTTTCGAGCACGAAGCGGTCCTTGATGACGGTCCCCGGCTCGAGCGGTACGTCGGCCACCCAGGTGCGCGTTTCCGGAGACTCGTCGCCCCTGCGCCCGCTCTGCGGACCACCCGGCCAGTCCGGCGGTCGACTCGGAATGCTTGCGCGCGTCCCCGCCGGGGAGGCGGCCGGCGGTGCGCCAACCGTGGCAGCGGGATCGGGGCGCTGCTGCGTGCCCGCAGGCGGCGGGGTCGTCGGCGTGCGCAGCACCGTCCGGTCAGGCGTCGGCCCGGGTGTCGGTTCCGGCGCACGAAACTGTGTCGCTGCCTCGGCCGTCGGGAATGGCGGTGGACGTGTCACGCGCGGACGGGCGATGGTCTGCAGGCGATCCTTGAGGCGGAGATACAGGTCGAAATGAACCTCGTTGCGTGCGTACAGCGCGTCGAGTTCCCTCAGCAATCCGGCGCCCGTCTCCGCCGACACCGTGCCCGGCGTGTCGATGCAGTTGAACAGCGCCTCGGCGGGCGTGTCGCCCTGGAGAACGGCGTGCAGGAGATCGAGCAGGTCTTGCAGTGTCATCGGGTCGGACCGGCCGCGGGGCCTGTCATTCAGTCTGCACCGGGGGTTGCTTCGACGACAACCGCGGTCACATTGTCCGACGCCGCGCCCCGCAGCGTCCGCTCCAGCAGCGCCGCCACCACCGCAGCCGGGTCGCCCGCGCCGAGCTGCGACCGCAGGGTGTCGGCTGAAAGCTCCCGGTACAGGCCGTCGCTGCAGAGCAGGAACCGGTCGCGCGGGCGGACCTCGAACGAGCGCTGGTCGAGATCGATGTCCTCGTGACCGCCCAGCGCGCGCGTGATGACGTTCGACGAGCCGAGGAGCGGGTCGGCATCCGGCTCGGCGGATTCACTGTGATCGGACGTCAGTTGCTCGAGCACTCCGTCGCGCAGGCGATAGAGCCGGCTGTCACCCGCCCAGAGGCAGACACCGGTGCCGTCGCGCACCACCAGGACGACCACGGTGGTGCCGATCACCGTCGGGCTGACCGCGCGCTGCGACAGCGAGAACAGGTAGCGATTGACCTCACCGAGTGCGTCACGGACCGCTCGAACGAAGTCCGGGAAGGTGGCACGCGGCTCGATCCCGGCCAGCGCATCGGCCGTCGCCGTGCTCGCGAGTTGTCCCGACGAGTGCCCCCCCATGCCATCGGCCACCGCCCACAGCCCGATCTCGGGTCGGGACGAATAGGCATCCTGGTTCTCGGTGCGCACACGGCCCGGGTGGGTCGTCCCGGCCGACTCGAAACGCACGGGCACGGCGTTGAGGAAAGGCTCGGAGGCCAGCGCGTCACCCTGCTGCCACGGCCAGTCGCCCCAGGCGCCCGAGAGCATGGAGGCGAAGGCGCGCGGTTCGGGGAGCTGGCTCGTGATCAGCCAGGACGGGCGGACGCTTGCCGAGCCGCTGCTCCACCAGTAGACGGCGCCCGGCACCGACCGGCCGATGAGCTGCCCCAGCCAGGCCAGCGCCGTCGGACCGATGTCGACGCGTTCACCGAGCGGCAGTTGCTGGCAACCTGTCAGTCGCGACCCGATGTCCTCGAACTGCATCGATGCGAGATGCGTCGGCACGGCGTGCAGGATCGCCGAGAGGTGCTCGGCGGTCGCGCCCAGGACTCCGTCGATCTCGTCGACGGTGTGGCCTTCGTCGTCGAGCTGTGCCAGCACGAGATCCTCGATCCGATCGAACCAGGGTGCGCAGCGGTCTGCGACGACGAGCCCGCTGGAATGCTCCGGCAGGCGCGCGAAGACGGTGAACGGGAAATAGCGTCCCACGCGATCCACGCTGGGGAACAGGACGCCGGCGACGGGCAGGTCGTCGAGCACGCCCTCGGTCGCGATGAACCGCCACATGGGCGCCGTCAGGTACAGGTCCAGCCACCTCTCGCCGAGCGTTTCGCGGCTGGACGCGATCGCGTCCTGCAGCCACGCATCCCAGCGATCGACGATGCCGTCGTCCACGCGCCGGCGGACGAAGTCCCCGAGCGCGGGCAGCTTGCCGAAGAACCCGACGGAGAGAACCTCGCTCACCCTCAATCCCCGCAGCGGAAGCGCGAGACGGACGGGCTGGCAAACGGATTGCGGATCGAGGCCGCATCGAGCAGCAGTCGCGCGGAGTTGCCGCCCGCCGAGACATTGGCGACGAAGCGGGTCTCGGACTGCGGGGTCAGCGCAGACGCGTCGAACAGGCGGAAGATGGCCCAGGGCCCGTCGTAGACGGCACTCGCGCCGGGACCCGTCCCGGTGTCGAACGTCGCAACGACCTGATCGGCGCCCTCCCCGGGCCACGTGATCGCCCAGCGCGTCTGGGGTCCGTGGGAGTACTCGAAGCGTTGCCCGCCGGCCTCCAGCACGAAGCGGTTGACGCCGGCGTCCAGGTACTCCGGCGTCAGCGTGAACTTCAGCTCGGGCTCCTGGCTGCCCGCCCGGAAGAACTGCTGCCGGATCCGTTCCACCGCCTCGAACTGGGCTGGAATCGATTCCGGCAGGCCCATCGAGCCACCGCCCGCCTCGCGCCAGCGCCAGGGCGACTGCGTCGTGTCGACCAGCGGCGCAATGTGCGTCTTGAAGAAATTGTCGAACACGCCCCCGTGACCGAACAATCGGGCGAAGTCGGCGACCGGCACGTCCGAGGCCGTCTTCGAAAACGGGTAGCGTCCCGTGACGATCGCCTTGCACTCCGTCACGACCTCGACCTTGTACAGCTCGGCGAGTTCACCGCTCGCCTGGGTGCGGACGAGTTCCTGGCTCGATCCGGCGAGCGGCCCGAGGATCCCGGAAACCGCCGGCGGCAACTGCGCCGCCTCGATCTCCATCGCCCGTGCCGTCCCACCGCCCCCGCTGCCGGCCGTGATCTGCCGCAGCGCCGCAGCGCCGCCGACCGTGTCACCCATTGCGCCGAGCTGGGTCGACATCTCGGCGAGCAGCTGCAGCGTGCGATCGATGGGCGCCTGCCCCGGCGGCCCGTCCACCAGTCGCTGGAGGTCCGCAAAGTGCGCAGTCACCGCCTCGCCCGGCTTGGCCTCCGTGACCACCGCCGGGTTCGCCTCGGTGCCCTTCAGCAGCCGCCCGAGCGTCGAGGACGAGGCCTTGGCGAGCGCCTTGTCCGCCAGCCCTTCGGCCACCGCCGCGGCGGCATCGGCCGGCGGCGTGAGATTCGTCTCGCGCGCGACGATCGTGAGCAGCACCTTGAGCGGCGAGCTGCCGCTGCCGAGGATGCCGAGCTTCCTGGCTGCCGTGCCGGCGTCCTCGAACGGCACGACCTCGAGGTCACCCAGCAGCGAATCCCAGGTCTCGATGTAGTCCCGCTCGTACAAGGTAATCACGTCGCGCGTGAGCCGGGCATCGAGGTTGGGCGGCAATGCCTCGTCGCCAAACACCCAGGCGTCGTCCTGCAGCCGGCGCGCGATCTCGGCACTGCCCTTGCCGCTGATATCGAGGAAGGCGTCCTTGGTGAAGAGCGCCGGAACGGGTTCGGCCAGGCTGCGCCCGCTGCGTCGGCGAAACACCGTGTCGAGTCCCTGCACCTCCTGGTCGAGTCGCACGGGCTTCGCGTCCGGGCCCGTGTACGCCAGCTTCAGTCGGCTGTACGCCAGGGCGGCCGGGGTGGCGGCGGCCAGCGCGTTGCGCGCCCGCGTGACGAGCGTCGTGTCGATCGATGCGGGACTCAGCCGCTTCTCCGTCAGCAGCCAGTCGAGGTGCTTCGTCAGCTCGGCGCGGACCTGAGGCTGCGACCCGTACAGCTGCTCCCAGTCGAGCGCGGCGAGCAACGCCAGTTGCTCCGGCTGCAAGCGCTCCGGATCACCGAGCATCAGGTAACCCTTGAGGTATTCGTACAGCTTGTCCGGCTCGCCCACGAACGCATCGATGCGCTGTTCGAACGATCGTGCAATCGCTGGGACCAGCACCGCATTCAGTTCGCGCGCATAGGCGTCTTCGGCGGTCTTGCGGACGGCGCGTCCCTGGTAGAGCCCCGCGTGCATCGACCAGGGCGAGTCCTCGCCGCCGTGCGACGCCGTGTCGACGACCTGTCGTATCGCCGCGAGCCGCGGCAACTGCTCCGGCAGGCCGGCCCCGACTGACGCGGGCGGCGTTTTCTCGACGGCTTCAACCGTCGTCGCAACCTGCTCGAGATAACCCGTGTTCTTGCGCTGGCTGACGAACAGCGCAACGAGGGCCAGGAGCGTGAGCAACGCCACGCCGCCGTAGGCCGCGATCTGCAGGCCCGCCTTGCGGACCTCCGCGCGCCGGTCGGTGCCCGCGATGCCGGCCTCCTGCAGCACGACGTCGCGCAGCAACTGCTCGATGAAATAGGCGCGACCGGCCTCGCCGGCCAGCGCCCGCACGTCGGTCGCCAGCCCGAGGGAGCGACCGAGCGATCCGAGCAGGCGGTCGACGGGCGTCCCTTCCTGCGTGCCACTGGTGAAATAGACCCCGCGCAGGAACAGCCGGCTGTCCTGCTGCGTCGCGCCGAAAGCCTCGTTGGCGAGCGACACGAGTCGGGTCCGCAGCGCGGCGAACTGCTGCGGAAAGCCGAAGAGCATCGCGCGACGCCGCGCGTCGCGCTCGTCGCGCAGGCGCTGGTTGACGCCCGCGTTGAGCCGCTCCTGGAGTGCGTCGAATTCCGCCGGCAGCGTGCCGAGCGCCCGCCCCGTGCGGCTGTCCTCGAGCTCGAAGGTGGTTCCCCAGACCTGGCGTCGTCCCGCCGCGTCGAGGTCGTCGAAATACTCCCGGAAACCCGCCACCAGGTCGATCTTGGTGACCAGCAGGTACACCGGCAGGCTGATCCCGAGGTGCCGGTTGAGTTCCGCCGCCCGCTGGCGGATCGCCATCACGTCGCCCTCGAAGTCGGCGTCGCTGCGCGTCAGCAGGTCCGACGCACTGTAGGCCACCAGTACGCCGTTGATGGGCCGGCGGCGGCGATGACGCTTGAGCAGCTGCAGGAACTGCCCCCAGCCCTCGCCGTCGGCGATGCGGTCGGAGTCCTGCGTCGTATAGCGGCCAGCCGTGTCGAGCAGCACCGCTTCGTCGGTGAACCACCAGTCGCAGTTGCGCGTGCCGCCCACGCCGCGGATCGCGCGCTTGCCGATCTCCTGCTCCATCGGGAAGCGCAGCCCGGAATTGACCAGCGCCGTCGTCTTGCCCGAGCCCGGTGGGCCGATGATCACGTACCACGGCATGCGGTAGAGGTTGCCGCCGCCCTTGCGGTCCTTCTTCAGGCGCGCGACCGCGTCGGAGAACCGCTGCTGGAGTTGCGTCTGGTCGGCCGTCTCGGCCGGCTTCGCCGCGGCTGCGACGGCGGGCGCCTCGGCCTGTCCGGCCACCTCGGCGGCGAGCTTGCGGCTGCCCTGCATCTCGCGGTAGGTGCGCCAGAGCATCGCGGCCGCCCACACGAGCAGCAGCAGCAGGATCGCGACCACGCGCCCGGTCACGCCATACATCGGCCGGGCCTCGCCGAAGGCGAAGTAGGGGCCGAGGAACCAGATGACCAGCGCGAGCAGGAGAATGCCGATGACGCTCAGGGTCCAGCGGTTCAGCAGCAGCTTCTTCATGGCGTTGCATCGCCCGAGTAGACGTGGACGATCTCGACCCGGCGGTTCCGGGCGCGATTCTCCGGTTCGTCCTCCGGGACAAAACGCGGCTGCGTGGAGCCGACGCCGTTCGACTGCAGCCGCGCCGGTACGGTGACGATGCCCTCGAGACGCTTGCGCACCGAGAGTGCGCGGTCCGTCGAGAGTTCGAAGTTGTTCTGGTAGCGGAACGAGCGGATCGGCTGGCTGTCGGAATGCCCCACGATGAGCACCGGTCCGGGCACCTCGTTGAGGGCGGCGCCGACGCGGTCGATGATCGATTCGAAGCGAGGCTTGAGCGTGGCGCTGCCAGCGGCGAACAGTTCTCCGCCCGAGAGCGTGACCGTGCTGCGCGACCCCTCTTCCTCGACCGCGAGCGAGCCCTCGGCCTCGAGGTCGGCGAGCAGCTGCTTCAGGGTGACTGGTGGCGGCAAGGCGGGCACGGACGGCGCGTCGGCCGCGAAGTCCTGCACGCCGACCTGCGACAGCGCAGCGAACGTCGGCTCCGCCGCCCGGCTCAGCTGGAACCGGAAGTAGAGGTAGGCGCTCGTCACGAGCGCGAGCCCGACGGCCGCCACGACCCACAGCGGCACGTAGCGCAGCACCGGGTTGCGCCGGTCGTGCTCCCCCTGCCAGTGCGGGGACAGCGGCCCCGGCGGGCCGCCCCGCAAGCTGCGCAGCCGTTCGAAGACCTCGTGCTGGAGGTTGTCGCGCTGCAGCGCGCCCTTCGGATCGAGCGCGTACTTGCCGGCGAACCCGAGGCTCAGGCAGGCATAGAGCACCTCGAGCAGGCCCGCGTACTGGCGCGGATCGCTCTTGGTGCGCTCGAGCAACTGGAAGAACTTCTCGCCACCCCAGGTCTCGCGATGGAAGATCGACAGCAGCGGTTGCGTGCCCCACTCGCCGCGGGCACCCCACGGCGTGCTGAGGATCGCCTCGTCGAGCGTTGCGCACAGCGCGTAGCGCGCGGCGGCCACCTGCTCCGCGGCGACGCCGGCGCTGCGTGCCTGCTCTTCGAACTGGCGCACGTCCGCGACGAGCTGGCGCCGCAGACCGGCGGTGTCGGCGGCGTCGGTCGTGTGACGCAAGCGTCCCGCCATCAGCAGCAGCGGACCGGCCGCGGCCACCAGCGGGTCGAGCCCGGTCGCGCTGAATTCGAGCCGGCCCGGGGCCGCGGCCTCCACGGACGGCGCCGCAGCGGACCGCCGTGGATCCGCCTGCACCGAGGACGGCGGCGGGACCGGGGGAATCGGCGGCGGCGGAGCCGCCCCGGCGGGATTCGCCGTCCCGCGACCGGCGCCCGGCCGCGGCTTGATGATCGTGCGATCACCCGGTCCCGAGGAGCCGTCGCCGTGCTGATTGCTCATGGTGCTACCCGCGTATGGCCCAGAGCTCGAGCTGCAGGCCCGGGAACTCGCCCGCCACGTGGACCGCGATGCCGCCCGCCATGCGCAGCTGCTGCCACAACTCGCCGCCAGGCTCGAGCTCGAAGTACTGGAATCCGGCGTGATAGGGAATCTGCCGCGGCGGTGACGGCATCGCCCGCATTGCGACGCCGGGGAGACCGAGGTTCACGAGGTTCGCGATGCGCTCCACCGGGCCCACCTTGACCTGCGGCACGAACGCGCGCCGGAACTCCTCCGTCGGCAGGTCGGCCTTGGCGGCCAGCACGAACACCGCCGAATCGTAGAGCGACTTGTCCGCCACCACGCCGACCCGGATGCCGAAGCGCTTGACCTCGAGCGGGATCGAGACCGCGTTCTGCTCGAGCACGGTGCTCAGCACGCCGCGAACCGCCGCGAACAGGGGTTCGAACGTGGCGCGGAGGTTCTCGTGCCGATAAGGCTCGAGTGGGGCCGGCCGCTTCGCGGGCAGCGTGTACGTCGCGAGTTCGCCGGCCATGCCGGCGGCGAAGCAGAACAGGTCCTCGGGGTGTACGGAGCCACCCGCCGCGAGGTGCGTGGCGACGGGCTCGTAGCGGTTGATGGCCTGCAGCATGAGGTAGTCGCCCACCTCCGCCGCCGCACTGCGACCGCTCGCCGTGACCCGGCCGCCGAGCGCTTCGCCGCGCTGGTGCAGCAGGCCGTCCATCTCGCGCAGGAACGCGGCCAGCACGGGCGCGGCCGCAGACCGGGCCACGGTCGGGATGAACCGGTCGTCGAGCAGCACGTGGCGGTCTGCCTTGCACTCGATGATGCGCGCAACGGGAATGCAGGCGAACTCGTCGGTGGGCTCGCCCTCGGTCAGCAGGCGCGCGTTCACCGCCGCGACCTCCATGAGGGCCGGCTCGTCGGTCAGTCCGGCGCTGTCGCGAACCTCGAGTTCCCCGCGTTGCAGGCGGGTCACTTCGCGTGCGTCACCCGCCGCTGCAATCTCGACGGCGCCGGCCCTGCGCAGCGGCAAGGCGAGGTAGATCGTCTTGTCCCGGACAGTGGCGGGAACCTCGAGCGCCAGCGGCAGCGGATCGTCATCCGGCATGCTGAAGGGCGTGCCATCGGGGAAGACGCCGCGTGCGCGACGCAGGGCGAGCTTGCCGGTGGCGAGCAGGTCGCGTTCGAACTCCAGCTCGGTGAAGCCCCAGCCGTGGGCGCGCAGCGCCGTCGAGCGGATCTCGACGTGGCGCTCGAGATATCGCTCCTGCTGCTGGAAGTGCTGCGGGCGCAGGAAGAGGCCCTCGCTCCACACCACCCTGTTGTTGATCGTCATCCTGTCACTCTCCGGGGTCGTTGCGTCATTGCCAACGCGCTGCCACGGCGCGGCCCTGGACGCTGACCAGGAGCCGGATCGTCGAACCCGGCGCTGGCTGCTCTGGAATCGCCACGCTGGTCTTCCAGGCGGCGCTGCGGAAGTCTCGGTACGCGGTCGCGATGCCGATGCTGCGGACCTTGGGGTCGAGTTCGAATGCGACCTCGTCGCGCGCACCGGGCGCGAGACGCAGCTCGTGCCGGCCAATGGCGGTCGCCGCCAGCGTCGCCGCTTCCTGGTCCCACAGCGGGAAGAACTCGGCCTTGGCGAACGACGCATCGTCCGCGAGCCGGTAGACGCGGACGGTGACCGGTGACGCGCGCCCTTCGGCGTCGGGGTTCACGTCCGCAGTCGCCTCGACCTCGACCACGACCGACACGGGAGGCGGCGGTGGCTCGATGACGGGCGCCTTGGCGCAGCCCGCGACGAGCAGGGCCGCAACGATGACGGGGCCGGCCACGCGCGACAACGGATGATCGAAGACGATCTTCAACGACTGTTTCCCCCTCACGACCCGCTCGAGGTCAGGTCTCGTTCTTCGTCCGGTCCCGGGCCGACCGCAGCAACTGTATCTGCTCTTCGTAGGCGCGTGCGAACTGATCGCCGAACAGCCGCCGGAAGCAGTCGTCGCTGTCTGCCGTCATTTCCCGGTAATAGTCCTCGAAGGCCTCCCAGTAGCGCCCCTGGGTGCCGAACCCGAAGCCCTTGCGCCCCGGCTTGGCATCGAACTGCGCCTTGAGCGCCTGCGGATCGAAGCGCTGCAGCATGAATCCGTAGGCGGCGCGCATCCCGGCGAGCATGGCGAGCTGGTGATGGCGCACGTCCTTGAACGCGTCGTCGAACGCGGCGGTCGTGCCGAGATACGCGGGATTGCGCTTCACCAGCAGGTTGTGGATCGCATCCTCCGCGTTCACCGCCAGCTTGAGCGGGTTGTTGTCGCGCGGCTTGAAGCTGGTCTGGGGCAGGCGGAACTCGCTGCGAATCTCGCCGCGGGCCCTGAGGACTTCCATCAGTCCCTCGATCACCGACCGCAGCACCTGGCCGAACTCGGCCATCACCTCGGGCGAGATGCCCTCGCCCTGGACGCCCGCCCCGTGCAGCAGGTTGGCGAAATCGTCGCCGAGCCGTCCAGCGGGCGCCGGGGACGCGGCCGGGGCCGCCGGCATGCGTGGCGCCATGGGCGGCGGGACCGGTGGCGCCGCCGGCGGCGCGATGGGGGGCATCACCGCGGGTGGCGGGGCCGGTTGCGGGCGCAGCGGCGGCATGCCGGAGGTCGCCGTACTGACGCCTTCGTCCCAGTTGGTCGGGATGGCCCCGCCCGCCTGGGGCGGCGGCGGCGGCGTGCGCACCGCCGGCGCAACGTTCATGACGTCGTGAATGACCGACTTGCCCTGCAGGCTGGCGCCGCTGTACGAGGGCGCGGCCGGCGGGGCCGGCTCGTCGAGCAGCGGATTGAAGTCGCTCGGAAGGACGCCCCCGGCCTCCGGGATGATATCCCCAAGACCGGACGGCTCGACGCCGATGTCATCGAGCAGGCCTCCACCCCCAGCCGCGGCCGGCGGAATGAACGCGGGCGGAACCTGCTGCGGCGATGGGTAGCCGGGCGGATAGCCACCTGCGGCGGGCGCGGGCGCCTCCGGCAGCGGGGCCGCCTCCCCCGGCTTGGTCATCGAGACACCGACCACCATTTCGAACGGATCGATGTAGACGGTGTCGCCGTCCTTGAGCGGAAACGGCTCGCCCGGGTGCAGCCGGTTGCCGTTGACCGTCACGCCGTTGGCGCTCTCGTTGTCCTCGAGGAAGAACGTCCCGCCGATGGCGCGCACCCGCGCATGGCGGCCGGACACGTGGGGATCGGGCAAGACCCAGTCGTTGCCGGGCCGACGCCCGATCGACCCGCCGGCCGCGGTAAAGACCGCACGGCTGGCCGCGCCGAGCATCGCGGCATTGGCACTGGTGACCTGGAGTATCAGGAACATCGCTTGGCGTCCGAGGCGAAAGCCATCAGCCTCCTATCAGTACGGTGGGACAACCGGCCACGATCACTCCGCCATGCGCCGTCTGGTCGCCCATGCGGGCGGCGGGCTTGTTGCTGATCAGGACCGTCATGGACCCCATCACCACCACGTCGGGCGGCCCGACGCAGACACATTGGGACGTCACCGTCGCCGAAGGCAGGCCGCCGATCAACACCGTCGGTCCGCCCGGAGAGACGATCGGCCCGCCGACGTGCGGGATGGGCGGCAGCCCCGGGGTCACCATGGGGCACACGTGCATGTCGGTGATGCGTGCGGCGGGCTTCATGCGCCGGGCCTTTCCGGCGCGAACGTCGCGATCGCGCGCTCGATGAATCCGCCGAGGCGCTCGTTGAACGCGTCGGGATCGCCTGCCGCCAGCAGCTTGAGCGCCGCGGACACGGCATTGCCCGAGAGCCCCGGCGGCGGCGGCACCTCGTACTCGCCTGAGGGCATCATGCTGCCGCCCGTCCAGCCTGCGGCAGCCGCGAGCCACGCGCCCGCCGTCCTGTAGCCGAGGCGATCGGCCAGCATCAGCGCGGCGCGTCGATTCTCCTCGCTCGGGTCCTGCAGCCAGCGCTGGGCGGCGGCGGCGGCACTCTTCTCGCCCGGATCGAGTTCGCCGCCCTCATGCGCCGCTCGCCAGCAGTCGCAACCCCAGGCGATCGCGTACTGCTTCGGCAGGACGTAGCTCACGACGTCCACGGCATCGTTCAGCAGGCCATCCTGCCGCAGCGAGTCCAGGTATGCGCGCACGCTCACCAGCGGGTCGATCCTGCGCTTCGCCTCGTCGCCGAGCTGCTCGAGCGGCGCCAGCATCGTCGAAGCGATCCCGGATTCCAGTTCGAGTGCCTTGAGCATGACCTCGTCCTCACCCGATCTTGGTCAAGGCGCCCTTGAGCGACGCGATGGCGTTGGCGGACAGGTCGAGCATCAGTCCTTCGACCTTGGTGCTGACACTGCTCTTGATCTCGACCTTGGTCGTGCCCTCGACCGCGACCTGCAGGCTCTTGACGTCCACGTTCGTCGTGCCCTCGACCCCGACCTTGAGGCTCTTGACCGCCACTTCCTGCTGGCCTTCGATCTTCACGGCCTTGCTCGCCTTCATGTCGATCGTGTCGGTCGCCTTGACCGTCAGGGTCTTGCAGGTGACCGTGATGCTGCCGTCCTTCTTCATCACGATCTTCGATTCGCCGGTCACAAAGGTGATCTGGTCACCGACGTCGACCAGCAGGGTCTTGCCGATCTCGAACTTCGCCGCACCCTTGTCGCTCTTGGCCGGCTTGTCCTCGTTGAGGCCCACGCGCCAGGTCGCGTCGTTCTCGACGTCGACCTTGAAGTCCTTCTCGGCGTGGACGACGAGTTCCTCGCTGCCCTTCTTGTCCTCGAAGCGGATCTCGTTGAAGGTCTTCGCGTCGCCGCCCTTGGTGCTGCGGCTCTTGATACCACTCTGCGAGGCATTGTCCGGCAGCTTGTACGGCGGCTTGTGCTCGCCGTTGTAGACGCGTCCCGTGACGATGGGCCGGTCCGGATCGCCTTCGAGGAAGCTGACGATCACTTCCTGCCCGATGCGCGGGATGTGAATGGCTCCCCAGTCCTGCCCGGCCCAGACCTGCGCGACGCGCACCCGGCAGGAACTCTTGTCGTCGCTCTTGCCCTCGCGATCCCAGTGGAACTGCACCTTGATCCGGCCGAACTCGTCGGTGTCGATTTCCTCGCCTTTCTTGCCGACCACGGTCGCGGTCTGCGCACCCTGGATCACCGGCTTCGGCGTGATTCTCGGCGGCCGGAACTGGGTCTGGAGGTCGATCGCCTCGACCGTGACGTGGAAGTCCGTGTCGTCGGCCTCGCCCGTCTCGTGCTCGTTCGACGACAACGAGAAGCGCGTCGCGACGACCAGGTACTTGATGTTCAGGTCGGAGCGCGGGTAATCCGTGAGGTCGAACACCGCGCCCGTCGCGAGTCCGAGCGCATTCCCCTGCCCGTGCGCCACCCGGTGGGTCGACTGCAGTTCCTCCAGCCGGACCTTGGCAATCCGGGCCGACTCTCCGGCCGCGAGCGCGGTCCCGTCGGTATCGGCCATCGCCGGCAGGTCCGCCGGATAATCGAAGATCTCGCTGCTGGCCAGCGCGTGATTGCGCTTGATGACGTGGGACTTGAGCAAGGACGTGGACGGCTTCTTGAAGTCGAAGTCCGTCGTGGCGTAGGTGCCGGGCTGGACCGTCTTCACGTAGGTCCAGGACGTGAGGTGGTCCCGCACGCGTCGCGTGTCGGGCAGCGACGGCGGGTAATACGGCACCTTGTCATAGCCCGTGACGGCAGCATGCTTGGCCGAATCGTCGACCAGGACCATGGTGTGTTTCTGCGCCGTGTGCAGGAAGAAGTAGTAGATACCCTCCTGCTCGAGCAGCCGGCTCAGGAAATTGAAGTCGGTCTCGCGATACTGGACGCAATAGGCGAGCTTCGGGTACGTGCCTTTGAGGTCGAAGCGGAAGTCCGAGAACCCCTGGTCCCTGGCCACCTGCTCGAAGATCTCGCGGACCGTCTTGTCCTGGAACACGCGACAGTCGGCGGTCCGGGTGAGGAACCAGAACCACGGCCGCAGCGAGACCCGGTACTCGTGGTAGCGCTCGCCGTAGCTCAGCTGCGTGAAGTCGCTCACCCGCCCGTGGAACACCCGCTCGCCCCCGCCCGACGGCAGTTGGCAGGAAACGGCGACCGGCTGGCCGAGCAGCTTGTCCGGGTCGAGGTCGCCCTGTTCGCTGAGCAGGCTGAGTTCGAAGTGAAAGGGCTCGCTCAGGCGCTCGGACCCCGAGAGTTCCGAGATCAGCAGCACGTCCTTGCCGAGGGGCGTCGTGACCTTGATCAGTCGATTGTCATCGGTCGCTGGCATGTGGCTCCCTCTGCAATCTGCCGCCCTCTTCGAATTCGTCGGCGCGGGCCGCCGCGGCGGCCCGCAATGCGGGCAGGTCTGCCTCCGAACCGATACGGCTCAAAGCGCACAGGCAGCCCACGGCTGCCCGCCCACACTGTACTACGGCACGCCCGCTATTCCAGCGCCGTGAGCCGGAGACAGGCCTCGTCATCCTTCGAGAAGAAATACAGGCCGTCCGCGTCACCGCCCTCGGCAATGATCACCGGGGTCGCGTTCTCGAACTTCTGGCGGGCGATGGCCGTTGCCGCAACTTCGTTGATCTTGTTCTCGCGGACGTACCCCCCCCAACGAGAATCCGTCTTGTCGATTCTCTGTCCGGCATTGCCGGCGCGCTGCAGGATACGCAGGAATTGGTAGTAGTCGTATTCGACTACTTTTGCACGAGCCATTCTTCTAATCCTCGCGTGACCGGGCAGTAATAACAGGAAACGTGCTGATTCATCAACACTTGCTGCACTGCAAAGCCGGTCGGCCCCGCCGGACGAGGGGTGTGATAACTTCCGGTCTCCGAGAATCCCGTGGCGCCACGACAACGAGAACGATGGCCAAACCGGTCTCCCGACTCCAGGTCCTCCTCGCAGAACTGAAGCGCCGCAACGTCTTCAAGGTGGCGTCCGTCTATGCGGTCACCGCCTGGGGCGCGTCGATGGGAGCCGCCGAGCTGCTGCCGGCGTTCGGGGCGCCCGAGTGGTCGGTGCGCATCTTCGTGCTCGTTGCGGTGCTCGGCCTGCCGATGGCCATTGTCCTCGCCTGGGCCTACGAGATCACGCCCCAGGGCATCGTGCGGGACGTCGTGCCCGATGCCGACCCGGATGATGCGCCGCAGCACGCCGCACGCGACAACACGACCATGCTGTTCGGCTCGCAGGGCGCGGTGCGCGTCACCTGGACCGACGGCGCCGGTGCCCACGAGAAGGTTTTCCACCGGGACTTCCGCATCGGTCGCGACGAGTCCTGCGAGGTCCGCCTCGACGATCCGCTGATCAGCCGCCGGCACGCGGAAGTGAGTCATCGCGACGGCCTGTGGTGGATCCAGGACCTCGGCAGTCGCAACGGCACGACGCTGGACCAGAAGCGCGTCACACGGGCGCCGCTGCCCGCGAGATGCGAGGTGAGCCTCTATGAAACCGCGCCGACGCTCACGCTGAACGTCAAGGCGTCCTCGGGCGCGCAGACGATCACGTCCTCGCGGCTGTTCTCACCAAGGCTCTGACCGGGCCCGTGCCGCTCAGGGCAGCCGCGCGACGACCACCATGCCCTGCACGTCCGTGCCGAGTTCCGCGCGCAGCACGGCCGGTGTGACCTCGAGGCGCTGCAAACCCGCCGCATCGATCGCGCCCGCGACGTACGCCTCGGCGTGCACGTAGCGGCCGTGGAGCCCCATGCGGAAGCGCGCGTCCTCCCCGGGCGCCTCCCAGCGCTCGACCGTGAACGTGAGCAGCCCACCCGGCCGCAGGCAGGTTCGGGCGGCGGCGAGCACCTCGTCCAGCGCCCCGAAGTACACCAGCGTGTCGGCCGACAGCACGACGTCGAACGCGGCCGGACGGCTGCGCATGAACTCGCAGAGTTCCATCGCGACCAGTTCGTCGTACAGGCGCCGCACGCGCGCCTTCTCGAGCATACCGGGCGACAGGTCGACCCCGACCAGCGTGGCTGCACGCGTCCGCAGCAACGGGCCGCACAACCCCGTGCCGGCGCCGGCATCGAGAATCGCCAGCTGGCGCGCCTCTTCATCGGGCGCCAGGTGTCGTTCCAGGGCCTCCGCCAGCAATTGCGGGGCGCGGTAGCCCAGGTCGAGCAGGTTCTCGTCGAACGTATCGGCAAACCCGTCGAAGGTATTGCGCACGTACTCGTCGCTGGCGCGATCCGGAACCGCCTCGCCGGCGGCGGCGGCGTACATGTGCCGTGCCGTCGGGTTGTCGGGGTTGTACTTCACCCAGTCCGCATAGAGATCCGCCATCTCTTTGGTCTTGCCCGCGCGATAGAAGATCATGCCGAGCCGCTCGTAGGCCAGGTCGTGTTCGGGCTTCAGGCTGATCGCCGTCTTCAGGCACTCGACGGCCTCCTCGAGCCGCCGCAGGCGCCTCAGGCACGTGGCGCGGTTGAACCAGGCCTGCCAGAGGTCGGGCGCCAGTTCGGTCGCGCGCTCGTAGGCCTTCGCACCGCCCTCCGAGTCGCCCAGGCCCATCATCATGTTGCCGAGGTTCATCCACGCGTGCGGGTTGCCGGGCACGCTCTTCAGCGACTTCTGCAGCAGCTCGATCCCGCGCGCCTGCTCGCCACGCTGGTATTCGAGCATGCCGAGGAAATTGAGCGCGTCCGGATCACGCGGCCGACGGCGCAGGATGCGTTCGTACATCGCCTTGGCCTCGGCGATCCTGCCCGCCTGGTGCGTGGCGATGGCCTTGAGGAGCATCGGATCGGGGGAACTCACGCGCTGGTACCTTCTCTGGCCTCCCCCGCATCGGGGGCAGGACAGTCTAGCGTTGCGGCGGGATTCCTGCGGGCAGGCCAGCTCGCTGAGCACAGGCTGAACGGCAGGTGGGACGTCCGGCTCGTGGCGGTCTACAATCGGACGCAGAATTCGAAGAGCCTATCGACGCCGCGCGGGAGGCCAAGTGCCGGGGAAAATCAGTTTCGAGGTCAATCTGGGCACGTCCGGCGATGCCCGAGCTGGCATGCTGCGACGCAGCGACACGCTGCGCATCCTGGTGCTCGGGGATTTCAGTGGTCGCCGCAACCGTGGACTCGAGACGGCGGCGGATCTCGCCAGCCGCCCGATCCTGCGGGTCGATCTCGACAGTTTCGATGCGGTGTTCCAGCGCCTGTCGCCCGGCCTGACGCTCGGGTCCGGCATCGGCGGATCGAGTGGCATCGCAGTGCAATTCGAGACGCTCGAGGATTTCCACCCGGACCGCCTATTTGCCGCTCTCGAGCCCTTCGCGAAGCTGCGCGAGAGCCGCAGTCGCCTGCTCGATCCGGCAAGCTTCGAACAGGAAGCGGCGCGGCTGATGGAAGGCTCGGTGCCGACGGCGGAGGCCGGAGACACGGCGCCCGCCAGGGAGCCGCGCCCGGAGGACCAGGCGAAATTGCTGCAGCGACTGATGGGCGCGCCGGCGGAATCCACGGGCGCGCGCGGCGTCCCCGAAGAGCCTCGTGGACGGACTCGTTCGTCGGCTGGTGCAGCCTCACATCAAGCCCGGATCCTCCCGCTCTCCGGCGCCCTACCTCGCAGCGCTCGATGCCTCGTCGAGCGAACTGATGCGCGCCGTGCTGCACGATCCGGATTTCCAGGCGCTGGAGGCCGGGTGGCGCGGGCTGCGCCGGCTGGTCGACTCGCTCGAACTCGGCGACGAAGTCACGCTGCACATCGTGGACATCAGCAAGGATGAACTGCTGTCGGACCTCGAGGCCAGCCAGGGCAACCCGCTCGAGTCTGCAGCGCATCGCCTGCTGGTGGAGACGAGCCGCCGCGGCGCGGACGAGCAACCCTGGTCGCTGCTGGTCGGCAACTATCGCTTCGGCGCCGATGCCGACGACGTTGCACTGCTCGGACACCTGGGCGTGATCGCATCCGGCGCCGGCGGGCCATTGCTGGCGGCGGCGGAACCCAGCCTGGTCGGTTGCGAGCGCTTGAGCGAGGGCACGGAACCGCGACAGTGGACCGTTGACGACCCGGAGGTGGACCGGCGCTGGACCGCCCTCAGGCGCAGTCCCGTCGCACGCTGGCTGGGCCTGGCGCTGCCACGCGTGCTGTTGCGGCTGCCGTATGGCGCGAAGACCGACAGCGTCGAGAGCTTCACTTTCGAGGAGCTCTCAGCAACGGTCGGTCACGACGAATACCTCTGGGGCAACCCGGCGCTGGCCTGCGCACAGGTCGTGGCCCAGGCTTTCCTCGACGAGGGCGCAGACATGTCCATCGAGGGCCCGCTCGAGCTCGACGACCTGCCCGCGCACGTCCGCGACCAGGACGGGGAACGACGCCTGCAGGCGTGCGCGGAGTTCAACCTGCCCATCCGGGTGGGCGAGGAACTGCAGCAGCGCGGGATGATCGCGCTCCTGAGCTACGGCAACCGGAATGCGGCGCGGGTGATGGGCGTGCAGTCGATCGCCGAGCCGCGCGGCGCGCTCGCCGGGCTCGGGTAACCGCGCAGGGCACGGACAGTGGCCAGCAGCCGACAACCCGGCCCGATCGGAGCACGGATCTCCGACGCGCTGGTCGCCGGCACGCTCGCGCGGTGTGCGCCTGCGCTGCCGGGACCGGTGGAACCGCTGACGATCGAGCCCCGCACCGGACCGCGCGCTCCGTGCAGCACGCTCCGCGCGTCCACGGCCGGGCAATGGTTCGCGCTGGGACTCGGTGCAACTGAATCGGGAGAACCGGCCTCGGAGTCCGACGGTCTGGTGCGGATAGTGCATTCGGGCGAGAGCGATGCAGGCTACCGGAAACTGGTATTCGAGACGCCGGATCAAGCGCGGGAGGCCGCCATGCGTCTCGCGGACCATTCTGCGGCTGCACGGCAGCTGAGCGGTCTCAGCGGTGTCGACGGGATCCGGTTGATCGCCTGGACCACCAAGCGACTCGAGGCGGGTGACCTCCGGATCCTGTGGCGCAGGCGTGAGCGAATCACGATCGCCCAGGCACCGACCGCGGCCCCGCCGCCGGCTCCGCGGCGCACGCCGGCGCCCGCCAAACCATCGGCGCCAACGCCCGCGTATTCCACGTTTCCGGCTGGCATCGACGCGGCGGCGATCGCGCAGGTGCTGCAAGGCCGCGGCGCGAAGATGGAGTTCCGTTCTGCGAGGAGTGCATGAAGGCTCAGGCTGAGCAGGACCGCGCGCAGCCCGGAACCCGCTGATGGAGGCGTCGCCCGTCGATCGGGTCATCGAGGCGCTCTGGCCGCCCGCGACGCCGGCGGACACCAGTGTCTGGGCCATCCTGGACGCTGCGCGCGACGAGCGCATCTATCCGGAACTGCAAGCTTTCCCGTCTTGAGTTCATTTCCCTCTATGCCGGGAAATTGCCGGAAGCACTGCAGCGTGCCGCGCCTTACCTGGTCGAGCTCGCCCCGAGCTACAAGTTCACGCGGCCGTTGCTCGAGATGGGATGGGGCCACAGCTGGGGCGTCTTCCTCGAGAGTCCAGGACGCCCGCAACCTTCGACACCACCTGCGGGGCTTCCTCCGCGTGCAGGACGAATCCGGACGAACGCTGGTGTTTCGCTACTACGATCCCCGCGTCCTCCGAACCTATCTGCCCACCTGCGAGAAAGCCGAACTGGAGACGGTTTTTGGGCCCGATCGAGTAGCTATCTGGTGGAAGGCAATCGAGGCGAGAGCCTGATCGAATTCGAGTTCGATGGACAGCGACTCCACGAGCGGCATATCCACCTGATTCCGCAGCCGGGTGAGGCGACGGAGACAGTTGCATTTGTGATTGGCTGACACGATAGACTCGAGATTCGCGGGCGCGCCGAATGGACGCACCTGCGGGACAGGGGAGGAGATCACTCGGTGTCGCAGACATCAAGAAGCAGCGACTCGGCGATCGTCGTGAGCTGGATGACGCCGGCAGGTGAGCACCGTACGCGGTTGACAACCGCCTTCTGCATTGGTCGCGGCGCGAGCGGCGCACTGCAGATCGACGACCGACAGATAAGCCAGGCGTGCGCAGCGGTGTTCCTGCGCGACGGGCAGTGGTGGGTGCGGGATCTCGGCAGCGTCGACGGCGTGCTGCTCGACGGTACCCGGATCCAGGATTCTCCGTTGACCGGACGCGCGGTCCTCGATATCGGCACCTCCGGATTGCAAGTCACGCTCGACGTCGAGGAACCGGCACTGGCTCAGCAAGGCGTCGCGGGTGTCGCAGCATCGACTGCGCCGACCGACGACCGCACGGTGTTTCGTGGTCGCGCGGCACGACCAAGCCCCCCGCCGGCGAGCAGCAACGACCTGCCGATCCGTGCGCAGATCGGCCGGACGTCCGCGGCCCGTGAATTCACGAGTACCATCCGACATCGGCCGCGATGCGAGCTGCACGCTCCGCATCGACGACGAAGGCGTGAGCCGCCTGCATGCGGAGATCTTCGCCTGGGCAGCCAGTGGTGCGTGCGGGACCTCGGCAGCCGCAATGGGACCTATCTCGACGGCGAGCCCGTCACGGAGGCGCCATTGCCCGGGCGCTGCACCGTGCGTCTCGGCGCCGACGGTCCACAGATCGTACTCAGCTACGCCGCGCCGACGCTGCTGAAGACCGCCAGCACCGCTGCCCCGCGCTCACTGGAGGAAGTTGCCGCTCACTACTTCGACGAGAATTCGAAGGCCCCCGCCGGGGACCGTACGATGATGGTTCGCCGGGCGTTCAGCACCGTCAAGCGCCAGCAGAAGCGCCGCTACGGCTCGGTGATCGCCGGCGCCGTGGCACTGCTGTTCGTCGCGGTCGGGATCGGCATCTACCAGCACTTCCAGCTGCAGCGCACGCGGGGGCTCGCCGAGCAGCTCTTCTACAACATGAAGGCCGTGGAACTGCAGCTGGCACGCGTCGAGGTCGCAGGTCCAGGCGAGCGGCGACGCCACGCAGGCGGCCGACGTCTGCAGCAGGCCGCGAGAAGCTGGCCGACATGGCGACCCAGTACGACGCCCTGCTCACGGAACTCGGCGTGCTGAACGAGAAGATGCCCCCCGAGGACCGGCTGATCTACCGCATGGCCCGCGTGTTCGGCGAATGCGAGATCGCGATGCCCGAGGACTTCGTCGCGGAGGTCAAGCGTTACATCGAGATCTGGCGTGCGGACCAGCGCCTGGTCAAGGGCCTGCAGCGGGCACAGGAGCAGAACCTCAAGCCCGCCATCCTCGGGGCGCTGGCGGAGTACCACATGCCGCCCCAGTTCTTCTACGTGGCATTGCAGGAGAGCGATTTCCGCGCCCAGGCGGTTGGCCCCGAGACGCGCTTCGGCATCGCCAAGGGCATCTGGCAACTCATGCCGGAGACAGCCATCCAGTACGGCCTGCGCACCGGGCCGCTGCTCGACGTACCGCAGTTCGACCCCGCCGACGAACGTTTCGATGCCGACGGCGGCGACCCGCGCCGCGGCCCGCTACCTCGGCGACCTGTATCGCGGGGAGGCACAGGCCTCCGGGTTGCTGGTGCTCGCGTCCTACAACTGGGGAACGACGCGGGTGCGCAATCGCATCCGGGCGATGAAGGAGAACCCGCGCGACCGCAACTTCTGGGCGCTGCTCGCGCAGACGCGACGTGCCGAAGGAGACGCGCGACTATGTGTTCAAGATCTTCTCCGCTGCGGTGATCGGCGAGGATCCGAAGCTGTTCGGGTTCGAGTTTGAGAACCCTTTGGCGGATACCGAGGTGGTGGCGGAACGCATCTGAACCTAGTGTCCGGGTGCTGCCTGGAGGCGGACGCCTGGAGCGGAGTGCTGCGCGGGGCAGCCGCGATCCCCGGATCAACCGTCAGCCGCTTCCGCCATGCCAGGTGATCGATGGATCCCCGCTCGATCGCGTGCTGACCTCACCAAGCCCAACGGGTCCCACCCCGCGGCCGTCTTGGCGGCGCAGGCGCTCTTCCTTCCCGATCTGATCCCCGACGCCCTCTGCAGCGCCACGGCAGCGACGAGTGAATCGTAGTCGCTCTGGCCCCGAGCGGCAGCTCTGTCCTGAATCCTGCTTTTGAGGACCATTTGGAGGTGCACCGAAGTGGCGTTCGAAGCCCTCCATGGTAGGGCCGAGGGAGACGAGGACGATGAAGCGCTCAAGGTACTCGGACGAGCAGATTTCCTATGCCCTGCGCCAAGCGGAGACGGGCACGACGGTGACAGACCTGTGCCGGCAACTCGGGGTCAGCGACGCAAGCCTCTACCTGAGGAAGAAGAAGTACGCGAACCTGGAGGAGACCGAGCTGCGTGAGCTCGTTCACGCCCGACCACGCTACGGCTATCGACGGGTGCACGTGCTGCTCAGGCGCGACGGTTGGCCGGTGAACCTGAAGCGCGTGCGGCGCCTGTATCGCCTGGACGGACTGCAGTTGCGGCATCGGGTCCGGCGTCGCAAGCATGCCAGCCTGCATCGGGGCATTCCGCCGGCGGCGAGTCGTGCCCACGAGCGCTGGGGCGTGGATTTCTTGCACGACGCGCTGTTTGACGGACGAACGTTTCGGATCCTGACGGTGGTAGATCAATGGACTCGCTGGAGTCCGATCCTGGAGGCGGCTCAAGGCATGTCGGGGAGGACCGTCGCCGCAGCTCTCGATCGTGCCATTGCGAGCCACGGCGTGCCGCGCACGATCACGGCACCGAGTTCACTTCGCGAGCGCTGGATGGATGGGCTTATCGCCGTGGCATCACACTCGACATTCGACCAGGCAAGGCTCCGGAAATTCGACAGGCAAGGCTCCGAATGCGGGTCCCATCGAGGCGTGGCGGGTCGATTCCAACTTGCATCGCCCCCACAGCTCTCTGGGTCAACCGACGCCCAGGGAGTACTTGAGACAGTCAGGAATCGACGAGAAAGAAGCCACGATTTTCTAGGTGCAAACGGGCCTGAGACGAGACCAAGGACAATGAACGCCGGAGTACCAGTCTCAGGCGGTCCTAACTTGGGGAAACGGTCAGACCCTGCCTCATCGAATCTGAAGCAGGTGAGAGACCGTGACCAGGTAGATCCGACCCTCGTCGTCGACGACTGGCGCGGCTGTGATCTCCTCGTCGAGCGCGAGCTTCATGCGAATGCGACCTTCGCGGTCCAGGTGGTAGAGGGTCTTCTGGGTCGCAACCAGAAGTGACTCGTCCAAGAGCGCGGTTGCGCTGCGGATCGAGACGGTGGCGAGCAGCCGCCCCTCCTCGACGACGAAGCTACCTTCTTCGATCGCCGCGCCGTGACGCAGGGCCTGGCTGCGAACGTCGAAGTCCCAGATCAGCTGGCCCTCTTCGAGCGCCAGAACTCGTCCCTCGGATATCGCATAGACGCGCCCGCTGGGGCAGCGCAACGGAGGCAGACCCTTGACCCAGCGTTCCATCCCCGACGGATCCGACCAGCGCCACGCCTCGTCCCCGGACGGCGTGAGCGCGACCAGCGTGGCCCGATCGTGCTGATAGCCAATCAAACAGAGCTTCCCGGTCTCGTCGCTACTCCAGTCCGTCATCGCGTCGATCGGCAGCGGCACGCGCTCGAGCACCTGCTCCTTGGCCAGGTCGAACGATGCAATGCCGCCGACCAGCAGATAGACCCGCTCGATCTTCGGGACGAACAGCGGCGGATGCTCGACCACGCCCTCCAGCTCGACGACCCAGTCGCTCGTCATGGCGCCGTAGGGCGTACGCGAGACCGCAAAGGTCGGCTGCGGCGCCTCGCCACCCTCGGAGTCGAAGGTTGGGTCGGGGTGAATCGTGACCGAGACGAAGTCTTCGTCTCTGCCGTGCATCAGGATCATGAAGAATTCGTCGGATCCAATGTCGGGGGAAACGCATCCTCGAGTACGATCTCGCCGGACCAGCCCACGCCTTCGAGCAGGTGGCCGGCGGTCTCGTAGTAGAGCACTTCACCAACGATCGAGAGCGGGGAGCCGGCTCGCTTGGAGCGGCGCCACAGTAGCTCGCCATTGCTTGAGAACAGTGCGAGCCGGGCGCCGTCGCTCACCAGCAGACGGCCTCCCCAGACCAGCACGTCGCTGCGGCCCACGAGCGCCTCGAAACCGAGCTCGTGGGACCATGCCACCGACCCCTCCGCTTGGCTCGCGAACGGCGTGAAGCCGGCGCGCGTCGGGCTGCCGTAGCGGGTCGGGTAGGTCGTTTGATTCGACATAGAGTTTCTCTCTTGGGTCACCGGAGCCGAGCTCGGCTCCAGCGCTTCACGGTGGTCGCTCGGGCGCCCCGGCTTTGAATGACACCCGAGGCTCAAGAGCGCCACGTAGACCGTGATGACCACGCCTCGCATGGCGGTCGCGGTCAGCATAGTCTCAGCGTCACGGGATGTCCTCGGTCGTGAACGTGTCCCCGGCCTTGGCGCTTAGCCACTCCTCGAACTTCACCAGGTCGTCCTTGGTCAGGTTGGCCGCCCTCGTGGCGGCGACCCAGGTCGTCGTGTCCTCTTTCAGGCGTCCGTAGATGTAACGGGTGACGGTCTTGGGGTTAGCCTTGCGGGCTAACTCGAGCTTCGCGCCCTTAGGGTAGTTGTGGGTAGCGGGACCGCCGAGCTTGACCTCGAACGTGAAGTGCGGACTCCGTCCATTGGAGTCCCACCATTGTGGAAAAGCGCGCACATAGCAGAGCGAGCTGTCCGAGCTCTTCTTCATGCGAAAACTGCCTTCTTGGTCCTTCTCAAGCACGTTGACGATGCCGGCATTGGCGCTGCGGGTCCACTGCTTCTTGTCGGTCGCGGTCCACTTCTTGGGCGAGTGGCTGATCTTGACGATCCGACCGGCATTGATGTGCGCGTCGGCGGGCGTGTTGTCTTTGAGCGCCACGACACTTTCGGAGCCGTCCGGGGAGTTCGAGACGTCGCCAGCCGAGTAGGCTCTACCGAGGGCGAAGTCGCTATGCTTTGTGCCGAACTCTACCCACGGATCGGTGTTGGCATCCGCTGATGTGTGATCCGCCGTGGCGAGCCACGTTGCCCCCCCATCGTCAACGTAGTCTCCTTTGGAGTAGGCGGCACCCGGCGCCCACGCGCCCTGGTCAGCCCCCAGCGGAGTCCAGTTGGCAGTGTCGAGCGTCCCTGAATTATGGTCCTGCACGCACACGTAGCGCTCATCGCCGCTCGTCAGCCACTCACCGGCGCCATAGTTCGTATTGTCTTTCCACTCATAGCTCCTTTTGTCGGGATCGAGCTCGAACCAATCGGATGACGAGTGCGGGTTTCCAGACGGGCTGTCCTTCGTGCAGACGTAGAACTTCGCCTTGTACTCAACGCAGTGCGACCTTGAGTACGCGTTGGAGTCGTCGAAGGCATCTACATCCGGGGTGAGTCCGGTCTTAAAATCCACCTTGATCCGCGTGTCGGCGATCAGCATTCCTTTGTACGGGCCGCCCTTGGTGATATGTGCGAACTCATCGTTGCCTAGCTCGTAATAGTGCAGGTCCGCCTTGCCGTGCTCGCCGGCTGCAGCGTCTCCCAGCGCAACGTTCGCCTGTGTGTACACCGGGATCCAGTACGCCGCCGCGTCGAGCGTGTAGCGCAGCTTTGTCCCCTCGGATGGCTCGTAGGTAGCTTCGAACGTCTTGTCCTTGAGGAACTTCTCAAGTCCTTTGCCCGTCTCCGCCTCGTCGTTGATCCACTTGGTTCGATTCCAGAACTGCCGCAGTCTCACCGAGCGATTCGTGCTCATGATCGACAGCTTGTCGCGGTAAAAAGCGACGCCGGGGTAGCGCTGCATTCTCTTGTAGGTTGGAACGGACCCAAGGGCAATCGACGTTTGGGTGATGTAGTCGTCCCACAGCCCTACTGCCGCATGCCCCAATTCGTGCGCGAATGCGTTTCGGCCCGCACCGGCGATTCCGTCGTAGTCTGGATCGTTCGTATCATTTTCCCAAAGGCCTTCGTCTTCGAAAGCCTCTGAGCGCATCCGCATAGTTGTATCCGTCGCGGCACTCGATGGCGAGATCTTCAGCCCCTCCGCATCAACAGTCTTGTGTATTAAGCCGATCGTGCACATCGGCTTGCCGCCGCGAACGACGAAAGTCCCGGGGCTATGCGGGTCTTCGAGGTCCTTCGATTCCAGCAGGGCGAACGTCTTGATCAGGTGGTCCTTTTCGTCGTCTTTCTGCTCGAGTTGGTAGTCCTTGCCATTCCAGCGATCCATGGCGTTCTTGAATCCCCTTTCGATGGCATACCGCTTCTCGGCGATAGTGCCAGGGCACTGAGGCCCGTAGATTCCGCGGGACTCGTCCTTCTCTTCTGCGAAGTACCAGTTCTTCGAGGCGTTGCTGAGCGCGGTGAAGTCGGCCTCGCCGCCGCAGATGAGATGTGCCGTGTAGTAGGTCACGACGGCGCTGTACACCGTTGTTCCGTCGGTGTGTCCGTAGTGAAGATAGTGCATGGAGAACACGCGAGGCTTGTGTACATACCCACTGCTCACGTCACTTTCGGCAGAGAAGATCCTTTTAAAGCTGACGTCGGCATCCTCGCACTTTGCCGCGCGCGCTCCCAGAATTTGATGCTTGGCGAAGTCGGCGGTCTCGGTGCGCTTGTCGAAAACGTCATGGAAGCTCCCACAGAACACGACGGCTCGCGTGTAGGGGGAGTACTTCGAGATCAAGTTCCGGCGAGTCTCGGTGCCGGCCTCCTTCTGGAGTTCCGACTTGCTATGGAAGGCTGCCTTGTCGCGAGGCTCGTAGACTTTGACTTTGTACTTGTCCTTGTGATCCAGGTAGAGCAGCGCGACGCGCGTGTGCTTGTCGAAGTCGACTTCGTTATCGTCCTTGTCCTTGTCCTTGGCGATCTGAGCGCCTGCGTTCGTGACGATCACGATGTCGTCCAGGGAGAAGGTCAGCGGCGTCGCCTTGGCCAGGGAGAGCTCGATGTCGGCTTCTTCCAACTCGTCGAAGAACTTGTTCTGCGCCTCATCGGTGAACCGCGTGTAGTAGCACTTCGACTTCCAGGCAGCCGGGAGATCGTAGATCTTGTTCCTAGCCTTCCCCGGCTTGCGGCGCAGGTCATCGCTGGCGAGCTTCTCAATGGTGCGCTCGGTATCCGACTTCGACACCACGAAACCGTCCTTCCAGCCGAACTCGAGCACCATCTTGTTGTCTAGCTTGGGCAGGTCGCCGCCGGCGTCGTCCTTGGTCACGATCCAGGCGATGACCTGGCAGCCCTTGGCATTGTCAGCCTTGTCCAGCATCCAGTTACTGACGACGTCGTGGCTACCGGCGATGGGCGTGACAGGGGCACCCGTAGTCTCGTCACATTTGCGCGCCGCCTTGACCACCACGGCCGGGATGTGCACCTGCTTGTTCGAGTGATCGGACTCGCCATATCTGCGGTCGTGGAACTGGAAGCGGACGTACTGCATCTTGGGCAGCAGCGTCAATTCGCCCGGCACCGTCAGCGTGCCCACGCCTTCGGCCGGAATTGCCACCCGGCCGTCCTTCGGTACGGTGACATTGGTAGCCGCCCATGCCGCATGGACCAGCGACCACTTGCTCGGCAGCGCGAAGAATTGCTTGTTCGCGACCGTCAAGTCCTGCATCTGCTGTTCTGTCTGGTCCTCCAGAACCTCGGCTACAGTGACACCTTCGCTGTGCGACAGCAGTCGAAGCCTGGCCGAATCGAACTTGAGCGTGAAATGTGTCTGACCCTTAGCGGCCTCGAACTGCAAGTGGCCCTGGTCGTCCAGAACCTTGATCTCCTTTTCGGTATTGGACGGCGTGAAGACCGCCTTGACGCCGAAGTCTTTTGGAAAGACACGCACGACACCGTCGGGGTCTTTGTACTGAAGTTTCAGGAAGATCAGCGGCGTAAAGACGAGCCTTGCCTCGTTCTTCTCCTTGCCGAGATCGAGCGTCACCTCGCGGGTGGCAGTCTCGCGGGACGAGCGCGTCTGTTCTCTGAAGGCTTCGTCGACATGGAATCGGTCCCTTGTCTCGCCCTTGAGCGTGACCTTGAGCGTCGCCTTGGTCTGACGCAACCTCTCGAAAACCACCTTGCCGTCTTCGCCAGTCGTGAGCTTGATCTCCGCAGGGCCGCCATCGGGAATGCACTCGACCTCGGCCCCCTTGACTCCCAGACCATCGCGATCCGATCGCGCGACTGTGACCTCCAGCGAGGTCAGCGGGTCGAGATAGAAAACATATGTCTCTTTGCCACCGGCGGTCACTGTCTTCTTCTGTCTGCCGTGCTTACCGGCGGGCAAGGCATAGCGGCTCTCGAAGTCGGCCAGGCTGACCGAGGCGACATAGTCCCGAGGCACCAGCCCGGGGTAATCGGCTAAGCCGTTAGGGCCCGACTTGTCCGGACCATCGGCTCCCCAGAGGGCCACGCCTATGCCGTCGATGCCCTTCTTGCTGACGCTGTCGCGCACGAAGATTGTCGCCGCGCCCTTTTTGACGATGTCGGTTGGCGGGGGAGTGAATGGGCAGTCTGCCGATGCTCTGGGTCGCGCCGCCGGATAGTGCTGCGTGCTTGCCCTGACGGTGCTCGCGACCAATCTCGTCGCGGTCCGCGCTGGTGGCGTGGGAGCCTGAAAATCAGGAGGAACCATCTCCGGCTCCGGCAGCGGAGGCAAGGGTTTCCTTGGCGGTCCCGATGGTCGCGGGGGAGCCTGGAAATCAGGAGGAACCATCTCCGACTCCGGCAGCGGAGGCAAGGGTTTCCTTGGCGGTCCCGATGGTCGCGAGGGAGCCTGGAAATCAGGAGGAACCGCGTCGCCATCCAACTGCGGTCTACGTGGGGGGATTGGCGGTGGCGCTGGCCGTTGATCGTCACGAATCGGAGGCAGCGGCGGCAATGGCGGCGGATCCCCCTCGTTCGGAGAATTGCCCGCTACCCGGGGGTTTCGATGTTGACCCAACCGCGGGCGGCCACCTCGAGGATCTTCGTCGTCAGGGGTGTCACCGGCCATCGTCTGTCTCGACTGGTCGAACCTGGACGGAGCTCATTTCCCAGGCGACGAAGTCATAGCGCGAACGAGCCTCATCCCAGTCCTGATCTGTCGCCTGATCGAGCATTCTGTCGACACGGTCATCGGGATCGACGCTGGAGTCGTTCATATATTTCTTGAATACGGGATGCTCGTCGAAATTGGGAGCGATCTCGAACATCAGTATCACAAACGATGCGAGCGATGACTCCAATTTCAGGCCATGGTCTTTTGCACGCGCCACTGCATTTCGCACCAGTTTCTGAAGAGAAGACGTATCAAGGTGCCCTACTGTCTGGCTTGAACCAGGAATGCATACCATGCACTCACCGTGCAACTCGCGAAGAGTGGCCGTGAGTCTTTGCACAAGAAGAGATTCGGCAATCTCATCAAAAGCGTGCAGGTGGCGATCGCGAATCAGCAACAACGGAAGTACGCCTCCCCCGACAGCACCCCGAGAATTCCCGACGTTCTGTCTATACGTTCCGGGTAAAGTTACTGTCAAGAGGCATGCAAGTTGCACCGTTCAGTCGGCCCTGCTAGACAGCGATTTCAAAGCAACGAGCGCCCGCGCGCCTTGCGGAGGGCGCGAAAGCAGGGCGCGATCGCCGCCTGCGACCACCGCTCAGGAATTCCATTTTTTCGCCGTGGCGGATACCTATCTTTCGGTCAATCTCAGATCTCCCACGCACCCACCGGACTCGCGTTCAGGCAGCGGATGAACGCGTCGATGCCGTGCTTCCCCGCACCAGGAACGTCGTAGACCTTACCGATCTGGCATCCCCAGCGGCTGACGATGTCGACGTCCGACCGGAAGTTAAGCACGTTCTCGGCATTGGGGTGGACAGGATGGAAACCACCGCCGGTCTCCGTTCCCGCTAACCGGGCGAGCCCGGGCGCATTGAAGGTCACCCCCCGCACCGGCACCCAGGTCACGGTCGCCGCCACCACGGCCGCGAGGCCGCCTCCCAGCGAGTGGCCGACCACCACGTAGCGACGGCAACCCACGCGTTCCAGGGCGCGGTAGGCGGATGCGAAGAACGCCAGCGCGCTGCCGAGTTGCCGCTCGGGCAGCTGGCGACGAACGATCTCGAGGTTGGCGCCCTTCCAGTCCTCCATTTCCCGTGATCCACGGAACGCGATGACACCCACGCCTTCGTTGCCCGCATAGGCGCCGCCGGCGAACTCGTTCCCGGCACAGAACACCTCGTGCTCCGGGACGTGTATCGGCCTGTGCCACTGAACCGTGGTTGGGCGATCGTGGTAGACGTCCTCCGCGATCTGCGCACAGATGAGCAGGGATGGCATGAATTGTCTCGCGTCGTGCGTACCATTCGGGGCTCAGCGGACAAAGCCTCGAAATGTCGCCAGCGACTCGTCGATCTCCGCGGCCGTGACCCGCACCTCGTTGTAGTGCTGCTGCGGGTGTGCCACCGCTGTCTCCACCATGCGTTCCGCGAGCTTCTTCAATTCGGCTTCGACCTTGTCGTCCCACTTCACCTTGTTCTTCTTCAACTCGTCCTTCTGGCGCTTGAACAAGGCGATGTAGCCCTGGGGCCCCTGCATCGCACGCCCGAGCAGGTGCGTGTTTCCCTTGATCTGCGGCGGCAAGCCGCCCCTGAAGCCAGAGCGCCTGTACAGCTCCTCGACTACCTGCTCGACGGTCACCATCGTGCCCGAGAAGCCGAGCTGGTCCAGCACCTTCTCGTACTGCTTGCTGAAATTCTCCGCCGCCCGTCCTTCGACGTTCGTCGACGACTTGGACAGGCTGTTCAGTGCCTTCGAGGCCGTGGCACCGGACCCGGTCAGCGACTTCTTCACCCAGCTTGCGCCGTGAAGGATCGTGCTCAGGCTCAGTCCGCTCTCGAGCGCGTGGCCCTCGGCCTTCAGGTAGAGGTAGGGGGCCCCGCCTCTCTCGCCTTCGATCTGCAGCAGCAGTTCGCCGTAACCCTTCAGGAAGTTCCACCCGTCGTGTGCCGAGGCACCCTGCTTCGACAGATGCGACGAAATGCGCGATTGCAGCGCCTTGCTTGCGAGCAGGGCATCGTAGGCACCCTTCACATTGGCATATCCGCCGGCATCGAGTTGCAGCATGAATGCGCCCTTCTCCACCGGATGATGGATCCAGCACGCCACGTACAGCGCCTGGAAACATTCCCGTGTCCACCAGGCGCTGGAGCGGTTCAGCAGCATCGTGACACTGCTTCCAGGCATGTGGCCGAGCATGTGCGTCCATCCGCCCGGCGTCTGGAAATCCTCCGTGAACACCCCCTTGAGGTGGGTCTTCGCGGCCGGTACGCCTTCCGACGCGGCCTTGACGTAGCTGCCGATGGCGCCTTTCATGATGTCCTCGCAGTTCGGGTCCGCGGACTACCAGCCGTTGTTCGCCGACAGCGCCGCGAGTCGCTGGTAGATTTCGTTGTCGTTGGCGAGCAGGAGGGCGAATCCATAGTTGATGTCCTGGAGGAAGTTACTTGCCTTGTACGGATAGACCTTCTGCGCGCCACCCGTGTAGTCGTGCAGTCCGACCGCCGCCCGGGTGAGGTCGACTCACTCCTGCGCCAGCACGCAGACGGCGTTGTGCAGATGCCGCTTGCTGGGCTTGTAGTGTCCACTGTTGCTGTCGATCCACAGGAGAAGGCCATTCTGGATCTTGGTCTCTCCTGCGCACGTGACAGATCTCCCGCGTTGAAGGACGAGTGATTGAAATTGTCGACGTTGGCCCGGGTACTGGCCTCGGCCTTGGTGAAGAAATTGCCGTACACGTCCATGGCATACGGGTACCGGTCAAAGGCATCGGCCCGGTTCGGAGCATTCATCGCGTTGTCCGTGCCGTCGACAAAGAGACCGCCCTGAGGAATGGCGACGAACGCCTTGCGGTCCTGCTTGGTCAGGAAGTCGACCGTGCCTGATAGCTGCTCCCTGGCGGCGGGCTTGTTGATCTTCTGGAAGGCGGCATTGGCACTCGCGACCGTTCGTACAGTAACGCTTGAGCGCCTTGTCCACCTTGGCCGGGTTCTTTCCGCGGGCACGCAGCGCGGCGCCCATCTTTCCGGTGCGGCCCTCGAAGATCGTCCAGGTCATGATCGTCATGCTGCTTTCCCCAACGACTTGGACGCACGGCCAGGACCGACGTCGCGCTCAGGCAACCCGGTCCCATTCACGTCGGCGAGCGACGAACGCGCGTCTCCTGCCCCTTGAGATTGAAGCCGACCGTCCGTTCACGTGCCATCTGATCGGCGAGTTTCTTCATCTGCGCGCTGCGCGCGCGATCCCCGTTCCGCTGCCAGTAGTTGTAGAGGAACATCAGGTCGGTCGTGAGCGACAGGGCGTCACCCTGCTTCACTGCCTGCTGGGCCGCACGAATTCCGGCACCCTCGCCAGGTCGCGTCGTGGATTCGGTTTCCGCGGCGAGAAGGCACTTTGCGATGTACTCGATGTCGGGTGTACCTACCGCCTGGCCCGTCAACTGAACCGACTTGGCAAGAACCTTCTGGATCCGCGTCTGTGCCGCGATGACGTCGCCGGGCAGCTTGTCCTGGCCGCCTTTCGGAAAGTCTTCCTTGACGAGCACGCTGAGGTCATCGCCCTCGTCCGCCAGCGATTCGAGGTCTCCGAACAGGTCCGTGATGAGGTTGTGGACCTCCTTCGCCTTCGGGTTCGACGGGCCGCTGCCGGCCACACCATTGAACATGGGATCTTCGTTGACGTCGCCGTCGTAACGGGTGTTCCAGATCGGGAGGTATCCCCTGGATGACATCTCGGCCATGACCCTCGCGAACTGCTTCGACTCGATCATGGCCGCGCGGCCACCGGGCGAGAAAATGGCCAGTTTCGGGTCGAGTTCCTGCAGGAAGCCATAGTTCTGATTCTCGGCCCCATGCATGAACACAGGATTATTGGCCCGACCGCAGGCCTCGTTCAGCTTCGGAATCATGTGGATCAGGAACGTGGTGGCCGCGGAGTCCGCACTGTGCTCACCAAGCCCCCGGTCCGCGAGGGCCTTCTCGGAATGCTTCCAGCCCATCATCCGGGACAGGTCGAAGCCGCCGGTCGTCAGGTAGGTAATGTGGGGCGCGACCATCCAAAGGTCGTAATCGCCGGTGACGGGAATGCCGTTGTATGCCCACACCATCAACGGCGTGGCGCCGCTTCCTTCGAACGTGTAGGAAACATTCCAGTCTCCACCGGATCTCGTGAGCTCGAAGACGATCTCGTCCGCGTACCCGTTGAACTTCTGCCCTGCCTTGTATCTCGTGCCGTTCCCCTGGAGCTTCACGATCTTCCCTTCTCGCTCCAGCGACTGCCTGAGCGAATCCTTCAGGCTCAACTGAACCACCTGGGCGGCGCCGTGCGGATCGTGCTTTGGCTGCGTTCCGGGCTTGCCCGGCCGCTTCTTGTTGAACGCAGGGTCCTGCGGCACGAATCCCGCCATCGGACCCCAGTCCGACGACTTGTCGTGCACGTCCATGCTCTTGGTCGCGTAGCCAAGCTTGATCAGCCGGGTCGAATCACGATTCGTCGGCCGGATGAGGATGAAGGAGTTGAACTCCTTGGCGATGCGACGGATACCCTTGGAATGCTCGGCGACGATGCCGGCATTCGCCTCCATGTTGAGGTCGCCTTCGTTCGATCGTTTCCAGAAAGGCATGTCCAGTCTCCGTCCGAGAGTCTTGCCGGCCGCCAGCGGCCGCGGCCCAGATCTGCCCGCGGTCGCTTGCCGGATCGTCAGGCGCTAGAAGCCGTAATGGAAGGCGCCCTCGGAAACGTCGACCTTCACGCGTTCGACCGCCGTCCCCTCCATCATCCGCGTCAGGAACTCCTTGCTGATGTCGGGCAGCATCGTGTTGGTCAGGATCGCATCGATCATGCGTCCGCCCGACTCGCTCTCCGTGCAGCGCGACACGACGAGCTTGATCACCTCGTCGCTGTACTCGAATGGAATCTTGTAGCGCGCCTCGACCCGCTTCTTGATGCGGTTGAGCTGCAGCCTGACGATCTTGCCGAGCATCTCGTCGCTGAGCGGGTAGTAGGGAATCGCCACCAGTCGCCCCAGCAGCGCCGGCGGAAAGATCTTCAGCAAGGGCTCGCGCAGTGCCTTGGCCATGCCCTCTGCATCGGGCATCAGGTCGGGGTCCTTGCACAGCCCGGCGATCATCTCGGTGCCGGCATTGGTCGTGAGCAGGATCAGCGTGTTCTTGAAGTCGATCAGGCGTCCCTCGCCGTCTTCCATGTAGCCCTTGTCGAAGACCTGGAAGAACACCTCGTGCACGTCGGGGTGGGCCTTCTCCACTTCGTCCAGCAGCACCACGCTGTAGGGCTTGCGGCGCACGGCCTCGGTCAGCACGCCGCCTTCGCCGTAACCGACGTAACCCGGAGGGGCACCCTTCAGCGTCGAAACGGTGTGCGCCTCCTGGAACTCACTCATGTTGATGGTGATCAGGTTCTGCTCACCGCCGTACAGCGCCTCGGCCAGGGCGAGCGCCGTCTCGGTCTTGCCGACGCCCGAGGTGCCGGCCAGCATGAACACGCCGATCGGCTTGCTCGGGTTGTCGAGCCCCGCGCGCGAGGTCTGGATGCGTTTCGCGATCATGTGCATCGCGTGGTCCTGGCCGATCACGCGCTGCGCCAGGGCATCGGCCACCTTGAGGATGGTTTCGATCTCGTTGCGCGCCATCCGACCGACGGGGATGCCGGTCCAGTCCCCGACCACCGCGGCCACGGCCTGGTAGTCGACCGTCGGCAGGATCAGGGGGTTCTCGCCCTGCAGGGCCGTCAGCTTGTCCTGCACCAGCTTCAATTGCGCCAGTTTGGCAGCGCGATCGGCCTCGACCTCGCCCGCCGGCGCGCTCGCCAGCACCGCGACAGCCTCCGCATCGGCTTCGAGCTTGCTGCCGGTTCCCTCGACTGGCTTGACGCCGTCGCGCAGCTTGGCCCGCAGGTCCAGTAATTCGTCCACCAGCGCCTTCTCGTCGGCCCAGCGAGCGGTGAGCGCCTCGAGGCGCGCACGCTCGGCCACCAGCAGCTCGTTGGCCTCGTCCTCGCGCTTGCCGATGTCGATGCCGATCGATTTCTCGCGCCCGATGATGCCGATCTCGGTCTCGAGGGCCTCGATCCGCTTGCGGCTGTCGTCCACTTCCGCCGGCGTGGCGTGCAGGCTCACGGCGACCCGCGCGCAGGCCGTGTCGAGCAGGCTCACGCTCTTGTCGGGCAACTGGCGGGCCGGGATGTATCGGTGGCTCAGCTTCACCGCGGCCTCGAGCGCCTCGTCGAGGATCTGCACCTTGTGGTGCTTCTCCATCGTGCTGGCCACGCCGCGCATCATCAGGATGGCCTTGGCCTCGTCCGGCTCATCGACCTGCACGGACTGGAAGCGACGGGTCAGCGCCGGGTCCTTCTCGATGTGCTTCTTGTACTCGGCGAAGGTCGTGGCGCCGACCGTGCGCAGCGTGCCGCGCGCCAGCGCGGGCTTGAGCAGGTTGGCCGCGTCGCCCGTGCCGGCTGCGCCGCCGGCGCCCACCAGCGTATGGGTTTCGTCGATGAACAGGATGACCGGCTTCGGGCTCGCCTGGACCTCGTCGATGACCGAGCGCAGCCGCTGCTCGAACTCGCCCTTCATGCTCGCCCCGGCCTGCAGCAGGCCGACGTCCAGCGCACGCAGTTCCACGTCCTTCAGGCTCGGCGGCACGTCGCCGCGGGCGATGCGCTGCGCGAAACCCTCGACCACCGCGGTCTTGCCCACGCCCGCCTCGCCGATCAGGATCGGGTTGTTCTGGCGCCGCCGCATCAGGATGTCGACGACCTGCCTGATTTCGTCGTCGCGTCCCACGATCGGATCCATCTTGCCGCTGCGTGCCTGCTCGGTCAGGTCGACCGTGAACTTCTTCAGCGCTTCCTGCTTGCCCATCTGGGCGGGCGGCATGGCGCCGCTCGATTCGCCCGGTGATGCCTGGCCGCCGAAGTGCGTCCCGTCGCTCGCACCGAGGCTCCCCTCGGGTGAGCCCGCGCAGATCTTCTCGTAGTTCTCCGAGAGCTGGTCGGGCTTGACCTTGTCGAACTCGCGCGAAATGCCGTTCAGCAGGTTCTTGAGCGACGGCGTCTTGAGCATGGCCACGACGAGGTAGCCCGTGCGCACCTGCGTGTCGCCATACTTGAGCGTCGCCCACACCCAGGCACGCTCGACCGAGTCCTCGATGTGCGGCGACAGGTCCGAAATGGAGGTCGCTCCTCGCGGCAGGCGGTCGAGCGTCTCGGTGATGTCGCTGGCCAGCCTGCCCGGATCGATCGAGAACGCCTTGACGATGCAGTGCAGGTCGGAGTTCTGCAGCTGAAGGATCTGGTGCAGCCAGTGCACGACTTCGACGTACGGGTTGCCGCGCAGCTTGCAGAAGACGGTCGCGCCCTCGATCGCCTTGTAGCCGACGTTGTTGAGCTTTCCGAACAAAGCGACCCGGCTGATATCACTCATGCTGTCTCTCCACCTGTATTCGTCGAATGTCTGTAATTCTCATCGCGTCGGCGTACCGATGGGGCTCAGGCCGCCACGGCTTGTGATTCGTGAATGACCACGTCCTCGGCGACGCCCTGCTTGCGCCCGAGCCAGCTGGTCCATCCCAGGCGCCCGACGCGTCCGAGCGAGACGCCCGGCGCATCGCCGTCCTTGACCAGCAGGCGGACCTGCCAGGACCACTCGCCCGACGTGTAGAGCCGGACGAGGTCGGCGAGCGATCGCAAGGCCCGCGAGCCCGGCAGGAACCGCATTAGGTCCTCGAACCGCAAGGGTCCCACGACCACCTCGAAGCGGTTCTGGCATTGCCAGGACTTCTGGCCCAGCGTCGCGGTCGCGCCGAGCACGGCGTAGGACTCGCCAGCCGCGAGGCGGGTCTGCAGATCGGGCGGGACGCGCAGCCAGCCGCTGACGAACTGGCGCACCTCGATCCGGTGCCGGAAGTAGTCGGAGAGCAGCGCCTCGAGCCCCGCGGCGGATCGCGTGGCGGACGCGAGCAGGCCCGCCCGGAACAGCTTGGCGGCATCCGGGATCGAGTCGCGTCCCGTCGCCGAGTCGTCGAAGAGGCCCATCAGCGCGCCGAGGTAGTCCGCGAAATCGTCGTCGTCGGGCCGCGCGTGACTGGCGACCGGATCGGACTCGGCCCACGCGCGGTAGAAGAGCGTGGCCAGCCGGTGCTGGAAGAGGTTGATGAAGTCGCTGACCGCGCCGTCCTCGTGATGCCGGCGGCGCTCGAACGCCTGCTCGGTCAGATGCGACGGCAGCGCGCCGTTGGGGCCGAAGATGCCGAAGCCGAACTGCCCGAGGCGAAGCCGGCCCGCCTGGGCAGGCTCCGCGGTCGTGACGTCGCTGGGGGCGAAGGTCAGGTGCGGCGGCTGCTCGACGCGCACCCACTCGTCGGCCGGCCGACGCGCCTCCCCGAGGCGCGGACGCGACTGGTCCACGCGCTCGAGCAGGCGCAGCGCGGCAAACAGGCTGAACCGATGCGGTTCCTGCCTGAGCTGCTGCAGCGCCTCTAGATGATGTGACGGGCGCCCGTCCGGACCGGCCATTGCTTGATCTCCCCGCGCGCAGCCGACTGCAACCGGGTTTCGACGAATGAATTGATCGACACGTGCCGGGCGAAGAACCGGTTCAGGACGGTACCGAGCCGCAGTGACCCGATCCCTTCGAAGGCCGCGTCGTCCAGCGAGACCGCGATCTGGACTCCTCTTCCATAGGTGATGGGCCCGCCACCCGGGATGCGCCGGACGACGGGCTGGTGACTGACTCGCCGCACTCCGTCCACCTGCCGGTGCGCGACCGGATCGTTCGGGTCGACGTAGAGACCGAGGAGGTGCCGGAGCATTTCCGCGCCCCGCTCCGGATCGGTGTCGCAGATCGACAGGTAGTTGAGCGTCAGCTGGCCGATCAGCCGCCAGGCCGTGTCGCCAAAGGCGGGCGACGGCCGCGGCAGCGTCGGGCCGGCGAGGCAGCGCACGGTTTCCACCGGCGCGCCGCCCTCGAGGTCGAACTCGAGCCGCGACCGACCGAAGCTCAGGCCGATCGGCAGGTCGCGATTGGTACAACGCGCCGTGACGTCCAGCTGACGGATCTCGCCCGACAGCTCGCGCTGCTGCGAGTCGACGATCGACACGAAGCATTCCGTCCCGAGGTAATTCGTCCTCGCGCCGCTGCGTTGCTGGCGCGCCGAGGCCAGTCGCGCGCGGCGCTGCACCGTGTAGTAGGCGTGCGATTCGCCCTCGCTGCCGTGGTGGTCCGTCGAGAACATCGGCTTGATCTCGACGATAGACTCGCCACCGGAGCCGACGCCGAGCATGCGATCGATGGCGAAGACCTCGAAATCCATCGGCCGGCTCAGGTCGGGCACGACGTGGTGCTCCGTGTCGTGGGCGCCGAGGTGGATGCGATCGAGCGAACGTGGGAAGAGGTTCACGACCGGCGTGCAGTTGAGACGGAACTGCGATTCGTCGAGCGCGTTGTCGAGATCCGGCAGGCTGCGGTCGACCAGCAGGAACAGCTCGAACTCCTGCCCGTCCAGGTCGGCGAGCGCCTCGCGCAGGCCGTCGACGGCAAAGAACAGGAACCGGTCCGGAAACGAGAAATACTCCTGCAGCAGGCGATAGCCCTCGAAGCCGCGGGGCGACAGCGGCAGCAACGCCTCGTCGTCCTCGTAGCCGACGGCGCGCAAGGCCGTGGCGGGCAGCGCGACCGGGCGCGACGTCCCCTTGGACCGCACGACGACTCCGATGCCGTTCGCGAGGACCTGCTCGTAGATCTTCCCCGCGAGATCGGCCGTCGCATGAACGAAGAAGGTCAGCGAATCGACCGGCAGTTCCCGGAGCGGAACGCCGCCCTCCGTCCGCAGGTCGAGACGGATGGCGCCGCGGCAGCGTGGATCGAGCCGCAGGCCGGCGGAGGCGAACGAACTCGTGCCCACGACGTACTTCGCAGCCGTCACGGACAGCGGCCACAGGACGACGTCATGGGCGCTGCGGAACTCGCAGCTCGTGCCGGGCCCACTGCCGACCTGCGCACGCAACGCGCTGCCCCTCGGCACCTCGAAGCCTTCCTTCAGGCTGCTCTCCGCCAGCGTGGGCACGAGTTCCACGACCGCGCTCGACGGCACGGGCGCCAGCAGGGTCGGATACACCATCTCCAGCAGGTGCTGCGTGAACTCCGGGTGACGCGCGTCGAGCTTGAGCTGCACGCGGGCGGCGAGGAACGCGAAGGACTCGATCAGCCGCTCGACGTAGGGATCCGCGCAGTCGATGCCGTCCATGCCCAGACGGGCGGCGATGCGGGGATAGGCCTCGGCGAACTCAGCACCCATCTCCCGGATGTACTGGAGTTCGCGGTTGTAGTACTGGAGGAGCCGGGTATCCATGGTGATGGCTAGGGCCTGCCCGCCCGGTCGGTCACCGAGACGTCGCCGGTATCGACGTCGATGCTGGTGCGCAGGGACAGGTGCTGCGCGATCGGCTGGCCCCAGAGTTCCGCCTCGACGAGGAACGCGAGCGTCATGCCCTCGACCGCGTCGTCGCGGGTCTCGGGGGTGACCTGGATGTTGCTGAGGCGCGGCTCGAAGAAGCTGATCGCGTCGCGGATGCGCCGCGCCACGTCGACGGGATCGATGGAACTGACGGGACGACCCGCCAGCGAGCGCAGGCCGTAGTTCAGCACCGAACGCCGCACCTCGGCGTACGGCTCGAGGTCGATCACGTCGTCGATGCCAGAGGCGTTGAACAGCCAGCGCAGGTCCCGCAGCACCGCCTCGCGCAGGCGGCCCATCGACATCGCCCGCCGATCCGGGGACTCGAGCTGCGAATTCACGACCGTGGTGGCCTCGACCTCGCCCAGGCTGGTGAGTGCGACGTCGGGCGCATCCTTGCCGACACGGATCCGCAGCGACTTTGGCGAGACCTGTCGCGACAGGCCGCCGGCCGCCACGTATTCCTGCGCGGCGGCGCGGTCGCGGGCCGCGCCTTTCGCGCTGATCCGTCTCAGGCCCTGCAGACCCAGCGCCCGCTCGACCTCCTGGTCGGTCATCCCGTGCTCGCTCATGCGGGCGGGATCCAGCGTGACGCGATAGACGGTCACCATCCGCTCGTCGTCGGTCAGGCGATCGAGAAGAGCGGGCTGGAGGCGGTCCTTCAAGCTCAACTCGACCATGGGGCTCCTCTAGTCGCGCGATCGCGCCGCCATCGAGCGATGGTCACGAGTCCGACTGGAACTGCAGCGTCCTGAGTTCCAGCAGGCCGATCTCCGGACCGTCCGTCGTCAGCACCCGCTGGCCCAGGCCCACGTACGCATCGGGGCCCGCCGCCTGCCACTCGGTCTTGCGCGCCAGGCGGATGGCCGGCTCTTCGCTCTTCTCCGAACCCGGGTAGCGCACGGGAATGAGCCCCATGGCCTCCCCGCCGTTGGTCCACCTGAATTCCGCGGGCAGCCACACGAGGTCGCGGGCATCACTCGGTGGCTCGACGGTCACGCTGGCGATCCGCTCGAACGGAATCCAGTAGTAGGCCTCGTTCAGCAGCACCTCGAGGACCGGTCCGAGGCGCGAGTCCGCGTCGGCGATCCACTCGAACGCTTCGCCGTTGATCGTTCCGGCCGTCGCAGGCGCGGACTCGAACGCTTTTGCCCGGACCTCCGCCGCCTCGCGCTCGCGCCCCTCGCCCAGCAGCGCCACGCTCTGCATCTGCAGCGCGATCCACGGCACGGGCTCGCCGAACAGCAGCGGGCTGCGCTTGCCCGCGAACACGTCCGCACGCAGCCGCTCGCACTGGATGGCCGCGCTGTAGGCGTGGACCATGGGCAGCGCGCTGGCCTCTATCTCGCCGATGACCTTCAGCTGGTTGAGGGCGCGATCCCAGTCTCCCTGGACCATCAGCACCTGCACCAGGAAGATCCTCAGCTTGGCGTCGGCCGGGCTCTTGCGCACGGCGTCCTGCAGGGCCTGCAGGCATCCCGTCAGGTCGCCGCTGCGGAAGCATTCCTCCGCCCCCTGGCGCAACCCCGATTCGCTTTCTGGTGGCATCCGCTCCCCTCCTGCCTCGAATCCAATGACAAAGCCGCCCCGGTGCCCTGCGCTCGGGCACCGGGGCATCGTGTCGGAGAGCCTACTTCTTCACGTTCTCGGCGATGTTGTACTTGTACTCGCTCGATTCGCCCTTGCCACCCTTGTCGTCCTGCGTCCAGTACGTGTAGTGGACTTCCTCGAAGTTCAGCGTCACGTTCTCCGTGAGCCGGTCCTCGCCACCCGAGCCACCCGCGCTGACCGAGCTCACGAGGATCTCGGTCAATTCGATGATGATGTACTCGAGCGGTGTCTCGCCGGCCTTGCGGACCACCAGCTTGGCGGTCTTGAGATGCTTGCCGTTGGCGCATGAGAGCTGCAGGTCCGCCGACCCGGCGTCGACGTACTTCGTGAAGCTCAGGTCCTGCATGCTGCACTTGCCCGATCCACCGCCGCCGCCGACGTGGAAGGTGCCGGAGTTCGACAGGCCCCAGCTCCAGGCGAGTACGTCGATCTCGCCCTTGTGCTTGGAGTCCTTCGACTCGCCCTTGATCCCGTCGATCTTGATGAACATGTCAACAGCCATTGGAATCTCTCCTTCTTCAATTCGTCGTGTCGCCCCAGTGTCGTCCCTCGATCGTCGGCCGGGTGGCCACGCCGGGGGACACTTCTCTCCCAGATGTCAGGCCGTCTTTTCCGAGGGCAGTCGCGAAACCAGGCTGAGCGTGACGTTCACGCCCTCGAGCTGGTAATGCGGCCGCAGATGGAAGGTGGCGCCGTAGTAGCCCGGATTGCCTTCGATCTCCGTCACCTTGACCTCGGCACCCGCCAGCGGCTTGCGCGCCTTCAGCTCGTCGCCCGCGCTGCCCGGATTGCCGAGCACGTAGTCCTTGATCCAGTCGGACAGGAAGCGCTCCATGTCGGCGCGCTCCTTGAACGAGCCCACCTTGTCGCGAACCATGCACTTCAGGTAGTGCGCAAACCGGCAACTCGCGAACAGGTACGGCAGCCGCGCCGACAGCCGTGCGTTGGAGGTGGCGTCCGGGTCCGTGTACTCGGCCGGCTTCTGCAGCGACTGCGCACCGATGAACGCCGCCACGTCGGTGTTCTTGCGGTGGATCAGCGGCATGAAGCCCGAGTTCGCCAGCTCGGCCTCGCGCCGATCGCTGATCGCAATCTCGGTCGGGCACTTCATGTCCACGCCACCGTCGTCCGACGGGAAGGTGTGCACCGGCAGGCCGTCCACGGCGCCGCCCGACTCGACACCGCGAATCGCGGTGCACCAGCCGTACTGCTTGAACGCCCGGTTGATGTTGACGGCCATGGCGTAGGCCGCGTTCGACCAGGTGTACTTGCTGTGGTCGCCGCCCGCGGTCTCCTCCTCGAAGTCGAACTCCTCGACCGGGCTGGTCTTGGCGCCGTAGGGAACGCGCGCCAGGAACCGCGGCATCGCGAGACCGATGTACTTCGCGTCGTCGGACTCGCGCAGCGAACGCCAGCCCGCGTATTCGGGCGAGGAGAAGATCTTGCCCAGGTCACGCGGGTTGGCGAGTTCCTGCCAGGTGTCCATGCCCATCACAGTCGGCGCCGCCGCCGCGATGAACGGCGCGTGCGAGGCCGCCGCGATCTGCGACATCTGGCCCAGCAACTCGACGTCGCCCGGCGTGTGGTCGAAGTAGTAGTCGCCGACCAGCGCGCCGTACGGCTCGCCGCCCAGCTGTCCGTACTCCTGCTCGTAGAGCTTCTTGAAGATCGGGCTCTGGTCCCAGGCCGTGCCCTTGTACTTCTTCAGCGTCTTGGCGAGATCCTTCTTCGAGATGTTCATCACCCGGATCTTGAGCATCTCGTCCGTCTCGGTGTTGCTCACCAGGTGGTTCAACCCGCGCCATGCGCTTTCCACCTGCTGGAAACGCTCGTGATGCATGATCTGGTTGACCTGGTCGGACAGCATCTTGTCGATCTCGGCGATGATCGCCTTGATCGTGCCGATGACGTCGTCGGACACGACGGTCGTCTCGCGCAACGCCTGCTCGGCGAGCGTGCGCACGGCGTTCTCGACCTCCGCCCGCGCACGGTCGGTCTTGGGCTTGAATTCCTTCTGCAGCAGGGCGGCGAACTGGTCCGCTTCCTGGACCGCAGCCTGTGCGACTTGCTCTTGCTTCTCAGCCATTGGTAAACACCCCGGGGAAAATGGTTAGGCGCCTTCGCCCGAATCTTCAGGCTTCGGCTGTGCGGCCAGCGACTTCAGCAACGCCGGATCGTTGAGAACCTTGGCGATGAGCTCTTCCGCGCCGGCCTTGCCGTCCATGTACGTGATCAGGTTCGACAGCTGCGACCGCGCCTCGAGCAGCTGGTTGAGCGCATCGACCTTGCGCGCGACGGCGGCCGGCGAGAAGTCGTCCATGCTCTCGAAGGTGATGTCCACCTGCATGTTGCCTTCGCCGGTCAGCGTGTTCGGCACGCTGAAGGCCACGCGCGGCTTCATGGACTTCATCCGGTCGTCGAAGTTGTCCACGTCGACGTTGAGGAACTTGCGCTCGTCGACGCCGGGCAGCGGCTCCTTGGCATCGCCACTCAGGTCGGCCATGACGCCCATGACGAACGGCACCTGGACCTTCTTCTGGGCGCCGTACAGCTCGACGTCGTACTCGATCTGCACACGCGGCGCGCGATTGCGCGCGATGAATTTCTGACTGCTTTGCTTTGCCACGGTCTCTCCTCCTGAATGTTTCACATTGGCCGGGATTGCCCGGCCACGCTACTCGTCGTCCCGCACACCGCCGACGCGCTTCGCCTGGTCGAGCCCGTCCGGCGCCATGTCGGCCAGCACCTCGAGAAAATCCTTGGCGACGAGCCGCTTCGCGCGCTCGACGAACAGCGGCACCGGGCTCGAGGGCTCGTTCTTGCGGAAGAAGGCCGCCACCGCGTCCAGTGCGCGCACCGCGTCGTCGCGCGAACGGATGCTGCCGACGCCGATCACGGCCGCCGCGCCCGGCTCGCCCTCCGCGGCGCCTTCGGCGACGGCCGCCGCCGCATCGGCTGCCCGCGTGCCGAGCTGCTCGGCGAGCAGCTTGCGGACCTGCTCGAGCGGCGCGATCAACGGGTCGAAGTCGGGCGCCCCCTCCGTGCCGTGCGCATCGCGCATGGCCGAGTCGATCTGCTTCAGCGCCGCGATGCCCTCGGCGAGGCTCGTTTCCATCGCGGTGAGCTGTTCGGTGTCGGCAGCGGCGAGGGCGGCATTGAGGTGGGCCTCGTTGGGCGGCTCGCCGTCGGCCTCGCTCGGCGCCAGCTTGCCGCTCGCGATCTCGAAGTGACGCAGTGCGAACGCGCCGAGCTGCGGATTCGAGACGAACGGCTGGCGACGCACCGCGTCGACCATCGCCATGCGATCGGAAAAGCCGTTGAGCGCGTTCTTGCGCAGGATCGCGTCCTCGTCCACCCGCGGGAACAGCTGGTCCGGAAAGTCGCTGAACCAGCGCGAGGCGACCTGCAGAACGTCGCAGAAGCGCTGCAGGCCCTCCGTGCGCAGCGAGGCGGCCGCGAGGTGCGACAGCAGGCGAAGATCATGGCTCTGGCCGAGCGCCTCGAATGCCGCGTCGCGGATCTCGCGCCAGTCGGTGGTGTCCGGCGGCGGCGCCATCTGCCCGAACAGGCGATAGGCATCGAACGACGCCAGCAACTGCGTGTCCTCGAGGTCTTCCCCGCAGGGATTGTCGGCAGAAATCGCTTCTGCCAGACGCGCAACGACCGGGTCCATCGACCGCCCTTATTGTTTTCAGTCAATTAACGGGAACGTTGCCGACGCGACGTCGCCCGCGCTCCCCCTGCCTCGGGACCAACTCTTGGGTTGAAATCGTCGAGACGTGGACAATTCGCTTTTCGAGAACGGTTGTCAACCGCAATTCGTTCCCGACCGGTCGCCGCCTGCATCCTGCGGCGCAGCAAACACTCGGGTTGCAGATGACGGCGGCTGCGACGGGGCCGACGCGATCAGCTTGCTACGCCGGACCGATGCCTTTAGCCTCGCAGGGCTCGTCGCACAACTTTCGGGGGGACACGATTGGCCGGCGTCGACGAAATCCTTGACGAACTCAGCGAAGGTCGGGCCACCCTGGAGGAGACGACCGCCGCGCTGCGTCGTGCGCGGGACGAGCAGGGCATCGAGGATGCGGCGATCAGCGGCGCCCTCGAGCGCTACGTCGCGACCGGCGCACTCTCGTCCGACGACGCGACGGCACTGACCCCCGCGCCGGCGGCGATCGCCGCGGCGGCTGCACCGCGCGACCAGACGATGCTGCGCCCTGCGACGGATGTTCCGCCACCGGCCGCAACGCCTCGCACCACTCCGCCGCCGGAGATGTCTCGCCCTTCCTCGCCGCCGCCCGAGCTGTCGCGTCCTGCCTCCCCACCGCCCGAGTTGTCGCGTCCGTCCTCTCCACGGCCTGAGATGTCTCGTCCCTCCGCAGCGCCCGAGACGCTGTACGCCGCCGGTCCACCGGGAACCGGGGGCAGCGGCTCGAGCGGCTGGCGCAAGTGGGCGGAAACCAACATGCACGGCGCACGGATCGGTGTCGGCGACGTGCTGCGTGAGCGCTTCGTGCTTGAGGAAGCCATCGGCGAGGGCGGCATGGGCCTCGTGTTCCGGGCCCGCGACCGGCGCCGGGACGAGGCTCGCGACCGGAACCCGTTCGTCGCCATCAAGATCCTGGGCGACGATTTCAAGAGCCACCCCGACGCGCTGATCTCGCTGCAGCGCGAGGCGCGCCGGATGCAGCAGCTCTCGCATCCGAACATCGCCTCGGTCTACGACTTCGATCGCGACGGCCCACACGTCTACCTGGTCATGGAACTGCTCGAGGGCGAGTCGCTCGAGAAGATCATTGCACGTCACCCGGGGGTCGGACTGCCGCCCGAACTCGCCCATCAGCTGATCGAAGGCGCCGGCAGCGCACTCAAGCACGCACACTCGCGCGGCGTGGTGCATTCGGACTTCAAGCCTGCCAACGTGTTCCTGACGCGGAACGGCGAGGTCAAGATCATCGATTTCGGGATTGCGCGCATCGCGAAGGACTCGGTGCCGGGAACGGATGCCGCACTGACGGTCTTCGATGCCGGGCAACTCGGTGCCTGGACCAATGCCTACGCGAGTCCCGAGCAGATCCTGGCCGCGGCGGAGCCGGATGCGCGCGACGACATCTACGCGTTCGGACTCGTGGTGTACGAAGCGCTGACGGGCAAGCACCCGTTCGAGCGCAAGTCCGCGGTCGAGGCACGCTTTCGCGACATGAAGCTCGAACCGGTGGCAGGCCTCACCGCGAAGCAGAACGAAACGCTGGCGGCGGCATTGGCGTTCGACCGGGCACAACGGCTCGGCGACGTCACGGCGCTGGTGCAGGCACTGGTGCCGAGCGACGACCCGATCATCGCCGTCCGGGACGGCCCGCGCCCCGCGAGTGGCAGTGCGGCAGAGGCCGCCCCGCCGTCGCGACGGATCGGCCGCACCGTCGCGATGGCGATCGGCGGATTGGCGTGGCTCGCCTTCTTTGCATTCTACTGGCTGGGTCGGGATTCGCCGCCGGAGGACGGAGCCGGGGCGGACGCCGGTGGGCCTGTCGCGACGGCGGCGGCACCTTCCGCACCGCCCGAGCCGGGCAAGGAGCCCGCCGCGCGGCCGGCGCCGGAACCGAAAGCGCTGCCCGTCGCAAAACCGCCAGCGGTCGTGTCGGCGACGCCGGCGACAGGCGACCCGGGCGCATCCGGATCGGCGGCGGGCAGCGGCCCCCAGGCACCCGTAGCCCCATCCGTCGATGCGAAGGCGGCCGGGTCGTCCGCGCCGACCCCCGTGGCGAAGGAAGTCGCACCGACCCCCGACGATGCAGGAGAGGGAGCGGCCGGCCTGGCAGCCACGGAGGCGAATGCATCCGCCAGCGAGTCGCCCGCCGATCCGTCGGCTGAATCACCATCGAGTACCGCGGAACTCTATCGGTGGGTGGACAAGGACGGAAAGATCCAGTTCGGCGAAAAGCCGCCGGACGAGTACGCCAGTTCCGCCGTCAAGGTGATGGATTTCTAGCATGACGCGATTTTTTTTCGGCAAGACGTCGGGGGCGACCGATTCCCTGCGGGCAAGGTTGCTCGGACTCGCCGCCTGCCTGCTGGCCGTGTGCATGCCGGTGCTGGCGGACGACCTGCCGCTCGAGACCCGCGAGAAGCTGATGAAGGAGCAGGCCATCGAGGCCGTGAAGAGCGGCGACAGCGGCGCGCTCCTCGTTGCGATGGACGAGTACCGGACGCTCGAGCGCCTGGGGGTGACGATTCCAGCCGGCCTGTTTTTCGCAGAGGCCGATTCCGCCCGCTCGAGCGGCGACCCGGTGCGCGCCGAGCGCGCGTTCAACGACTTTTTCCGGGTGGCGCCACCTGAGGGCGAGGCCTTCGCCGAGGCGCTCCGCGTCTACGGAGAGTTCCGCAAGAGCATTCCGGAGTCCGTCTGGCCGATCCTTGAACAGATGGCGCCGATCCCGGGCCGATCGGCGGACTCCGCCGCCGGGACGCCCGCAATACAGGGTGCCCCGTTCTCGTTGTCACGACGCGCCGTGACCCGCAGGCAGTTCGATGCCTTCATCAAGGCGACGGACTATCGGCCCCAGGGCCAGGACGGAGCCGGCGGCTGCCCCGGGAGCCCGAGTCCGACGGACGGCGGGACGGAGACTGGTGCCGGACCCGCCGCGGCGGATGATCCCGTGGTGTGCGTGAGCTGGATCGACGCGGACGCCTATGTGGAATGGCTGAGACAGTCGTCGGGCCTCAAGTTTCGCCTGCCGACCGCCGCCGAATGGGAACTTGCGGCGTACACGGTCGGATCGGTGGCCGAGCCCGCGACCGACATTCCGGCCGACGTTCCGGCCGAGGCCCCGCCTGAGAGCCCGAGCGAGGTTTCAGTCGGGGATCTGGCCGGGTCCCCGACCGGGGACGCCGTCGAGACCCTGGCCGAGGATGCGGTCGCGACCCCTGCCGAGAGCGCCACCGAGGGTTTGGCCGACGGCGCGGTCGTGAGCCCGGTCGAGGGTCTCGCGGACGACCTGCCCGAGAGCCCGGCGGCCAGCGCGGCGCCGACCCCGAAGCCGGCGCACATCGAGCACCTCTCGGCCAGTCGCTCGGAGTGGGTGCACGACTGTGCGACCCCGGCTGCGCCGGACGGCGCGCAGGATCGCAGCGAGCCCTGCCTGAAGCACGTTGCCGTGCGATATCGCCCCCCGGGCACGTCGTCTGAGGCGGCCGGCGATCCCAGGGTGGTCCTCGGGAACGGCTATCGGGCTGACAATCTGGGCTTCCGCCTCGCGCTGTGAGCTCGGCCGGCGAATCGTACGGTCGATCGCGTAAATAGCTGATTTAAAGCAATAAAAGACCAAATAGGCCCACGCCAAAAGGTGCGCGGGCTGGCGTTTTCCGTCGATTTATGCTGCAATGCAGCACATGAAAGCGATGATCCCGTTCGTTGCGATGGCCGGTGTCCCCCGGGTCCAGGATCCCGGGCGGGGCGGTCCCGCGCTGCTGGCCGTCGCAGCGCTGATCGCCGTCCTGTCGGTCGCCCCGACGGGCGGCTCCGGCTCACCCGAGAACACAGCGCCGGCCTGGACCCAGCAGGGTCCCGTTTCCTGGTACGGCCCCGGCTTCCATGGGCGCCGCACGGCCAACGGTGAGATCTTCGACACCCACGAGCTGACGATGGCCCACCGCACGCTCGATTTCGGCACCGAGGTCCGCGTCACCAACCTCGAGAACGGTCGCAGCGTGGTCGTGCGCGTCAACGACCGCGGCCCCTACGTCGGCGGCCGGATCGCCGACCTGTCGCACGCGGCCGCGAGCAAGCTCGGCTTCGTCGACGACGGGGTCGTCCCCGCCCGTATCGAACTGCTCTGACGCCGATCGCCCCGCGTCACGCGAAGGCGACGTACACGCGCCTGTTGTGCTTGCCCTTGTTCTCGACCTTCGTCACGGTCACGCGACCGATTTCGCCGGTTGCCGCGACATGCGTCCCGCCACAGGGCTGCAGGTCCACGCCGGGGATCTCGAGCAGGCGGATCCGCCCCACACCGCGCGGCGGCTGCACCGACATCGTGCGCACCAGCTCGGGCTGGCGGTCGAGTTCATCATCCGTGATCCACAGCGACTGCACGGCGTGGTTCGCCTCGACGAGCGCATTGACCGCTTCGGTCACGCGTTCCTTGTCGATCTCGTCCTGGGTGTCGAAGTCGAGCCGGCCCTTGTCGGCCGCGATCTGCCCGCCGGTGACGCCGTAGCGCAGCACGGAACCGAGCAGGTGCAGGCAGGTGTGCATGCGCATGTGCGCGTGGCGACGTTCCCAGTCGAGCAACGCTTCCACCGGGTCGCCGGCGCCGGGCGGCGGTATGCCGGCTTCCAGCACGTGCAGGACACGCCCGGCCTCGCCCTTGCGCGTGTCGACCACTCGCCACTCGCGCCCATCCGTCGCGCGCAGCACGCCCGTGTCGCCCGGCTGGCCGCCGCCGAGCGGGTAGAACACGGTGCGATCGAGCACGACGCCCGCGGGACCGCTCTCGACGACGGTCGCGTCACAGGATCGCCGGTAGGCGTCGGCCTGGAACAGCGGCTCGGTAATGCTCACGGTGTCCGCTCCTTCCTGCTGCGGTCTCAATGCCGCAGGCGTCGCCCGCCGTCGCGGGCGGTGGCGTCGCGTCGCTCGTCCGCGGGTCGCTCGGGTCGCCTCATCAGCGTGCTCTTGCCGAACAGCGACTCGACGAGGTCCACCGCGAGCGACGCCGTGCGATTGCGCACGTCGAACGCCGGGTTCAGCTCGACGATGTCGAGCGAGGCGATTCGTCCCGTATCCGCGATCATCTCCATACAGAGCTGCGCCTCCCGGTAGGTCGGGCCGCCAGGCACCGTGGTACCGACGCCCGGCGCGATCGCCGGATCGAGGAAGTCGACGTCGAAGCTCACGTGCAGGTGCGTATCGGCGTCGAGACCGGCGAGCGCCTGCTCCATCGTGGCACGCATGCCCCGCTCGTCCACGTATCGCATGTCGAACACGTCGAGCCCCTGCTCGTGGACGAAACGACGCTCGCCCGGGTCGACACTGCGCACGCCCACCTGCCGCAGGCAGTCGGGCGTGAGGGCCGGCGTATCGCCGGCGATCGCAACGAGTTCCTTCGGGCCGAACCCGAACAGGCAGGCGACCGGCATGCCGTGCAGGTTGCCGCTGGGCGAGAGCTCGGAGGTGTTGAAATCGGCGTGGGCGTCGAGCCACAGCACGCGGAGCTTGCGGCCGGACTGGCGGCAGTGCTTCGCGACGGCACCGATCGAACCGAGACTGAGCGAGTGGTCGCCCCCTAGCAGCACCGGCAGGTGGTCGTGGCGCAGTTCGGCGAGCACCGCGTCGTGCACGAGGCGGTTCCACTGCACGACTTCCGGCAGGTGGCGGTAACCCGCCGCCGGAGGCTGCCACGGATTGCCCGGACCCGCGAGGTTGCCGCGGTCGACGACGTGCAGGCCGTGTCCCTCCAGGCGCCGTTGCACGCCGGCCACGCGCAGCGCCTCGGGGCCCATGGACGCGCCCCGCTCGCTCGCACCGACGTCGGTCGGTGCACCGATCAGCGCCGCAACCTTCGCCGCGCGGGCGTTCACGCGCTGACCCGGAGCGGCACCGGCCGCGCCGCCGCCGGCGGCTCCGCGAGCAGCGAGAAGAGGTTCTTCGGATCGGCGAGTTCGGGAACCAGGTCGACCTGCGGACGCTCGCCGCGTTCCGCGCGATTGAGGCGCTGCAGGTAGCGCAGCGACGAGAAATCCTCGAGCGCGAAGCCGACCGAATCGAAGATCGTCACTTCGCCGTCGTCGCCACGGCCGGCGGCGCGCCCCGCGACGACCTCGCTGAACTCGACGACCGGGAAGTCGGCCGGCATCTGTTGCAGCTCGCCCTCGACGCGCGACTGCGGCTCGAACTCGACGATCACGCGCGCGTCGGCGCGTGCCAGGATGTCGCCGTGCAGTTCGGTCTTGCCCGGGCAGTCGCCGCCGACCGCATTGAGATGCATGCCGGGCTCGACCATGTCGGGCGTGAGGATGATCGCGTTGCGCTTGTCCGCCGTGACGGTCGTGACGATGTCCGCGCCACGGGCCGCTTCGCCGGCCGACGCGCACCGAACCACCTCCAGATCCTCGAGGCCCAGGGCCGCGAGATTGCGCGCCAGCTTATCCGTGGCGGCGGGATCGACGTCGAACAGGCGCAGCGCGCGGATGCCGAGCAGCTGGTGAAAGGCGAGCGACTGAAACTCGCTCTGCGCCCCGTTGCCGATCAACGCCATCGTGCGGCTGTCCTTCCGCGCCATCCAGCGCGCGGCCAGTACCGACATCGCCGCGGTGCGCAGCGCGGTCGTGAGCGTGAGTTCGGAGAGCAGCACCGGGTAGCCGGTGTCCACGTCGGCCAGCACGCCGAACGCAGTGACCGTCAGCAGGCCCTCGGCGGTGTTCTTGGGGTGACCGTTGACGTACTTGAACGAATACAGGCGGCCGTCGCTGATGGGCATCAGTTCGATGACGCCCACCGGCGAGTGCACCGCGTGGCGCGGCGACTTGTCGAAATCGTTCCAGCGGCGGTAGTCCGCCTCGATCTCGGCCGCCAGCGCATCGATGAAGGCCGCCGTGCCGGTCCGGGTCACGAGTTCACGTACGCGCCCGATGCCGATGAAATCCACCATGATCGCCGCTCTCCCCACGAGGCGGGCCGGGACGGTCCACCCATCATCAATAGTGTTGCTCAGGTGGGCGGCCAATGAAAAGACAGAAAATTGTATAATTAGCTCGTCTTATTGATCATTTCGACAGCTTCTACTGCCACTCTGCGAGGTCCACCTGCATGGACGACATCGACCGCCGGCTCATCGCCTTGTTGCGCAACGACGCGCGGTCCACCGTCGCGGCGCTCGCGAAAGCGCTCGGCGTCGCCCGTGGCACCGTTCAGAACCGGATGGCCCGCCTCGCGGCGGACGGCACGATCGCCGGCTACACGGTGCGGCTCAAGCCGCAGGTGGAGGAGCATCCCATCCGCGCATTCATGACCATCGCCGTGGAAGGCAACCGGATCGAGTCCGTCCTCAAGGACCTGCGTGGCGATACCGCCGTAGGCGCACTCCACAGCACGAACGGACGCTGGGACATCGTCGCCGAACTGCGCGCCGACAGCCTCGAGTCCTTCGATCGCGTGCTCGGGCGCATCCGCCAGCTCGACGGCATTGCGCACACCGAGACCAGCCTGCTGCTGTCGACGGTCAAGCTCTGACTCAATCCGACAACAGCTTGCCGCTGCGCACCGCCTCGCGCCCGGCGACCTTTGCGACCTTGGTTCCCGCCGGCACGAACCGACGGCTCTCGCGGGCATAGAACACGCCGTCGGTCGGGCTCGCGAGCGTCGTCACGCCCCCGTGCAGGGGATCGACGATCTCGACCAGCGGCTCGCCGCGCACCACGACCGAGCCGAGCTCACGCAGGAACACCACCACGCCGCCGTGTGGCGCCGCCACGGGGATCGAACCGGCCAGCGGCGTCGGCTCGCACTCGAGCGGCGGCAGCGCCTCGGGCGCGCCGTCGACGATGCCGCGACACGCCAGATACTGGAGGAGTCGCCGGGCGTCGGCCTCCGCGAGATCGTGCCGCACGTCCGTCTCGCCCCGCAGCTCGACCGTGATCGCGATGCAGGCCGAGGGCAGGTTGACCGGTCGACCGAGGCGCGTGGTGAGTTCGGCCGCGAGGCGTGGCCACAGCATCGAGCAGGCCTCGTCGAAGGGGTCGTCGCCCGAGCGTTCCGCGACGAGGACCGCGCGGCTGCCGAGCAACCTGGCGAGCGGCTCCACCTCGGGCCACAACTGCGTCGCGGTGTAGAGATGCAGCACGGCCTCGTTGTCGCAGTGCAGGTCGAGCACGACTTCGGCATCGAGCGCGAGGGTGAGCAGCGCGCGGCGCAGGCTCTCGAGCTCGGTTTCGGCCGGCAACTCTGCGCAGGCCCGTCGAATGGCCTCGCGCACCAGCGCCGGCGTCGCCTCCCCGCCCGCCGAGAGTTTCGGCAGGAGCAGTTCACACACCCGCGGCACGACGTCCGCGTAGTGGCGGTTGAAGTTCTCGCCGCTCGCCAGGTCGAAGCGGCCCTGCAACCCGCCGAGCACGCGCTGCGACAGGCCGACGGGGTTCGCAAACGGTACCAGCACGACCTCGCCGCGGAGCGCGCCGCGCTCCTCGAGCGCGGCAAGCTGCCGGCGCAGATGGTGCGCCACCAGCAACGCGGGAACTTCGTCGGCGTGCAGGGAGGCCTGGATCGTCGCCTTGCGCCCGGTCCCGGTCGGCCCGTAGTGCAGGCTCACCAGTTCGCGGGCGGTGCCGGGCGACGGCGGGACGAGGGGGTGCTTGTTCAGGATCATGGGCGTTCCAGTGACTTGTATTCCGGAGCCGCCTGGCAGGCGGTCATTCCCGTCATTTCCAGGGGCGGTACAACGGCTGCGCGACCCGAACCTTGCGGATCGCCGGACAGCGCGGCCAGCCGCGACCAGACGGCATCGTTGTCATGGCGGAGCGCACCGCCAATGGCGACGACCGGGCCTGCGGCCGCGCATGATGCCATTGCCAGACGCGATGCGTTTTTTTTCCGACAGCCGCTGAGTCATCATGCCCGCCATGCACACAGCACCCGGCGACGTCGCCGAATTCACGCTCAAGGCCATCGTCGTCGGCATCGTCCTCGGGATCATCTTCGGGGCTGCCAACGCCTATCTCGGCCTGCGGGTCGGCATGACGGTCTCGGCGTCGATTCCCGCGGCCGTGATGACGGTCGCCAGTTTCCGCCTGCTGCGCTCGAAGGGCACGATCCTCGAGGCGAACATGTCGCAGACGGTCGCCTCGGCCTCGACCTCGCTCGCCACCGGCACGATCTTCACGATTCCCGCGCTGTTCCTCTGGGGAGTCGTGCCGCCCTACCTGCAGGTCGTCGCGCTCGCGTTCCTGGGTGCCCTGCTCGGCATCGCTGCGATGGTGCCCTTGCGGCGCCTGCTGATCGTGAAGGCGCACCACGAACTGCCCTACCCCGAGGGCACGGCCTGCGCCGAGGTGCTGCGCGCCACGACGACCGATACGCGCGGCGCGGCGAGCAGCAGCGCCTGGATCTTCCGCGGCATGGCGGTGGGCGCGGCCGTGAAGCTGCTGATCTCGCTGGTCTACCTGATCCCGGGCGAGTTGAGCGCGGCCGTGCCGGTGCTGCCGCGGGCCGAGCTGGCGCTCGAGGTCGCGCCGGCACTGCTCGGCGTCGGGTACATCCTCGGCTACCGGCAATCCGCGGTCTGCGTGGCGGGCGCGATCATCTCGGCGCTGGCCATCACACCGCTCATCGCCTGGATGGGCGGCTCGATGACCACGCCGCTGTATCCGGAGACGGTGCGACTCATCTCCGAGATGGACGCGGGTGCCATCTGGTCACGCTACGTGCGCTACATCGGTGCGGGCGCGGTGGCGACGGCGGGCATCCTCACCGTGGTGCGCGGACTGCCGACCATGATCGACGCGTTCCTGTCGGTTGCCCGCGGACTGCAGGCCGACGGCCGGCACGGCAGCGGACCCGTCGAGCGCACCGACCGCGACATCCCGGGCGCGTTCGTGCTGGGCGGCATCGCGATCGTGGTGCTCACCGCCGGCCTCGTGCCCGGCGTCTTCGCCGGCGACATGTCGGCCGTGCAGCGCGCCATTCTCGCGGCCGGCGTGGGCGTCTTCGGCGTGCTGTTCGTGACGGTGGCGGCGCGCATCGTCGGCATCGTGGGCGTCTCCTCGCAGCCGACGTCGGGCATCGCGCTCGTCACGCTGCTCGGCACGGCCTCCGTCTTCGCAGCAGCGGGCTGGGTGGACGCGAGCGCACGGGCCGGCGTGCTCACGGTGGGCACCATCGTCGCGGTCGCGGCGAGCAAGGCGGGTGACATCTCGCAGGACCTCAAGACCGGCTGGCTCGTCGGTGCCACGCCGGCAAGACAGCAGGTCGGCCAGCTGATCGGTGCCGCGTTCGCCTGCTGGGCCGTCGCGGCCACCGTACTGCTGCTCGGCAACGCCTACGAGTTCGGCTCGCGCGAGATCCCGGCGCCCCAGGCCACGCTGATGAAGACCATCATCGAAGGCGTGCTCGCGGGTGCGCTGCCCTGGGACCTCGTTCTCACCGGCGCGGGCCTCGCGATCGGCGCGATGCTCTGCGGGGTGTCGGGCCTCGCGTTCGCGATCGGCGTGTACCTGCCGCTTGCGACCATGGCGCCGCTCTATGTCGGCGGCTGCGTGCGGGCGCTGGTCGAACGCAATCGCGCTCCGCTCGCGGAAGGCCAGAGCGATCCGGGCATCCTGGCCGCGTCGGGGCTGGTCGCGGGCGAAGGCCTCGCCGGCGTCGCGGTGGCGGGGCTGGTCGCGGCCGGGCTCGCACCGAAGGCGATGGACCCCAAGCTGGGCGGTCTGACGGGCGAGGTCGTGGCGCTCGTGGTGGTGCTCGCGGTCTGCGCGTTCCTGCTGCGCGGCGGCCGCTCCCGGGCCGGCGCTCACTGAACCGACAGCCGCGGCACCGATCTCTGGGTCCGTACGACGATGCACGGCCGGTCCGGCTCGACGTCCCGCGCCAGCGGCGCATCGCTGGCGGGCATCCCCAGCGGCGCCAGGCTCCCATTGCGCGACCGGGTGCCGGCCGGCAGTATCGAGCCGGTCTCAAACGCGATCGCCACGCCGATGACCCAAGCCGAAGACATCGAGGAAGCCCCGGCCCACCTGGCCCCGGACGCCGCGCAGCGTTACCTGGAGGCCCGCACGCAGGGCCTCTGCCACGAGGGAGCGCTCGAGGCCGCGACCGGCGCCCGGGCAGCGACCGACGTCCTGCGGCTCGAGACCGTCGAATTCAAGATCGCGCATCTCGAGAAGGCGATCCAGGAACTGAGCGACGTCATCTATCGCCAGCAGCAGCAGCTCGACGCGGCGCTGGCCCTCAACCGGCAACTGCGACAGCAACTCGAGGCGTTCGAGGACAGCCGCAGCGACCCCACGGCGGTCGAGATTCCGCCGCACTACTGACGCGCCCGGCAGCGCTCAGCGCATCAGCTCGTAAGGTCCGCCCTTCTCCAGCGCCCGCCGGTACGCCGGCCGCTCGTGGATCCGTGCCAGGAAGTCCGTGAGCCGCGGCCGGCTGGCATCGAGACCACCCCGCGACGCCGCCGCCTCGAGCGGGAAGCTCATCTGCACGTCGGCCGCGCTGAACTCGTCGCCGGCGAACCAGCGCGACTTGCCGAGCTCGCCCTCCATGTAGTCGAGATGCAGCTTGATCTGCGGACTCACGAAACTGGTCATCACCTTGTCGGCGATGCCTCGCGCGACCGGCCGCACGAAGAACGGTGCCGGCGCCGTGCGCAGCCGATTGAACACCAGGCTCATGAGCATGGGCGGCATGGCCGAGCCCTCGGCGTAGTGCAGCCAGTAGGTGTAGCGCAGGCGCTCCGGCGCGCCCGGAGCAGGCGCGAGCCGGCCGGCACCGTAGCGATCGGCGAGGTACTCGATGATCGCACCCGACTCCGCCATGGTGACGTCGCCATCCGTGATCACCGGTGACTTGCCGAGCGGATGGACGGCGCGCAGGGAAGCCGGCGCCAGCATCGTCGCCGCGTCGCGCTCGTAGCGCCTGACCTCGTACTCGGCGCCCAGTTCCTCGAGGAGCCAGAGGATGCGCTGCGATCGAGAGTTGTTGAGGTGGTGAACCGTGATCATGAGCCGTCCCCCTGGTTGTTCTCGAGCCGCAAGGATAGCGATCGCGCACGGCCCCGGCGCAGCCAATTTTCAGTCAGAATCCCACCATGATCCGCAAAGCCTGGGCCGCGTACGCGGCGGTGATCACGACGGCCGTGCTGATCGGCGAAGTGAACACCGTCATGCACACGGGGGAGATCAGCGCCCGGACCTTCGCCAACTGGTTCGTCACCGCGATCCTGCTCATCGGCACCTGGTGCTACGCGCTCGAGAAGCCGATCTCGACCGAGCGTTACTGGCGGGTCGCCTTCTGGCTGGTGCTGTTCGCAAGCGCGGTGCCGCTCGTCCCCGCGGCACTGGCCGGCCGTCACGCCCTGTTCATGCTGGCCGTCACGCTGCCGATCCTGGCGCCGGCGTTCGTCGCCATGTATCTCTATGGCCATCGCTCGCCGCACATCTGGCACGCAGGTGACGTGACGGCTTGAGTCTCCTGCTCAGCGCCGGGCCGATCAGGCCGCCCGAAGCTCCGTCCCGACCCGCAGATCCGCGCCCGCCCCCGAGACGACGATGAAGTTCTGGCCGAAGGTGACGCCGCGCAGCGCGGCATCCCACCGATACGTCCTGAGCGTCCGGATCGGCTCGTTGCCATCCACCACGCCCGTCGCCTGGTCCGTGGTCGTGATGCTGCAGCGGGTGCACGGCTTGACGCGGCGCAGCCTGACCTCGCCGACCCGCAGGTCGCCAACGGCGTCCTCGCCGTAGGGTGCGAGTCCGTCGAGAACGAGGTTGGGGCGGAACCGGTTCATCGGCAGCGGCGCGGGCAGGCGCGCGTTGAGATCCTCGAGTGACGCGCGGGAAATCACCAGCAGCGCAAAGCCGTCGGCGAAGCGGCTGTAGGCGTCCAGGTCGCCGGTCCACGCCGGATCGCTACGGCGACGCCATGCAGCGTCGAAGCGGACGAGGCGCAACGGCCGACCCAGGAACTCCCCGAGCCACTGCGCCGCTGCCTCGCCCTGGTCGAACGCGCGACAGTCGTCTTTCCAGACGGTGACACCCGTGGGTGGACCTCGAAGATCGAGCGGAACCTCGAGCGGCGTCATGCCCGGCGCCGAGAGCTTCAGCCGCTCGCCGTCCAGTGCCGTGCCGATGGCCGCCAGCTTCGGCAGCTCGCGCTGCGTCACGAAGCGCCCGTCGGGGGAGACGATCATCCACTCGCGGTCGTGCCGGAGCCCGGCTTCAGTCACCACGGCCTCGTGCAGATCGAGGCCGCGGCAGGACTTCACCGGATAGATGTGCAGGCCGGCGATCGTGATCACGGCACGGGCGTTCAGTTGGCGATCGAGAGCGGTTGTGGCCGCCCGACCTGGTAGCCCTGGACGAAATCGACACCCATGCGCCGCGCCGCATCGAGGGCGCTCAGGTCCTCGACGTGTTCGGCGATGACCCGGAAATTGAGCGAGCGCGCAAGCTTGATCATCGCCGTGACCATGGCCTGGTTGACGGTGTCCGAGGCGAGGTTGCGGATAAAGTAGCCGTCGATCTTCACGTAGTCGAGCGAAAGGTTCTTGAGATTCGAGAACGAACTCAGCCCGCGCCCGAAGTCGTCGAGTGCAAACTGGCATCCCATGCCGTGGAGCACGCCGATGAAACGCCGGGCGTGCTCGATGTTGGTGATGACGGAGTTCTCCGTGACCTCGAAGCAGATGCGATCCGGCGCCACGCCCGTGCGATCGAGGCAGTCGACCACGAACTCGAGAAAGGCCGCGTCGCCGAGGGTCTGTCCGGACAGGTTGATGCACAGGCTGCGCCCGGCCGCGAGCCTGACCGCGCCACGACCGAGCGCCGCCAGCGAGGTCTGCACCACCCATCGGTCCACGTGCGGCATCAGGCGGTAGCGTTCCGCGGCCTTCATGAACTCCGCGGGCGCGATCGAAGCCCCGGATTCGTCCTTGAGTCGCAGCAGAATCTCGAGTCCCGGCCCGTTCGTGCACTGTGCATCGACGGGCAGGATCGGCTGCGCATGCAGCTCGAAGCGACCATCCTTCAGGGCCGACTGCAGCTGCTGCAGCCAGTGGATCTCGCCACGGCTGCGCGCCGCGGCCTCGTCGCGGGCCGAGTACACGTGGACGTGGCCGCCCTGGTTCTTTGCCACGTAGCAGGCGGAGTCGGCGGCACCGATCAGGTCCTCGATCGAGCCGCTCTCGCGGGAGATCTCGACGAGGCCCACGCTGACGCCGATGTTGAAGATCTTGTCTTTCCAGACGAACCTGTAGTCGGCGACGGCGCGCACGACGTCGTCGGAAATCTGCCGTGCCTTGTCGAGCGGGCATCCGGACAACAGGATCCCGAACTCGTCGCCACCGAGCCGCCCGACGGTGTCCGAGTCGCGCACCGCATCCTTGATGAGGGCGGCGACCTCGCGCAGCATTCCGTCACCGGCCGCGTGACCGCACTCGTCGTTCACCGCCTTGAAGCGGTCCAGGTCCAGGTAGCACAGCACGTGACGCGGGCCACCGCCTTGTGCCGACTCGAGCGCCTCCTCCAGGCGCCGCTCGAACTCCCGCCGGTTCACCAGGCCGGTCAGCGCGTCATGGCTCGCCTGGTAGGTCATCTGGCGCGTCAATCCGCGCAGGTCGCTCACGTCGCGCAGGGTGATCACCGTCCCGGTGAGTTCGCCCGCGACGTCGCGCAGCGGCGAGACGGTGAGCTCGATGGATCGCTCGCCCTCGCCGTCGCCCGAAAGGACCATGCCGCGACGGCCGATGTTCACGCGACCGCCGCTTGCGAGGCACTGGCGCACCGGGTCGCCGAGCGACTGCCGCTGGCCTTCCTCGACCAGATCGATGACCTCGAGCAGCGTCTTGCCGAGCGCGTCGGGCGCGGGTCGGCCGATGAGTCCCTCGCCCGCCTTGTTGACGTAGGCGATGCGTCCCTCGGCGTCGGTCGTCATCACGCCCTCGCCCAGCGCGTCGAGCGCCTCCCAGGCCGTGGCGTGCCCGCGTCGCAGATGGCCCGCGTCCGGTGCCGGCGTCATTTCGACGGCCGAGACCAGCAGCGATGGCTTGCCCTCGTAGGAGATCCTCGAGAAGCTGAATTCGATGCGGGGCGTATGCCCGGCGATCGGGCGCATCTCCACCTCGAGCCGGTCCGGAACCGGCTGCCCGGAGTGGTGCCGGCGCAGGTGCTCCGCCAGCAGCTCGGCGAAATCGGGGTCGACGAGTTCGGTCAGGGGCCGCCCGACGAGCTGCGCGGGCGAGGTCGCGCCGCACAGTTCGGCGAACTTCGCATTCGCCACGCGGATCCCGTCGTGCTCGACGGCCACGGCTTCGTTCATCGCCTCGTTCAGGCGGCGGAAGACGAACTCGCGCTCGGTCCGGGTCGTCGATTCCTGCTGCAACCGTGCAATCAGCTCGTCCGCGCCCTCGGCCAGCTCGCGAACCCGGTGCACTTCCCGGTTACGCCACACGAGCAGGATCCCCAGCAGCAGTGCCAGCAGTCCGACGACAATTAAGGCGGCGATCAGCATTGCGTGGTTAGGACCGGCCATGTCCCTGGAAAGCGCGACGCCGGGTGGCGCCCCATCCCCTCGATATTGTTGTTTTGTTGAGTTGCCATCGAAGCATACTGGAACCGTTCGCCTGCACCCGCAGGATTGACCATAATCATGCGGCAAGATCGGCTTGTCGCGACGGATCGAAGTCCTTAACCTTCGCGCCGCGCGTTGCCCGACGCCGAGCCCGCCCGAGAATCCGGAAGCCAGACCCATGCGTGACGTCGAATCCGCCCGCCGCCAGATGATCGAGCAGCAGGTCCGGGCGTGGGACGTGCTCGAACTGAAGGTGCTCGCCGCAATGGAGCGCATCCGGCGCGAGGAGTTCGCCCCGCCGGCCTACCGGGATCTGGCGTTCGCCGACATGAGCCTGCCGCTCGGCCACGGCCAGGTCATGCTGACACCGAAGCTGGAGGGGCGCATCCTGCAGTCGCTCGAACTCCAACCCGACGATTCGGTGCTCGAGATCGGCACGGGGAGCGGGTACTTCGCCGCCTGCCTCGCTGCGCTCGTCCGCAGTGTCCGCTCGGTCGAGATCTTCCCCGACCTGGCCGAGACCGCCCGCGCCAACCTGGTGCGCTGCGGCGTGCACAACGTCAACGTCGAGGTCGCCGACGCCTTCGCCCTGCACGACCTGGCCGGATACGACGCGATCGTGCTGACGGGTTCACTGCCCGTCTACGATGCCCGCTTCGAGCAGGCATTGCCCGAGGGTGGCCGCCTGTTCGCCGTCGTCGGCCAGGGCCCCGTCATGGAAGCCCGGCGGGTCACCTGTACCGGCCACGGTGAATGGCTGCGGGAAAGTCTCTTCGAAACGGCCATGGACGCACTGCTCCATGCACCCGAACCGCCGAGGTTTGTCTTCTGAGCACCCGCGCCCCGACGGCGCAGGACTGGAAAGCAGGCCCGCAGGTGATATAGTCTTGTACAACACCAATTGACCTTCAGGGCGACGCGTTCGCCAACGGGTGAGTTCATGCGCAAGAAGTCCTTCCTGCTCGTCTGCGGCGTCGCGCTGGCCCTGCTCGGGCCCGCCGGCCAGGCCGAGAACCTGATCGAGGTCTACCAGGCGGCCATCAAGAACGACCCGCTGATCCGGGAGGCTGAGGCGCGGCGCATGGCGGCCCTCGAGGCGAAGCCACAGGCTCGCGGCCTGCTGCTGCCGCAGGTCAGCGTCGGCGGCCAGGCCTATACCGGCAACACCGATACCGAGGGCTTCCAGCGCCAGTTCCGCGAGGTCGTCGACCCGGTCACCGGCGAGTCGTCGGCCGTCCCGGTGTCCGTACCGTTCAATAACAAGACGGACACGGACATGTACTGGGACTACGACGCCCAGCTCACCCAGACGCTCTTCCGCTGGGACCAGTGGCAGCAACTCAAGCAGGCCGATTCGCGCGTCGCGCTGGCCGAGGCCAACTATCGCGCCGCGCAGCAGGACCTCATGGTGCGGGTCTCCCAGCGGTACTTCGACGTGCTCGCAGCCGACGATACCCTGGGCGCCGCGCAGGCCACGCTCGAGGCGGTGAACCGCCAGCTCGAGCAGGCCGAGAAGCGCTTCGAGGTGGGCCTGATCGCAATCACCGACGTGCAGGAGGCGCGTGCCGCGCACGACAGCGCGACCGCGGGCGTGATCGCCGCCAAGCGTGCTCTCGCCTCGACGCAGGAGTACCTGCGCGAGCTGACGGGCGAGGCCTATGCCCAGCTCGTGAAGCCGCTCGAGGCCATGCCGCTAGACCAGCCCCAGCCGCTGGACGAGCAGGAGTGGGTGGACCAGGCGGTCGAACAGAACCTCAACGTGGTCGCGGCCCGGCTTGGCGTCGACATCGCGAAGTCCAACGTCAAGATCGCGCAGGCCGGCCACATGCCGACGCTCGACCTGTATGCGCGCTACGGCGAGTCGGACTCGGACGCCAGTTCGCTCACGCGGGTGCCGAGCGAATTCCAGGACCCCAACATCCCCGTGCAGTCGTTTCCGGCTGACCTCAACCGCGTGGACGACCAGATCGGCGTGCGCCTGAACATCCCGATCTTCAGCGGCGGTGTCACGCGCTCGCAGGTCCGCCAGCAGACTTACCTTCACCGGGCGGAACGGGAGCGCCTCGAAGGCGCGCTGCGCGGCGCCGAACGCGAGACCCGCGACGCCTACCTTGGCGTGCTGGCCGAGAAGGCACGCGTGCAGGCGCTCAAGCAGGCGGTGCAGTCGAACCAGACGGCGCTCGAGGCCACCGAGGCCGGGTTCGAAGTGGGCACGCGAACCACCGTGGACGTCCTCGACGCGCGTCGGCGGCTCTTCGAGGCACAGCGCGACTACTCGCGCAGCCGCTACGACTACCTGATCAACCTCGTACGCCTGAAGTCCGCTGCCGGCGTGCTGCTGCCCCAGGACCTCGGCGCGATCAACGGCTTCCTCACGACTCCGACGACGCTGCCCGTGGTACGTCCATCGGGCTGAGCAGCGGCACCACCATCGCCACGAGCCGGCGCACCGCGCCCCGGCTCTGCGCGACCACCTGCCGGCCACGGGCGCCGTCCTGCCGCGCCTGCTCCGGATCGTCGAACCAGTCGCCGATGCGCTGCGCCATCTCCTCCTTGCCGCGCACGATGCGCAGCGCGCCGCTCTGCTGCAGCAGTTCGGCCACGTCCTGCGCGTTGTGCGTGTGCGGACCCGAGAGCATCGGCATGCCGAGCACGGCGGGCTCGAGCAGGTTGTGGCCGCCGATCGGCACCAGGCTGCCGCCGACGAAGGCGACGTCGGCCGCCGCATAGAACATCTGCAGTTCGCCGAGCGTGTCCACCAGGAACACGGACTGTGCCGCGGCAGGGATCTCGCCCGAGCTGCGCTGCGCAAACGACAGGCCCCGCTTGCGCAGCAGTGCGCGCACCGATTCGAAACGCTGCGGATGCCTCGGCACCAGGATGAGCATCGCCTCGGGATGACGGGCCTGCAACAGGACGTGCGCGGCGAGCGCCGCCTCCTCTTCGCCCTCGTGTGTGCTGCCGGCGATCCACACCGGCCTCGAGACCCCGCATTGCTCGCGAAACTGCCGTCCGGCCTCGATGGTCGCTGCCGGGATCTCCATGTCGAACTTGACGTTACCCGTCACGCGGATGCGGTCTGCCGCTGCCCCGATCGCCTTGAACCGCTCCGCGTCGGCCGGCGTCTGCGCGCCGATCAGGATGCCGTGCGAAAGCGTCTCCCTGAACAGCGACGCCATGCGCCGATACCGGTCCACGGACCGCGTGGAGACCCGCGCGCTCGCCATGACGAGCGGGATCCTGCGCCGGCCGAGGGCGTTGTAGAGCGTCGGCCAGATCTCGGTCTCGAGAATGATCGCGACGCTGGGCTGGATGCGATCGAGGAAACGCCGCACGGCGCCCGGCAGGTCGTAGGGAAGGTAGCAGTAGCGAACGGTATCGCCGAACAGCGTCCGGGCACGCTGCGCACCGGTCGGCGTCACGGTCGTGATCACGACCGGAAGGCCCGGAAACTGCAGCCTGAGCGCCTGGACGAGGCCCGCCGCGGCCTGCACTTCGCCGACCGAGACCGCGTGCACCCAGACGCAGCCCGGCGCGGGCTGCGGCTCCACGAAACCGAGTCGCTGGCCGAGACGACCCCGGTAGTCCGGACTCCACAGCGCCTTCCAGCCCTCCATCGCGATGACCACGGGCGCGAGCAGGTAGGTGAGCAGGACGTAGAGGACGCGCATCATGCGTTCGCACAACCTTCGAGCAGCGTGTTCCAGGCCGCATCGTCGAAGCGATCCGGCGGCAGGCCGATCGTCACCTTCTGCAGCGAGCGGTGCAGGCGCCCGAGCACGCGCTGCTCCCAGGCACCCCGCGCCCGCAGGCGCCCGCGATCGAAGTCCACGACGTACACGGCGCTCTCCAGGCCCAGCAGCAGATTGTGGGCGTTCAGGTCGGCATGCTGCACCCCGTGCGCGTTCAGGCGTCCGACGCAGGCGCCGATCGCGCGCCAGGTCGCGGGCGCGAGCGGCGCCGACGCCAGGGCCCGGGCGACGGTGAGGCGGGTGGGCAGCTCCTCGGTGATCAGGTCGGCACGATAGCCGAGCCCGGCACGCGCGTACCGCGCCGCCACCGGCGAGGGCACCGGCAGGCCGGCGTCGCGCAACGACTGCAGCAGCCGCCATTCGCGAAAGGCGCGGGTGCGGTCGGCGCCGGTCCAGAGGTAGACATCGTCGAGCAGGCGGGCGACGAGTCCGCCGCGGCGGTAATGACGCAGCACCCAGCGTCGCGTGCCCTGGTGCACGAAGGCGACCGTCCCTCGGCCGCCGGCCGTCTCCTCGAGAGCGCCGAGCGCGCGCCAGTGCTCGCGGTCGAAGACCCGCTCGTCCAGCTGGCCGCTGCGCGAAGCATCGTATAGCATCGCGCCGCGCGCGGTCCGCACGAGCGTTTCCGGGCCTGCGCTCACTTCGCTCCGCTCTCCTGGCTGGCTCCCGGGACGGATTGTTCACCATCGGACTGCCGCTGCCTACCGCCCAGCACATGTCGTCACTCACCGATACCCCGCCCGGGCGGATCTGCGTGCTGCGTCTTTCGGCCCTTGGCGACGTATGCCACGTGCTGCCGGTGGTCCGCACGCTGCAGGATGCCTGGCCGGGGAGCGCATTCACCTGGATCATCGGCAAGCTCGAGCACAAGCTGCTCGGGCACCTGCCGGACATCGAGTTCATCGTCTTCGACAAGAAGACCGGGCGCGCGGCCTACCGGGCGCTGCGCGAGCGCATGGCCAGGCGACACTACGACGCGCTGCTGCACATGCAGCTCGCCATCCGCGCGAGCCTCGCGGCGACCCTGGTGCCCGCCACGACCCGGGTGGGCTTCGATCGCGCCCGGGCGCGCGAGCTGCAGTGGCTGTTCACCAACGAGCGCATCGAGGCGCGCAGCCGGGAACACGTGCTCGACAGCCTGTTCGGGTTCGCCGAGCGACTGGGCGTGCGGAAACGCTCGATGCGCTGGGACATCCCGCTCCCCGAGGCCGCGCTCGAGTACGCGCGACGCGTCGTTCCGGACGGCCGTCCGACGCTCGTCGTGAGCCCGTGCTCGAGCCACGTGCTGCGCAACTGGGGCGCCGCCCACTACGCCACCGTCGCCGATTACGCGGCCCGCCGCCACGGCCTCCAGGTGCTGCTCTGCGGCGGGCGCAGCGATCTCGAGCTCGAGTACGGATCGCGGATCGAGGCCCTGGCGCGGGAGCCGATCGTGAACCTGGTCGGCAAGGACACGCTGCTCGAACTGCTCGCGACGCTGCAGCGGTCCACCGCCGTGCTGACCCCGGACTCGGGGCCTGCGCACATGGCCACGACCGTCGGGACGCCGGTCATCGGGCTCTATGCCGCGACGAACCCGGCGCGCAGCGGCCCCTACTACAGCCGGGAGTGGTGCGTGGATCGCTACGAGGCTGCGGCGCTTCGCTTCCGCGGGCGCCCGGCCGACGCGCTGCCCTGGACCACCAAGATCGAGGAGCCCGGCGTCATGGACCTGATCACCGCGGACGACGTCATCGAGCGGCTGGACGCCCTGCTCGCGGCGGGCGCGCCCCGCACGCCGATCGGCTGACGCTGCCCCTCGGAGCGGGGATAATGGCGGCCTGCATTCATCGAGGACCCGCGCCGTGACGGCCGAACCCAGCGACAAGCTCATCCAGCCGAATGCCCAGAGTCAGTACGAGGTGACCCCGGACGACCTGCCGCTTTCGTGCCCGATGCCCGGCATGCAGTTGTGGAACAGCCACCCGCGCGTCTACCTGCCGATCGAGAAGACCGGCTGGGCGAAGTGCCCCTACTGCTCGGCGGAATACACGCTGCGGAAGTGACCGGTCGCGCTAGCGCTTGTAGTCGGCGTAGCTCTTTTCCTCGACCAGCAGCGACCCGAGCCTGCTGTTGATGCGCTTCTTGATCGCGGCGCGCTCGTCATTGGTGAAGTAGACGGCGCGCGCAAGCTCGACGAACTCCCCGTCGAACCGGGCGTCGCGCTCGTGGTCGCGGATCCGGTCCTCGATGTCCCAGAGCTTGCCGTTGACGTCGCGCAACCCCGCCCATTCGGCGCTGATGTCGGTGGCGGACCAGGCGGACGCATTCCAGGTGTCCATCAACAACGCAAGCTCGGTGCGCACGTTGTGCAGCTTCGCTGCGTCGGTCATGCGTTGCGACTTGATCTCGAGGATCGTGATCTTGTCGATCAGCTCGCCCGGGGAAATCGGTACCAGTAGTTCGGCCATGCGCCGAAAATAGGGGACATTCTCCTTTTTCGCAATCGCCGGAAGGCGGATGCCCGCTATTTCATCGCCGCGTTCCAGATTTCGGTCACGGCCGCACGCGTGGCGTCGAACTCGTCCCCGGGCACGACGCTTTCCTCGGCCTCGAGGGACAGGTGATGCATGCGCTGGCGGTAGGCCCGGTAGGCGCCGGTGAGCACGTCCACGGTGGCCTGGGGCACGAGGTCCGCCGAAGCGAGGCTCTCGAGCTGGCGGATGTTGTCCGAGTAGGTGACGAGTTCGGGGTAGCGCTCCGACCAGCGGAGCGTCCAGTACTGCGCCAGGAACTCGATGTCGGTGATCCCGCCGGCGTCCTGCTTGAGGTCGAACTGTCCCGTTCCCGAGCGCGACAACTCAGCACGCATGCGCTCGCGCATGGCTCGTACGTCCTCGCGCAGCGTGTCGCGTCGGATCGCAAAGCGCAGCAAGTCGCGACGCAGGGCCTCGAAGCGGGCGCGCAGCGCGGGCGGTCCGGCCACGACCCGCGCGCGCAGCAATGCCTGGTGCTCCCAGGTCCACGCGTCGCCGCGCTGGTACTCGCCGAAGCCCTCGATGCTCTGCACCAGCATCCCGCCCTTGCCGCTCGGTCGCAGCCGGGTATCGACCTCGTAGAGTCGTCCCGCCGCCGTATGCACGCTGAGCACGTGCACGAGCCGCTGCACGAGCCGCAGGAAGAAGATGCTGTTGTCCAGGACCCTGGGGCCCGTCGTACGCTGCGTCTCGCCGGCCGAGTCGTGCAGGAACACGAGGTCGAGGTCCGAGCCGTAGCCGAGTTCGATGCCGCCGAACTTGCCGTAGGCGACGACGATCATGCCCGCCTGGGCGGGGTTCGACTTGTCCGCCCCGCAGCACGGGACACCGTGGCGAGCGACGATCTGTTCCCACGACAGCGACAAGGCCTCGGCGACGATGAGTTCCGCGACGTCGGTGAGCCGGTCGCTCACCTTCATGAGCGGCAAGCGGCCCGTGAGGTCCGGCACGGCAACGCGGAACATGGCCGCCCGCTGGAACTGCCGGAGGAGGTCCACCTGCTGCTCGGGATCGTCGGCGCCCGCGCCTGCCATGCGCGCGCGCAGGTCCTGCTCGAACTCGGCGCGCGTCGGTGTGGTCTCGAACAGCCGCTCGTCCAGCAGTTCGTCCAGCAGCAGCGGGAACGCGGCGATCTGGTCGGTGAGAAACTGCGAATGCGCGCAGAGCTCGACGAGCCGCCGCCGCGCGATGGCGTTCTCGTTCAGCAGCGCGAGATAGACCGTACGACCGCCGATGCGTTCGATAACGTGGATCACGCGACCGAGTGCCAGCGCCTCCTCTTCCCCGCCGGCGATGGCCTGCAGCAGGGACGGCAGCACGGTGTGCAGGCGGCGGCGGCCGGTCTCGTCGAGGCGACGGTAGTAGGTGCTGTCGCGCAGCAGGTTCAGGCGCTCGAGAACGGGCTCGATGCTGACGATGCCGGCCATGCCGAGCAGCTGGACACGCCGCGCATCGTCGATCTCGGGCTCGAGCAGGGTCTCCAGGGCGCGCGTCGTCTCCCCGGCCGCGCCGGGCTCGACGGGCGCGAAGATCAGTGACTGGAAGTGCGCGCTCACGCGCCGGCGGTGCCGTTCGATCTCGGCTTCGAGCGACGGCCAGTCCGCGGCCCCCATGCCGAGCGCCAGGCGTGCACGTCCGGCGTCGTCCCGCGGCAGGTCGTGGGTCTGCTCGTCGTTGCGTTCCTGCAGGCGGTTCTCGACCCGCCGCAGGAAGCGATAGGCGGCGCCGAGTTCCTCGACGGCACTGGCGGACAGCAGCTTCTGGCCGGCCAGCAGCGGCAGTGCCTCGAGCAGGCGCCGCGTCTGCAGGGCAGGCTTGCCGCCGCCGCGAATCAGCTGGAAGGCCTGCACGACGAACTCGATCTCGCGGATGCCGCCAGGCCCGAGCTTGACGTTGTCGCGCAGCTCGCGGCGCTCGACCTCGCGCGAAATGAGGTCCTTCATCTCGCGCAGCGACTCGAAGACGCTGAAATCGAGGTAGCGGCGGAACACGAACGGACGCAGCACGTTCCGATAGAGCTCGTCGTAGGGGCCCGCCCCGTGCACGGGACGCGCCTTCACGTAGGCATAGCGCTCCCAGTCCCGGCCGTGCTGCTGCAGGTAGTCCTCGAGTGCGTCGAAGCTCACCACCTGGGGCCCGGAATCGCCGAAAGGGCGCAGCCGCAGGTCCACGCGGTACACGAACCCCTCGTCCGTGACCGAGCCGAGCATCTGCGCCACGCGGCGGGCGAGCCGCGCGAAGTATTCCTCGTGCTCGAGCGGCCGTGATCCCGTCGTCTCGCCGTGCTCGGGGAACAGGAAGACGAGGTCGATGTCCGAGGAGAAATTGAGCTCGCCGCCACCGAGCTTGCCCATGCCGAGCACCAGCAACTCGAGCGGCGAGCCGTCGGCGCCGCGCGGCACGCCGTGCCGCGCCTCGAGCATGGCGCCGGCCCGCCCGCAGGCGGCCCGGATGCAGACGTCGGCCAGCAGTGACAGCTCGCCGAGCACCGTCTCGATGTCGGCGAGGTTCGCGAGATCCCGCCAGGCGATGCGCGCCAGCTGGCGGCGACGGAATCGCCGCAGCGCGTCCATGAACTGCGCGTCGTCGGCGGCGGGATCGAGGTCGGCCTCGAGGTCCTGCCGGAGCCCGTCCTCGCTGGCCGGCTCGTCGAGACGCCGTTCCGCGAAGAGCCAGGCCAGCAGGCCGCGATCGCGCAGGCAGGCCTCGGCGACGAAGTGGCTGCACGCCCACACGAACGGCAGGGACGCGCGGTGACGGGACGGCGCGTCGGCGGCGGCCGAATCGGCGGATGCCGCCAGCCGTGCCAGGCGGTCCTCGAGGTCCGGGCGCAGGATCGACGGGATGATCGACAGGTCCCAGTTCATCGCATCAACGCTCCTCCGTGACCCGGGCCGCGAGCAGTGCGCCTGCCGCGAGCAGCACGGCCGCGAGCACGAAGGCCCCGCCCGGCAGCTGCAGGTGTGCACCCGCGCCGATGAAGTAGGCGAAGGCGCCGGCGAACAGCGACGGGCCGATCATGATGGCGATGCCCTGCACGCTGCCCGTCGCCCCCTGCAGCGAGCCCTGCTCCGACGGCCCGATGTGCCGCGTCATGATGCCCTGCGCCGCCGGCGAGGCCAGGCCCCAGAGCGCCACGACGGGCACCGCCAGCAGGAACAGCCGCCCCGTCGGGGCGAGCCCGTACATCAGGAACCCGACGGCGCCGCAGGCCAGGCCCGCGAGCAGCACCCGCCGCTCCCCCAGTCGACGCACCATCGGCCCGACGAGACCGCCCTGCACGATGGACGAGCAGACGCCGATGCCGGCCATCACGAACCCCACCGCACGCGCATCCCAGCCGTAGCGATAGTCGGCATACAGCACGAAGGTCGCGGGCAGCGCGACGTGCGCGAGCGTGCTCAGGAACACCACACCGGCGAGCCCCGACAGTTCCGGGTGTGATCGCAGCAGCTCTGAGGGACCCAAGCGGGTTTGCGCGGCGCCATTCGAACGGACGGCGTTTCTCCGGGGGCAGGGACTCGGGCAGCACGAAGAGCCCGTACATCGCATTCAGGAGACTGAAGCCGGCGGCGGCCCAGAACGGCAGGCGGGGATCGATGCTGCCGAGCAGCCCGCCGAGCGCCGGACCGAGCACGAAACCGAGTCCGAACGCCACCCCGAGCATGCCGAACGCCGACGAGCGTCGCTCCACCGGCGTCACGTCGGCCACGTAGGCCATGCCCGTGCTGGCGCTCGCCGCGGTGATCCCGGAGATGACGCGACCGACGAACAGCCAGCCGAGGTTGGGGGCGAGCGCCATGAGCACGTAGTCGAGGCCGAGCCCGAAATTCGACAGCAGCACGACCTTCCGCCGGCCATAGCGGTCGGAGAGCGCCCCCACGATCGGCATGGACAGGAACTGCATCAGCGCCCAGACGGTGCCGAAGATGCCGTACACCTTCGCGGCGCTCGCGGTGTCGCCACCCATGAAGTCCTCGATGAGGTGCGGAAGCACCGGGATGATCATCCCGAGCGCGAGCATGTCGAGGACGATGGTGACGAAGATGAACGCGAGCGCCGCGCGACGGCGTCCGCCCACCAGGGCGCCGGCGTTCATCCCTCGTTCAGCCGTAGCGCAGCACAGCGCGTGCCTCGAATTCGCCGCAGCGGAAACCTGGGACCAGTCCGATATCGAGCAGGACGCCGAGTCCGCACAAGGTGTAGCCCGCCTGCCGGCTCAGGGCGAAGGACGCGCCGAGCGTGCCCCCGGTCGCCAGCACGTCGTCGATCAGCAGCAGCCGCCCGCGTCCGGTCTGCATCTCGAGGATGCCGGCGCCGTATTCGAGATCGTAGGCGACGTCGACGACCGGTGGCGGCAGCTTGCCCTTCTTGCGGATCGGCACGAAGCCCTTGCCGCGACGCTCGGCGAGTGCCGAGGCCAGGATGAAGCCGCGCGACTCGATGCCGGCCACGGCCTCCACCTGCGCCCACTCGTCATCCGAAAAGAGCGCCTCGATCGCGCCGATCGTCGCGCCGAAGCGCTCACGCAGCAGCGGGTTGATGTCTCGGAACAGGATGCCGGGCTTGGGGAAGTCCGGAATCTCGCTGACCAGGTCTCTGAGTTCTTGCATGCGCACCTCGAACGGCCAGCCTAGCGAAAATCGTCGGCCACCGCGAGGCGGCCGGGAACCGCCTGCCAGGCGGGCTGCAGGCGGGCCGGCCCCCGCCGCGCATCGAGGCTGTACACGAGTGCGAGGCAGCCCGCCGCCGAGAGCACCAGGCCGGTGATGAAGGTCGGCGCGTAGCCCACCGCGTCGGCGATGGTGGCCGCCGTGACGTTGGCGAGGCCCATGGCGACGACGATCGCACAGGCGAGCAGCGTGTAGTCGGTGCCCGCGTGCTCAGGATCCGACGCGTCCATCATCAGCGTGAAGAGCGCCACCGTCGCCATGCCCCCGAGCAGGTGCTCGGCCACGGTGCCGGCCCAGAACATCGCGATGCCGCCGACTCCGAGCGCGGCCAGGACATAGAACAGCAGGCTCGCGGTCTGCAGCAGCCCGCAGACGAGCAGCGCGCGGCGACGTCCCGCGCGGAAGGCGAACCAGCCGCCGAGCGCCGCCCCGGCCAGGCTCGAGACGGAACCCACGGTGCCCTTCATGAGCGCGATCATCTCCTTCGAAAGCCCGGAATCCCGCATGAACGGCCCGACGAGCGAGGCGACCATGGAGTCGCCGAACTTGTAGAAGCAGATCAACGCGACGAAGGCCAGCATCCCCGGCACGCGCAGGCGCTGCGTCCACGCGAGCGCGAGCTGCGCCCCAACCGACCGTGGCCGGCCGCGGCTCGCGCGGCGGTTCCCGCAGCGTGAGGACGGGCAGCACCGTCAGGGCGAGCAGGCCCGCCATGCAGAGGAACATGGTCGACCAGTCAGTGCGCGCGAAGATCCACAGCAGCAGGCCGCCACCGACGATCATGCCGGCGCGGTAGGCACCCACCTGGACGCCGTTCGCCAGGCCCCGCTCGCGCGGATCGAGGATGCGGACCGCGAGCCCGTCGGTGGCGACGTCCTGGCAGGCCGCGATCAGGTTGAAGAGGAACGCAGCCGCCAGCACGAGCAGGTAGCTACGGCCGAGGTCGAGCTGCGACAGCAGCAGGGCCCCGACGACCGACGCCACCTGCAGCGGCAGCAGCCACTGCCGGCGCGTGCCCCAGTGATCCACGTAGGGGGCCCAGAGGAACTTGAGCGCCCATGGAAGGAACAGCAGGCTCGTGGCGCTGATCGCCTTGAGCGACAGGCCGGCATCGCGCAGCAGCACCGGCAGCGCCTGCGTGAAGAAGCCGTAGGGCAGTCCCTGCGCGACGTACAGGGCGGTGAGCAGCAGGATCTTGTGACGGCGGGTCATGCGGGCTGCGAGAATCGCGTTTCATGCCGGAGGAAAGCAAGTGAACGTGACCGACGCCCTCACCTCGCGAATGAGTTGCCGGGCCTTCCTGCCCACGCCCGTCCCGGAGGCGACCGTGCGCACGATCCTCGAGACTGCGCGCTGCGCGCCGTCCGGCGGCAACCTGCAGCCATGGCACGTCCACGCGCTCACGGGCGCGCCCCTGGCGGAACTGATCGCGCTCGTGCGCAGCAGGCTGCCGACGCATCCCCGCGGCGAGGGCTCCGAGTACGACATCTACCCGGCCGGGCTGTGGGAGCCCTATCGCTCGCGCCGCTTCAAGTGCGGCGAGGATCTCTACGCGACCATCGGCGTCGAACGCGGGGATACCTTCGCCCGGCTGCTGCAGTTTGCACGGAACTACGAGTTCTTCGGCGCCCCCGTCGGGCTCTTCTTCTGCATCGACCGGCGCATGGGCCCGCCGCAGTGGTCGGACCTCGGCATGTACATGCAGAGCGTCATGCTGCTCGCGCGGGAACACGGCCTGCATACCTGTGCGCAGGAGGCGTGGTCGGTGTGGTACCAGACGGTCGGCGAATTCCTGCAGCTGCCGCCGGAGCTGATGCTCTTTTCCGGCATGGCGTTGGGCCACCGGGACGAATCGGCGCCCATCAATACCCTGCGCACCGACCGGGCGCCCCTCGAGGAGTTCGCGAGCCTCAGGGGGTTCTGAGACGCCGCCGCTGCGCGTCGGAATTTCTTACGGCCCCCGGTCGGGCCCGGCCGGGGGCTTATGTCTCGAAGGCGTCCCGGCACGTCCGGCAACGTGAACCACGTCACGCCCCGAAGCGGGTGTTGGCATTGCGCCACAAGGTGTGGCTGTCGCCCCGGTTGACAGGGGTCCGCACGGACCCGCACCCGCACGGCGCATCCGGGCCTGCAATTGCTGCGAAATCGTCCGAGCCGGCGCTCTGGCACGCATCCTGCAACTGTACAAGCAGCAGCGTCGCATGAGCGCTACGGAGAGGATCACATGAGTCTCAGTTGGATCAGTAATCGCAGCCTCAGGATTTCGCCCAAGGTCCGCCTGGTCGAGGATGGCGAGGTCGAAGCCCTGCGCCGCAAGCTCGAGGGTCTGGAATGGCGGCCGGAGAACGGCTTCCTCAAGGACCAGGTGATCGAGAAGGCGCCGCCGGCGAGCCGCGCGCCGCGCGCGGCGTGACACGAACCCGGCTCAAGACCGGTTGCGTCGCCGGGCCTCCATCGGGTGCTCGACGCGGCGCAGCTTGTCGAGCAGGTGGGTCAGGCTGAGCCAGGGATGGCGCAGCGTCATCCGCGGACCGGCATAGCGCATGATCACCTTCGCCTGCTCGCGCTGCGCCCGCTTGTAGCAATGGACGGGGCAGCGCGCACAGGTCGGCTTGTCTTCGCCGTACGGACACTTGCGCAGGCGCTGCTCCGCGTAATCGAGGAACTCCAGGCAGTCGCTGCAGGGACCGTGGGCCCCGGCGCCATGGTTGTCGCGGCAATAGATCTCGACCATGCACTGCATGGTCCTGAACTCGCGCATCAGGCGGGGGGTCTCGAGCGACATCGCCAGCTCCGGTATCTCCGGTCGCCAGCGTGCCCGAACCGGGCCCCGCGGCGCGCTCGTGGCTTTCCGAAGCCCGGGGATCTGCGACAATGCGCGTCCCCCGCACGCGCGGTCACGACACGTCCATGCAGGCCACGATCCCTGCTCGCCCGACCGCCGCCTCCGGACTTGCCGCCGCCATCGGCGCCTTCGTTCTCTGGGGGATCTTCCCGCTTTACCTGAAACCGCTGTCCGACGTTTCGGCGCTGCAGATCATGGCGCATCGGATCGTCTGGTGCTGCCTGCTGGTATTCGCCTGGCTCGGGCTGCGGGGCGAACTGGCTGCGGTGCGCAACGCGCTCGCCGATCCCGTGACTCGGCGGCGCCTCATGGCCTCGGCCGTGCTCATCAGCATGAACTGGCTGGTCTACGTGTGGGCCGTGACGCACGGCCACACCGTGGAGGCCAGCCTGGGCTACTTCATCAACCCGCTGCTCAACGTCGTGCTCGGCGTGCTGCTGCTGCACGAACGACTGAGCCGCCCGCAGTGGCTCGCCATCGCGCTGGCCGCGGCTGGCGTCGCCTATCTCACCGTCTTCGCGGGCCGACCGCCGTGGATCGCGCTGGTGCTCGCCGCGTCCTTCGGCACGTACGGCTTGATACGCAAGGTCGTCAACGTCGAGTCCGTCCCGGGGCTGGCGTCCGAAACGCTGCTGCTCGCGCCGTTTGCGCTCGGCTTCCTGCTGTGGATCGAGGCACAGGGCAGCGGATCGTTCGGTCACGTCGGTGCCGGGGTGAACGCCCTGCTCGTCGGCAGCGGACTCGTGACCGCACTGCCGCTTGCACTGTTCGCCTACGGTGCACGGCTGATCCCCTACTCCACCATCGGGGTCGTGCAGTACATCGGCCCGACGCTGCAGCTCCTGATCGGCGTGCTCGTGTTCCACGAACCGTTCTCGCGCAATCGTGCCGTCGGCTTCGTGATGATCTGGACGGCGCTGGCGATCTACGCGGTGGACGGCATGTGGCGCAGGCGCCGGGGCGTGCTGTCCGGCGCCTGAATCATCAAGCGCCGCGAGCGTCCCCTCGCGGCAGGGACCCTCGCGCGCCTCCGGGCTCGACCGCTACTTGCCGTTGCGGTAGGCGCTGAACGCGGCGTCCATGCGCGCGTCCTGGCCGGCCGAGAAGCGATCCATGCAATAGTCGTCGGTGTAGTCCATGAAATTGGTGATCGGATCCGCGCCGGCTCCCGTGCACGTGTCGCGACCGATCGGGCAACCATAGGCGGCCGACCGCTCGGCGGCCGTATCCGACACCTGGTCACCCGACTTCGAGCAACCGCCCTGGAACGTGTGGTAGAGGCCTATCCAGTGTCCGACCTCGTGTGTCGCCGTGTCCCCCAGGTTGTAGGGCGCAGCACTGCCACCCGGCAGCGAGCTGTACAACAGGACGACGCCGTCCTTGCTCGGGCTCGACGCATACGACGAGGGGAAGGTCGCCCAGCCGAGCAGACCGCCGCCCGGGTTCGCGGTATAGATGTTGAGATCGTCGGCCGAACCTTGGCGGAGTGCTGCCTTCGCCTGGGACTCTGCCGTGGATCCGGGAGACATGGCGAACCATGCGTTGTTCGCCGTAGTGTCCGTGCCTTCGAGCTGGAAGCTCCACCCCGTGCCCGCATAGGCCGCATTCAGAATGTTCATCTGCGCGTTGATGTCGCTCGACGTCAGACCACCTGTCCTACCATCGCCGGCGGTAATCACATGGAAGTAGACTTTGATTACGCCGCCGGCCACGCCCGCGCTGCCGCCGCCGCCGCCCGGCTTGTTGCTCCCGCCCGGCTTGCCGTCCGCGCCCGACTGCCTGAGTGCGTGGGCGCGCGCCGCGATGATCGGCCCGAGCTTCTCCTCGACGCTGGCGCGATCGAGATCCGACAGCGGCTTCGTGGCACAGCGCGCTCCGCCGTCGACGAACGCCTTCTGGCTGGGCCAGGCCTTGTCGCCGACCCAGAACGGCCGCCCATCGGCGGTATCCTGCGCAAGCGAAGTTCCCGCCGACAACACCAGCATCGCGCCGAGCGCGGCACAGACCTTGATGGCCATCAGGTTCTCCTCCCTCGCGCTTTCTTGATGTCGGAATGTTCGGCGCGGTGTACTCACATTACATCGTCGCGATCGTGGATTGCCAGCGTGCGCGCGGAACGCTTCCTTATGTCAAGGCGAGACGACGAGACCTGCCCTGGCACGCGAGTCAGTCGCGCGGGTTGCCGCAGCACGATCGATCGTGCCGCGGTTCAAACGGCGCCACGGAGGGGCTACGCTAGCAACCGCCCGGTCTCCTTTTCACCGTCGGTCCTGCCATGCCTGTCCTGAAGCTCTCCAGCCGCGCCAGCCGATTGCTCGACCACCATCGCTTGCGCGGCCGCTCGTATCCCACGGCGCGCTACTGGGAGCGCCTGTACCAGATGCTCGAGGAGGAGGCCGAGAAGCGCGGCCGGACGCCGCCGCCGCCACCCTTCACCCATGCGCTCGATCACGAGCCGACCGAGCAGGACAAGATCGACCGGCTGGCGGAGCAGGTCGTCTGGGCGGACCGCAACACCCTGCTGCACCGGATACAGATGTTCTTCGATGCAATGCCGCCGTCCGCGTGGAACCGACTCGGGAAGTAGTCGATCCGTGCGCATCGCCCGCCCCATCCTGCTGGTGAGCACGCCGATCGGCGTCGTGTTCGGATTGCGTGAAGCCTGGCGCCTGGCAGGTCCCGGCATGGCGCTATTGATGGCCGCGATGCTGAGCGTCGTCGGCGCCCTGGTGTGGATGACGGTCCGGGTGATTCGCCGCGAACGCGATGCGGCCGCATCGCCACGGAGCGGATCGCCACCGTCGACCAGTCCCGCGGCCGGCCGCCGCGGCGAGCGCTCCTAGCGCCGGTTGACCAGCCAGAGCCCGACGAGACACAGGACCAGCCCGGCGGCGCTCGCCGCGGTGAGTTTCTCGCGGAAGAAGGCCACGCCGATCGCGAGCAGGACGAGCGCTGCCGCCGATTGCGTGACCAGCGCCCCGAGGCTGACCTGGAACCCACTGCGGTAGAGGAACAGGAAGCCGAGATCGAGGCCGACGATGACGACGGCGAGCGCGAGCGCGGTCCAGTTGAGCTGCCGCAACTCCTGCCGCCACTCGAAGCCCCCGGGCGTGAAGACCAGGATGACGCCGAACAGCAGCGTCACCAGCGAGTACGTGACCAGCAGCGAGAGCAGCGGATTCACGCCGGCCGGCGTCACCTTCAGCACCAGGTGATAGCCGACCGTGCAGAGGATCGCGAGCGACAACCAGGCGAGCTGCATCCTACTTCACCCCGTGCATGAGCCGGTTGATGAACGGCGCGAACAGCAGGAACGCCGCGCCCAGCACGAACCCGCCGATCGCGATCTGCGTATAGGTGGCGGCGTACTGCTCGATACCGCCGACGCCACCACCGCCCGAAGCGACCGCGGCAATCACGCCGGCCGCGTAGTTCCCGATCGCCGTGCACATGAACCACGCGCCCATCGCGAGGCCCGTGTCCTTCGGCGCCGCAAGCTTGCTGACCATCGACAGGCCGATCGGCGAGAGGCACAGCTCTCCCATGGTGTTCAGCAGGTACGTCAGCGCGAGGATGCCCCAGGCCACCTTGTCCCCCGGATCACCGAGCGCCTGGATGCTGGCCACCAGCACGCTGAACCCGACTGCGACGAAGAGCAGGGCCAGCGCGAACTTGCGCGGAATCGACGGATTGCGGCCGGCGCGTTCGAGCCACGGCCAGGCCCAGGCGAAGACGGGTGCCAGCAACAGGATGAAGACCGGATTCGCCGACTGGAACGCGGTGAAGTCGAAGGGTGCGTCGACGTGGTCGCGGGCGAAGAAATTGAGCGAGGAGCCCGCCTGCTCGAACATGCCCCAGAACAGGATCTTGGCGAGGAACAGCAGCAGCATCGCCACGTAGCGGTGCAGCTGCACGCGGTCGCCGCTGCGGATCCCGCTGGTGACGAAATAGGCCGCGAGCACCACGAACAGTCCCAGCAGGAGATAGCCGACCAGTGCAGCACGGCTCAGCAGCAGGAACACCAGCGGCACGGCGGCCAGGCAGCCGACGAAGACCACGCCGACCCGGCGCATCGACTGTGCGGGAGCCGGCGGCGCGCCGATGTGACCGATCCAGGCGGCACGCCACTGGAAGACGACGAGACCGACGATCATTCCCAGACCCGCCGCGAAGAATCCCCACTGATAGCCGAAGCGGGCCCCGATCAGCGTGCCGCAGACCAGGGGCGCGAGCGCGCCGCCCGCATTGATGCCCATGTAGAAGATCGTGAATCCGGAATCACGGCGCACGTCCCCCGGCGCGTAGAGCTGGCCGACCATGGCGGAGATGTTCGGCTTGAAGAGCCCGTTGCCGACGACGATCACGGCGAGGCCGACGAGAAACCAGGTCAGATCGGGCACGAGCAGCAGGAACAGGCCTGCCGCCATCAGCGCGCCGCCGAGCAGGATCGAATGCCGATAGCCGAGGTAGCGGTCCGCGACGAAGCCGCCGAACAGCCCGGTCGCGTAGATGAGCGCCGTGTAGGCGCCGTAGGTGAGGCTCGCCCGCGCCCGCGCCTCGCCTTCCGGGAGCATCGAGAAGAACGCGGTCGCCACGTAGATCGCGAGCAGCGCCCGCATGCCGTAGTAAGCGAAGCGCTCCCAGAATTCGGCCCCGAACAGCATCCAAAGCCCGCGTGGATGACCGATGAACTCGCCGGGCGGCGGCGGAGCGAACGACGGCGGAATGTGCGGGGTGGACATGGTGGCGGCGCCGAGTCTGAGTGGCCGTCCCGGGGCGGGTCAATCGCCGGCGCTTGGAATTCGAGCGCCGGGCTGCCTAAAGTGGCGGCATTGCTTCAGGAATCCTGCTGTCGATGGGCGCGGCCCATGGCTGCGACGGCGATTGGCGCCTCTGGCGCGAGGAACGAACATCATGCAACCAGGACACCTGACACGCAGCAGCGTGCCGACCAGCCGCCGGGCCGGCACCTGGCTCGCGGGCGCGCTGATGGCGTGGCCGGCCGTGATGCACGGCAGCGCCGCGGCACCCGACGACATGGCGGCACTCTACAAGACGACCTGCGCCATCTGTCACGAAGTGCCGGAGACCAAGGCGCCACCCACCGAGACGCTGCGACGGTTGCCCGCCGCGCAGATCCTGATGGCCATGGAACTCGGCAAGATGCAGCCGCAGGCAGCCGCCCTCAAGCCCGAGCAGCGGATCGCCCTCTCGAAGTGGATCGCCGCGGACGAGGACGCGAAGCGCGATGCATGGATCGCCGCGAATGCCTGTTCCCACGCGACGCCGGTGCCAGCGAGCGGCCGGGAGAACTGGGGCCTCGGCCGCAACAACGCGCGCGCGGCCACCGGCGTCACCATCAGCCCCGACGACGTGGGACGGCTCGAACTGCAGTGGTCGATCGCCCTGCCCGCGGTCACGACCATGAGGTCGCAGCCGGTCATCGCGGGCGACACCGTGTTCCTGGGCAGCAAGGGCACGCACCTGCTGGCGCTCGATCGTCGCAGCGGCTGCGTCCGCTGGACCTTTGCGGCCGAGGCGCCGATCCACTCTGCACTGACGCTCGACGCGACCCCGGACAAAGTTGCGACGATATTCTTCGCGGACGAGATGGCCATGGTGTACGCGGTCGACGCGACCACCGGCAGACTGCGCTGGCGCGAACGCGTGAAGTGGTTCCCGACGTCGATCGTCAGCGGTCCCATCACCTACCATGACGGCCGGCTGTACGTGCCGATCTCGTCCTTCGAGGTGGCTGCGGCCGGGCTGCCAACGCACGAGTGCTGTCGCTCACACGGCGGCATTGCCGCGCTCGATGCAAGCACCGGCGCAGCCGCGTGGCGCTTCGACACCACGCCGCATGCATCCAGGACGGTGGTCAACCGCGACGGCGTGCAGATGTGGGGCCCGAGCGGCGCCGTGGTCTGGAACGCCCCGACCATCGATACAAAGCGTGGCGCCCTCTACTTCGGCACTGGCCAGAACTCGTCGTCACCGGCCACCGGCACGAGCGACGCCATCTTCGCGCTCGACCTCGAGACCGGCGAGCAGCGCTGGGTGTTCCAGGCGCTCGCGAACGACGCGTGGAACGCGGCCTGCCTCGGCGGCGGGGCCAACTGCCCGGCGGAGAACGGACCGGATTTCGATTTCGGGGCGGCGGTGGTACTGGTCGAGCGCCGGGAAGGCGACCTGCTGCTCGCGGGACAGAAGTCCGGCGAGGTCTTCGCGCTCGACCCCGACCGCAACGGTGCAGTCGTCTGGCGCAACCGCGTGGGCTCGGGCAGTTCGAACGGGGGCGTGCACCACGGCCTGGCCACCGACGGCCAGCGCCTGTTCGTACCCATCAACGACCCCGAGCGGAAGATTTCCGGCTACGTGCCGAAACCGGGCGTGTACGCGCTGGACGTCGGCGACGGCAAGGTGCTCTGGTCACATCCGGTGGAGCGCGGTTGCCGCTTCGACCCCGCTGACGCTCCGCTCGTGGGCCTGGCGGAAATGGCCAAGGGCAGGACCGGCCGGTCGCCCTGGCCCGAGTGCAGCTACTACTACGGGCACTCCGCCGCGCCCGTCGTCGCCAACGGCGTCGTCTATGCAGGTGCACTCGACGGCAAGCTGCGTATGTTCGCGGCGCAGGACGGAAAGCTGCTGCGGGTCATCGAGACGAACCGGCCGTGGACGGGCAGCAACGGCGTCGACGGCCACGGCGGCGCCATCGACGTGGGTGGCGCGCTGGTGGACGGCGACCAGTTGTTCGTCTTGTCCGGCTACGGCATGTTCGGCCAGATGCCCGGCAACGTGCTCCTGGTCTACGGACTCGAGCCTCCTCGTTGATCCGGCGGCGCACACTCACGGTCGTTGCACGCGGATGAGCGTCGACTGCCCGTCCTCCACGTGCCAGCCCGGGAAATGCGCGATCGCCGTGTACGCGGTACCGTCCGGCTCGAACTCGACGTCGCGCGTGAACGTCACCCGGCGCGGCATCGGGATCTGCTGCCATGACTCGCCTGAAATATCGAACGTGTAGAGCGAGTCGCTCTGGTTGCCGTTGACCCACACCACGCCGCGCGGACGGTCGACATTGAGCGCATAGGGCGTGTCGCCGCCTTTCGGCTCGAGCGGCAGGTCGAAGCGCGTGAACTGCGCCGTGGACGGATCGAAGCGCACGATGGCCGACTCCGGGAACGCCGTGATCCAGAGCTTGCCCGCGTCGTCGGTGCGCAGCCGTCGCGGCCCCTTGAACTGCGTCGCGATCATGGTGATCTCGCCGGTGTCGGGGTCGATCGAGCCGATCTCGTCGGTGTGCAGGCGCGCGAACCACACCTTGCCGTCGGGCGTGATGTCGATCCCGTAGGGCAGTGGCGTCCCGGTGGTCTGACGGTCCACCGGCAGCCAGTTGGCGAGCGGCACGCCCCAGCTCATCAGCTTGAAGACGAAACCGATGAACCGGACGTTGAGCCATTCGCGGAAGCCGCGCGTCGGCAGGTCGTAGACGGTGAATCGCTGCGTCGCGCGGTCGAACATGGCGACCTGGTTCGACAGTGCCAGCGTGAACCACACGCGATCCTTCTGGTCCACGCGGATCGTATGCGGATAGAAGCCCTGCTCCATGTCGTGCAGCGTGAAGGCCTTGGTCTCGGGATCGAACTCGACCAGGCGGCGCTGTGCCGACGGCGTGATGAAGATGTGCCCGTCCACGCGCGACTCCGCGAGCGAGTGTGCGTTCGACGTGCTGTCGTGCCTCGGGAAATCCTTGAGCCGCGCGGCCAGCAGGCCACCGTTCTCCTCCCCCTCGCGGTGCGGGATCTTGTAGACCGTGACCTCGTTGCTGCGCGGATCGACCTCGTAGAGTCGGTCCTGGATGTTGTCGGCGACGTACACGAGTCCGTTGGCGGCGACCAGCATGTCGTGCACCTGGCTGAAGATGTCACCGAGCGGCCACTCGGTGATCATCACCCCGCTGAGCGCCGGATCCCACGGCAGCGGTTCCGGCACGAGCCCGGGATTCTCGCGCAGCTTGCGGTAGCCGGCGGACAGACGCTCGGGCATCGTCTTCTGGTCCTGGCTCGACAGCCGCGAGCCATAGCGCATCATGCGCGAGATGATCGTGCTCCACTCCTCGGGAGTGCGCTCGATGCGGATGAAGGCGTTGCCCTGCTGGTGGCAGAACGTGCACTGCGTCTGGAAGTGCAGCCGGGTGTCGCGGTCGCCGAGATCGAGCGCACCGAGCCACGAACTGGCGGGCCGGGCTTCGGCGAGTTTCACCGGATCGGTCTCGGGCTCGAGCGTCACGGCGAGTTCGCGCTGATCGAGCGGCGGCTTGACGGCCAGGTCCCGGTAGCCAGGCTTGCGCACCAGGTATTCCATCGGCGCGTCGCGGTCGGAGAACCCGACGACGCCCGCGGCGTCGCTGAAGCCCGTGATCTCCGGCGCGACGACGCGCGTCACACCGGGCGCCGGATAGCCTTCGTCGGAGGTATCCAGGTTCGGGCCATCCGCCGGGCGCTCGCGCACCATCGCCGTGGCCAGGGGCGCTCCGTCGGGACCCGTCACGGTGATCGTCGTCGCGAACGCCGGTGCGCAGAGTGCGAGCAGCAGCGCGGCCGCCGGATCGAGGGTGGGTCTCTTGCGGCTCATCTCAACTCCCCATGTTCCAGAACGGCGACGCTACCTTTTTTCGTCTCCCGTTGGGAGACGCGCCGCGTGCCCTTTTTCGTCTCCTGCCTTACGACGACTCCGGGATCCGGTACAGGTTGCCGTCATTGCGCTGTTCGTACAAGCGCGGCAGGAAGTACGGCAGCAGGCCGACCTCCTCGACCTGGTGGCGCTTCCATTCGCGCAGCATTCCCTCGCTGAAGACGAACCGCCGCAGCAGTGCATTGACCCACGGCCCGACGAGCGGCCAGTCCACGCCGATGACCGTGTCGACGACGTAGGTCGCGCCCTGCGCCGACAGACCCCACTCGTGGCGAATCTCGCCAAAGCTCATGCCCGCGAGCCGCGGCCGGCTGACGAAGCGGCTCGTAGAGAGTTCGATCACGCGCGCAGCGCCTTCGCTGTCGTACGGTCCGAACCACTCGTAGCGCGCCACGATGCTGCCGGCGCCGACACCGGGCCGTCCGTCCGCCGCCGGCGCCTCGAGCCAGATGCGACCGTGCTCGGTGGGATGGAACAGGTGATAGAGCGGCCGCAGCGCACCGTCGAACTCGACCTGCCCGATCGGCAGCACGCGATACCACCAGGCCAGCATCTCGGGCGTCACGCCCTGCAGCGGCCGGTGCTCGATCGTCAGGTGGATGCGGCCGTCGGGCAGGATTTCGTGCGCCGTCACCGCCTGGCTCGCGTCCGGCAAGGGCCACGGAATGCGCCGCGGTGGATCGTGCCTGGGATTCGCGGGCAGCGCGAAGGCGATCAGGTGGTCGCCGGTGCCGCGGTTGTACATGGCGTGCCCGCCGGCGTTGATGAGCACGTACTGCCGCCCGTCGAGCGTGTAGCTCATGGGCGTCGCCGTCGCGTCGACCGGCAGCGTGTAGGTCCACAGCTGACGGCCGTCGCGGACGTCGAACGCGCGGAACTGCCGGTCCATGGTGGCACCGATGAAGAACACGCCGCCGTCGGTCACGAGACCGCCGCCGAGATTGGGCGTGCCCCAGTTGATGTGCCAGGGCAGCGGGAAGGGCCCCATCTCGTGCACCGAGCCGAGCGGCGCCTCCCAGGCGATGCGACCGTCCGCGAGGTCCACCGCCACCAGCTTGCCCCAGGGCGGCGCCGTGCACGGAATGCCGAGTGGCGACAGCAACGGCCCGACCGCCAGCGTGTACGGCGTGCCCTGCATCGTCACGTACATCGTCTTCTGGCCGGCCACCGGATGGTCCTGCCCGGTGGCGGCGACCGTGCCCCGCATGAGCTGCGCGACGAACGGCGCGGCGTTGACGTTCACGATCAGGCGCTGCTGCCGCGGCGACAGCGCACCGCCGCCCCAGTTGGCACCACCGAGGCTGCCGGGGAACAGCAGCGTCGGCCGCTCGGCCAGCGGCGTGAAGATCCCCTCGTTGTGAAGACCACCGATGGCGTCGCGGCAACGCCTGCGGTCCCAGGGCGTCAGGCCCCAGGCATCCTCGGGCGCCAGGCGCACGGGCAGCAGGGGTGGCGGCTGCACCGGGAACGGCTGCGTCGGCCAGGCCTGCTCGCCGGGAAGGGTGCTGGCAGGTACGTCGCGTTCCTGCACCGGCAGCAGCGGCGTGCCATCGCGCCGGTCGAGCACGAAGACAAAGCCCTGCTTGCTCACCTGCGCCAGGGCGGGCACGCGACGACCGTCGGCCGCCTGCCAGTCGAACAGCACCGGCTGCGCCGGCGTGTCGTAGTCCCACAGGTCGTGGTGCACCAGCTGGAAGGACCACTCCACCGCGCCGCTGGCCAGTCGCAGCGCGACCACGGAGTTGGCGTGCGACGTTCGTCCCCGGTCGCAGGCCGCCGTAATAGTCGGGCGACGGTGCGCCGGTGGGCACGAACACCAGGTCGCGGTCGGCATCCACCGACAGCGGCGCCCAGGCATTGGCGGCGCCGGTACCGCTGGCACCCCCGAGGGGATCGAACGTCCAGCGCGACTCGCCGGTCACGGCGTCGTACGCAGCGACGAGACCACGGGGGGCCTCCGCGTAGGCGAAATCGATCACCGACGAGCCCACGACCACGACGCCGTTCGCCACGGCCGGCGGCGAACTCGAGCCGACCTCCTCCAGCCCGTAGCGTTCGTGCTCCACGAGCGTCACCACGCCGCCCGCCCCGAAGCCGGTGCAGCGCTGGCCATCCCGCGCGTCGAGTGCGATCAGGCGACGGTCGCCCGTCACCGTGTAGAGGCGGTATCGACAGGCGCCCTGGGCGTCGGGTTCGGGCATTTCCGCATACGCCACGCCGCGGCAGCGATACGGACGCTCGCTGTCGCGCCGCAACTGCGGGTCATGGCTCCAGCGTTCGCGACCGCTGCGCGGGTCGAGCGCGATGACGCGGTTGAACGGCGTGCAGTAGACGAGATGCTCGCCCGCCTCGGGCGGCAGCAGGATCGGCGTGGCCTGCGCCGACACGCTGGAGGGCGGGCCCTCCTTCGCGGCCATGTCGCCGTTGCGGTGCGACCAGACCGGCTCGAGCTGCCCGACGTTGTCGGGCGTGACCTGCACGGACGGGCTGTGGTGCCAGCCGTACGGATCACCTGTGACACCCGCAGATTGCGCGGCGGAAGGCCCGAACAGCAGCAAGCGTCGCGGCCGCCCACGTCACGACCGTCAATGGTGTCGAAATGATGTCGAGCAGGACTGTCTTGAACACGGGATCGGGCCGACCTCGCCCGGGACACGGCGTCCGCAGCATAGCGGACCCGCGGGAAATGTCGTATACAGTGGTGGAAAGGGAGGGGAAACACCCATGTTCATCAAGAAGTCGATGCTGCTCAGCCTGGCCGCCTGCGTTGGATTGGCGTCACTGGCGACGAACGCCGACGCGTGCACGCCGAACCCGGATCGGGGTCCGATCATGGTGTCGGCCGGCGCGGACGGTAACCCGGTCGTGGAACCGGATACCGTGACGGCCTGTGTCGGTGAAACGCTGCGCTGGGTGTTTCGCGGGTCGACCGCGAAGGAGTTCGCGGTGGCCTTCACGGAGCGCGGAGGATTCTCCGTTCGATTGGGATCGGCAGACGGGCGCCACCGTGACCGGGACGGTCAAGGCGGGGGCGGCCAAGGACAACGCGCGCACCGAGTACGCCTACGACGTCGAACTCGACGGCCAGCCGATGGACCCGAAGATCATCATCGAGCCTTAAGCGGTGCCGGTGTTACGGTTTCGGTTCGGGGGCGAAACGGTCTGACATCTGCCGGTCATCGACGTCGGAGCTACGGTTTCAGTTAGTGCGCAAGCCGGACTGATTCGCAGCAGGCATCGCCGTTCCCCATCGGTCACGATCGACCGATCATTCGTGCGGGGAACGTCCGATGCCGCGCCAGCGTCGCGTCCACGTGCCGGGCGGCCTCTATCACGCCGTGCTACGTGGCAATCACCGACAGGCCATCTTCGCCGACGGCGATGATTACCGTTGCTTCGAGGAGATCGTCGCGCGGGCGCTGGAACGCTACGGCGCCAGCCTGTTCGCCTACTGCTGGATGACGAACCACGTCCACCTGGCGATCCGGGTCGCCGAGGCGCCGCTCGGCGCGGTCATGAGCATCGTCGCCTCGCGTTACGCCCGCGCGAAGCAGCGCAGCCTCGCGACCACCGGTCACCTGTTCGAGCGCCGCTACCGGGCGCGGCTGATCGATGCGGACCGCTACCTGCTGGCCCTGGTGCGCTACATCCACCTCAACCCGGTCCGTGCGCACATGGTGACCGATCCGCGGGACTACCCCTGGAGCAGCCATCGCGCCTACCTCGGTGCCCCGCGCCCGGACTGGCTGCGCATCGACGCGGTGCTGGGCGTGCTCGGCACGTCGGCGGACACCGCCCGGACGGCCTACCGACAATTCATGAACGCCGTTCCGGACGATGCGGCGCGTGACGCGATCACGCTGGCTACGCGACCCGGGCCGGCGCAAGGCGGCGGGACCGAACCGCCCGCGCCGGCACCCTCACCGACCCGCCGGAGCGTGCCGCGCAGCGTGGATGCGATCGCTACGGAAGTTGCGGCCGAACACGGCGTTGCGGTCGACGACGTCCTGTCGAGGCGCCGCCACCCCGCGCTCGTGCGGGCGCGCACGGAGATCGCGCAACGGGCGCTGCTCGAAGGCGCCGCGAACCTGTCGCAGGTCGCCCGTTACCTGAACCGCGCGCCGTCGACGCTGAGCGGTCGGCTCCTCGGCCAGCGTTGAATCGCGGGTTTCCGCAACCGTAACACCGGCACCTTCAACCGAACGCACCGAAACTGCACACCCCCGTCGTAGTCCACGCGGGGCATGCCGTTCGCATCGGTGCTTATCCGAAACCGCCATGTCTCGCGGAATTGCCTGCCCCCGTCGAGCGGCTGCCATGGAACCTGGACATTGAAGCCCTCGTTAGACTGGGCTCCACTGGTGTTCGCGACCCAGGGCGAGGGCCCGTGCCGCGTATACCAGGTCCGGCCGGTGACCAGGCCAATGGAGACCCCTTCGATGAACCAGTTCAGGACCTGGTGCACACCACCGCTCGGGGTCTCGATCGTATGCGTGCGCTGGGTGACTGTAATGTCATGTCGAATCCCCTCGCCCAGGCACTCCACGTAGTCGTGGACTTCAGGGTATGGAAACTGAATCTCCTCGATGCCGTTGCCGGCAAACCCATCGCAAGGCATGGCGAGCAGGAGCGGCATGGCCATTGATGCAATCCGCAATTTGACGTTCATGAGACTCTCCCGTGAGATTCGGTCAGCTTTTGTGCTCGGGATTGAGCAGGCGCCCGGTTGACCGACCAGTTGCCCAGCTTCACGATAGGTGCGGGCCGCGGGAAAGACTTCAGAACGGAAAGTCGCACTATGGATTACTGAAATCGGGGCCGGCAGCCGGCCATTGGCCACCCACGATCCGCAACGGGAATGCAACCTTGCCCATCAGCGATTCGTCTTCGGAGAATTCGAGGTCGATCCGCAACGCGGCTGTCTGACGCGTCGCGGCGAGGAAATCGCACTGCGGCCAAAATCCTACGGCGTGCTCCTCTACCTGCTGAAGCATGCCGGCCGACTGGTGCCCCGGGAGGAAATGCTGGCTGCGGTCTGGCCCGGGCAGGTGGTCACCGACGATTCCATCGCCCAGTGCCTGATCGAGCTGCGCCGGGCGCTGGGCGACGACACGCGCACGATGATCCGGACGGTGCCGCGCCGCGGCCTGATTTTCGACGCTCCGGTCCGCCTGGAGGAAGCGGCGGCGCCGCCACCGCACCAGGTGCCTTGGTGGGCGCGGCACCACTGGATGCCGGCCGTCGCCGTCGCCGCCGTCGCGACCGCGTTGATCTGGTGGGTGGCGGTCCAGCGGCCCTCGAAACCTCGGGCAAGGCGGTGGTCACGGTACCCGTGACCCGCTCCATTGCAGTGCTGCGCTTCACCGACCTGAGTCCGGCGGGCGATCAGACGGCTCGCGGACGGCCTCAGCGAGGAAATCATGCACCGGGTTGCGCAGAGCCCGTCGCTGCGGGTAATCGCGCGTGCCTCATCGTCGCGGTCGAGGGACAGCGTCGCCGCGATCGCGAAGCAACTCGGTGTGTCGCACGTCCGGGAGGGGAGCCTGCGCAGGCACGGCGACGCCGTTCGCGTCACCGCCCAGCTCGTCGATGCGGCGACAGGCCTGTCGTCGGTCGAGGACCTATGACCGCGAACTCGTCGACATGCTCGCCTGCCGGAAGCGATCGCCCACTCGGTGGCGATTTCGCTCGAGGCGAGCCTGACCGATCCGCAGACCGAGCCGGACATCGACCCGCGCGCCATGGCGGTACCTCGAAGGGCGCCACTTCTCCTCCGCCGTGCCGAGGGCGACTGGCCAAGGCAGGGAGTCCTACAGGAGGCGGTGATCAGCCCCCGGCATGCGCGCGCGTGGGCCGGCCTGGCGGCAATGCCACCGCGGGCTATTTTCAACCTGGATTTCTCAAGGCCGGTACTGCTGAACGACAGGCGTCGAGTCCAGCCAGCCGGCGCAGGCGCTGAGGTTCGCCGGGACTGCGAAGTGCACTCCGGGCGGCGCAGCACGACCTCCTGAACGGCGGGGCCGCCCACTGGAGCTCGCCCACATCGACCGGCTCGATTGCGTAACTGGTTCGGCGTGCACTGGTGACGGTGCGCAAGACGGGTCGAAGAAGGTAGATTCCCGGGTGCGCGCGAGATCCAGCACGATCCGCTCAACCTCGTCCTGCGGAGTACCGGGTGCAGTTCCTGATCCAGGCGCAAGATGCCGAGGCCGCACAGGTGGGCCGACGAGGCCAGCACGATGCTTGCCGGTTGCTTCAAACCGGCGGCTCAAGGGTCTGTCGCGCTCGTGCGATCGGCGCGGCGAGCGGCCAGGCGGCAGCGACTCGATAGTGAATTCGGAGGGCGGGAGCGATTCAGATGCCACGTTCTCATTGTGGGGTCGTGAGGTCCGGGCTGCTGCCCGCAACCTTAGCCCAGGAGCGGCCACCCAGACGAGTACTGCCGCGGGGCGATTCGCTGCAAGCGCGCTATTTCGAATCAGGATTTCTCAAGGCCGAACTGCCTGAACGGAAGGCGATCGACGAGAACCCGTCTTTCGTCGCCGGATGAGCCATGTTGATCGCCCCTCTTCGAGCGGAATTCTCTGCCGGCGCACCCGCCGCGGGCGGCACCCGGGCCTTTCCAGCCATCCCGATCGGGTAGGCCGGTGAGCTGACGCCCACCGACGTCCCACATCATCGCACGTGCGATTCCGCATACGGCGGTTCCAGTCGCTTCATAGATCGCGCGTGGCTCTCTACTCATGGAAGGTTCGGCCTTTCGCGGCGGACATGAACTGCGCAGCTACCATGACCTCTGCTGACTTCTGGCGATCCATACCGACACCTCCCGATACCGGTCGCACGGGGCCACAGGGTATTTGCGCACCTTGTGTCACGCTCACGCGCGTCGGATCTACGCCACGGCGCTCCGTCCTTTCACCTCCAAGAGGGTGCGCCCTGCCGGGCCAACCAAGAAAAAGCCCGCTTTCGCGGGGCTTCTCCGTGTTACCGAAACCGTAACACCGGCACCGTTACCCCGCTAAGATGCCGCCCCCCCGGCACCCACATCCCCGGACCACCGTGCTCTCCACGACCAATCTCGCCATCCAGTTCGAAGCCAAGCCGCTGTTCGAACACGTCTCGGTCAAGTTCTCCGACGGCAACCGCTATGGCCTGATCGGCGCGAACGGCTGCGGCAAGTCGACGCTGATCAAGATCCTCGGCGGCGATCTCGAGCCAAGCGCCGGCGAGGTCGTGCTGCAGGCGGGCATGCGCATGGGCAAGCTGAACCAGAACCAGTTCGCCTACGAGGACGATCGCGTGCTGGACGTGGTGATGCAGGGCCATGCGGAAATGTGGCACGCGATGCGGGAACGCGACCGCATCTACGCGGACCCCGAGGCAACGGACAGCGACTACATGCGGGCCGCCGAGCTCGAGGGGAAATTCGCGGAATACGACGGCTATACCGCCGAGGCGCGCGCCGGCGCCATCCTCATCGACGCGGGCATCGACGAGTGGCGCCACGACCTCACGATGCGCGAGGTGCCGCCGGGCCTCAAGCTGCGCGTGCTGCTCGCGCAGGCCCTGTTCTCGCGCCCCGACGTGCTGCTGCTGGACGAGCCGACCAACAACCTCGACATCCACTCGATCGGCTGGCTCGAGCGGGCGCTCAACGACTACGACGCCACCATGGTCATCATCAGCCACGACCGGCACTTCCTGAACCAGGTGTGCACGCACATCGCCGATCTCGATTACCAGCAGCTCAAGATCTACCCCGGCAACTACGACGACTTCATGCTCGCCTCCGTGCAGGCCCGGCAGCGCGTCGAGGCCTCGAACGCCAAGGCCAAGGCGCAGATCTCGGACCTGCAGGAGTTCGTGCGGCGCTTTTCGGCGAACGCCTCCAAGGCACGGCAGGCCACCTCGCGGCGGCGGCAGATCGAGAAGATCAAGCTCGAGGAGGTGCGACCCTCGTCGCGGCAGAACCCATACATCCGCTTCGAGCAGGCGAAGAAGCTGTACCGCTCGGCCGTGACCGTCGAGGGCCTGGCCTTTCGCTACCCCGGGGCGGACGCTGACGTGTTCGCGGGCCTGAGCTTCAACATCGAAGCCGGCCAGCGCGTGGCCATCATCGGCCCGAATGGCATCGGCAAGACCACGCTGATGCGCTGCCTCGCCGGCGACCTGACACCGACGCACGGCAGCGTCAGCTGGGTGGAGAACGCACAGCCCGGCTACATGCCGCAGGATCCGCAGGCCGAGTTCGAATCGAAGATGGACCTGTTCAGCTGGATGTCCACGTGGACCGGCAAGGCCGACGACGACCAGCTGGTGCGCGCCACGCTCGGGCGACTGCTGTTCTCGGGCGACGAAACGAAGAAGTCCGTCAAGGTGCTGTCGGGCGGCGAGAAGGGCCGCATGATGTACGGCAAGCTGATCCTCACCAAGCCCAACGTCATGCTCATGGACGAGCCCACCAACCACATGGACATGGAGACGATCGAGTCGCTGCAGATCGGCCTGGAGAAGTATCCGGGCACGCTCATCTTCGTATCACACGACCGCGAGTTCGTCGGCAGCCTCGCGACGCGCGTAATCGAGCTGCGGCCCGACGGAAGCGTCGCCGACTTCACCGGCACGTACGACGAATACCTCGACGCCCAGGGCCTGGAGTCGTAGTCCGGGACCTACGCCAAAGGCATAGTTTCCGGCCAGGGACGTTTGCCTGCGCCTGCGTGGGCATCCAGGGCCTGTGCCAGCGCCGCGGCCGGGCGACCGTTGACCGCCTACTGGCTGAGCATGGGCGCCGAGCCAGCAGTGAGCGCCTGGGACACCTCCCACAGTTGCGCACGCACCGCCGGATCGTAGGCCTGCCGGTGGGCCCTGGCGGGTTCCAGTCCGTCATAGAACAGGCCGTTGCCGACACTGTCCCCGACTGCCAGCTGCAACACTGCATCGCGGCCATCCATCACCGAACTCTCCGGAGTTATTCCCGCGGCCAGCACCATGCCGGTATCCATGAAGGTGGCCGGGTGCAGGGCGTTGACGACGATTTTCTTCGCGCTGAGCCTGTCGGCCAGCTCGATCGTATACATCACCTGGGCAAGCTTGCTCTGGCCGTAGGCACGCCACGCCGAATAGTCGGTTGCCAGCATCAGGTTATCGAAATCCAGGGGATCTGCGGCACCCGATGAGACGTTGACGATCCGCGGGGCCGGGCTTTTCTCCAGCAGCGGCAGCAGCAGGTCGGTCAGCAGGAAGCCGGACAGGTAGTTCACCTGGAAATGCAGTTCGTAGCCATCCTTGCTCAAGCGCCTGACCGGATCCTTGATCAGCGCGATGCCCGCATTGTTGACGATCACGTCCAGCCGGCTGTAATCCCGGTTGATCTCCGAGGCCAGCATCCGGACATCGTCAAGGGACCCGAAGTCGGCGCGGTAAAAGCGGGCGCTGCCCACACCCTTGTCATTTATCTCCTTTGCCAGGGCTTCGCCGCGCCCACTGTCGCGGCCATGGATGATGACATGGTCGCCCATCGCGGCCAGCGAGCGCGCCACCTCCCGACCGAGCCCGCCGGTAGAACCTGTGATCAACACGATGCGGTGACTGGCATCCGCTGGCGACGGACTAGTGGCCATCGACATGCCCGCGACAGACAGGGAGATCAGAACAGCAAGCAGCCATCTCATGCAATTTTCTCCGGTGGGAAATGGCGGTTATCAATACGCAACGGAAATGGCGCAACTGGCTTCCAGTTGTTCAATGGCAAGAGCCTCCAGCGACACTGTCCGTCATTCTGCGCCGCACAGCTGTCGACATGCATGCGGCTGTGCGGGTTCGGCGGATAGGTTCCATGTCGCGACGCAAGCAGTATCGGGCGTTGCGGGTAGGGACGCGTCGACGCTGCGGAACCGGCCTCGCTGCCAACTGGCCACCCGCGCCATCGCCGTCAGCCCGAGGATCATCGCTACCGGGATCGGATCTCGCATCGGGAACCCCTGGATCAGGAAAGGTGGGTACGGCGGCTGCCGGAATAGAGTTCGAAGAACAGTAGCTTGCACGGAATGCTGCCGTTCATCAGCGCGATCGTGCGACTCGGCTTCAGGCCGATCGCCTTGTAGGGCGACGCCGCAGCGGCGAGGATCACTGCCTGCCACCCGCTGAATTTCTGCTTGAGCGTGTCGCCGACGTCCGAGTAGAGCTGCCGGATGCCGCCTTCGCTGCTGCCGATTCGATCGCCGTAGGGCAGGTTGGTCACCAGCAACCCCCGCTCGGCCGGCGGCGCGACGTCCTGGAAGCGCGCGGTGTCGAACTGGATGTACTTCTCGACGCGTGCCTTCAACGCGCTCTTGCGCGCCATCGCCACGTAAGCCGCGTCGATGTCGGAGGCCACGACCGGTGCCAGTGGTGCTTCGAGCTTCTCGGCCCGCACCTTGTCCTGCGTCGCACGCCAGAGCACGCGGTCGAAACCATGCAACCACTCGAAGTAGAACTCGCCCTTCTTGCGATGGATCTGCGGCGCCTTGCGGACTGCGATCATCGCGGCCTCGATTGCCAGTGTGCCACTGCCGCACATCGGATCGAGAAACGCCTGCGTACCGTCGTAACCCGCCAGCGTCAGGATCGCCGCGGCGAGCGTTTCCTTGAGCGGTGCCGGGTGACCCTGCTCGCGGTAGCCGCGCTTGTGCAGTGACTTCCCCGACGTATCGAGGCTGAGCATGCAGCGGCCGTGCGCGAGGTGCGCCACGACGACCACCTTCGGTTCCTCGACGTCGACCGGCGGCACGCGCTGCCCGGATCGCGTGAAGACGTCGCGGATCGCCTCCCGGACCTGCGTGATGACCTGCTTCGGCGGCATCCCGCCGCGATCGGCGTCCGCGCCGAGGCTCTCCACCATGAAGCCGTGGCGGGCGTCGAACAGCTCGTGCCAGCGGATGCGCCGGGCCTGCGAGTGGAGCATGGCCGGTGTCTGCGCGGGCACGTCCTTGATGACGCGCAGCAGGCGGCTCGCCGTCCTGAGCTTCAGGTGCAGTTCGTAGAACAGCGCGTCGTCGGCATCGAACGACACGGCACGAAAACCCGGCGCGAGTTCCTTCGCGCCCAGCGCCTCGAGTTCGAGCACCAGCGCGGGCTTGGTTTCTTCAGGGCAGGTGGCGATCAGGCGCACGCGGCAGCACACGGCGGGACATGGCCCGATCATAAGTCAAACGCGGATCTTACTTTCAAAGCGCCTCGCCTGCCGCCGTCGGGGATGCCGGCATGCACCGCCCCTGCCCGGTCGGGTCACCGGCCCGCCAAGACGCCGCTCACCGTCGGATTCAGAGCAGGCGGGCCCCCGACGCCGTGCTCGAACTGAAGCCCGCCGAATTCATCCAGCCCGATCCTGCAAGGTGCCAGGGCTATCTTCCGGTGTTTGTGACGCGTCTTCCGACACTTTTTTCGGTGCAATTGTCTCTGACACCTTTGCAGACGGCACACGCTGTATGCGGTGAAGCGAACCCAAGGCAGCTCAGATTGAGCACGCTCCTGCAGAATGCAATAGTAGTGTTCTTGTTCGTCACTGAATGCCGCAACGAGGTCGCGTACCCATGATCAGTGGGCAATTGGTCCGGTGTCTTTCTGTGCTTATCTTGCTGTCAGCCTGCAGCGCTGGCATTTCCGGCACATTGCCGCGAGGCGGCGCATCCGTCGATCCAGCGCTCGTCAAGACGTATTTCGACCGGCAGGGCGAGCGCGGCCTTGATGCGGTGGTGGTCGTCTTTCAGGGTAAGGAAACGCTGCATCGCGCCGCCTATGGACGCGCGCGGGATACGCCGGAAACCCCGATGACGATCGATACGCTTGTCGATGCCGGGTCGATCGCCAAACAGTTCACCGCGACTCTGGTCATGCAGGAAGTCGAGGCGGGGCGATTGCAGGTTTCCGATCCGGTGTCGAAGTTCTTTCCCGAGGCGCCGGCGGACAAACAGGACATCACGCTGCACCAGCTGATGACGCATACATCCGGATTGACCGAGCACTCGAAAAGCGACTTCGATCCCATGTCGAAGGAAAAGGCGCTCGAGAACATATTCGCTTCTGAGCTGGCCTTCGAGCCGGGCGCTGACTTCACCTATTCCAACAGCGGCTACACGCTGCTTGCGGCCATTCTTGAACAATCAACGAGTCAAGGTTTCACGGACCTGGTGCGCGCCCGTCTGTTCAAGAAAGCGGGTATGACGCGCGCCGGGTTTCACGGCGATGCCTATCTCGTGAACGAACCAGTGGCGTCTGGATATACCAACGACGATTTGCAGCCGTCTCCGGTGGATGCGTTGCCCATGCAGTGGGGGCTGATGGGTAATGGCGGGGTTATCGCCAGCGTTGACGACCTGGCCAAATGGATGAGGAAGCTGAGCGTCGGGCAAGTTGTGTCGCAAGCCTCGCTGGCGCAGATGTGGACCGGCCATCATCAAAGGCGCGAAGGGGTTGGGTACGGCTATGCCTGGTGGATCTACGACAGCCCCCTGGGCGTGGAAATCTGGCACGGCGGCACCGGCAGCGGCGGCAATTCGGATATGGCCTACTATCCCGAGCTGGATCTTGTTTCGATCATTCTAAGCAACCGGTTCGAATACAGGATAGATCCGGAAACCTCTCAGCCAGTCAAAGCAGGGCTTCCGGCGAGAGAAGCCCGCAAGGCGCTGGCGCGGGCGATTGCCGAAAGAGACCCTTCGCTTGATCCGGAGATCACGCTCGACCGAATGCCGCAAAGCGACAAGTAATCCTGTGCAAACATGCGCGATGCAAAGCGCGCGGTACTGACAAGTAAGTCCCCGGCGCGGGCCGACGCCGCTCACTCTGGCACGTATAGCTCCGTAACCTGACGACAACGCCCACTGCAATCCTGGTCTGTGTTGTGTGTAGCGCCGAATGCCCACTTTTCCGAGCGAAAGATAGTTAACTTGCCAGTACCGTTTTCCGCCAGATGGCCGAGGCAGTAGTCCAGGAAGCGGTCGGTGATGGTGGACAGCTTTTCGACGTCATGCCGGGTCGTGCCCTTCTTGCCGAGACGGTTCTTCGGCCACCGCATTCACGCCGGCACCGCACAAGATTGCGAGGGATGCAGTCGCCAGGAAGGCGCGTTTCACCTTGGACCTATGCATCTCCTCTCGTGACGACGCCTTTGGTTCAGCCGTGTCGCATGCACTCGGCGGCGGACTCGCCGGCTCACATCCGCCCACTTGAACGTCCTATGCGCCCGCCCGATATTGCGATCCGGGCAGCGGAAAGTATCTAACCGAGGCCGCTTGTGTCCGCCAGCGCTCGTGTCAGGATTCCCGAGCGAGGCACACCCTCTTCATAAGACGCGAAAAGGCCAGATACAGGGCCTCAGCAGACAAGCACTCAAACTCTTTCTGTCAAGGGAGCACACATGTCATCGTCACTTGGCTCGATGCCGAAGACTTCGGTAGCGCTCATCGCATGCTTCGCCCTCGGTTTCCTCACGGCGTGTGGAACCACGTCGCCACTGCAGTCCGCAGAGCAAGACAAAGTGATCGACCTGACGCCGTATTCGAAGCTGATTGTCGAGGACTTCACGGACCAGGCGACCGCCAAGGCCAAGCCGGAGACACAACCAATCCTGCGCCTGAAGATGGAATCCGCCGTCAAGACCTTCCCTGACCAGATCGCCGCTGTGACGCGGAGCCAGGGCGGCTTTGCCGAGGTGGCCCGAGCCGGTACACCGGACGTCGAGACGCTGGTCATGCGTGGCGCCATCACCCAGTACGACGAAGGTAATGCCACGCTACGCTGGATGGTGGGCTTCGCCGCCGGCAACGTGAACTTCGACGCCGTCGTCGAACTGGTCGACGGCGGAAGTGGCCGGTCGCTCGGTACGTGGGTGGTGGACAAGAACAGCTGGGCCCTGGGCGGCGGCATCGCGGCAACCCAGACGCCCGAAGGTTTCATGCAGGAAGCGGCGACCAAGATCGGAACGCAGCTGTCCGAGAAACGCAAGGCAGGGAGCGTCAAGAAGCCTGAAGCCTGAAGCCAGGCTGGTGGTCACATGAGGGAACTCCGGCGTCCGACCAGGGTTTCCTATCGTTGCGTCCGCCCTTACCTTACAGGTCCAGGTTCGCCACCGACAGCGCGCTCTTGTCGATGAACTGTGGCGAGCGTCGCCGGGCGGATCGAGAAAGGGCGGCGCGGGCGTGGAGAAATCATTCTGCCACGCCCGCGCCGTGCGGCTGCACCAGCTCGACAGCCGCGTCTTCGGCAACACGCGGGCCATCCGCGTACTGTTGCCGCCCGGCTTCAGGGCTGGTCCGCAACCCTGGTCGGCACGCCGCGATTCACCCGCGCACCGTCGCCGATGCAGCCCTCGGAGCCCGGGCCCCAGCAATAGGCAACGTTGCTGGCGACGCAGCAGGTGCACCAGTCGGCATCGATGGACTGGAACGCGAGATCGCCGGCGACCGGCACGGGGGACGTCACGTCCGGCGCCGGGAATGCGCCGTCGCCGCGCTCGCCCCACGCATTGCCGCCCCAGCAGTACCCGCGGCCTGCGGCCGTGACCCCGCAGCTGACGGCCATGCCCGGGGTGATCGACTTCCAGCTGAGTCCGCCCGCGACCTTCACGGGCTCCAGGGCTTCGGTCGGCGTCTTGGAACCGATGCCAAGCTCACCGCTTCCGTTCTGGCCCCAGCAGTACCCTTCGCCGGCGGTCGTGACGCCACAGGCCGTCCAGACCCCGAGCTGCAGCGACGAAAACTTCAGTCCACCCTTGATCAGCACCGGCACGTTGCTGGAAGCCTTCGAGCCGCCGCCGAGGTTGCCCGAATCGCCGTATCCCCAGCAGTAGCCTGAGCCGTCGGCAGCGATGCCGCAGGTCACCATCTGGTGCGCGGTGATCGACGTGAACGTCAGGCCACCGGACACGGCGACCGGCACCGCCGAATTCGCGCTGTTGCCCGTGCCGTGCTGTCCGCGCTCGTTATGGCCCCAGCAATAGGCGGCACCACCGGTGGCAATCGCGCAGGCGTGGTCTCCGCCCGCAGCGATGTCGATGTAGGTCCTCTCGCCGGACACCGGCACCGGCGCGGTCACGTACTGGCCCGAAGGTGCCAAGGTCCCGTCGCCGAGCCGGCCACCTTCCTGGTTGCCCCAGCAGTAGGCCCGGCCGCTCGTGGCAATCCCGCAGGAGAACGCGCCTCCGGTCGAGACCGAAATCTCGGCGAACGAGTAGCCTTCGGCCGCGGCCCTCGGCTCGTACCCGGCGGTGGTGTCACCGGTGCCGAGCTGGCCCAGCTGGTTCATGCCCCAGCACCACGACTTGCCGTCCACCCCGACTGCGCAGATCGTCATGTCGCCGCCGTCGATTGCGGCAATCTTGGACAGTGTAGGGGTCGAACTCGGTGGTGGCGGTGGTGGCGGTGTCGTTGGCGGTGGCGGCGTGGACGCCGGCAACGGCGGTGCGGATGTCGCCGGCGGAGGGTCCGTGGAGCCTCCTCCCCCTCCGCCACATGCGCCCAAGGCCAGTCCAGTCAGTGCGACGACGAAAACCCATTTCCGTGCTTCCATGTCCCCCTCGATGCAGCCGATCGCAGCTGCGTGGCCACGAATGAAGGCGTCTGATGCGCCTATCCTGTTGTCACGGACACGCGAGTGGCTTTTTCGCAGCGGTTGGCGGCTCAGGCCGAGCCTGACGCCCGCCGCGGAGTCATCCTTGCGCCTCCTGTGTCCGGGGCGACGCCTGGCCCGAGGAACTGCCGTGGTGACTGTGGATTCGGGCATCTGGGCCCGAGTGCTCAGCATCGCGATCGGCAATCGACTGGCGAGTGTTGCGCTCGCCCGGCCGCTGGTGGAAGGCGCCGCGACGGCGGTGCCCGCGCGCCAGGCGGCCACTCGGCCGAGTACTGCTGCGGCACCACGCGCTTGAGGTGCGCGAGGATCTTCGCAATGACCTCGCGCTCCTCGATGCTGGCGATGATCCTGAGCTGGCCGCCGCCGCGTACGCAGGCCTCGATCTCGATTCCAAACAGCGCCTGCATCGACGAGGCGCGATCACAGCGCCTGCGCGACGCATTTACCCACGCCGGCAAGAAGATCGACATGGGTAGATCCTGCCTCCGCTTCAAATCGCTCGACGACCTCGACCTGGCCGCGATCGCAACAGAAATCGCCAGCACCTCGCCGGCCGACTTAATTGCGCGCTACGAAGCATCGCTCGCTCGAGCGCAGTCCGCCGATCCTTAAGTCAAATCGGCGCCAATACCGCTGAGCCGTGAGTATGCTGATCGCAAACAAGAACAAGGGAGGGTGGCATCAGACCCGGTGCCTGTCCCACGAGCATGAGCATGAACAATGTCCTGAAGGGCGACCGGCGTGCGATCGACGGCGGACCGCCGCGACGAACTTTCCTGATCGATCGCAGCGCAGTGATTCGCTGGTTCAGTCGCCTGCGTCATTCGCTGGGACCGACCGTCTATGTGAACGCGTGCGACGTTCCCGACGAACCCGATTCGCCGTACCGTGCGCGACTCGCGATACCGGTCGAGCAGAGCCTGACTGGCGAAGACGTGGAAGAGCGCGAGCTCGTGCGCGGCGAGATCAACGTCGTCTATCAGGCGCGCTGCGCCTGTGGCAGACGCTGGTTCAGTCCGCGGCTCGAGCGCGTGCAGCTCTGTCCTCGCTGCGGTCGAGCTGTACTCCTCGACACACCAGCCTGACGCGCACGCCAGGGACCTCGGACAGGCCGGCGGATGGCCTGGCGATCACCCGGTCGCGCTGGACTCGCGGTGATCGCAACACGCCGACCTGCCCAACCGCTCTCGGCGCCGCCGCGACTGCGGTCGCGCGAGATCGCAGAAACTGCGAGCGTCTGCCTTCTCCGCCAGACCGGACGCGCGTAGGCTTCACGTTCAACCGGCAACGGACCGCCCGTGATGTCAGCCACCCTCCTGCTGTTCCTGCTTCTGCTCTTCGTCGGCCTCATCGCTGTGGCGCGCAAAGGCGTGTTCACGAAGGGAAAGGGACGCAAGGGCATCGACCACTGGCCCGTGTTCCCGAAGAAGGTCCTCACACCAGTGGAGCAGCAGCTCTACCATCGGCTGCTGCGCGCGCTGATCGTCCCCGAGTTCCCCCCGATCCGCGCTGTCCGCAACTGACTCGAGCCCATGCCCGAGATCGGTCGTACCACCCGCCTGATCCACGCACCCGACAACGTTGTCTGGCATCTGCTGACCGACACGAACCAATGGCCACGCTGGGGTCCCAGCGTCCGCGCGGTGGACTGTCCGACGCAGTTCATCGGCGCCGACACCCGCGGCCGCGTGCAGACCGCGCTCGGACTGTGGCTGCCTTTCCAGATCGTGCAATGGGAGGAAGGGAGAGCCTGGAGCTGGAAAGTGGCGGGCATCCGCGCGACCGGACACTGGGTCTACAGCCACAACCCCGACGCCTGCCAGGTGACGTTCGACGTGCCGAGCTGGGCACTGCCGTACCTACCGGTATGTGCCACTGCGTTGCGCCGGCTGGACAGACTCGCCACGGGCTCGCCCCGATAGGTATACAAAGGACTTCTGCAGTTCACGCGGGACCGCTAGCATGTCAATGGACCGCCGCCCGGAGCGAATCCGCCGATGAAACTGAAGGACCTGCTGCGCGACGTCCGCGGCAAGAAGTCACCCGACGAGGTCTACGTCGATGGCGCCCAGCTGCCGGCCGAGCCGGAAGGGCCCTACCGCGCCCGCATGGCGGAAGCGAAACACCACCCCGCACCACGCGGCATCGACGTCAGCGAGCCCGAGGTCGTCGCCGGGCAGTTGCAGCTGCTCTATCGAATCCACTGCCCCTGCGGGCATCAGTGGGACACCACGGACTTCCAGCGTGTCAGCCTCTGCGCGAAGTGCGACCGCGCGGTGCTCGTCGAACTGCCGCAACTTCCAGTCGAGTAACCACACCGGACACCGACCAGAGGATTCAGTATGCCCCACCGTGCCGCACTGACAGCCTTGCTGAGTCTGCTGATGCTGGTCACTTCCGTCGGCACGCCGGCCCACGCCGCGGAGCAGGGCGACACCGTGGCGGAGATCGAGCAGCTGCTCAGCTGGTTCCTTGCCCCGGAGAACAACGGCAAGGCAGCCACCCACCAGCGGTTCTGGGCAGGCGATCTCGTCTACACCCGTTCGACCGGCGTGGTGCGGACCAAGCCCGAGATCCTGGCCGATTTCGCGAACGATCAGCCGCCCGCAGATGACATCCACTGGCACGCCGAGGACGTCCTCGTGCGTCCCTACGACGATGCCGCCGCCCTGACGTTCCGCCTGGTCGGTCGGGCCGCCGACGGCAGCGCCCTGCAGTACCGCAACAGCGCGATGTTCCTCAAGCGCAACGGCGAGTGGCGCGCCGTCACCTGGCAGGCCACCCGCATCCCCGATCAGCCCGCCCCGTGACACCCGCCTCGGCACCGCGTGGGCGACGCAGCCGGGCTCCGCCCGCGAGCGCTGTACATGCTCCTGGCTCAACCGGACCGCCTCGTCGATCAGACCGGGGCGGACGACCACACTTCCCAGCACCAGAATCATCGGGCATCGTCCTCGCGTAGACGCAATCGGATCGGAGCGGCGGATAGTACTTTCAAAGCGCCTCGCCTGCCGCCGTCGTGAATGCCGGCATGCACCACCCCTGCCCGGTCGGGTCACCGGCCCGCCAAGCGACCACTGGGCCGAGTACTGCTGCGGCGCCGCGAGCCTCGCCATCAGGTCCAGCAGCTCCAGCACGATGTAGGTGGTGCCGTCGCGGTACGGCGTCCTGAGCGTGTAGCGCAGGTAGCCGGATGAGATCAGACCCAAGCGTTCGGTCGCCACCGGCGGGCGGCTCACGTAGCGGCACAGTCGCTCGAGCTTCTGCCGCTGGCCGGGCGCAATGCCGATGCCGGCGTGCAGCGAGAACCCGCCCGCGCGGGCCGCGCCGCTCGCATCGCCTTCCGGTCCCTGCAACCGGGGCGGCACCGTCTGCAGCGTGAACAGCTTCTGCCCGGCCCTTGGACCCACGGCGATCCGGTACATGATCGAGCGCCCGATCAGGTCATCGAGCGGACCCGCCTCTCCGTCGCCGGCGAGCCAGGCGTTCTCCATGTCCCGCTCGACCAGGCCGCGCCGTTCCAGCACATGACCGGCGTGTGCGAGCAGTGGTTCGAGCGCACCACCATTTCACTCTGCGATGTCGATGCTGACCTTCTGCATCAATCGTGCGGGACGACAGCTCCCAGAGGAGCGCCGCGCGTGACCCGAGGCTGCGACGGCGCGACGCTTGGCCAGCGCTGCCGCTTATGTCTATCATCGCGGCTGCCGGCCAGGAACCCGGCCTGCGCGTTCCGCTCGAACCGAACGCCAGGTTACGTCGACAAGACAAAGTCGCGAGTTGTCCATGGGCCCCTTCGAAATTCGACGCGGAACCGTTGCCGATGCTGCAGTGCTGGCCGAGCTGGCCGCGCGCACGTTTTCCGAGGCTTTTGCCGCAAGCAACACGCCGGACGACCTGGACGCACACCTGCGCGCCTCGTTTGGCGTTGCGCAGCAATCCGCGGAGCTGGCTGACCCGGACGTGCGCACGCTTGTCGCCTTGCAGGAAGGGCGGCTGGTCGCGTACGCCCAGGTTCGGCGGAAGTCCGCACCGGACTGCGTCGCCATCCAGCGCCCGGTCGAATTGCACAGGATCTATCTGCTGCGATCAGTCCATGGAACCGGGCTCGCGGCACGACTCATGAGAGAGGCTGGCATTGCGGCCCGCGAGTTGGGAGGGGAGACCCTCTGGCTCGGGGTCTGGGAACACAACGACAGGGCCCTGGCCTTCTACCGCAAGGCCGGCTTCAAGACAGTCGGAAGCCACGTCTTTGTCGTCGGTAGTGATCGACAGACGGACCTTGTGCTCGTCGGCCCGCCCTTGTGCGAAACCGACCAGGACCCGGCGCAAGAACACACATAGAAGATGACATGCCGCACGGCCTGAGGCGGCTGCGGCGTCGCGCGCCGCAGGGAAATTCGGCGACGTGCAGGAAGATCAGTCCGCCCGGACGGCGTTGCCCACTGAGGGCCGGCGTGGATTCTGGACGCTGCCACTCAGGCGGCGCCCAAAGGTGCTTCAGGCGCAGTGCCAGCGGACCAGGCCGTGCGACGTCACTCAGCATTGCACGCCATTCGTGGAATGTCAGGGTCAGCGGATTGTGGCTGTGGATCTGACGGACCACGCCGTAGTCGGGCGGGTCGGCAGGATCTTCGGCGACGTAGGTGCCGAAGAGGTGGTCCCACAGCATCAGCACGCCGCCCAGGTTGCGGTCGATATAGCGCGGGTTTCGTCCGTGGTGCACGCGATGGTTGGACGGCGTATTGAACAGCCACTCTATCGGCGCCGGCAGACGCTTGACCCACTGCGTATGCACGAATATCTGGCAGGTCATGTTCGCGGCCAGCATGACCAGTACCGCTTCAGGCCTGAAGCCCAGCAGGACGGCCGGAACGAAGAACAAGTACACTCCGGTGACCGCGTACATCACGCTCTGGCGGAACGCCACCGTGAAATTGAAGTACTCGGAACCGTGATGTACCTCGTGCACTGCCCAGAAGAAGCGTATGCGATGCGCTGCGCGGTGAAACAGGTAGAAACACAAGTCCACCAGCAGGAACAGTACGACCAAGGTGGCAGGTGAGATTTCCAGCGTGGTCAGGCGGAACTGGTACAGCCAGTTGAACAGTGGCACTACGGCCGCGACGATGATGAGACCTTCCGCCAGCAGAACGTAACTTCCGCCCAGTACAACGCTCGCCAGGCTGTCCTTAAGATCATACTCATCGCCCCGACGGAAGTGACGCCACTCGACGGCGGCCAGCAGCAAGGTGACCGGCAGCGCCAGCAGCATCAGCATCTGGCTGGGCATCAGAACCTCGGTGGCGGATCCTGCAATGTCCAGCAGGGCCGCGAAATTTGTGCCTTCCACGGTGACATCCACGACGTGACTGGGAGCAACGCACCATAGAGGGGGCGAGCCTGGCGGTATTGATAATTTGCGCCAATCGCTTTCAAGTGTGCGTTCTCACGGCCGCTTGCTCAGCGGGGCGGTACCGGTCCAACGCCGATACGCATGATTGAATGCGCTTTGCTCCGCATAGCCGAGCAGAAAGGCAATCTCCTCCAGGGTCAGCTTCGGGTCGTTCAGCAGTTGTCCGGCATGTTTCTCGCGAATGCCGTCCAGCAGCTGCCGATGGCTGCAGCCGTATTCTGCAAGTCGACGCTGCAGCGTCCGGCGCGACAGGTGCAGGCTCGCCGCTACTGCTTCTGCCGGCGCTCCCTCTGGCAGGTGCAGAAAAATGGCCGACTGCACGGCGCGGACGAATGCCGTCGCTTCCGGCAGCGCTTCACGCAAGGTACGCTGACGACTGCGCCAGGCTTTGTCGAGTGCTGCACTCGCGACGTCGATCGGTGCCGCGAGTGACGCCTGCGAGAATTCGAAGCACAGCGCGGGCGCGTCGAAGCGTACCGGACAGGCAAAAGCGGCGGCATAGTGCTCCGCCTCGCCAGCCTCGGCATTCATGAAGTCAACGCGCAGGGGAGGGCCGGCCGTGGGACAGGCGCTGCGCAGAATCGTCGCGAGCGCAGCGGCATGCAGCTGCTCCAGCAACCGGTCCGGGAAGCCGAAGCGCGCGTCCCAGGCGATTTCGCAGCCTGCGTCGCTAAAGGTCGCGGTCGCCCAGTTCACGCCATAGAACCATTTTTCGAGCAGCAGATAAGTGCGCAGGAACTCACGCAACGTACTGGTATTGACTGCCATGTAGCCAAGCGGGCCGACGTGGGAGAGCCGCACGAGGGATCCGATCTCCAGCCCGCGTGCGGGCCCCGGCAGGCGAGCCACCGCCGCTCGAACGCGCTGTTCCCACTGCCCAATCGTCAGCTGCGGCACCGTGGCGGCGCTGCTCAGCGGAACAGCCTCGTTGGTCTGCCCGTTCCTCTCGAGCCAGTCACCGAGAACCGAGGCGAATGCGGCAGAGATTGCGATCATCGTCGGTGTTCGAGCCATTATTCGCCGATCTCCTTCGCGGTTCCGTGAGTCTTCGAAACGTTCCCGCGGCGCCGCGGTGGCCTGCTGCGCCTCGTCGACTTCAAGTCGGTGAGCTTCGACCTGCCGGTGCTGGAATACCGCCCGTTCCGGGCGTTTTCGGGCAACCAGAGCTCGCTGCCGCCCGTTCCGGGCGTTTTCGAGCAACCAGAGCTCGGGACTGCCGTTCCAGCGCTTTGCCGGCGCGGATGTTCCCTATTCCGCGTCATACTCGGCCATCCGTCGCGCACCACACGACGCGCAGAACCCGCGTCTCCTGCAGCTGAGTGCCAGCCTACCCGACCTTGCCGGGCTGTGCTTTTTCCGCTTAACTCCAATTGATTCGCGGCGTGAACCGCACCTAATGATCGCAATTTCCATGCCCCTCTCTTCCAAAATTGTCGTTGGCTGGCGCGAATCCATTGCCTTGCCGGATTGGGACATTCCTGCGATCCGCGCCAAGATCGACACGGGCGCCAGGACCTCCGCCCTCGATGTCGACCAGATCAACCTGCTCCCCGACGGCCAGGTGCGCTTCGACGTCGTGCTCAGCAACAAGCACCGGCGTCGCAAGAGGTGGATCACCGCACCCATCGTTCGCGAAACCATCGTGCGCTCAAGCAACGGGAGTCGCGAAACCCGCTATGTCGTCTCCACGTCTCTTTGCCTCGGGGGACTCACCCGCCCGGCCGAGTTCACTCTGGTGCGCCGCGCCAACATGCTTTGTCGCCTGTTGATCGGCCGCTCGGCCCTGGCTCCCAACTACATCGTCGACGTCGCGCGCACCTACCTCACCCGCCCCGCCCGGACCAGCAAGGAAGACCGGTAAGCCCCATGAAAATCGCGCTCCTCACCCGTGAACCGAACAACTACTCCTCCCGCCGCCTCAAGGAGGCGGCCACGGCCCGCGGCCACAAGATGGTCGGTCTCAATGTCATGAAGATGGGTCTCCAGCTCGACGACACCGGCCCGTCGATCGTCATCAAGGGCCGGCCTCTCAGCAGCTATGACGCTGTCATACCGCGTATCGGCTCTTCGGTGACGTTCTACGGCACTGCGGTCGTGCGTCAGTTCGAGCAGATGGGCGTCTTCACGCTCAACGGCTCGCACGCCATCGCCATCTCACGTGACAAACTCCGTTCCCTGCAGATCCTCAGCCGCTACAAGCTCGGCATGCCGTCCACCGCCTTCGTGCGCGACCGCAAGAGCATTCTCGACGCCATCAACCGGGTCGGTGGCGCGCCCGTGATCATCAAGATGCTCGAAGGCACCCAGGGCATCGGGGTCATTCTCGCCGACACAACGAAGATCGCGGAAGCCATCGTCGAGACGCTCCAGAGCACCAAGCAGAACGTCATCATCCAGAAATTTGTCGCTGAATCTAAGGGCAAGGACGTGCGCGCCTTCGTCATTGGCGACCGGGTCGTAGCCGCCATGCGCCGCAGTGCCGTCGGCACCGAGTTCCGCAGCAACGTGCACCGCGGCGGCTCCACCGAGGCCATCACTCTTCCTCCCGAATACGAGGCCACGGCCGTGCGCGCTGCCCAGATCCTCGGCCTGCGGGTCGCCGGCGTGGACATGCTCGAAGGCAAGGACGGCCCGCAGATCATGGAGGTCAATTCCTCGCCCGGCCTGGAAGGCATCGAGGGAGCCAGCGGCATTGATATCGCCGACCAGATCATCCAGCACCTCGAGGAGCGTGTGCTTTTCGAAGACTTCGACATTCGCCAGCGCCTCACCCTCGCTCGCGGCTACCAGGTCGCCGAGCTCCCGGTGGGCCCCAACTCCGAATTCATCGGCAAGACCGTGCGCGACACCGGACTGCGCCAGAAGGACATCGTCGTCCTCAGCATCCACCGCGGCGGACTGGTCATCCCAAACCCCCGCGAAGACCGCCCGGTCCTCGCGGGCGACGTCCTGCTCTGTTACGGCCTCGCCGCGGCCTTGCGCAACCTGCTGCCCGCCCTCGACGCCCGCACGCGACCTGGCCGCAAAGCTCGCAAGGCAAAGCAGGCTGTTGAAGGCAAGCGACTACCGCCAAGCGTGACCGGCGTTGCTGCGGCCACCGCCAAGCCGCCGAAAACCGCCGAGAGGAAAGCCAAGCAGAAGAGCAAATGAGCGCCCGCTCCGCCAAGCGTCGCCCGCCCCTCGTCATCGGCGGGCAACGCATCCCGCTCGGTCGCAGCACCGACGTGCGTCTCAAAGTCTCCGAAACCTACCTTGGTGACGACGTCGCGATTCACATGCGGGTCACCCGGGCCCGTCGCCCGGGTCCGACGGTCTTCGTCACGGCTGCCATGCATGGCGACGAACTCAATGGTGTCGGCGTCATACACGATCTGCTCTTCGACGACAAACTCGCGCTGCGTTGCGGCACCCTTATCCTCGTGCCGGTGGTCAACGTCTTTGGCTTTGAGACCCGCGAGCGTTACCTGCCCGATCGCCGCGACCTCAATCGTTCATTTCCCGGCAATGCCCACGGCAGTCTCGCCAGCCGCATTGCCCACACCCTCTTCAGCGAGGTCGTGCGCCAAAGTGACTTCGGCATCGACCTGCACACGGCCGCGCTGCAGCGTACCAACTACCCGAACGTGCGCGGACGCCTCAGCGATCCCGGTGTGCGTCGCATCGCTGAAGCGTTCGGCGCCGAACTGATCCTGGGCGGCGCCGGTCCCGACGGTTCCTTCCGCAGCGAGGCCACGCGCGTCGGTTGTCCCACCATCTGCGTCGAAGCCGGAGAACCCTGGAAGATGGAACCCGCGATGGTCGAGTTTGGCGTCCGCGGCGTCCGCAACGTCCTCGTTGAGCTTGGTCTCATCGCCGGCGAGCGAGTCGCCCCGCCTTACCAAACCCTCATCACGAGCACTTCCTGGATTCGCGCCCAGGTCGGCGGCATCCTGCGCTTTCACGTCGTCCCCGGCCAGGTCGTGCATGTCGGGCAGGCCATCGCGTCGAACTACAGCCTGCTCGGTCGGCAACAGAACATCCTCAAGGCCCCGACGGATGGCATCGTTCTCGGCATGACCACCCTCCCCACCGTAAAGCCGGGCGAACCCGTCTGTCATCTCGGTCGCCCGGCCATGAGCCTGGCGCGCATCGAGTCCGCGCTCGCTCGCCCATCCGAAACCGAGCACGACATCATGGCCGCCCGCACGCACCTTGCGACCAGCATCAACATGGTTCCCGTCCACAAGCGCGGAGTCCGCCGCTAGCGAGGCAGGCGCGCCCGACGGCTTCGACGGCGTGGAACCCTTGACCTCTCCCGGCGTGCAGACGTGCCGCCCTCCCTCTCACGGGGTAAGCTAGCTGCGCCCAGGCTGGCAGCACATGCCTGCCTGGAATCGGGGGCCGAGTGCAATGGCCGACATCTTCGTATCCTACGCCCGCGCTGACCGGGCCCGTGTAGCGCCTCTCGTGGCTGCAATCGAGGCGCGGGGCTGGTCCGTGTGGTGGGACCCCGATATCAGTCCCGGCCAGGAATTCGATCTCCAGATTGTCGCGGAACTGAAGGTCGCCACCGCGGTGCTGGTGGTCTGGACTCCAAGATCCGTCCAGTCCCGCTGGGTACGCGGCGAGGCGCGGGACGGGGCCGAGCGCGGCATCCTCGTCCCGGTACGCTTCGACGCGGCCGAGCTGCCGATCGACGTGCGTACGCTGCACACGACCGATCTCGACGGCTGGAACGGAGATTCCGGCAGCCCGCTATTCGAGGAAGTACTCCGGGCACTTGGCCGACTGGTCGTACGCCAAAGTGGATCCGAACCACGTGCTGTGGCAATGACGGCGGCACCGCCATCGCGCGATCCTGCTGCCGCGCCAGGTCGCGTCTCGATCTGTGTCCTGCCCTTCGCCAACATGAGCGGTGATCCGGAACAGGAATACTTCAGCGACGGCATCACTGAGGACATCATCACCGACCTGGCCAAGGTTTCAGCGCTGTCGGTCATCGCCCGGAACAGCGCCTTCGTATACAAGGGTCAGAACGTCGACGCGACACAGGTTGCGCGCGAGCTGAAGGTGAGACACGTGCTCGAAGGCAGCGTGCGCAAGGCCGGCGGCCGGGTACGGATCACGGCACAGCTCATCGACGGCTCCAGCAACGATCATCTCTGGGCCGAACGATATGACCGGATCCTCGAGGACATCTTCTCGCTCCAGGATGAGATCTCCGAGGCCATCGTCAAGGCGCTGAAGCTCAAGCTGCTGCCGGAGGAGAGGCGAGCCATCGAGCGACGAGGCACGGACAATGTCGAGGCCTACAACCTCTATCTGATGGCCAGACAGTACTGCGTGAATGGCAGTGACTGGGCCAGCCGGCCGGCGGAAGCAACCGTCCGGCTGTGTACGCGTGCAGTCGAAATCGACCCCCACTACGCCAGGGCGTGGTCGCTCCTCGCGAACGGGCAGACGACCCTGCGGTTCGGCCTCGGCAGGCCCGGGGATGACGGACTTGCTGCGGCCGAGCGGGCGCTGGCGCTGGACCCTGATCTGGCGGAGGCCCATGCGGCACGGGCAAAGATCCTGACCGAGTACGGTCGTATCGACGAGGCCTCCAATGAAATCGACATCGCACTGCGCCTGGACCCCGAGTCGTATGAGGTAAACCGCTCAGCCGGCAAACTTCGCTACCGGCAACGGCGATTGCCGGACGCTGCTCGCCATTATGAGAAGGCGATGGAGCTGTTGGACACGGATATTCATGCGACCGGCATGCTGGTGAGCTGCTACATCGCCATCGGCGACGAGTCCGCCGCACACCGTGTGGCGCAGGTTGCGGTAGAACGAGCCGAAAAGGCCATCGCGCTGGATCAGAACGATGCCAGTGCCCTGGCCGGCGGCGCCTACTCGCTCGCCGTGCTCGGGGAAACCGAGCGCGCCAAGACCTGGATGAATCGGGCGGCGCTGATCGATCCGGAAAACGTCAATGCCCGCTACAATTTCGTCTGCGCCCTGGCCGCGCATCTTCACGACACCGAAGGCGCGCTCCAGATGCTTGCGTCACTGCTGCCATTGATGAGCGCTTCTTTCGTAAAGTTCGCAATGGTCGATCCGGACCTTGACACCCTGCGCGAAGATCCGCGATTCCAGGCCCTGGTCGCCGCCGCCGAGGCACAGCTGTCAAGCGGATAGGAAATGTAGCCCACCTGCCCGGCGGCAGCCTGGTCGCGGAACGGGCCTTATGACGAACCCGGGCACCGCGGTCGACGCCAGCGCGAACTCGTGCTGTCCGGGGCCGCGGATGCCGGAGCGCTGCTGTTCGACACGGGTTGCGACAGCGGTCAGGGCTTGATGTTCTGGTTGCTGCTGAAGAAGTTGTCGGGGTCGTACTTGCGTTTGACTTCTATCAGCCGGTCCAGGTTCGCCTGATATGTTGAACGTATGCGTGCCGTGCCTTCGTCGCCGGTCATGTAATTGACGTAGGCGGCACCGGTCGCATGGGCGTTCACGGCATCGCCGAACGCACGTGTCCAGGCGGTGTTGCGTACATCGTCCGCGGCGTCTTGCCAGGCGTTCAGTATCGACGCGTTGTACTTCGCACGGCGGCTCGAAAACGCCGTGTCGTGGTCCCCGACTCGCGCAATGGCGCCGCCCATGTGTTCGATCAGCAGCAAAGTGCTCTGGTTGGGCAGGCCGGCGTCGGCATGCTTGACGAACAGGTCGATGACTTCGTCGGAAAGATCGGAGAGAAAATAAGAGCGCCAGTAATTGCGTGTCGGCGTCGCCATGCCGGCGTCGAACATCGTCTGCAATTCGCGATACTGCATCTCGCCGATGAGATCGACCGCCGGCGGCCCGAATGATTTGATCGGTTCGACCAGGCGCAGGCCGTCCTCGATCGGACCGCTGTGACAATAGCCGATCCAGCCGACACTCTGCCCGGCGAGCGGCGTATCAGGCTGGCCGGCAAGCACACCCGCCTGTGCCGTCACGTTGTCCGGCGCGCTCGCCGTGTACTCGCGGAAGAGCCGAAGCATGTCACCCACCATCGCCTGTGGGTACAGTGCCATGCCGGCAACGAGCGGTTCCAGCGTGTGCAGGCGAAACTCGAAGGTCGTGACGACGCCGAAATTGCCACCACCGCCCCGCAAGGCCCAGAACAGATCAGCATTCTCGGTGTCGCTGGCCCGCAGGACCTGACCGTCGGCGGTGACGACCTCGGCCGCGACGAGATTGTCACAGCTCAGGCCGTGCTTGCGCATTAGCCAGCCGAGCCCGCCACCGAGGGTGAGTCCGCCGACACCGGTCGTCGATACGGTACCGCCCGTCGTTACGAGCCCGTGGTCCAGGGTTGCCGCGTCGAACATGCCCCAGCGGGCACCGCCCTGCGCACGGCCGACTTTCGCGTCCGGATCGACGCTGACGTTTTGCATGGCACCGAGATCGATCACCAGCGCATCGTCCTGCACGGCTTTGCCGGCGACGTTGTGCCCGCCGCCGCGCACGGTCGCCGGAATGGCCCGGGCGCGCGCGAAGCGCACGGCGCGCACCACGTCATCGACGTCGGCGCATTGCGCGATGGCCGCCGGATGCCTGTCGATCATGGCATTCCAGACCCGGCGCGCCTGGTCATAAGCGGAATCGGAAGGCAGGATCAGGCGACCGCCGAAAGTTTCGCGCAGGTCCTTGAATGGGGATCCTGCCTTCGACTGCCCTAGCGCCCAGAGCGGAACGCCGCCAGCCGCGATCCCGCTCAACGCAGCGCCGGTACGCAGCAGCGCCCGGCGAGTCATTGTGTTGCCATGCTGCTTCATTTTTCCCCCATCTGGTCATCGAGGCTTGCGCCGCCCCCATGCGTGCCACCATACCACCGTCGGTTGGCCGGCTCCGGCTACGAGACCGCGGCGGCGCTGGCACCTGTCGATCTCGATGCCGAACACGCGCTTCAACCGCTCTGCCCAGCTCTTCGCCACGTGTCGCGGTGTCGGTGTCGCGCTCGATCAGGCCACGACGTTCCAGCACCTGGTCGACTCCTGCATGCAGCGGATCGAGGACTGGTTCCTCGCCCACCTGCCGCTCGAGGACCAGATGTAGCGAGCGGCATTGGCGACTTCGCCCGCTCCGTCGAGAGAGACGGTCAGAATCAGCCCGAGTGGGTGATGCTCGCAGCCTGCTCATACTGCTGGCGCAGTTCACGCCAGCGGGCATCGTCTTTCAGCTCGACAAGGAACGGTGAATCGTCCATCGCGTTCCAGAATCGAATGCGGACGAAGGCGTCTGGTCCCGCACGCTCCCAGGCCTCATGCAGCCAGGCGAAGGCCTCCTGCCCGGCGCCGGCGTATGCATGGATCTCCGCGAGCCGCAGGGCCGCCCACTCGTCGGAGGCGGCCTCGAGGCGCGTGCGGACCTCGGCGGCCCGGTCGGCCACACCCTGTGCATCCCATGCCATCGCCAGCAGCGCGCTGCGCTCGTACGTCGAGTCGCTCGCGTCGGAAATCGACTCGGCGGCCGCCGCCGCTGCGTCGAAGTTCCCTTCCAGCAGCTCGAGCATCGCCGCCAGATTGCTCAGTTCCCCCGTTTCTGATGGAAACAAGTCCATCGCCTCTCCGAACTCTCGGCGAGCCTCACTCATCCGACGGTGCTCGATGAGATGCCAAATGAGGTTGTATCGCCACGTGAGTGACAGCGGGTCCACCTTGATGATCTTGCGGGACAGCTCGATCTCGCGTTCCGGGGACAACGGATCCTCCAGGTCCCAGCCGAATGTGGCCAGTACCAGCGGGTCGCTGGGCGCCAGCACCTGTGCCCTCGCCAGGTGGACGCGAGCACGGTCGGCCTGGCCCGTCGCCCGGTAGAAGTTGGACGCGCGCACGTGCGCCTCGGCAAGGTCTGGGTCTGCCTGCAGCGCCCGCTCGATCGGGAGCGCCATGGCCTCGATGGCCTCCGGCATCGAGAGTCGGATCGGGTCGTCGTATTGAATACCTGTTCTCACCCAGTAGACGCCGGCGAGCCCGGCCCAGGCGCGTGCGAAATCGGGATCGATCCGCGTGGCCTCGAGAAAGAGTTCCTCGGCCCGCAGCAGGTCGTCGCCGAACCGGCGGTTGAACCGGAATCGGGCTTCCGCGTAGCGCTGATACGCGACGGGATCGAGCGGCCGGCGCTGGCCTGAGTTCGCCAAGCGCACGTGGAGATTTTCCGACACCGCGCGCGCAATTTCGGCTTGCAGTTCCAGCGAGTCGCCGAGCTGACGGTCGTAGCTCTCCGCCCAGACCCGGCTGCCGTCACGGCCGTCGACGAGCTGCACGGCGACGCGCAGCATGTCGCCGGATCTCCTCAGGCTCCCTTCCAGAACGTAGGCTACGTTGAGGCGGCGGCCAACCGTCACGGCGTCCACCGACTCGCCCCTTAAGGCAAAGGACGAGGTGCGAGCGATGACCGTCAGCTCCTGGCTCATCGACAGGAAATTAAGGATCTCCTCCGCGATGCCGTCGGCGAGGAACTGCTGGTCGCCGCCGGGGCTCATGTCATCGAATGGCAGCACCGCGATCGAGCGCTCGGCCGGCACGAGCCGCCCGCCATCTGCCCGGCGCTGCGAAGAATCGACTGCCCTGACCGCCACCGTCCAGACGACGGCGATGGCCACGAGCAGCACGGCCGCCATGGCGGCCAGCCGCCAGAGTCGTGCGACCCGCGGACGAGGCACCGGGTCTGGCCTGGCGCCAGGCTCCGGCGGCGACGCAGCCGCCTCTACCGTCGCGGTGGCATCGACGGGCGGGTCCGCGTTTGGCGGGGACGGCGACTCGGCGGACTCGCCGCGCACCTCGTCATCGATCACTTCGACGGTGACCAGACCCTCAAAGCGGTAGCCTCGCCGTGGCACCAGGCGCACCACGGAACGGTCCTCGTCACCGAGCACCTGTCGGATCTCCCGGACAGACTTGGCGACCACGCCCTCCGTCACTACCCGGTCTGGCCAGACGGCCTCGAGCAGGCGTTCTTTCGTGACCAGCTCACCAGCGTGAATCACGAGCTCGCGCAACACCTCCCACGACTTCGGCCGCAGCGGAAGGTCCTCGCCGTTTTGCTGCAGCGCACTACGGCGCTCGTCGACGACGAAGTCACCAAACCGGTATCTGCAGATCCGACCCCCCTCGGGCATCGCGGCTCACCTGGCTGCGTTCGAGACAATTTCAGAATACTCGCCAAGAAATTTCCTGCAATTTTCGTTACGCGCGCGGCGCAGATGCTTAGCGTCTTTGATCACACCCGGGCGACTTCGCGCCCAGGCGGCAGGAACGGCCGGGTGTCAGCGCAGCTGCAATTAACGAAATAGTGGCGACGGGAGGAGCAATGGCACGGAACAAGATCATATTGCACGGCAGCATGCCGGCAACCGCCCTGGCATTTCTGGGGGGCCTTGCCGGCTCTGTCCACGCGGGGCCCCAATTCTCCGACTGGAGCGCGAGCACCGCTACCGGCCTTGCCGGGGGATGTCCGATCGAGTCACGGAACGGCAACAAGTTGTTCGTCGCAGGGGGCTTCGAAGGCTCGCTGGACATTTTCTATTACGAGCGCAACGGCAACTCCGAGACGTTCGGCGACCGGATCAAGGTCGATGATCCGGTGAGCAAGCCGGCGGCTGCGGATGGCGACGTCCAGGATTTCTGTCCGACGCCCTTGCCCGGACAGGCGCTGCTGTTCGTATCCAACCGCGCCGGAGGCTGCGGCGGCACGGATATCTACGTCTCCCGCTACAGTCCTGGCATGGACGCATGGAGCGAGCCCCGCAACCTGGGCTGCTCGCCGGACGGCCCGAACACGGCGGGGAATGAATTGAGCCCGTCACTCGTGGAAACGGATGCAGGCACCCTGCTGTACTTCTCGACGGGGCCGGACGCGGCCTCGGGCTACGCGGCCGGCCAGGATATCTACGAGAGCCGCATGCGCGTGGACGGTTCATTCGAACCCGGCATGGCAGTGACGGAACTGAATACCGCGAGCGCAGACCGGCAGCCGAACGTGGGTCGTGGTGGCCTGGAGATCGTGTTCGCCTCCAATCGTGATGCCGACGGCATCGGCGACATCTGGTACGCGTCACGGAATTCGGTCTACGAGGCCTGGTCGGCACCCGTCAACCTCAGCGATACGGTGCCGTTCTCCACGGCGGCTGCAGACGAGAGCCGTCCGTCTTTCTCCTGGGACCTGAAGCGCCTCTACTACGGCAGCGGCGGCGTTTATATCAGCACCCGCAAGTCGGGGCTCTGTGATCCGCCGATGCATCCCCTGGAGAGCAGGGCCGCTGGAACCGGCAGACGCAGAACGGCATAACCAGCAATCTGGATCGACGACTCAGCCCGGCCCAGTGCCGGTCTTGCCGCGGCGCCGCAGTCCGCGATTACGGTTGAGCAATCATCGTCTCGGCAGCGGGCCAGCCTCGAAAGCAGGCGGGCGCCTCCTACGAGCTTGCCGGCAATTCCCCCGCGGCGATGAGGCCTGCCCGCATCGCGGCGACAAAAGGCTCGACCGTGCCGACGAACAGCTCATCGAGCGGAGTGCCCTGGAACCCGGGAATGAAGGTCTTGTTCCAGTTTCCGAACAGGGACATGCCTGCCGGCGTGTCGGTGATGGCGACACCAATGGCCAGCAGGGTCTGGATGGCCCCCGGAGCCTGCTGGGCGTAGGCCGCACGCCATTGCTCGGCACTCCAGTGGACGCGCTCGACCTTGCGTCCCACGTCCGCACCCGTGGACCAGCCGATTTTCGTGTCGGCATCGCCCATGACGAGAACGGGCTCCATCATGTAGTACTCGATCCAGGCGCCAGCCGGAATGATGGTGTAGTCCATTCCGGTCATCTCGATCATCCGGCGGATGAACGCTTTCTGGCGCGCCATCATCCGGTGGGTCGTGTTGGTTTGCCAGAACCGCTCGAATTCGTAGATGGCACCGAAAACGGTAACCATCTTCCGTGTCATGGGACTTCCCTCCAGTGAATCTGCCGCGAAAACAGAAGTCCAGCGAGCTGGCCGGCTACAGCCGCCAGGCTCCACCTTGGCGCCCGTCGCATCAGGCAGGCGTGGTCTTCAACACGCGAAAGAACAAGGCCGCGTAGACCACGTCGCCCAGGGCCAGCCCGGCGAGGTTGAAGTTGACGTCACCGACCAACAGGTAGTGGCCGAAGAGGATAGCGATGACACCGATCTTGCCAATCAGCCCCAGGACGATGATGCCTCGATGCGCCGGGGGATTGCCCGCGACCATCCAGTAGCCGTAGCCAAAAAGTCCTATGGCAAATACGGCTATCTGGTTGAAGGGGGCATTGCTCATCTCTGGGCTGAAGCCCATATGGGGGGCAATGCCAAGCCATGGGGTGAAAAGGACACAGGCAAGCCAGTTGAACACGGCCGCCGAATAGAACATCACGCGCTGCTGGTCATGGCTCATCGGTAGTCCAGGCCTCCTGGCAATCCAGGGACTATTTCACGGTCAATGCCACCGTGATGACCTGAGTGGTGCTCATCGCCCCCAGCCTGATTCCGGGTACCGACAAGCTGACTATTTTTCGCTCGGAAAAGTGGGCATTCGGCGCTAGACACAACACAGACCAGCATTGCAGTGGACGTTGTCGTCAGGTTACGGAGCTATCCGCGCCAGAGTGAGCGGCGTCGGCCCGCGTCGGGGACTTAACTTGTCAGTACGGACCAGGCTGCCTTTGGCTCACCGGATGCGCGCTTCCCGACCTCATCCGTCAGGCTGTCTTACGGTTCTGACGGATCCGAAGTACTTGTCCAGCCAGTTCAATGTCTCCGTGACGTAGTCCACCTTCGACGGGATGTGGTCGGTGGGGTAGCTCTTGATCACTTTGTGCTCGGCCGGTGTCGCGATCATCTCGAACATCGGCAGGGCGGAACTCTCGTAGCTGGTGAGGGAGTCGTAGCGGCCATTCATCATCAGCAGTGGCACGGTGACGCGTGGCAGGTAGTTGAGCTCGTTGACCTCCGGCAGACCGGCGTTGGTGATGCCACCGCCCAAGACGATGGCGGTCCTGATCCGCTCCTCGACCGCAAGGATCACCCCGCTCATCACCCCGCCCCAGCTCATCCCGTAGTACGCGAGGCGCTGGTCGTCGATGTCGTCGCGCGTTTCCAGGTAATCGACCGTCCTGCGCAGGTCTTTGACCAGCTGGGTGACGTACTCGGAATAAGCGTGACTCGGCTGGCCGTAGGAAATGGCCGGGTACCGGTCGTCGCGCCGCTCGAAGGTGCCCTGGTAGACCGGGAACGCCACCGCCCGGCCGCTGCGCATCAGGAAATTGAGAAACAACTGAGTTTCATAGTAGTCCGACAAGTCTTCCGAAGACGATGTGAACAACGCCGCCGAGCCCGGGAAATAGATCACCGTCTGGAAGGGCGGTTTGGCGTTCCTCGGCAGGAACAGGTTGATGATCAACCGCCCGTCGCCGTAGGGCGCGGCCACTGAGATGCGCTCCATTATCCAGTCCGGATGGCCGTCGTCCACCGCGATGGGCTGTGCGTCCAGGCCGTCCTTGTCGTAGGCAAACTGGTTGAGGTACACGCTGAAGACTTCGTCCGAAACGGGTTGATGGGCGTGCAGGTCGAGTTTCTGGCTGGTCTGGACCGGGTCGAACACCGACTTTGGAATGTCCTCGCGGTCGGTGTAGAGGGCGGTGCGGAAGCCGTAGCCGGGCGTGCGCAGCATGGCCGGCGCCTGCTGGATCTTGCCGAAGTCGTAGGTGTTGTCGGACCACGCTCCGCCTCGCACCACCTTGCCGATGGCGGCGTCATTGCTGCACCACTCACGCACGTTGCCGGCCATGTCGTAGGCGCCGTACGCCGTCACACCGGGCAGGCTGCCGACGGGTACCGTGCCCGTCCCGCTGATCGTGCCGCCGAGATTGCTGAAGGGCGCAAAGGTCGCAAAGCCGCCCAGCTGCGGCCAATCGATCACAGGCGAGTGCTCGCCGCGGGCCAGCCCCCAGTGGTCAGCGGTCGGCAGTTCCCTGCCGGCCCAGCGGGCAAAGGCCGCCGCCTCGTGCCAGCTCACCCCCGAAACCGGGTGATCGCCGAGATCATCGGGATGGTGCCCCCCGATCCAGAGGCTGGGGCCGGGGCGGCCGCTCTGATCGACGAACCGGCTCATCGCTTCCGCGAAGCTCAGTTCCCGCCCGTCGTCGATAAAGGGGTGCTGCCAGTATTCGGGCTTCTGGTAGCCGCCCGCATCGACGAATTCCTGGAAGCGGACGTTGGTAACCTCGTAGCGGTCGATATAGAAATCGCCGATGGCGCCCTGCCCGGTGGCGGCGCCCTGGACGCGGACCATGCCGGGCGGCAGTTGTTCCGCCGTGTCCAGGGTTCGGTGGAGATCGTTCGCCTTTAACAGCTTGTCGCCGCCCAAACTGATGTCCCAGCTCGAGTCAGCGGCCAGGACCGGCTCGAAACCCGCCCGCTCGAATTTCCAGCGAAAGATGCCAACAGGCAGTCGCTGCTGCATAAGCGGCGTCTTGCCAAGGGCGACCCAGTCGGCCTCGGGGGTGTCGTAATTCTTGTAGGAGACAATCGCGCCCTGGGGTTGCGAATCGACAGCAACCCGTACCGAGATGGCTTCCAGGATGGCCTGCAGTTCGGGATCATCTGGAATCACTTCCTCGGCCTGAACCGCCAGGTCGTAAGGCTCGGTGAAATCCCGCCACTGGACCTGCAGCATCTCGCGAATTTTCGGCAAGGCTTCGTCACGCGCCCAGCGGATCCGTTCCTGGCGATCGAGATAGTTCTTGACTTGAACGCCCCCGAGCGCGAGCGCGCCCGCGATCAATGCGATGACGACCGGCCACACCAGCCGCCGCGTGCGCCGCCGGGGCGTTGACGCGAGCAGCGCCTCCTGCCCGACTTCGATCCGGTTGTCCCGGTCCGAATGATCACGGATGCCGGTCAGCAGCTTACGATGGTAGACGGCTTCCGGGAGCTCGTAGCGCATGATCGCCTGGGCGGTGCCGGTCGACAGCGCCAGGCCGGGGGGCAGCTCCGTTCTCTCGAGGTGTATCGCCAGCACCGGCGTGTCGCGGTCGAGCGAGAAGAACACCTCGTTGCGGCAGTGTCGCGAGGCGACGGAGCGCGGGCTGACATAGAACAGCACCAGGCTGGCATCGAGGATGGCCTTGCCCAGTCGCTCCGGAAACTCCTCGCCGGGGGTGATGCCCTCGTCATACCAGATGTTGACCCCGCGGTCCCGCAGCCAGCTGAGTTCCGGGTATACGAGCCTGGCGTCTTCGTGCGCATAGCATACGAAGACGTATGCTTCATCGCCGTCGTAGGCTGGGAATGGTCGATCCACCGCAGTGTTCCCGGCGCGCCCTCATCGCGCTGAAGGCGGGTACAGTGTGCCACAGGATTAGCGACGTTCGAACAAGGTCGCGCCGATCAGTCTGACGCCACGGTCGCGCGCCTGCTGGTACGGTCATGCCCCCAGAACGCCGGCAGCATGGCGTGATGGATGTTGATGAGTCTGTTGCGATACGGCTCGATCAGCCGACTGGTCACTGTCTGCATGTAACGAGCGAAGAGCGGATAGGAAATTCAAGACGCCTTCCAGGCCCGATCGGTTCGTGGAACGGGCGCCGGCGACTGATGCGATGCGTTCAGCGCTGGTCCCTCTTCCAGCAGGTCAAGCCGAACCTGTTTGGACTTGTTCCACGGCAGGCCCCTGAACGGATCGTGCCGCCGCCGATCGAGGTGCGGAAGTCCCCGGCAAGAATATTGTTGCGACCCATCTTGGTCACGTGGCGACTCAAGCGGTCCTAAGGCGTCTCAGCAGATCCCTCTGCCGAAACATGCCGTTGCATCTTCCTGTCTCATCTCGCATCTCTTTGCCATGCACCCACTGGCCAGTTCCGGCGACTGCTCAAGACTGATCGGCAACGGCCGATCATTACCGGCGAGTGACCGGTTCCCGCGAAAGCAGTCATCGAGACGTTCACGAAGCGTCCGGCCGGTTGACCTCGGACATCGGACGCTCCTCGCCGCCGCGACTCAAGGAATAGGACGCAGGCTGCCCGGGTCTTCCCTACTTCATAGGCTGCACTTCAAGGACAACCTTGTTGATCTTGCCGGTGAACCGAGTCTCCGCGCCGATGCCGATGCCTTCGGCCACCGGCGTCTGGTTGTCGATGCCGACATCGGCGGTCTCGTCGGCCGAGAAGATGTTCGGCTGCGTCTTGTCGATGCGGCCCTCGGCGACCGCCTTGCCGTTTACCAGCAGCGTGGCCTTGCCGCCCTTGCCGAGCCCGCCGCCGTCGTAGGCAAAGTCCAGCGTCACCGTCGCCGCTCCGGCGGGCAGCGCCTCCGGTGCGGTGACGCTGTAGCGCGCCAGACCGAGGTAGTTGTAGGTATAGGCCGGCTTGCCGTCCTTCATGTACAGCGACCAGCCGCCAAAGCGCCCGCCCTGAGACAGGATCGCGCCGTTGGCGCCGCCCACCGGCACGTCGATCTCGGCAGTGATCTTGCTAGAGCGGTTCTTGGTGTTCATGAAGGTGTTCTCCAGCATGCCCTGCATGCCTTCGTACAAGGTCAGGCTGGTGCGATCGCCGAGCAGGTCGGGCCGGCCAGCCAAGGTCGGGTTGGTGCGTTCGATGGTGCGGTCGTCGATCGGCAGCACGTGGTACTTCTGCGCCTCCGTCATGAACAGCGCCTGCATCGTCTTCAGCTTCGCCGGCTGCTGCGCAGCCAGATCGTCGGTCAGGCTGAAGTCGTTCTTCACGTCGTACAACTCCCACACATCGCTCGTCAGCGGCCGCAGATTGCTGGTCTGCCACGGTGCACGGTGAATGGTGCGCGCCAGCCAGCCTTCGTGGTAGATCGCGCGATTGCCAAACATCTCGAAGTACTGCGTCGAGTGCCGCTCAGGCGCCTTCGCATTGTCGAAGGTGTAGACCAGGCTCGTGCCTTCGATCGGCGTTTGCACCACGCCGTTGACGCTCTTCGGCTCCGGCAGGCCGGCGGCTTCCAACACCGTCGGCGCAACATCGATGACGTGGGCGAACTGGCTGCGCAAGCCGCCCTTGTCCTTGATGCCCATCGGCCAGTGAATGACCGTGCCATTGCGCGTGCCACCGAAGTCGGATGCGACCTGCTTGGTCCACTGGAACGGCGTGTCGAAGGCCACCGCCCAGCCGGCGGCCATGTGCGGAAAGGTTTCCGGGCCGCCCCACTTGTCGATCAGCGGGATCAGGTCCTCGACCTTCTCCTCGACGCCGTTGAAATAGGTCATCTCGTTGTACATGCCGACGAAGCCGCCCTCGGCACTGGTGCCGTTGTCACCGGCGATGTAGATGAACAGCGTGTTATCGAATTCGTCGATGTCCTTCAGCGCCTGCACGAAGCGACCGACCTCGTGGTCGGTCTGCTCCAGGAAGCCGGCGAAGACTTCGGCCTGGCGCGCGAACAGACGCCGGTGTTCGGCGGGCAGTGCATCCCAGGCCTTGATGTCGTCGGGCCGCTTGGCCAGTTTCGTGCCGGCTGGCACCACGCCCAGCTGCATCTGCCGCTGAAGCGTCTCGGCACGGGTGGCATCCCAGCCCTTGTCGAACTGCCCTTTGTACTTGTCGGCCCATTCCTTCGGCACGTGGTGCGGCGCGTGTACCGCGCCGGTGGCGTAGTAGACGAAGAACGGCTTGTCCGGCGTCATCGACTGCTGTGCCTTGACCCAGTTAATGGCCTGGTTGGTCATGTCGACGGTGAAGTGGTAGCCCTTCATCTTCGGCGGGTCGACCTTGATCACGCCGTCGTAGATCAGCGGGTACCACTGGTCGGTCTCGCCGCCGATGAAGCCGTAGAACTTGTCAAAGCCCTGGCGCGTGGGCCAGCGGTCGAACGGGCCCGACACGCTCGTCTCCCAGGCCGCGGTTTCATGCCACTTGCCGAAGGCGCCGGTGCTGTAGCCGTTCAGCCGCAGCATTTCTGCCAGGGGCGCGACGCTGTTCGGGATCTGTCCGGTGTTGCCGGGGAACGCCGTCGCGGTCTCCATGATCGAGCCGGCATTGGCGGAGTGGTGGTTGCGGCCAGACTTGAGTGCAACTCGCGTCGGCGAGCACAGTGCGGTCGTGTGGAAATTGTTGAAGCGCAGGCCACCCTGGGCGAGCCCGTCCAGCGTCGGCGTGCGGATCGGGCCGCCAAACGCGCTGGGCCCGCCGAATCCGACGTCGTCGATCAGCACGATCACCACGTTGGGCGCGGCCTTGGGGGCCTTGACCTCGAACCTCGGCGGCGGCTTTACATTTCGCGCGTCAAGTTCCGTATAGGTCGGCCGTTTGGGCTCCGCGATCGGAAGGGTCGTGCGATCCAGGTCCTCGGCGGCCGATGCGACGCCGATCAGGGACGAGAGAATGCCTGCAACTGCGGCGGCGACAATGTTTGTGGACTTCAATACCGACTCCTGGTTCTGGCACACAGCTTCAGCGCGGCCTGGCGCAGCGCAGCATTCGATACCGACCACTTGTGGCAGGTCGGATCGGGACGCTAGGATAGCGCAGGCAAGTCCAACGGTTGGCACTTGTCGGCTCCCTTCCCGCAGCGTCCGCTTTCGGGAGAAGCGAGCAGTGACGGCTTTCCGTGGCGTCGCCGAACGGCAGGGCCCGGCCATCAGCGGTCGAAATCTAGACGGCATCCCTGATGTGTCTGAGGTAGCTGTCGGGCAGTCCCAGTTTGGTCGCCAGTGCCAACAAGGCCGCCGCGTACTCCGGGTTTGTCCCGACCAGCTTGGCTGCCGGCAAGTTGTAGCAAACAGCCGACACATGAATGTCTCCGGGCAATGTGACGACAACAGGTTCGGCGACATAGTCAGCAACGCTCTGTTCAGAATACAACGCCACAGCGTCCTCTGACGCGATCTTCATCAACACACCGTATGCGCGACTATTCGCCTCGGGAAGTAGCGTGGCGCGTTTCCCGATGCGCAGGCCATACCCATCAACATAGCCGACAGTCGATTCCGTTGGACGAATCCCTTTCGAAGCCAATAGCGACTCATCCATGAAAAGCCCATAGAGGAAAAGCATTAATTCATTCGTGCTCATGCATTCACTCTGCCGACGCGGACGCTACCTCATGAATCCGGGCGCGACCGTCAAGAGACTCATGAACGAGCGTATCCGCTTTCAACCGGCACCGGCCTTTCGTTCGCCGCTTTGCAGAAACTAAGGACCGCAGCGCAGAGCCGGCGCTGATCATGACGGTACGGCCCTACATCCGCTATTTCCACTCACAGCAGTATTTCAGTGACCTGGCGAGCGGCTACCGACCGATCGCTGACGGTTTTCCCGGGCTGGATGCTGGATCGCATCGAGCTGCTGGCGAACCCCGCCACCATTTACAGCCGTTAGATCAAGGCCGGCAGACCCTGAGGTAGTCCTCGGCTCGCATGGCCGCGGACATGTCGACCGGCATCGTCTCGCTGCCGGGCTGGGCGGGAAACCCCTGGACCGGAATGCCGGTCGGCCGCTGCCTGAAGAACGTCAGCCGGAATCGTGCGCGCTCCTCCGAGAGTTTCTCTCGCTCGTCGATCCGGAAATACTCGAACCCCCGGTCCAGCGTCAGTCGGGCACACGCACACTCCAAGTCGAGGACTTTCTCGACCACCAGCCTGCCATTGGTTGCCGTAGAAATTTCGATCCTCGAGGTGTCCTCGTCCAGACGTGTCTCGACGAACCTCTCGTGCGCAATGCGAACTGCGTTCGGCGGAATGGCTTCGCTGGCATCGTCCAGCAGGCCGAAGTCGTCGAGGAGGAACGTCACGGGACCGTCCGTGGCCGAGGTGCCCAGGCCCCAGCCGTGGACCTTCGTCAAGCCAAGCCCGTCGTTCGGCGCGCCGTCGAACACGTCCTCGCGGGCCAGGTCCCGGAAGCGGACCTTGATCAGGCGCCAGCCCGCGACGTCGTCCGAGAACCGGTAGCGGAATCGTTCCGCATCGTCCGTCTTCGAGCAGGGATTCCTGTTGTCGAGAATGTCGAAGAACACCTCGGCGCCGCTGTTCGTGCCGTGGAACCAGAAGCTGAACCCGTCCAGCAGATGCCAGTCATGCGGGGTCCATCGCTCAACCGCCGGGTCCGCAAAGCGATGGATGACACCGCCCCAGCTGGACACGTCGAGGTCAAGCCGCAGGACCTGGTTGCCGTCCTTCGTGCCAGCCCGTGGTGGATAGGCGTCCGTCGCTGCAAAGCTGACGCGCGTGTCCGGACCGCTGAAGGCCGAGTATCCGATGGGCGTTCCCCACTCATCCGTACCCGTCGCCAGTGGGGCATCGAAGTCGTGCAACGTGCCGGCGCTGGCCCTGGGAACCGGAACCTCCTCGCGCAGCATGCACTCCCGGGCGCCCTGGATCTGGGCCTGTAGTGCGAGCAGGCCCAGCCGCGTGGCATTCGTGATCATTTGCTGGCGGGCGGCCTCCGACGAACCCGAAGCGGTGAGCCGGGCCTCCGCAAACATCCGGTGATGAGAATTCAGCAGGAACGAGAAGGCGTTCTCGCCCTGTGCGTCGACGATGTAGACCTCGACGCCGAACACCGCCTCATCGCCGGGCACGAGGATCTCCATGACGAGGGTGTAGTCCGCCCCCGCAGCACGATTCGCCACCGTTTCCGTGACGGCTGAAAGTCCCTGCTGGAAGATCACCCACTGGGAGGATCTCTCCAGCGCGCCCAGGTCGATTCGGTCGCGTCGCGCCGTGGCGGTTGCGATACGGTTTTCGTTCAGGAAATCGACCATCTGGCGCTGGGACTCGAAGGAATGGGCGGTCCTGTCGACCCTTCGAACCATGGTCGGCAGCACGTCGATCGACATGTCACCCACGTGGTCCAGGAATGCCTGAACGTCGTGGCCAGGCGGGCGAAAGCCCGGCTCTGGCGTGGTCTGCTGGGCCTCGTGGCCCGCGGCGGACAGGGAAGCCAGCGCCAGGACGATGCCAACAATCGCCCCGGCGAAGCGAGATCCACGGAAGTTGGTGGCTGCACTCATGACACACCTCATTTGAGTATGTCTGGGCGCGGCGGAAGACCATCAATAGGTACTTTCGTGGACGGGCGCTTCAGGGACGCTCCTGGCCGGTGCCATGGAAGTGCCTGTCTGGCCTTGCCACGGCAGGTAGTCTGTGCGGGCGCCGCTCAGAGTAGGGTGCATCGCGCACGCGGTGCATCGGGATTGCGAGAATCCTGCGCGACTGCTCACGTCGGCCGGCATCAAGCACGAAATGGCGGAATCGGCACCCGGCCGGGGCAAGCTGTGGGCGTGGCACCCTCGATACCAAGGGCGTCGGCATCCTCGGCCTGCAGGCGTTCCTCGAACTGCATCGCGCCGGCAAGCCCTCTGGTCGGCCAGTGATCTTCGTCGCCACGGTCGACGAGGAAGCCGACGGAGCATCATCCGGGTGCCAAAGTCACGCCGGCGGTGCTGAAGCAGCATCGGAATTTCAAACCACCTTCCAGGCCAGCAGAACCCGCCCCTCTTGCAGCTGCTGGCACGTGTCGATCTCGATGCCGAACACGCGCTTCAACCGCTGCGCCCAGTTCCTCGCCACGTGCCGCGGTGTCGCAGGCTTGGCTGGATCGGCGGGCGACTCACGTAGCGGCACAGCCGCTCGAGCTTCTCGCGCTCGCTCGCGGCGATGGCGACGCCCGCGCGCAACGAGAACCCGCCCGCGCGGGCTGCGCCGTTCGGGTTGCCCTCCTCCTCCGGCAGCCGAGCAGGAACCGTCTGCAGCGTGGTGCCTCGGACAACGCCAGGAAATACGTCGAGGAAGGCAACTTCGGCGGCAAGGGCTCCGAGACGCACAAGGCCGCCGTGACGGGCGACACCGTCGGCGAACCTTACAAGGACACCGTGGGGCCGGCGATCAACCCGCCGATCAAGATCATAAACATCGGGACCGGGGGGGTGGCGAAAGGGTGCTAGGAATTCCCGCCTTCGTTTTGCCGCAGCAATCCGCCATGATGGGCGCACGATGACCGGACAAGGGAACAGTGCATGTCCTTGCTCACGGAGCTGAATCGCCGCAACGTTTTCAGGGTGGCGGGCGCCTACCTGGCCCTCGGCTGGGTCGTGGTGCAGGTCACGGAAACACTCGCGCCGGCTCTCAACCTGCCGGAATCTGTGCTGCCGCTCGTCACCTGGATCGGCGTGATCGGCTTTCCGTTCGCGCTGGTCTTCTCCTGGGCCTACGAGCTCACGCCGGAGGGCCTGAAACGCGAGAGTGAGGTCGACCGCAGCCAGTCGATCACGGACGTCACGAGCAGGCGGCTCGACTACATCATCATCGCGCTGCTGTTGGTGGCGATGCTGATGTTCGCCGCCGATCGCTTCATCCCACGCGACTCAGCCGTGGAATCCGTCGCGGACGGCGCGCCGGGCGCGCTCCCGCAGCAGGCAAGCACTCCCGCGACCGACCGGAAATCAATCGCAGTGCTGCCGTTCGAAAGCCTGAGCTCGGATGCCGAGAACGAATACTTCGCCGATGGCCTGCACGACGAGCTGCTGACCAAGCTCGCCAAGCTGCACGACCTCAAGGTGATCTCGCGCACCTCGGTGATGGAGTACAAGGACAAGGCCCACAACCTGCGCGAGATCGGCAAGGCGCTCGGGGTTGCAACCATTCTCGAGGGCACCGTGCGCAAGGCCGACAACCGGGTGCGGCTCTCGATGCAGCTGATCGACGCCGACACCGACGCCCACCTCTGGGCCGAGACCTACGAGCGCGAGCTGACCGACGTGTTCCAGATCCAGACCGCAGTCGCCGACGAGATCGCCCAGGCGCTGCAGGTGAACTTCAGCGCCGAGGAGCGCAGCGCGGTGGACCAGCAGGCCTCGGCCAACGCCGAGGCCTACGATCTCTATCTCCGTGCGCGGCGCTACGGCGACTACTTTGCTCGGGAGAACGACGACCTGCGCAAGGCGCGCGAGCTGCTCGAGCGCGCGGTGGTGCTCGACCCCGGGTTCGCCGAAGCGCACGGCCGCCTCGCGGTGGTCGCTGCCGTGCAGTACAACCGGAACGATCACACCGCGGAGCGTCTGGCTCAGTCCGAGCAGGCCATCGCGCGCGCGCTCGATCTCGACCCGCAGCTGCCAAGCGCGCACTTTGCCAAGGCTCACAATGAGTACTGGGCACACAAGCGCTTCGAGGTCGCGCTCGCCGATCTCGACCGTGCACTCGCGCGCGAACCGAACTACGCCGAGGCGCTGTCAATGCGTGGCTGGTTGTACCGCCGCCTGGGTCACTGGGACGAAATGCTCGCCGCGTTTGCTCGCGCGGTGGAGCTCAACCCGCGCCACCCCGACGTACTGCGAGACGCTGGGCAAGCGGCGGCCTGGCTGCGGCGTTATGCCGAGGCCGCCCAATACTACAATCGTGCTGTGGCCGCTGCGCCCGACGACCTCGACTACGCGGCAGATCGCGCTTTCCACGAGATCAGCTGGCATGGCGGCCTGGGCATGCTGCGCGAGGTCGTGCGTCGCGCCGATGCCACGGACCTGCGCACGCGTCGCCAATGGGCCTGGCAACTCGCGTTGTACGAGGGCCGGTTCGACGACACAGATGCGATCGTGGCGCAATGGGCGCCGGAGATGTTCGAGGGCAACAGCGGCTTCAAGATTCCCAGGTCCGCCATCGCTGCGTACAACGCTTGGCTCGTGGGCGATCGCGAACGCGCTCGCTCGGCGGCGGCGGAGCCACGGCGCGACTTCGAGCGCCAGCTGGCGGGTCGCAACGATGCGGGCGAGTTCGCCTTTTTCCCGGCAATCATGGCAGCGTTGGAAGGAGATGCGCCCGCTGCGCGTCGCTGGCTCGACACCGAGGAACGCTACGCGCGCAGCATCAATGATGCGGTGCGTCTGAAGAGCGCCTCGTCCTCCCGCATGCAGGTGATGCTGCTGCTTGGCGAGCACGCTGCCGTACTCGACCTGCTCGAGCAGACCCTTGCCGATCCGGTCGGTGGCGGCGACGTCGCCGACGCGGCCCAGATTGCGATCGCTCCGCAGTGGAAGGATCTCCGCGACGATCCGCGCTTCAAGGCCGTCATTGCGAAGCACCGTCCGCAGGATTGACCCTCGACATGGGCCGGGGGATGGCGCCCGGGATCACGCCAGGAAATACGTCGAGGAAGGCAACCTCGGCGACAATGGCTCCGAGACGCACAAGGCGGCCGTGACGGGCGACGCCGTCGGCGATCCACATGGCGTCAGCGCCAGGCGCTCCTCCGCTACCGGCGGGCGGCTCACGTAGCGGCACACGTGAACAGCTTCTGCCCCGCCCTCGGCCCCACCGCGATCCGGTAGGTGATCGAGGGCCCGATCAGGTCATCGAGCGGACCCGCCTCTCCGTCGCTGGCAGCAACACGGTCACTGTGACCGCAAGCCACCTGCCGCGGGTCGAGGCGGCGCAGATGCGCACCGTTTCGCTAGAAATGTCTTGGGATTCCGAAGACACGACGACGATCGGCATCGAGGCGATCCAGCTGCTCAACGTCGATCTCTACGAAACGACAAGCATTATGGATATTCTCAGGGCCAAGGGCGTAAAGGTGATCCGCATTCGCCCGGCTGGCGCATCGGGCGAGGCGTATCACGTGCGCGGGATGTTCAGTGGTGCATCTCTTTCAATGAGTGGGCCCGCTGCGGTGTCCAGGTCCACAACGCCATTCCCCGGTGCGAGCTGAACGCAAGACGCCTGCGCAGTTACCAGAAGCTGATGCGCGAGCAGGCGTTCAACAGTGCCAAGCTGGCTGAAAAACGCGCCATGGACAAGCGCTTTGGAATAATGATCAAGTCCGTGCTGTCCGAGTAAAAGACGCGCGGAAGCTGATCGAAAATCGCAACGACAGCCACCCGGCGATTTGCTGCTAAACTCGCGCGCATGTCGTTTTTTGAAGAATTGAAACGACGCAATGTGTTTCGTGTAGGCGTCGCCTACGCCGTGTCTGCATGGGTGTTGTTGCAGATCTTCGACGTGATCGGTGAAATCCTGGAGCTGCCCGCATGGGGCGGCAAGATGATCCTGGCGATGCTGGTCATCGGCTTTTTCCTGGCCCTGATTTTCGCCTGGGCTTTCGAGTTGACGCCGGAGGGCCTCAAGCGCGAGTCCGAAGTCGACCGCAGCCAATCCATTGCGCCGCAGACCGGCCGCAGACTCAACACTTTCATCATTGCCATCCTGGCGGTGGTTATCGTGCTGATGGCGGCTGAGCGCTTCTATTTCGCCGGTGTCATGACGCCCGCCGCACCAGGCTCCGGCACCGAGGCCGACGCTCTCATCGAGGTACCCAAGACCATCGCCGTGTTGCCCTTCGCCGACCTCAGCCAGGCGCAGGACCAGGAATGGTTCGCCGACGGCCTGGCCGAGGAGATTCTCAATGCACTGGTGCGGGTGCCGGATCTGTCGGTGGCCGCGCGCACGTCCGCGTTTGCGTTCAAGGGAACCAACAAGGACATTTCCGAGATCGCCGCCGAGTTGGGAGTGGCACATGTACTGGAAGGCTCGGTGCGCAGTTCCGGCGATCGCATCCGGGTCACCGCGCAGCTGATCCGCGCCGGCGACGGCTTCCACCTGTGGTCGCAGAACTACGATCGGGACGTGGCAGACATGATCGGTATCCAGGAGGATCTGGCCAGCAGCATCGCGATGGCACTGGAAACCAGCATGGACCCTGAAGCCCTGGCGCAAATGGCCCAGGCTGGAACCCGGTCGGTCGAGGCTTACAGGGAGTATCTGCGCGGGCTGCAACTGCAGACCGAGGCTTTCGTCCAATCGGAGAGCCCGGAGGATCTGCGGGGGGCCTACGAGTATTTCGAGCGGGCGCGGGCCATCGATCCGGAGTTTGCCGAAGCACACGTACAGGCGGCCACCTACTGGAAAGTGGAACTGACGCCGACGCGGACGGACTCCGGCTCGTCGGGTCTCCGGCCTGAACAGAAATTGATCGAATACAACGAGCGTATCGGGCTGGCCATTGACAAGGCAAAGACCGAGGCTGACCGCGTTCGCAGCCTGGCGGACCGCGCGATGGTCGATCTGCGCCTGCAGGATTCAAGGCGCTTGTTCGAGCAGTACCTGCAGATGAGGCCCAACGACGAGTTTGCCCGCTCGGAGCTGAACACGCTGCTGGGCATGATGTCGGACAGCGCGGCCTTGCGATCTCTGCTGGAAACCTGGCGGGTCAAGGGTGAAACGGACAGCTATGCCGCCAGTGAATACATCAATGCAGCCTACCGGGTGATCGATGCTTCAGAAGCCGCTGATTTTGGCTTGCAGGCCTTGCAGCGCTGGCCGAGCGCCGCCCCCATCCTCTACCAGACCCACCGCACCCTGGTTTGGGCCGGCCGCTACCGCGAGGCTTCCGAGGTTGCGGCTCGCTACGACATGCTGGCTACAGGCGGCAATTCCCTGATCCGGGCCCGGGAAGCCTGCGCCGCAGGTGACCGGGCTACGGCGCTAGCCGTCCTGCAGGAATTGGACCTCGCCAGTAACCGGGATCTGTCGTCACTGTGGTTGGTGCATAACATGCTGGGCAACGAATCGGAGCAGGTGCAATTGCTGCGGCCGCTGGAGCAGTCCGGCGTGCCATTCCAGCTGGCCGGCTTTCTGGTCTATCACAAGTTCGACCCGCGGCCTTTCCCCTCGTTGATGGCCATCCTCGAACGCGAAGGCATCAACCGCCCCCCACCGGCCATTCCGCCGTTTCGTTGTCCTCAGCCGGGCTGACGCAGGTACGCCGGTGACCTGCTAGGCGATTTCCGGTCCAGCTGAGACTTTGGGAAGATGGCCCCTTGGGGAGCGAGGGAGCCATGAGGAAGACGCGATTTTCGGAAGAACAGATGGTCAAGATTCTCCGCGAGGCCGACAAGGCACCGGTCGCAGAGGTGGCCAAGAAGCACGGCGTCAGCGACGTCACGATCTACGGCTGGCGTAAGCGCTTTGGGCAGCTGGAAGCGGCGGACGTGAAGCGGTTGCGCCAGCTCGAGCATGAGAACGCCCGGCTCAAGAAGGTTTTGGCCGAGCGGGTATTGGACATCGAGATCCTTAAGGAAGTCGCGGCAAAAAAATGGTGAGCGCGCCCGTGCGTCGCCAACAGATCGCCTACGTTTGCCAACGGGGCCGATCACTGCGACGAGCGTGCGCGCTGCTGAACGTGGCCAGGTCCACGGCACGGTACGAGTCCCGGCTTGAAGCGCGAGATGCGCCGGTCGTTGCCGCGATGCGCGAGTTGGCGGCTCAGTACCCGCGGTATGGCTACCGCCGCATCCAGGTGTTCCTGGCGCGTCGGGGCTACGTGATGAGCCCCGACCGGGCACACCGGCTTTGGCGCCTGCATCGGCTGCAGGTGCCGAAGAAGCGGCCACGGCGGCGCGTGGCGGCCAGTCGGCCGCGACCGTTGCCGGCGACGGCCATGGGCCAGGTGTGGGCCTACGATTTCGTCTACGACGCCTGCGCCAACGGCCAGCAACTGAAGTGCCTGACGGTCGTCGATGAGTTCACGCGCGAGTGCCTTGCCATCGACGTGGCCGGCGGTATCCGTTCGGGTCGGGTGATCGAAGTATTGAGCCGGCTGGTCAGCGTTCACGGCAGCCCGCGTTATCTGCGCTCGGACAACGGCCCGGAGTTTGTGTCACGGGCCGTCCTGAAGTGGCTGACGCAGGCCAACATCGACACCGCCCACATCGACCCCGGCAAGCCGTGGCAGAACGGGTCGAACGAAAGCTTCAACGGCAAGTTCCGCGACGAGTGCTTGAGCATGGAGTGGTTCAGGAATCGCATCGATGCGAAGATCGTCATCGAGCAGTTCCGTCGTCAGTACAACGAGGTTCGACCACACTCGAGCCTTGGGCAACTGACGCCGGTCGAGTTCAAGCAGAGATTGATTTCAACAACCAACCCCAACTCGGCCATCTCCTAAGCCATCACTGGACCGTAGATTGCCAGCAGGTCAGCGGCGCATACTCGAACTGCTTCGGCCTGATCTCCGGCGATGAATCCCAGCGCGTCAGGAGTATCTCCGTCTGCGGTGCCTGCTCGATTTCTACCGTCGTGATGACATACTTGCGCGGCACGGGCCGGTCGCCTTCCTTGGTGACGGTCGGGGCGCCGAGGCTCTTCTCGAGCACGGCATTGCGGCCCTTGGGGCCAAGGGTCACCTTGACCGCGTTGGCCAGCTGGTATTACGAGATCCTCGAGGATCTCGCGCAGTTGAGCCGGTACTGGCGCGAGCGCTCATAGGGCGATGTCCGCGGTCGCTCGTGCGTCGCCGGAACGAGCATGTAGTCACGTCGAAGAACGGCAGCCCTAGACGTCGACCGTCGTGGTCCAGGCCCGCCACTCGTTGTTGCTGGCCGCGCGGTCGATGCTCCTAAGCAGTCCCGTACTCTCGATGCGATACACCGCCTGTGAGGCATCGGTGGTCGAGCCGTCGTTGTTAATCATCAGCCCGCCGGACTTCGCGCAGTTGAACTTGGCGTCGGGCATCATGCCCGCGCTGAGCAAGAGATGGATGTCCACTCGCGTACCCGTTCCGAGTTCATTGCGCAATTTCGAGCCGACGTGGTCGGCACAGATCTCGAGGCCGAACCGAATTCCCTTCCACTGGAAGGCTCCCGATGCCGTGCCCGGCACGAAGCGGTAACGTTCGTCCTGGTCGCCATAGGCGGTGCCCCGCAGGCGGACGTCCGTCTTGATCTCATCCGACGGATGCTTCTTGTCGTAGAGGTGCACCGTCTCGCCGCCGGCGAGCAGCGGGGCGGTGTTGTAAACGGGCGAAAGGCTTCCCGCGCGCAACTTTTCGATCCCGGCACGCAGCTTCTTGAAGTAGACGTACTCGCGCCACATGATGGTCCCCGGGGCGAGCAGCAGATTCGGGTGGGCGCTGGTCGCCGACGACAGCGCATCGACGATCGCCTTCTTCTCCTTCTCCGAATAGGCGACCTTGCGGCGCTCCGCCAGCCCTTCCTCCATGTCCGCGCCGGTGTTCGCATAGGTGAGCTTGCCGCCGGCGCTGGTCACGGTCGCCGCCTTCATCGGGTCCCACGCCTTGAACGCCGGATCGTTGAAGTCCGACATCGTGTAGTTCTTGCGCGCAAACATGTACTCGGGCCCGGTGATGATCAGAAGGTTGTTCGCCAGCGGCGAGTGGTACTGGAGACAAATGTCGCGCACGCAGCGCGTGACAAACGCGAGCCGGGACTCCGGCTTCGAGATGTGATTCTCATAGACGTCGAACCGCAAGCTGGCGATCGTCAGGTTCTTGATAGCCATGAATCGGATCCCTGTGAAAACGGACGGTAAATACGCCGGCTCGAACGCAAGCCGGCAACGGCGGTCGGCGGGGGCGAATAGGAAGTTCAAACCGCATTTCCGTGGCGAGGCTATTCGCGTACGGAGCCTATGTCGAGCACATGAACCGCACGCTGCTCGACGAATGCTTCCGCGTGCAGGGCCGGCAGACCTGGTACATCGGCACCGATGAGATCCAGCGGGACCTCGATCGCTTCATGCGCTACTAAAACCTGGCAGGTTGTCGATTCTCTGCACAACCGTCGCGTTGTCCATGAACAGCTGCTGCGACCACAGTTGCCATGCACCGTCTCTCCACAGGCCGACGATCACCATCTGTTTCGAACCGGTCCTGCCAGAGCTGTCGCGGTTTCTGCCGTAGCCAAATCCGTCGGTTGAAAGCGCCCTTCTGCCATACACCTTGAAGACACCACCATTGTGATTTCTGAACTTTGTATGCTTCACCATTGCCGTTCGGACTTCTTCGCCGGTGGTCGTACTGTCTCGCCCGACGCCACCACCCGGATCAACGTGCGCAGCGACCAGTGACTGCCCGTTGATCGAAAAGCAGAATGAACACCCTGTGAACTGCGTTGTTAACATGACCTTGCACGCAGGAGAGTCGTCTGAGCGGCTGCCGACCAGCGAACCGTCGCCCCCCACTTCGCTAAACAATGTCGGCGGGACCACGAAGGCTTGCAGGCTCGCCCGTCCCGCGGGTTGAAGCTGTTGCACATCGATCTTCCACTTCTCGGTTGACTTGTTAAAAGAGAACCAGTGCTGCCCTCCCTGGTTCCCGCACATGGGGACCAGCACGTTTGCCTGCATGAAGGTTTGTGGATCCCGAAGCAACTCATCGATGACCTTCTGGCCGTGCAAGGGCATCGAGGCGGCGCTGTCATAAATGTCTGACAGAGCATTCTCGAAAATACTGCGGGCGCTGTTAGTGCGCCGCCGTTCTTCGTCGGCGATCGCCTTGAAAGGTCTCGGATTGATGGGGTGCCGAAACACGCATCGAAGCAGGATGGCCGCTCTGATGTAGTGGCGGTCCGACTTCGAGTTTCTCTTGCCAGTCTTATCCTGGTCAAAAGACATGAGCCCGCTGACCACGGCCCGATCAGCCTGCGCACCCACATTCCCGTACCAGTCCTCCAGCGCTTCTATGACGACGTCCCAATCTGCCTTCTTCCTCCCATGCGGGCCTTCACGCTTGATGAATTTGATCGTTTGGTCCAGGCGTTCCTGCGATGTCTTTGCGGCCATCAGGCGCTCCTTTCAGTCGATACACATGGGTTTCGAGCGATGCCATCGCCCTCAGAGCCACAAGGCAATAGAAAAGACCTGACCCCAAGCGGGCGCCTGCGGTCTTCATCATCGCGGCAGATCGCCTCGCGCCGGTGGCCGTGCGAGGTGACGTGATAGACAGCACCGGGAAACTCGATGCGCAAGGGGCGACTCATGCGCAGAGGTTACTGCACAGTTAGGGGAAATAGGAGACCTGACCCCATCCTCGGTTTCGACATCGCTGTCCTGCCGGCGCACACCGTGCGGCACGACGGCGCAACGCAGATGCAGGAGGCATAGGAATTTCAAACCACCTTCCAGGCAGTGGGTGCCAGGGCGAGCCCGAGCCTGCCGCCGACAGGCCTTGCCTGGCAAGCCCGGCGCCCCGATACGCCGGCGTCACTGCCGCCCGCAGTTTGCTGTGCGGCGCGAACACCCCGTGATAGCGCGTCAGGTGCATGCGCGGCGACGGCACCAGCGCGGCCAGCCGAGCCATCAGCTCGAGCGGCTCGAGCACGATGTGCGTCGTGCCATCGCGGTAAGGGGTCTTGAGCGTATAGCGCACGTGGCCCGATGGCGTCAGCGCCTGACGATCCTCCGTCACCGGCGGGCGGCTCACGTGATGTCCTGTTAGCTGTCGTGATTGACAGTCGACGTCCTCCGATCATGCAGCGACTGAATGTCGATGCGGCGGCCTGGCGGGAAGCCATGCGACCGAGTGGCAACGTCTTCGGTCGAATCTTGGGCCGACTCGATCATCTGCAACGGCATGCCCAATCTCTCGGACAGTCACCGATCCAAGGGTTCCGGCAGGCCGACCGTTTTTTTTCCGACACGGGTGGTATCCCTGCGCTCGTCGCGGATCCTGTTTCCTCGGCCGGTACGCCTCGCTGGACGACGCAGGTCCCGGTCGACAGCCCGTCGGTCCTTCCATCGCCTTCATTCATCCAATAGAACCCACATGAAAGCCTCGGTCCGATGGATCATTGATGTCCTCGCATTTTGGACACACGTCACTCCGTGACCACCGTCGGCGGCACCGCGCTCATGCCTTGATGACGACCGGATCGATCTTCGTGAGACCGGATGCATCGACACCCGTCGTCATGATCTGGTTCGCCTGGGTGCCCACGATCTTCTCGAGATCGGGCGTCGCGACGTAGGGCACCCGCAGGATGCCCGCAGAGGTCCACTGCTTGGCGAACACGTAGCAGGCCTGACCCACTTTCCGATATTCGACGTAGGCGGAAGCGCCGGGCGCCGTGATGGTCTGGGCGAGATCGCAACCGCTGATGGGGCCGCGGAACCCGAGCGCGGCCGCGAACTTCGCGAGCTCGAGTTTCCAGGTTTCCGCGACGTTGGTGCCGCCGTAACCGCGCTGGTTGTTGCCGACGAACGTACTGCCGTAGAGGTGCACGCCACGGATCTTCCTGCCCGAGAGGCGCTTGACGTAGCCGGCAAAGAGTCGCGCACGCTCATCGAACTTGTCGTTGCCGCTACCGCCGGCATTGTGAAAGCCGAACAGGGCGTCCTGGGTCAGGAGCGCGATGGCATGACAGCCCTGGATACTTGGGAACCCCAGCCGATCCGTATCGTGCCCCGCTTCGTGCTCCATCAGGTAACGCATGTGTGCCTGCTCCGCGGATTCCGGGGTTCATCTTACTTGTAGCCTACACCGGATTTCATCACGAACCTGACGTCCTCAAGAGTACGGATATCCCCGAGCGGATCGCCGTCCACGGCGAAGTCGAAGGCGAATAGGAAGTTCAAACCGGCAATCCCGGCCGATCCGCGTTCGCGGAACGGACCTTATGGTGAGTCCGAACGTACCGTCGACAGGCCTTGCCCGGCAATCCCGGCGGCCCGCATGCCCCGCCGGTCACTGTGCCGGCGGCGCACCTGCCGCGTGCGACGACACCGACCCTGCGATACGCCGGCAACGAAAAAGGCCCGGGAGTCACCTCCCGGGCCTCGTTCATCGAGCAGTAGAGTCTTTCGACCTTACATGCCCATGCCGCCCATGCCGCCCATGTCGCCCATGTCCGGCATGCCACCGTGCTTGTGGTCCTCGTCCTTCGGGGACTCGGCGACCATCACTTCCGTCGTGAGCAGCAGGCCCGCCACCGAAGCGGCGTTCTGCAGCGCAAGACGCGTGACCTTGGTCGGGTCCAGGATGCCCATGTCGAGCATGTCGCCGTACTCGCCCGTCGCGGCGTTGTAGCCGTACGTGCCCTTGCCCTTCTTGACGTCGGCCAGCACGACCGCGGCGTCCTCGCCCGCGTTCGCGACGATCTGGCGCAGCGGCTCCTCGATCGAGCGAACCAGGATCTTGATGCCGATCGCCTGGTCCTCGTTCGCAGCCTCGAGCTTCTCGAGCGCCTTCTGCGCACGGATCAGCGCCACGCCGCCGCCCGGGACCACGCCTTCCTCGACGGCGGCACGCGTGGCGTGCAGCGCGTCCTCGACGCGGGCCTTCTTCTCCTTCATCTCGATCTCGGTGGCAGCGCCCACCTTGATCACCGCAACACCGCCGGCGAGCTTCGCCATGCGCTCCTGCAGCTTCTCCTTGTCGTAGTCCGAGGTCGCTTCCTCGATCTGCTGCTTGATCTGGGCGATGCGGCCCTTGATCTCCGCAGCCTTGCCGTGGCCGTCGATGACCGTGGTGTTCTCCTTCTCCACGATGATCTTCTTGGCCTGGCCGAGGTCGGCCAGCGTGGCCTTCTCGAGCGTGAGGCCGACTTCCTCGGCGATCACGGTGCCGCCGGTCAGGATCGCGATGTCCTGCAGCATGGCCTTGCGGCGGTCGCCGAAGCCCGGGGCCTTCACGGCCGCGACCTTGACGATGCCACGGATCGTGTTGACGACCAGTGTCGCCAGCGCCTCACCCTCGACGTCTTCCGCGACGACGAGCAGCGGACGACCGGCCTTGGCGATGCCCTCGAGCAGCGGGAGCATCTCGCGGACGTTCGAGACCTTCTTGTCGTACAGCAGGATGTACGGGTTCTCGAGTTCGGCCGTCTGGTTGGCCTGGTTGTTGATGAAGTATGGCGAGAGGTAGCCGCGGTCGAACTGCATGCCCTCGACGACGTCGAGTTCGTTCTGCAGGCCCGAGCCTTCCTCGACCGTGATCACGCCTTCCTTGCCAACCTTCTCCATCGCGTCGGCGATCGTCTTGCCGATCGACTCGTCGCTGTTCGCGGAGATGGTGCCGACCTGGGCAATCGCCTTCTGGTCCTTGCAGGGCTTCGAGAGCTTCTTCAGCTCGTCGGTGGCCGTCTCGACGGCCTTGTCGATGCCACGCTTGATGTCCATCGGGTTGGCGCCGGCGGCGACGGCCTTGAGGCCCTCGCGCACGATCGCCTGCGCGAGCACCGTGGCGGTCGTCGTGCCGTCACCCGCCTCGTCGGAGGTGTTGGAAGCGACTTCCTTCACCATCTGCGCGCCCATGTTCTCGAACTTGTCCTTGAGCTCGATCTCCTTCGCCACGCTCACGCCGTCCTTGGTGACGGTCGGGGCGCCGAAGCTCTTCTCGAGCACGGCATTGCGGCCCTTGGGGCCAAGGGTCACCTTGACCGCGTTGGCCAGGATGTTGACGCCGCGGAACATCCGCGTCCGGGCGTCATCGCTGAAACGTACGTCTTTCGCTGCCATTGCAGTATTCTCCGGAATTCGAATTCGTTGGGTTCGTGGGGACGGTCGGTTACTTCTCGAGCACCGCCATCACGTCTTCCTCGCGCATGACGAGGTATTCCTCGCCTTCGACCTTCACCTCGGTACCGCTGTACTTGCCAAAGAGGATGCGGTCGCCGACTTTCACGTCGAGCGGGCGGACGGAACCGTTCTCGAGGATCTTGCCCTTGCCCACCGCGACAACCTTGCCGCGGATCGGCTTCTCGGCAGCGCTGTCGGGGATGACGATGCCACCCGGGGACTTGGTCTCGGCATCGAGCCGCTGGATGATGACGCGGTCGTGCAGAGGACGAATCTTCAGCTTTTCAGCCATTGCTGCAAACTCCATTTAGGTTTGTTCAGCCATTAGGGGGATATGGGGCAAGTGTTAGCACTCACCCCTAGCGGCTGCTAATGATAGGGGCCGAATCCTACAATTCAAGCCCCCGGGTGGATTTGCGCTGCAATTCTCTCCAGCCCGCCCGACGGCCGGAACACGGCCCTATACAGCAGTTAACTATATGATTAATAGTGAGTTTTATGTCATTTTGAGCACCTGCCCAGATGCCGAGACGGCCGCCCGGATCGCGCGGGCATTGGTCGACGCCTCGCTGGTCGCCTGCGTGAACATCGTCCCGGGCCTGCGGTCCATCTATCGCTGGAACGACTCGATCCGGGACGATCAGGAGGTCCTGATGATCCTCAAGACCGCGGCCGACCGGTTGCCGGACGCCCGGCAACGGCTCGTGGCCCTGCACCCCTACGAGGTGCCCGAAGTGGTCGCGCTGCCCGTGGCGGACGGGCATGATGCGTACCTTTCTTGGGTCTATTCCGCGACCCGGGCCCCAACGACATGATTCGGACACTGCTGACGCTCGTACGCAGGCTCTTCCCTGCACCCGGTCACCGGGCACGACGACTCCTCGCGCACGGCCTGCTGGCCTGCGGACTCGCGGCGAGCCCGGTGCTCGCCGCGGACGACTTCCTGCCAGCGACCGAGGCGTTCAAGTACGAGGCGCGCGTCGAGGACGGCCGGCTGACGGTCACCTACGACATCACGCCCGGCTATTACCTCTACCAGGGCCGCCTCGCCTTCGAGTCCGCGACGCCCGGCGTCTCGGTCGGCCCGCCGGACTTCCCCGCAGGCGAGGACCACGAGGACGACTATTTCGGTCGCCAGGTGATCTACCGCGACGCCGTGGCCATTCCGATGCCGGTGACTTTCGACGGCACGCCCGGTCCCTTCGAACTGAAGCTCAGGCTGCAGGGTTGCGCCGATGCGGGACTGTGCTATCCGCCCCTCACGTGGACGGCCAGGGTCACCCCACCCGCGACCGCGACCACGGCGAGCACCGGGGCGGCCGGCAATCCCGGCGCGGCGGGCGACCCCGCACCCGCAGCGGCCGCTGCCGGCCCTGGAGCTGCACCCGCCGACAAGGGTTTCAGCCTCAAGCGCCTGTTCGGCGGCGGCCCGAAGAGCGACGGGGATTTCCTGCCGGTCGACGAGGCTTTCGTGTTCTCGGTCACCAGCAGCAGCCCCGACCGCATCACCCTGCGCTGGGATATCGCGGACGAGTATTACCTCTACCGCGACAAGGTGAAGGTCACCGTCGACGGGGCGGATGCAACCCTCGGCCCGCCGCGGATGCCGGACGGCAAGGTGACGCACGACGAGTACTTCGGCGAACAGGTCGTCTACTACGACCAGCTGATCGCACAGGTACCCGTGTCCGCACCGCCAGGCACGCGCACGCTGCCGATCGCCGTGTCGTACCAGGGCTGCGCCGATGCGGGCCTCTGCTACCCGCCGACGACGAAGCGCGTGACGGTCGAATTGGGATCCGCGCCGGCCGCGATGACGGGCAGCGCCGCCGCGGCAGCCCCCGAATCCCGATCGTCGTCCGGCCCATCGATGTCAGAGCAGGACCTGCTCGCGCGCAAGATCCGCGACGGCAACCTGCTCGGCGTGCTGGCGTTCTTCTTCGGCGCCGGCCTGCTGCTGGCGTTCACGCCCTGCGTCCTGCCGATGGTGCCGATCCTGTCGGGCATCATCGTGGGCGCCGGGCGCGACCGCCCCGTCTCCCGGGGCCGTGCGTTTTCGCTGTCGCTCGCCTACGTCATGGGCATGGCCCTCACCTATACGATCGCGGGCGCGGCATTCGCCGCGGTGGGGCAGCAGGCACAGGCGTTTTTCCAGAAACCCTGGATCATCGTCCTCTTCGCGATGCTCTTCGTGCTGCTCGCGCTCGGCATGTTCGGGGTCTTCAACCTGCAGGTGCCGGCGGCCTTGCAGGCGCGCGTATCCGACCTCAGCAACCGGCAGCGACAGGGTTCACTGGTCGGCACCGCGATCATGGGTGCGCTGTCCTCGCTGATCGTCACCGCCTGCGTCGCGCCGCCGCTGGTGGCGGCACTGGCCGTCATCGGGCAGAGCGGTGACGTCGTGCGCGGCGGACTCGCGCTGTTCACCCTCAGCCTTGGCATGGGCGCCCCGCTGCTGATCGTCGGGGCGTCCGCCGGCCAGCTGCTGCCGAAGGCCGGCGCCTGGATGGATGCCGTGAAGGCCGTGTTCGGCGTGATGCTGCTCGCGGTGGCGATCTGGATGCTGAGCCGCATCCTGCCGGGCCCGGTCACGCTCGCACTCTGGGCGGCGCTGGCCTTCGTGTCCGGCTACGCCCTCATGACGATGGGCGGCCGCGAGATCCGCAACGGCAAGGATGCCGTCCGACGCGGCCTCGGAGCGCTCGCCATCGTCTACGGCGTGCTGATGCTCATCGGTGCCCTCGCCGGCCGCAGCGATCCGTTGCAGCCGCTGGCGGGCCTCGGGTCCGGCGGGGCCACCGTGGCTGCCGATGCGGCGCACGTCGAGTTCACGCGCATCAAGACGCTGGCGGACCTCGAGCGCGAACTCGCGGCCGCACAGGCGGCGGGACAGCCGGTCATGCTCGACTTCTATGCGGACTGGTGCGTGTCCTGCAAGGAGATGGAGCGCTTCACCTTCACCGACCCCGGGGTCCGGTCGGAGTTCGAGCGGGCACGGCTGCTGCAGGCGGACGTCACGGCGAACGATGCCGAAGACCAGGCCCTGCTGCAGCACTTCGGCATCCTGGGGCCACCCACGATTGTGTTTTTCGACGCCAACGGCAACGAGCGGCCCGAGTTTCGCGTCGTCGGCTTCAAGGCGGCGGACGAGTTTCGGCCGCACATCGCATCGGCGTTCGACGGAGATCGCGCATGAAGACAGCAGTTGTCGCCGCAATCGCCGTCGCAGCCATGGCCGCGGGGGCCGCCTTGTACCTTTACCGCCAGCCCTCGCCCCCGGCGGACGCCCCACCTGGCCCGTTCGCCGATGCCGCCCCCAGCCAACTGGTGGCGGCGCTGCCCGAGTTCCAGCTGGCAGACCGCGACGGCCAGCTGCGCTCGCTGCAGTCCTGGCCCGACAAGGCGCTGATCGTGAACTTCTGGGCCACGTGGTGTGCGCCCTGCCGGCGGGAGATCCCGCTCCTGCAGCAGCTGCAGCGCGATCACGCCGACGAGGGATTCCAGGTCATCGGTGTCGCCGTGGACTTCCGCGACAAGGTACTGGCCTATGCCGACGAGATGCAGATCGAATATCCGCTGCTGATCGGCGAACAGGAGGGCCTCGATGCCGCCGCGTCATTCGGGATCGAGGCCGTCGGCTTCCCGTTCACGGTCTTCAGCGACCGCCAGGGCCGTATCGTCACCGCGCACCTGGGGGAGTTGACCGAGGCGCAGGCGGGGCTCATCCTCGACGCCGTCCGGCAGGTGGACCAGGGTACGGTCACGCCGGAGCAGGCCCGGGCCGGGCTGCAGGAGGCGCTGCGCAACCTGCCCGACCCGCCGGGGGACGAGAGCTGATCCCGCAGGGACGCAGTTGAAGCCAAAAGTCGCTATGTTGCGGCGATTGGGTCTAAACTCGCGGCTATTTTCCGGGATACGGCTTCTGCGATGGCGCACATTCTGCTGCTCAACGGTCCGAACCTGAACCTGCTCGGCCTGCGCGAACCAGGCATCTACGGGCAGGTCACGCTTGCGCAGGTGCAGGAGCGCCTGGCCCAGCTGGCGGCCGAGGCCGGGCATCACCTGACGGCCTACCAGAGCAATTCCGAGTCGGACCTGATCGAGCACATCCACCAGGCGCCGGCCGGCCACGTGGCGTTCATCATCTTCAATCCGGCCGGGTTCACGCATTCGAGCGTCGCGCTGCGCGACGCGCTGCTGGCCGTGAAGATCCCGTTCGTGGAAGTGCACCTGAGCAACGTGCATGCACGCGAAGCATTCCGCCATCACTCCTATTTCTCGGACATCGCCGTGGGCACCATCACGGGCCTCGGCGCCGTCGGCTACGAACTCGCGCTGCGCGCGGCGTCCCACCACCTGTCCGCCCAGGCGCCGCGGCGCGCCTGACGAACACCCGGTTCCGGGGGGAACCCTCATGGATATCCGCAAGGTCAAGAAGCTGATCGAGCTGCTCGAGGAATCGGGCGTCTCCGAGATCGAGATCAAGGAGGGCGAGGAGTCGGTGCGCATCAGCCGACACCCGACCGGCATGGTGCACACCATTGCCGCCCCCATGGCCTATGGGGCCCCGAACGCCACGGCCGCCGCCCTCGGCGCGGCGGCTGGCGCCGCAGCTGGCGCCGCCGCGGCGGCTGGTCCGGGCGGCGGCACGGCGGGAGCTCCGCCCGCACACTCGCCCGACAGTGCCGTCACGGCACCGATGGTCGGTACCTTCTACGCGGCACCGGCGCCCGGCGCGAAGGCCTTCGTCGAAATCGGCTCGGAGGTGAAGCCCGGCGACGTGCTGTGCATCATCGAGGCGATGAAGATGATGAACCAGATCGAGTGCGACAAGGCCGGGCGCGTCGTGTCAGTGCTCGTGAAGAACGGCGATCCGGTCGAGTTCGGCCAGACGCTGTTCATCATCGAATAGCGCCCCGGCGCGGAGCCCGCACGCATGCTCGACAAGGTCGTCATCGCCAATCGCGGCGAGATCGCGCTTCGCATCCTGCGGGCGTGCCGCGAGCTGGGCATCAAGACCGTGGCCGTGCATTCCACGGCCGACCGCAACCTCAAGCACGTACTGCTGTCCGACGAGTCCGTGTGCATCGGCCCGCCGCCCTCGCGCGACAGCTATCTCAACATGCCGGCGATCATCAGCGCCGCGGAACTGACCGACTCCGTGGGGATCCACCCGGGCTACGGGTTCCTGTCGGAAAACGCCGACTTCGCCGAGCGCGTGGAAAAGAGCGGCTTCACGTTCGTCGGGCCGCGTGCGGAGACCATCCGCCTCATGGGCGACAAGGTGTCGGCGATCCGCTCGATGAAGAAGGCGGGCGTGCCGTGCGTGCCGGGCTCGGACGGGCCGCTCGGGACGGATCCCGAGGACATCATCCGCATCGCGCGCGACATCGGCTTCCCGGTGATCATCAAGGCGTCGGGCGGCGGCGGCGGACGCGGCATGCGTGTCGTGCACAGCGAGGCGACGCTGATCCACTCCGTGAGCGTGACCCGGGCCGAGGCCCTCGCGGCATTCGGCAACGACCAGGTCTACATGGAGAAGTTCCTGGAGAAACCGCGCCACATCGAGTTCCAGGTGCTCGCCGACCACTACGGCAACGTCATCTGCCTCGGCGAGCGCGACTGCTCGATGCAGCGCCGCCACCAGAAGGTGATCGAGGAAGCGCCTGCCCCGGGGCTCACCGCGAAACAGCGCAAGTTCATGAGCGAGCGCGTGGCCGCGGCCTGCGCCGACATCGGCTACCGGAGCGCGGGGACGCTCGAGTTCCTCTTCGAGGACGGCGAGTTCTACTTCATCGAGATGAATACCCGCATCCAGGTCGAGCACCCGGTGACCGAGATCATCACGGGCATCGACCTCGTGAAGGCGCAGCTGCGCATCGCGGCGGGCGAGCGCCTGCCGTGGACGCAGGACGACGTGCAGATCCGCGGCCACGCGATCGAGTGCCGCATCAACGCCGAGGATCCGAAGAAGTTCACGCCCTCGCCGGGCCCCGTGAAGCTCTGGCACGCACCGGGCGGCCCGGGCATCCGCGTCGACAGCCATCTCTACACCGGCTACAACGTCCCGCCGCACTACGACTCGCTGATCGCCAAGATCATCGCCTACGGCGAGACTCGCGAGGCCGCGCTCGCCCGCATGCGCAACGCGCTCACGGAGATCGTGATCGAGGGCATCAAGACCAATGTGCCGCTGCACCAGGAGATCTTCCAGCACGCGGCCTTCCGGGCGGGCGGCACCGACATTCACTATCTTGAGCGGCGCCTCGGGCTTAAGTAGGAAGTAGGTGCCGGTGTTACGGTTACGGTTGATGGTGCGTGCTTGTCGGAAGCCGTAACCGTAACCGTAACACCGGCACCTTTCCTTTCCGGCACCTTTCCGCTCCCTTTCCCATGCCGCAGTTGCAATTGACGATGGACATCGGCCGACGCGACCCCGCGCCGTACGAGGATGCGCTCTTCGAACTCGGCGCCGTCTCGGTCACGCTCGAGGATGCCGCCGACGATCCCGTGCTCGAGCCGGCCCCGGGCGAGACGCCACTCTGGCCGACGATCGTAATCAAGGCGCTGTTCGACGCCGGCACCGACTCGCAGGTCGTGTCCGGCGCGCTGGCAGGCATCGCGGGCGACGCACCGTCGCCGCTCTTCGAGATCCTCGCGGACAAGGCCTGGGAACGGGAGTGGCTCAAGGATTTCAAGGCCATGCGCTTTGGACGCCGCCTCTGGGTCTGTCCCGGCGGCCTGCCCGCCGGCGACCCGGAGGGCTTGCGCATCGAACTCGACCCCGGCCTCGCCTTCGGCACCGGCACGCACCCGACCACGGCGCTGTGCCTCGAGTGGCTCGACGGACAGGATCTCGAGGGTCGCGCGGTGGTGGACTACGGTTGCGGCTCGGGGATCCTGGCCGTCGCCGCTGCCACGCTCGGTGCCGACGGCGTTCGGGCGGTCGACATCGACCCGCAGGCCCTGCTCGCCACTGGCGAGAATGCAGCCCGCAACCGCGTCCACGACCGCGTCATGGTCACCGACGATCCCGCGCTGCCTCGGCAGGGCGCGGACGTACTGGTCGCGAACATCCTCGCCGGCCCGCTCGTCGAACTCGCTCCGCGTTTCGCCGACGCGCTCCGGCCGGGCGGCGCACTGGCGCTCAGCGGAATCCTCGTTGAGCAGTCGAATACCGTGACAGCCGCTTACCGACCATGGTTTGATATCGGTCTCGACGCGATGCGCGACGGCTGGGCACTGCTGGCTGCGACGCGACGCGCGGATTGACCAGAACGAAGCGGGGCCGATGTACTCCCAGTGTCCGGAATGCCAGACGCGCTTTCGCGTGACGGCCGAAGCGTTGCGTACGGCCCGTGGCACGGTGCGCTGCGGGCGGTGCGGGACCGCCTTTGACGCGCTCGCGAGGCTGAGCGACACCATTCCACCGACAGTACGCGAGCCGGTCAGCGCCCCGTTTGCACTGATCGGCGACGCGGACGCCGTGCAGGCCGCGGCCTCTGCCACCGAGTATCACTTCTCCGCGGAAGACCTCGAGCGGGTCTTCATCGACGCCCGCGACTGGCCGGGGCGCCACCCACTCGTCCCGCGCACACCGGCAGATGACGGTGAGCCGGGCGACGGCGAGACCGCCGAGCCGGTCGTGGTCCAGGAAGGCACAGTCGTCGAGGACATCACCCTCGAGGGCGAAGCCGCCAGCGATGCCCCGACGACCGGGCAGCGGGCCGAAGCAATCGAGCGGGATGCGACCGACGAAGTCGAGATCCTGGACTACGTGCCGGACTCCGCCTATCCGGACGAGGACGAGGTCGCCCCGATCCGTCCGGCCGTCAATTGGAGGGAAGCCTCGCTCGAGACCGTGCTCGAACCGCAGCCGAGCGAGGTCGCGGGCTCGTCGGAGCCGCCGATCTTCCCACAGGAGAAGCCGGGCGAGCCGGAGCCGCCGCCGGCGGACCTGCACGAGCAGCGCGAACCGGCGCCCCTGTCGGCGCAGCGCTGGCGTCCGCCCGCTGAAGAACTCCTGCCCGAACCGGTCGCTGGGACATCCGCCTGGCGGACCCTCGCCTGGACGGCAGGAAGCCTCGCGCTCGCGCTGGTGCTGGTCGTGCAGCTGGTGAACTATTACCGTCAGGATCTCGTGCGTCATCCACAGCTCGGCCCCCCGCTGCGGGCGGCCTACGCGCGCACGGGCGTGCCGCTGCTGCCGAACTGGGACCTCGCGGCGTTCGAGCTGCGCCAGTGGGGCAACGAGGCGAACGCGGCGGCCGACGGCCGCATGGTGGTGCGCGCGAGCCTGAGCAACCGGGCCCGCTTCGCGCAGCCGCACCCGATCCTGCGCCTCGAACTCGAGGATCGCTACGGCGCCACGGTTGCCAGCCGCGACTTCGAGCCGGCCGACTACCTGAAGAACCCGTCGCAGGCGTCACGCCTGCTCGCCCCCGGCGCGACGACGGAAGCCGAGTTGCTGCTCGCCGATCCCGGCCGCGAGGCCGTGGGCTACCGGCTCGACGTCTGCCTGCGCGAGTCGGAGCGGCTGTTGCGCTGCGCCACCGGCCCGGGCTGACGGCGGTGGACGCAATTCGCATCGGTCCTCACCGGCTGGACGGCCGGGTCCTGCTGGCGCCGATGGCAGGCGTCACCGACCTGCCGTTCCGCCGCCTCTGCCGGCGCATGGGCGCCGCGCTGGCGGCCGGCGAAATGCTCTCGGCCGACGTCCGGCTGTGGAACACCGCGGAGTCGCGCCGGCGCCGCGACCACGCCGGCGAGCCGGGCCCACGCGTGGTGCAGATCGCCGGTGGCGACGCGCAGATGATGGCCGACGCGGCCCGCCGCAACGCCGATGCCGGGGCCGAGATCATCGACATCAACATGGGTTGCCCGGCGAAGAAGGTCTGCAACAAGGACGCGGGCTCGGCCCTGCTGCGGGACGAGGCGCTCGTCGCCGACATCCTCGAGGCGACGGTGCGCGCCGTCAGCGTGCCGGTGACGCTCAAGATCCGCACCGGCTGGGCACCGGCGGACCGCAACGGCGTGCGCATCGCGCGCATCGCCGAGTCCGCGGGCATCCAGGCCCTGGCCGTGCACGGTCGCACGCGTGCCTGCCGTTTCGAGGGCGAGGCGGAGTACGCCATCATCGCCGCGATCAAGCGCGCGGTCGGCATCCCGGTGATTGCGAACGGCGACATCGACTCGCCGCGCAAGGCGGCGAGCGTCCTGGCGCAGACCGGGGCAGATGCCGTCATGATCGGGCGGGCTGCGCAGGGCCGACCGTGGATCTTCCGCGAGGTCGAGGCGGTGCTGGACGGACGCACACCGCCGCCTCCGCCCGCCCCGGGCGAGGTGCGTGATATCATGCTCGCCCATTTGCGCGATTTATACGACTTCTACGGCCCGTCGGCCGGGGTCAGAATCGCGCGCAAGCATATTGGCTGGTATTGCCGGGAGCGCCCGCAGGCGCTGGCCTTCCGTCAGTCCGTGATGCAGGTGGAGTCGGCCGACGGCCAGCTCGCCCGGGTGCGCGAATACTTCGATGCGCTCGGCGATGAATCGTCCGCAGCGGCCGCCTGATTTGCGCACGCCGGCCGCAGAACGAGGACGGGGGCCCATGGCGCCGCGCAAGAAGACACGCAGTCGCCGCGAAACGCGACCGGCAACTCACCCGGCGGGACGTGCAATACCGTTGCGCTCGCATACCGAGCAGGCGCTCGACAGTTATTTCGCCAGCCTGAACGGGCATGCCCCGGGACATCTCTACGAACTGGTCATGCGCGAAGTCGAGGAACCGCTGTTCCGCGCGGTGCTGGACTACGCCGATGGCAACCAGAGCCGCGCGGCCGACATCCTCGGCATCAACCGCGGCACGCTGCGCAAGAAGCTCAAGAACTACGGCATTTCCGCCTGAGCGGCCGAAGGGATTCGACCATGAGCCAAACGATCCGCCGGGCGCTCCTGAGCGTCTCGAACAAGGAGGGGGTGCTCGAGTTCGCGCGGGCCCTGCGCAGCCGCGGCGTGACCATCCTCTCCACCGGCGGCACGGCCACGCTGCTGCGCGAGGACGGCATCGAGGTCACGGACGTGGCGACCGTGACCGGCTTCCCGGAGATCATGGACGGCCGCGTCAAGACGCTGCACCCCGCAATCCACGGCGGGCTGCTCGGCCGTCGCGGCAAGGACGACGCGGTGATGGCCGAGCACGGCATCGAGGCCATCGACCTCGTCGCGGTCAATCTCTATCCGTTCGCGGCGACGATCGCCCGGCCGGAATGCACGTTCGAGGATGCGGTCGAGAACATCGACATCGGCGGCCCGGCCATGGTGCGCGCCTCGGCCAAGAACCACGACCGGGTGACGGTCGTGGTGGACCCGCTGGACTACGGCACCGTGCTCGCGGAGATCGACCGCGAGGGCGGTGGCGTCTCGGCCGACACCCGCCTGCGACTCGCGACCAAGGCCTTCGCCCATACAGCGCAATACGACGCCGCAGTCGCAAAATACCTCGATCGCGCGACGCGGGCGCCGGCCGGTGAGTTTCCGGACCTGCTCGCCCTGCAGTTCCGCAAGCGTTTCGACCTGCGCTATGGCGAGAACCCGCACCAGCGGGCGGCGTTCTACGTCGCCAACGACAGCCAGGGCGCCTCGGTCGGCTCGGCATCGCAGCTGCAGGGCAAGGAACTCTCCTTCAACAACCTCGCGGACGCGGACACGGCGTTCGAATGCGTACGCCAGTTCGACGCGCCGGCATGCGTGATCGTGAAGCACGCCAACCCGTGCGGCGTCGCGGTCGGTCCCAGCCTGCGCGAGGCGTACGACCGGGCCTTCCGCACGGATCCCACGTCCGCCTTCGGCGGCATCATCGCCATCAACCGCCCGCTCGACGGCGAGACGGCGCGCGCCATCGTCGAGCGGCAGTTCGTCGAGGTGATCGTTGCGCCAGCCGCCGAGGCAGAGGCGCGCGAGGCCTGTGCGCGGAAGGAGAACGTGCGGCTGCTGGTGACAGGCGGAGTCGCGCCGAGCAATTCGCAGTACGAGATCCGCAGCCTCAACGGCGGCCTGCTGCTGCAGACGCGCGACGAGGCCACGGTGACGCGCGACGCGCTGCAGGTCGTGACCCGGCGCGCGCCCACGGCCGGCGAACTCGCGGACCTGTTCTTCGCCTGGCAGGTCTGCAAGTACGTCAAGTCGAACGCCATCGTCTTCGCCCGGGACGGCATGACCATCGGCATCGGCGCAGGCCAGATGAGCCGCGTCGTGTCGACGCGGATCGCCGCGATGAAGGCACGCGACGAAGGGCTGGAACCGCGCGGCTCGGTGATGGCCTCCGACGCATTCTTCCCGTTCCGCGACGGGCTCGATGCCGCGGCGGAGCATGGCATCGTCGCGGTCATCCAGCCCGGCGGCTCCAAGCGCGACCCGGAAGTAATCGCCGCGGCCGACGAGCACGGCATCGCCATGGTATTCACGGGCATGCGGCATTTCAGGCACTGAATGAAAGTCCTCGTCATCGGATCGGGCGGTCGCGAGCACGCGCTCGCCTGGAAGGTCGCGCAGTCGCCGCGGGTCTCCGAGGTGCACGTCGCGCCCGGCAACGCCGGCACCGCGTGCGAACCCCGCACCCGCAACGTGCCCATCGCCGCGGAAGACATCGACGGCCTGCTGCGGCACGCCCTCGCGGAGCAGATCGACCTCACGATCGTGGGGCCCGAGGGCCCGCTGGTGCTCGGCGTCAGCGACGCCTTCACCGCCGCGGGACTGCGCTGCTTCGGACCGGGCCGCAAGGCCGCGCAACTCGAGGGGTCGAAGGCCTTCACCAAGGACTTCCTCCAGCGCCACGGCATTCCCACCGCCGCCTACGCGACCTTCAGCCGCGACAGTTTCGATCGCGACTGGGTGCGGGCGCAGCGGGCCCCGCTGGTCGTGAAGGCCGACGGTCTCGCGGCCGGCAAGGGCGTGGTGATCTGTGCCACCGCCGACGAGGCCGTCGAGACCACCGAGGCCATGTTCTCCGGGCGCTTCGGCAAGGCCGGCGATACCGTCGTCATCGAGGAGTTCCTGGACGGCGAGGAGGCGAGCTTCATCGCCATGGTGGACGGTGAGCACGTGCTGCCGCTCGCCACCTCGCAGGACCACAAGCGCCTGCGCGACGGCGACCAGGGTCCCAACACGGGCGGCATGGGCGCCTACTCGCCGGCCCCCGTCGTCACGCCCGCGCTGCACGAGCGCGTGATGCACGAAGTGATGTGGCCGACCGTCCGCGCGCTCGCCGCCGAGGGCACGCCCTACCTCGGGTTCCTCTATGCGGGCCTGATGATCGGGCCCGACGGCACGCCAAAGGTGCTCGAGTTCAATTGCCGGTTCGGCGATCCGGAGACCCAGCCCATCCTCGCGCGCATGCGCTCCGACCTCACGACCCTGTGCGACGCGGCCCTCGACGCGCGCCTCGCGAAGGTCGACGTGGACTGGGATCCGCGCGCCGCCGTCGGCGTCGTTCTCGCGGCCGCGGGCTATCCGGAGACGGTCCGCAAGGGCGACGTCATCCATGGGCTCGAGGCCGCCGCGAAACTGCCGGGCAAGGTGTTCCACGCCGGCACCGACCTGCGCGACGGACACGTGGTGACGAATGGTGGACGGGTGCTGTGCGCCGTCGGCCTCGGCGACAGTGTCGCAGCGGCGCAGGCGCAGGCCTATGCGCTGGTCGACTCAATCTGCTGGGATGGCCTGCAGTGCCGCCGGGACATCGGGTATCGCGCCATCGAGCGCGAACGCGCCGGACGGACGGACGCGGCTCTCAGCGCGCGCGGCGCTCGCGAGCCATGAGGTAGAGACCGGCGGCCACGACGACGGCGCCGCCGATCACCGTCGCGGGGCCGGGCAGGACACCCCAGACGACCAGGTCGAGACCGACGCCCCACAGCAGGGCCGTGTACTCGAAGGGCGCGACCACCGACGCCGGCGCGGCGCGGAACGCCGCCGTGATGAGGTGCTGGCCGATCGTTCCGGTGACGCCCACGCCGATCATCAGCCAGGCGTGCTCCGCGAGCAGCTCGTGCCAGCCGGGAATGGCCAGCAATCCTGCCCCGAACGCCAGGAAGGCCGTGAACCAGAACACCATGCTCTCGGCGGTGTCCGTGCGGGCCAGCAGCCTCAGGCTGACCGAGGCGATGACGTAGCAGACCATGGCCACCACCGCAGCCACCGCCCCGACCGAGACCCACTCCCCGGGCTCCGGACGCAGCATCAGCAGGACACCGAGCAGTCCCACCAGGACCGCGGCCCACTGGGCACCGGCGACCTGCTCGCCGAGCATGGGCACCGACACCGCCACGATCAGCAGCGGCGCAAACATGAAGATCGAGTAGGTGACCGCGAGCGAGGACTCCCGGACCGCGTAGACGAAGGCCGTCAGCATGACGACCGACAGGACGCCGCGCAGGAGGTGCAGGCGCAGGTTGACCGGCCTGAGCCGGGCCAGGCGGCGCCGCATCAGGATCGGCAGCAGGATGAAAGGCAGCGACATCGCGCCGCGGAGGAAGCTCACCTGCATCGGCGGATAGTGCTCCGCCAGCAGCTTGAGCTGCGCGTCCATGAAAGAGAACGCGGCGACGGCCGCGGCCATCGCAAGTACGCCCTTGAGGTTGCCTGGCTGCATCGGGGATGCGTTGCGCCGCCGGTGGCGATGCGGGCGGCCCCGCGGGTCGACGCCCGGCGCCGGCGGTCCGGCGCCGGCGCCTGATCAGCGCTTCATGGTCTCGAAGAACTCGGCGTTGGTCTTGGTGTCGCGCATCTTGTCGATGAGGAACTCCGCGGCCGCGAGCTCGTCCATCGGGTGCAGCAGCTTGCGCAGGATCCAGATCTTCTGCAGCTCGTCCGGCGAGGTGATCAGTTCCTCGCGACGCGTGCCCGAGCGATTGATGTTGAACGCGGGATACACGCGCTTCTCGGCGATGCGGCGATCGAGGTGGATCTCGCTGTTGCCGGTGCCCTTGAACTCCTCGTAGATCACGTCGTCCATGCGCGAACCGGTGTCGATGAGCGCGGTCGCGAGGATCGTCAGGCTGCCGCCCTCCTCGATGTTGCGCGCGGCACCGAAGAAGCGTTTCGGACGCTGCAGGGCGTTCGCATCCACGCCGCCCGTCAGCACCTTGCCGGAGCTCGGCACGACGGTGTTGTAGGCACGCGCCAGTCGCGTGATCGAATCGAGCAGGATGACCACGTCCTTCTTGTGCTCGACGAGGCGCTTGGCCTTCTCGATGACCATTTCGGCCACCTGCACGTGGCGGCTCGCGGGCTCGTCGAAGGTCGACGACACCACCTCGCCGCGCACGGTGCGGGTCATCTCGGTCACTTCCTCGGGCCGCTCGTCGATCAGCAGCACGATCAGGTACACCTCGGGGTGGTTGCCGGTGATCGAGTTGGCGATGTTCTGCAGCAGCATCGTCTTGCCGGCCTTGGGCGGCGAGACGATCAGGCCACGCTGGCCTTTGCCGAGCGGCGCGATCAGGTCGATCATGCGCGCCGTGAGATCCTCCGTGCTGCCCGTGCCGCGTTCCAGCTTGAAGCGCCTGGTCGGATGCAGCGGCGTCAGGTTCTCGAACAGTACCTTGCGGCGCGCGTTCTCCGGCGAGTCGAAGTTGATCTGCCCGACCTTGAGCAGCGCGAAGTAGCGTTCGCCGTCCTTCGGCGGGCGGATCAGGCCGGAGATGGTATCGCCGGTGCGCAGGTTGAAGCGGCGGATCTGCGACGGGCTGATGTAGATGTCGTCCGGTCCCGCGAGATAGGAACCCTCGGGCGAACGCAGGAAGCCGAAGCCGTCCTGCAGGATCTCGAGCACGCCATCCCCGTAGATGTCCTCGCCGTTCCTCGCGTGGGCCTTGAGGATGGCGAAGATGATGTCCTGCTTGCGCGAACGGGCGAGGTTCTCCATGCCCATCTGCTGCGTGACTTTGAGGAGCTCGGGGATCGGCTTGTGCTTGAGCTCCGAGAGGTTCATCGAGCGCCGGCTGGCCTCGAGTTCCTCCGGACTGATGACGTCGAGGTCCTCGCCCTCCAGGAAGTCGTCCGGCGGCAGCTCGTCCTGCCGTGGCCCGCGATTGCCGTCGGGCCCGCCGCCGCCGCGTCCGCGCTTGCTCGGCCGGTTGCGGCCCTGGTTACCCAGGTAGCCTCTCACAGCTTGCCGTCCAGGAACGCCGCCACGTCCGCCTTGCGGACGGCGCCGATCTTCTGGCCCTCCGCCTGGCCGTTCTTGAAGAGGATCAGGGTCGGGATGCCGCGTACGTTGAAGCGCATCGGCGTCTTCGGATTGTCGTCGACGTTCATCTTCGCGATGACGACGCGACCCTCGTACTCCGACGCGATCTCGTCGAGAAGGGGGGCGATCATCTTGCAGGGACCGCACCACTCGGCCCAGAAGTCGAGAAGCACTGGACGATCGGACTTGATCACATCCTGCTCGAAGCTCGAGTCGGTGACGTGGATGATCTGCTGGCTCACCAGAGACTACCTCCGCTGGCGTTGTTGGCTGGATTGAAAGGGTTTTGGGTTCGGGGTTGGGCGGACGGGCGCGAGTTATCGAGTGACGGCGCGATCCGCGTAAGGCACACTATTGCGAAAGCTGGTTGTCCCTGAGTTCTGGAGTCCCGGTGAGCCGGACGGGGGCGACGGGTCGTTCGGACCCGGCGAGCCGGCTTCACTTTTAGGCGGGAGCGGACTTGAGCCGCGAGTTCCAGCGTATTTGAACCCGCTTTTTGCGATTTTGCAAGACCACACTTCACGACAATCCACCTGATGGCCGACGCACACCTCACAGACGTCTCGTTTACCAACCTCCACCTGCCCGAGACCCTCGCCCGCGGTATCGCGGACGCGGGCTTCGAGCGCTGCACGCCGATCCAGGCCCAGACCCTGCCCAGGGCACTGGCCGGATTCGACGTCGCCGGGCAGGCCCAGACGGGCACGGGCAAGACCGCCGCCTTCCTGGTCGCCGCCTACTCGAAGCTGCTGCGCACGGAGGTACCGCCCTCCCGCAAGATCAACCACCCGCTGACGCTGATCATCGCGCCGACCCGCGAACTGGCCGTGCAGATCCACCACGACGCGGAGATTCTCGGCCAGTACACGGGCCTGAAGCTCGGCCTGGCCTTCGGTGGCGTGGACTACGAGAAGCAGCGCCGCGAGCTCGAGGAGGGCGTCGACATCCTGATCGGCACGCCAGGCCGCCTCATCGACTTCTACAAGCAGCGCGTGTTCGACCTGGCCTCGGTGCAGGTGCTGGTGCTCGACGAGGCCGACCGCATGTTCGATCTCGGCTTTATCGCCGACATCCGCTACATCATGCGGCGCCTGCCGGCCCCGGACCAGCGTCTGAACCTGCTGTTCTCCGCCACGCTTGCCCAGCGCGTGCTCGAGCTTGCCTACGAGCACATGAACGATCCCGAACTCGTGCGCATCGAGCCGGACAAGATGACCGTGGATCTCGTGCGGCAGGTGATCTACTTCCCGTCGATGGAGGAGAAGCCACGCCTGCTGGTCGGGCTGCTGCGCTCCATGGACCCGCACCGCACGATGATCTTCGTCAATAGGAGGCGCGGCGCCGAGGAACTCGAGGGCCTGCTGCGCGCCAACGGCTTCAACGCGGAGGCCATCTCCGGCGACGTACCGCAGCGCAAGCGCCTGCGCATGCTGAGGGACTTCCACAGCGGCGAGCTCGCGATCCTCATCGGCACCGACGTCGCCTCGCGTGGCCTGCACATCCCGGACGTGAGCCACGTCTTCAACTACGACATGCCGCAGGACCCCGAGGACTACGTGCACCGCATCGGCCGCACGGCGCGTGCCGGCGCGGAGGGCGACGCCATCAGCCTCGGCTGCGAGGACTACGTGCAGTCGCTGCCCGACATCGAGGCCTACATCGGCCGCAGCCTGCCGCGGGCGAGCCTGACCGAGGATCTCCTCGCGGAGATCACGGTCCCGGCACGGGAGCGGCGGCGGTTCGGATCGCACAGTGGTGGGCGCCCGGGGCCGAGAGGCAGCCACGGACGTGGCGGTGGGCGCAGCGGCGAACGCCGCGACGGACGGCGCCCGCCCCCGCGCGACGACCGGCGCAGCGAGCGCGCCCCCGCGGATCGTTCCGCACAAGGACCCTCGCCTGCGACCGGGGCCGGCACTGGCGGAGGTCCGCCACCGCCGGGCAACGGCGAACAGCCCCGGACGCCGTCGGACACCGCCGCACCCGCCAAGCGTCGGCGCAGGCGCCGCGGCGGGGCGAAGCGCCCGGAAACCACGGGCGGCGACGCGGGGGGTCCTGCGCAGCCTCCCACCGAGAGCTGACCCGATCCGGGCTCGGGCCCGCCTCAGGGGATCAGGTCGCCCAGGCCCCCGATCGCTGTGAATCCCGCGAGCGGCTCGCGCGCCGGCAGCGTCGAATCCGGCCGCAGCACCTGATAGATCGCACGCACGCGCGCGACCCGCGCAGCCTCGAGGACGGCGGCGCTGTCGTCCACGAAGAGCGTGCCGGCCGTGTCCACGCCGTGGCGGTCGGCCAGCCGCAACCAGAACTCCGGTTGCTCCTTCGGCACCCCGAACTCGTGCGAGGAGATGAGTTCGTCGAAGTGCCGCGCGAGCCCCGTGCGTCGATCCTTCACGCCCAGGCTGATGGGGTGGGCATTGGTGGTGAGCAGCAGCCGCTTGCCGAGTGCGCGCACCGCCTCCAGGAACTCGACCGCTCCCGGCAGGAAGCGGATGTGCACACTCATCTCCCGCTTGAGCGCCGCGATGTCGAAGTCGAGTTCTTCACTCCAGTGATCGATGCAGTACCACTCGAGCGTGCCCCGGCGGGTGTCGAACAGCGAACGCAGCCGGGCAATCGCCTCGTCGGCGGGCACACCGTGCACCTCGCCCCACCGGCGTGGAAGGGCCTCGAGCCAGAACAGGTTGTCGAAGCGCAGGTCCAGCACCGTGCCGTCCATGTCGAGGCAGACGGTGTGCAGGGCGTCCCACTCGGGTGCGGCGGAGACGGCGTTGCGGACGGCGGTATGCATGGATCGAGGGCCGGTCGTGGGGCTCCGGGGTCGCTATGATACGAGGTCACCTCATTCAACCGGAGTCCGCCGAGATGCCAGATCACAGCACCAGTCGCCCCGAAGCGTTGCTGCCCCCCGTCCTCGAGGCCGTCGCAGCCGCCGGGACCGCGATCCTGGAGGTCTATGCCGCCGGTCACGAGGTGGAGTTCAAGGCGGACGAATCGCCGATCACGCGGGCCGACCGCGCTGCGCACGAGATCCTCGCGACGCGTCTCGCCGCCATTACGCCCGCTGTCCCGGTCCTTTCGGAGGAAGCCGAGGCCAGCCATGCCTTTGGGGTACGCGGCGCCTGGCGCGAGTTCTGGCTGGTGGACCCGCTCGACGGAACCCGGGAGTTCATCAGCCACAACGGCGAATTCACCGTCAACGTCGCGCTGGTCCGCGACCATCGGCCGGTCCTGGGAGTGGTGGCGGCGCCGGCGCTCGGCCTCACCTACTATGCGGCCGAGGGCGTCGGTGCGTTCCGCAGGCAGGACGGGGCCGAGGCCGAGCCGATCCACGTGCGCGCGGCCGCCGACCCGCTGGTCGTGGTTGGCAGCCGCTCGCACCGCGGGGACTCGCTGGACGGGCTGCTGGCCCGGCTCGGCACGCACGAACTGCGTCCGATGGGCAGCGCACTCAAGTTCTGCCTGGTCGCGGAAGGTTCGGCGGATTTTTATCCGCGACTGGGACCGACCTCCGAGTGGGACACGGCCGCTGCCCAGGCGGTGCTGGAAATGGCCGGCGGCGCCGTGACGACGCTCGACGGCCAGCCGCTGCGCTACAACCAGCGCGAAACGCTGCTGAACCCGCATTTCATCGCCTTCGGCGACCCGAGTCGCCAATGGCCATCCCTGTTCTGACGCGTGGAGCTGTCGTGGACGCTGCTCGTGCTGCTGGCGGCGATGCTCGCCACGGCCTGGTTCTGGCACGACAGTCTCGGCGCACGGGAAAGCGCCAATGCCGTGGCGCTCGAGACCTGCCGCAGCACGGGCGCGACCCTGCTCGACGGAACCGTGGCGTTCCGTCGCATCCAGCCGGTCCGGGTCCACGGTGGTCACCTGCAGCTGAGGCGGACGTACGTGTTCGACTACACGCGCGACGGCGTGACGCGGCAGCAGGGCTTCGTGGTCCTGACGGGCAGGATGGTGGACACCATCGGCCTGTAGTCCCGCCTATCCCCTTTTGAGGCCCCGGGGGCTAAGCTACCCGTCTCGCCCCCGAACGACCCAAGGCCTGCCCGACATGGCGGAAGTGATCGACAACGTCGACACCCAGACGTTCCAGCACCTGCAGCGCCTGCGCCAGCTGCGCATCGAGCACCGTGACCTCGACGACGTGATCCATCGCCTGCAACTCGACCTCTACGTGGACCAGGTGCAGCTGCGGCGCCTCAAGAAGCGCAAGCTGCTGCTCAAGGACCAGATCGCGCGCCTCGAAAGCCAGCTGATCCCGGACCTCAACGCCTGAGCCCGATGGACAAGCCCCTGCAGGCCGCCGGCGACATCCTCGAGCGGCTGCTGCTTCCCGCCAGCCTGGTCCAGTACGCCGTCATCGGGGCGGCGATTGCGCTCGGCTGGTGGATCGCGAGGCTGCTGCGACCCCACCTCTCGAGCGCCATGGCCCCGGACGACCTCCGGACCCGGGCGCGCGAGGCCGGCTGGGTGGCCGCCCCCTACGGAGTGATCCTGCTCATCCTCGCCTCGGCCGACGGCCTGCTGCACGCGGCCGGCGCGCCCGCGCGCCTGGTGGACGTGGCCGTGCAGCTCACGGCGCTGCTGCTGGTGATCCGGCTCGCCGTCTACATCGTGCGCGTGTCGCTGGGTTCCCGGGCCCGCATCAAGGGCTGGGGCACGCCGATCAGCATCATCGTCTGGGTGTTCCTGTCGCTGCACCTGCTCGGCTGGGGCGACACGGTCATCGGCGCCCTGGACGGCATCGGCGTCGACCTCGGCAAGACGCGCGTGTCGGTGTGGTCGGTCGCCAAGCTGCTGGTGACGGTGAGCCTGTTCGTCGTGGCGGCGATGTGGGTCTCGCGCTGGCTGGAGCGCCGGGTGCTCAAGCTCGATGCGCTCCCGCCGACGATGCGCATCGGCATTGCCAAGTTCGTCCAGGCCTTCCTGGTGGGCCTGTCGGTGCTGGTGGGACTCAACGCGGCGGGCCTCGACCTCACGACGCTCAACGTGCTCACCGGCGCCATCGGCATCGGCCTCGGCTTCGGCCTGCAGAGCATCGCGGCCAACTTCGTCAGCGGCTTCGTGCTGCTGATGGACCGCTCGATCAAGCCGGGCGACGTCATCAGCTTCACCGGCACCACGGGCACGGCCACCGAGGGCTTCGGCTGGGTGGAGGAGCTGCGCGGCCGCTACGTCGTCGTCCGCGACCGCGACGGCGTCGCGACGCTGGTGCCAAACCAGAACCTCATCACCAACCCGGTGATCAACTGGAGCTACACCGACCCGCGCGTGCGACTCAAGCTGCCGGTGCGGGTGAGCTACAAGGACGATCCCGAGCTCGCCATGCGCCTGCTGCTCGACGCCACGGTGAACCATCCGCGGGTCGTCCGCGACCCGGCACCGGTCGCGCGCCTGATGTCCTTCGGCGACCACGGCATCGACCTCGAGCTGCGCTTCTGGATCCCGGACCCGCAGGAGGGCGTCAACAACGTGCGCTCGGACGTGAATCGCGCGATCTGGCGGCTCTTCCGGGAAAACGGCATCACCATCCCGGTGGCGCAGCGCGAAGTCCGCCTCGAGATCGTGAACCCGCGGGTCGGCGAGGCCGTGCCCGCGCACGACGACTGACCACCGGTGCCGGTCGAGATCTCAGGGGCCCTCACGATCCCCGACGAGCTGGTCGAGTTCCGTGCCGTGCGCGCGTCCGGCCCGGGCGGACAGAACGTCAACAAGGTATCCAATGCCGTCGAGCTGCGGTTCGACGCGGCGCGGTGGGATGCCCTGCCGCCGGCGGCCCGCCCGCGGCTGCGCCGCATCGCCGGCCGCCGCATGACGAACGAAGGACTGATCGTCATCGACGCCCAGCGCTTCCGCTCACTGGAACAGAACCGCGCGGACGCGATCGAGCGGCTCACCGCGATGATCCGCCAGTCCCTCGTCGAGCCGAAGCCGCGGCGACCGACGCGACCCACGCGCGCGTCGAAGGAGCGTCGGCTCGCCGGCAAGTCGCGCGCCGCGAAGACCAAGAAGCTGCGCAGCCGCGTACGTAGCGACGAGTGAGATGGATTCCACCGATAGTGCTGACAATGCGCGGGCACGACGGCTAGAGTGGGTGACGTGGACGGGCTGAGTGAATTCCTGAGCAGCAGGGTCGGCATCGAGCCCTGGATCGCGTCGCTGGTGGCAATCGCACTCGTCACCGTGGTCGTGAACCAGGTTGCGCAGGTGCTGTTGCGTCAGGCGGCGAAGGCGGCGCGCAGGACATCCACGGCCTGGGACGAGGCGCTGCTGACGACGGCCGGCCGGCCAGTGCTCGCCGCCATGTGGGTGATCGGCGCCGGCTTCATGGCGCGCGTCCTGCAGCGCCAGGTGGACGTGGACTTCCTCGACGAGGCCCTGGCGGTGCGCGACGTGGCGCTGATCGCCTGCGTGACCTGGTTCCTGCTGCGATTCATCGACGCGGTCGGCCGCAACATCGTCGCGACGCGCCGGGCGCGCGGCGAGGAGTTCGATCTCACGACGGTGGACGCGCTCGGCAAGCTGGCGCGCCTCGTCACGCTGGCGCTCGCCGCACTGACCATCGCGCAGACACTGGGCTTCCAGATCACCGGGCTCCTCGCGCTCGGCGGCGTGGGCGGCATCGCCGTCGGCTTCGCGGCCAAGGACCTGCTGGCCAATTTCTTCGGGGGCCTGACGATCTACCTCGATCGCCCCTTCAGCGTCGGCGACTGGATCCGCTCGCCCGACAAGAGCATCGAGGGGACCGTCGAGTACATCAGCTGGCGCCACACGCGGATCCGCGCCTTCAACAAGAACCCGATCTACGTGCCGAACGCGGTGTTCACCAGCATCGTGGTCGAGAATCCGTCCCGCATGAGTCACCGTCGCATCAAGGAGATCATCGGGCTGCGCTACGACGACTTCGCGCAGGTCTCGCGGATCGTGACCGACATCCGGGCCATGCTGCGGGCCCACCCCGGGATCGACGCGACGCAGACGCTGATCGTGAACTTCAACGAGTTCGGCGCGTCCTCGCTCGACATCATGGTCTACACGTTCACGCGAACCATCGTCTGGGTGGAGTACCACGAGGTCAAGCAGGACGTGCTGCTCAGGATCGGCGAGATCATCGCGCGTCACGGGGCCGGGATCGCCTTTCCGACCCGGACGGTGCAGCTGCGGCAAGAGGCGCCGGGCGAGGCCTGAGCGCCGCGCGGCCGGCCCGCGGCTCAGCGATGCACGACCTGCAGGATCGAATTGCGCACCTGCTCGTGCAGCACGGTCTGCGCGTCCGCGAGAATGCCCTCGAGCATCGTCGACTCGAATGCGAGCCTGCCCTCCGGGGTGAGCGCGAGCACGTTGCGCGCGCGGAGCAGGTCGATGAAGTTGCGGAACAGTGCGGGATCGAAGAACTCCGGAGAATTGAGCTCGTAGAGCAGCGCCATGCGCTGCGCCATGAGCTGGCACTGGCGCTCCAGGGCTTCCGGGCTCAGGCGACCGCTGCCTGCCTTGATCAGCAGGGACACCGCGAGGTAGTACCGCTCGAGGATCGGCATCGCCACCCGCGACAGGACGGACAGCTGCACGGCCTCGCTCGCCTCCGCCGGTGGACGGTGCCACAGGCTGCGGTCCTCGGAGGCGGTCAGCAGGCCGTGGTTCAGCAGGTCCTCGAGCAGCTCGTCGACGACTGTCGGTATCTCCCCTTCCGGCCAGCGCAGGAAGTACTCGTCCATGACGTACGGGTAGACCCGGCGCGCAAGCCTGTGGAGATCCACGCGGGCGACCGACGGGTTCGACAGGAACGCGCAGGCCAGCAGCGAAGGCAACAGGAGCAGGTGCAGCGCGTTGTTGCGGAAGTAGCTCGTGAGCACCGAGTGCTCCTGGGTCATGAACACGACGTCCCCGAGCTCGTGCGGCTGCCGTCGCAGGATGCCCATCGATTCGCCGTAGCGGATCATCGCGGCGCCGTCGTCGGGCGTGACCCAGACTTTCGGCGAGTACGGGTCCTGCCGCAGCAGCGAGGCGTAGAGCTCGAGCTGGCGGACGAGGTCGGCCTCGCCCATGCTCTGGCGCGGCGTCGCGAGCAGCACGAGCCCGATCAGGTTGATCGGCGTCACGCAGGCCGCGGCATTGATGCGGGTCATGATCCCGCTCGCGAGCTCCCCGACCAGCGGATTCAGCCACTCCGGCCGGTCGTCCGAGCCCGAGGGTTCCCTCGTCCACTGCGGAGCGTGCTTGCGGATGAGCGGGTCGAGCGGCAGGGGCTCCCCGAAGCTGACGTACACCTTGCCGAAGCGACTGCGCAGCGCCGGGATCGTCTTGAGCAGGTTGAGGACCGACTCCTTCTCCTTGGGCCGCCCCGAGAGTTCGCCGATGTAGGTGCCGCCCTCGACGAGCCGCTCGTAGCCGAAGTAGACCGGCACGAACACGAGCGGCAGCCGCGGCTCGCGCAGGTAGCTGCGCACGGTCATGGCGAGCATGCCGATCTTCGGCTTCAGCAGACGGCCGGTGCGGCTGCGTCCGCCCTCGATGAAGTACTCGATGGAGTGGCCGCGCGCCATCATGAGACCGAGGTACTTCATGAACACCGCGGAATAGAGCGCGTTGCCGGCGAAGCTGCGCCTCAGGAAGAACGCGCCCCCGCGGCGCAGGAAGGACCCCACGACGGGCATGTTCAGGTTGATGCCGGCCGCGATGTGGGGCACCGCGAATCCCTTGTGGTACACCACGTAAGACAGCAGCAGGTAGTCCATGTGGCTGCGGTGGCACGGCACGTAGATGACCTCGCTGCCCTCCGCCACCGACTCGAGACTCGAGAAATTCGCGAGCTCGACGCCGTCGTAGAGCCGGTTCCATAGCCGGCTCAGGACCCCGTACATGAGCGTCACGAACCAGTGCGAATAGTTGGCGGCGATCTCGTAGGCGTAGCTGCGCGCCAGCTTCAGGGCGTCGCGCCGGCTCAGGCCCTTCTCCTGCATCTCGCCCCGCACCGCGTCGCGCACGCCCTGGGTCCTGAGCACCTGCGCCACGATCGTGCGGCGGTGCGAGAGGTCCGGCCCGATGGTCGCCACGCGCTGGTTGCGGAACTGCATCCGCAGCTGGCGCGACAGCCGGCGCGGCCCGCGTGGCAGTCCCCGCGTCTCCGCGAGCGCGGGCTGCAGTGGCAGGGCCTCGCCGAAGAGCAGCAGCAGGTTGCGGCCGTTGACCAGCAGGGAAAGCACCTTGCGGAAGCGGCCGCCGATGTCCCAGCCTTCCGCGACCAGCAGGCGGAACCAGGAGCGCTCCCGGCCGGGCGCGCGGCCCCAGAAGAGGCTCACCGGCAGGATCTCGGCATCGAAACCCGGGTCCTTGGCGGCGGTCGCGGTGAGGGTCCTGCACGCCTCGGGCATGCGCCGGTCGATGCGCAGGCCAAGCAGGCCCGCGCGGCGTTCCAGGAACAGCACGGAGTGCGGCAGGATGTCGGGACCGAATGCCGTGAGCGGCGGCGGCAGGCCGTGCTCGCGGCAGACGAACTCGAGGACGGCGACGTCCACGAGGCTGCGCTTCTCGAGCGCATAGACGACTGGAGGACTGGCGGCCAGTCGCTCGTGCACGTCGTCCGGCAGCACGGACGGGCGGACCCAGAGGCTGACGAAGCGGCGAACCAGCGGCAGGAGCAGCCGCTCGAGCGCCGTGAAGCCGCTCATCCGGGCAGCCGGCCGGACACGAGCAGGTGGCGGTCGGAGACGGTGGCGACGTCGAGCGACCCCAGGCCACACGCCTGCAGCTGCGAGACCACCTCGCCGGGCTCGAAGGCCGCGCACAGCGAATTGAAGAAGTCGCGCTTGAGGACCTCCGGCTCTTCCCCCGCGTAGGCCTCCACGATCTCCTGGGCGACGCCCGCGGACGCGGGCCGGAACAGATCCATCACCAGGACCCGTGCACCCGGTGCGCCGAGTTCGAGCAGGCTGCGCCACAGCACCCGGGGATCGGGCAGGTGGTGCAGGAGGCTGTTGCTGATGATCGCGTCGTATCGTGCGAGCGGCAGCTGCGCGCCGGGCAGGAGCCCCTCGATGAACTGGACGCGTCCCTGCAGCTGCGGCAGCTCCCAGAGTCGCTCCGCCGCGAACTGCAGCATCGCACCCGAGCCGTCGAGCCCGTGGACGGTCGCGCCGGGCCATTGCTCCGCAAACCGGAGGACGATGTCGCCCGGCCCGCAGCCGAGATCGAGGACTGCGCCCCCCGCGAAATCCGGGAAGTGCGCCGCAAAGGCTTCGACGAACCGCGCGTTCGGCTCGCTGAAGTCCGCCTGCGCATAGGCGCGCGCCTGTTCGAACTCGTCCATGAGCTCGGGTTCGGGAATTCGCTGCATACTGGCTACCTGCGGCCGTGGGCTGGCCGGTCGACCGGCCGATGGGCGCGCGTCAGCGGGCGTCGTCCGCGGTCTCGCCCTCGGACCGCTCGATTGCCGCGTCCAGTTCGCCCGTACGCCCGAGGGTCAGGCCCTCCACGGCGCGTGCACGGTCCTGGGTCTGGATCATGTCGTCGAAGACGGTCTCGTCGGTGTCGCGCCCCTTGGCCCGGGCCTCTTCCTTGTCCTGCGGGGCCCGCTCCGTGCAGGCGACGAGCAACGCCATCACGACGGCCGAAAGCATCCAACTGGCGACTGGTCGCATGGGCCCCCCGCGGTTCGTAGGTGCGTCAATCTTACCCGATGGGGTCGCAGGCAGGCGCAACGGCGGATTGTCCGCGGCCATTCACAGGAACTCGTCGATCGAGAACAGGAAGTACGAGAAGTAGTGGTTGATCGGCCGGATCTGGTCGAGCAGGCGGTGATCCGAGTCCACGACGTGCAGCGTCGCCTTCTGCTCGCGCGCGAAGCGGAAGCTGTTGTCGACCGGGATGACCTCGTCCCGCCAGCCGTGCACGATGGTCGTCGGGCAGTTGGCCGGCCGGGGACTGAATTTCTCGTAGCCGGGCATGTACAGCGCCGGCGCGAGCAGGAACATGCCGCGTGCCTGCAGCAGCGACGAGCCTGCCACCGACACGTAGCCACCCATGCTCGAGCCCACGAGCACCAGCGACCCGCGCAGGTCCTTGCAGAAGGCGAGCAGGCGGGTGATCCGGTCCTTCGGGTCGTCGAGGCCGCGGTAATCCACGGATTCGACGTGGAATCCTTCCTCCCGGGCGATCTCCGCCATGGCGGCGATCTTGCTGCCCCACGGCTCGCTGTCCTGGCCATGTGAAAATACGACGAAGCGTTCGGTCATTGGCCCCCTCCAGGCGCACGCGAGCATGATACTGCGCCGCGCCCGGCCACGCCGGGCAGCAGTTCTCATCGCCAGCACGGCGATCGCCAGGCGGGGAATGGCGCAGCGGACCGGCCCGTGCCAAAGTCGCCCGATGACGCGACCGTCTTCCACCCGCGGCTGGCGCTTCGCCATCGACCGCGGCGGCACCTTCACGGACATCGTCGCGACGGCTCCGGACGGCCGTCTCCTCAGCCTCAAGGTCCTGTCGCGCGATCCGGTGCGCGCGGGCGACCCCGCCATCCGCGGGATCGACGAGCTGCTGCGCAGGCACGCCACGGCGGAGCCCGTCGTCGAGTCCGTGCGACTGGGCACCACGGTTGCCACGAACGCACTGCTCGAGCGCAAGGGCGAGCCCACGGTCCTCGTGGTGACACGCGGCTTCCGCGACGTGCTGCGCATCGGCTACCAGCACCGTCCGGACATCTTTGCGCGGGACATCCGGCTCCCCGCCATGCTGTACACCTGCGTGATCGAGGCTGACGAGCGCCTCGATGCCACCGGCCAGGTGATCTCGGCGCTTGATGAGCGGTCGCTGGCCGCCGCGCTTGCCGAGGCGCGCGGTCGCGGCCTGCGCGCGGTGGCCATTGCCTTCCTGCACGCCGTCCGCAATCCGCGACACGAGCAGCAGGCGGCCGCGGTCGCCGCCGCCGCCGGCTTCGAGGAGGTGGTCGCCTCCCACGCGGTGGCGCCCCTCATCGGCCTGGTCGGCCGCGGCGACAGCACGGTCGCGGACGCATACCTGTCGCCCGTACTGCTGAGGAACGTGCACGCGTTCCGCGACGAACTGGCGGCGCGACATGGCGGCACGCCGCTGCTGCTCATGCAGAGCAATGGTGGCCTCGTGGACCCGCCCGGCTTCCGCGGCATCAACAGCGTGCTTTCCGGCCCGGCCGGGGGCGTGGTCGGTCTCGCGGCGACCGGGAGCGGCGGGGACGGCGACCGACTGATCGGCTTCGACATGGGCGGTACGTCGACCGACGTGAGCCTGTACGCAGGCAGCCTGCCGCGACGGTTCGCGACCGAGATCGACGGCGTCCGCCTGCAGGCGCCCATGATGGACATCCACACCATCGCGGCGGGCGGTGGTTCGATCGTGCGTTATGCGGACGGGCGGCTCCAGGTCGGTCCGGAGTCCGCCGGCGCCGATCCGGGCCCCGCGTGTTACCGGCGCGGCGGCCCGGCCACCGTGACCGACTGCAACGTCGTGCTCGGTCGCATCCGGCCCGATCGCTTCCCCAGCGTCTTCGGGCCTGGCGGCGACGCGCCACTCGACGCCGGTGCTGCCCGCGGGCGCCTCGCGGAAATCGCCGAGCGGATCGGGGACGGCGCTGGCCCGCGCTACACCGTCGAGGCGCTGGCGGCCGCGTTCATCGACGTCGCCGTCGCGAGGATGTCCAACGCGATCCGCGAACTCGCGCTGCGCCACGGCGAAGACGCCAGCCGGTTCACGCTGGTGCCTTTCGGGGGCGCCGCCGGCCAGCACTCGTGCGCCGTGGCCGATGCGCTGGGGATCGAGGAACTCCTGCTGCACCCGCTCGCGGGCGTGCTGTCGGCGTGGGGCATCGGACTCGCGCGTCGGCGCTGCATCCGTCGCTGCAGCGTCGAACTGGCGCTGGACCCGGCAGGCATCACGGCCGCGGACGACGCGCTGGCGACACTCACGGATGCGGCCCGTGCCGAACTGACGCGCCAGCGGATCGACGAGAGCGTGATCGCGACCCGGCGCAGCGCCCACCTGCGGCTGGCGGGTTCCGACACCAGTCTCGACATCGACTGGGGTCCGGAGTCGTCGCTGCGAGACGCATTCCTCGAGGCCCACCGGCGACTCTACGGGTTTGCGGAGACCGGACAGCCCATCGTCATCGCCGCCGTGAGCGCGGAGGCGTGGGAGACCGGTGGCGACCGGGACGACTCCCTGGCCGGCCCCGCGACGGACCTGCCCGCGTCCACCGCCACGTCCACTGCGCAAGCCGCGAACACGCGCGTCTGGAGCGGCGAGGCGTGGCGAGAGGTGCCGCTGCATGCACGCGACGAACTGCCAACCTCGACGGTGATCACCGGCCCCGCCTTGCTCAGCGAGCGTGGCTCGACGGCGTGGATCGCGCCGGGGTGGACCGCCACCCTGGAACCGGGCGGCCTCCTGCGCCTGCGGCGGGGCAAGCACGAGCCGGGCGAGGCCGCGCCTGCGAGCTCGCGCCCGGATCCGCTCAGGCTCGAGGTCTTCAACGGCCTGTTCATGCACGTCGCGGAGCAGATGGGCGTCGTGCTGCAACAGACGGCGAGCTCCGTGAACATCAAGGAACGGCTGGATTACTCCTGCGCCCTCTTCGACGGCGCAGCCAACCTCGTTGCCAATGCGCCGCACATGCCGGTGCACCTCGGCTCGATGGGGGCCAGCGTGGCAGCGGTGCTCGAGGTCCATGGCCACGACCTGCGACCCGGCGACGCGTACCTGCTCAATTCACCGTACCACGGTGGCACCCACCTGCCCGACATGACGGTCGTCACGCCCGTGTTCGATTCAGAGGGAGGGCGGGTGCGGTTCTTCACGGCATCGCGCGCCCATCACGCCGACGTCGGGGGCGCCACGCCAGGCTCGATGCCGCCCGGCAGCCGCGACATCGCCGAAGAAGGCGTGCTCATCGCGCCGATGCGGATCGTCCGCGACGGCTGCTTCGCTGAATCCGAGGTGCGGCGCAGGTTCGACGCCATTGCCCATCCGCCGCGCAACCCCGACCAGAACCTCGCGGACCTGCGCGCGCAACTGGCGGCCAATGCACGCGGCATCCGCGAGATCGAGCGCGCCGCCGCCACGTTCGGCTGGCCGGTGCTGCTCGCCTACATGGGTCACGTGCAGGACAACGCGGAGGACTGCATGCGCCGCGCGATCCGCAGGCTGCACGACGGCCGCTTCCGCTACGAGTTCGACAACGGCCAGCAGGTCTCCGTGTGCATCCGCGTGGATACCGTCGCAGGCGAGGCCGGTGTGGATTTCACCGGCACGTCGGCGCAACGCACGAACAACTTCAATGCGCCGCGGGCCGTCACCGTCGCAGCCGTCCTGTACGTGTTCCGCACGCTGCTCGACGAGGACATCCCGCTCAACGCGGGTTGCCTGCGGCCGATCAGCATCGTGGTGCCGACCGGGTCGATGCTCGATCCGCTGCCGCCCGGCGCGGTCGTGGCCGGGAACGTCGAGACTTCGCAGTGCATCGTGGACGCACTCTACGGTGCGCTCGGCCTGCAGGCGGCCGCCCAGGGAACGATGAACAACTTCACGTTCGGCAACGAGCGCTACCAGTACTACGAGACGATCGCCGGCGGCGCCGGTGCAGGTCCTGGCTACGACGGCGCGAGCGGCGTGCAGACGCACATGACCAACTCCCGGTTGACCGACCCGGAGGTACTGGAAGCGCGGTTCCCCGTGCTGGTCCGCGAATTCTCGCTGCGCGAGGGTTCGGGCGGCGGCGGACAGTTCACGGGCGGGGACGGACTGGTGCGCGAGATCGAGTTTCGCCAGCCGATGACGGCCGCGATCCTGTCGAATCACCGTCGTGTGGCGCCGTTCGGCCTCGACGGCGGCGCGCCGGGCCGCACCGGTTGCAACCTGCTCGAGCGTCGCGGCGGGACCTCAGAGACCCTGGAGGCTACGGCGGAAATCGCGGTGGATGCGGGCGACCGCCTCAGGATCGAAACGCCCGGTGGCGGCGGCTTCGGGTCCGCGTCCCGGCGACGCGCCTGAGGTGCCGGTCGACGTCGCGGCACGCGGCTCCGTGTAGTGCCCGAAGAGCGACTGTGCAAGCGTCGGTTGCCGCTGGACGTCCCGCGCGGGCGTCCCGGCCGGTTTCCCGCCGACCGTCATGCGGCTGCCGGCCGGCAACAGATGGGTGCGAACCGGGCGCACGCGGCTGCCTTCCCTCGCGTGGGTGACGAGGAACGACTGGTATCCCTCCGCGCGCGCGATCCGCAGCGACACCAGCACGCTGACGCGACCGCTCGCGGTCGCCTCCGGATCGTTGATCCGCTCGTCGCAGACGACCTGGAACGGTTCGTTGCCACCACCGACCGGCCCGAACACGCCGGCAACGGCCAGCGGTGCGAGGAATTCACGGACCTGCCGCTCCAGCTTCTGCCACGCACCGCGGTCCCCGGCTTCGAACAGGGCCCAGCGCGTGCCGCGCTCGATGCTGGCCATGATGAGCAGGTGGCGACGCTGCACGGTGAGCAGCGAGCCCTCGGTAGTCGAGGCGGAACCCCCGGCGAGCGTCTTCGCGGCTGCTGCGCGCGGAATCGCCGAGCGCAGCGACTGCAGCGGATTGACGCCGTGCGCGGTCAGGCGCTGCCGCTCCGCGTCGGTGAGGATCAGCTGCGGGCGTGTGCCCGGCCGCAGCAGCAACTCGTCGTCGTCGCCGGGGTCCCAGGGCGAGCGCTGCTCGTCGAGCCGCACGAGCGTGCCGGCCACGGCGCCACAGTTCGCAAAGGTTTCAGCCCGGCCACGCAGCCGGTCGAAACTGACGATGCGCGGGAAACACATCAGCGCATGGTCCGAGCGGAAGTCGAATTCGCGCAGGCCCTGCAGCGCATCGTCGCAGTCCTCCCACGCGACAGGCGGGTCCACGACCAGCATCGCGTGATGCTCGCGGCACCATCGCTCGGCCACCAGCAGCACGCTCGCGCCGACGTCACGGTCACGGGCCAGCGGCGGTATGCAGACGAAGCGCACATCGTCGTCGGCCGAGACGGCGAACAGCCCCGTGGCCGCCTCCGGCGAGCCGATGACGTCGTAGTCGGTGAGTGGTGCACCGTCGTCGCCGTCGGAGTTGGACTCGATGTAGCCGATCGGGTGACGGGAACCGGCCCGGAACGTACGGTCCGGACGGATGTCCGCAACCGCCCCACGGACGCGGACCAGCGTCGACTCCTGCAGCGCCGTCGCCACGTGGCGCGTGGTGGCCGGAACGATGGAGAGCCGCCGGAAGATCTCCTGGTCCTCGATGTGCTCCGAGCCACGCGAGCGCACGCGCTGGATGACGAGGTTGAAGCGATCGGGCTCGTTGGTGCCGATGTTGTCGTAGTCGACCGACGCACGCAGCGTCTCCCGCGAACCGGGGCTCAGCGCCTCGAGCGTCAGCGTGTCCGGGCCGCAGGGCAGCGAGATCGTGGATGGCGCGCCGCCGTTCACGACCCGTACGATGACGGCCGTCCGCCCGCCATTCTCGAAGAACTGCTCGACGGCGTAGGACAGCGTGCTCGGCTGCCAGAGGCCACCGAACACGTTGTGGAACTCGGCGAAGCTGTGCACGGCGACCGAGCGGTGGACCGGGCCGCGCAGCGTCCGGCCGATGAAGGCGGTGACGGCGGACGGCAGGCGGGCAATGGCGCTACCGGCGCCCGGTCCCTCCGCCACCTGCATGCCGCCCGATCTCGACTCCCGCACGACCGTTTCCCCGTTCGAGCCCGGAGTACGTTAGCACAGGTTCTTGTGCTCCTGACGGCCCCTCGATACCACCCATGGGCCCTGGAGGTGATGGCGGCAGGCACCCTCCGCGCCGGGACGTTCGTCCCTGGGGCCGGTCAACGGCCCCGGTCAGCGACGCGCTCGCCGCCGGCTCCCGGGAGGTTTCCGCCGGGCGCTGCCCGGCGCCTCGTCCGGCGCGATCTCGGGCACCAGCCCACGGATCTGCTCGACGAACCAGCGGAGGCCCGCCTCGTCGCCGGCGATGGGCCCGCCCGCGTGATCGCTCCCGTCGACTCCTCTCTGCACCCGCTCGGCGAGTCGCATTTCGCCGGCCCGCGCCCGGCGTCGAATGCGCCCCGCCAGGTAGCGCCCGATGCGCGCCGTCCGGGACGCGTCCGGATGTGCGTAGACGACCTCGCGCACTGCGGTCTCCGACGGGCCCATGGGCAGCAACTGCAGCGATCGCAGATGGTCCGGAAAGACGTCCACGAACGTGTTGGGTGCGAGAAAGAGCCGCGTCCACCCTCCGTCATCCGTCGCCCCTGACTCGCGGGCCTGCCGCAACAACCGTCCGTAGGCCCGTACCGACCACGACGCCGCGTCCCCGCCGGCGATCTCCGCTGCAACGTGGACCACGCCCGCCTCCACGGCGCATTGCGGCCGGGCGGCGAACAGCTGGCGCAGCACGGGCTGCGCCACGTCCAGCTGCAGGGTATCGAGCAGCATCTCGCAGAGGACCTTCCAGTTCGCGGCGCACCGCTCGATGTGCGGCTCACCGGTACGGCGCATCGCCTCCACGCGTCGCCCACCGAGCGGGCCCTCCGTCCGCTGCCAGGCCGCGATCGACGGCGATGGCTCCGAGAAGGCGACGAACACCAGTCCGTTCCAGGTCGAGATCCCGAGTTCCTCGAGTCCCAGCGTCGATCGATCGAGGCCCGGGTAGGCGTGCGCCTCGGGGACGTGCGCCAGTGCACCTGAGTCGTCGTACGCCCACCCGTGGTACGGGCAACGCACTCGGCCGTCCACGCAGAAGGCGAGACCCGTCCCGGCATCGCCCTCGATCAGCCGTGTCCCGCGATGCCGGCAGGCATTGCGAAACGCACGCAGTGTTCCCTGTGCCGTCCGCAGCACGAACGCAGAGCGTCCGAGCAGGTCGAGTCGCAGTGCGGTCCCCGGTGCCGGCAGGTCCGAGACGTGGCCCGCGAACTGCCAGCTCGGCCACAACAGGCGCTCGCCCTCGCGCTGCAGCAGCACCGGGTCTCGGTAGCGTCCTCCGGGAAGTCCGCTGAACGGCGTGCCGCGGGTCGGATCTGTCATTGCACCGCCTCGCAACTGCGCATGATGCCGTCCACGAGCTGTCGTGCCGCGGGATGATACCCGGGGCGGGCCCGCGCATAGATCCGGCAACCCACGGCGAGCCGCGCCTCGGTCCGCGCCAGTTCCTCGTAGAGTCGCTTGATCATCTTGTGCCGGCCCGTACTGACCAGGAACGACTCGAGCCGCGGCTCGGCCGGCGCGTAGTCGCTACGCACGGCCAGCAACAGCCAGCTGCGGGCGATCTCGAAATTGCCCGCGGCGCCCGGTGCCCAGTGGTCTTCGAGCTCGGCCAGGCGAGGGTCGGGAAGATCGGCCGGCAGCGTGTCGAGGAACCGCATCCACTCCTGCGGGCTCCACTGCCGAGCCTCGAGTTCCCGCGTCGCCAGCCGGCCGGTCAGCCAGTCGTCGCGCTGCCGCTCGACGGCGGCGAAGACGCCGGCCGGCGCAGGCGGCACCACACCCGGCAGGCCGGTCCCGTGCAGCCACTCCTGCAGCTCGCGCTCGCTCACGGCCCCGGGGTGGTCCGCGAGGAGGTGGGTACGCAGGTAGGTCTCGAAATCCGGCGTGGTGACGCCGCGAAACGCGAAGTCGCGGAAATACCCAACGAGAAACCGGTCGATCGCCGCGCGCCCGCAGCGCCACTCGAGGAACTGCATGAACAGGCTGCCCTTCTCGTAGGCGATGTTGCTGAGCGCCTCGTCGGGACCGCGGCCAGCCAGGTCGAGCACGAGTGCCGTGTCGGCGCGCCGGCCGGATTCGGTCAGCGTGGCGATCTCCTCGTCCAGGTACTGGAGCCCCAGGACCCGTTCCATGTCCGCCAGCCGTGCGCCGTAGACCCCTTCGAGGATGCGCCGCTCGAGGTAGGTCGTGATGCCTTCGTTCAGCCAGAAATCGTTCCAGCGAGTGTTCGTTACCAGGTTGCCGGACCACGAATGCGCCATCTCGTGGGTGATCATGGACACCAGGCTGCGGTCGCCCGCAATGACCGTCGGCGTGATGAACGACAGCCGCGGGTTCTCCATGCCGCCGACGGGAAAGCTCGGCGGCATGATCAGGAGGTCATAGCGATCCCACCGGTAGGGGCCGAACAGCCGCTCGGCCACGGCCAGCATCTGCTCGACGTCCCCGAATTCGCGGGACGCGGACGCCAGCATCGCGGGCTCGGCGTAGACACCGGTGCGCGGACCGAGCGGGCGAAACTCCAGGTCGCCCACCGCGAGTGCCACCAGGTAGGCCGGAATCGCCTGGGGCATGACGAAGAAGTACTCGCCGTCGCGTGATCGCTCCGTGTCGCGGGCAGCGCTCATCAGTGCGCGCAGACCCGCGGGCGTACGGATGCGCGCGTCGTAGGTGAAGCGGATGCCCGGGCTGTCCTGGATCGGGATCCAGCTGCGCGCGTCGATCGGTTGCGACTGGGTGTAGAGGAACGGCCGCACCCGGCCGGCCGTCTGTTCCGGTGCCAGCCACTGCAGTGCCGCAGCCTCGGGACGGGTCGAGTAGCGGACGCGCACGGTCTGCATCGGCGCGGCCTCGCGGCCGGCCGGCATGCGGATGTCGAGGGGCTGGCCGAGGATCTGGTCCGCTGCGCCGGACTGATGGGCGAGCGGTGTCCAGCCGCCCTCGGCATTCCCGAGTTCGACGCCCCGGATCTCGAGCCCCCGGGTGTCGAGCCGCAGGAGCGTGGCCTCCGTCGCTACGCGCTCGATCCGCAGTTCAACCGTGCCGTGAAGGCGCCGTGCGTCGAAGTCTGCCTCGAGGTCGAGGGAGGCGTGGCGCACCACGAACTGCGAGGGATCGGCATACGAATGAGGATCCGCTCCCGGGCCGGCGTGCGCCAGCGCGCCGGAGGCCAGCATTCCGAGCAGGGCCGCAACGCCGCGCATTACGCCAGCGTCGCTGGACTCACTGCGCCTCGAGCGCACCCGCCACCGGTTCGGCCTTGTCAGCGTCCCCGGCCGCATCGCCGTCCGCCCCGTCCCAGTTGGCGCCCGCCGGCAGGGCGTTCTCCACGTGACGTGCCGACGCGAGGAAACCGTCCACCGTGATCCCGCGGCGCGAGACTGGAACCGCGATGCCACGCGCCTCGGTCACGACCTGCTCCGTCACGTTCCAGTCGATCGCGCCTCCATGTTGCTTCACGCGCTGCCACATCTTGTCGGAAATGGCCTCGTTGAAGAGCGCGTGCTGCTCCGGTTTCTTCCCCTTGCGCAGTTCCTCGTGGGGCGGATACGACTGGACGTAGAGGCTGTCACCGTGCCAGCGGTACAGCAGCGCCTGATGCACGACGTTGACCTTCGTGCCGACCGGGATACGGTCGAAGACGATCTCGATGTCCTCCGGATACATGCGGATGCAGCCATGGCTCGCGCGCAGACCGACGCCCGCCGGCTTGTTGGTGCCGTGGATCAGGTAGCTCGGCCAGCCGAGGTTCATCGCGCGGTTGCCGAGCGGATTGTCGGGGCCGGGCGGGACGCGTGCGGGCAGCGGGTCACCCTCCGCGGCGTGTTCCTTGCGCACGGAGGCAGGCGGCGTCCACCACGGATCCTTGCGTTTGGAGACGATCTTCGTGGTGCCCATGGGGGTCGCCCAGCCCACCTTGCCGATGCCGATCGGATGGGTCATCACGACGCGGCTGCCATCCTTGGCCGGCTTCGGAAAGTAGAACAGCCGCAGCGCCGCGACGTTGACGACGACGCCCTCCGGCGGCGCGTCGGGCAGCACGAACTGCGTCGGCAGCACGATTCGCGTGCCCTCGCCCGGCAGCCACGGATCCACGTCGGGATTCGCGCGCGCGATCTCGTCGAAGCCGAGATTGAAGCGGCGCGCGATGTCGGCCAGCGTGTCCTCGTAGCGTGCGTGCGTCACCTGCAGCTCGCCCACGACACCCGTCGTCTCCGGGTCGAAGGGGAAGGTATGCGTGGCCATCGGCGCCTGCAGCTCGGGCTGCGCCGGAACCGCGGGCTCGACGGGCTCGGGCTCGCGGGGCATGAAGAGGCTGCAGCCGCCGAGTGCAAGGACGGCCACGATGATCGAAGCGTGGCGCAGCGCCAGCGCGGGCTGAATGGCTCTATGAATCAACCTGTCTACCCTCTGCGGGATCCTCCGCCGGTCTGCATTACAGCAAGGCCGGCCGGTTGGGCAATTCGTCCTCGTCTCGTTGCCCGGGGAGCTGCGGGAAGTGGCTGGCGATGATGCGTCCGACATCCTCGACGCCCACGACCGCCCCCTCGCTGAACCGGCCAGCGCGGAACTCGCGCTCCATATCGTGACACACCGCCGACCATTCGGCAGCCGTGACACGCGCGTTGAACCCCCGGTCGGCGACAATCTCGACGTCGTGGTCCGCGAGGAGCACGTAGATCAGCACGCCGTTGTTCGCCTCGGTGTCCCACACGCCGAGCGCCGCGAACACCTCGAGTGCCCGTTCCCGCGGCGTCTTGCCCTGCCAGACGTCGCCCGGCTCGAGCGCACCCTCGATCGCGAAGCGGATTTCGCCCGAGTGCCGCCGCTCGGATTCGTCGATGGCCAGTTCGATGGTGTCCAGGGCGTGCGGCGGAAACGCCCGGTGGAGGGCCCCGCGGGTAGCGAAAACGTGCTTGAACCAGCGTCCCCAGTCCATGGCCTACCAGCTCCCCGAGGCGCCACCGCCTCCAAAGCCGCCGCCGCCACCACCGAAGCCGCCGCCGCCGAAGCCGCCACCGCCGCCGCTCCAGCCGCCGCCGAAACCACCCGGATAACCCCAGCCACCGCCGTGCCGCCGGCTGTACCAGCCGTTGCCCCCCGCCCGTGGCCCTCCTCCTCCGCCGATCCCGCCGCCGAGCGCAAAGATAAACGCGAGGAACCCCGCTCCGATCGAGAGGCCGAGGAGGCCGATGAGCAACCAGGTCAGGAAGCCGACGAGTCCGCCGGTGGTCAGCGCACCCCCGACGCGACCGAAAAGACGACGGAAGATCGAGCCGCCTACCAGCGCGAAGATGAACAGGAACGGCAGCAGCGAAAACAAACCGGGCACACCGCTCGACGGCGGGCTCAGCTCCGGCTCCGGCAGCGGCTCGCCCTCGATCACGCGCAGGATCCGGTCGACACCGGTGGCGATCCCGCCGTAATAGTCGCCGCGGCGGAACTGCGGCACGATGTCCTCGTCGATGATGCGGTTCGCAATCGCGTCCGGCAGCGCGCCCTCGAGGCCGTAGCCGACTTCGACGCGCAGCTTCCGGTCGTTGAGCGCGACGATCAGGATCGCGCCATCGTCGATCTTCCCCCGGCCGAGCTTCCAGGCATCGGCGACGCGGATCGCGTACTGCTCGATGGCCTCCGGTTGCGTCGTCGGCACCACCAGCACCGCGACCTGGCTGCCCTTCTGCTGTTCGAACGCCCGCAGCTTGGCATCGAGTGCCGCGACCTGGTCGGGCGTCAGCGTGCCGGTGGTGTCGGTCACCGGCGACGACAGCGCAGGCACCGGCACCAGCGACTGGGCCGGGGCGGCCGGCGCGAGCAGCAGCATGGCCGCGGCGCAGAACGCCACCGCCATGCCCGCGAACCGACGAGATCCCGTTGCCGTCACGAGGATGGGCCGCGCCGCCTCACGGCGGCGCCGCTCAGCGTCAGTTGCTGCCGGATGCCGGCGCCGGCGCCGGTGAACTGAAATCCACCGTCGGCGGCTTGGCGATCGCAGCCTCGTTCTCGACGGTGAAGTTCGGCTTGACCTTGTAGCCGAAGATCATCGCGGTGAGGTTGGTCGGGAACTGGCGCACCGTCACGTTGAAGTCCTGCACCGCCTGGATGTAGCGGTTGCGTGCGACCGTGATGCGGTTCTCGGTGCCCTCGAGCTGCGCCTGCAGGTCGCGGAAGTTCTGGTCCGACTTGAGCTCCGGGTACCTCTCGACCACGACCATGAGGCGCGACAGGGCGCTCGACACTTCCGACTGCGCCGCCTGGAACTGCTGCAGCGATGCGGGGTCGTTGGCATCGACGTTGATCTGCGTCGCCTTGGCGCGCGCTTCCGTGACCCCGACGAGCACGGCCTGCTCCTGGGCGGCGAAGCCCTTGACCGTATTGACCAGGTTCGGGATCAGGTCTGCGCGCCGCTGGTACTGGTTCACCACTTCGGACCACGCGGACTTCACCTGCTCGTCCTGGACCTGCAGCGTGTTGTAGCCACAGGCCGAGAGAAACAGGCTCGCAACGGCAATCAATACAACTCGGACGGAACGCATCGACAACTCTCCTTCGCGCAGGGACGTTCAACCGTGGCGTGCATTATGGGGCGATCGGCCGAAATCGCCAGTCCCCGCCGCCGCCACCGCCCCTCACCAGATGCGAACCACCTGTTCGGGCGGCAGGTACAACCCGTCGCCCGGCTGCACGTCGAAGGCCCGCGCGAACGCCGGCAAGTTGCGGACGACGCCGTTGCAGCGGTACTCCGGCGGGCTGTGCGGATCGGTGAGCAGGCGCTTGCGCGCCTCGTCGTCGCGGTACTTGCGCAGCCAGATCTGCGCCCAGCCGATGAAGAAGCGCTGGTCCCCGGTGTAGCCGTCGATGGTCGGGGCCGGCTCGCCGCCGAGCGTCCGCTGGTACGCCTTGTACGCGACCGCGACTCCCGACACGTCGCCGATGTTCTCGCCGAGGGTCAGTTCCCCGTTCACCTGCATCCCCGGCAGCGGACTGAAGGCCGAGTACTGCTCGACCAGGCGCCGGGTGCTCGCCTCGAAACGGGCGCTGTCCTCCGCGGTCCACCAGTCGCGCAGCGCACCCGTGCCGTCGAACTTGCGGCCCTGGTCGTCGAAACCGTGGCTGATTTCGTGGCCGATCAGGGCACCGATGGCGCCATAGTTGACGGCGTCGTCCGCGTTCATGTCGAAGAACGGCGGCTGCAGGATGGCGGCCGGAAACACGATCTCGTTGCCGAGCGGATTGTAGTAGGCGTTGACCGTCTGCGGCGTCCTGGACCATTCGGTCCGGTCGACCGGCCCGCCGAGCCTCGCAAACCGGCGCTTCGCATCGACCTCGCGCGCGCGGTGCACGTTGCCGACCAGGTCGTCGCGTCTGATCACGAGCCCCTGGTAGTCCTTCCAGTGCTCGGGGTAGCCCACCTTCACCGCGATTCGCCGGAGTTTCTCGTGCGCCTCGCTGCGCGTGTCCGCGCCCATCCACTCGAGCTCGTCGATCGAACTGCCGAAACTCTCGAGCAGGTTCGCCACCAGCGCGTCCATGCGCCGCTTCGCCAGCGGCGGGAAATGCCGTGCGACGTAGGCCTTGCCCAGCAGGTCGCCGAGCGCGGCTTCCGTCTCCGCCAGGCCCCGCTGCCAGCGCGGCCTGATCTCCGGCGTGCCGGACAGCGTGCGGCCGTGGAAATCGAAGTGCTTCTGCACCAGCGCATCGCCCAGGTAAGGCGCGTGGGCGTCGATGGCGCGGACCTGGAGGTAGTCCTTCCACGTGACCAGCGGCACCTCGGCGAGCATCCGGCCCAGTTCGACGAAGTAGCTCGGTTCGCCGATGACGAGATGGTCGTGCCCCGCGGCGCCGAGCGCGTCGAGATAGCGCGCCCAGTCGATGCCCGGCGTGGCCCGCGTCGCACCGGCGACGTCGAACGGGTTGTAGATCTTGTCGACGTCGCGCAGGTCCACCTGGGACCAGGAAGCCCGCGCCAGCCGCGTCTCGAACGCCAGCACCCGCGCGGCGGCGGCCGGCGCATCCTCGCGCCCGGCGACCGACAGGATCTCCGCGACGTACGCGAGGTACTTCGCGCGCATGCCGGCAAACCGCGCGTCGTCCTCCAGGTAGTAGTCCCGATCCGGCATGGCGAGTCCGGACTGGTCGGACCACACCGTGTACCTGTCCGGATGCTTCGCGTCGGGTTCGACGATGGTCGCGATCGGGTTCGGAATGCCGAGTAGCGTCGCGCGGGCCAGGTAGGCGAGCAGCGCCGGGCGGTCATCGATCGCGGCGATGCGGGCCAGCTCGGGTTCGAGGGGCGCGAGTCCCCGGCGCTCGATCGTGGCTTCGTCCATGAAGCTCGCGTAGAAATCGCCGAGCAGCTGCGCATCCGAGCCCGTCGACGCGCCGGCAGCGGCGGCTTCCTCGGCGATGGCCCGGAGGCTGGCCTGGACGTCGTCCCGCAGCTTGACCCACGCCCCGTAGCGGGGCTTGTCCGCGGGAATCTCCGTCGTCGCCAGCCACCGTCCGTTGACGTAGCGATAGAAGTCGTCCTGGGGACGCACTCCCGGATCGATGTTCCCGAGCAGCACCCCGGAGGACCGGGCCGCCGCGGAAGGTCCGGGAACCGGCACTGCCGCAGGCGCCGCTGGCGGCACGGGAGGCGTGGCGGCACAGGCAGACAGCGTCAGGACACAGGCGAGCGGCAGCGACCAGCGCATGATCTCGGGCGTCTTCGTTCAGGAGAAGCGTGAGTGCCCGCGACGGACGCGTTCGACGGGCCCTGCAGTATAGCGGATCAGGCCACACCGACCCGCAGGTGCATCGGCCAGCGCAGGGTACGCGAGGCCCCCGGAGCCCAGTGCCGGTCCAGCAGCGGACGCAACGCCGGCAGGGGATCGGATCCGAGTTCGTCCTTGAATCGCTGCACGGCCGACCAGGTTTCGAGGTACCCCATCACCTGCGGCAGGTCCCAGCACGTCGTCAGCTCGAAGTCCGGCGCGGACAGCTCGCGCCAGGGGAAGGGCAGGGTTCGATAGCCTTCCTCGACATAGCGCCGTTCCGGAGGCCAGAAGCGCCCCACGACCCGTGCATAGAAATGATCGATGACGGCATCGACGCCGGCATCCACACGGAATTTCCCGTAAGTCCACAGGGCGACGACGCCCCCGGGCGCGAGCACGCGACGGCACTCGGCATGGAAACGTTCGAAGTCGAACCAGTGCGCAGCCTGCGCGGCGGCCACGAGTGCGACACGGCTGTCGCCGACGGGAAGGCGTTCGGCGAGGCTCGCCACGTAGTGCACGCGCGGATGTGGCCGGGCACGGGCCAGCTGGCTGCGGCTGCCGTCGACCGCGATCACTGATTCGAAGTGCTGCGCGAGCGCGAGCGCCGCCTGGCCGTTGCCGGTGGCGCAGTCGATCGCGAGTCCGTGCGTCGGCGCCTGTGTCGCCACGAACTCGAGCAGCGCCGGCGGATACGCCGGCCGGTAACGGCTGTACGACCCGGATTGCCGCGAGAAGTGATCCTTGAAGCCCATGCGCCCCACGACCGGCGATGGTGCCCGCTCCGCGACGGCGTCGCAACGGCGCGCCGGGTGCTGCACTAGAATGTCCGCCCATGGACGGAATCGAGGTCGTCGACATCGCCCACGCGATCCAGCTCGCGGTGGCGCCGGTGTTCCTGCTCTCGGGCATCGGCGTGCTGCTCGGCGTGCTCACGAACCGGCTCGCCCGCATCGTGGACCGCGCGCGCAAGGTCGGGGAGACGCTGCGGCATGCCGCGTCGACGGACCCCGGCGATTCACACCACCAGCTGCAGGTGGCCGCCCGGCGCTCCCGCTTCATCAATGTATCGATCACCTTGAGCACGATGGCGGCGCTGTTCGTTGCGCTGGTCATCGCGCTGCTGTTCGCGAGCACGTTCGTGCCGATCAATCTCGCCGGCCCGGTGGCGGTGCTGTTCGTGCTGGCGATGGCCGCGCTGGTGGGGGCCTTGCTCAGTTTCCTGCTCGAGGTGCGCGTTGCCATCGCCGCACTGCGCATCGGGAGCCCGTGATGCACAAAAAAAGACCCCGGGCTTGTGGCCCGGGGTCGAGTAGCGGACTTTTGTCGAAGGGAAGGGAAAAGTCCGCCAGGGGATCGGTCCATCCTGACTCAGTGCAGGCGCGCCCACTGCAGCACCTTCACGTCCCTGAGGTGCCGTCCCATGTTGCGCGCAATGATGTTCGCCGCCTCGCGCAGCTCGCGCCCGCTGCGCCGGGGCTGGCCGTCGAGTTCGACGACCCCGCGATATTCCTGCAGGCCGCGGGGATCGGGCTCCTCGACCAGGAAGTGAGCGTAGTACTTGATGCCCATGGCGGGTAAAGCTACCGATGACACCTGGCGATTTCCGTGACCACGCGCACACTCCACGGCCCCTGCAGGACGGGCGCGCCGAAACATGACCCGTTACCGCAGACCTGAACCCGCCGGCTCCAGGTACGCGACCGCCGAGGGCGCGCGGCGCCTGCGCGAGGAACTCGACTACCTGTGGCGCATCCATCGCCCGCAGGTGACGCGTGCCGTCGCAGAGGCTGCCGCGCAGGGGGACCGCTCCGAGAACGCCGAGTACATCTACGGCAAGAAGCAGCTGCGTGAAATCGACCGCCGGGTACGCCACCTGCGCAAGCGGCTCGACGGCCTGGTCGTGGTGACCCGGCCGCCCGACGACGTGACGCGGGTCTTCTTCGGCGCGTGGGTGCGCATCGAAGACGAGGAAGGACACGAGATCGAGATCCGCATCGTCGGACCGGACGAGATCGACCCGGCACGCCGCCACGTCAGCATGGACTCGCCGCTGGCGCGCGCCCTGATGGGACGCCGCCGCGACGACGAGATCACGGTCGAGGTACCGGGCGGGCCGCGGACCTACGTCGTGACGGAGGTTCGTTACGAGAGCGAAACCGGGGAGTGATCCGGGTTCGTCGGTCGGGCGACGCGCGACCTGCGGCCGACGCGCGCCGGCATCGCGTCACGATCCGTGTTCGCCCGGCTCCACCTTCGCGAGGTCCGCCCCGCCCCAGTGGGCCCAGTCCGCGCGGCTGTTCCAGTACGCGTGCGCCGTGGGCTCGAGTCCGGCGCTCGAATCGAGGCTCGCCAGCGTCACGTGGATCTCGCCGGGCCAGTGTGCGGACTCGAAGAAGAGCGGGGAACCGCAGAGACGGCAGAAGCTGCGGGTGGCGGTGGCGGACGACCGGTAGCGCGACAGGACGTCGGCGCCCGCCTCCAGCCGGAAGCCATCCGCGGCGACTCCCACCCAGGTGACGAAGCCTGCCCCCTGGGCACGCCGGCACATCGAGCAGTGGCAATGGGCGACCCAGAGCGGCGGAAGCGCGATCCGGTAGCGGACCGCACCGCAGAGACAGCCGCCGAACCTCTCCGCCTCACCGGCGGACAACGGGGGGCGAGCCGCCGTCTCCGTGGCGCTCACACGACGCGTACGTTCTTGAACTGCCAGGGATCGGTCTGGTCGATGTCCTCGGGGAACATGCGTCCGCGCTCGATCAGCGGATGCCAGTCGGTGTACTCGCCCACGACGAGACCGAGGTAGGGCCGGCAGATCTCCAGGATGCGCTTGTAGTCCAGCTCGTCGGGCTCGACGATGCCGCTGTTCGGGTTCTCGATCGCCCAGACCAGGCCCGCCATCGCCGCGATGGTGACCTGCAGCGACGTGGCGCTGTTGTGCGGCGCCAGCTGCCGTGCCTCCTGGATGGAGAGCTGCGAACCGTACCAGTACGCGTTCTTCTTGTGGCCGGCGAGCAGCACGCCGAGTTCGTCAACACCCTTGACGATCTCGTCCATCATGATGCGCTTGCGATCCTGGATCAGCCAGTTGCGCCCCGCGAGCTCGTGCACGGACAGCACCGCGTCGTCGCAGGGATGGTAGGCATAGTGCACGGTCGGGCGGTAGACGACCTGCTCGCCCTTGCGCACGGTCAGGTAGTCGGAGATCGAGACGGACTCGCCGTGGGTGATGAGGAAGCCGTGGAAGTGACCCGCCATCGGCGTCCACGTCCGCACGCGCGTGCCGGCGCCGGGCTGCATCAGATAGATCGCGCTGCCGCGGCCGAAGTCGTGCTTCTTGCCGTCGCGCGGCCAGTTCTTCTCGTGCGAACCCCAGCCGAGTTCGGCGGGCTGGCAGCCCTCGCTCACGAAGCCGTCCACCGACCACGTGTTGACGAACTCGCCGGGCTCCTTCGCGTGCGAGGCGACCTGCGTGTCGCGCTCGGCGATGTGGATCACCTTCACGCCGAGCGTGTGCGCGAGCCGCGCCCATTCGTCACGCGTGTTCGGGTCGCCGTGCTCGACCCCCGTATCGGTCGCGACGTTGATCAGCGCCTGCTTGACGAAGTGCGAGACCAGGCCCGGATTGGCGCCATGCGTGATCACCGCGGTCGGGGCACGCGTCATCGTCTCGCGCAATGCCAGCGCCGATTCGCGCAGCGCGTAGTTCGTGCGACGCGCCGGCGCGATCGTCGGGTCGGTGTAGCCTCCCGGCCACGGCTCGATACACGTATCGAGGTACAGGGCGCCCTTCTCCCAGCACAGCTGCACGAGCGCGAGGCTCGACACGTCCACGGAGAGATTGAGCAGGAAATCGCCGCGACCCACGATCGGGTCGAGCACGTTCTTGAAGTTCTCGCGCGTGAGCGGGTGCTTGATGAAGCGCACGCCGTACTCGGCGGCGACCTTGCCGCCGGACTCGTCGGCGGTGACGACCGTGATCTGCGCGGGCTCGAGGCCGACGTGGCGCAGAATGAGCGGCAGAATGCCCTGGCCGATGCTGCCGAAACCGACGATGATCAGGCGCCCGGGGAAGGCGACGTGGATCGGGTAGTGACTCATGATGATCGGATCCGCATTCCGGAATTTGAACGATGACGGTCGGTTAGTTTACCCGGATTCGATCCCGGGTCACCCCTCGCCGGCCCGCAGCGACGACCAGCGTGTCTCAGCCCCGGCGCGTACCATCGCGCCAGTGCGGCGGGTACGTGCGGTCGTAGCCGGGCAAGGTCGCGACGCGACGGATCCAGCGTGCGATCGACGGATACGTCGTCTCGAGGGGCAGGAAGCGCGAGCGCAGGTCGCCGGCTTCGCGCTTCTCCATCGCGCGGAGCAGCAGCATGATGCCCGGGAACACGACCATGTCGGCGGCGGAGACCTGCTCGCCCACCAGCCACTCGGAGTTGCTGAGTCGCCCCTCGATGGTGCGGGCCTCGCCGGCGACGATGTGCATCGCGCGCGTGACTTCCTCGGCATGCTCGTCCGTGTTCTCGAAGAACACCGCGGAGACGATCTGCATGAGGTGGTGCTCGGCGTAGGCCTGGTACTCGCAGATCACGCGCATGATCGTGCCGGCCTCCTCCGGTGTTCGCCCGAAGATCGGCGGTTCGGGACACCGGCGATCGAGGTAGAGCAGGCAGGCGAGCGACTCGAAGACGACGAAGTCGCCGTCCTTGAGCACGGGCACGCGGCCGCGCGGGTTCATGCGCAGCATCTGCGGCGACTTGTGCTCCTGCATGGAAAACTGCAGCAGGTGCGACTCGTAGGCGAGCCGCTTGTACTCGAGCGCGAGCTGCACCCGCCAGGAGTACGGGCTGCCACTGCCCCAGTAGAGTTCGAGCGCCATGCCGGATCCTCCCGGGCGCCGCGTTCCCGGACGTGGGCGGCCGCGCGATTGTACTGATGCCGTTGATGCCGCGGTACCGTCGCGGCGAGGATTGCGATCATGACCACACGCACGCTGATCCAGGCCGAGGCACTCGCGGAGCGACTCGACGACCCGCGCCTGCGCCTGTTCGATTGCCGCTTCGACCTCGCACGACCCGACGCCGGGCGCGAGCGTTACCTGGACGAGCACCTTCCGGGTGCCCTCTACGCGGACCTCAACCGGGATCTCTCGGCACCTGCGACGTCGACGTCCGGCCGCCATCCCCTGCCCTCGCCCGGCGCATTCGCGGCGCGGCTGCGCGCCTGGGGCGTGGACCGCGACTCGCGGGTGGTGACCTACGACGACGGCAGCGGCGCGTACGCGTCGCGCCTGTGGTGGATGCTGCGCTGGGTCGGTCACGACGACGTCGCCGTGCTCGATGGCGGCATGCGACGCTGGATGGAGCTCGACCTGCCGCTCACCGAAGCGGTGCCGGCGCCGTCCCCCGGCGACTTCGTCGCGCACGCGCGGCCGGACGCGACCGTGGATGCCGCGGCGGTGCAGCGGGCATCCGCCGACCCCGGACAGCGCATTCTCGATGCCCGCGGCCCGGAGCGCTATCGCGGCGAGGTGGAACCCATCGACGCCGTCGCGGGCCACGTCCCCGGGGCCCGCAACCATCCTTTCACGCTGAGCCTCGACTCCCGCGGACGATTCCTGCCTCGGGACGAACTGCGCCGGCAATTTGCCGCAAGCCTCGGGAGGACCTCCGCGGAGGGCGCCATCGCGATGTGTGGTTCGGGCGTGACCGCGTGTCACCTGCTGCTCGCGCTGGAGCACGCCGGCCTGCCAGGCGGACGACTCTACGCGGGGTCCTGGAGCGAGTGGTCGAGCGATCCGGCGCGGCCGGTGGCCACCGGCGAATCGCCCTGAGGACGGACGCCCTGCCGGGCGATATTTCCCCGGACGCTTCTGCTATCGTTCGCGCCAATTTGCAGTACTGGCCCTGGAATCGAGACGAGTGGAAAGCACCGCACGCAAGCCCGCCCCGGGCAATCCCTGGAAGATCGAGGACTCGCTCGACCTCTATGGCGTGAACGCCTGGGGCAACGGCTACTTCGGCATCAATGAGGCTGGACACGTCGTGGTACGCCCGGACCAGACGGCGGACCGGGAGATCGACCTGCACGAGGTGGTGCGCGGACTCGAGGCGCGCGACCTCGGCACGCCCGTGGTGGTGCGCTTCTCGGACATCCTCCGCCACCGGCTGAAGCGCCTGCACGACGCATTCGCGACTGCCATCGCAGAGAACGACTACCGCAACCGGTACGCCGCCGTCTTCCCGATCAAGGTCAACCAGCAGCGCCTGGTCGTCGAGGAGGTCTACGGCTACGGCCGGGAGTTCGGCTTCGGGCTCGAGGTGGGATCGAAGCCCGAACTGCTGGCCGTCCTGGCGATGACCGAGGGCGAGACCGAGCGGATGATCGTCTGCAACGGCTTCAAGGACGACAGCTACATCGAGGCCGTGGTCCTCGCGACCAAGCTCGGCCGCAACATCATCCCGGTCGTCGAGAACTTCAGCGAGCTTGGACTGATCCTCAAGCACGCGCGCGCCTACGGCGTCCGGCCGCAAATCGGCGTGCGCGTCAAGCTGGCGAGCGAGGGGGCCGGACGCTGGCGCGAGTCGTCGGGCGAGAAGTCGAAGTTCGGCCTGTTCGTCACCGAGATCCTCGACCTCTTCCGGGTCCTTCGCGAGCAGGGAATGGAGGATTGCCTGCAGCTCGTGCACTGCCACCCGGGCAGCCAGCTCCAGGACATCCGGCGCGTCAAGGACGCGGTCAACGAGCTTGCACACGTCTACGCCGAACTCAAGCTCATGGGCGCGGGCCTGCGCTATATCGACGTCGGCGGGGGCCTCGGCGTGGACTACGACGGCAGCCGCACCAACTACGCGTCCTCGATGAACTACACGCTGGCGGAGTATGCGAGCGACGTCGTCTATCGCATCGCGAGCGTGTGCAACGCGCGCGGCGTCGATCACCCCGTCATCGTCAGCGAATCCGGCCGGGCGATTGCCGCGCACCACAGCCTGCTGGTCTTCGACGCACTCGGGAGCTCCGCGCTCGACCGGTTCACGGTGAGCGAACAGGACGCCCGCGGGGTCCAGGAGGACAGCGAGGCGCCCCAGCCGGTCCGCGACCTGCTCGACGCCTATCGCTCGCTCTCGCAGCGCCGGCTGGTGGAGTGCTATCACGACGCGCTGCAGGCGCGCGAGCAGGCGCTGCAGATGTTCAACCTCGGCTACCTCAGCCTCGAGGCACGCGGCCTGGTCGAACGGCTCTACTGGGCGACCTGCGCGAAGATCCGCGACCTCTGCCGACGCCTCGACGCGGTCCCGGAGGAACTCCAGGACCTCGAGTCGGTGCTGAGCGACATCTATTTCTGCAACGTGTCGGTGTTCCAGTCCCTGCCGGACAGCTGGGCGATCGACCAGCTGTTTCCGATCATGCCGATCCACCGGCTCGACGAGCGGCCGGTGCGCAACGCGGTGCTGGCCGACATCACCTGCGACTCGGACGGCAAGATCGACCACTTCGTCAGCCTGCGCGACACCAAGCGCACGCTCGAGCTCCACGAACTGCACGACGGCCAGCCCTACTACCTCGCGGCCTTCATGGTCGGCGCCTACCAGGAGACGCTCGGCGACCTGCACAACCTGTTCGGCGATACGCATGTCGTGCACATCAAGCTGCACGAACAGGGGGGCTGGTGGATCGAGGAGACGGTCAAGGGCGATACGGCGGCCGAGGTGCTGCGCTACATGCGCTACGACGTGGACCGGCTGCTGCCGCAGCTCACCCGCGATTGCGAACGCGCCGTGCGCGAGCAGCGACTGTCGCTCGCCGAGAGCCAGGCGCTGCGGCGGTTCTACGACGCGGAGCTGAACGGCTACACGTACCTGGAGCCGGTGGCGGAGCGCTGAACACTCGAGACCTGCGGAGCGACCGACAATGGACTTGAAGACGACCATCGCGATCTTCGGGACGGTGTTCCTCGCCGAGCTCGGCGACAAGACGCAGCTCGCCACCGTGCTGTTCGCCTCGAACCGGCAGAACACCCCGCTCGCGGTGTTCATGGCCGCGGCGGCGGCCCTGGTGGCCTCGACGGCCATCGCCGTGGCGGCGGGCAGCACGCTGTCGAACTACGTGAATACGCGCCATCTGTCGATCCTCGCGGGGGCCGGTTTCATCGTCATCGGCGCCTGGACCCTGTGGAGCGCGCTGCGCTCGGGCTGACGCGGCCGGCCTCGCTACGGATTTTTTTGCGCTGCATCAACGATTTAGGTTGCAGCCTCGAGTCAGTCTGGGTAGTCTTGGGTCCGCTCAAGGATTTCGACACCGGAACTCGCACGCTCTCGATCTGCAGCTCCCCGCGAGGTAGGCCCCCACCTTCCCTGTCCGGTGTTCACGCTTTTGACACTCATTTCTTCCAGGCGCAGACCCATTGCCCGTGAAGCCGAGGCTTCCGACGGGGCGGTCTGCCTTGGTGTCGATCGTGTCCGAGTGGGTGATCCCGTCGATGACGACTCTCTACGTTGGCAACCTGCCTTTCAGCGCCACTGAAGACGAGGTCCGCGGCCTGTTCCAGGAGCACGGCCAGGTGGACTCCGTGAAGATCATCAACGACCGTGAGACCGGGCGGCCGCGAGGCTTCGGCTTCGTCGACATGCCATCCGGTGATGCGCAGAAGGCCGTCGCGAGCCTCAACGGCTTCGAGATGAACGGCCGGCCGCTGCGTGTCAACGAAGCCCGGGAACGGGCTCCCCGCGGCACCGGACCCGGAGGCGGCGGCCAGTCCTGGTGACCGCGGCCGGCGCGCTCCCGCGCCCCGCGAATTCCCATTGACAACCGCACCCCCATGCTAGACTGCTGCCCGATCGTTGCCCGTCCGTGTCTTGCAGGGCGCCAGCCGGCGCCTGGTTTGTTAAGCCGAAACGTATACGATCAGGTGACAGGGATCGCCCGTGCGCTGGCCTTGGAAAGGGCTGGTGTGTGTCGGGCGTATCTGCTTTCTGTCGTTTTGTGTTGTTTTTTTCTTAGGATGTTCGAATGACCAAGATCTACGTGGGCAACCTGCCATTTACGGCAACCGAGAGCGAAGTGCGCGATCTCTTCGCCCAGCATGGCACCGTCGAGTCCGTCGCCCTGCCGTCCGACCGGGAGACCGGCCGGCCGCGCGGCTTCGGTTTCGTCGAGATGCCGCAGGCCGATGCGCAGCGCGCGATGCAGGCGCTGAACGGCTTCAACATGGGCGGGCGCCCGCTGCGCGTCAATGAAGCGCAGGATCGCCCGCGGACCGGCGGCGGCGGCGGTCGTCCGGGCGGCGGTGGCCGTCCGGGTGGCGGCGGCGGCGGCTACGGTGGTGGCGGCGGCGGCGGCGGCTACGGTGGTGGCGGCGGCGGCGGCGGTCAGCGTCGCTGGTAATCGCCCCGGGCGCGCGAGCGCCTGAGTCGGTCGAGACCAGAAAGGCCCGGGGAAACCCGGGCCTTTTTCTTTCACCACATGTTGCGCAACTGGCTCGCGACGTCGATCTGCGGTCGCTCGTCGTTCGCGCCGGGGTGCCCGGCCTCGTCGGCGCGATCCGGCCACGAGCCCCGCTCGCAGCGCTCGAGCACCGCACTGCTCAGGAAGCGGCTGCGCGCACCGTGGACGTACCGGTCGCCCATCGGCGATTGCTGTGTCACGTAAAAGCGCACCGGGGCGAGCAGGTGCAGTTCCTGTCGTGCCCGTGTCAGGGCGACGTACAGCAGTCGCCGCTCCTCGTCGACGAGTTCCGCACGGCCGGTGGCGAACTCGGACGGGAAGCTGCCGTCGGTGACGTTCAGGACGTGCACGGACTCCCATTCCTGGCCCTTGGCCGAGTGCACCGTCGACAGCACGAGATAGTCCTCGTCCAGCAGTGGATCGCCCGAGAAGTCGCCCGTCGCCTGCGGCGGGTCGAGCGTCAGTTCGGTCACGAAGGACTCGCGTGACGCATGTTGCACCGCGAGCCGCTCGAGCTGCTCGAGGTCGCCGCGCCGTGCCTGCGCCGCCTCGTACAACCGCTCCAGCTGGGGCTCGTACCAGCCGCGGACGAGCGTGACCTGGCCTTCCCAGGCGGCCCCGCCAGCCGTGATCGTCGACATGAGGGTCGCGAACGCCGGCCAGTGTTCCCGGGTCGCCGACGGCACCGCCTGGCCGGCGAGGTCCGGCCAGCGGAAGCCTGCCGCCTCGAACGCGTCGCAGATCCGCTCCGAGTTGGCCGGCCCCATGCCCGGCAGCAGCTGCAGTACCCGGAACGCGGCGATGCGGTTGCGCGGGTTGTCCGCCCAGCGCAGCACCGCGAGCAGGTCCTTCACGTGCGCGGCTTCCAGGAACTTGAGCCCGCCATATTTCACGTAGGGGATGTTGCGCCTCACCAGCTCGAGCTCGAGCACGTCGCTGTGGTCGGCATTGCGGAACAACACGGCCTGGCGACGCAGGTCGATGCCGCGCTCCCGGCACTCGAGCACGCGCTCGACGACGTAGGCCGCCTGGGCCTGGTCGTCCTGCACGGTGACGTAGCGCGGCCGGGCGCCGCCGCCCCGCGCGCTGCGCAGGAATTTCCGGTACTGGCGCCCGCCCTCCGCCATCAGCGCGTTGGCCACGTCGAGCACCGCCTGCGTCGAGCGGTAGTTTTCCTCGAGCATGACGACGTGCGCAGGCGGAGAGAAGCGTTCCGGAAAGTCGAGGATGTTCTCGACCGTCGCGCCACGGAAGGAATAGATCGCCTGTGCGTCGTCGCCGACCACCGTGACCCCGGCGCCCGTGGGCTTGAGGCGCAGCAGGATCTCCGCCTGCAACGCATTGGTGTCCTGGTACTCGTCGACGAGCACGTGGTCGAACTGGCCACCGATCTCCGCCGCGAGCGACGCGTCGCGCACCATGACCTGCCAGTAGAGCAGCAGGTCGTCGTAGTCGAGCGCCTGCTGCACGAGCTTCTCCTCGACATACGCACGGCAGAGCGCGCCGAGTTGCTCCTCCCAGTCGAGGCACCATGGGTACGCCGTCTCGAGCGTGTGGCGCAGCGGTTGCTGGGTGTTGACGCGGTGGGAATAAATGCCGAGGCAGGTGTCCTTGCGCGGGAACCGCTTCTCGGTCTTCGACAAGCCCAGCCGGTGCCGCACGACATCCATGAGGTCCGCCGCGTCGCTGCGGTCGAGCACGCTGAAGGTCGGGTCGAGTCCGAGGCGACGGGCATGCTGGCGGATCAGGCGGTTGCCGATGGCGTGGAAGGTCCCCGACCAGGGCAGGCGCAGGACCGCGGGCGTCGCGGCGCCCGCGCGCGCCGCCGCCATCGCCTCCGCCACCACCCGCTGCGCCCGGCGCGTCATCTCCTGCGCGGCACGACGCGTGAAGGTCAGCAGCAGCAGGCGCTCCGGCGGAACCCCCTGCATCAGCAGGTGCGCGACGCGGTGGGCCAGTGTCGTCGTCTTGCCCGTGCCGGCGCCCGCGATCACCAGCAACGGGGCGGCACGCACGCCGGCGCCCGGGACGGCCTCCCCGAAGGTGGCCGCCTCGCGCTGCGCCGGATTGAGGCGCGCAAATGCATCGCTGCCCGTCATGGATGGGGCACTATAGGCGTGGACTGTATGGATATCCAGTCGTCCACCGGGTCCCTGCGAGCCTGTAACATGCGCGCGGTCTCAACCGGTGGAGGTGCATCGCACCATGGACGAGTTCGACTTCATTGGGTTTCTGTGGCGCCTGCTGTTTGCCGTGGCCCTGGTGCTGCTCACCTTCAACCCCACCGGTCATTCCTACTACCACTGGCTCATGGACGGCTTCCCGTCCATCCAGCCGCTCGAGGCCGTGGCCGGCATCCTGTTGCTCGGCGGATGGATCTTCTTCGTCAAGTCCACCCTTGCGGCCATGGGAACCGTCGGGCTCGGGTTGCTGCTGGCCTTCTTCGCGGCGATCGTGTGGTGGGTCGTGAGCCAGGGCTGGCTCGACGTTCGCGACCGCTCTGCGATGGCGTGGGTCGTGCTGCTGGTCCTGGGCGTGGTGCTCGGCATCGGGATGTCGTGGTCCCACGTCCGCCGCAAGCTGTCCGGACAGGCATCGGTCGACCGGGTCGACAAGTAGCCGCGCCCCCGCCGGAGGCGCCCGGCTAGCGGACGAGCTTGAGCAGCTTTTCCTTCGTGTCGCTGTACGGCGGGTAGCGCATCGGCGCATCCAGCCGGAAGCTGCGCTTCATGACCGGCTTCATGTGGCTGAAGGTCTCGAAGCCGTACCAGCCGGTGTAGCGCCCCATGCCGCTGTTGCCGATGCCGCCGAACGGCAGCTCGGGCGACACCATGAAGATCACCGCGTCGTTGATGCAGACGCTGCCGGCGCTCAGGCGGGTGAGCACCGCCTCCTCGAGCGCCTTGCTCTTCGTGAACAGGTACAGCGCGAGCGGCTTCGGCCGGTCCGCGACGTGCTTGATCGCATGGTGCATCTCGTCGACGGTGATCACCGGCAGGATCGGTCCGAAAATCTCCTCCTGCATCAGTGCGGAGTCGGGCGGCGGGTCGAGCACGATCGTCGGCTCAACGTACCGCTTCGCAACATCCACGCGACCCCCGGCATGGATCTTCTGCCCGTCGAGCAGCTGCTGGAAGCGTGCCGCGTGCCGCTCGCTCGCGATCCGGCAGTAGTCGGGACTCTGCGACGGATCTTCGCCGTAGAACTCCTTGATCTTGCCGGCGAGCAGGTCGGTGAACCGTGCGGCCACCTCGCGGTGGACCAGGACGTGGTCCGGCGCCACGCAGGTCTGGCCCGCGTTGATGAACTTGCCCCAGGCGATGCGCGAGGCCGCCACCTCGAGGTCGGCGCTCTTGTCGATGAGGCACGGGCTCTTGCCGCCCAGTTCGAGTGTCACGGGCGTCAGGTGCTTCGCGGCGGCCGTCATGACGATGCTCCCCACACGCTCGTTGCCCGTGTAGAGGATGTGGTCGAACCGCTGCTCCAGCAGCTCGGTGGTCTCCGGAATGCCGCCCTCGACGACGGCGAAGGCATCGGCATCGAGGTACCGTGGCAGGATGGCGGCGATGGCCGCCGACGTGTGCGACGTAACTTCGGACGGCTTCATCACCACGCAGTTTCCTGCCGCGACCGCACCGACGAGGGGTGCCATCACCATCGACAGCGGGTAGTTCCAGGGCGCAATGACCAGCACCACGCCCTTCGGGTCGGGCTGGAGGTAGCTGCGCCCGGGCTGGACCATGATCGGCGTGCGGACTCGCTTCGGCTTCATCCAGCGCGCGAGGTGCTTGCGCGCGTACTTGGCCTCCGCCTCCACGAAGCTGAGCTCGGTCAGGATCGCCTCGAATCGGCACTTGCCGAGGTCCAGGCGCAGCGCCTCGGCAAAATCCTGCTCGTGGTCACGCATCATCCGTTCGATCTCGGCGAGCTGGCCGAGCCGCCACTCGATCGGGCGGGTCTTGCCGCTGTCGAAGGCCTGGCGCAGGCGGGCCATCGTCGCGGGTAGCGTGGAACTGCTCACATCGGTCTCCAGGTGTCCCGTCGAACGGCGGGGATCGGCCATGCAAGTTATCACAGGGCCTGCGCGTCCGGCGCACTGCAGCCTTCGGGTACCGGGAGGTATCATCGCCGTCGTTCCCGCAGAGCCCGGCAGGCGATGACCGACGAAATCCGCAATGTCTTCACAGGACGCGTGCTGCGACTCAACCTCGAGACGGTCACCCTGCCGAATGGCAGCGTCGCCGAACTCGAGATCGCCCACCACCCGGGCGGAGCCGCCGTGGTCGCGGTCGACGCCGCGGGCCGCGTCTGCCTGCTGCGACAGTTCCGTCACGCGGCCGGCGGCTGGCTCACCGAGCTGCCCGCCGGGAAACTCGATGGCGGCGAGCCACCGCTGGCCTGCGCGCAGCGCGAGCTCGCCGAGGAGGCGGGTGTCGTGGCGCGGCAGTGGGACAAGCTCGGCGAGGTCTACAGCTCGCCCGGCGTCCTGACCGAGGTCATCCACCTGTTCCTGGCACGGGATCTGGCGGCGTCCGACGCCCGCCCCGAGGAGCACGAGGTCTTCGAGGTCGAATGGCTCCCCGTGCCGGAGGCCGTGGCGCTGGCGGCCAGCGGCCGCCTGCGGGACGCGAAGAGCGTGATCGGCCTCCTCTGGGCCAATGAACGCCTCGGTACCCGCTGAAACGCGCCCGCCCCCCTCCGGAGATCCGTGACGCGTCTCGCACTGCGTGAGTCCGGCGATTCTGTAATATCCTCGGCATACGTCTGCGATGACCGTGGAGACAGCAACCATGACGGAGAAGCCACGCGGCAAGGCTCCGGTGCCACCGACGGCCGGCCACGACCCGGGCCACCTGGGTGTGAACGACCGGGGCAACGTCACCTGGGAGTGGGCGGATGAACGTGACCTCCAGGCGGACGACACGCTCGGTGCGGCCGAGCGAGTGCGTGCACTGGTGGATCCTTCGCTGCAGGTGAAGGACGACGACGACGACCCGATGAGCCCTGCCCAGAGCAACCCCAAAGGCCTCAAGTCGGGCTACAACCCTTACAACAGCGGTGCGCTCGGCAAGCAGAGCTGGAAGAAGAAGCGCAGCCTCAAGGAGCTCTCGAAGTGGATCGAGCTGCGCAAGAAGATGGCGCAGAAGACCGAGGAATAGTCGGCCGGGGCGTCAGCGCCACTGCTCGGCATGGCGCAGCTTGGCATGCTGGCCCAGGCGGTAGAACTGCCTCAGTTCCGCCAGCATCGCGTCGGGTCGCGCCTGTCTCCGCCTGAGGAACCGCTCCTCGAGCCGCCCGCAGAAGCGCGCCGCAAACCGGTGCGCCTCCTCGTAGCGACTGCGCTCGTCGGGCGAGAGGTGGGGGAGGAACGTCACCCCTTCGAACAGGCGCTCGAACAGCTCGCGCGGAAACCGACCGGCGCGCTGCCCGACCATGAGGCGCAGCGCGCTCGCGTATTTGTCCACCTCGGCCTGCAGCTCGAGTTCGAGCAGCGACACCGGACGCTCCCGGTCCGCGCTCCAGACCACGTAGTGGAAGTGGCTCACGCCCTCGAGTGCCGTGCAGTAGTCGGAGAGATTGTCCTCCGACAGCGCCTGCAACGGGCATCGCTCCCCCAGCCGCGCGAGCACGGCCTGATCCAGGTACAGCGAAATCCCGACGCCGTCCGCGTCCTCGACGACCAGCAATTGCTCGTCGGTGGGCGGCGACCCGGCGGTGCCCTGCAGTGCGGCTGCATGCGCGGCATCCGTGATCAGGAAGTCGTAGACATCGTGCGCCGACGGCGCATCGTAGAGTCCGGCGATCAGTCCCTGCAGATCGCGCAGCAGCACGGGCGTCAGTTCGGTACGCGACTGACCGGCACCACGGCGGGGCTCACGCCCAGCTCGCGCAGCAGTCCGTGCGCGCGCGGACTGCCGGTCTTGAGCCAGACCTCGTAGAGGCGCAGCACGTCCCGATCGCTGCTGCGCCAGGACATCTCGCTGACGTCGTTCAGCGCATCGACCAGGCGCTGGAACTTGACCGCGAGCTCGGCGAACACGGAGGCGAGCGCGCGGCCACGGGCGCCCGGGCCGCAACTCTCGGCCAGGGTCCCGTACGCTCGCCCGCCCATGGCGATGTGGTAGTCGACATCCACGAGCCTGCGTGCGAATCCGTGGGACAGGAAACCGGCGACGAAGAGCGAGACATCGCCGAGTCGCTGCAGGGCGCGGCTGCGCTGCTCGCCGCTCTCGGCGCTCGCCGCCTCGGCCAGCATCAGCGCCAGGGGCTTGAGGCGAGCTCCCTCGGGCGTCGGTTCGAACAGCGCCTCGGACCGCGCGAACATGGTCAGCACGTTCACGACGTAGTGCTCCGTATGATCGTCCACGCCGACCCGCTGTCGCGCGAGCGCTTCGTGCACGGAATCACGGAAGAATTCCTGCAGGTTCCGATGGTCGATGGCAGGCGTTCCACTGGCCTTGGTTTCCGGTTTCATGGCCTCCTCTCCACGGCGTAAAACAAGCGGATAGCAGCCGGCCGTCGCAACTGCTGACAGCGCGGGGGACGAGAAAAGGCAAAGGCCGGAAGGCGTAGTGGGCTGCGTCGAGGGATCAACCGATCCATCGCGTACGCTCGCTGACGTGAAGTCGTGCGGGCACCATGACCCGAAGTTACCGAAACAGTCCGCTTGCAATCAAGACGTCGAGTGCGACCGACTTCACGGTTCCGGACGGCCGCGCTCAGGCGAGCAGGTCGGCGAGTTCGGCGAGCGAGTGGACCGTGTGCGGCGGTGGCGGCAATGCGTCCGGCCAGGCAGCGCCCCGCCGGTTCAGCCACACCGGCGTGATGCCCGCACGCCGTGCGCCCTCGACGTCCGCGACCGCATCGTCGCCCACGTGCAGTGCCCGCTCGCTCGCGAGCCCGGCGCGCTCGAGGAGCAGTCCGAAGATGCGCGGGTCGGGCTTCAGCACGCCGGCGTCGCGCGCCGCGAGGGCCTGCTCGAAGAAGCGTGCGAGCCCGATGATCGCCAGGTCCGCGTTGCCGTTGCTGACGGCGAACAGCCGGAACCGCGCCTGCAGGCGCTCGAGCGCGGGCAGCACGTCGTCGTACAGCACGACCTCGTTGCGCGCCCGGTAGAAGACTGCGAACGCCTCCTCCGCCATCGCGTACGGGTAGCCCGACTCGCGGGCATGATGGCGCAGCGATTCCATCCTGAGCCACGTGAAGTCGTGGCGCATGGCGGGGAACTCCATGGCCATGCGTGCACGGACGTCACGCATCGACTCGAGCGTGTGCGTTTCGAGCACACGCGGGTAGCGCTCCTGCAGGAATCCCAGCATCGCGTGCTCCGCGCGCACGATCACGGGCCCCACTTCCCACAGGGTGTCGTCGAGATCGAAGATGATGGCCTGGACTTGGCGCATGGCATCGCGGAGTCTAGCGGAGCCGCCCCTGCCCGCGCGGCGGAGGAAACGAGCAGATGCAGTCAACAGCCACGCGTTTTGCGCGGAGGGTCGTGCGGCGCACGGGCGCGCTCGAACTCATGGAGGACCTCGCGGGCGCGGCCGCGGGCGTGCACATGCTGGGTGGCGGTAACCCGGCGCGGATCGCGGCGGTGGAAGCCGTGTACCGGCGGCGACTCGCGGAGATCGCCGCGGATTCCGCGCAGTTCGGTCGGTTCGCGGCCGCCTACTCGGGCCCGGCCGGGCACACCGGCCTCCGTGCCGCCGTCGCGCGGTTCCTGGCGGCACGCTACGGCTGGGCACTGACGGAGCGCAATGTCGCGCTGACCCTGGGCAGCCAGTCGGCGTTCTTTGCGCTGTTCAACCTGCTTGCGGGAGACACCGGGGACGGACGCCGGCGAATACTGCTGCCGCTGGCGCCGGAGTACATCGGCTATACCGACGTCGGCCTCGACGACGGAATGCTGGTCTCCCGGCCCGCGGACGTCGAGGAGCTTGCGGACGGTTTCTTCAAGTACCACGTGCGGTTCGAGGGTCTCGATGCCGTGCCGGACGTCGGGGCGATCTGCGTCTCGCGGCCGACCAATCCATCGGGCAACGTGCTCTCGATGGGCGAACTCCTGCGCCTCGACGCAATCGCGCGTGCACGACAGGTGCCGCTCATCCTGGACGCTGCCTACGGCATGCCGTTCCCGGGCATCCAGTTCGCCGACGACTCCCAGTTCTGGAACGAGAACGTCATCCTCTGCCTGAGCCTCTCGAAGCTCGGGCTCCCGGGAACCCGCACGGGGATCGTCGTCGCGGATACACCGATCGTCGAGGCCATCACCGCGTTCAACGCGTCCGCCGCCCTGGCGCCGGCGTCCACCGCGGCCGAAATCGTGGCGCCGCTGCTCGGCGCGGGCGAACTGGCGGCGCTTTGCGCGGACGTCATCCGGCCCTACTACGCGACGCGCGCGCAAGAGGCGGTGGACCGGCTGAAAGAGGCATGTCGCGACCTGCCGCTCCGCCTGCACCGCCCCGAAGGCTCGTTCTTCCTCTGGCTCTGGTTCCCGGGCCTGCCCGTGACGAGCGCGGAGCTGTACCGTCGGCTGAAGGCACGTGGGGTCATCGTGCTCTCGGGGCACCACTTCTTTCCCGGCCTGGGGATCGACTGGCCGCACCGGAACGAGTGCCTGAGGATCAGCTACGCCCAGTCACCCGCGAGCGTATCCGCCGGCATCGCGGCCATCGCCGACGAGGTACGCCGCGCGTTCGATGCGGCCGGCGGCGGGCGCTGAGCGCTCACCAACGCTCAGCGTTGCCTCGCAGGAGTCGCGCCGCAACCGGCCCCGACCGCCGTGAGTGCTTCTCGAAGGCCGTCGAGGTGAGTGCAAGCGCCATGAGCATCTCCAGCATGTGTTCGTCGCGCGCTAGGCCGCACGTTCCTGCAGGAAGCGCCGCAGGACATCGGCCGTGTGCGACGTGCGGCGCGTCGATACCACGGTTTCGGGCGAGCCCTGCGCGACCACGCGTCCACCGCCCGATCCACCCTCGGGACCGAGGTCCACGATCCAGTCGGCCTCGGCGATGACGTCGAGATTATGCTCGATCACGACCACCGTGTTGCCCGCATCCACGAGGCGATGCAGCACCCGGATCAGTTTCTCGACGTCCGCCATGTGCAGGCCGACCGTCGGTTCGTCGAGCACGTACATCGTGCCCGGCTTCCCGGCGGACCGTTGCCGCGGGTCGTCCTGCGGTCGGAGCTTCGCCAGCTCGGTGACGAGCTTGATCCGCTGCGCCTCGCCACCCGAGAGCGTCGGGCTCTGCTGCCCGAGCGTCAGGTAACCGAGGCCGACGTCCTGCAGGAGCTGCAGCGAGTGGTGGATGCGCGGGTGTGCGGAGAAGAACTCGACCGCCTCGTCCACGCTCATCGCGAGCACGTCACCGATGCTGCGACCGCGGTGCTGCACGGCCAGCGTCTCGGCATTGAAGCGCCGGCCGCCGCAGGCGTCGCACAGCACCTTCACGTTGGGCAGGAAGCTCATCTCGATCGTCTGCACGCCCTGGCCCTCGCAGGCATCGCAGCGGCCGCCCGTCGTGTTGAAGGAGAAACGTCCCGGACCGTAACCGCGGACCCGCGACTCGGTCGTACCCGCATAGAGCTTGCGGATGTCGTCCCAGAAGCCCACATACGTGGCCGGGCACGATCGTGGCGTCTTGCCGATGGGCGTCTGGTCCACTTCCATCACGCGGGCGATGTGCTCGACGCCGCGGATGGCGCGGCAGCCGAGCCATGGCGGGGTCCGGCGGCGACGACGCTTCGCATCGCCGGTGCGCAGGCGCAGGTTCGCGTGCAGGACGTCACGCGCGAGCGTGGACTTCCCGGAGCCCGACACGCCGGTGACCACGGTCAGCCGGCCCAGCGGAACGCGCGCCGTCACCCTGCGCAGGTTGTGCAGGCTGGCCTGCTCGATGACCAGCGCGGCATCGCTCCGCCGCACCGGCCGCCGGGCAGCCAGCGGATGCAGGAGCGGCTTGTCGAGGAACCGGCCTGTCAGTGACTCGGGTGCCGCGATCAGGTCGGCGATGCGGCCCTCCCCGACCACGCGGCCTCCCCGCGTGCCCGCGCCCGGCCCCAGGTCGATGACGTGATCGGCGCGGCGGATGGTGTCCTCGTCGTGCTCGACGACCAGCAGCGTGTTGCCCTTCGCGCCGAGTTTCGCCAGCGTGTCGAGCAGCACTGCGTTGTCCCGCGGATGCAGGCCGATGGTGGGTTCATCCAGCACGTAGCACACGCCCTGGAGATTCGACCCCAGCTGGGCCGCGAGCCGGATGCGCTGCGCTTCTCCGCCCGAGAGCGTGGGGGCGGCGCGGTCCAGCGAGATGTAGCCCAGGCCGACGTCCTGCAGGAAGCTCAGGCGGGAGCGGATCTCGGCGAGCAGGTCACGCGCGATCTCCCGGTCGCGGCCGGAGAGCTTGAGACCGTCGAAGAACCGGCTCGCGCCGTCGACGGGCAAGGCGGCGAGCGCGGCGATGGATTCGTTGCGGAACAGTACGTTCAGCGCCACCGGATTCAGCCGCTGGCCCGCGCACGCGCTGCAGGGCGCGGCCTCGCCCTCGAACCATTCGTTCCACCAGATCTCCTCGCCCGTCTGCTGCTCGTCGAAGTCCTTGATGGCGACGCCCGTGCCGAAACACGACTCGCACCAGCCGTGCTTCGAGTTGTAGGAGAAGAGTCGCGGATCCGGCTCGGAGAAGCTGCGACCACAGGACGGACAAGCGCGGCGCGTGGAGAACACTTTCACGCGTCCGCGGTCGAGCAGGTGCAGCACGCCCTTGCCGTAGTCGAGCGCCTGCTGCAGGCGATGGCGCAGCTCGCGCTCCGTGGACGGCCCGATCACGACCTCCCCCAGCGGGAGCTCGATCGTGTGCTCGCGGAATCGATCGAGGCGCGGCCATTTCGACGTGGGCACGTACTCGCCGTCGACGCGCAGCCGTTCGAATCCCCGGCCAGCCGCCCATTTCGCCAGGTCGGTGTAATACCCCTTGCGGGCGACGACCAGGGGCGCGAGCAGCGCGACGCGCCGGCCCCGGGCGTCGCGCATCACCCGCGCGGCGATGGCGTCGGCGCTCTGCGGTTCGATCGGCACTTCGCAGTCGGGACAGTGCTGGAGCCCGAGCTTCACGTACAGCAGCCGCAGGAAATGGTGCACCTCCGTCAGCGTACCGACCGTACTCTTGCGGCCGCCACGGCTGGTGCGCTGCTCGATCGCCACCGTGGGCGGGATGCCGAAGATGGCGTCCACGTCGGGACGCCCGGAGGGCTGCACGAACTGCCGGGCGTAGGCGTTGAGCGACTCGAGATAGCGGCGCTGGCCTTCGGCAAAGACGATGTCGAACGCGAGCGTTGACTTGCCCGAGCCCGACACGCCGGTGACCACGGTCATGCCCTGGCGGGGAATCGACACGTCCACGTCGCGCAGGTTGTGCTCGCGGGCACCGTGCACCACGATCGCCTCGCGGGCCTCATCCGCAACCTTCGGCAGCGCTCGCGCGCGCGCCGGCTCGCCCGCCGCGCGGCGTCCGGCCTCGAGCAGTCGTCCGCGCTCCGCGTCGTAGGTCTGGAGCGCGCGGCCCGTGTGCGAGGCCTCGCAGGCCATCACGTCGGCCGGGGTCCCTGCCACCACCAGCCGCCCACCCCCGTCGCCACCCTCGGGCCCGAGGTCGATGATCCAGTCGGCCGCGCGGATCACGTCGAGGTTGTGCTCGATCACCACCAGCGAGTGCCCGGCCTCGAGCAGCCGCCGGAATGCGCCCAGCAGCTTCGCCACGTCGTCGAAGTGCAGGCCCGTCGTCGGCTCGTCGAACAGGAACAGGATCGAGTTCGGGGCCGCTTCCTTCTTCACGCGCGGACGCCGCCCCTTTCCAGGCGCGTGGAGCACGGAAGCGTCGCCAAGGTGTCCGGCCAGCTTGAGGCGCTGCGCTTCTCCGCCCGACAGCGTCGGCACCGGCTGCCCGAGCCGCAGGTATTCGAGCCCGACGGCGACGAGGGGCTCGATGCGGTCGAGTACCTCGCGGTCGCCTGCAAAGAAGGTCGCCGCCTCCGATACGGTCAGGTCGAGGACGTCGGCGATGCTGCGTGCCGGGCCCTCCTCGCGCACCAGCTTCACGTCGAGGATCTCCGGCCGGTAGCGTCGGCCGTCGCAGTCGGGACAGCGCAGGTACACGTCCGAGAGGAACTGCATCTCGACGTGCTCGAAGCCGTTTCCCGAGCAGGTCGGGCAGCGGCCGTTGCCGGAGTTGAAGCTGAACGTGCCGACCGAGTAGCCACGCTCGATCGACACGGCCTCGGCGGCGAAGCGCTTGCGGATGACGTCAAAGGCCCCGACGTAGCTCGCCGGGTTCGAGCGGGTCGTCCGTCCGATCGCACTCTGGTCCACCAGCACGACGTCGGCAACGTGCGACGCCCCGTGCAGGGCACGATGGGCGCCCGGCGTCTCGGTGGGCTTGCCCTTGCTGCGCAGCAGCGCCGCGTGCAGCACGTCCTGCACGAGCGTGGACTTGCCGGAGCCCGACACGCCCGTCACGCCGACCAGGCGCCCCAGTGGGATCTCGACGTCGAGGTCCTTTAGATTGTGCTCGCTCGCGCCCTCGACGACGATCCGCGGGTCGCCGGGCCGGGGCGGGCCGCGCCGACCGGCCTCGTCGACGGCATCCCTGCGGCCCGAAAGATACTGTGCGGTCAGCGTGTCGGCCCGATCGGCAAGCTCCGCGGGCGTGCCGTCGAAGACGATCCGCCCCCCGTGCTCGCCAGGGCCGGGACCCAGGTCAACGATGCGATCCGCCGCGAGCATGATCTGCGGGTCGTGCTCCACGACCAGCAGCGAGTTGCCGTTGTCGCGCAATCGCTGCATGACGTCCACGACGCGGCGCATGTCGCGGGGATGCAACCCGATCGACGGTTCGTCGAGCACGAACAGGGTGTTGGTGAGCGACGTGCCGAGGGCCGTCGTCAGGTTGATGCGCTGCACCTCGCCGCCCGAGAGCGTGCGCGACTGCCGGTCGAGGGTGAGGTAGCCCAGGCCGACGCGGACCAGGAAGTCCAGCCGCGCCCGGATCTCGCCGAGCAGCAGGTCGGTCGCTTCGTCCAGTGGCGGCGGCAGCCTGAGACCCGCGAAGAAGCGACTGCAGCGGTCGATCGGCATCAGCATCAGTTCGTGGACGCTGGGTCCGCGAACGCCCGCCGTGCCGACGTCGTCGAGCCGCCAGAGCAGTGCTTCGGGCTTGAGGCGCGCCCCACCGCAGTCCTCGCAGGGCGTGTAGCTGCGGTACTTCGACAGCAGCACCCGGATGTGCATCTTGTAGCTCTTCGTCTCGAGCCACTGGAAGAAGCGCCGCGCGCCGTACCAGACCTTGCGCTCCCACGGTCCCTCGCCTTCGATCACCCAGCTGCGCTGGCCGGCGTCCAGGTCACGCCACGGCACGTCCAGCGGGACGCCCCGCTTGCGCGCGTACTTCAACAGGTCGTCCTGGCATTCGCGGTACGACTCCGTCTGCCAGGGCCGCACGGCCCCGCCGCGCAGCGATTTCGACGCGTCGGGCACGACGAGGCCCCAGTCCACGCCGATCACGCGACCGAAGCCGCGGCAGGTCTCGCAGGCGCCGAGCGGTGAGTTGAAAGAGAAGAGACTCGGCGTGGGCTCCCGGTAGTGGATGTCGCAAGCGGCACAGTGCAGGTCCGCGGAGAATTTCCAGACATCCCCTCCCGCCGCATGCACGCTCATCCGGCCCCGCCCGACGCGCAGCGCCGACTCGAGTGCCTCGCGCATGCGGCTGCCGTCCGTCGCGGTGGCCCGGAACCGGTCCTGCACGACTTCGAGCCGGCCCGCGGATCTCTCGTGGATCCGCGTGTATCCCTGCTGCTCGAGCAGGCGCAACACCTCGGCCTCGCTGAAGTTCTCCGGGATCGGGACCGGGAAGGTCACGACGAGTCGCGGATCGCCGAGCGCCGCGGCCCGGGCCCGGATCTCGCCGGCGATCGTCTCCGGTGTGTCGCGGCGGACGGGCTCGCCGCAGCCGCGGCAGTAGAGCCGCGCGGCGCGTGCATACAGCAGCTTCAGATGGTCGTTCAGCTCGGTCATGGTCCCGACCGTCGAGCGCGAGGTCCGCACCGGATTGGTCTGGTCGATGGCGATCGCCGGCGGGATCCCCTCGATGCGGTCCACCCTCGGCTTGTCCATGCGGTCCAGGAACTGCCGGGCATACGGGGAGAACGTCTCGACGTAGCGGCGCTGGCCCTCGGCGTAGATCGTGTCGAAGACGAGCGAGGACTTGCCCGAGCCGGACACGCCCGTGACGACCACCAGCTCGCGCAGCGGAACGTCGATGTCCACGGCGCGGAGATTGTTCTGGCGCGCGCCGCGGATGCGGATGCAATCGTGATCTTGCGGGCTCATCTGGAATCGAGGCTGCCGGCAGGGAGCCGGCCAGCCGAAAGCTACCATGATCGGTCCGGATGGCGGATACTTCGCAGGATAACGAGTCGAAGATTCCGGGATTCCACCGATGCGGTTCCCCTCCGCCCTGATGCCGCGCGAGACGCGCTTCTTCGCGCTCTTCGACCGCCACGCCCAGTGCATCGCCGCGGGCGGACGCTGCATCGAAGCAGGATTCCGGGCCGCGTGAGCCTGCGCTATCCCCACCTGCTGGCCCCCCTGGACCTCGGCTTCACCCGCCTGCGCAACCGCGTGCTCATGGGCTCGATGCACACGGGTCTCGAGGACGATCCGAAGCACTTCCATCGACTCACGGCTTACTTCGCCGAACGCGCGCGCGGCGGCGTCGGCCTGATCGTCACCGGCGGCTTCGCACCGAACATCGAGGGCTGGGCCGCGCCGTTCTCCGGCCGGCTGACGACGAGCGCCGCAGCTGCCCGGCATCGGCCGATCACCTCGGCCGTCCACGCCGAGGGCGGCCGGATCGCACTGCAGATCCTGCACACCGGGCGATACGGCTATCACCCGCTGGCGGTGGCGCCGTCGCGCCTCAAGTCGCCGATCTCGCCGTTCACGCCCCGCGCGCTGTCGGCGCGCGGCGTGGAGCGCCAGATCCGCGCATTCGTCCGCTGTGCCCGGCTGGCCCGCGAGGCGGGCTACGACGGCGTCGAGGTGATGGGCTCGGAGGGGTACTTCATCAACCAGTTCCTGGCGCGCCACACCAACCGACGTACGGACGAATGGGGCGGGGACTACGCGAACCGCATGCGCCTGCCGGTCGAGATCGTCGCGCGCACGCGCGAGGCCGTCGGTCACGACTTCATCATCGTGTACCGCCTCTCCATGCTGGACCTGGTCCCGGACGGCAGTTCGTGGGACGAGGTGGTGCAGCTGGCCCGGGCCATCGAGCGCGCGGGCGCCACGATCATCAACACCGGCATCGGCTGGCACGAGGCGCGCGTACCGACCATCGCCACGTCGGTGCCGCGCGCCGCCTTCGCCTGGGTGACGCAGAAACTCAAGGGCGAGGTGGCGATCCCGCTGTGCGCCACCAACCGGATCAACGCCCCGGACGTCGCCGAGCAGGTGATCGCCGACGGATGCGCGGACATGGTCTCGATGGCGCGTCCCCTGCTCGCGGACGCGGAATTCGTCAACAAGGCGGCCGAGGGGCGCGCCGACGAGATCAACACCTGCATCGCCTGCAACCAGGCCTGTCTCGATCACGTGTTCGAGCGCAAGGTCGCCTCCTGCCTGGTCAACCCCCGGGCCGGACACGAGACCGAACTCGTGGTCCGGCCGGCGACACGGCGCAAGCGCGTCGCCGTGGTGGGCGCGGGCCCCGCCGGACTGGCCTGCTCGACCACGCTCGCCGAGCGCGGGCACGAGGTCGACCTGTTCGAGGCGTCGGGCGAGATCGGCGGCCAGTTCAACATGGCGAAGCGTATCCCGGGCAAGGAAGAGTTCCACGAGACGCTGCGCTATTTCCGGCGGCACATCGAGACCACGGGCGTGCGCCTCGCGCTGGGCCGTCGCGTTTCCGCAGGCGAACTGGCCGGGGCCGGGTACGACGAAATCGTTCTCGCCACTGGCGTGACGCCGCGCGATCCCCGCATCGAAGGCGCCGAGGAGTTTCGCGCCGCGGGCCGCGTCATGAGCTACGTGGACCTGCTGCTGTACGGGCGGCCGGCCGGCGAGCGCGTGGCGGTCATCGGCGCGGGCGGCATCGGCTTCGACGTCAGCGAGTTCCTGGTGAGCGAGGGTCACTCGACGACGCTCGACCCGGCGGCATGGATGCGGGAATGGGGTGTCGCCGACCCCGAGACCGTCCGTGGCGGACTGGCGCCGCCGGCGCCCGAGCCCCCGATCCGTCAGGTGTACCTCCTGCAACGCAAGGCGACACCGCCGGGCAAGGGCCTCGGCCGGACCACGGGCTGGATCCACCGTGCGGCGCTGCGCATGAAGCGCGTCGAGATGATCGGCGGGGCAAACTACGAGCGCATCGATGCACGGGGCCTGCACGTGAGCTTCGGCGAGCGCCACGAGAAGCCGACGCTGCTCGAAGTGGACACCATCGTCCTCTGTGCGGGCCAGGAGCCGAATCGCGAGCTTGCGGATTCATTGCGGTCCGCCGGCCTGTCCGTGCACCTGATCGGCGGGGCCGACGTTGCGACGGAACTCGACGCGAAGCGCGCCATCGAGCAGGGCATCCGGCTGGCGACCCGACTCTGACGCCGCGCCCTACTCGAGCGGAAACGGGACGCGCGCCGCACCCGTCGCATGTTCTTCGGCGCGCTTGGCGGCGTGGATGGCCTTGAGCAGCAGTGCATGCACGTGCTCGCTCTGCCCCGCCACCAGGAAACGATCTGCGAGTTCGAGCACCTTCTCCAGGTACGCTCGCCGCTGGTCGAGGTAGAGCAGTGTCTTGCCGAGGAAGCGCAGGTCACGCGCTTCCACGTGCAGCATCTCGGCCGTGCTGAGTGCGGTCGCGTATTCCTCGCCGGTCGGCTTGAGGTGGTAGTGCGTCTCGTCCTCGCCCTCCTCGGACGCGGGTTTCGACGGAGGCTTCGCCGCCGGGATCATTCCCCGGCGTGGCGGACCGTGCAGCAGGCATCGCATGACGTCGCTGGTGGTCACGATGCCGAGCACGTGGTCGGACTCGTCCACGATGGGTACGGCGTGCACGCCATCTTCGATCATGCGTTCGGCCGCCTCGCCGATGCCCACCGTCGGGGTCAGGCTCTGCGCAGGCGCCTGCATCAACGCGGCGAGCGTGAAATGCCCGTCGAGGTACGCGACGCGGTCCGTCGTTCCCTTCGGCACGATGAAGTCCAGCTTCATGAGGTCGGCCGAACTCAGCATGCCCGCAAGCCTGCCCTGGTCCACGACGGGCAGGTGGTGAATGGCGTAGTGGGAGAAGCAGTCGAGAGCCTCGCTGACCGGACGATCGACGTCGATCACGACCACGGCTTCGGTCATGATCCGGGACACGGGTTCCATGGCTCGCATCGGGCGCCTCCTCGCCTAGGATACCGCGCTGCGCTGCGCACGCATGGCGAAGAGTCGCGCATTGCGTTGCAAACGGGTCCGTATCGTCACGCATGGCCATCAGTAGTCGCCGAAGATGCAGCGACAGGACGGTCTTGCCGCGCGAGTCAGTCCTGCCGTGCCATGAATGCGGCGCGCATCGCCTGCAGGCGAGCCTGCTGCTCGCTCCAGCGGTGACCGCCGATCAACCCGCCGTCAACCACGAGGTCGTGTCCGTTGACGAAGCTCGCGGCGTCACTCGCGAGAAACACGGCCGCCTGCGCCACGTCGTCTGGCAGGCCCGCGCGCGGGATCGGCTGCGCGGAGGCCAGCGCGGCCCGGGCGACGTCCGCCGTACGCTCCGCCTGCTCCGTCGGCAGTCCGGCCACCTTGCCGAACATGCCCGTCGCGATGCCGCCCGGGGAGATCGAGTTCACGCGTACGCCATGCTCACCGAGCTGCATCGCGACACAACGGGTGAGGTGGATCACGGCCGCCTTCGCCGCCGAATAGACCAGCGACGACGAGAGGCCGGCGCGCAGGCCCGCGACCGAGCCGTTGTTGATGATGCTGCCGCTGCCCTGGCGGGTCATCACGGGCGCAACGTGCTTCATGCCGAGGAGCACCGAGCGCAGCAGCGTGGCAATGGCGGCATCGAAGCCTTCGACGGGAATGGATTCGATCCCGCCCGGCGGGGCGGGTCCACCGGCATTGTTGAAGAGGGAGTCCACGCGGCCGTGGCGCGCCATCGTGAACTCGATCAGCGTGCGGACCTGCGCCTCGTCCGTGACGTCGGTGCGCACGAAGTCGCAGGCCTCGCCCAGCGCCTCGGCCACGCGGCGGCCTTCCGCCTCGCGACGGCCGGCAATGACCACGCGTGCACCCTCCTCGACGAAGACCTCGGCGGTCCGCTGACCGATGCCGCTCGTTCCGCCGGTGACGATGCAAACCTTTCCATCGAGCCTCGCCATCGAACCTCCCCGACATCCGCCTGTGCTGGATGATTACCTCATGACCGAGACATTATCCGCGAACCGCACGCGCATCGAGGCCACCGGGGCCATGCTCACCCTCGGCGAGATCGCTCAAGCGCTCCGTGGCGCAGCGCCGGACCGATCGAGCAGCATCTCGACCTTGTCGCGGAAGCTGCGGCTCAACTTGACCTCCTGGCCCGACTGCAGCTTCAGGAAGCACTCACCGTTGAGGTGCGGCCGCAGGGAAACGACGCGGGCGAGATTCACGATCGTCGAGCGATGCACGCGCTGGAAGACCCGCGGATCGAGCACTTCCTCGAGTTCTTTCATCGTGGCGCGCAGCACGTGTGTCTGGCCGCCAGCGTGCAGGCACATGTAGTCGCCGGCGGCATCGATCCAGTCGATGGTGGCAACGTCGAGGCGGACCGTCTCGCGCCCGACGCGGATCGGCAGCATCCGGGCGTAGCGGCGCGCCGGATGCTGCGCGACGGAAATCAGCGCGTCCGGTTCGATCTCCCCGCCGCCGGTCAGGTCGGCGAGCATCGCCATCAGCTGCTCGCGCTGAGCGAGCGCCTGCCGCTGCTGCCATTGGGCCCGGACGCGATCGAGGGCGCGCGCGAGCCGGTCGTCGTCCACTGGCTTCAGCAGGTAGTCGAGCGCGTGGGCTTCGAAGGCCTCGATGGCAAAGCGGTCGAACGCCGTCACGAAGACGACCATCGGCAGGCTTTCCTGGGGCACCTGCGCCATGACGTCGAAACCGGACAGCCCCGGCATCTGGATGTCGAGCAGCATCAGGTCGGGCTGCAGTTCCGCGATCGCGGCCAGCGCCTCGCGTCCATTGGCGCACTGGCGGACGATCTCGACGTCGGCAACCTCGCGAAGCCTGAGTTCGAGGCCGCGCCGGGCCAGTGGTTCGTCGTCGACGATCAGGGTGCGGATGGTCATGGCTCGACGGCTCGCTCGAACGGTATCGTGATCTCGATGCGGAGTCCCGGCCGCGCGAAGCGCACCGCGAGCGTCTGGTGCTCGCGGTACAGCGCGGCGAGACGCTCGCGCGTATTGCGGAATCCGACACCGCGCCCCGACCCGAGTTCCACGCCGACGGGCAGCCCGGGCCCGTCATCCTGCACGATCAGCTTCATGCGCCCCCCTTCCAGTCGCGCCATGATGCGCAGCCGGCCACCCTCCTCGCGGGGGGCCACGGCGTACTTGATGGCATTCTCCACCAGCGGCTGGAGGATCAGGGACGGGACCATCCCGGGACAGGCCTCCTCGTCGATCTCGAATTCGAGGCGCAGGCGTTCGCCGAAGCGCAGTTGCTCGATCCCCAGGTACAGGTTGAGTGCCTCGAGTTCCTGGCGCAGCGTCACCCGCTTCATCGGATCCTGGTCGAGCGTATAGCGCAGGAAGTCCGACAGCCGACCGATCGCCTGGTTGGCCACTTTCCCCTGCCCGTCCAGGATCAGCGTCGAGATGGCGTTCAGCGTATTGAAGAGAAAGTGCGGGTTCAGCTGGTAGCGCAGCATCTTCACCTGCGCTTCCTGGGCGAGTGCGGAGGCCCTGAGTGCCTCCTCGCGCTGCTGCTGGAGCGTCTCGTAGTACTTGATGCCGAAGTAGAGTCCGGACCAGCACAGGAGCAGGTAGGTCGAGCTCAGCGCCCCGCTGAAAAAACTGTACCAGGGCTCGCTCTCCATCCAGTCACCGACGAAATGACCGTAGGAGACGTTGATCACTACGCGCCAGGCGAGCGCCGTCAGCCAGGCGGCGAGCAGGACCGACGTCATGATGACGACCGGTGGCTTGCTCCAGAGCCAGCGGTAGACGTAGCGCAGCGGCGCCGACAGCAGGAACCCGCTGGCGGCCGCCGCGACGATCACCTTGATATAGGCCGCCGGCTTCCCGTAGAGCAGCGCGCCCATGTACTGCGCGATGAGGTACGCACTCCACCCGAGCGTGTGGAGGCTCCAGAAGAGCAGGTTGCGGTTGCGGCGCAGGTCGTCGAGAGTCACCGGCGGAGCTTAGCCTCCCCGCTCGCGCGCCGCGAACGGCTCGGCGCGGGCGATGCACGATTGATCGCAGCCGGGCATCAATCGCCGAGTCGGAGGAAACCCCGGCACCCGGTCTCGAAAGCGGGTCCCGCCCCCTGGCACTCACACGGATCGACCACCTCGTTCTCCAGGGCCCACTCGAACCCCGCCTGGAGCGGCGACAGGCGTCCCTCGGCGAATGCCCGGCAGCCTTCCCGCATGCGCGCGCGCGGCAGGTTGCAGGCCCCGGCGTGCGTAATGCCGTGTCGCCCGGCCCATGCGTAGCCGGACTTGTGCTCCTCGCAATCGCCATCGCAGGCATAGCCAAGGAACGTCCGGGCCTCGTAGCGCTCGGCCCCCGTGCCAGGACAGGCGGCCACCGACAGCCCGGGGAGTGCCACCAGCGCAACCCATGCGTGCATGCGCGGAGGCTAGCGGTCCGTGTCGCGCACCGCGTCGCCGATTTGCGTCGTGATCGTTGCGATTCAGGGCGGATAATTCAACATGACGCCATGTTGCGCCGTTGGTCGCTGTCGTTGGTGCTGCTCGCCTGGCTGGGCCTCGCGCTCGGCCAGACGGGCCCCATTCTCGACGGCACCGTGGTCGGCGTCGTGGACGGCGACACTGTGGACGTGCGCCTCGAGTCCGGAATGATCCGCGTGCGACTCCACGCGGTGGACGCGCCCGAGCGAGGCCAGCCACATGGACAGGCGGCCCGGGAGGTGCTGTCGAGTCTCGTTTTCGGCCGGGCCGTGCGGCTCGAGCCGATCGAGCAGGATCGCTATGACCGGCTCGTGGCCCGCCTCTGGGTGGGCGACCTCGACGTGAACGCGGAGATGGTCCGGCTGGGTTCGGCCTGGGTGTATCGGCGGTACGCGGACGATCCGGCCTATTGCGCCCACGAGCAGGCCGCCCGCGAGCAGAAACGCGGCCTGTGGTCATTGCAGCCCGGACAGCGTCCGGCGCCCTGGGAATGGCGCCAGCGCAAGTCACGCGCCGGCCCGTTCACCGACTATGCGGGCGAAACCGTGGCCGCCTGCGTGGCAGCCCTCGGTCAATGACCGCACGTCGACGCGCGTCCGGCGCGCCGGATCAATCGAAGTCGGTGTACTTGCGGCTCGTTCCGCGCGACGTCTCCACCGGGTATTTCGCCGCGTTCTTCGCCATCTTGGCCTGCGCCGCCTGCACGAGGTCGACGTCGAGCTTGTCGGCCAGTCGCACCAGGTAGAGCAGCACGTCTGCGAGTTCGTCCTCGACGGCCGCACGTGTCGCCGGCGTCAGCTCGCGGCTCTGCTCGTCGGTGAGCCACTGAAAGGGCTCCAGCAGCTCGGCGGCCTCGACGGCCAGCGCGGTCGCCAGGTTGCGGGGAGAATGGAACTGCTCCCAGTCGCGCTCGGCGGCGAAGTCACGCAGCGCATCTCGCAGCTCACGGAACGCTTTGCTCACGGGGCAGCCTCCGGGTCCATTTCCCCGGCATTATCCCGGCTCAGGTCAGTGACTGGGCCGCAATTCCCCCACTGGCCAGGGTTCGGCCGCATCACCGGCCAGGGGGTCCATCGCCCCACGCGTCGACCGCGTCGCGGACCGTAGCTGCCGACGCGCGAAGCTGCGCAGCCGGCCGGCCAGTCTTGCCAGCGCCTCCAGGCCAAGCATGCCCAGGACGAGCCCGACCTCTACGTCGAGGCCGAGGAGTTGAATCGTTTCGAGCCAGGTTCTTTCCATGTTTCCTCCGGTTGGCACCCTGCAAGGGTGGCCCACCCGGAGTGAGGCTACGCTTATTTTGCTGCAGTGCAATAAGCTGGCGATGAAGGTTTCATGACCGCGGCAGGCTTGCACCAGACTGGTGCAGTGGGCCGCCCCATGGCCCTGCAGAAGCGTCGCGGCTTGCGCCAAATTGGCGCGGTTTCAGCCATGCAAACAACGGCAGATGGGCAACCTCAAGGTGTTCGTGCTGCTGGCCGGCAATGCCCTTGCAACCGGCCGCAACGGGCAGAACGCCGCGGTCTGCGCGACCGAGGGCCTGATGAAGCGCGTGGATCGCGACGAACTCGAGGGCGTCATGCCCACGAGTCGGGTCACGTCGGGCCACTGGAGGTCGGGCCCGCGGTCTGGCGAACCGGTCAGGGGAACTGGATCTTGCCGCGCGGCGGCGCGCCGGGAGCCCCGGCGAGGGCCGACGCCGCGCCTGCCTCCGGGATGACGATCGAGGACGCCTGCTGGCGCCGCATCTCCTGCAGTTCCTGCATCGTGTCCTCGAACGCCACGCGCGCGCCGTCCGCGAACCGTTCGCAGGCCTCGGCCAGCGTCGTCGCATCGATCTCGAACGACAGCGGCAAGGCCCCTGCCGGAGTCATGATCTGCGCCTGCCCGACGTAGGAGGTCGCCCGTGCCGGGTCCGGGGTGCCGTCCGGCTTGACCGGCGTCAGCACGCGAATGGTCCCGACCTTGCGATCAGAGTAGATATCCTCGCGATAGAGGTCGTTCACGTCCATCTTCGGTTCGGGGGCGTTCGTCGGGCCGGCCATGGGAATTCCTCGGTGAATCGGACAGGTCGAATCGAAGGGCGACACGGTACCGGACGACGGTCGTCGGGACAACGCAAGCGGCCGGCCGAGGTCGTCCGCCGGGCTCGCGCGCGGTCTCAGAACTGTGCGTCGGACCCGCCGCCTTCCAGCGGTGGTTTCCACTCCTGCTCGCGCGGCCAGGGCGTGAGCGCGACGTAGTACAGGACGATCAGGTTCACCAGCGGGATCGAGGCCATGATCGCGAGCCAGGGCGGGTACCCCATCCGACCGAGGATCTTCCAGAAGGCGACGAGTTGCAGCAGCGACAGGATGGCGATCCAGCGAATCACGGGGCTCTCCAGGGGCCGACCGCTCCGGACGGTCTGGCCGATGATATAACGACCGCCATGAATGACCTGATCCACCGGCCCACGGGGCCGATCCGGGCATCCCGCGGCACGACGCTCTCCGCCCGCAGCTGGCTCACCGAGGCGCCGCTGCGCATGCTGATGAACAATCTCGACCCGGAGGTGGCCGAACGCCCGGACGATCTGGTCGTCTACGGCGGCATCGGTCGGGCCGCGCGCAACTGGGACTGCTACCAGCGCATCGTCCGTGCCCTACGCGACCTCGGCGACGAGGAGACGCTGCTCGTGCAGTCCGGCAAGCCCGTGGGCGTCTTCCGCACGCACGCCGATGCCCCACGGGTGCTCATCGCAAACTCGAACCTCGTCGGCCGCTGGGCGACCTGGGATCACTTCCACGAGCTCGATCGCAAGGGTTTGATGATGTACGGCCAGATGACGGCCGGCTCCTGGATCTACATCGGCAGCCAGGGCATCGTGCAAGGCACCTACGAAACCTTCGTCGAGATGGGCCGCCAGCATTACGGCGGCGATCTCGCCGGCCGCTGGATCCTGACCGCAGGACTCGGCGGCATGGGCGGGGCACAGCCGCTCGCCGCGACCATGGCCGGCGCCTCGATGCTCGCCGTGGAGTGCCGCCCGGAACGTATCCAGAAGCGGCTCGACACGCGCTACCTCGACCTGCGCGCCGACTCGCTCGACGAGGCGCTGGCCGCGATCGAGCGGGCGACAGGCGAGCGACGGGCCGTCTCCGTGGGCCTGCTCGGCAATGCGGCCGAGGTCCTGCCGGAAATGCTCCGCCGCAACGTGCGCCCGGACGCCGTCACCGACCAGACGTCGGCGCACGATCCAGTGAACGGCTACCTGCCCGAAGGGTGGACGCTCGAGCAGTGGGATCGCCTGCGGGAGAGTGACCCGCGCAGCGTCGAACGCGCGGCGCGCGTGTCCATGGCCAGGCACGTCGAGGCGATGCTCGCGTTCCAGGAACTCGGCGTCCCGGTATTCGACTACGGCAACAACATCCGCCAGGCGGCCTTCGACGAAGGCGTCAGGAAGGCGTTCGATTTCCCGGGTTTCGTGCCGGCCTACGTGCGGCCGCTGTTCTGCCGCGGCGTGGGACCCTTCCGCTGGGCTGCGTTGTCCGGCAACCCGGAGGACATCTACCGCACCGACCAGCGCGTCAAGGAACTGATCCCGGACGACCCGCACCTGCACCGCTGGCTGGACATGGCCCGCGAGCGCATCCAGTTCCAGGGGCTGCCTGCGCGCATCTGCTGGGTGGGACTCGGCGAGCGTCATCGCCTCGGGCTCGCATTCAACGAGATGGTGGCGCGCGGCGAACTCGAGGCGCCGGTCGTCATCGGTCGCGACCACCTCGACTCGGGCTCGGTCGCGAGTCCGAACCGCGAGACGGAGGCCATGCGCGACGGCAGCGACGCGGTGGCGGACTGGCCGCTCCTGAACGCGATGCTCAACATCGCGAGCGGCGCGACCTGGGTGTCCATCCACCACGGCGGCGGCGTCGGCATCGGCTATTCGCAGCACGCGGGCGTCGTGATCGTCTGTGACGGCACGCCGGCGGCCGCCAGGCGCATCGAGCGCGTGCTGTGGAACGACCCCGCGACGGGCGTCATGCGCCACGCCGACGCCGGCTACGAAACGGCGATCGCGTGCGCGCGTGAGCACGGGCTCAACCTGCCGGGCCTCTAGCATGCCGCAGCGGCTCTTCGGTCGACGGGTTCGGGGTCTGTCCGGACGACCGTCGCGCGACATGGATGTCGCGCGCGAGCCCCCAGGGACGGGTTCACGGCGTGTCGTCGGGACAGACCCCGGAGCCGTCGACCGTGGACACAGTGCAGCATGCTGACGCTGTGGAAACATGCACGGATCGCGACCTGCGACGAGCAGTCGCGGATCTTCGAGCGCGGCGCACTCGTCACGCGCGACGGTGCGGTCGAGTGGGTCGGAGACGCGCCGGATCTGCCCGCAGGCCTGCGCCCGGAGCGCACCATCGAGCTCGCCGGCCGCTGGGTCACGCCCGGCCTGGTCGACTGCCACACGCACCTGGTCTTTGCCGGCCAGCGCGCCGCCGAGTTCGCGCGGCGCAGCTCGGGCACGAGCTACGCCGACATCGCTCGCGAAGGTGGCGGGATCCTGAGTACCGTTCGAGCGACGCGGGCGGCGCACGAGGAAGCGCTGCTCGAGCAGAGCCGCCCGCGGCTGCAGTCGCTGCTGCAGGAAGGCGTGACCACCGTCGAGATCAAGTCGGGCTACGGGCTCGAGTTCGAGGCCGAGGCACGCATGCTGCGCGTGGCGCGCCGGCTGGCCGCCGAGCAGCCGGTCACGGTGTCCACCAGTTTTCTCGCCGCGCACGCGCTGCCGCCCGAGTTCGCCGACGACGCGGACGCCTACATCGACACGATCGCCGGGAACTGGCTGCCGCGATTGCTGCAGCGGCAGGCCCATGAATCGACGGGACGGGTGACAGGACCGCTGGTCGACGCCGTCGATGCGTACTGCGAAGACATCGCCTTCTCCGCAGCCCAGTGCGAGCGGCTGTTCGCGGCCGCCCGCGACCACGGCCTGCCGGTGCGCCTGCATGCGGAGCAGCTCTCGAACATCGGCGGCAGCCAGGTCGCGGCACGACACGCCGCGCTGTCGTGCGATCACCTCGAGTACGCGACCGAGGAGGACGCGATCGCGCTCGCCCGGGCCGGCACGGTCGCCGTCATGCTGCCGATCGCGTTCTACGTCCTGGCCGAGCGCCAGCGGCCACCACTCGCGGCGCTGCGCCGGCACGGCGTGCCTCTGGCGGTCGCGTCGGACTGCAACCCGGGGTCCGCGCCCGGCGCATCGCTGCTGCTCGCGATGAACATGGCGCGCCGCCTGTTCGGCCTGACGAGCGAGGAAGTCCTGCTCGGCGTGACCCGAAACGCCGCACGCGCGCTCGGCCTGCAACGACAGCGAGGCACGCTGGTCCGCGGCGCCGCCGCCGATCTCGCCGTCTGGTCGATCGATACCCTGGACGAACTCGGCTACTGGGTCGGATTCAATCCCTGCAGCATGGTGGTCAAGGACGGCAACATCGTCCTCGAGCGGGACACCTGAGGATCGCCGCGTGACACCGACATCCGGACCCGACATGAGCGTTTGGACCGGCCGCATCGATGCGGCCGAGGGTGAACGCGGCCGCCGCTGGCATCAGGTCGTGCAACCCGCCGACCGGGCCGATCGAGCCGGCGTTGCGCTGCTCGGCTTTGCCTGCGACGCAGGCGTACGCCGCAATCATGGCCGGCCGGGCGCCGCCGAGGGCCCCCGTGCATTGCGGCGGACGCTGGCCAATCTCGCCTGGCATGGCAGTGGAGAAGCACGGCTCTACGACGCCGGCGACGTCGAGTGCGAGGGCGACGCCCTCGAGCGGGCGCAGGCCGAGTACGCGCGGCGCGTCGCCGGGCTGCTGCGCGCCGGCCACCTGCCGCTCGGGCTCGGCGGCGGCCACGAGATCGCCTGGGGCGCATATCAGGGAATCGCACAGGCGCTCGGCGGCGGACCTGACCTCGAGACCCTCGGCATCCTGAACTTTGACGCGCACCTCGACCTGCGACGACCTGAGCGGCCCGACCACGGCACGTCGGGCACGCCGTTCCTGCAGATCGCCGAGGCGCGTGCAGCCGCAGGCCTGGAGTTCCGCTACCTCTGCGTTGGCGCGAGCGAGGCCTCCAACACGCCGGCGCTGTTCGAGCGGGCGGCCGGCCTCGGGGCGGAAATCGTGATGGACCTGGATGCCGGGTCGCCCGAGACGGAGCAGCGGGTGCGGCGCTTCATCGAGCAATCCTCGGCGGTCTACCTCACCTTCTGCCTGGACGTATTGCCGCCCTCCGTGGCCCCGGGCGTCAGCGCTCCCTCGGGGCTCGGTGTCGACCTCCATCGCGCCGTCGGGCTGTTGCGCTCGGCGCTCGGCGCCTGCCGGTCGCCGGGTGGACGAGGTCGACTGCTCATGGCCGACATCGCCGAATTCAACCCGGCCCTCGATCCGGACGGTCGCACGTCACGCACGGCTGCACGACTGGCCTACGAGTTCGCGACGTTCGATCGATGACCGCGGCCCGAGGCCGCCCCGACTGCACGGAAGACGCGTGACCGAAGCGGCTGTCATACTCTGCGCCGCGCCACTGCCGGCGCCATTCCAGTGAAACCCAGCGTGCCACGATTGTCGATTCGCATCCTGCCGACCGTTGCCGCATCGGTGGCGGCCCTCTCGCTCACCGGCTGCGGACGCCAGGCGCCAGCGCCCGTCGAGGCGCCCGGGCCCGCTTCGGTCGCAAGCGACCTGCACGGAGCGGTCCACCTGCCGCCCGGCATCGAGTGGTTTCCCGGTGACGTCGACGCGGCGTTTGCGTCCGCCCGGTCCACGGGCAAGCCGCTGTTCCTGTACTGGGGTGCGGAATGGTGCCCGCCCTGTGCGCAGATCAAGTCCACCATCTTCAACCAGCGCAAGTTCCAGGAGCGCAGCCGGCTGTTCGTCCCGGTCTACCTCGACGGCGACACGCCCGGGGCACAGCGCCACGGCGAGCGTTTCGGCGTGGTGGGCTACCCGACCATGATCCTGTTCCGGCCGGACGGCACCGAGATCACCCGGCTGCCGGGCGGCGTCGACATCGCGCGCTACGCGAGCATCCTCGACATGGCGCTGGCCGACGCACGCCCCGTCGCCGAGATCCTCGCATCCGCGTCAACCGGGGGCGAGGTCAAGCCGGACGACTGGCGGCTACTGGCGTATTACTCCTGGGGCACCGACCAGGACCGGCTGGTTCCGGCCGCCGAAAAGACGCAGACCTTCCTGCGCCTGAGCGAGCGCTGCCCGCCCGAGCTGCAACCGGAGTGCGCCCGGCTGTTCTTCCAGTTCCTGAATGCGGCCGCACAGGACGCGGCGTCCGGCGACGTCCCCATGACGGGGCTCGAGCGGGCCGCGCATCGCCGACGGATGCTGACGCTGCTCACCTCTCCCTCGGTGGGACAGGCCAACGTGGCCAACCTGCTGTATTCGTCGCGGGACATCGTCGCGCTGCTCTCGGATGCCGGAACGCCCGAACGACGGCAGATGACGGACGCGTGGCGCGCGGCGCTCGATCGTCTCTCCGTCTCGGCGGCGACCACGACCCTCTCCGGACCGGAAGAACTGAACCGCGTGCGCGCGCGGATCCTGCTGGCCCGCCTCGACGCACCGGACGCACCGCTCCCCGAGGAAATGAAGGACGCGGCCAGAGATGCCGTGGCGCGCGCGGATGCCGCGACGACCGACGGCTATGCCCGCCAGGCCCTGGTGAATTCCGCGGTGGGGCTCTTCTGGGAGGCCGGGCTCGACGATGAGGCGAATCGGCTGCTCGTGGCCGAACTCGAGCGATCGTCCTCGCCGTATTACTTCATGCTCGATCTGGCCGAGCTCGCGAAGAAGGCGGGCCGCGAGGACGAGGCCGTGGAGTGGCTCGCACGCGCGTATGCGGGCGCGCAGGGTCCGGCGACGCGCTTCCAGTGGGGATACAACTACCTGATCGGACTGATCGAGATGACGCCCGGGGACACGGCCCGCATCGAGCAGGTCGGTCTCGAGGTGCTCGGAGAACTCGACGACGCGCCCGACGCGTTCTACCAGCGGACGCGCATGCGACTGGAGCGGCTCAGCGCGGAGCTGCTCGAGTGGGGCGCCGGTCCGGAGCGCCAGGCAGTGATCGAGCGCCTGCGTGGGCGAACCGCCGGGATCTGCGCCGACCTCGGCGCGGACGATGCGGCACGCGGCCACTGCGAACGCTTCCTCAGGCCCGCATCGCCGCCCACGCCTGCCGCGTGATCGAGTACTTCACGGCGGCACGCTCGGACTCCGTGTGCCCGGCGACCAGGTCCTCCGGGTAGACGAAGCTGCACTCGTAGCGCAGGCCGCAGTTCTGTATCACGCCCAGGTGATGTAACGCATCACCTCCGGATCGGCATCGAGATCCACGAGGCGATCGAGGTCGTCGGGCGTGAGTCGCCGCAGCCGCAGCCGTGCGGTTTCCAGTACGATCCCGGGTTCCGATTCGCCTGCCATCGACTCCGACATGACCGAGCCCATCTACGATTTCCGCAGTGACAACGTGGGGGGTGCCGCCCCCGAGATCCTCGAGGCGCTGGTCGCGGCGAACGCCGGCACGGCCGCCCCCTACGGCGACGACGACTATACCCGACGCATGAACGAGCGATTCGCCGCGCTATTCGAGCGGCCGGTCACCGTCTTTCCGCTCTCGAGCGGCACGGGTTCGAACTCGATTGCGCTCGCGGCCCTGGCCAACGTCTTCGGGTCGATCTACTGCCACGAGACGGCGCACATCAACGTCTACGAGTGCGGCGCCCCGGAGTTCTTCACCGGCGCGAAACTCGTCGGTCTGCCGGGAGCGGACTTCAAACTCGACGCCGCGCGTCTCGACGAAGCCCTGTCACTGGCCGGCCGGGGCAATCCGACCCGGGTCCAGCCGTTTGCGCTCAACCTCACTCAGCCGACCGACTTCGGCACGCTCTACGCGCTCGACGAACTCGCGGCGCTCTGCGACGTCGCCCGGCGTCATGGCCTGCGCGTGCACATGGACGGGGCGCGCTTCGCCAATGCCGTCGCCGCCCTCGGATGCTCGCCCGCGGACCTCACCTGGCGCTGCGGGGTGGACATCCTGTCGCTCGGCGCGACCAAGAACGGTGCGATCAACGCCGAGGCCGTGGTCGTGTTCGACGACGAACTCGCCCGCGAGATCCCGTACCGCATGAAGCGTGGCGGCCAGGTGCTCTCCAAGGCCCGCTTCGTCTCGGCGCAGCTCGCACGCTACGTGGCCGACGAGCGGTGGCTCGAGCGGGCCCGGCGCGCCAACGCGCACGCCGTTGCACTCGCGGACACGCTGACACGCCTGCCGGGCGTCTCCCTGGTGGCGCCCGTCCAGGTGAACATGCTCTTCCTGCGCATGCCGGACGCCGCCGTCGCCGCGCTCGACCGAGGTCCGTTCCGCTACTACAAGCTCGGACGCGACCTGAGGTTCGTGTGCCGCCACGACCAGGAGCCGGAAGGCCTCGAGGCGCTGGTCCGCTGCGTTCGCGGGGCGATCGTCCCGGCGGCTGACCTCGGTTAGGATAGCGGCAGTGGCACAGGGGACTGCATGGGCTTCGACACACTCCGCAGCAGGCCGCCCGGACCGTCGCGGGCATGCCGGCGATTCGCCGTCGCCGTGATAGCCGCGACGGCCTTCTTCGCGGCACAGGCGCAGGAACTGCAGATCATCGAACTCCAGTACCGACTCGCCGACGAAGTCATCCCCATCCTGCAGCCACTGCTCGAGCCCGGCGGCGTGCTGACCGGAACGGACGACATGCTGTTCGTGCGCACCAGCCCGGCGAACTTCGCACAGATCCAGCAGGCCCTGGCCGTGATCGATCGCAAGCCGCGCCAGCTGGCCATCAGCGTGGGGCAGGGCACGGTCTCCACGGAAGGTCGCTCGGCGGCGAGCGGGTCGGTCGTCGTCGGCGATGGCGACGTGCGGGTCGGCGTGAACGCGCCGCCGGCAGCCTCCCCCGGCGCACAGGTGGCCGTGGGCAGCCGGGACCAGCGCGCCAGCCTGCAGAACGTGAGCACCGTGCGTGCGCTCGAGGGCACCGAGACCTACATCGCGATCGGCCAGGCCGTGCCGCTCATCACGACTCAGGTGACGCCGGGCTGGCACGGCTCCACGGTGCAGCGAACGACCGAGTATCGCGACGTCGGCACGGGCTTCTATGCCACGCCGCGCGTGAGCGGGGACACCGTGACGCTCGAAATCTCGCCGCGGCAGCAGCGCCTGCGCAGCACCTCGCAGGGCCCGGTGGTCGCGACGGCGGGCACCGCCTCCATCGTGAGCGGCCGGCTCGGCGAGTGGATTCCGCTCGGTGCCGTCCGGGAAACGGACAGTGGTGACGTCTCGGGACTCCTCACCTGGGGCCGCTACAGCAGTGGGTCGCAGTACTCGGCATGGGTGAAGGTCGATGAGGTTCCGTAGGCTCGAGGAACAGGACGGCGGGGACGACTAGAGCGATGGCACGACTGCTTCCGCTCCTGCTGTTCTTCGGCTTCGCGATCTTCATGGCCGTGCTGCGTCAGCCCGGGCGTCGCGAACCGCGCGATCCCCGGGCGTATCGTCCGCGCACCCGGACCCGCAGCGGCTTCTCGGCCGGGAAGCGCCACGGCAAAGCGTCGCATACCCTGCGTCGCGCCGACCTCGTCGGGCTGCGCGATGCCTACTCGGGCGAGCCGCTGGACCCGGACCGACCGCTCGTGCGCTGCACCGGCTGCGGCGTGCTCTATCATGCGGAAAGCGCCGCGGTGCTGGCCCGCGAGAACGGCGGGCGGTGCGCCGCCTGCGGGCGCACGGATTTCAGGGCCGTCATGCTCGTCGAGAGCTGACCGGGCCGGGAGCAGCACCTTGGATGTCATGCGCACGCAGCGCTACCGGCGCCACGATCTGATCGACTGGTTCTCGCAGGACGAGGTGTCGGCAGCACGCATCGCCGTGGTGGGCGCCGGGGCCGTCGGCAACGAGGTCGTGAAGAACCTCGCCCTGCTCGGCGTCGGCGGTATCGACGTGTTCGACTTCGACGAGGTCGAAGCCCACAACCTGACACGCAGCATCCTGCTGCGGGAGTCGGATGCCGGCCGCAACAAGGCCGAGGCGGTCGCCGAGCGCGCGCGCGACATCGATCCGAACATCCGCGTGCGCGCGGTGCCGGGCGACTTCTGGGACACGCTCAGCCTGCGCGCGCTGCAGGGCTATGACTGCATCGTGGCCGCCGTCGACAATTTCGAGGCCCGCCTGCGACTCAACCAGATGTGCCTGATCACCGGTGTGAACCTCGTGAACGCCGGTCTCGACAGCCGCTGGGCGTCGGTCGAGTCGTTCCCCTACGGTTCGGTGGAGGACGCTGCCTGTTACGAATGCACCCTGCCCGACTCCGCCTACGCCCGCATCGCGGAGCGTTACTCCTGCGGCGGATTGCGTCGCCGTGCGCGGATCGAGCGCCGCATACCGACGACCGCGGTCACGGCCAGCATCGCAGGCGCGCTGGCGGCCTCCGTCGCCCTGCGCTTCGGGGAAGAAGATGCGCCGACCCGCTCCCGGCGCACGCTGGTGGACACGCTGGGTGGCACGGCCGGCACGGTGTCGATCGAGCGTCGCGAGGGCTGTCCCGGCTGCGACGCCCATCGCGACGCGGCGCAGGTCATTCGCACGCGCAATTGCTGGGTCCGTCCCGAGGGCGCGGCGGCCATGGACGGGTCGGTGCTCGACCAGCCGCTCAGGCTCAGCGACGCCTTGATCGCCTCGTACGAGTGCGCGGCCTGCGGCCCGCTTGAAGACTCGGCTCGCTACCTCAACCACAGGGCGGACGAATTCGACGATTCGATCGCGACCTGCCCGGTGTGCGCCGCGCCGACGGTTCGAGTCGGGATTCGCGACACGTTCGCGCTCGGAGAATTGATCGAGCGCTTCGGCCGGCGCCCCGTACCCGCCAAGTTCGCGCTGGCGGAGATGGACGGTCGCCTTGTCTGTTTCGATTTCGAGGAGGACACCGGACCATGAGTCAGGAGATCAAGCTCTACGTGCGCACCGCGGACCAGACCCGCCGCGCCGAACTCGACCTCGACCCGGGCAGCACGGGCGCGGACATCATCCAGGCGGCCGTCGACAACTGGGCACTGCCCGCCGACACGGACTACACCCTCGTCAACACGACGACCGGCCGCGCCCTGGCGCCGGGCGAATCCCTCTCGAAGGTCGCCCGCCCCGGCGACGTGCTGGAGGTGCAGCCGGTGCTGGTCGCGGGATGAGGGCCCGGCGGCGCGCGACATGACCGGGGCGACCCGCCTCAGGTCCGACCTCGATCGCGTGCAGGCGCTGGCGGAAGCCTCCGGCGGACGCATCGTGCTGCTGTCAGCTGCCACAGCCGCCATGCGACAGTTCAGCCTCGACCTCCACTACGTGGTCGCGGGATCGCACCGCTATCCGGAGGAAGTGCGCCGCGAGAGTCGGCTCTCCATCTCGCTGCCGGCCCGCTACCCGTTCCAGCCCCCCGTCGCGACGGTCCACACGCCGATCTGGCATCCCAACGTGTTTGCGTCGGGCGCCGTCTGCCTCGGCACGAAATGGCTGGCCACCGAGGGCCTCGACCTCTTCGTCCAGCGTCTGGCGCGGCTGCTGACCTTCGACGCGCTGCTGGTGAACACCGCGTCACCCGCGAACCGCGATGCAGCCGCCTGGTACGAGCGAGCCCGCCGCCTGCACCCCGCAGCGTTCCCTTCGGACCGCCCCGCGTTCGGCGAGCCGACCCGGAACACGACCCGGGGACGCGTCGGCTGGCGGGACACGCCCGCCGGCCCGGCGCGCGTGGAGCGCATCTGCCCCGCATGCGCACGCAGCCTGCGGCTGCCGTCCGGCCGCACCGGACGCGTGCGCTGCCCCGGCTGCGGCAGCCGCTTCGAGGCGAGCACCTGATGCGCTGGGTGGAGCAATCGCCGGAACTGCCGCTCCAGCCTGTCGCGGCCCTCGTCGGTCGCGATCCGGTCCTGGCCAGGGCGCTGGACGGGATCCGTCGCGAAGACGGGCCGGTCGTCGCCATCGCCACCGCGGCGGAGGACGATGCGCTGCATCACCTCGCGGGACATGCGCATGAACGCGGCGGACTGCTGCTCGGCGAGGTGTTCGCGGAGGGGGACGACGTCGCGGGCTGCCGGCTGGTGCTGATCACGCAGGCGATCCCTGCCATGGAGTCCGAGGGCACCGGTATCTCGCTGCGGATGGGGTCCGCCGTGTGGCAGCAGGCACAGTCGCGGCGCGGCGCGCTCGAACGGGTCGTGGGCTGGTTTCACAGCCATCCCGGGATCGGTGCGTTCTTCAGCGAGACAGACCGCCGCACCCAGCGCGCGTTCTTTCCGCACGTCTACAGCGTTGGCTGGGTGGTCGACCCCGTGTACCGCGAGTCAGCGATCTTCCTGGGAGCCGAATCGACCCCACCCGCGAACGTTCTCTACCGCGTGACCGGCGCAGGCGCGATGGGTTCGGATGGAGCCTCGAGGTACGGTGCCGGTCCCACGACTTCGATGCCATCGACGAAGTAGTCCGTCTCGCCGAAGCAGTCCGTCGGCAGGCCGCGGTGCTCCTCATAATGCAGCCGCACCTGCTTGCCGACGGCCGCGCGCAGTTCCGCGGCGACGGCGTCGTCGCGTACGCTGAAGTTCCAGATCTGCGGGGCCACGCCGCCCACGACGTACATGGCGAGTTCGCCTTCGTGGGTCTTGCAGATCCATCCGCGCTCCGAGAACTTCTGCAGCACGCCGGCACGCTCGCCGTCCGAGTAACTCCACCACAGCAGGACGAGCGTATACAGGCCGATCAGCAGCAGCGCCCCGAACAGGCTGCCCCACAGATACGACGTGAAGCTGCGCCGCGGTGGCCGGGCTGGCGGCGCAGGCACCGGCGTCGGGGTCGCGGAACCTGCGGGCGAAGAGGCGTTCGGGTCGGTCATGCGTCAAGTGTCCGGCATTGCAATGAACGCATCATACCTTTGCGGCGTGTGTTTCCGGCGCTCCGGCCTCAACCGGTGTCCGGCGCGAGCCCGACGAACTCGTCGATGCGTTCGAGGAGATACGCGTGGAACGGGTTGCTGCGCTGGCGCGTCAGCACCCATGCTGGAATGGCAAGGACGCCGTTCTCGCCGCGGACCTCGACCCGGCCCAGCTGCACGCTGCCCGGGCGCCGCCCGGTGACATACCCGTAGAGTGGATCGTCCGGGGGGAAGGGCAGCGCCACGTGCGACAGGGAGAACACCTCGGTCGGCCAGGCGAGGTCGAGCAGGCGCGAGTCCTGCCGGTCTGACGCCGCCGGCGCGCGGAGTTCCCTCACCTGCGACGTCTCCGGAGTCGCGTTCGTGATGACGCTGAGGCCATAGGGGCGATCCGGCAGGGCCAGCAGTTGCTGTGTCAGGGGTCCGGGATCGGCCACCATCAGCGGCTGTACCGCGGCCAGCCGGTTCACGTCGAACAGGACGAGCTCGTGCCCGGCCGGCGCGAGGTGTTCCAGCAGCGCATCGACCACCGCCTCCGCGCGCACCGTGGCATCCACCGCGGACAGGAACGCCAGCACGCGCGGAAAGTCCGCGATCCGGCGCCCGTCGGCGAGGGCGCGGACCCTCCGCTCGACGCGCCGCGTGAGCCGGTACGTCTCGCCCGCCGCATGAAAACTGAAGGACGAATACTTGTACGGGTCGAACTCCATCTCGACAACCTGCCAGGCGGCCCGCTCGAAGCCTGGCACGGACGACAGGCCCGTACGCAGCCGCCCCAGGGCCGCCAGCGTCGAGACTCCGATGGCCGGCGATACCAGGACCAACCCCGCCGGCCGCGGCAGGGCCTCGCCCTCGAGCAAAGCGAGTGTGTAGTCGACCGCCAGCGCCGCGCCATTGGAATAGCCGACGACGTACACGGGCAGCTCCGGACCCAGCTGCTGGCGCAGGTCCCGCATGGCCAGCCGGACGGCGGCCTGCATGTCCTCGATGCGGAAGCTCAGCAGCCCGGAAGGCGCGGTGCCGTGCCCGGGCAGTCGCAGTCCGACGACTTCGAACCCCCCTGCGGACAGGTGCTCGCCGATCGAGCGCAGGCTGTAGGGAGAGTCGGTCAGCCCGTGGATGAGCAGTGCGCCGCCGCGCGGCCCGACGCCTTGCCCGGCTGCGGGCAGGTGAAAGGTCCGGTTCCAGTTCACCGGCCAGGTCTCGGGGTCGCTCAGGCTGCCGGCTTGATAGCGATTGAACAGCACGCGCTGTCCCGCAGGGCGCTGCACATAGACCCGGTCCAGCAAATCCCGGAAGAGCCTGTCCTCGAGTCGGCGGTAGTCGTCGAGGGTCGTCACCTCGGCGGCCCGGTCGGCGGTGAAATCCGGCAGCGTCACCTCGTGCCAGGGCTCGAGCGCCGGACCCCGGTGGAGGAAGCGCCAGTAGAGGGCGATGGCGATCAGGGCCAGCCCCAGCAGCACGGAGCCGGCCGCGACGGCCATCCAGCGCACGACCGATCGGACCATGCTCACCCTGCCCCGGCGCCGCGATGCCGCGGCAGGGAATCATAGACCGAACGATCGGTCTCTCGTAAAACCCGAATGGCCGCCCACCGCGAGCCGGCGCAGGATCCCCCCAGCACCGCTCGCCACGGCCGGCCGTCATGTCCCGATTCCGCTGCCCGCAGATTCTCGCGTTCATGACGCCTTTCCCGTTCTCGATCGACATCGAGGCGCCGCTTGCCGAGGCGCACGCCTTCCTGCGTGAACGCCAGATCCGCCACCTGCCGGTGACGCGCGACGGAGTGCTGGCCGGCGTCCTCACCGACCGCGACATCAAGCTCGCGCTCGGTCCCGACCTGGGTTCACCGCCGGAGCGCGAACTGAAGGTGAGCGACGTGTACCAGCCGGATTCGTACGTCGTCGATGCCGGCGCCCGGCTCGAGGACGTCGCCGAGGCCATGGCCGAGCGGCACGTGGGCTCCGCGCTCGTGACGCGCGGCGGCAAGCTGGTCGGCATCTTCACCACCACGGATGCCTGTCGTGCGCTGGCACGGGTACTGCGCGGGCAACACCCGGATGGCGGTCCGGACCATGTCGCCTGACACCTCATGAGCGACGGCAACGACTCAGTCAACTCGCGCTGCGCGGACAGGCTGCGCGAAGCCGCCGACCTGCTCGAGGGACAGGGCGCCAATCCCTTCCGCGTATCGGCCTACCGCAAGGCCGCGGCGACGGTGCTGGACCTGCCCGAGGATCTCGGACTGATCATCCGCCGCGAAGGGCTTCCCGGGCTCGAGGCGCTGCCCAGCATCGGCCGTGGCATCGCCGCCGCGCTGCTCGAGATGACGAGGACCGGGCGCTGGACCCAGCTCGAACGGCTGCGCGGCAGCGCCGACCCGGTGCAGTTGCTGACGACGGTCCCCGGCCTCGGCCACCGGCTCGCCGAACGCATCCACGAGGAACTGCACGTGGACACGCTCGAGGGCCTGGAACTCGTGGCCCACGACGGTCGCCTGGAGTCAGTGCCCGGCGTGGGACCGAGGCGTGCGGCGGCGATCCGCGCGAGCCTGCAGGCCATGCTGTCGCGCAGCCGGCCGCGTCGAACCGCGTCGGCGCCGGGTGGCGCCGGCGAACCGGACGTCGCCACGCTGCTGGCGGTGGATCATGAGTACCGGGACAAGGCCGCGGCCGGCACGCTGCCGACGATCGCCCCGCGCCGGTTCAATCCGTCCGGCGAAGCCTGGTTGCCGGTGTTGCACACCGTGCGGGACGGGTGGCACTTCACGGCGCTCTTCTCCAACACGGCGCAGGCGCACCAGCTGAACCGGACTCGCGACTGGGTCGTGCTCTATTTCTACGACGACGAGCACGCGGAGGGGCAGCACACGGTCGTCACGGAAACCCACGGGCCGCTCACCGGGCGGCGCGTCGTCCGCGGGCGCGAGAACGAGTGTCGCCGGCATTACGCGACGTGACTGCTCAGAGGAAATAGGCGAACGCGAAGACGCCGAGCATCGTGAAGATCAGCGCGAGCTTGGCGAGCGTACCGAAGATCAGTCCCATCCAGGTCGCAAGCCCGGCACGCGTCGCCTGCTGGACACGGCCGTGCGAGAGCATCTCGCCCGCGACCGCGCCGACGAAGGGACCGAGGATCAGCCCCGGCAATCCGAGGAACACCCCGGCGAACGTTCCGATCAAGGCACCGGCCACGGCCAGCCGGGTCGCGCCCACGCGCTTCGCACCCATCGCGGATGCTGCGAAATCGATGACGAACGACAGGAGCGTGAGCAGGCCGAGCAGGCCGAGCGTGACGCCGCTGACGCGCGTGAAGTCCTCGGCCCAGGCCGCCACGAAGAGCCCCACGAACACCAGCGGTACGCCCGGAAGCGCGGGCAGCACCGAGCCGGCGACACCGACGCAGACCAGGATCACGGCCAGCAGCATCCACAAACCATCGCCCGTCATCGCCCGCTCCCATTGCGCGTGAACCGGGGCATATTGCACGGGCGACGGCCGGCGCGTCACCCGCAGCGAAGGCCGGCGTGCGCCAGCCTGTACACTGCGGCGCTGCGCAATGATGGACCTTCCCCAGTTACCGATCGTCGGTGCGTTGCCGGAACTCGGCGCGGCCCTGGCCAGTGGCCGCCAGGCCGTGCTCGAGGCCCCGCCCGGGGCCGGCAAGAGCACCCTGGTGCCGCTGGTGCTGCTCGATGCGCCGTGGCGGCAGGACGGGCGCATCGTGATGCTGGAGCCGCGCCGCATCGCCGCGCGCGCGGTCGCCCGGCGCATGGCCGGGTTGCTCGGGGAAACCGACGGCGAACGCGTCGGCTATCGCACGCGCCTCGAGACCTGCGTCGGCCCGCGCACGCGCATCGAGGTCGTCACCGAGGGCATCCTGACCCGGATGCTGCAGCACGACCCTGCGCTCGAGGGTGTCGCCTGCGTGATCTTCGACGAGTTCCACGAGCGCAACCTGCAGGGAGACGTCGGCCTCGCATTCGCCCTCGACTGCCAGCGACACCTGCGGCCCGACCTGCGGCTGCTGGTGATGTCGGCCACGCTGGACGGGGAAGGACTCGCCCGCGCGATGGGCGGCGCGACGATCGTGCGCAGCCGGGGCCACGCACACGAAGTCGTCACCCGCTACGTGGCACCGTCGCCGGGCCTGGCACGGCACTCCATCTCGGCACAGACCGCGAGCCAGGTTCTCCGCAGCGTCGAGGAACACGAAGGTGACGTCCTGGTCTTCCTGCCCGGCGCGGGAGAGATCCGCCGCACCGTCGACGTCCTGTCCTCGAGCCTCGCGCCGCAGCGTTTCGCGATCCTGCCGCTGTACGGCGATCTCGCCGCCGGCGAGCAGGACGCGGCACTGCGCCCCGACGCGCGCGGTCGACGCAGGGTGGTCGTCGCCACGAACATTGCCGAGACCAGCCTGACCATCGATGGCATCCGCATCGTGATCGACGGTGGACTCGAACGGCGCAATCGATTCGACCCGACCTCGGGCATGAGCCGTCTCGAGACCGTGCGCATCTCGCGCGCATCGGCGGACCAGCGGCGCGGCCGCGCGGGACGGACCGCGCCGGGCGTGTGCTACCGCCTGTGGAGCGAATCGCTCCACGCATCGCTGCTGCCGCAGGCACCCGCCGAGATCCTCGAAGCCGACCTGGCGCCACTGGCACTCGATCTCGCCTGCTGGGGCGCGACCGATCCGGCTTCGCTGCCCTGGCTGGATCCGCCCCCCGCCGCGACGCTGGCACAGGCGCGCGAGCTGCTCACGCGACTGGAGGCGCTGCACCCGGACGGACGTGTCACGCCACTCGGACGTGACATGGCGAGACTGGGACTGCACCCGAGACTCGCGCACATGGTGTTGCGCGCCCATGCCCTGGGTCTCGGGCACCTCGCCAGCGAGATCGCGGCACTCCTGTCGGAGCGTGACCCGGTTCGTGGCCCCTCCGGGGCACACGACCCCGATCTGCGCCACCGGCTGGACGCGCTGCACGGCCAGGCCCTGCCCTCCGGCCTCACGGCCGACCGGGCAGGGTTACGGCGCATCGAGCGCGTCGCGCGGCAACTGCAGCGCCGCCTCCCGAGCGAGCAGTCGCTGGCTCGCCGTACGGCAGGACACGTCGCAGCACCCGCCGCCCTCGACCCGACCGCCGCCACCGGGCTGCTGCTCGCCTTCGCGTATCCCGACCGCATTGGTCGCTCGCGCGCCGAGGCCGGCGGTCGCTATGCCACGAGCGGCGGGCGTGGCGCCGTCATGCCCGGACCGGCGGCGCTCGCGAGGTCCGAATACATCGTGGTCGCAGCCCTCGATGCCGGGGAACGCGAGGCGCGCATCCAGCTGGCGGCGCCGCTCGACGCGGCCCTGCTGGAGCCGCACCTCGGACACCTGATCGAGGCAGGCGTGCAGGTCGAGTGGGATCCACGCAGCGAGTCCGTGATCGCGCGGCGTACGCGGCGTCTCGGGCAACTCGTGCTGCAATCCGAGCCCGCGCACGACGCGAGTCCGCGGGTCGTCGAAGCCATGCTCGAAGGAATACGGGCGACGGGACTGCAGAGCCTCCCCTGGACGCGCGAGCTCGAGCAGTGGCGCGCCCGGGTCGCCTTCGTGCGGGCACAGGATCCGGCGGGCGACTGGCCCGACCTGTCCGACGCCACGCTGCTCGAAACCGCCGGAACGTGGCTGGCACCCTGGCTCGACGGCATCACGCGGCGCGAACAGCTGGCACGCCTCGACCTCCGCGGCGCGCTTCACGGGCTGCTCGACTGGAACGCGCGACAGCGGCTGGACCGGCTGGCACCCACGCACCTGACGGTACCGAGCGGCTCGCGCATCGCGCTCGATTACTCGAGCGGCGTGCCCACCCTGGCCGTGAGGCTGCAGGAAGTCTTCGGCCTGGACGAATCGCCGCGCGTCGCGGACGGCCGCGTGCCGGTGACACTCGAGCTGCTCTCGCCCGCACGCCGTCCGGTGCAGGTGACACGCGACCTCGAAAGCTTCTGGTCACGCGGATATCTGGAGGTCCGCAAGGAACTGAAGGGACGCTACCCGAAGCACTACTGGCCCGAAGACCCGCGCGTGGCGACGCCGACACGCCGCGTCCGCCCACCGAACGCCTGACCCGCTCACTCCGCTCGCAGCGCCTCCACCGGGTCGAGCCGCGCGGCATTGAGCGCGGGCAGGATCCCGGCGACCAGTCCGATGACCAGCGACAGCAGCAGCGCGAGGCCGACGAACAGCGGTGAATAGCTCACGGGCAGCTGGCGGACCGTGGCGCCGAGCAGCCAGGCGATTCCGCCGCCCGCCACGAAGCCGGCCAGTCCGCCGAGTGCCGAGAGCACGATCGCCTCCGCCAGGAACACCGCCAGCACCTGCCGGCGTCCGGCACCGAGCGCGCGCAGCAGGCCGATCTCGCCGGTCCGCTCCCGGACCGCGATGGTCATGATGGTGAAGATGCCGACCGCGCCGACCAGCAGCGAGATGCTGCCGAGCGCCGCCACCGCGAAAGTGAGCACGTCGAGCACCGACCCCAGCGTGTCGAGCATCTGCTGCTGGGTGGTGAGCGTGAAGTCCTCGTCGCCGTGCCGGTCGAGCAGCACGCGACGCAGCCCGGCCACCACCTCGTCCACCGGTGCACCCTCCTCGTAGAGGACGTCGACCTCGAACAGGCTTTCACGATCGAACAGCTCGAGCGAGCGAGCTGCCGGAATGTAGACCGTGTCGTCGAGGTCGAAGCCGATCATCGTGCCCTTCGCCTTCATCACGCCGACCACGCGATAGCGTTCTCCGCCGACGCGGACGCTGGCACCGAGCGCATTGGCACCGCCGAACAGCTCGCTCGCCATCTTCGCGCCGAGCACCGCCAGGCTGCGGGGCGCCCGTGGGTCGTCCGGCGGCAGGAAGCTCCCCTGCGCCACCTCGAACCGGAAGACGTCCGCGAACTCGGGGCCGGCGCCGTACACCGTGACGCGGCGCTTGCGACCCTGGCCCTCCACTTCCGCATTGCCCTGCACGAGCGCCACCGAGGCGATGACGTACGGCACGCGCTGCAGCGCCTGCGCGTCCTCGATGGTGAGCGGCCGCACGGTGCCGAACACGCCGATCGAGCCGCCCATGGTCTGGGTGGTGCCGGGCGTCACGCTGACCAGGTTCGTGCCGAACTGGGTGAACTCCGCCACGACGAAGCGACGCACACCCTCGCCGATCGACGTCAGCAGCACGACCGCGGCCACGCCCACCGCGATGCCAAGCGCCGTGAGCAGTGCGCGCATGCGATGCGCCGTGATCGAGCGCCCGGTGTAGCGGATCAGGTCGGGACCGCGCACGCTTCAACGCCTCCCCGCGAGTGCCGCCACCGGGTCGAGGCGCGCGGCGCGGCGCGCCGGCATCAGGCCGAATACGACGCCGCTGGCCACCGCGATCGCGACCGCCAGCACCACCGCCCAGGCCGGCGCACCGACCGGCAGGGCCGGGTACATGCGGCCGATCAGCCCGTTGGCGGCACCGCCGACCAGCAGCCCGGCCAGTGCACCGGCGAGTGACAGCAGCACGGCCTCGGCGAGGAAGAGCGCCGTGATCTGCCGGCCACGGGCACCGAGCGCCTTGAGCAGGCCGACTTCGGCCGTGCGCTGGCTCACGGCCACCAGCATGACGTTCATGATGAGGATGCCCGCCACCGCGAGACTGATCGAGGCAATGCCGGCCAGGGTCAGGGTCAGGGCCGTGAAGATCCGCTCGAACGTGGCGAGCACCGCGTCCTGCGTGATGACCGTCACGTCCTCCTCGCCCTGGTGACGATCCTTGATCGCCGCGAGCACGGCCGTGCGCACACGCGGCATCGCGTCCTCGTCCCGCGCCTGCACGAGGATGCGGAACAGGGACTCCGTGTCGAACACCTGCTGCGCGCTGCCCACGGGGATGATCACCAGTTCCTGCAGGTCCAATCCGACGGCCCGGCCCGAATCGCCCAGCACGCCGATGACGCGGAAGCGCCGGTCGCCGATCCTCACGGATGCGCCGACCGCGGGTCGCTCCGGGAAGAGTTCCGAGCGCACCTTGCTGCCGATCACGCAGACGGCCTGGTCGCGATCGATGTCGCCCGATGGCAGGAACGCGCCCTGCCCCATGCTCAGGTTGCGCACCGCGAGGAACTCGGAGTTGGTACCGATGATCGGCACCTCCCGCGACCGCCCGGCCGAGGACACCGGCGCGGACCCCACCACGAGGGGTGCGATCCGCTCGATGTCCGGGATCCTGAGCAGCGCCCGCGCATCGTCGAGCGTGAGGTCGCGCGGCGTCTCGCCGGCGAACAGGCCCGGCTGCACTCCCGTGGTCTCCGAGCGTCCTGGCAGTACGATCAGCAGGTCGGTGCCGAGCGCGCGGAACTCCCCGGTCACGTAGCGACGCGCCCCCTCACCGAGGGAGGTCAGCACCACGACGGCGGCGACCCCGATGGCCATCGCGAGCAGCATCATGGCGCTGCGCAGCGGCGCACGGAACAGCGACGCCGCCGCGAGACGCAGCAGGTCCGGCGCCCTCATCCAGCGCCCCGGCCGTGCACGTCCTCCACCACGCGCCCGTCGCGCATGCGGATGTGCCTCGACGAACGCGCGGCGACCTCGTCGTCGTGCGTGACGACGAGCAGGGTGATGCCGCCGTCGTTGAGCGACTCGAGCGCGTCGAGCACTTCGGCACCCGACGCGTGATCGAGGTTTCCCGTCGGCTCGTCGGCGAGGAGAACGGTGGGCCGCATCACCATCGCCCGCGCAATCGCGACCCGCTGTCGCTGCCCTCCGGAGAGCTGGTCGGGCCGGTGGTGCGCGCGATCGGTGAGGCTGAGGCTGCCGAGGACCGCCTCGGTCCGCCGACGCCGCTCGGCGGGCAGCTGTCCCGCGAGGACCATCGGCAGTTCCACGTTCTCGAACGCCGTCAGGCGCGGTACGAGGTGGAACGACTGGAAGATGAAGCCGATCTTGTGCGCCCGGACGCCGGCGAGTTCGTCGTCGTCGAGCGAGGTCGTTTCCCGGCCATCGAGCACGTAGCGCCCGCCGGTCGGCCGGTCGAGCAGGCCGATCACGTTGAGCAGCGTGGACTTTCCCGAGCCGCTCGGGCCCATGATCGAGACGTACTCGCCACCGTCGATCCTGAGCGAGACGTCGTCGAGCGCCCGCACGAGCTGGTCACCGACCTGGAAGTGCCGGTGGATGCCCTCGAGCTCGATCACGATGCGGCGCCCGCGGTCAGCGCGCGACGGCCGCCACGCCGTCCGCGAGACCCTCGCGATCGATCGAGATCACGATGCGCGCGCCCGGCGCGAGTCCGTCCGTGACCTCGGTGTACTCCCAGTTGCCGATCCCGGTCGCCACCTCGCGGACGCGGATCCGGCCATCGTCGAGGACATAGAGACGTTTCCCCTCGACCAGGGCGCGCGTCGGCACCCGCAGCACGTCCGCGCGCTCCGCGAGAATCACCTCGACGTCGGCGCTGTAGCCGGGCAGCAGCACGGCATCCCCCCGATCGTCGATCTCGGCCTCGACCTCCACCGTGCGTGCCTGCTTCTCGAGGTCGAGCACGTAGGGCGCGACGCGTCGGACGTGGGCTGGAAAGCTGCGCTCGCGGAATGCGTCGAGCGTCACGCGCGCCGGCATGCCCTCGCGCACCCGCGGCGCATCCACCTCGTCGATCGGTGCGGTGATGTACAGGCAGCTGTTGTCCACGATGTCCACCGCCGGGGGAGTCGGGATGCCGACCGGCGAGGGCGTCACGAACTCGCCGAGCTCGCCATTGATCTCCGCAACAGTGCCGGCGAACGGTGCACGCAGCAGGGTGCGCTCGAGGCGGGCACGCGCAGCATCGATCCTGGCCTGACTCACGCCGATCTGGGCTGCCGCGGCACGGCACGCCGCCTCGCGGCTGTCGGCCTCGCCAGCCGCCCGTTCGGCGAGCTCGACCGACACCAGCTTGCGCTCGACCAGGCTCGCCATTCGGTTCGATTCCTGCCGCGCCACCTTGGACGCCACGCAGGCCTCGTCGCGGCGCGCCCGCGCTGCTACCGCGTCGCGCTCGACCACCGCGAGTTCGGCACGGACGTCGTCGTTCCACAGCTCGAGCAGGACCTGGCCCTGCTGCACCTCGTCGCCCTTCTTCACCGGCAGGCGCGCGATCTGCCCGCCCGCCGGCGGCGCGAGCTTGGCCCGCTGGCAGGCCTTGACCGTTCCGGCGCGCGTGTTGGTCACGGTCTCGGCCACGCTGCCCCGCCCGGCTTCGACGGTCTCCACGGCGATCGGCCGCGCCCGTCCGAACCACAGTGCGGCCCCGACGCCGACGGCCGCGAGGCCGGCAAGCACGCCCAGTGTTCGCCATCTCATGTGGGACCGACCTCCGTGTTCCGGCCGACGACCGGTGCAGGCAAACCAGCTGTTGCATTGCAGCACCGCGCTTCTGCCGGCGCAATGCGCACGAGCCGCGGCCATGCGGGATCGCTCAGTGTGCCCTTGCGCGCATTCCCGGGCTACACTCGCACTGCATGAGGGCCCCTCTCCGCCTCGCCACCGGCGATCGATCCGCACGCGTGCTGGCAGCTGCTGCACTGATGCTGCTCGCCAGTGCCTGCACGCCGTTCCAGCGGGGATTGCCGGGCGACGGCGTTGCGGGCGTCGGGGCCACCACCGACACCCGACAGGCATTGCTGCAGGCCGCGGAGTCGCGTATCGGTGCCCCGTACCGCTACGGCGGCAACGGACCGGATGTCTTCGACTGCAGCGGGCTCGTCGCCTACGCGCACCGGGAGATCGGCATCGTCGTGCCGCGCACCGCGGCCGAGCAGTTTGCGGCCGCGACGCCGGTGCCGCGCCGGGAGCTGCAACCGGGCGACCTCGTGTTCTTCAAGCTGTCGGGACGGAAGATCGGTCACGTCGGCATCTACGCGGGCGGCGATCGATTCGTGCATGCCCCGCAGAGCGGTGGGCACGTCCGCGTCGCGAGCCTCGAGGACGACGTCTTCCGCCGGGGTTTTGCGGGCGCGGGACGCTTCCTGCCCTGAGCGAGGCGTCAACCGGCCGTGGTGCGCGCCGCGCGCCGCGCCGCCGGGGAGGCCTTGCGCGGCGCGCCCAGCTTGAGCTCCAGGAATGCCATGGCGACCGCGGTGGCGTCCCCGAGGGCCGTATGCCGCCCGACCGCGGGAATCTCGAGCGCGACCAGGATGTCGTCGAGTGCCTGCGACGGCGAGTCCTCCGGGTTGCGGCGCAACACCCTTCGCCGGTACAGCTCACGCAGGTCCAGCCGGGGACCCTCGAGGCGTCCGCCGGCCGACCGGGCCAGGGCCCGCTCGATCATCGCGCAATCGAAGCCGATGCAGTAGCCGAGCAGGGGCCGATCGTCGAGCCACTCCAGCAGCGCGGCGACCGCCTCCTCGGGGGGCACGCCATGCTCCACGTCCACCGGGCGCAGGCGGTGGTACTTGACGGCCTCCGGATCGACGGCCGCCGTCGCACGCACGACCCGCTCGAACCGCTCGCTCAACATCACCCGCCGGCCGCGGATCGGCACCGCGGCGATCGAGAGGATCTCGGCGGTGCGCGGGTCGAGGTTGCTGGTCTCGAGGTCCAGGGACACGAGTTCCGGGAGCTCGTAGGGCGACACGCTGCGCAGGCCGCGCCACCAGCGTCGCAGCGATCCCCAGATCACATGCCCCTCCGGTAGCGGGCGGACAGCAGCGACTGGAAGTCGCGCACGACCCGCAACGCATCCCGCAGCAGGTCCCGGTCGAGCCGGCGCATCTGGCGGATCTGGACATCGTTGCTCGGCACCTCTCCCTCGTGTACCGCCTCGAGCTGCTGCCCGAGCCGCAGCCGCAGCATGATCGCGAAGGCCTGCCGCAGGTCGGTGCCGAGGCTCGCGCTCAACGCACCGCGCTCGATCAGCTCGTCGATCCGATCGAAGGTCGACGTGCTCTCGAGGCCGTGCTCGATGGCCATCGCCCGGATGCCGTGCACCACCGGGAAGATGCCGCCCTTCTTCAGGTCCACGCCGCGGCCCCCACGCAGTCCACCGAAGAATGTCAGGGGCGTGTGGAACTCCACGGCCGGCGCGACGAAATGATGCAGCCAGATGGAGTCACGCCCCAGTGCAAGGAGCGCCTCGCGCACGGGCCCGAAGAGCTCGAGGTTGCCGGTCACCGGCTGGGCGTCGAGCATGATGGCCGCGCGCATCAGCGCCTCCGGCCGGGTATCGCCACGCAATGCGCCGATACGCGCGATCCAGGCAGCGGAGTCGCCGCGCCATGCCGGGTTCGTGACCATGACGTTGCCGGGACACGGCGGATAGCCCATCGCCACCAGGCCCTCGTTGAAGGCCCGCGCGGCATCGACGACCGACACGTCCGGCAGCGAGCTGTCCAGCACGAGCCCGTTGTCCTGGTCGGTCTTGAGCAGCTGCTCGCCACGGCCCTCGCTGCCGAAGACCAGCAGGCAGCACTGGTCGCGGACCTCGGCCGGGAAGCTGAACTCGAACAGGCGGCTCATCAGCCGCTGGTTGAGCACGCTGACCAGCTCGGCCAGGTACTGCATGCGGGCGCCGTTCAGGTGCAGCGTACGCACCAGGCCGTTGATCTCCCCGGCCGCCGCCGCAAGCGTTTCGAGCGACCGCGCGCGGGCGATGCGCAGGCCGATGACGTGCGAGTGCGCGGAGTAGTGGCTCAGCAGTTCGGCGAGGCCGAGTGTTCCACGCAGCTCACCCTCCTCGAACACGGCGACCCGCTCGATGCCACGCCGCGTCATGGTGACGAGCGCCTGGAACAGCGGCTCGCTCACGTCACAGCCGACCACCGGCCGCGAGGCAATGCCGCCGATCGGGTGCGCGACGGACAGGTGGCGCAGCGCGATCGCCTCGAGGAGGTCGGTGCGCGTCACGATGCCGAGCCCGTCGGTACCGCTCACGAACACGCAATCGACGCGCCGGTCACGCATGCGACTGGTCGCCTCGTCGAGCGCGCAGTCCTCGGGCACGGTCACGGCCTCCGCGAGCAGCGCCTCGCCGACCCGCGTCAGCATGAGTTCGCCGAGATCGGACGGCGCGGACGAGGCCTGAGCGATCGCGCTGCGCTTCGCGAGTGAGTCGAGGAAGTGGGCGGCAAAGCGTCCGTTCGACTCGACGGCACGGCGGAATGCCTCCGCCGGGATCACCCACACGAGTGTGTCCTCGAGCGCGTCGTAGCTGTGGCGGGCGTGGCCCGAAAGCACGGCGGTGGAACCGAACAGGTCGGTCGGACCGAACTCGGCGAACGTGCGGGCCGTGCCGTCGCGATCGTCGATCGCCGCCACTTCGCCCTTCATGATCACGTACAGCGCCGGCGAGCCCTTCCCCGCCTCGAGGATGCGTGTCCCGGACGGCAGGAACTCGATGTCGATGCTCTTCGCCAGAGCCACCGACTGCTCCGCGGTCAGCCGGTCGAAGGGCGGGGTGGAGAAGTCGAATTCCTGTGCGTGTGCGGTCACGACGGCGCTCCTGCGCGAGCATCGGAAAAGAAAAGGGCCGGGGAGGACCTCGTCCCGCCCCGGCCCCGATCAATGGCCTCCGTCCTCAGTGCTGGGAGGCGGCGCCCGCTCCTCGCGGCACGCGGATCTCCTCCACGAGGTGCTGGATGTGCTCCGGCGGCGGGGCCGTGAGGTGGCTCACCGCGTAGGTCACCGCGAAGTTTAGCAGCATGCCGATGAAGCCGATGCCCTCCGGCGAGATGCCGAGGAACCACTCGTCGGCGCCGGCGGTCTTGTTCACGAACTTGAAGTAGATGATGTAGGCCGCCGTGAACGTGATGCCGACGACCATGCCCGAGATCGCCCCTTGCATGTTCGCGCGCTTGTCGAAGATCCCGAGCAGGATTGCCGGGAAGAACGACGCCGCCGCGAGGCCGAACGCAAACGCCACCACCTGTGCCACGAAGGCGGGTGGGTAGATGCCGAGCAGGCCGGCGATCACCACCGCCACGCCGGCCGCCAGGCGCGCGTAGAGCAGTTCCTGCTTCTCGGTGATGTTCGGCATCAGCATCTTCTTCAGCAGATCGTGCGCGATCGACGAAGAGATCACCAGCAGCAGGCCGGCCGCCGTCGAGAGCGCGGCCGCGAGACCGCCGGCCGCGACGAGTGCGATCACCCACGCCGGGAGCTTGGCGATCTCGGGGTTGGCCAGCACCATGATGTCGCGGTCGATGGTCATCTCGTTCGCATCGCCCTTGGCGTAGAACATGCGGCCGTCGCCGTTCTTGTCTTCCCACTTGATGAGACCGGTCTTCTCCCAGTTCCTGATCCAGCTCGGTGCCTCGCTGTAGAGTGCGCCGGCGCCGTCCTTGCCGTTGATGGTCTCGATCATGTTGAAGCGCGCGAACGCCGCCACCGCCGGGGCCGTCGTGTAGAGCAGGGCGATGAACAGCAGCGCCCAGCCCGCGGACTTGCGCGCGTCACGCACCTTCGGGACGGTGAAGAACCGAACGATGACGTGGGGCAGGCCCGCTGTGCCGACCATCAGCGCCGCAGTGATGCAGAACACGTCGATCATCGACTTGGTGCCATCGGTGTAGGGCGCGAAGCCGAGCTCGGTGTTCAGGCCGTCGAGCTTGTCGAGCAGGTAGCCGCCACCATTCTCGAGCGAACCGCCGAAGCCAAACTGCGGGATCACGTGGCCGGTGAGCAGGATCGAGATGAACACCGCCGGCACGAGGTAGGCGAATATCAGCACGCAGTACTGGGCCACCTGCGTGTAGGTGATGCCCTTCATGCCGCCCAGCACCGCGTAGAAGAACACGATCGCCATGCCGATGATGACGCCGAGGTTGATCGGCACCTCGAGGAAGCGCGAGAAGACGATGCCGACGCCGCGCATCTGGCCCGCGACGTAGGTGAACGACACGAAGATCGCGCACACGATCGCGACCAGACGCGCCGTGTCGGAGTAGTAGCGGTCGCCGATGAAGTCGGGGATGGTGAACTTGCCGAACTTGCGCAGGTACGGCGCGAGCAGCAGCGCGAGCAGCACGTAGCCGCCGGTCCAGCCCATCAGGTAGACGCCGCCGTCGTAGCCCATGAAGGAGATGAGGCCGGCCATCGAGATGAATGACGCGGCGGACATCCAGTCGGCCGCCGTCGCCATGCCGTTGGCCACCGGGCTGACGCCGCCGCCGGCAACGTAGAAGTCACGGGTGTGGGAGGCACGGCTCCAGATGGCGATGCCGATGTAGAGGGCGAAGCTCAAGCCCACGAGAAGGTAGGTCCACGCTAGAACTGACATATGTATTTCCTCGGCGATTCGGTTGCGCGGCTCAGTCTTCGTGCACGTCGTGCTCGCGATCGAGCTTATTCATGATCCCCACGTAGGCGAAGATCAGGATGACGAACACGTAGATCGATCCCTGCTGGGCAAACCAGAACCCCAGCTTGAAACCGAAGAACTTGAAGTTGTTGAGCCAGTCGACCATCAGGATGCCGAAGCCGTAGGAAACGACGAACCAGATCAGGAGCAACTTGAGCACGATGCCCAGGTTGCGCTTCCAGTAGGCCTGTCTTCTCTCGCGAGTCATGGGATTGCCCTCCTCCCCGAAAAAGGGTTGAGCGCAATCTAGCAGCGGGCCGGCGCGGGCCTACTGCGACATTGGTCGTAGAGCGGGAGGGGTGGCCGGCCCGGCCTACGACCAAGGTCGTAGGCCGGGCGGTCGCATGCGGGGTCTCAGCGGTTCATGCGCTCGGCGACGAGACTCGCGACCACGGACGGGTCGGCGAGCGTCGAGATGTCACCGAGCTGGTCGTGCTCGTTGGCCGCGATCTTGCGCAGGATGCGTCGCATGATCTTGCCGGATCGCGTCTTGGGCAGCCCGGGCGCCCACTGGATGAAGTCGGGCGTGGCAATCGGGCCGATTTCCCGCCGCACCCAGTCGCGCAGTTCCTTGCGCAGCGCGTCCGTCGGCTCCGCGTCGACCACCAGCGTGACGTAGGCATAGATGCCCTGGCCCTTGATGTCGTGGGGGCATCCCACCACGGCCGCCTCGGCCACATTGGCGTGCGCCACGAGTGCGCTTTCCACCTCGGCCGTGCCCAGGCGGTGACCCGCCACGTTGAGCACGTCGTCCACCCGCCCCGTGATCCAGTAGTAGCCGTCCTCGTCGCGGCGGGCGCCGTCGCCCGTGAAGTAGCGTCCCGGGAAAGTCTTGAAGTACGTGTCGATGAAGCGCTGGTGATCGCCGAACACGGTGCGCATCTGGCCGGGCCAGCTGTCGGTGATCACGAGGTTCCCTTCGCAGGGGCCCTCGAGGGTATTGCCCTCGTTGTCCACGATCGCCGGCTGCACGCCGAAGAACGGCAGCGTCGCGGAGCCCGGCTTCTGGTCGATGGCACCCGGCAGCGGCGTGATCAGGATGCCGCCCGTCTCCGTCTGCCACCAGGTGTCGACGATCGGGCAGCGGTCGTCACCGACCACCCGGTAGTACCACTCCCAGGCCTCGGGGTTGATCGGTTCGCCGACGGTTCCGAGCAGCCGCAGGGTCTTGCGCGAGTACTTCTTGACCGGCGCCTCGCCCTCGCGCATCAGCGCGCGCAGCGCGGTGGGGGCCGTGTAGAAGAGTGTGACCTTGTGCTTGTCCACGACCTGCCAGAAGCGGCTCACGTCCGGATAGTTCGGCACGCCCTCGAACATCAGCGACGTCGCGCCGTTCGCGAGCGGTCCGTAGACGACGTAGCTGTGGCCGGTCACCCAGCCCACGTCCGCCGTGCACCAGAAGATGTCCTCGTCGCGGATGTCGAACACCGCCTCGTGCGTCAGGGACGCGTAGACGAGGTAGCCGCCGGTGGTGTGCAGGACCCCCTTGGGCTTGCCCGTGGATCCCGACGTGTAGAGGATGAACAGGGGATCCTCGGCATCCACCGGGACGGCGGCGCATTCGTCGGGCTGCGCGTCGACCAGTTCGTCATACCACTTGTCGCGGTGGTACATCGCCACCGTGCTGCCGGTGCGACGCACGACGAGGACGTGCTGCACGGTCTCGGTGCCCGGGCCCGACAGCGCCTGGTCGACGTTCGCCTTGAGCGGGACTTTCCGGCCGCCGCGAATGCCTTCGTCGGCCGTGATGATGACGGTCGAGGCGCAGTCGGAGATGCGGCCTGCCAGCGAGTCCGGCGAGAAGCCGCCGAACACCACCGAGTGAATGGCGCCGATGCGCGAGCAGGCGAGCATCGCCACCGCGGCCTCGGGAATCATGGGCAGGTAGATCGTGATCCGGTCGCCTTTCTGGACGCCGAGCGCCTTGAGCGCGTTCGCGAGCCGGCAGACGCGGTGGTACAGCTCGCGGTAGGTGATGTGCTCGGACTGTCCGGGATCGTCGCCCTCCCAGATCAGCGCCGTCTTGTCGCCGCGCTCGGCGAGGTGCCGGTCGAGGCAGTTTGCCGAGACGTTGAGCTGGCCATCGTAGAACCAGCGGATGTGAAGATTGTCGGCGTCGAAGCTGGTGTCCTTCACCTTCGTGTACGGGCGGATCCAGTTGACGCGCGCACCCATGCGCCCCCAGAACTTCTCGGAATCGCTGACGGACTCCTCGTACATACGCTGGTAATCCTCGCGCCGGATGCGGGCGCGCGCGGCGAAGTCTGCCGGTACCTTGTGAACCTTGATCATGTCCTTCTCCCCGTCTGTCGAGCCTGGTGTCCCGAGGGCGCTCAGTCGAGTGCTGCCCGGACGCGCGCCGCGTGCTCCGCGAGCAGGGCCGGATCGGCCATGTCCCGCGCATGCAGGCGCAGGTCCAGTCCCTCGTAGCGCGGCACCACGTGAAAATGAATGTGGAAGACGCTCTGCCCGGCCTCGCGGCCGTTCAGCTGGGCAATCAGGATGCCGGGCGCGTCGAATGCCTTCTTCACGGCCCGCGCAACGCGTTGCGTCGTGAGGACGGTCGCCGCCAGCGCCGCTGCGGGCAATTCGAACACGTTCTCGGCCTCGGCCTTCGGGATGACCAGCACATGGCCGTCCGCCTGCGGCATCACGTCCATGAAGGCGAGCGTGTGCTCGTCCTCGAACACCTTGTGGGCCGGGATCTCACCCCGCAGGATGCGGGCGAAGACGTTGTTCCGGTCATAGGACATCGGCAGTCACCCGGGGGCGCCGTCACTGTCCCGAGTATAGCCACCCTGCCCGCGCCCGCCGCACCGACATTCGACCAAAGGATGAGCCCGTCGCTCAGCGGGCGAAGACCCAGTCGACCAGTGCCGCCTGGACGGCCTCGCCGGCGCCGTACTCGGCGCGGGGATGGTTCAGCATGATGACCGCCACGTACGTCCGCCCGCTGGCCGCGTTGACGTAGCCGGCGAGGGCGCTGACGTCCTGCAGGCTGCCGGTCTTCATACGCAGCCGGCCTTCCATCTCCGCGACCCGGAACCGCCGGCGCAGCGTGCCGTCGATCGCCGACAGCGGCAGCGAAGCGGCGAACTCGGGGCGGTATGGACTTTGCCACGCGTCCTCGAGCACGTCGGCGAGACCCGTTGCCGTGATGCGCTCGTCGCGCGACAGGCCCGAACCGTTCTCGATCACGAGGTCCGGGATCGTGATGCCACGCGACGCCAGGAAGTCGACGATCACCTGGCGCCCTCCCGCGACCGTCCCGGGCCGGCCGGCCTTCTCCGCGGCGAGCGTGAGGAGCAGGTGCCGCGCCATCACGTTGCTCGAGAACTTGTTGACGAGGCGGATCACCTCCGCGAGCGACAGCGACTCGTGCGTGTACAGCAGGCGCGCGCCGGCGGGCAGGGGGCCGAGGCGCAGCCCGCCGCCGAGCGTGCCTCCGGACTGCTCCCAATAGGTCTTGAACGTGCCGAAGGCGAACTCCGGCGCGCGCATCACGGCGCGCGTGACGGACATCGGACCACAGCCCGAGGCATATCGTCCGCTCACGCTCATGCGGCTGCCGGTCGGTCCGTCCGGCAGGGTGACCACGACGCCACCCGAGCCGCGACGGCACGTCCCCCGGTACAGTTCCACCGTATTGTCGAGCGCGAGGTTCGCCGGCCGGGGATTCAGGCGCGCCCGCGCCGCGCCACCCGCCGCGTCCGGGACGACGGTCAGGTTGACCGTCTGGAAGTTGACCATCAGGGCATCGGGCAGCACGTTGTAGCTGCGGTACGGCCGGTTGTCGAAGGCGGCACGGTCATCGCCCTGGGACGCGAAGTACGTGTTGTCGATGACCACGTCGCCCGTGACGCGCTCCACGCCCACCTGCCGCAGGCCGTTGACGAACCCCCACCAGCGCTCGGCGGTCATGAAGGGGTCGCCGCCGCCCTCGAGCACGAGGTTGCCGTCGAGCGTGAGGTCGTTCACCGGACCGGTCGCGTACGCCCGGGTCCACCAGGTGTGGGCCGGCCCGAGCAGCTCGAGTGCCGCGTAGGTCGTCAGCACCTTCATCGTCGACGCCGGGTTGCGCGGCACGTCCGCGTTGTAGCTGAGCAGCGGCTCCTCGCGCCCGACCTCGCGCACCAGCACGCTCAGGCTCGTCCCCGGGATCTTGCGCTGCGACATCGCCCGTTCGACCTCGGGCGGCAGGTAAGGGCGATCGCGCGCCAGCAGGGGGGGCACGCAGATGAACAGCAGCAGGCTGGCGAACAACGGGATTCGCGACACGTTCACGCTCGGTCCGGGAGTCCGCGAAATGATACGGCATCGTGGTGGCGGCGCTACCTCCGGCTCTGCATACTTCGGGACCGCAGCGAGGATCCCATGCGCAAGATCTGGAACACGATGCTGACCGGCCTGGTGGCGCTGCTGCCGATTGGCCTGACCGTTTACCTGGTGTACTGGCTGGCATTGGCGGCGGAGCGGCTGTTCTCCCCGGTCATCAGGGCGATCGTGCCCGAATCCCTGTACTGGCCGGGGCTGGGCCTGCTCACCGGGCTGGCCACCCTGTTCGTGGTGGGGCTGGCGGTAAACGCCTACGTGGTCCGGCGCGCGCTGCGACTGAGCGATCACCTGTTCGCACGCATCCCCGTGGTCAAGACGATCTACGTCGCGATCCGTGACTTCATGCGGTTCTTTCCGTCGTCCGGCCGGGGCAGCGACCTGAAGCGCGTCGTCCTGGTGCCGTTCGGCCCGGGCAAGATCATCGGCTTCGTGACGGCGGAATCCGGCGCCGCGCTGGGCCTCGGGCCCGGCGCCTCGGAAACCGTCGCCGTCTACCTGCCGATGAGCTACATGGTCGGCGGCTATACCGTCATCCTGCCGCGGGAGTTGCTCGAGCCGACACCGCTGTCGGTCGAGGCCGGGATGCGCATCGCGCTCATGGGCGGCGTACAGGGTGCGCAGGCGGCGCCCGAAACGCCGCGGACCGGGGCCTGACGTGCTGCGCGCCACCGTCATCCCGGTGACGCCGTTTGCCCAGAACTGCTCGGTCGTGTGGTGCGAACGGACCGGTGCCGGCGCCGTCATCGATCCCGGCGGCGACCTGGATCAGGTGCTGGCAGCCGCCCGGGAAGAGAACGTTCGCATCGGGAAGATCCTGCTCACCCACGCGCACATCGACCACGCGGGCGGCACCGCCGAACTCGCCCGCAGCCTCGGGCTGCCGATCGAGGGTCCGCACCGGGGCGATCAGTTCTGGATCGACGGCCTGCCCGAACAGGCCCGGATGTTCGGCTTCGCACCCTGCGAGAAATTCACGCCGGACCGCTGGCTCGACGACGGCGAGCGCGTGCGCGTGGGCGAGGTCGAGATGGAGGTCCTTCACTGCCCGGGGCATACGCCCGGGCACGTGGTCTTCTACTCACCGTCCGATCGGCTGGCGTTCGTCGGCGACGTGCTCTTCGCCGGATCGATCGGCCGCACGGACTTCCCGGGCGGCGACTACGACACCCTGGTCCGGGTCATCCGCGAGAAGCTGTTTCCGCTGGGGGACGACGTGCGGTTCGTGCCGGGGCACGGCCCGATGTCCACCTTTGGCGAGGAGCGGCGCGGCAATCCGTTCGTCGGCGACGGGAAATAGCCTGTCGCCCCGCCGGGGCGGGGCTGCCCCGTTCGTCCGCCGTGCTAGCTGTCGGTCGTGCGGCGCCCGCGCTTCGACTTCGTCCGTTGCTCGTCGCCGTCGTAGCCGTCGATCGACACGCCGAGATCGCGTGCCCGACGCCCCCGCAGGCGGCGATCGTCGTAGTGCTCGTAGCGACACTCGCATTCCGGGCTGCCGCAGTCCTTGAGCGGCAGCGGCGGCGCCTCGCGCGAGAGAAACCGCTTGTTGCGCAGCGCCTTCGCGGCCCCGCAGGCCTTATACCCCGGCGCGATGGTCACGGCGTGGAACAGCTTCGCCGGCTTGCTCGGCACGGCCGCGTTTGTCTCGGGCTCGGCCTGCCCGAACAGGGACTTCGCGCGCTTCAGGAACATGCTGGTCATGTGACACTCCACCCCGATTCTGGCGCAGGCTAGCGCCGCGCAGGTCCGCGGTGGTGTGACGCATTTCCCAACTCCGCGGTGCACGACCCTTGCCCGGCGGCCGCCGCAGGTCGAAACTCCCGCCATCGACCCCGCCCAGAGGCCTGCATGGCCAGATCCCGCCGTCCCGCCGCCCCCAAGCCCTTTGCGTCCATCTACCGGCACGGATTCGCCCGCGTGGCCGTGGCCACGCCCGGCGTGGAGGTCGCTTCGCCCGGCTTCAATGTCGCCCGGACACTGGAACTGGCACAGCGGGCGGCGCGCGCGCGGGCCGTGCTGGCCGTGTTTCCGGAGCTCGGGCTGTCGGCCTACTCGAACGAGGACCTGTTCCAGCAGGACGCCCTGCTCGATGCCTCGCTCGAGGCCCTGCAGACACTCGTCACCGGGAGCCGCGCGCTGCCCGTCGCGCTGGCCGTGGGTCTGCCGCTCAGGGCCGACGACCGGCTCTTCAACTGCGCCGTGCTGGTTCATCGCGGCCGGATCCTGGGCGCAGTGCCGAAGACCTACCTGCCGAACTACCGGGAGTTCTACGAGAAGCGGCAGTTCGCGCCGGCGGCGCAGGCCGTCTCGCGCGGCCTGCGGCTGCTGGGACAGGAGGTGCCATTCGGGCCGGGACTGCTGTTCGCGGCGAGCGACCTCCCGGGCTTCGTCCTGCACCTCGAGGTCTGCGAGGACCTCTGGGTCCCGCTGCCCCCGAGCACGCTCGCGGCGCTGGCCGGCGCCACCGTGCTCGCCAACCTGTCGGCGAGTGACATCACGGTCGGCAAGGCGGACTACCGACGGCTGCTATGCGCCTCGCAGTCGGCGAAATGCATCGCTGCCTGCGCGTACTCCGCGGCGGGTCCGGGGGAATCCACCACTGACCTCGCGTGGGACGGCCACGCACTGATCTACGAGAACGGCGAGCGCCTCGCGGAGTCGCAGCGCTTTCCACTCGAACCCGGCATCGTCACCGCCGACGTCGACCTCGACCACCTGCGCCAGGAACGGGCGCGCATGACGAGCTTCGGCGACAACGCCCAGGCTCACGCCGCCGCCCTGCGCGACTTCCGGCGCGTCGAGTTCGAGGTCGGCGTGCCGGCCGGACGCGTGCCGCTCAGCCGTACGGTGGAGCGATTCCCCTACGTCCCGGCGGATCCCGCGCGGCGCGACGAGCGTTGTGCAGAGGTCTACGACATCCAGGTCGAGGGACTGATGAAGCGTCTCGCGGCCACGGGCCTGAAGAAGGTGGTGGTCGGCATCTCGGGCGGCCTCGATTCCACGCAGGCGGCGCTCGTCGCGGTGCGGGCATTCGACCGGCTCGGCCTGCCACGCCGCAACATCCTCGGCTACACCCTGCCGGGATTCGGCACCAGCCGACACACCTTCGACAGCGCTCACGCACTGATGAAGGCCCTGGCGATCTCCGCGGACGAGATCGACATCCGGCCCGCCGCCGAGCTGATGCTGAAGCGCATCGGTCACCCCGCGGGCGCCGGCAAGCCGGTCTACGACGTCACCTACGAGAACGTGCAGGCGGGCGAGCGGACCTCACACCTGTTCCGCCTCGCGAACCTGCATGGTGGCCTCGTCCTCGGCACCGGGGACCTGTCCGAGCTCGCGCTCGGATTCACGACCTATGGCGTGGGCGACCACATGTCGCACTACAACGTGAACGCCTCCGTGCCGAAGACCCTGATCCAGCACCTGATCCGCTGGCTGATCCGCACGCGGCAATTCGACACCCCGACGCTGGCGGTCCTCGAGCGGATCGTCAACACGCAGATCTCGCCGGAGCTCGTGCCGGGCTCCGGCGAGGAGCCCGAGCACTCGTCGGAGGCCGTCGTGGGTCCGTACGAGCTGCAGGACTTCAACCTGTACTACCTGAGCCGCTTTGGTTACCGCCCGAGCAAGGTCGCCTTCCTCGCACAGGCGGCGTGGGGCGACGTCGCCACCGGCCGCTGGCCGGACACTGTCCCGGAGTCGGAGCGACGCGCCTACGACCTCGCGACGATCCGCCGCTGGCTCGAGGTCTTCCTGCAGCGGTTCTTCCAGTCGAGCCAGTTCAAGCGATCGGCGATGCCGAACGGCCCGAAGGTGGGCTCGGGCGGGTCGCTGTCCCCGCGCAGCGACTGGCGTGCGCCGAGCGACGCGCCCGCCACGGTGTGGCTCGACGAGCTGCGGACCAACGTTCCGCTGCAACGTCCACGCCGCAGGCGCTGACCGACGGGTGGACTTCAGCGCCGGTGCAGGCTCACCGGCAACCGCTGCGAACCCCAGTGGCCCGGTTGCGCGGCGAAGACGCCCGGGATTCGCGTGCCGCAGTCCGCGCAGCGTCCGTCGGAGGTCAGCCCCCAGCGGCCGAGCTCGTACCAGTCGCGCTCGATCAGCAGCGCACCACAGCCGTGGCACCACGTGCTGCCGCCGACGCGGTCGTGCACGTTGCCCGTGTACACGTAGCGCAACCCGTTGCGCAGCGCGATATCCCGGGCCCGGGCGAGCGTCAGCGGCGGCGTCGGCGGCCGGTCGTTCAGCTTCCAGTCCGGGTGGAATGCGGTGAAGTGCAGCGGCACGTCCGGGCCCAGCTGTCCCGCGATCCACTGCGTCATCGCATCGAGTTCGGCGTCCGAGTCGTTCTCGCCCGGGATCAGCAGCGTCGTGATCTCGAGCCACACCCGCGTCTCGCGCTTCAGGTACACGAGCGTGTCGAGGACCGGCGCGAGTTCCCCGCCGCAGACGTTGCGGTAGAAACGCTCGGTGAAGGCCTTCAGGTCCACGTTCGCGGCATCGATGGCGGCGAAGAACTCGGCCCGCGGCGCCGGGCACATGTAGCCCGCCGTCACCGCGACCGCCTTCACGTCCAGCGCGTGGCAGGCCTCGGCGACGTCGATCGCGTACTCCATGAAGACTGTCGGATCGTTGTAGGTGAATGCCACGCTGGCACATCCCAGGCGTCGCGCCGTCGCGGCCAGCTCGATCGGCGACGCCGAGTCGGCGAGCGTATCCATCTCGCGCGACTTGCTCATGTCCCAGTTCTGACAGAACTTGCACGCCAGGTTGCACCCGGCGGTCCCGAATGAGAGCACAGCCGATCCCGGCAGGAAGTGATTGAGCGGCTTCTTCTCGATGGGATCCACGCAGAAGCCGCTGGAGCGCCCGTAGGTATAAAGCTCTATCCCGTTTCGGTCGCGCCCGCGCACGAAGCAGAGGCCGCGCTGCCCCGCGTGGAGGCGGCAGCGGCGCGGGCAGACGTCGCACTGGACGCGCCCATCGTCGAGCTGCCTCCAGTGGCGCGTAGGAAGTGCAGAAAAATCGGTATTCATACGATTGGCACCGTCGCGCCACCGGCGGGATATTGACCTTCGTCCACGCGACATTGCGATGGGGAGGATCGCACTCCCATGGAACAAAGATGTTGAGCCTGGTGCGGGACATGTCAAGGGTGCGCCCCCCCGCGGTCGCAGGGCTGTTCTATCCGCGGGACGCAGACGAACTGCGCGCCGCGGTCACGGGCTATATCGACGGCTGCGCCCGGGTCGCCACTGCGCGACGACGGCCGAAGGCACTCATCGTCCCGCATGCGGGATTCCCCTACTCGGGCGCCGTCGCCGGCTGCGCCTACCGCGTGCTGCGCGATTCGGCGGCGCCCGTGAGCAAGGTGGTGGTCATCGGGCCGAGTCATCGGGTTCCGATGCGGGGGCTCGCCGTTCCCTCGCTCGACTGGTTTGCGACACCCCTCGGCAACATACCGATCGACCGCGAGGGTCGGCAACGGCTGCGCGAGTTCGGGCTCGCCGGCACCTCCGACGCACCGCACGCCGCCGAGCATTCGCTCGAATTGCAGCTGCCGTTCCTGCAGACGGTGCTCGGGAACTTCGAGCTGCTGCCGATCGCCGTCGGCCTCGCGCCGCCGGGCCAGGTCGCGCGTGCGCTCGATGCGGTCTGGGGCGGCCCGGAAACGCTCATCGTCGTCAGCTCGGACCTGAGTCATCACCACACGTACGACGAGGCACGCAAGCTCGACGACCTGGCGATGCATTCGATCCTCGAACGCCGCGACGACCTGGCCGACGAACAGGCCTGCGGCGCCCGTGGGATCAACGGGCTGATGCAGATCGCCCGGCGGCGGGGTCTCGAGGTCGAACTGCTCGACCAGCGTAACTCGGGGGACACCGCGGGCGATCGCTCGCGGGTCGTCGGCTATGGCAGCTACGCCGTCTACGAGGCTTGAGCCGGCGTCGCGTGACTGGCTGCTGCGGACCGCGGCGATCGCCATCGGGTCCAGTCTCGCGGGTGATTCGACGGCACCGCCGGCAGTCTCGCGACTGCCGCCCGGACTGCCCGAGCTGCAGGAACTCCGCGCGAGCTTCGTGACCCTGACGATCGCGGGCGACCTGAGGGGCTGCTGCGGCACGCTGGAACCCCGCCTGCCCCTGGCCGTCGACGTGTGGACCAACGCCCGGTCGAGCGCCTTTCGCGACCCCCGCTTCCTGCCGCTCGGGCGTCACGAATGGCAGCAGACGCGGCTCGAGGTCGCCGTGCTGACGCCGTCCGAACGCCTCACGGCCGAGGACGAGACCGGCCTGCTGGCGCAGCTCGTGCCCGGGGAGCACGGCCTCGTGCTGGCCTGGCGCGGCAGTCGCGCGACGTTCCTTCCCAAGGTCTGGGAGCAGCTGCCGGATCCGCGGGATTTCCTGCGGCACCTCAAGCTCAAGGCAGGCTGGAATCCGGCGTTCTGGGCCACCGACATCGAGATCTGGCGCTATCGGACGGAGGTGATGGCGGTGGACTCCCCCGCGCAGCTCGCCGCCGTCCCGCCCTGACCGAATCCGCGATCCCGGTCGCCGCGAACCGGCCTGCATGAACCCACGCCTTGCCCTGGTCCTGCTGTTCGCGGGCATCCTCGCCGCCATGCTGGTCGTCACGACGACCGCCAGCCTGCACCAGCCGCTGTGGGAATGGGGCGGACTCACCGCGGAACCCGACCGCTGGTGGACGTACGCCACGCTCGTCGACGCCTATTTCGGCTTCCTCACGTTCTACGCCTGGGTCTTCTACAAGGAGGCCTCGGCCGGCGCGCGTACCGGCTGGTTCGTCGGTACGATGCTGCTCGGCAACATCGCGATGGCGACCTACGTGCTGCTGCAGCTCGCACGCCTGCGTGGAGACGAGCCGATCGCGCCGCAGCTGCTGCTGCGCAACCGGCCGGTCGCAAACCACCCATAGGCGGCTCATCCGGCGACCGCAGGCGGCGGCCGACGATCGCCGGGCCCTACAGGACCGCATCCCGCTTCCCAATCAGACTCCCATGACTTCCCTTGCCTACCGACTCCTCGAACGCGACCTCCTGCCCGACTGGCTGATCCGCGTCGGCATCCGACGCCTGCTCGAGGCCCGGTTACGCGAGGAGGACAGGGGCAGCCCGGAGGCACAGCAGGCGCACTTCATGCAGCTGGTCGAGCAGCTGCGCAGCAGCCCGGTGGCCATCGCGACCCGGGAGGCGAACGAGCAGCACTACGAGGTGCCGAGTGCCTTCTTCGATCTCGTGCTGGGCCGGCACCTCAAGTACTCGTGCTGCCACTACCCGCCAGGTGTCACGTCGCTCGACGAGGCGGAGGCCGGGATGCTCAGGCTCACGTGCGAGCGGGCACGGATCGCCGACGGCGACGAGATCCTGGAGCTCGGCTGCGGCTGGGGCTCGCTGACGCTGTGGATGGCCGAGCACTACCCGGGGTCGAGGATCACCGCCGTCTCCAATTCGAGTACGCAGAAGCGCTACATCGATGCCCGCGCGGCCGAGCGGGGCCTGCGCAACGTCGAGGTGCTGACGCGGGACGCAAACGTGCTCGAATTCCCCGCGGATCGTCGCTTCGACCGCGTGGTCTCCGTGGAGATGTTCGAGCACATGCGCAACTACGAGATCCTGCTCGGGCGCATCGCCGGGTGGATGCGTCCGGGCGCGACCCTGTTCGTCCACATCTTCACGCACGCCCGCTACGCCTATCCGTTCGAGGTGCGCGACGAGAGCGACTGGATGGCCCGCTACTTCTTCACCGGCGGCATCATGCCGAGCGATCACCTGCTGATGTACTTCCAGCGCGACCTGCGCATCGCCGATCACTGGCGCGTCAGCGGCACGCATTACCAGAAGACCGCCGAGGCCTGGCTCGCGAACATGGATCGCGAACGCGCGCGGGTGATGCCGGTGCTGGAGCAGACCTACGGTGCAGACGCGGCCCGCCGCTGGCGTGTGTACTGGCGCGTCTTCTTCATGTCCTGCGCCGAGCTGTTCGGATATCGCTCGGGCCGGGAGTGGATGGTGTCCCACTATCTCTTCGAGCGACCCTCGCAGGCGTGATCCGCGATTGCGGCGGTCGCCCGCGGCGTGTCAGTGTTGCGAACAGTGACGACGCTCCCGACAGCACGCCTCGCTCGCCGGCTCCGCGGCGCCTTCGTCGCCGTGGCAGGGCTCGCCTGCGCGGTCACCGGCCACGCCCAGACCTCGCCCGACGCGGCGGAGCCCGTCCCTGCGGCAGCGTCGCGCGGCGAGGTGTATGCCGAATTCAAGCGTCTGTACGAGGCGGGAGAGCACGCGGCCGCCGTCGAGCAGGCGCGCCTCGTCGTCGAGCTGACTGAACGCGAACAGCCGGTCGTGCCGGCGGAACTGCAGGCCGCCCTGATGAATCTCGGGATCGCGCAGTACAGGGCCGGCGATTACCTCGGGGCGGAATCGAGCTACCAGCGGGTGATCAGCCTGATCGAGGCCTCCGGGCGGCTCGCGAGCCCGCGCCTCGCGCGCGCGCAGGCCGGGCTGGCGACGACCTATCACGCCGCGCGTCGCCACGACCTGGCCGTCGAGAGCTTCGACCGGGCGATCGCGCTCAGCCGCCGGACCGAAGGGCTGTTCAACGAGGACCAGTTGCCGCTGCTGGAGAAGTACGCGGATTCGCTGACCGAACTCGGACGCGCGCAGGACGCACTGCAGGCGCGCCGCTATGCCCTGCGCCTGGTCGAGCGCCGCAGCGGGGAGATGAGCCTCGCCTACGCCCGCGAGCTCGAGTCCCTCGGCCGCTGGTACAGCCGTGCGCGCGCGTACGACGCCTCGCGTTCCACCCTGAAGCGTGCCCTCGACACGGCCGAGGAACTCGAGGGCCAGGATTCCCTGGAACTGATCGGACCGCTGACGGGGATCGCCGACAACGCCCGCCGCTGGCTGCTCGACCCCGTCGCGCGCGAGCGTGCCGCCGTGGACCCGGAGCGCAGCGCGCTGTTCCACGACCCGGTCATGCCGGGACCGCCCGGCCTGTCGTTGAGCACGATTGCCACCGAGGGACTCAGGGCGCTGGAGCGTGCGGCCGCGATCACCGCAGGGCGACCGGATCCGCCCGCAGTGACGGTCGCCGGCGTGCAGGCACAGCTCGGCGACTGGTACCAGATCCAGCGGCAACCGGAGCGGGCACTGCCTCATTACCAGCAGGCGTGGCTGGCAGCGTCGCAGGTGGTCACGGCCGACGGTCGCCCGCTGCAGGAAGCGCTGTTTGGCGCTCCCGTGCTGCTCTACTACGCCATCCCCGACAACTGGGACCGCTACGCGGAGCGTCCGGCGGACGAGGCGGAGCGACGCTATGCGGAGCTGGAGCTGACGGTTACCGCCGAGGGCACGACGCAGGACATCAGCGTCATCTCGGATGCGGGAGACCCGAGGCTCGGCAGCCAGGCCGCCAAGGCCGCCGAAGATGCACGCTACCGCCCGCGCTTCAGTGACGGCGAGCCCGTGCAGGCCGGCGGCATCCGCTTCCTGCAGCCGTTCTACGTGCTGCTGGACGAGGCGCCCCCGGGGGAGCCGCCCGCAGCGGATTCCGGGCCCGCCTCTCCCGAGCCTGCGACCGAGCCCGCACCCGAGCCTGTATCCGAGCCTCCGCCCGAGCCGCCCACGGATGCGCCGGACTCCACGCCGCCTCAGGGCGGCAGCTGAACCTCGAGCGGGGCTTCCGCCTCCAGCCCGGCGGGCAGCAGTCCGCGCACGATTGCCTGCTCGCGGAACTCGGTGACCAGCTTGGCACCCGCGTCGCGCATCGCGAGCGTCGTCGCCCGCTGCAATGCCGCCATCCCCTGGCCGGGTATGTTGCTGCCCGGCTGGGCCCCGTACCCCGTGAAGGTCCAGGACTCGAACAACTCGCCGGTGGGTGTGTAGGCATTGACGCGGTACTTGAGGCTCACGGCGTACAGGGACGTGCCGGCGTCGCGCGGCGTGATGAAGGAGAATTCCTCGAGCACCGGCTCGAGCACGCCACGGATCTCCGGATCCGTCGCTGCGCCCGCATCTGCCGCCTGCACGGGCACCGCGCGCGTGAACATCGCCGTGAGCAGCCGCTGGAACCCGGCGGCCTGCGCCTTGCCGACGGCGATCGAGTAGCCGACGCCGTCGCGCTTCTCCTCGTGCACGCTCGCGCCGAACTCCGCCGGGATGTACACACCCACGACGACCGGGATGGGCGTGATGAGCGGTGCCGGGAAAGAAGGCTGCGCCTCGAACTTCGTCGTGCCGCAGCCCGCCAGCAGTGCCAGCCCCAGCATCGGCAGCAGCCCCCGCGCGGCGACGCGTCGCGCAGTGGAACGGCCGCGGAGAGGGAGGTGCTTCATCGGTCGAATGGTCGCACGTTCACGCTCAGCGCCGGTAACTGGCGGGTTCGTTGAGCCCGACGAAAGTGCCGCCGTTGCGATCACAGAGGATCCGCATCAACGATGCAAAGCGGATGCTCGTGTACTGCGGGGCGTCCGGTCGCACGGGAAAGCCGATGGCGTGGATCCGGACCCGGCGCTGCCCGGTGCGATCCTCGCGGTTGATCATGTCCACGGACCGCACCACCGAGTCGATCGACGAACCGGTGAACTCGTCACCCAGCACGTAGAGACTGATCCGCAGGCCGGTGGAAAAATACGTGCGGACCGCCTCGACGATGCCCTCCACCGGGCTCGAGTTGCTGAAGGGAAACCAGCCACGGAGTCGCTCGAGCACGATCCTGCGCTGCGCGGGCGTGTCCGGCAGCCAGCGGCCTCGGTAGGTCGGGAACATGTAGCCGCCCATGTCGTTCATCACCTGCCATCCCTTCACCGTCGGATGCGCGTCCAGCACCTCCTGCATCTTCCGCAGCATCAGCGGCCAGGCGTAATTGGCCATGCTGCCGGACGTGTCGATGATGAAGATGATGTACTCGCTGTCGACGGGGACGCCGCCGATCGGCGAGTCGTCCCTGCGCCGGAACTGCGCGCCGAGCAGTCGCTTCATCTCCTCGCTGAGTTCCTGCTGCGCCGAGACCAGCCGGCCCTCGATCTCGTTTGCCGCCTCGGCGTCCTTCTGCGACGACTGGTACTGTCCACGCAGCGCGCTCAGGTCGCCGCGCAGGCGCGCGATCTTCTGCTGTTCCTCGGACAGCTGGATGCGCCGTGCCTTGAGTTCCCGGTTGAGCACATCGCTCGTGCCACGGATCTCGGCGAGTTCGTCCTGCAGCTTCAGCACCCGTCCCTCGAGGTCCTCGCGGGACTTCTCGAACACCACCGGCTCGCCGACCTCGGTGAGCACCAGCAGCAGGATCACCGCACCAAATCCGCAGCAGATGGCGTCGAGGAACGAGAGGCTGAAGACCTCCACGTCGCGACGGCCGGCGCGGGAGCGTTTCACGGCCAGTCCCGGGCGGGGCTCAGGAAAGCGCCGTTCGTGCGCCGCGACAGCGTCCAGAACGCGCCCGGCGCGAGTGGGTCGCCTTCCATCGGCAGCAGGATCACGTTCACGGGCACGCCGGCTGGCAGCCGGCCGATGGCGCGCTCGAACAGTTTCAGCCGGCCCTCGCCGTCGATCGTCTTGCGCACCGCGGGCGGCGTCGCACCCTGAGTCGGCAAGCCGTCCGTGACGATGATGATGTTGTCGGGCCGCGGCGCGAGCAGCGCGGCGGCGGCGAACGCGTTCTCGAGGCTCGTGCCGTCCTGCGGCACGACGCGCCGCAGCTCGCGCAGGGTGTCGTTCAGCGCGTTGGCATCGTCCGCGGCGAGCCACTTGCCGTCGCTGCCCGGCACCAGCGCCCTCGCCCGCGTGTTGAAGGCATAGGCCTGGAACTTCGCCTTCGGCGGCAGCTGCGCGGTCAGCCAGTCCACCGTCGCGACCGTGCGCCGCCATTTGCCGGCCGCCAGCCGGCGCGACTCGGGCATGTTCCTGAGACGGATCACGTTCACCACCGTCTCGTCCATCATGCTCGCCGAGGCATCGACGAGGATCAGGATGCGCTCGCCCCCGACCTTGAGGCCCGTGAGGTACTGTCGATCACCGCTGCCCACGAACCCCTTGATGCGGCTGCCGGGCTGGCCGGGGCTCGGCGTGCCCGCGCTCAGGCGCCGCGTGCCCTCCTCGAGGGACCTGAGGTCCTGCTTCAGCCGCTCGATGGTCTCGCGCTTCGAGAGCGTGTCCTGCTCGGCCTCGGCGAGTTGCTGCCGCAGCCGCTCGGCCTCCTCGATGATGCGGGCCGACAGCCCCTCCGCCGGCACGGCCTCGTCGGTGCTGTCGAGCGAGTTCCGCAGGACGACGAGGTTCTTGTAGCCGTCGAGCACCTGCTCCTCGAGGCGGTCCACCTCGGCCTGCAGGTCGTCGTTGCGCACCTGGCGCTGCACGCCGGCCTGCGCGCTCAGGATGGTGTAGAACAGGACGATCGCGCCGAACCCGCACGCGATCACGTCCAGGAACGAGAGGCTGAAGACCTCCGCCTTACGTCGCGCCATCGCCATCCACCACGCGCACCAGCTCGCACTCGATGCCCGGGCTGCCGATGCGCAGCCGGTCGCCGGCACGCAGCGCGACACGCCCGCTCACGCGCTCGCCGTTCAGGAACGTCCCGTAGGTGCTGTGGTCCTCGAGCCACGGACCATCGTCGCCGCGCGCCAGCGTGCAGTGGGCCCGTGAGATGCCGGGGCCGGGCGGCACGGCAAGCTGACGGTGCTCCCCGGTCACCGCGGCGCCGAGCGTGAGCGGCTCCGGCAGGATCGTCCAGGCCCGGCCGCCGAAGACGACGTGCGTGGGACGCTCCCCGGGCGGGACCACGGTGGTGGACGCCACCGCCCGCGTGCCGGCCGGCCGCCGGGGCACGGGCAGTTTCTGCACCAGCGCGAGTCCGCCCGGCACGCGGCGCAGCCCGCTCTCGTAGGCGAGCGCACCGAGCGCCGCGGCGCCGCGCGGCAGGCGCGAAACCTCGCAGTCGCGCAGTTCCATGAGGCGCTCGACGAACCCGGGCAGTCCCGCCCAACGGTGGGACAGGCGGACGTGCAGCGGTCCCAGCGGCGGCCGGGCACGCTGCACCGCCTGCACGACCGCATCGTAGATACGGCTCGCAGCCGACGCGAAGTCGTGTCGCGACAGCTCCACTTCGTGCGCATGGCCGGCGGCCTGCATCTCGATCGCCACCGTCCCGTTGCTTTGCAGCCTGTCGAGCCATCCCGGCAGGCCATCCCAGAGCCGCTGCTCGTTCGCAGCCTCGTGCACCGGGTCGAACCGCGTCTTGCGCACGAAGGCCGCGGCAATCATGTCCAGCCACGCCTGCCGCAGCGCGAGCCAACCCTGTTGCGGCAGCAGCTCATAGCGCGTGCGGTGCAGCTGGTCCCCATGGTCGAGCGACGTCACCACCGCGCGGTGCATCGCGAGCTCGACCTGCAGCAGCGAATCCGGGGCGGGCTCGAGCGAGGCCGCGGCGAGGCCCGCATCCACCAGGCCCACGGGCTCGAGGCCCGCCTCCTTCGCCACGCCGAGCAGCAGCGAGAGCTGCTCCCGCGTGTACCAGGCGGGCACGGCCAGCAGGATCTCGCGCCCGGCATCGGGCAGGGCCTGCGCCAGGGCCAGGAGCTGCGCGTGGGCCACCTCCGCACAATTCGCGGCCGCCGGCATGGCCCGCGGCAGCGGGGCCGTCCCGAGGTCCTGCCAGCAGCGGGTCTCGGCATAGAGGGGCTTGAGCCGCAGCCGGCGCGACGCCGCCTCGCCGGTCTCCGGTTCACGGCCGTCGAGCATGGCGCAACCCGGCTCCTCCGCGACGAGTTCGCCGTCCCGCGCGAGGATGAGTCCGGCGTCGTTGATCTCGAGGGCGAGCGTCATCTGCGGTCAGCGCACCTGCATGTGCCGGATGAGGTGCTGGTCGAGGTAGGTTTCGCTGTCGAGGACCAGCCGCTCCTGCGCGAGCTGCAGCTGGTGGAGCAGGAACATGATCACGATGCTGATCAGCAGCGCGATCAGCGTCGAGTTGAACGCCGTTCCCAGCCCGGCGGTGACGCCGGAGACGTCGCCCGTCACGGCCTTGTGCGCCTCGCCGAGCGCATCGCCGATGCCGCGGACGGTACCGATGAAGCCGATGGCCGGGATCGCCCAGGCCACGTAGCGCAGCATCGACAGCTCCGAGTCGAGCCGGTCGGCTTCGCCCTCGCAGACGCCGCGCGCCGCCTCGGACACGTCCTGGACGTTGCGGGTAGCCCCGAACCGGTACAGCGACACCAGCAGCGCGCGCGGCAGGAGACACTGCGCCTCCGCGGGCGGCAGTGCCTCCAGCTGTCGCGCGTGCTCGCGCACGTCTTCCGGCAGGATGCGCATGCCTTCCGGCACGTGGACGAGGTCCCGTTCGAGCAGCGCCCGCTCCCGATGCGCGTGCCAGGCCTTGTAGCCGATGACCGCGACGGCCCACAGCGCGAGGATGATGGCCGACTCCTGCTCCCAGTCCTTGACCACGACGTAGACGGAGCGCTCGGCGACGTAGTTCGGGTCCTTCAGCATGGCCTCCCGCTGCTCGGCGAGGATCGCGCTGGCCTGCGGCCTGACGACCGTCACGTACACGGCGTGCACGGCGATGGTCACGATGATGAACGCGAACAGGCTGTAGAGCAGCTCGTTCGGCGCACGGGACTTGAATCGGGCCATGCCGCAGATCTCCGGCTCAGATGTCGATGGGGAAGGACACGTCGAAGTCGGCGCGCACCTTTTCGGTGGGCTCGAACCGCCCGGGAGAGGCGCCGGCGGGCTCGCGCGGCGTCGCCGTGTCCGGCGTCGCGGCCTCGTCCCCGTCCGGCGGCACGGGCTTTTTCTCCTCGGCGGCCGGACCGGCAGCCGCGGGGGACGGCGCGGGGGACGGTGGCGCTTCCTGTGCGCGCAGCACGGCGACGCCCGCGAGCACGCCGGCGGCCACGACGATCGCGAGCCGCAGGCTGCGGCTACTGCGCGTAACGCGCGATGCGGAAGCCGAGGTCATTGCGTTTGCCATCCCCATAATCGCGATAGGCCAGCCGCAGCTCCGTGACTGCCGCATGTCGCCAGCTCGAGCCGCGGATGACCCGCAGTGCGCCTGGGCCTGCAGCCGCGGGGTCCACCGCCACCGATCCGGCCGGCGGCTGGACAGTGTAGAGGTCGTGGGTCCACTCGGCGACGTTGCCGCCGAAGTCGAAGAAACCCAGTTCGTTCGCCGCGAAGCTGCCGACCGGTGCCGTCGCCGCGTGGCCGTCCTCGTAGTCCTGCAGGATCTGCGAGACCAGCGGCTGCGCCTTGCGGTCGGCGAAGTTGCCGGCGCCCGGCGGCACGGGCAGCGAGTCGCCCCACGGGTACTTGCGCAGTCCGCCACTCGCGGTCCGCCGGGCCGCCCATTCCCATTCCGCTTCCGTCGGCAGGCGATAACCCGTCGTTGCCGGTGTCGCGGGCACCAGTCGTCCGCCCTGGCTCACGTAGGCTGGCGGAAGCCCTTCCTGCTCGCTGAGCCAGTTGCAGTAGGCGGCCGCATCCTGCCAGCTCACGTTCACGACCGGCTGGCGATCCAGATCGAGCGTCTGCTGCAGGATGAATCCGGAGCGGTGTCCCGGGCGGAAAGCACGGAACTCGGCGTTCGTGACCTCACGCAGTGCGACGTAGAAACGTCGCTCGAGCCTGACCGGGCGCTGCGCCTCGTTCGCACGGCGGCCCGCCTCTCGCCGCACGCTGCCCATCGTGTACTCGCCCGCGGGCACCAGCTTGAGTTCCTGCCCCGCCTTGGTACGGATCAGCGGTGCGAGCGCGACGACGGTCTCTTCGGCCACCGGTGTGCCGGCGTCGCCCTTCGCCGTGGCGGCAGCCGGCACTGGTTCGCGCGCGACACCCTCGAGCAGCGTGATCTCCAGGCTCTGGGGCAGGCCCGGTCGCGGCGTGACGGTCGCCGTGTAGGTCGCATACCCGGGCTTGCGGATCTCGATCTGGTGCCGGGTCGCCGGCAGCTGCAGCGTCTGGTTCGCGACGCCACGCGCCGCGCCGTCGACATAGAGACGTGCATCGGCGGGATTCGCCCGCACGATCACTTCGCCGAGGATCGCCGCCAGCTTGAACTCCAGGGTCTCCCGGTCGCCGCTCGCGACGGAGACCTCGCGGCGCGCGGACTCGTAGCCGTCGCGCTGCACCGCGATGGCCTGCGCGATCCCCGGCCTGACGTCGATCTCGAGCGGCGTGCGGCCGCGGTACGCACCGCCGACGGTCACGCTCGCGCCGGATGGCGTGCTGCGGACGACGAGCCGGCCGTCCGGCACGCCGAGCTGCACGGGGCCGAGGTTCAGCGGCTCGTCGGCCTTCACCTGCACTTCGCTGACCCACGGCTTGAAACCGTCGCGACGCAACTCCACGCGGTGGAAGCCCGCCATCAGCTCGAGCTCCAGCGGCGTGCGGCCACGCAGTTCGTCGCCGACGCGTACCTCGGCCTGCGAAGGTTCGGTGGTAATCGACACCACGGCCCAGCCCGGCGTGAGCTCGGGCTCGAGCCGCTGCAGGCGACCGAGACCCTCGATCTCGACCTCGGTCGTGAAGTCGAGATAGCGCTCGGTATCGATCGCCAGCGCGTGGCTGCCCTGCGGCAGCTCGAAGATCCCCGGCGCCTGGCCGGCGATCTGGCCGTCGATCGCGACCGTGCCCGTCACCGGCAGGACGATCTCCAGGCGGCCCGGCAGCGGTGCGAGCGAGTGGACGAGTCGCTGGTTGCGCTCCCCGGAGATCTCGACCGGGACGCGCAGTGGAGCGTAACCATCCCGCTCCGCCGCAAGCACATAGGACCCTGGCCGCAGCAGGTGGCTGGCGCCGAGGCGCAGCCCCGGCCAGCCGCCCTCGAATCCCACGCGCTCGGGCTCCGGCGTGATCTCCACCTGGACGGGGACGGAGGTCAGCACGAACGCAGCGAGCACGGCGAGCAGCGCGAGCGCAGCGGCGATCGCGAGTCGCTTCCAGGACCCGGAACGGCGCACCTCGACGGGGCGTTGCCCGTCACGATGGAACGTCGCCGCCTCGATCGGCGCTTCCTCGTCGCTCGCCAGGCCGGCGACCGTCGCCGTGGCATCCGCCGCCGGCGGTGCCGTTGCGTTGTCGACGCCTCCGGCCATCACCTCGAGCACCCGACGGCCATCGTCGAGCCTGAGCTTGAGCCGCCCCCCGCCCACGTCGAGCACGTCGCCGCTGCGCAGCCACGCGGATCCGGAAATCGGCGCGCCGTTGTGCAGCACCCGCGAGGTCTCGCCGGCGGTCTGCACGAACAGCTGCCCGTCGTGCAGGCCGATCCACGCGGCCGGACCGGGCCCGGCGGGGACGACGACGGTGGCGCCCTCGCCGCCGACCGAAAGCGGCAGGTCGGCCAGGTCCAGTGTCCGCTCGCCGAGGGGTTCCCGCAGGTAGAGTTCGACCGTCAAATCGGCTCCTCGCAACGGATCACGAGCATCGGTGCGTCGCCACCCGGCGGCACGTTCAGCTCGCGCCGCACGTCACGGAAGCCGGCACGCACACCGACCACGGTATACCGGCCGGGCAGCAAGTCCACGTCCTTGCGCTCGAATGTGCCGAGTCGGCCGACCCGGTAGATCGTCACCTCGGTGAGGTTGTCGGACGCGAGGGCGACCTGCACCGGCGTCTCGGCCGCATCGACCAGTCGCTCGACCGACGCGACCTGCCCGCTCAGCACCGGTCCCGGCGACGCGATCGCGCGGGCCCGGCCGAGGGCAGCGCGTGCGGCGCCCCGTACTTCGGTCGAGAACATCCGCTCCGGACGCTCGAGAAACGCCCGGAGTTCCGCGTCGAGCATGGCACGCGGCTCGGACCGCTCGACGCCCTGCCGCGCCGCCAGCAGGTTGCGGTCGACGGCCAGCGCCTTGCGATATTCCGCCAGCGCATCTGCCCAGCGCTCCTCGCGTTCAGCGCGCCCGGCCGCTGCGAGGTGCTCGCCGATCGCCCGATCACCGAGGCCCCGCTCGACGCGTGCGAGTCCGTCGGTGACTTCCGGAGCGTCCGGGCGCAGGCCCGCCGCGCGCTCGAACGCGGCCCGCGCGGTCGCGAAATCCTCGCGGCCCAGCGCGTCGAGTCCCTGCGAGATTGCCGCCGCGAAAGCCGCCTGCGCCGCCTGACCCTCCAGCCGCGCAATGCCCTCGCGGGCGGCCCCGGCATCCCGATCCAGGGCCAGGGCCTGGCGGTACGCGGCCAGTGCTGAGGCCGACTGACCCTCGCGCTCGAGCGCGCCCGCCTCCGCCAGCAGGCGTCTCACTTCGTCGAGCGACCCGGCGCGTTCGAGGCCGCGCCGGGCGCGCGCATTGCCAGGGTCGATCTGCAGCGCCCGCTCGAACTGCCGCGTTGCCTCGACCGCGCTGCCGGCCGCGAGCGCCGCAGCGCCGGCCGCGAGCGCCGCGTCCAGCACGTTGTCGGCAGACGTCTCGGTGGCCTGCAGGTCGGCCTCGGCGGCGCGCAGGAGATCGAGCGCACGGAAGTGGTCCCGTGCCCCGAACGCCTCGTCGGCGTCCGGCACTCCCCGTCGAGCGCGCGCGAACGTGTCCCCGCCCCACGCCGCCGCCCCACGGGCCTCGAGCGCCTCGAGCCGGGCAGCCACGACGGGTCGCAATTCCTCGAACGCGCGCTTTGCCTCCGCGAGCTTCTGCAGGTCCGGTGGTTCTCCGGGATCGGGCGTTGCCGCTGTTCCGGGCACGACCGACTCGACCTGTGAGGGCGGTGGCGCCGCCGCCTGGCGCTCCACCCACCGCGGCAGAGCGATAAAGACGAACCCGGCCGCGAGCAGCAGGAATGCGAGTGCGCTGGCGACCAGGCCACGCCGGAATCCTTGCGAGCGCAGTTGCTCCGGCGACGCCGCCGGTGACGCAGCACGCTTCCACTGTGGATCGATCGCGCCCTCGGGAGCCGGTGGCGGACGCAACTCGACCGGCGTGACCACCGGACGCCTGGGTTCCGTCGCCGGCACGACGGCAAGTGCGCGCAGTGTCCCGGCGATCTCCGGCAGGCCCCGGGGCCGGTCCTCGGCCCGCTTGGCGAGGCACCGCAGCACGAGTTGCTCGAGAGCGTCCGGCACCGCCAGAGCGCGCGGCATCGGTGCCGCCGGCTCCGAGAGCACGCGCTCGCGACGGGCCTCCGGGTAGAACGGGGGGTAACCCGTCAGCACTTCATAGGCCAGCGCACCGAAGCCGTAGACATCGTCGCCGATGGACGGGGCGGCGCCCTCGAACTGCTGCGGGCTCATCGAGAACGGCGAGCCCTCCGCTGGGGCGGACGCGTCCCCGACCCGCGCGGCCAGCCCGAAATCGGCGAGCCAGGGTTCGCCGTCCGTGCCGAGCAGTACGTTCGAGGGCTTGAGGTCGCGGTGCACGATGCCGTGCCCGTGCAGCGCGGAGAGCCCGTCCGCGATCGCAGCAAGCACCGGCAGTCAGCTCGCGCCACGGTCGGCCGCGGAGCGACGAGAGGTCCCCGGGCGCAACCGCCGGGAAGACCGCGAACGCGGGATCCCCGTCCACGACGGTCTCGCACGGCTGCACGTTGGGATGCCGAACCTGGCCCTGCAGGTGCGCCGAGGCCAGGAATCGCGCGCGTTGCGCCGGCGACGCCGACACCAGCACCTTGAGCACGCGATCGACCGCGGCTTCGCGGTCGCGCACGTGCCACAGCTGCGTGGCACCGCCTCCGGCCAGCTTGCGCAGGAGGGTGTACCGTGCAGCCAGAATCTGCCCGCTCTCGAGCATCAGGCGTCGTCCCCGGGGCGGATCAGGGCGTTCCGGGCGACGGGGACCCCGTCGCTGCGACGCCGGGGTCCGCCGGCAACCCGGTCTCGTTCTCGTAGAGCTGGCGGAGCAGCTGTCGCCACTCCGCATACTGCTGCTCCGCCGACCCCGTCAGCTGCAACGTCCGGCCCTCGACGTCCACGACCATGGGCTGCACCTCGGACTGGAACGAGTCGCCGAGCTGCTTGAGCGACTCGGAGTGGAGCTTGATCTCCGCACGCTTGTCGAGGCCGCTCTTGAACGCATAGATGCCGCCGATCACCGCGGCCGTGGCCGCCGCGGAGCCCGCGCTGCTGCCCGTGTTCTGGCCCGCCAGCACGCCGCCCACGACCGCCACGGCGCCGAGCACCTGCCGCGTCAGCGCCTCGCGCTTCGCCTGTGCCTCGGCCTCGAGTTCCTCGTAGGTGAACTTGCGCCAGCTGGTGTACGGCTCGGCAACGCTGCTGCCGAAGCTCGCATAGTGCTCGTTCAGGGTGTCGACCAGCGCGTAGTCGCGTTCCCGCACGCGTTGCAGGCGCTGCACCAGCGGGTCCTCGCCCGCCGGCAGGCGAACCACCGTGTAGGCCCCCTTCTTGTCCTGCGCCAGGTAGCCGTCGAACGCGTAGGGCGCGAGATCCGCGGCAAAGCGCAGGTCGGCGACCTGCCGCACCTGCACGCGCTGTTCCCGGGTGAGCGTCCGGCGGAATGCCAGCAGGTCGTTCGCCAGCGTGTTGTAGAGATTCTCGAAGGGATCGCGCGGCTTTGCGATGCCGTCCTTGTAGGCGCGCGTATCGGCCTCGGCCTCGTACGTCTTCCTGAACCACGTGCGGCCGGTGGCGTCGGTAACGACCACGTCGAGCTCGAGTTGCTGGCCGTCGGACTCGACGATCCGCCCGTCGACGAAGACTTCCATGCCCGTGCCGTCGCTCGGCAGCACGCGCACCTGCCCCCACTGGCCGGAGTCCTCGAGCGTGTCGCGGATCAGCACGGGGATGTAGCGCGACTCGGCCTTGCGAACCTCGGGGAAGACACGCTGCTTCTCCTGCTCTTCCTCGCTCGCGGGAATGTTCGGGTCGAACAGGCGGACGCCGACGTCGAGCAACTCGTCCTGGGCGACCTCGGTGGTCGCGCGCTCGGCGACGATGCGCGTCACGGGCCGCTGGTCCTGAACGACGCAGCCGGCGAGCAGCCAGGCCGCCAGGGCCAGGAGCGCGGGTCCGCGCATGCCGATTGATGTCTTCTCTTTCGTCACTGCGTGCTCTTCTTGTACTGCCGGTACTCTTCCCACAGGCGCTCGCGCAACTCGGGGTCGGTTTCCTTCATCGCGGCTTCGCGCAGCTGCCTTGCAACGATGTCGTCGTCGCGTCCATCCGGAATGTCGGCCGGCACGGCACTGGGGCCCGACCCGCCGAGCGTGCCGCCGCCGACACCTCCGCCTCCGCCCTCTTCTCCCGACGACTCGCCGGCCGCTCCGCGGCCCCCGGACGCACCGCCGCCACCGCCGCCATCCATGGGCCCTTCTCCCGGCCCCCCCTCGCCGGCGGTGCCGTCGCCCGGCTCGCCCGCACCGCCCTCGCCGGTCGCCCCGCTTTCCCCGGATCCGGTGCCCGAATAGCCGCCGCCGCGCGTCGCACGCTCCTGCGAGACGGCTTCCTGCTCCTTGCGCATCTGTTCATCGAAGACCGCGAACGTTTCGTCGAACCTGCGGTCGATCTCGGCGCGACGGTCCTCGGTCGTCATCGGGCCGCCGCCGGTCCCACCGCCGGATGCGCCTGCTCCGGATGCCGTGCGACCGGCGGCGCCGGCTTCGCCCGAAGTTGCGGACGCGGCACCGTCGCCGGTTTCCCCGCCAGGCCGATCGCCCTGCGCCCCCTGGCTGCCCCCGGCACCTGTCGAACCCGCGGATCGCTGGCCGGCGCTCCCGCCGGAGGGCTGCCCGGGCCGCTGGGTGTCGGCCGCTTCGCCCGCGCCTCCCGCGGTCCCCGCCGGGCCGGTGCTCGACCCCTGCCCCTCACCGGATTCCCCTGAGCTGGCTGACGGGGCCGGCTGCGGCCATCGCTCCGGCGCGGGTTCGCCCGCTCCAGACGGCGACGACTGGGGTGCACCTGGGGCGCCAGCCGAACCGGAGGGGTCTCCGGTCGAGCCGGGGCTGCCGGGCGCACCCGGGCTGCCCTGCGAGCCTGGGCTGCCCGGCGATCCCGGACTACCGGTGGCGCCGGGACTGCCGCCCGGACTCGACGGACTCGACGGGCTCGAAGAACTCGGTGGGCTCGGCAATTGCGGCATCGAGGACGTCGATTCGCTGCTCGTGGCGCATCCGGCCAGCGCGACCACGCTGGCTGCCACGATCCACAACGATGACGGACTCCCGAACTGCATCGGCTCTGCTCCTGCGCCGGCCACCACTGGCGGTGATCCGTCCGCTCCTATCCTTCGAGTCCCGCGCTGGTCGGGTGGTTCAACGCGAACCGCCGGCGCCGCCGACGGCGGCGGCGGGCGCGGCCCCGGCCAGATCGGCACCGACCAGGAACGACCGCAGTTGTTCCGCGAGACGGTTGCACGCGGTGCGCTGCACAGGCGTGATGATCGGAATCGGCGCCACTGCGCCGATGAGGACCGAGGTGCCCGAAACGTCGGTGCTGACCGAGCCGACCTCGGCACCGGTCTGCAGGTCCCACACGGACGCCACGTATCCGGACTGCTTTTCCCACCAGCCGACGCCGAAGCAACCGGCGCCGCCGGGTCCCGCGGCACAGGCGATGCTGCCGCCGCCGTCCGTCTTGCGGGTGTTGCCGTCGAGCCAGACGACGTAGCGCACCCCGATCTGCGTCAGCCGCTCCGCCACGCCCGGCCGTTCGAGCAGGGTCTTCAGGCCCGTCGCATTGGCCGGCGCGGTGCTCGGCTCGAACCATGGGAACAGCGCGTCGGCGAACTCCTGCTCACCGTAGATCTTGAAGGGAACGCTGGCCTGGGCCTTGCCCTTCTGGCCTTCCTCGGGGTGGATCAGTTGTCCGCCGAGGTTCTCCTGCACGCAGTCGATGAACTTTTCCTCGGTGCCGATGCCTTCCAGTTGCGGCTTCTTGAGCACCACGATGGATTCATCGGCCTGGATGGCGGACGCCACCCGCCGCGTCTCGTCGACCTTGGAGGTCATGCAGCCGGCCGCCATCACCAGGACCACGGCCAGGGCCACGGGCACGCGTCGCCGCGGCCTTTCGGCGGTCGGTCGGTCGCGGTCGCGGCAATGAGTCTTCATGGCAAAAAACACTGTCTCGGGCCTGCCGAGTATACGCCACGGGGTCCGTCGACCACTGTTGCAGACCATCAAGCTCAGCTGAAGAAATCCTGCTGGCAGGGCGCCGATGGATCGCGTCGGAACTGGCTGCAATCGAGTTCCCGCCCCCCACCCGTGCCGAGGCCGTAACGCCGGCAGGCGACGGCGAAGCGACCCGAGAGGATCTGCGCATACGCGCCCTCGCCGCGCATGCGGTGTCCGAATCGCGGATCGTTCAGGCGCCCGCCGCGGAGTTCCCGCAACAGGCCGAGCACGCGGCTGGCCCGTTGCGGACGATGCTCGCGCAACCACTGCTCGAACAGGTCGCCGAGTTCATGTGGCAGGCGCAGCAGCAGGTACCCCGCGCCCGTGGCACCGGCCGCGGCCGCCGCCTCGAGGATCGACTCCATCTCGTGATCGTTCAAGGCGGGAATGAGGGGCGCCATCATCACGGTGACTGGCACACCCGCGTCCCTCAAGCCGCGGATGACTTGCAGGCGCGCCCGTGGCGACGCGGCACGCGGCTCGAGGTCGCGCTTCAAGGCGTCGTCGAGGGTCGTGAGGCTCACGACCACCGAGGTGAGCTTGAGCGCCGCGAGTTCGCCCAGCAGGTCGACATCGCGCAGGATCAGTGAACCCTTGGTCACGATCGTGACCGGGTGGCGGTGTTCGAGCAGCACTTCGAGGAGTCCCCGGGTGCTGCGGAGCTCTCGCTCGGCGGGCTGGTACGGGTCGGTGTTCGCGCCGAGATTGATCGGCCTGCACACGTAGGACGGGGCCGCGAGCTCGCGCTGCAGGCGCTGTGCCAGTCCCGGCTTGTGGAAGATCCGCGTTTCGAAGTCGAGGCCCGGGCCGAGGTTCCAGTAGGCATGCGAGGGCCGGGCGAAGCAGTAGATGCATCCGTGCTCGCAACCCTGGTAAGGGTTGATGGACTGCTCGAACGGCACGTCGGGCGAGTCGTTGCGGGTGATGGCGCGCCTCGGCCGGTCGGCGACCAGCACCGTTTCCGGTCGCCGCGGCGGCGCCTCGAGGCTGCCCCAGCCGTCGTCCAGCGCCTCCAGCGACGTCGACTCGAAGCGGCCGGCGGGATTCGACACCGCGCCGCGCCCTTTCTCGACCCAGTGGCGGTCCGCGCGGCGCATGCGCGGAGGATACTGTACATCTATACAGTTTTCACGGTTCCTCGCCCGGGAAGCGCTCCAGCTTCCAGAGCTCCGGGAAGCGCCGGGTCCACACGCCCGCGACCGTCAGGGTAGCCAGTCCACCGATGACCACGGCCGGTACCGTGCCGAACCAGGCCGCCGTCACCCCCGACTCGAATTCGCCGAGTTCGTTCGAGGCGCCGATGAACACGGCGTTGACGGCGCTCACCCGCCCGCGGATCTCGTCGGGCGTCTCGAGCTGCACCAGCAGGTGGCGGATGTAGACGCTGACCATGTCGCCCGCCCCCATGACGACCAGTGCGCCCAGCGACAGCCAGAAACTCGCCGAGAGGCCGAACAGCACCGTGGCCACCCCGTAGACGATCACCCCGCCGAACATCCAGTGACCGATGCGACGGGTGATCGGCAACAACCCGAGCGCGGCGCCGCAGACCGCGGCGCCGACGCCCGGGGCCGTCCGCAACCAGCCGAGACCGGTCGGCCCCACGTGCAGCACGTCCGCGGCATAGACCGGCAGCAGTGCGGTCGCGCCACCGAACAGGACGGCGAACAGGTCGAGCGAGATCGCCCCGAGCACCAGGCGCTTCGAGCGCACGAAGCGGAGTCCGGAGAGGAGTGACTGCCACCCCGGGGACCCGGCCGCCCGCCCCGCGCCCACGCCACCGCCCCGCAGGGCGAGCACCATCGCCACCGCGAGTGCGAGCAGCACCGCAACGGTCGCGTACACCGTCCGGGCGCCGAGCAGGTACACGAAGCCGCCCAGCGCCGGGCCCGCGATGGTCGAGATCTGCCACGTGGACGAATTGAGCGCGACCGCGGTGCCGAACTGTGCCCGCGGCACGAGGTTCGGCAGCAGCGCCTGGCCGGTGGGCATCGCGAAGGCGCGCGCCATCCCGAACAGCACCATCACCGCGAACACGGGTCGCGCGGAGTCCATGCCTCGCGCAGCCAACGCCAGCAGGAGCAGGGCACACAGGCATTCGACCGCGAAGCAGACGGCAAGGATGCGTCGGCGATCGTGACTGTCGGCGAGGTGGCCCGCCGGGAGGACCAGCAGCACGAATGGCAGGAACTGTGACAGCCCGATGAGGCCGAGGTCGAGCGGATCGCGCGTGACCTCGTACACCTGCCATCCCACCGCAACCGTCTGCATCTGCACGGCGAGCGACGCCAGGAAGCGCGCCGAGAGGAAGCAGGCGAAGTCGCGGTTGCGCAGGAGTGCGCGGCGCGGGTCGACTGGGAGGCTCATGCGGCCGCGCGGACTGTGGGTGCTTTCATCGGTCGCGGCAGGATACCCCGATCAAACGGCATCCACGCTGAGCAACGTGTTCAGCAGGTTGTCCTGGAAACTCGGGTTGCCGGTCAGGCACTGGTGTCGCTCGCACAGGAACACGCTGTGCGCGACCGGAATCGACTCGAATCCGGCACGGGGTGCCGCGATGTCGAGCGACCTTCGACCGAGCAGCGAGGAGCGCGTGACGACCGCGTCCCCCGGCTCGAACATCAGCGCCGCGTAATCCACTCCCGGGACGGGCGCGGCGATGTCCGCAACCCGCTCGCGACCGATCATCCGTCCGCCGAGACTTTCCACCACGACCCGCGCCAGGGTGAGTTCGCAGTCGCCGCCGAAAACGTGCAGCGGCGGTTCCGCACCGGGCGCCGGCACCCCGAGCGATTCGAGGAAGCGACGCCCGCGAGCGAGGTGCCGCGCCATGTACTCCTGCAGCAGACCGAGGTAGCGGCGACCCGACGCTCCACCGCCGTGGCGCGCGACGGTCCGCGCGACCACGTTGGGATCGAAGATCGACCAGCCAAGTTCGCGCCACGTCTCGATGTCGAACACGTCGCGCTTCAGCGGTCGCCCCCGCAGGTCCGCCAGCCACGGAATCGCCGGATGCGGCATCATCTGCGGCGCCCCCGTGCAGGTGGCGACGACCTCCTGCGGGATGTTCCTCAGGCCGATTTCCTCGCCCCGCAGGTATGAAAGCACCGGCTGCATCGTACCGAGGTTCGGCGTTCCGACCAGCAGCAGGCGGCGGATGGCAGGCGTGCCCGCACCCGTCGGCACGAAGTCGCCGCTGTCCGGGAGGTCCGCGGTGCCGTAGCGGGCGTAGTACCGCGCCAGCAGGCCGCCGTTCGAGTGTGCCAGCACGTCGACCTTGAGGCCCGGATCGCCCCAGTCCGTGCGGATCGCCTCGATCAACGCATGCAGTCCGCGAACCGCCCGCACGTTGTCGAGTCTCCAGTCGTAGGCATAGACGTAGAAGCGGCGACCATCGGCCTGTGGTCGCTCCCCGGCATCGCAGCGCACGTAGCCGCCCGCCCGCTGCAGGGTCCTGAGCACTTCGCCGTAGAAGTCACGTCCCAGGCCCTGCTTGAAGACACCCCAGGCCTCGATGTCGTCTGCACGCGGGTCGAGCGTCACCGGGTCGATGTCGACCTCGAGGCCGCGATAGTCGCTGGTGAGGAGGTCGGTCACGCTGCCGGGCCAGACCTCGCGGCGGGTCTTGCGGTCGCGCAGGCACGAGCCGAACGCGCCGGGGATCAGCACCAGCGGCGGCTGCTCCCCGGCGCCGCCGATCGGACGATAGATGGCGCCGAGCGGCGGACGGTCGAATCGCGTGCAGCCGGCCAGGCACAGCCCGGCGGCGATGAAGGTCCGGCGATTCCAGCGCTCCATGCGTGCCTCCCGACACGGGCAGTATCACGCCCGCACGGTCGGCCCGCACTTCGCAAAGCGCTAGCCGAGCGCGATCAGGCCCAGTGCCAGCAGGGAGCACACGGCGAGGCTGAGACTGCGGCGCAGCTGCAGGTAGGCGCCGGGCAGTGCGTCCTCGCCCAGGATGCGGTGCTCGTAGAGCCAGAAGGCCCCGAACGCCACGACCAGCAGGGTGAGGCGCGTATCGGTCCGGCAGCAGCAGCGCGATCCAGCCGGCCAGGGAAGGGAGGATCCCGGCCACCAGCGCGCGCGTCGCGCGGGCCGCCGTCGACTGCAGCAAGAGTCCCCAGTGCACCGCGCCGACGAACGACAGGATGACGGCGCCGTAGGCCACCAGCGCCCTTGCGGAGAACTGCCGTGGCTCTCCATCGAGCAGCGCGATTCCAAGTGCGCCCGCCACGAACGGCAGCAGACCGGCGTAGCCGAGGAACACGACCGCCGGCGACAGCGGCCCGTCGATCCGGCTCACGGCGGTCGCGTCCTGAACATGCTGACGACCTCCGTAGAGCGTTGCTTCACGTGTCCGCAACCAGCGCCGCGCCCAGGCGAACTCCAGGCCCAGGATCCCGAGCCCGACCGGGATCACCACCACGGCCGGTCCCGGCAGCACGATCAGCGCGATGCCGATCGCGAACACCGTGCCGCCCACGATCGCCACGGCGATCCTGCGCGCCCAGCGATAGGTGAGTTCCACGTGCCGCCGCGGGCTCATGCGCGCGGCCCCACCTTCGCGGCCACGGCCGGGTCCACGACGGCGAGCTGGCGGTCGTGCAGCCGCTCGAAGATGAACTGCGACACGATGGCCCCGCACCCCGCCAGGAACATGTCCCACTGGGTGTCCCAGACATCGCCCTGGGTGCCGAGGAAAGCGCTGGCCGCCTCCTCGCTGGCGATCGCCGTCCACCATTCGATGAGCTCGTAGGTCGCGCTCACGCCGAGCACCGTGAACAGCACGATGGTGAACAGCCACTTGCCGGGCGCCAGCGGCGAGGTGCGGATGAGCAGCTCGCGGATGATGATCGCCGGGCCGAAGCCCTGCATCAGGTGGCCGATGCGGTCGTAGTGGTTGCGTCCGAAGTCGAACCAGTCCTGGATCCAGAAGCCCAGTGGCACGCGCGCATAGGTGTAGTGACCGCCGAGGATCAGGATGAGGCTGTGGACGGCGATCAGCCAGTAGGCGAGCGGCGTGAGCGGGAAGCTGCGATGGGTCGCGACGAGGAGCGGCGCCGCAATCAGCACGGGCAGCACCTCGAGGAACCACGTGAGCCGGTCATGCGGGCGCAGGCCAGAGGCCACGAGCGCCAGCGTGACTGCAGCCAGCAGCACGAACTTCAGGGTGACCGACGCGCCCCGACTCACGGTGCAGCCTGCGCCCGGTCGGCGCTCATGATGGAGACCAGGCGCACGAAGCGTGGATCGTCGCGCAACGAGTCGAAATCCGGGTCCTGGCGGATCCAGCCGAGGTTGCCGCCGCCCTGGCGGGCGGCCCTCTCGAGCATGTCGAGCGCCTTGTCGCGCTCACCCAGCTCGGCGTACGCGCAGGCCAGGTTGTAGGTGGTACTGAACTCGTCCGGACGCGCGCGCAGCGCCCGCTCGGCAAGATCGAGTGCGTGCTCGCGGCGCCCGATGTTCGCGGCGGTCACCGCGCCGAGCTGCAGCGCACGCGCATCGTCGGGATCGAGCCGCAGCTGCCGGTCGATCGCGTCCATCGCGCGCACGGCGACTGCCTGCTCCGCCGCGGTATCGCCCTTCTTGCGCAGCGCGCCGTAGAACATGCACAGCACCTGGTACTCGCCCGGCTGCAGGCGATCGGCTTCCTCGTACATGCGCACCGACTGGTCTATGCGCCCCATCGCGAACAGGTGCCGCGCGTACAGGTAATAGGTGTAGTAGGCGGTCGGGTTGAGGCGGATCGCCTGCTCGAAATCCTGCGCGGCCGCCTCGGCCTTGCCCTCCATCGAGAGCAGGCACGCCCGCGCCACGTGCGCCTCGGGCAGCAGGGGCTCGAGTTCCAGCGCCCGCCGGCTCGCCTCCATCGCCTCCTCGATCTCTGCCGGGGTCACATCCAGGCGCCACAGGCCGCGCACCGCAATTGCGCTCGCAATCTCGGCGTGGGCCTGCGCAAACGTCGGATCCCGCTCGAGCGCACGACGCAACAGCTCCACCGCGCGCCGGCTGCTCGTCCCGTACCGCATGTGTGACCGGCCGCGCAGGTAGAGATCGTAGGCCTCGGCGTTCCTGGTGCCGACGCGCCCGAGCATCGCGGTTTCGCGCCGGTCGATGCTGAGCTTGAGTGCCTTGAGCATGTGTTGTGCGATCTCCGCCTGCAGCGCGAAGACGTCCGCGAGGTCGCGATCGAAGCTCTCCGACCACAGGTGGTAGCCGTCCGCCGTGCCGACGAGCTGCGTGGTGATCCGCACGCGGTTGCCGGCCTTGCGCACGCTGCCTTCGAGCACCGATCCCACGCCCAGCGTCCGGCCGATCTCGCGCACGTCCGCCGCGTGGCCCTTGAACTGGAACGACGAGGTGCGCGACGCCACCCGCAGGTTACGCATGCAGCACAGCGCGTTGATGATCTCCTCGGCGATGCCGTCGCAGAAATACTCCTGGTCGCGCTCCGGGCTCATGTCGACGAACGGCAGGATCGCGACGGATTCGGTCGGCGCCGCGGCCGCAGCGGGCACTTCCACGGGTGGCGCCTCCGGCGGAGGCAGGCTTGCGCGGCCGGCGGCGGATGCCGCGGATGTGGGTTGCACGCCGGTCTCCGCGCGCTCGATGCCGCGCGGCGTCACATCGAACGCCCAGGCAAGTACACAGGCCAGCGGGAAACCGAGGGCCACGAGCACGATCACGAGCTTGAGCGACCAGGCCGGGAGGCCGATCGGTTCGAAGATCGCGTCGGCAACCTGGATCAGCAGCCAGGCCGCGACCAGGTAAACGGCAGCGACCCGGATCACCTTGCGGCGGCGCAGTTCGGCGAACCAGGTCTGCAGCTTCGAGCGGTCTTTGGACATCGTACCTCCACGCGTTGGCGGAGATGACGCGCTTGCATGGATTATAGGTGCGAATGGACGCCGAACGACGCGCGTCGCATCTCAGCCGCGTTCCAGGAACGCCTCGATCGCCTGCGCCAGCCGCCCGGGTTGCTCGTGGTGCACCATGTGCCCCGCGTCCGGCACCGTGCAGGGCTCGAGGCGCCGGATGTGGCGCGCCATGACCGCCGGATCGGCGTCGCCACCGAGCCGCGCGAGGAAGTCGGACTGCTCCCCGATCACGAACAGCACCGGTGCCGTGATCTCGTGCCAGCACGCCTCGGCCTCCTCCCGCCGGTACAGTACCGGGTTGATGCGCTTGTGCGCCGGGTCGGCTCGCACGCACACGCTGCCGTCCGGTTGCGGGGCGGTCCATGCCTCCGCGATGAAGGCGGCGCGCTCCGGAGTCAGCCGCGGATTGCGGCGCTCGAGGAAGCGGGCGAACGACTCGAGCGACGGGAAGTTCGCGAATTCGGGCGGTTCGCGCAGCTGCCGCAGCCATTCGCGGTACCGGCCCGGCGCCTGCTCCGGCTGCGTACGACCCAGCCCGAAGCCCTCGATGCAGACGACGCGGTGCACGCGCTCCGGGCGGATCCCGGCATACAGGGTGGCGATGTTGCCACCCATGCTGTGTCCCACGAGCGTCACGGGCACGCCGGGCACGAACTCGTCGAGCAGGGCATCGAGGTCGGCGAAATAGTCGGGAAACCAGTAGCCGTCGACGGGCCATGCGCTGCGCCCGAACCCACGCCAGTCGGGTGCAATGCAGCTGCGCCGATCCGCCATTGCGTCCACCAGGAACTGGAAGGTGTCGCCGGTATCCATCCAGCCGTGCAGCAGCACCATCGGTTCGGCGTCCGTCCCTCGCCAGCGCGTCACGTGGTGACGCAGCCCGCGCAGCGAGCACTCGAGTGTCTCTGGGGGGCGGCGCGGAACGTAGGGTGACGACATGGAGTATTCCCGAGGAGGTGGCGCGTGGCCGGCAGCCGGTGATTATTGCGCTCCCGCCCGTGAACAGGGCAATCTCGCGCCGCGCCGGGCGCGTGCCCGCAGCCACCGGCGGAAGCTACCCCATATGCGCAGGATCCTCGTCTTCCAGCACGTCGCGACCGAGCCCCTCGGGCATCTCGACCCGCTTCTGCGGGCGTCCGGAATCCGCATCCGCTACGTCAACTTCGGCCGCGAGCCGCATGCCCAGCCCGACGTGCGCGGCTATGACGCCCTGCTCGTGCTGGGCGGACCGATGAACGTGGACCAGGCCGACCACCTGCCCCACCTGCGCTACGAGATGGGCGCCATCCACGACATGGTCCGGCAGGACCGGCCCGTGCTCGGCATCTGCCTGGGCGCACAATTGCTGGCGGCCGCCATGGGCGGCGACGTCCAGCCGAACCCGGTGCCGGAGATCGGCTGGTACCAGCTGCACACGCGTCCCGCGGCGCACGACGACCGCCTGCTCCGGCACTTCGAGCGGCGGCCGCAGTTCGTCTTCCAGTGGCATGCGTACACGTTCGCGCCGCCGCCCGGAGCCACGCCGCTCGCATGGACGCGCAACTGCCGCAACCAGGCCTACCGGCTCGGTGACCATGCGTGGGGGCTGCAGTTCCATCTCGAGGCGGACGAGGCGCTCATCGAGCGCTGGCTCACCCTGCCCGGCGGTCGCGACGAGATCGAACGCTACTGGAACGCGCGACGGATCGCCCGCATCCGGGCGGGGAACCGGCGTCACCTGTCCGCGGCGGAAACCCTCAGCGAGCGGGTGTTCGGCGAGTTCGTGCGCATGTTCCCGCGTCGACGCTACGCGACGCTGTCTTCGCGCTGACCCCCGGCCGCGGAATCGTCAGCCGCCGAGGAACAGCCGGTAGGCGGGATTGCCGGTCTCCTCGGTGTACGCATACTGCAGCTCGCGCAGGTGCTGCTCGAATTCGCCGGCATCCGCGGGCGGCACCTGCACGCCGGCGAGCACCCGCCCATAGTCCGAGCCGTGGTTGCGATAGTGGAAGAGGCTGATGTTCCAGCTCGACCCGATCGCCTGCAGGAACCTGAGCAGCGCACCCGGGCGCTCCGGGAACTCGAAGCGGAACAGGCGCTCGTGCTCGAGCCCCTGTGCATGACCGCCCACCATGTAGCGCACGTGCAGCTTCGCCATCTCGTCGTCGCTCATGTCGAAGACCCGGTAGCCCGCCTCGGCCACCTGCGCCAGCAGCGCTTCCTTCTCGCGGCGGCCCTCGTGGATGGCGATACCGACGAAGATGCGCGCGGACTGCGTATCCGCATAGCGATAGTTGAACTCGGTGACGCCGCGCCGACCGAGCAGCTGGCAGAAACGCAGGAAACTCCCCGGCGCCTCCGGGATCTCCACGGCCAGCAGCGCCTCGCGCCCGGCGCCGAGGTCCGCGCGCTCGGCCACGTGGCGCAGGCGGTCGAAGTTGATGTTCGCGCCGCAGTTGAGCGTGACGAAGCTGCGGTCGGTGCAGGACTCGCGCGCCACGTACTTCTTCAGGCCCGCCACCGCGAGCGCACCCGCCGGCTCGGCGATGGTGCGGTTGTCCTCGAAGATGTCCTGGATCGCGGCACAGATCTCGTCCGTCGAGACGAGGACGACCTCGTCGACATACTTCTGGGCGAGCCGGAAAGTCTCCTCGCCGACCCGCCGCACCGCGACGCCGTCCGCGAAGATGCCGACGCGATCGAGCGTCACGCGCCGGCCGGCCAGCAGCGAGTCGTGCATGCTCGCGGCGTCCTCGGGCTCGACCCCGACGATGCGGACCTGCGGATACAGCGACTTCACGTAGGCCGCGATGCCGGCGACGAGCCCGCCACCGCCGATCGGCACGAAGATCGCGTCGATGGCGCCCGAGTGCTGGCGCAGGATCTCCATGCCGATGGTGCCCTGGCCGGCGATGACGTCGGGATCGTCGAAGGGGTGGATGAAGGTGAGCCCGCGGTCGCGGGCGACTTCGACGGCCTGCTCGTACGCGTGGTCGAAGTCGTCGCCGTGCAGGATGACCTCGCCGCCGAGGTCGAGGACGGCCTGCACCTTGATGTTGGGCGTCGTCTGCGGCATGACGATCACCGACGGAATGCCCCGCCGCCGCGCGGCGAGCGCCACGCCCTGCGCGTGGTTGCCGGCGGACGCGCAGATCACGCCGCGCCGCGCCACGGTCTCCGAGAGGTGCGCGATCTTGTTGTAGGCGCCGCGCAGCTTGAAGGAGAAGACGGGCTGCAGGTCCTCGCGCTTGAACAGCACGCGGTTGCCGAGGCGACGCGACAGCCGGGGGGCGGCCTCGAGCGGCGATTCGATGGCGACGTCGTAGACGCGCGCCTTGAGGATGCGTTCGATGTAGCGCTCTTGCATGGACGTTCACGGCGGGGGATGCGCCGGCTACGTTAGCAGGAAAGCGTGCCGAGGGGCCGCGCAGCATCTCTTCAACTTTGCACCTGCACCCCGCATACTTCGCCTTGCGGGCGCCGTCGCGCCTCCCTCGTCACCACTACGAAGACATGAACGAATCCGTCTCGCGCCGGGCAGTCATCGGCGCCCTCGGCGCCAGCGCCCTGCTGCCGTCCCTTGCAGGAGCACAGAATTTTCCCGCGTCCCTCATTCCGGCCGGGTCGCGCGACCTGTGGAACTGGGTGCGTGCGCAGCTCGTGCTCGACCCCGGGCTGGCCTGGCTCGACACCGCCGGATCGGGCCCGGCCCTGCGCGCGGTCATGGTGCGCGAATATCGCAGCCGGGAGCGACAGAGCCAGGACTTCCGCCGGTACCAGGCCTCGGTGTTCTCGCCGGACGCCATGACGCGCCACCTCGGCCGGGTCGCGACCTTCCTCGGCGCGGCACCGGACGAGATCGCCTTCACGTCGGGATCCGCCGACGGGCTCGGCATCGTGGCCCGCGGCCTCGACCTGCAAGCGGGCGACGAGGTGCTCGTGGGCAGCCACGAGCGCGCGGACGCCGTGGGTCCCTGGAGGATCGAAGCCGCCCGGCGCGGCATCCGGCTGGTGGAACTACCGCAGGACGGCATGCCGGCCGCGCCCGAGGCGATCGTGGGCCAGTATGCGGGCGCGATCACGCCGCGCACCCGGGTGCTGCTCGTTTCCCACGTCCGGGCCACGGACGGCACGGCCATGCCGCTGGCGGAAATCTGCGCGCTGGCGCGCGCCAACGGCATCTTCAGCGTCGTGGACGGGGCCCAGGGCCCGGGCCTGGTCGACTTCAGTCTCTCGGACCTGGGCTGCGACGCCTATGCCACGGCGTTTCATCGCTGGATCAACGCCTCCTGGGGCGTCGGTGCGCTCTTCGTGCGCCGCGACTCACAGGCGCGCGTGTGGCCGGTGGCGGAGGATGCGCCGGGCGCGACGGGGGCCCAGGCGCGCTACGGTGCGTCCGCGCGGCACCTCGGCCCGTCGATCGAGGGCCTGGCCATCGCGCTCGAGTTCCAGCAGGCCGTCAAGCGCGTACGCCTGGGTTCGCGGATCCGCGAGCTCGCGGCGTACTGCCGGCTGCAGCTGGCCACGCTGCCGGGTGTCCAGATCCTGTCGCCGTCGCATCCGAGCCTCGCCACCGGGATCGTGTCACTCCGCCTCCCGGACCGCGACCACGGGGCCGTGGTGCGCGCCCTCGCGGAGCAGGACGGCACCGTCGTCGCACACGTGCAGCAGGGCGCGGGCTTCGACGCGATCCGCGTCAGCCTGCACCCGGGCAACGACCCGGCGCAGATCGACCGCTGCGTGAATGCGCTGCGGCGGCATCTCTGAGCGGGACGCCGGCGTGCCGCGCCTCGAGTTGCTGATGACCGTGTTCGCCGGCATGAGTGGCGGACTCGCCGGTGTCTTGTGGAGCGGACTGGTCACGTCGCCCTGGCTGGCGCGGGTCGCGCCCGGATCCTTCGCCGCGCCGACCGAGAGCGCGGCGCGGCTGGTCGCGGGTGCCGCGCTGCGCGCCGCGGCCGGCGCGGGACTCGGCTTCCTGTTCTGGCTCGGCTGGGGGCTGATCGCGGTCGTGAACACTCCCTGGTACGCAACCGGCGCGCTGTACGGCGCCCTGTGCTGGTCGGCGCTCATCCTGCCCGCGTTCGCGACGCTCGCCCTGCGCTGGAAAGGCACCTCCGGCCAGCTGGCCGCCCACGCGGTCGAGTGGCTGTTTACCTGCATGGCGATCGGCTTGCTGTGCGCGCTGTCGTGGCACCGTTACGCCTGACGCCGGATGCGTGACGTCCACGTGCTGGCGGTCGCGCAGGGCCTTTCGGCCGCGGGGATGATGACGATCCCCCTGCTGGGCGGCATCCTGGGCAGCGAATTCGCACCGGCGCCGCAGCTCGCCACCCTGCCGGTCTCGCTGGCCGTCGTGGGACTCGCCGCGATGGTGATCCCGGCCGCGCTGCTCATGGAACGGATCGGACGGCGCAACGCGTTCGTCGCCAGCGCGCTGCTCGCCGCCGTCGCGGCACTGGCCGTGGCCTGGGCCATCGTGCAGTCGAGCTTCTGGCTGCTGTGCGCAGCGACGTTCGTCCTCGGCGCGAACCTCGCCTTCCAGCAGCAGCACCGCTTCGCGGCCGCCGAGAGTGTGTCGCCCGACCGGTGAGCCGTGCGGTCTCGATGGTGATGATCGGTACGCTCGCGGCGGCGGCGACCGGACCGCAGATCGCGCTCGCGCTGAAGAACCTGCTTCCGGATCACGAGTATGCCGGCTCGTTCGTCGGCGTCGCGGTACTCTGCCTGGCGAGCGCGCTGGTGCTCACGCGCTACCGCGGCGGCCGGCCGGCAGGACTCGCGGCGGATCCGGGGGCGTCGCGCCCGCTGGCCGAGATCCTGCGGCAGCCGCTGTACCTGACGGCCCTGTCGGCCTCCGTCGTCTCATATGCGGTGATGAGCTTCATCATGACCGCCACGCCGATCAGCATGCACGTCCACGACCACCATTCCGACGGTGACACCGCCTGGGTGATCCAGAGCCACCTGCTCGCGATGTACGGGCCGTCCCTGTTCAGCGGCCGGCTGATCGCGCGCATCGGCGTGCGGGCAGGCATGACGGCCGGCCTCGTGCTGATGTTCGCCTGCGTCGCGATCGACAGCGCCGGGCGCGACCTGATGCACTACTGGTGGGGCCTGGTGCTGCTCGGAATCGGCTGGAACCTGCTGTTCGTGGCGGGCACCGCGTTGCTCACGACGACCTACCGCGCGTCCGAGCGTTTCCGCGCCCAGGCCGTCAACGAATTCTCGGTGTTCGGCACGCAGGCGCTCGCCTCATTGCTCGCGGGGCCGGCGATCCACGTGCTCGGCTGGCACTCGCTCAATCTCGCGGCGCTGGTGCCACTCGTGCTGTTCGCCATCGCGCTCGCGGCCTGGCCCGCTCAGCGGTCGAGGAACTCCCGGGCATAGCGGGCGACGTCCGCGGCGCCGGTGTCGAACAAACCGCCGTTGTGGCCTTCGAGATCGACGCGGTGCGCTTCCCGCAGCAGCGCATCCGCGCGGGCCGTGGTCTCCCAGAACTCGTCCCGGGCGCGCACCACCAGCGTCGACTGCCTGAGCAGCGGGAGCCGCTCGCCCGTCGCGTAGTTCGCGGCCGCGGCCGGGCCCCAGGCCGCCGCCTCGCCGCCCTGCAGCGCGCCGGCGAGATCCTCGCCGAGCCGCGCGAGCGACGCCCTCTCGCCGCGCGAGCGCCGTATCCTCTGCCACTCCTCGACGAGGTGCGTACCGTCGTCGCGTGCCTTCGCAGGCCACGGTCGCGCGTGGTAGGTCTCGCGCTCCTTGGCGTCGAACACCGGCACGCCGGCGAGGATCACGCGACGCACCTGCGCCGGGCGCGCCACCGCGAGTTCCGCGGCGACCAGCGAGCCGGTCTGGTAGCCGAGCAGGTCCACCTGCCGCAGGCGCAGCGTGTCGAGCAGGTCGCCGACCGCCGCCGCGTAGTCCGCGATCGACGGCGCCGACTGCGGCGCGTCGGATTCGCCGCAGCCCGGCAGGTCGGGTGCATAGACGCTGCGATCCCGCCCCATCTCCGCGAGGAAGCCCTTGAAGACCCGGCCCGACAGCGGAGCCGGATGCACGCATACGAGCGGCGTCAGCTCGTCGAAGCCACCGTTCGACGGAAAGGCTGTGTGCAGGTGCAACTGCCCGAACCGGCAGTCGACGTACATCTTGCGGAGGTGAACGGTCACGGGCGGGGACTTCCTGCTCGAGGGATTGGCGCTGCGCGCGGCGGTACGGCTCGGGAATCTTGTCACGGTCGACGAACCTCGGGATCGGAGTGTGGCGTGTGGGGCGCATTCTCCGCACACCGCTCCCGGGTCACATTGATTCAACTCTCACAAACGACGCTGCCGACCTGACTTAATCCGCGCCGCGCAGCGCGCGGTGACGCAGCGCTGCGAAGCCGCCGCTTATGTCGAAGGATCAGGCCGTGTCGAGGTACCACTCGTAGTCGCGATCGGTCACCAGCGCGCCGAACTTCTCGCACTCCCGGCGCTTGATCGCCAGGAAGACCGCGAGGAAATCCGCACCGAGCGCATCGGCCATGAACTCCGACGCCGCCGCACGCTCGAGGGCCTCCGGCCAGTGCGTCGGCAGTTCCCGCGCGCTCGCCTGCGCATAGCCGTTGCCCTCGACGGGCGGGCCGGGATCCGTCCCGCGCTCGATGCCGCGCGACATGGCGGCCAGCACGAGGGCCGCGACCAGATACGGATTCGCGTCCGCACCCGCGACCCGGTGCTCGAGGTGCCGGCTCGACGGCGGACCGGCGGGTATGCGCAGGCTCACCGTGCGGTTGTTGATACCCCAGGTCGCCGCGACGGGCGCGTAGCTCAGCGCGCGGAATCGCCGGTAGGAATTCGCGTGCGGCGCGAACACGGCCATGCCCTCGCCCATCGTCTCGCGCAAGCCGCCGATCGCGTGGCGCAACAGCGCCGTGCCCGCGGGATCCTCCGCGGCAAACACGTTGCCACCCTGGTCGTCGGCGAGGCTGGCGTGCAGGTGCATGCCCGCACCCGCCCGCTCCGCGAACGGCTTGGCCATGAAGCACGCGACGCAGCCATGGCGTGCCGCGACGCCGCGGACCGCGCGCTTGAACAGGATCGCGTCGTCGACCGCCCGCAGCGCGTCGGCGCGATGCTCCAGCGTGATCTCGAACTGTCCCGGCGCATACTCCGACATCAGCGTGCGCACGGGTAGATTGAGTGCCCGCGCGGCGGCGTACAGGTCGTCGAACAGCGGCGACATGTCGTCCAGGCGCCCGAGGCCATAGGCATCGATGCGGTTGCTGCGCGCCCCCGAGACGAGCCCGCGCGCCGGCTGCGGCGGCCCGGCATCGTCGCGCTGCAGCAGGTAGAACTCGAGCTCGACCGCGATCACCGGGTTGAGCCCGCGTCCCTGCAGGCGCTGGACCACGCGCGCGAGCGCGTGACGCGGATCGGCGGCCGCCGGGCGTCCGTCGAGTTCGAACAGGCTGCCGAGCAGCTGCGCCGTGGGGCGACCGAGCCAGGGAGCCCGGCCGAGCGTCCCTGCGATGGGCCGGCACGACTGGTCCGCATCCCCCACCGACCAGACGAGGCCCGTCTCCTCGACGTCCTCGCCGGTCACATCCAGGCCCAGGATGGACCCGGCGACGCTGCGACCGCCGGCGTAGAGACTCTCGAGTTCCTCGCGTGCGATGTTCTTGCCACGACCCACGCCGTTGGCATCCGTGATGACGAGCTGCACCGCCTCGATGTCGGGATTGCGCTCGAGGAAGTCACGCGCCTCCTCGGGCCGGCCGAGGCCGGCGTCGGGCGTCGATGGTGGGTTCATGCGGGAAGGCTCCGTCGCGGCCACGGCATAGTGACGGAACGGCGTCCGTCCCCGCAAGTTCGCGGGGCCTACAGGGCGCCCTGCACGATCACGCGCACCCGATTCGCAGGCTGGCGCGTTTCGATGACGACCGACAGCCTGCGGGGCTGTCCGGAGCGCAGCACCAGGCGTTCCTTGTGCTCGCCGACGATGTCGCGGCTGGCGACGTTCTCGCCGGCATAGGCGCGCGCCAGCACCAGCACGCGCTCGTCGCCGGCATCGGCCGTGAGGCGAAACGAAGCCGTGCAGCGCGCCTCGCCGCAGGCCCAGTTCAGGTCGCTGACGGTGACCCGGGGCTCGCTCACGCGATCGCAGGCGCCCAGCGCGAGCATGGCGGCAATCCCGGCCAGCATCCCCGGCACGGCGTGGACGACTCGACGCAGCGCGTGGTCGCGCGACGATTCACCGGCTTCCCGGCCACGCATCTGGCATCGTTCTGGCGGCATCGATGCCAGAATAGCGGATCCTGGCGCACCTGCGACGCACATGCCCGAGGCATACACCCTGATCGAGGCCGCCCCGCTCGGCACCCTCAACACGCTGCGCGTCGCGGCCTCCGCGGCCTGGCTCGCCGAGGTGGCCGACCCCGCGGCACTGCCCGCCGTGCTCGACCTGCCCGTGCTGAGCGGCGCGCCGGTCATGGTGCTGGGTGAAGGCAGCAACATTCTCTTTGCGGGCGACTTCCCGGGACTGGTCCTGCGCCCGCGCTTCGCCGCCGTGCAGGTCCTCGACGACGACGGTCGCTCGGTGCGCGTACGCGCCGGAGCCGGGGCCGGCTGGGACGCGTTCGTCGACTGGACCCTGGCCCGCGGGCTGGGTGGCCTGGAGAACCTCGCCCTGATACCGGGCCTGGTCGGCGCGGCGCCGATCCAGAACATCGGTGCCTACGGCGTCGAGGTCGCCGGGTCGATCGAGGCGGTCGAGGCCTGGGACCGCTCGGAATCCCGGCCGGTACGGATAGAAGGCGGTCAGTGTGCGTTCGGGTACCGCGACAGTCGCTTCAAGCGCGAGCCGGACCGCTGGATCGTCACGGCGGTCGAGTTCCGGCTGTCGCGTCAATCGCCGCTGCGACTCGAGTACGCCGGCATACGCGAGGAACTCGCCGCCATGGGGATCGCGGCCCCGACCCACGCCGACGTCGCCGAGGCCGTCCGCCGGCTGCGCCGGCGCAAGCTGCCGGACCCGGCGACGATCGGCAATGCCGGGAGCTTCTTCAAGAACCCGGTCGTCGACGCCTCGCTGGCCGAACGGATACTCGCCCGTGATCCCGCCGCCCCGGCGTATCCGGCGGACGGCGGTCGCCGCAAGCTCTCGGCCGCGTGGCTCATCGAGCGCTGCGGCTGGCGCGGCCATCGCGAGGGCGACGCGGGCATCTCGATGCAGCACGCGCTGGTGCTGGTGAATCACGGCCGGGCGACCGGCGCGGAACTGCTGTCGCTCGCACGGCGCGTGGCGGGGTCCGTCGAGCAACGCTTCGAGGTGCGGCTCGAGCCGGAGCCGCGTATCGTCGGCGACCATTGGTAACCCGGGAGGATCGGTCATGAATCGACGCGAACTGCTGCTCGCGGCGGCGTCACTCGCGATGTCGACGCACGTTGCGCGGGGCGCGACGGCAGCGAGCCGCCCCGGAGCGCTGCGTATCCTGATGCTCGGCGGTACCGGATTCATCGGCCCGCACTTCGTGCGCGAGGCACTCTCGCGCGGCCACGCCCTGACCCTCTTCAACCGCGGCAAGCGCCAGCCCGAGCCGACGCCCGGCGTGAAGACGCTCTACGGCGACCGCGACGGAAAACTCGAAGCGCTCGAGAGCGGCGAGTGGGACGCGGTGATCGACAACTCCGGCTACGTGCCGCGCCACGTACGGCTGAGTACGCAGCTGCTGCGCGAACGGGTGAAGCACTACCTGTTCATCTCGACGATCTCGGTCTACGCGGACCTGTCCGTCCCCGGCGTGACGGAAGACGCGCCGCTCGAGAAGCTCGCCGACGAATCGGTGGAGAAGGTGGACGGCACCACCTACGGCGGCCTCAAGGTGCTCTGCGAGCGCGTCGTGCAGGAAGACTTCGCGGGCCGCAATACCATCGTGAGGCCGACGTACATCGTCGGTCCGGGCGACCATACGGACCGGTTCACCTACTGGCCCTGGCGCACGTCGCAGGGCGGCGAGATGCTCGCCCCAGGCACGCCGGCCGATCCGATCCAGTACATCGACGTCGGCGACCTCGCCCGCTTCGTGGTCGACTGCGTCGAGATCCCGCGCCGGAGGCGTGTTCAACGCCTGCTCGCCCCCGGGTTACGCGACCATGGGCGGACTGCTCGAGGCGAGCCGGCGCGTGAGCGGCGCCACGACCAAGGTCCGCTGGCTGGACGCGGAAACCCTGCGTGCCGAGGGCCTGCTCGAAGGCCGGGCCCTGCCGATCTGGAGCCCGCCGGCGGGCGAGACGGCCGGGGCCGCGCTGGTCAGTTCCGCGCGGGCCGTCGCGGCCGGCCTGCGTTTCGCGCCGCTCGAGGAGACGGTGCGTGCGACGCTCGAGTGGCAGCGCGGACGGCCGCCGGAGTCACGCGACGTGCTGAAGGCCGGCCTGAGCCGTGAACAGGAGGCCGCGCTGCTGGCGCGCCACCGCTGAGCGCACGCGGCCCGGCCGCCGCTCACCAGGTCCCGGTGTTGGGCATGCTCGCCCACGGCTCCGCGGGTGCCAGGGCGGCGCCCTTCTGCAACAGCTCGATGGAGATGTTGTCGGGCGAGCGCACGAACGCCATGCGACCGTCGCGCGGCGGGCGGTTGATCGTCACGCCGTGGTCCGCGAGGCGCTGGCAGGCGGCATACACGTCGTCCACCTCGTAGGCCAGGTGCCCGAACGCGCGCCCGATGCCGTACTGCTCCGGATCCCAGTTGAAGGTGAGCTCGACCTGTGCGGCGTCGTCCCCGGGTGCGGCGAGGAACACCAGCGTGAAGCGTCCCTTCTCGTTGTCGTAGCGGCGCAGTTCCCGAAGACCCAGCGCGTCGCAGTAGAACCGCAGTGACTGGTCGAGATCGGTCACGCGAACCATCGTGTGCAGGTACTTCATGGCGGACTCCCCGGGATTGCGCAGGGCCAATCTTATCGGGATGCATCGCAGTTTGCGGCCGCCCTGACACGCCAGGCCTTGTGTACCGGCGGGCACGGGGGCAGTCTGCGCCGGTCATGTTCCCGCCTGAAGGCCTGTCGTGATGCGTGTCCTGCCAATGTTCGTCCTCGCCCTGCTCCTGGTCACCGCCGGGTGCGCAGCCACGCCGCAGGACGCCGAGGTCCCGACCCCTGCCGCAGCCATGCCGTTCAATGAACTCGGCCGGGAGGACGCGCCCGTCACCATCATCGAGTTCACGGACCTGCAGTGCCCGTACTGTGCACGCTTTGCCGCGACCACCTTCCCCGAGTTGCGGCGCCGGTACATCGATACCGGCAAGCTGCGGTTCACCTCGCGCGACCTGCCGCTGCCGATGCATGCGTTCGCCCTCCCTGCCGCCGTCGCCGCCCGTTGCGCCGGCGAACAGGGCCGATTCTGGGACTACCGGGAGAAGCTGTTTGCGTCCCAGTCGCGGCTCGGCACGGAGCCGTACGGGCAGCTCGCCGGCGAACTCGGTCTCGACCTCGAACGGTTCGAAGCCTGCCGCAAGGACGGTCGCCAGGCCGCGAACGTGCGCGCCGATGCGCAACTGGCGCGCAGGTCTGGCATCGGCTCGACCCCGTCCTTCGTGATCGGCCGCATCGTCGACGGTGAATTCCAGGGCGAGATCGTCAACGGGGCGCAGCCGTTCCCGGTGATGGCCGCCAAGATCGACGCATTGCTGGACGCCGCGCGCTGAGACTGCGCCTCAGGCCAGCCCCGCGAGCTGCACGACGAGCCCTGCCAGCGCCGCGGCGGCGAGGATCCACGGCAGCTCGAGCCGGGTGCGCGCGAGCAGCAGCCAGACCAGCCCCGCGAGGACGAGCGGCCACCACGCGATGCCGCCCCCGATGCCGCCGGGCAGGACGACCACCCGGGCGAGCAGCAGCCACAGCGTCGCGATGATGCCGACGACGGCGGCCGTGATCGCCGCGAGCGCGCCGGCAAAGCGCGGCGCGCGCGTCAGGCGCTCGAGGTGTGGCGCGCCGACGAAGATGAATACGAAGGACGGCAGGAAGGTCGCCCAGGACGCGAGCAGTGCGGCCACGATCGCAGCGCTCGCCGGCGCGAGCGGGTCGGGCTGGTTCCAGCCCGCCATGAAGCCCATGAACTGCAGCACGATCACCAGCGGTCCCGGCGTGGTCTCTGCGAGGGCGAGGCCCGCCACCGACTGTTGTGCCGTGACCCAGCCGAGGTCCTGGACGAGGTGCTGGGTGACGTAGCCGAGCACGGCGTACGCACCGCCGAAGGTGACGAACGCGGCCTGCGTGAAGAACAGGTAGATCCGGCTCCAGAGCGAGTCGGCACCGAGCAGCGCCACGACGATGCCGAGCGGCACGCTCCACAACATGAGGCCGGCGAGAATCACGCGCACCGTCGATCCCCCGGCTCCGGCCGCGGACGCGTCAACGTGAAGTGGCGGTTGCACCCGCCAGGCCGCTGCGATCCCGAGACCGCCCGCGACCAGCACGATCAACGGGAACGGCACGCGCAGGAACCCATGGGCCACGAAGGCCGCGACCGCGAGCGCAACGTGCAGCGGCGTGCCGAGCGCCCGGCGGCTGATCCTGACGAGGGCCTGCAGGACGAGCGCCAGCACGGCCGCCTGCAGGCCGAGCAGCACGCCCGTCGCCGCCGGCAGCTCGCCCCATCTCGCGTAGCCCCAGGACAAGCCGAGCAGCAGCAGTACCGCCGGGCCGATGAACCCGAGTCCCGCGACCAGGCCACCGCGAATGCCGTGCAGGCGCCAGCCCAGGTAGATGGCCAGCTGCAGGGCTTCGGGGCCGGGCAGCAACATGCAGAAATTGAGTGCGTCCGTGAACGCGCGCTCGTCGAGCCACCGGCGCCGTTCGACGACCTCGCGGTGCAGGATGGCGATCTGCCCGGCAGGCCCGCCGAAGGAGATGAACCCGAGCCTGAACCAGAAGCGCGCCGCCTCCCCGAAGGAGGGGCGGGCGCCGTCTCCCTTGCTCGTCGATGCCGTCACCGGCGGTGGCCTCAGGCGAAAAAGGAGAGCGTCCCGCTCAGAACATCTCGGACGAGCCCGGCTCTTTGGCGTCGCGCTTGCTGCGCGACTCGATGAAGTCGCCGGTGATCATCTCCTCGTAGGTCTGTCCCGGTCCGACCATCGGGTAGACGCCCGCGTCGGGATCGATGATCACCTCGAGGAACGCCGGCCCGTCGAACTCGATGAACTCCTTCACGACCCGCGTCACGTCTTCCTTGCGGTCGAGCCGCACGGCGAAGGCGAAGCCGTCGGCCTGCGCGGCCTTCACGAAGTCCTTCTTGTGCAGCGACTTGTCGCTGGCCGACAGCCGTCCCTTGAAGAACAGCTTCTGCCACTGCTTGACCATGCCGTCGCCGAAGTTGTTCAGCACCACGACCTTGACCGGCAGGTCGTAGGTGGTGACGGTCTCGAGCTCACCGAGGTTCATGCGGATGCTGGCGTCGCCGTCGATGTCGATCACGAGGCGGTCACGGCAGGCGAACTGCGCACCGATCGCCGCCGGGAGGCCGAACCCCATCGTGCCCATGCTGCCCGAGGTCAGCCAGAGCCGCGGCTCGCGAAAATCGAAGTACTGCGCCGCCCACATCTGGTGCTGGCCCACGCCGGTGGCGATGATCGCCTTGCCGTCGGTGAGCCGGTTGATCTCCTCGATCACGTAGTAGGGCTGGATGGCGGCGCTGTCCCGGTCATAGGCCATCGCATGGCGCGTCTTGAGTGCCTCGACGTGGCGGTGCCAGGCCGACCAGTCGCGCGAGAATCCGCCGCGCCGCGCATGGCCGCCGAGCGCCGCGAGGGCCGGTGGCAGCAGCCCGACGTGGCTCCACTGCACGCGCTTGACCTTGTTGATCTCGGAGGCGTCGACGTCGATGTGCGCGATGCGCCGGGCGTTCGGCGCGAATCGCTCGGGCACTCCCGCCACGCGGTCGTCGAATCGCGCGCCGAGCGCGATCAGGAAGTCGCAGTCGTCCACGGCGTAGTTGGCGAACGCGGCGCCGTGCATGCCGAGCATGCGCAGGGACAGCGGGTGCCGGGTATCGAAGGCGCCGATGCCCATCAGCGTGGTGACCACCGGGATGCCGAGGTCGGTGGCGAACTTGCGCAGCGCCTGGGAAGCCTCGCCGTTGATCACTCCGCCGCCGGCATAGATGAGCGGCCGTTCCGCCTCGCCGAGCATCGCCAGGAACGCCGCGCACTCGGGCTCCGTCAGCGCATTGCGGCGCAGCCCGTTCATTCGCTGGCGGTACCCTCGCACGTCGAGGTGACCCTCGCCGCGAAACTCGCCCTGCCAGTTCTGCACGTCCTTGGGGATGTCGATCACGACCGGGCCGGGCCGTCCCGTGCGGGCGATCTCGAACGCGGTCCGCATCGTGGACTCGAGGCGCGTGGGGTCGGTCACCAGGAAGCAGTGCTTCGCGACGCCGCCCATGATGTTGGCGACCGGTGCTTCCTGGAAACCGTCGCTGCCGATGGCCGCGGTTGGCACCTGGCCGCAGATCACCACGATCGGCACGGAGTCGGCCGCACAGTCGCGCACCGGGGTGACGGTGTTGGTGGCGCCCGGCCCGGAGGTCACGAGACACACCCCGACGCGACCGCTCGCGCGGGCGTAGCCGGCCGCCATGAAGCCCGCGCCCTGCTCGTTCGCCGGCACGATGAGCGGCATCGACCTGCCGTCACCCGCGGCCACGTGCTCCTGGTTGTAGCGGAACACCGCGTCGTAGGTCGGCAGGATGGCCCCGCCGCTGTAGCCGAAGATCGTGTCGACCCCTTCGTCGGCGAGGACCTGCACGATGATCTCTGCGCCGGTCATGGCCTGGCCGGCCTTGGGATGGGGGATCGGCCCCGCGGTGGCGTGGCTCTGCTTCACGGCGATTTCCTGCTGGGCAGCGGCTGGAATTTCATGTTGCGGTGCAACCGAGACTAGCAGCCGCCCCCGCAGGCGTCCATCTAGGCGGCCTCCGGTGGTTCACCTATGCTCTGTCCTGGGCAGGCGCGGCGGCCCGGCCGCAAACGTCATTTAATTCATGGTCTTAGGGCGACAGAGCGGGGTCTCACCCGCAAAGCGGAGTCATCGTGCGAGGCAAGCGACACATCATTTCCGTCACGCTGCAGAACGAGGTCGGCGCGCTCACGCGGGTCGCGGGCCTCTTCTCGACGCGGGGTTACAACATCGAATCGCTGAGCGTCGCGCCGACGGACGATCCCGTGGTGTCCCGGCTCACGCTGGTCACGACCGGCAACGACGCTGTCATCCAGCAGATCTCCAACCAGTTGCTGAAGCTGGTGGACGTCGTGGACGTCGAGGACGTCACCCGCGAGGAGCACTTCGAGCGCGAACTGCTGCTCATCAAGGTCAAGGCGAAGGCAACGCAGGTGGGCAGGCTCTGGTCCGCATCGCAACGGGCCGGCGGCCGGGTGCTGTGGGACGCCGCGGACAGCTTCACGATCGAGCTCACCAGCAACGAGGCGCAGATCAACCGCTTCATCGCCGAGATCGCCAACTTCGGCGAGGTGCTCGAGGTGGTGCGCAGCGGCGCACTCGCCATCCAGAAGGGCAAGGAGATCCTCGAGTCGTGAGCTATCGCCTCTACGACTACCTGCCCTCGGGCAACGGCTACAAGGTGCGGCTGGTGCTGCGCCAGCTCGGCCTGCCCTACGAGCTCGTGGAACTCGACATCAAGCGCGGCGAGACGCGGACGGCGGAATTCCTGGCCAGGAACCCGAACGGGCGCATCCCGCTGCTCGAGGTTCCGGGCAAGGGGTATCTCTCCGAGAGCCACGCCATTCTCTGGTATCTCGCCGAAGGCTCACGGCTGGTGCCCGCCGACCCGTTCGAACGCGCGCGGATGTGGCAGTGGATGTCCTTCGAGCAGTACAACCTCGAGCCGAACGTGGGAACGGTGCGATTCTGGATCGGCTCGCTGCACAAGAGCGAGGCGGAACTCGGCGAGAAGCTCATCGACAAGCGTCGCGCCGGCCACGCGGCCCTCGCGGTGCTCGAGCGGGGGCTCGCCGGGCGCGGCTTCCTCGTGGGCGACAACTACTCGCTCGCCGACATCGCGCTCTATGCCTACACGCACGTCGCGCCGGAAGGCGGTTTTCCGCTCGATGACTATCCCGCCATCCGCGCCTGGTGTGCCCGGGTGGCCGCGCAGCCGGGCCACGTGCCGATCACCTCGCGCTAGGACGCCGAGGCTGGCGGGTTCGTTTCGAGCGCCGCGAGCGCCGTGCGTATCGACGGCGGAATCGGCACCGGGCGGCGCGTCTCCGCATCGACGTAGACGTGCACGAAGCGGCCGAGCGCCGCCGGCTCCGCCTCGTCGTTGCGAAACAGCCCGATGCGGTAGACCACGCTCGAGTTGCCGAGCTTCTCCAGCGCCAGCCCCGCATGCACCAGGTCCGGGAACGACAGTTCGCTCAGGAAGCGGCAGCTCGTCTCGGCCACGATGCCGATGGCCGGCAGGTCGCGGATGTCGGTGCCGCTCGTCTCGATCAGGTAGCCGTTCACGGCGGTGTCGAAGAACGCGTAGTACACGACGTTGTTCACGTGCCCGTAGTGGTCGTTGTCGTGCCAGCGGGTCGTGATCGTGCGCAGCACGCGGAACTCGCCGCGGCGCGTCGGCAGGGCCTGGTCGTTCGGGGTGTTCATGGGTCGCACGTTAGCCTGCGACGAGGTTCGCCGGAAGAGGCGCGTGGTCGCGGCGGCAGTGTGCCCTCGGTCAGAGGGCGCCGGCCGCGACCGGCGGGCGTCGCGACCGGCTCCGGACGTCTGCTCCCTCGCGTGGCTATTGTCGAACGATGATCACGGGATCCAGATCGGCGACACCGCCTCCCACGGAAACCGAGTACTTGACGGCAATCACCCCGATATTGCCCTTCAACTTCGGGTTCCAGATCGCATCGCCCCCTGTTGCCGCCAGAACGTGCGTGCAGTCTGCTGGCTTGGGTTCGTCGAAGATCCAGGTCGACGTGCTGCAGTCGTATTCATCTGCATCATCCGCATCCTCGATCTGGATGAACGTGAGCGTGCATTCCTCTCCGGTAGTCGTTCTTGAACTGCATCTTCTTGTTCTGGTGAATGTTGACGTTTCCCCCGCCCTTGCCGTTCTTGTCCACCACCTTGAGTACGCCGCCTTCGATCTTGATGATCAGGCTGGCCTTGTTTGAAGCGGTCGTCGCATTTTCCATCTCGCACCTCCCGGTCATGTCCCGTTCTGGTTCACCAAAGGCCGCGCCGTTCCACCCGGATCAGGCCGGGTCCTCCCGGTGCAGCAGAGCCTTGAATCGATCGTCGCCGACCAGCGTGCCGAACTCCGGAGCCGCGCGCAGCAAGGCAACCGGATAGCCGAGCGTGACGAGGTGATCGACCGCGTCGAGTGCTGCATCCACGTCGCCCCGGTCGCTTGCGGCCACCGCGCGGTAGTACTGCACGTAGACGTGATCGGCGCCGACCGCGAGCGCGTGGTCCAGGTAGTCCAGCGACGCGTCCAGCTCACCGACGCGCCCGCGGTAGTAGCCGAGCTGCGCGAGCAGCATCGGGTTGTCGGCCTGCCTCGCCAGTTCCGATTCACCGAGCTCGATCGCCTTGCGATACGCCTCGACCGCGTCGTCGCGTCGCCCTGGCACCTGCCAGAGAGCGTCCCCGAGGTTTCCCCAGATGGCCTGGTCGTGGCCGCCGAGGGCGATCGCCCGCTCGAACGCCTCGACCGCATCGGCGAACTGGCCAAGATAGAAGTACGTCGTCGCGAGATTCGAGTGCCCTTCCACCGAGGGCTCCAGCCGCAGCGACGTCTGGTAGGCGGTGCGGGCACCGCTGAAGTCGCCCTGCATCTGCCGGGCTCCGCCCAGGTTGCTCCACGCCAGGGCGCTCGACGGCACCAGTGCCGTCACCTTTTCGAAAGACGTCTCGGCCTCGTCGATCCGGCCGTGCTGGAACAGGAAGGCACCCAGCGCGTTCTGCGCCGCCCAGTAGGCGGGCTCGGCCTGGGCCGCACGCCGATAGCTCAATTCGGCGGCGTCCTGCTCGCCCTGTGCCGCCAGCGCATTCGCGAGCCCGATGTAGACGTCTGCGTCCTGGGGGTATCGCTGCAGCAACTCGCGGTACCGGCCGGTGGCCGCGGAGAATTCCCCGCTCGACAGCTCCAGCTGGGCGAGCGCCTTCTCCGTGTTGACGAGCGACGGATCGATTTCGATTGCGCGCCGGCACGAGCGCTCGCCGGAAGCGAGCGCCTCGGGATCGCGTGACTGCTCGAACTGGCGCAGCCTGACGCGGCACAGGCCCGCGTGGGCCCCGGCGAAGCCGGGCGACAATGCGACCGCCGCGGAGAACCGGCGTGCGGCCTCGAGCGTCGTGCTCACGTCACTCGGCTGACGCAGCAATGCGAGGCCCGCGAGATACGGCTCAAGGGCGCGGGGATCGATCTCCGTGGCGGTCCCCGCGACACTGGCCCCGGCGCCGCCTGCGGGCGCCAGGACCACGCGCAGCGCCTCCGCCACGTCGTGCGCGATCTCGTCCTGCGCCGACAGCAGATTGCGCCACTCCCGGTCGTAAGATCCCGCCCAGACGTGATATCCGGTATCCGCGTCGATGAGCTGCACCGTGACCCGCAGGGAGTCGCCGTCGCGGCGGACGCTGCCCTCGAGCACGTGCTCCACGCCCAGCGCCTGGCCGATCCGGCGGACGTCGAGACTCTTGTCCTTGAATTCGAAGGCCGACGTTCGGGCTGCCACGCGCAGTCCTGGAATCTGCGCGAGGCGGGTGGAGAGTTCCTCGCTGAGGCCATCCCCGAGGTACTCGCTGCCTCCGCCCGGACTCATGTCCACCAGTGGCAGCACCGCGATCGACGGCGGACCCGGCTTCGGCTGGTCGCGTGTCGCGTCGGACGATGAGTCGATCGTCCGCCACCACGCGAACCCCGTCACCGCCGCCATCAGCGCAACGCCCGCGACCATTGCGGGCGCGACGGCGCGGCGTGGCCTCGGCAAGTGCACGGCGCGGCCGGTTCCTGGGTCGAGCACGATGCCGCCGGCGGTCATCTCGTAGGTCCAGGCCAGGACCACGACGATCGGCAGCCCGACCACGGCCAGGATCGTCAGCACCGTCATCCACCAGTCCGGCAGGCCCAGTGGCTCGAACGTTGTCTCCCCCACCTGGAGCAGGATCCACATGCCGACCAGATAGGTGCCCGCCACCCTGAACACGCTGCGCCGTCGCATCTCCGAGACGAGCTCGAGCAGCCGACCGGAGAATGTCCGGGGAGAATCGGCATCGGGCGCCGCTGCGTCCGCGGAATCCGTCAGAGAAGTGAGCGGCTCGAAGTGACAGATCAGCGCATAGCCGCGATGGCCAACGGCGACGATGCATTGCGGCTCGTCGATCGAATCGCCCAGCGCGTCCCGCAGCTCGCGGATGGCCTCGTCGACCATGTCGTCCGTGGCCGCGACGTTCGGCCAGGCCGCCTCGCGCAACTCGTCTCGCTCGACTGTCTCGCCATGCCTGGCTGCCATGCACAACAGCACCCGCATCTGATGCGGTGGCAGTATTCGCGCGCGATCATCGCTTGTTATTCGTTCCGCGCGCGGCTCGACGAGCCAGTGGCCCAGGCGGAACCCGCCCATCAGGTCGTCGGCGTCCATGACCCTCCCGACCGTGCTGCACAGCTTGACCGGGTCAGTATAGGTGCGTCGGTACCCGTATGACAGAGGCGCCGGCAGACGCCCGCCGCCGATGACGAGGCCTTCTTTGACTCAGGTATTGTCTATCGTTCCGACCACGGCCGACAGGCGCCTCTCCAATGATCACCGACGGGGCCTCAGCGTGACGCTGACCATCGAGCAACTGCGCCGCTACGCCGTCGCGCGCTCGCTGTTCCGGCCGACGACGCTCGGCCGCGCCGTCCACAAGCTGGGTTTCGTGCAGGCTGATCCGATCCGCGCGCCGGCGCGCGCCCAGGACCTGACCTTGCGTCACCGGGTGGCGGACTACCGTGCGGGCGATCTGGAGCGTCGATATCCGCGCCTGAGGCTGGAGGAGGACTTCTTCGTCAACTACGGGATCCTGCCGCGCACGCACAGTGACCTGATGCACCCGCGGACGACGCTGCGGACGTGGACTGCGCGGCAGCGTCGCCAGGCCGACGCCGTGCTGCAGTTCGTTCGCGAACGCGGTGCGGTGCATCCGCGCGAGGTCGACGCCCGGTTCGCGCACGGCAAGGTGACCAACTGGTTCGGTGGTTCGTCGAACGCCAGCACGCAACTGCTCGACGACATGCACTACCGCGGCCTGCTGCGCGTCGTACGGCGCGACGGCGGCACGCGGGTGTACGCCGAGCGCCCGGATTCGGGCGCCACGCCACGCGACGATGCCGTGATCGTCGAGCGACTGGACGCGCTCGTCGACATCGTGGTGAACAAGTATGCCCCGCTGCCCGCCGGCAGCCTCGGCTACCTGTTGAGCCGCCTGTGTTACGGCGTACCTCAGTGGCGGGCGCAGCGCGGGACCACGCTGGCGCGCGCGAAGCGCCGGCTCGGACACGCGCGGCTCGGCTCGGAGGACTGGTACTGGCCGGCTACGGAGAATCCCGCCGCGCGCCGCTGGCGTCCGGACGACGCCGTGCGACTGCTCACGCCGTTTGATCCGATCGTGCACGACCGTCGTCGATTCGAAGTGTTCTGGGGATGGCCCTACCGATTCGAGGCCTATACGCCGGCGTCAAAGCGGAAACTGGGCTACTACGCGCTGCCCCTGCTGTGGCACGACCGGGTCATCGGCTGGGCAAATCTGTCGGTCGACAACGATGCGCTGAGCAGCTCGTTCGGCTACAGCGCGGGCGCGGCGCCCAGGGACACCGCGTTTCGCGCCGGACTGGCGGCGGAGCTCGAGCGAATGCGTCAATTCCTGGGCCTGGGCCCGGGTCTGGGTCGCTAGCGGATCGGCGGCGGCGACGAGTTCCCGACCGGGTGACAGACATCTCCGGCACGGACTCAGAACCCGATCCGCGGACCCCGCCAGGCCGACTTCCGCGGCGTTGCCGAATTGAGTGCCTCGCTCGCCTCGATCCACCCATCGCAGGCGTTGCGACCGTGGGCTCCGCGCAGCAGGTTGAGCAGCCCCTTGCTCCAGGCATAGACATGAAAGAATCGCAGCACTGCGCGACGTGCGCTCTCACCGATTGGCTCGGCACTGCAGATCAGCTTGTGGTCCATCATGCCCCGGTCCATCTGTGCGACCGCGCCCCATGCCGGCACCCGCACCCGCGCACCCAGCGGCAACCGTGGCCCGAGCACGACGGCGTCGAGCAGGTCGCCCTCCAGACCGATCAACTGGGGCACGGAACCGTAATTGAACGGACACGGCAGCGGTGACACGAAATCCACGCGCCCGTTCGATCCCCGCTTCAGGAAACTGCCGCGCGGGATCTCGATGACGACCTCGACCTCCGGAGCCGTTCGCATTCCGGGAGACTAGCGCATCCGGACTTATGTGAAGAGCGGAGCGACTCGGCGCGACCGCCGTTACACATATTCCCGCGCGCCTCGCGCGTCACCCTCCCCGAAACCGGGAACCCGGTCGCTGTTTCGAGGCGTCACAGCCCAGACGTCCGAGGCTTCGAACCAGGTCCGGGACCCGGGCTGCGCGCAACCCTATCGTCGGCCGCATGAAGTCGCGGACGCTACTCGCCAGCCTGCTCCTGCTGCCGCCCACGACGGCACCGACGATCGCGGCGGAGGTGCAGTCGTTCGAGGCGCGCGTCGTCGCCATCCATTCCGGCGACACCGTCACCGTGCTCGACGGCAACCTTGAACGACACAAGGTTCGCCTGGCCGGCATCGACGCCCCGCGCAAGGCACAGCCGTTCGGCGAGCGCGCCCGACGCAACCTGGCCCGCGCGCTCTACAGCAAGGACGTCCGGGTCGAATGGGAACGACGGGACGGCAACGGACGACTCGTCGCCCGGCTATGGGTCGCTCCGCCGGAGCTGAACTGCAGGCGACCGGCCTGCCCGAAGACTCTCGACGTCAGCCTGACGCAGATCGCCAGCGGTCTCGCCTGGCACTTTGAGCCCTACGAAACTGCGCAGGTGACCGGGGACCACGAGCGCTACGCATCCGCCGAGGAAGAAGCGCGTGCCCGGAAGGCGGGCCTCTGGTCAAGGCCAGATCCGGTGCCACCCTGGGAGTGGCAGCCGGGATCGATCGACCGTCCGGAGCAGCTGTCGGGATCGCAGTCCCTGCCGGAAGACCGTTAGCGTCACCCGCCGGGTGATTCCATCGACGCGACTGTGGTCTGCGACACCGGGCTTGCGACCACGCGCGGCTCGCCCGCGGCAGCGGCCTGCTGCGGCACACCCTCTGGTCGCAGGAAGGCGACGACTTCCTCGCGGCGGGCCATGGTGTCGGCATGCCCGAGGGCGATCAGCTCGCGCGTGTACCCCGACTCGAACAGGAGGTAGCTCAGCAGTTCCGATCCGTCCCCGCCACGCGAGCCCATGATGCGCAGCAGCGAGCGTACGGTTCGCGGCATTCGCCGTGCGTGCCGGGCCGCGATGGCACTGAGGTCCGCACCGGGCGTGATCAGCAGGGAGTCGATGTGACGCAAACCTTCCGGGTTCCGTTCCATCGACTGCGCGATGAGCCGATTGATGCGATCGAGCTGGCCCACGGCGGCGTGCAGCGAGTCCATGAACAGCGTGTCGAGCATGAAGCCGAACAGCTGGCCGAGGCTCGGCACTGGCGTCGGCGTCGACTCCGCACCGGGAACCACGCGCTGGCGGTTGTGGCGCACGCCCACGACGAACAGTCGATCGGCCCCCAGGTGGATCGCTGGGCCCAGCGGCGCGACCTGTCGCATGGCGCCGTCGCCGAAGTACTCGCCGTGCATCCGGACCGGTGGAAACAGGAACGGCACCGCGCTGCTGGCCATGAGGTGATCGAGCCTGAGGTCGGCGGCCACGCCCCGTTGCCAGGACGAAAGGCCCGCGTCGGGACGCGCGCGACACTCGTAGAAGGCGAAGGACTGGGCGCTGCTGTACCCGGCCGCCGAGATGGCGAGTGCCTCGAGGTGCCCCGCCGCCAGCCCCTCGCGGATGCGACGGAAGTCGATCCGCCGCTCGAGCAGCTGCCGCAGCGGCGTGTTGTCGAACAGCGATTCCGGCGGCGAAGCCAGGCGCCCGACCGACAGCAGCGCGGCCATCCAGCGCAGTCCGGCGCGCAGCATGCTCGATGCGTCGGTGCGGAACACCTGGTCCACGTGGAAATTGCGCCAGACTCGATCGAGCACGACCGTCCCGGTGCGGAAATGTCCCGCGTAGCTGGCGAGGTTCGCGGCCACGATCGCGCCCGCGGACGTCCCGGTGATCACCTGGAACGGCGTCGGCGCATCGCGCGGCAGCAGGTCGGCCACCGCGCGCATGACACCGACCTGGTAGGCCGAGCGTGCCCCGCCTCCCGGCAGCACGAGGCCCGTGCGCCCACCGGCGGGCGGCAGGGTGAACTCGGCGGCACGGGCGAGCGACTCCACATTCATCCGCCCCATGGTCCAAGACTCCTCCCGTCCGGGCCGTCGACTGTGTCTCACTCCTGCACCTGGCGGCGCTAGTATCGCGGTTGCCCCAGTGCTTTGCGGAGCGCGCTTGCATGACCGACCCCGCCCCCGACCGGCAGGCTCACTGGCAGAACGTCTATCGAACCCGGACGGCCGATTCCGTCAGCTGGTACCGGCCGCACCTCGAGACCTCGCTCGAACTGCTGGAGCAGACTGGCCTCGGGGTCGACTCGCGACTCATCGACGTCGGCGGCGGCGCGTCGACTCTCGTGGATGACCTGCTCGATCGGGGCCTCGGCCGGATCACGGTCCTGGACCTCTCGGCGGCGGCGCTCGACGTCGCCCGGACCCGGCTCGGGAAGCGGGCGCGGGACGTCGCGTGGCGGGTCGACGACGTACTCACGGCCGCGCTGCCCGCGGCTGGCTTCGACGTCTGGCACGATCGAGCCGTGTTCCACTTCCTGACCGATCCGGCTGACGCCGCTCGCTATGCCCGACAGGCGGCGCTTGCGGTACGCCCGGGCGGGCATGCCGTGATCGCGGGTTTCGCGCCCGATGGTCCGGAACGATGCAGCGGCCTGCCGGTCGCACGACGCTCTGCGGAAGAAATCGCGGAGCTGCTCGGGCCCGCCTTTCGTCTTCTCGCGCGGCGCGGGGAGCGACACGTCACGCCCGCCGGCGGCGAGCAGTCGTTCGAATACGCGCTGCTCACTCGCACTTAGGCGCAATTCCCCCGCACGGCCCGCGGGCGCGATCGCTCCCCGTCGTCTTTGCACTGCAGCCGGACCGTGTCCGGCACCGCGTCACTACGCCAGCACGCCCCGCTTGCTCATCGCCCGGGCATACAGGAACAGTGCGAGTGCGACCAGGAAGATGACCGCCGTGAAGATCTTCGTGCCGGCGTCGGTGAAGATCTTCAGGCCATCGGACAGGACGTAGTTGTGGATGGTCGTCAGGACCATCGCGACGAACGAGACGAGGAACACCCAGACGGCATAGCGCTTGCGCAGCAGCAGCAGCAGCGCGCCCAGCACGCCACCCCAGACCGCGATGGCCCAGGCGGCGACGACCCACGTCGGGAAGCCGTAGAAGTACTCGAGCTGCTCCGGCGTGAACGCGCTCATGTATGCGGCATTCTTCGTCTGCGTCATCAGGTAGTCGAACGCACCCATGGCGTTCCACAGCAGTGCGATGACGCCGATCACCCACAGGTGCCAGGGTGTACGGACGGTTCGGGTCCCCTGCAGATCGGTCATGGCATCCTCCGCGTGTTCGACAGGATCGGTTTTCTGGTTATGTCGACGGCAAACGAGCGGAATCATACGCCGTGCCGGGATCTCTCGGCGACCTACCAGCGCTTGAAGAAGCTGAGTTCCGCGCCGAGGACCGACGCTTCCTGCAGGTCGAGATCGTTGGTAGTGATCGAGGCGCGGAAGGCGCCCCTGCCGCCGACCAGGCTGATCGCGCCCGTCTGTGCATCGAGACTGACTTCCGCGTGGCGATCGGTCCGCCGGTAGTTCACGCCCAGCGCCGGGAAATGCGTCCCGTGCACGAGGTCGTTCGACACGACGACCGTGACGTCGCCCCTGACCGGGGCCGAAAATGCCGCCCGATAGCGCGGTTCGATGACCTGCTCGACGGACACGCGCCGATCGAGGCCGTTGACGAACGCCTCGCGGTTGAAGTTGGCGTCGTAGCGAATGGTCTGGTTGTCGATGGTCTCGAGCGACTGCGGCACGTCACCCCAGTCGATGCGCGAGAACGCGTCCATCGCGGTCAGTTCGAGGACGTAGCCGGCAGGCGATCGCACGCGCAGGCTGAGGTCCGTGGACCAGCCGTAACCCTCGGGGTCCTTCTTTTCCACGAAGGGATTGAAGCGCTTCAGCCGGTAGTCGCTGAGCGTCCGCACGAGCGTGGCCGTCCCGAGCGCGTAACTGCCCGAGGTCGCGATGGCGCTGCCGCGCAATCGCTCCTCCCGATGCGTAATCGCCTTCATGAGCGACGCGGTAAGGCCGAGCCGGGTTGACCAGCCGGCCGACGGCTCGAGATCGAACACCCGCGACAGCTTGATGCCGGCAGCTTCCTGGTAGATCGAATCGACGGCGAGCGTATAGCGGCGGCCGACGTCGAACGGTCGCTTCGCGTGGTTGGCCTCGAGGGCATCGAGGGCATCGCTGGACGCCTCGCCCCGATAATCCGTGCGGTAGAAGATGCCGAGACAGACCTTGCCGAGCGGTGCCGTCACGTCGGCATGGCCGTTCGCGACGCCGATGTTGTTGCCGTCGTCCGGGTCGAAATGCCGTCCCCCGTATTCGTCCGCCAGCAGCACCGGCGCGGGCTCGAGATAGCCCAGCGCGACGGCACGGATGCCGACGCCGCGACCGGGGCAGTTATAGGCTGGCCCGACGCCGAGCGTGAAATCCAGCGCGGGAACGGCGGCGCTGTTGACAAACGCCGCCGCTCCCAGGACCAGACACGCGCAACAGGCGCGCACGATTCACCTCAGTAGATGGACTCCGTGGACCCGTCGCTGTAGTTGATGGTCGTTCCCTGGATGGTCGCGGTCGCGACGCCGTTGGCACTGACCGTTCCATGCACGTTGCCGTCGATCGGTCGATCGAGCACCGCCGTGACGCCCGAGTTGGTCGTCACCGTGGCACGGTAGCCGTCGATCGCGTCGTAGGCGCCGCTGACGTTGATGCGCGCGACCCCGGCCGGGGTCGAGTACGCATACGTCGCCGACAGCGAGTACGGCGCGTCCGGCGTCGGCTCGACCTGGCTGCCGCTGGCCGCGACGCTGACCGCGAGGACCCGACCGTTGGGCAGCGCGAGGTCGCCCACGACCTGGAACTGCGCCCCGAAGGAGTTGGCAGGACCGATCGGCTGGGTTGCGTCGAACGCCGCGATCCCCTGGGTGGCGACCTCGATGTGACCGTTGAAGAGCGGGGTGGTCGCACCGCCGGCGCCGATCTGCCTGATCGAACCGTCGACGGCCACGTTGCGTGGCACGGCCAGCGTGCCGGAAGCATCGGCCACCGGTTGCCCGATCGATACCCGCAGCGCATACACGTAGGCGTTCGTCGCCAGGCGCGAGACACTGAGCGCCCCGTAGAGTGAGGGCACCACGCCCTCGAGCATCGCTCCGTTCTGCACGACGATCTCGGAGTCGCTCCCGATCGTCGCCTCGGTCAACGCGATCCCTCCCGCTCCCCCGGTCAGCGAACCTCCCACGCGAAGCGTTCCGCTGATGGTCGCGGGGTTCCAGTCGTCCGACTGGGCCGCCTCAAGGTCTGCGGTGACCTGTCCGCCGCCGTACGTCACGTAGTACGGCCCTTGCAGGCCCGCCGACAGCGCGCCGGTCGCGCTGCTCGTTCTCGTGAAGGTCGCGGCCAGCGGCCCAACGGTGGTGGAGGCCGCGAGCGTGCCACCGTAGTACGGATTGAAGATCGGATCGTAGGCACCGGGATCGCCACCGACCCAGGGCGTGAACGTCAACGGCTGCGTCGTGATCGAGTAGGTGCCGGCCGACCCGCGGGTCGCCGTCAGCAGGATCTGCTCGTCGTATTCGTCGCCGTATCGACACAGCGCGACGTCGGGTGCCGTCTGCAGCGGCCCCGGGTCGTAGCCGCAGACCACGTGACCGGACGCCCACTCATAGATTCCCGGCACCGCGGCGTCGATCAAGGCGGCCGCCGTGTACGCGGCGACCAGCACCGCCCGCGTGTTGCTCAGCACGGGCGCGACATTGGTCTCGAAGTCCGCCCCGAGTGCCGTCAATGTGGGCGACAGCCCGAAGATGTCTTCGCCAGCCTGCTGCTGGATGATGTTGGTCCGCAGGTCGGCGAACAGCGCCTTGGTGTTCGCAAGCGGCGACGCACTCGGGTTGTAGCCGAAGAGGGCCGCCTGGCTCGACACCGCCGCCATGAGCGCACGCTCCGCCGTGGTCTCAAGATCCATGCCGAGCGCAGCCGGACTCTGCCCGCCCATGACCGTGACCAGGCCGCGGTTGAGTTTTTCGTACGCCGAGACGAGGTAGGCCGCCTGCGTCGCGAACGTGGCGCTGCTCGAGGCGCCTGGGGTCATCAGCGAGCTCAGCCCTCCCAGCATGCACACCAGACGGGCGTTGTAGTCGTCCTCACCGCACGGCGCGCCGGAGGCGCTCGTCGCGAAGCGCTCATTGGCCGCGATCGCCAGGGCGGTCATCAGTTTCGCCTGCGCCTGCTGCGCCACCGTTGCCGTCCTGTAGTTCGCCAGGTCGACCGGCAGCGTCGTCAAAATGGGCGCCCCATCCAGCATGGCCGCGCTGACCCGGCTGTTCGCCGCGTCGACGTTGGCCACCGTCAGCCCGCCCGATGACGCGCTCGCGATGCCGAACGCCATTTCCGTCAGCGGCGTGACCGCCATCGGCGTGGTCGTCAGCCCGGCGACGACGGCACGCATCGTGAGGCCCGCCGGCGCCGGGACCGAGGTACCGCTCAACTCGTCGAGCATCGTCGACTGTGCGTCGGCGGTGACCGTCACGACCACCGGCCCCGTGGCGCTGACGCTCGCGGAGAACACGCCCTGGCTGTTGGTGCGTGTCGTGGCCAGCGAGGTCGAACTGACCAGGCCATTGGCGGAAACGCTGTAGAAGTTGACGATCGCGTTGCCGAGCAGGCCTTTCGCCGCCGTGCCCGTGACGCTCGTGCTGCTGGGTGGCGGCGGTGGCGGCGGCGGCGTCACGCCGTCGTCATTTCCACCCCCCCCACCATCGCTGCCGCTGCAGGCGCCGACCAGGATGGTCAGGGCCGCCAGGCAGGCGAACCGCCCAAGGAACCGTGAAGACTTGCGCATCTGAATCCCCTTGCACATCCAGTTGTGACGAGGTCGGATCACGACCGGCCCCGGTATCGCCCGACCCTGGCTTCCCGACTCAACGACCGGGAACCCAAGGCCTGACACGGCCGCGCGAAGTGGACACCTCAGCTTCGGCGACGTCCCGAAAGGAGCCTCTTGATGATCATATTCCCACCTCCCTGCGGCCCGACTTCTTCTTCTACCTACCCTTCCGCGCCGGCGATTGTGTTGTAGTGCCGGGTACGGCGGGCTCTCCGTGTATATCCAGCGTATACGCCTGCGGCGGGGGGCGCGCATCACCCGAACGGGTGTGTCTCCGTTTTTTACACGCACATCGACCAACAACGCGTACGCGGCCCGAGTGAGACGAGCAGCAGCAACTCCGGCCGGCTGCTCACCGCACACTTGGTGAAGGCGCAGCCATCGTCGGGATTCGAGACCACCGTAGGGTCAAGCATGTCGTTGCAGGACAGCTTGATGCCACTGGGCGCCTTCACTCCCGGAGGCACCTCGCGGCCGCTCTTTGTTGTCTTGCTGTCGTCTTCGTTCCCGCGCCGTCGGGCACGAAGCATGCCAGGCGCCGTTCAGCGATATCGCGGCCGCTACGGAGTAATACCTAGAACCGTACCTCCACTTCTACCGATTCACTGATTGCTCCTTAGGCATATACGTACGAGTGGACTCAACACTTACATGGACCACAGGGCTGTGGCCAAAGGGGGAACGATGGCTTCTAAAGAAGTCCGGACATTCGTTGCCCGGTATGGGTTTTCTGCTCGTCACTGCATTCTGGCGGCCGCGCTCTGCTGCCTCATCGGCCCGCTGGACGCGAACGCGGGCAAACCCACCAAACCCCCGGGGCCGGGAGGCAGTCCTCCGACGACTCCGGATATCGTCTACATGTCCAAGGACAATCGCTCGGTCACCAACAACGCCGAGGTGCGTGGCGGCACGCTGAGTGCAAACGGCCTCAGCTCGACAGATGGGTCCTTGCTGAAAAGCGCCAACGGCCGGGAGTACACCAGCGTTGCCTGGGCACCTGACGGCAGCCGCTTCGCCTGGGTGGAGAACGGGGCCATCATGACCGCCGTCCCCGGCAAGGCACCGACCGTGCTCTACAGCACGACACCCGGCGACGGAAAGCCAACCGTCGCCGGAGACTACGACGGCCTGGCCTGGGGTCTCGGCTGCACAGGCGGAACCTCACTCGCCTTCACGAGCTGGCAGCCCTATGGCATCCATTTCCTTCCGATCGACGGCAGCGGCGTGCACGCGCCGATTCCGCTCGTAACCTTTGTCGACTACGGTGGAGCGGGTCAGTTGGCATTCTCGCCAAGCGGCCAACACCTCGCCTTCGTGGGGGGAGGGGACACGCTTCCTGGCGATGGCATCCACCTGATACCGATGTGCACGACCAGTCGCACACCGTTCCTGCTGGTCAGCAGCAGTGACGTGGGTGGCACAGGCCGATTCGCTTCGGTCATGTCGGTGGACTGGTCCCGTCACGGCGACCGGCTTGCCTTGTCGGTCACCACAGGACCCGATCCGAACTATCCCTGGCGGGACTTGAAGATCGTCGAACTCAACGCCTCGAGTCCTGGCGGCAGTGACGCCTACTCCTACGCCGGAATCTGGACCGTCGATCTCGACGGACTGTTTACCGCGGAATCCAGCGAGCACTCGCCACAGTGGGGGCCGAGCTCCCCCGGCGCAGCGTGCCAGCGCATCGCATTCTCCCAGAGCTCGGACATCGCACCACGCAGCCTGTATCTGCTGGACATCAACGACGGCTATGTGGGTGGCTGCCAGATCAACGCGCCCTTGAAGTTGGCGGCCAAGAACCCGCGCGCGCTCGACTGGAAGTAACGCGTGGCCTGAGGCTTGATCGACGACATGCGCCCCGGTTTCCACCGGGGCGTTTTCTCGTGTTCACCAGACCCGGTCAGGCAACCCGCGGCCCCAGCGCCAGCAGCTGCAGCAGTTCCGCCTGGCTACTGACTTCGCATTTCACGAACACGTGCTTGAGCACCGTCTTCGCCGTATTGAGCGAGATCCCGCCCGTGGCCGCGGCCGACTGCAGCGACTGCCCGACGTAGAGCGAGTTCACCAGTCGTGCTTCGGCGGCCGTGAGCCCGTAGAGTTCCTTCAGGACCTGCACCGGCACGGGGCGCTGCCTGCCGAGCGGCTCGTGGATGAAGACGCAGAACCCGGCCGACGCCTCCGCGCCGAGGACCGACGCTTCCTGCAGGTCGAGATCGTTGGTGGTGATCGAGGCGCGGTCCGCCCACGCGTGATGCCGGGCTGTCTCCGCGGATCCCAGGTCCAGAGGGAGAGACACGCCCAACAGCCCAAGGGCCCATCGGGCCCCCTTCCATTCGTTCAGCGGCTCACCTCACCCTAAGCCGCTCGTCGTTTCTTGCTCGCCTCATCCAGATCGAACGTCGCCTGCAGGTTCATCCACAACCGCGGCGACGTCCCCAGGGCCTCGGCCAGATCGAGCGCCGCCTCCGCCGTAACACCCCGCTTGCCCTTGATGAATTCGTTGAGTCGCGCCCTGGTCCAACCCACCTCGCGCGCAAACGCAGTCTGCGTCTTCCCGGCCGGCAGCAGGAATTCCTCGAGCAGCATCTCCCCGGGGTGAATCGGATTCGCCGGCTGCATGGTACGTTTCCTGGCCATCTTCGTTACCTCCACGATCTCAGTGGTAATCAACCACTGCCACATCAAAGGCGCTACCGTGCTCCCAGCGAAACACGACCCGCCACTGGTCATTGATTCGTATCGAGTGCATTCCTTTCAAACGACCCTTGAGTGCCTCCAGCCGGTTACCCGGCGGCACTCTGAGATCGCCAAGCTCCGCGGCATCGTGCAGATACAGCACCTTGCGACGCGCGACACGCCGCAGTTCCGCCGGAAACCCACGCGTGTCCCGCGTCTGCCTGTCGAAGAACAGATCCTCGGCGAGGCGGTTCCCGAAGCTCTCGATCATATTACTAGGTTATCGGAATTCGATAATTACTTCAAGCGCCACGACCTGCGACCTGCTCGAGGCGCCTTCGCCACCGGATTCCGCTGAGTCGTTCCGCCGCGCAGCCACAGTAACCTCCCGACCCCTCACGCACGCTGACTCGCGAACCCCGATCGCGATCCTCGTCAGACACCCGCCTGCACAACCCGGCCGGGGCGGGCACCGCCCGCGAGCTGCGACATATCGCGGCGTCCCGTGTGGCCCGGATCTGATGTGGAGACTAGGGCATGCGCGATTGACCATCGCATCAGAGCATCCGGGCCACGCTCGGCCGCGCACGCACCGCTTCAAGGGTGGTAGCGAGCGCGGCATCGATTCGACGAGACGGAATGTCTCGTCGTCCGCGTGAACGCCCGAGCGGTAGCGAGGGCCGGACCCGAAGGGCGCATCGGAGCCGCGTTCCCGCACCAAAACGGTCCGGGCTTCTCGGTTCAACTTAGGGCCATGCCACTCAACGGCCGAGTCGTGCTGCTGCCGCCAGACAAGGACGGCGTCACCGGCGAGGACCGCAACAAAGATCGTTAGATCCCGTCGCGAGTTATCTCGTCACCTCGAAGGGCCGCAGGGCCACTCTTTCTCGCCTCGCGACTTTCCCTCCAACCAGTCGGAGCATACGCCCTGCAAAACGGACTCCCTGCGCAGCGTTGCTGCGTGAGCTGCCGCAGAGCGCGTGCGTCCTCCTCGAGGTTCACGTCTCCTCCCATCGTTCATTGCAAGGATGTGTGTGAGTGCGGTGTCGATACGACGGAGACTCAGAGTCGAGATGCGTGCATGACGTCCAACAGCGCCAATGCGCGGTGACTTGCATAACTACCTCTTCTCGCTCAGTCGGCGGTAATGCTCGCTGATTCGTCAATACGCTGGCGCGAGCAGCTGCTCCCGGCAGCACCTGCTTTCCCTCTCCCCACTCACCCCCAAACGAAGAGATCCCGTTGGGGCGTCTCTTAGTCGCTTGAGCCTGATGCTTACGTTGTTGTGCGCCGTCGGCCAAGTCCCAACCCCACGAGCCCGAGCCCGAACAGCGCAAACGTCGCAGGTTCCGGAACCGTTGTCATGATGTCCAGGAATGCAAATCCCGGGACCCGCCCGTCCCCGAAGGAAATCGGACCCGACAGCGTGGTCCGATCGGCATTGAATATCCAATCGAACACAATGGAGCCAGTTGAATTCGAGCCCGACAGACCCAAATCCGTCGCCTGTACATTTCTGAAGGAGAATTCCTGCTGCCCCTCCCCGCTCTCGCACAACTCCGGTAGCGGTCCGGCAATATACGTAGAGACCAGCGAGCCAATGATCCGCATGTCGACCGACGGACGTCCGACGTCCGCGACAATGTTGCGGAGACTATTCGTTCGGGTCGAGAACCAAGAAATCCACGGAATACTGCCCCGCCGCACTGCCCGAACCAAGGTAGATCGGCACCGCCTGCGCCGCCAGCGGCGCTGCAAGCATCCCGACCATCAGCAGTCCCAAATTCATAGCTTTCATTTTGTTCTCCATGTTGTTGTACGAACTTCCCACCGAATGCGCGCCCTCCCGGGTTGCTGCACGCTCTCCTCACGGCGCCACCACCGTCCCGTACACGAAACGATCGTATTGGCCTCCGCTGGTCGCCGTGTCGAACCCGGTCGGGACTCCGATCTGGATCTCCGCAACTCCCGGCGTCGCGCCCGGATCAAACTCCGTCACCGCAGCATTGCTCACACCACCATCTGCCACCGCCTGCGCAAACACCGGACTGGTAGTAATCGTACCTACCGCTGGCAATGAGCTCGTCACGGGTATCTGCACCGTCAGGCCACCACGTATTTCCTGCGTCTCGAGATATCGCCCGGTCCCCGACTCCAGGCGGGCGGCGACGATCGAGATGGTCGCGTTGCTCGACGTCGTGGTTGTAAGGAAGTCCTGGGAGGTCGTCACGAACCCCGACGGGTCCACCGTCACGTCGATCACCGTGCTCTGGTACCCAGGTGCCGACAGCGTCACCTGCGTGGTCTGTCCCTGCGTCCGACCGTGTATCCACAGGTTCTTGTAGCCGGTATCCGCCACGTTGTTCAGTGGCGCCGAGGCCACGCCCGTACCTGTCTCGCTCCACGACACCTCGGTCCCGCCTGCCGAGGAGGTCGCGGTGATCGTCACCGGTACCGCGGGCGTCTCCTCCAGTGACGCGTACACTCTGACCTGCAAGTCCTCGCCAATTCGGATTGGTGCCGGAGTAGCCACGAAATTGATCAGTACCCTCGGTGCGCTGACGTTGGCAGTCAGCTCGGTGTGATAGTAGTACTGGTTGCTGTTGTCCACGTCCGGCGTCGCGAACGTCGCCGGCTCACTGACAGCCAGCGTCGTGGTGCCGCCCGACACCGGATCAAACTCCGTCGTGCCGCCCGACAGCCCACCGTCCGCAACCGCCTGCATCGCCACCGGACTCACGGTGATCGTCCCGACCGTCGGCGCCGAGCTCGTCACCAGCACGTTGACCGTGATCCCGCCACGAACCTCCTGCTGCTCCGCGACAGTAAGGTCCGCGTTCAGCCGCATCGCATATACGCTCAACGCTGTGTTCACTGCCGAGCTATTGGTCGCAAACTGATGTGGCGTCGGATACGTGTACTGGTAGAACACGAACCCCGACGGGTCCACCGTCACGTCGACCACCGTGCTCTGGTACCCCGGTGCTGACAGCGTCACCTGCGTGCTCTGTCCCTGCACCAGGCCGTGCACCCAAAGATACCTGTAACTCGAGTCCGAGACGTTCGACACCGACGCCGAATTGGCACCCGCACCCGCCTCGCTCCACGAGACCAGGACCGTGGCCCCATCCGCCGTCGTCGCCGTGATCGTCACCGGCGCGTCCGGCGCACTCTCGAGATACGGCAGCCAACGCGCCTGCAGATCGTGTCCGACCCGCAGCTGTACACCGCTTACGTTGCATCCACTGTAGTTGGCCAGACAGATCTTCGGTGCCGAGACGTTCGCGGTCAGTTCGGTGTGGTAGTAGTACTGGTTGCTGTTGTCCACGTCCGGCGTCGCGAACGTCGCCGGCTCACTGACAGCCAGCGTCGTGGTGCCCCCGGACACCGGATCAAACTCCGTCGTGCCGCCCGACAGCCCACCGTCCGCAACCGCCTGCATCGCCACCGGACTCACGGTGATCGTCCCGACCGTCGGCGCCGAGCTCGTCACCGGCACGTTGACCGTGATCCCGCCACGAACCTCCTGCTGCTCCGCGACAGTAAGGTCCGCGTTCAGCCGCATCGCATATACGCTCAACGCTGTGTTCACTGCCGAGCTATTGGTCGCAAACTGATGTGGCGTCGGATACGTGTACTGGTAGAACACGAACCCCGACGGGTCCACCGTCACGTCGACCACCGTGCTCTGGTACCCCGGTGCTGACAGCGTCACCTGCGTGCTCTGTCCCTGCACCAGGCCGTGCACCCAAAGATACCTGTAACTCGAGTCCGAGACGTTCGACACCGACGCCGAATTGGCACCCGCACCCGCCTCGCTCCACGAGACCAGGACCGTGGCCCCATCCGCCGTCGTCGCCGTGATCGTCACCGGCGCGTCCGGCGCACTCTCGAGATACGGCAGCCAACGCGCCTGCAGATCCTTGCCGACACCGAACGTCGGCAAGCTGCCCAGGGAACTGCAACCACCATAGTTACCCAAGCAGATCTTCGGCGCCGACACATCGGCCGTGAGGCTCGAGTGGTAGTAGTACTGGTTGGTATCGTCCGCTGTCGCGAACCCGCTCGGTGCTTGCACCGTCAGCGTCGTGGTGCCGCCCGACACCGGATCAAACTCCGTCGTGCCGCCCGACAGCCCACCATCCGCAACCGCCTGCATCGCCACCGGACTCACGGTGATCGTCCCGACCGTCGGCGTCGAGCTCGTCACCGGCACGTTGACCGTGATCCCGCCACGAACCTCCTGCTGCTCCGCGATCGTCAGGTCGGCATTCAACCGCATCGCATATACGCTCAACGCCGTGTTCGCAGCCGAGGAGTTGGTCGCAAACTGATGCAGTACCGGATACCTGTATTGGTAGAAAACGAACCCCGACGGATCCACCGTCACATCGATCACCGTGCTCTGGTACCCGGGCGCCGACAGCGTCACCTGCGTGCTCTGACCCTGCACCAGGCCGTGCACCCAGAAACTTCGATACCCGCCGTCCGCCACGTTCGGCACGGTCGCCACGGTGGCGCCCGCACCGTTCTCGCTCGACGACACCAGCACCGTCGCTCCTGCCGCGGAGGTCGCCGTAATCGTCACCGGCGCGTCCGGCGCGCTCTCCAGGTACGGCCGCAGCCACGCCTGAAGGTCGTGACCGACCCGCAGCGGCACCGGACTGTCGACATTGCACCCTGCAATGCTCAGGCAGATCTTCGGCGCTGAGACGTTCGCGGTCACCGTCTTGTAGTAGTTAACCGGCGTATCCACAGGCGTGTCGAATCCGGCCGGAACCCCGACCTCGATCGACGTCATCCCACCCGACAGTGGGTCGAACTGCGTCGTGCCACCCGACACGGCGCCGTCCGCCACCGCCTGCATCGCCACCGGGCTCACGGTGATCGTGCCCACCGTCGGCAACGAGCTCGTCACCGGCACGCTGACCGTGATCCCACCCCGCACTTCCTGCTGGGCCGCAAGCGTGCCATCCGGATTAAGTCGAGCCGCCACCAGCTGCAACGTCTGGTTGGCATCGCGCACATCCAAGGCCAGCTCACCCAGATTGACGTTCAGCATGAACCCGGACGGATCCCCGCTGACCGAAACAGTGGTGTCTGCATACCCGTCGGCCGACACGGTAATGACCGCAGGCAGTTTCGCCAGCGCCTGCGCCCAGAAGTTCCGCGCAGTGGCATCCGCAACACTCGCCTGCTGTGCCGTGACGGTCCCGCCGGCCGTTTCGCCGGTCGATACCAGCAGACGGGCACCGTCGTCGCTGGTGGCCGTTAACGCCACAGCCGCCGCGGGTACCTCCTCGAGCCTCGCGGTAAACGCGAGCTGCAGATCCTTGCCGACGCGTATGTTCAGGTTGGCATTGTCACAACCGTAAGCATTCGCGCAGACCTGGATTCGCGCAGCCGGGCCGACGGTAACTGCCGCCTGGTCGACTTCCGTCCCTGCGACGCTCAGACGAACAATCGTCGCTCCCTCAGCCACGCCGACGAGCTGCGCCTGCCCCGAGGTCTGCCCCTGCGGAATGGTCAGCGTCGCGGGCGACACAGACGCAATCGATGGATCGTCCGAGCTAAGATCCGCTGTATAGCCACCCACCGGCGCCGGTGCCGACAACAGGACGGCCAGGGACTGTGAGCGCGCGGCGCGCACCGATACCGTGTCCTGACCCAGGGACGCGGTGAGCGCCACCGTCACCGGTTTCGCATCGCTTGCGTAGGCCGCCGCCGCAACGGAGATCATCGCCGATCCCAGCGCAACACCGGTCACCTGTGGTGGCACGGTCGGAGTGGTAGCACCCGCCGGAATCGTCACTGATGGTGTAACAGTCGCCACACTCGGATCGCTGCTGTCGAGGGTTACCACGACGTCCGATGCCGCCGCCTCACTCAGGCTCAACTGCAGGTTCGCGGACTGCCCCAATCCCACCGTCGCAATCGGGCCGAGCAGCAGCAGTGCCGAGGTCACCGACACGCTGCCGCCGGTTATTGCATAGCCCGTGGCTGTTCCGTTGATCGATGCCAATCCGGCCGACACGCCTGGGATCGTCAATGCCTTACTGGTTTCACCTTCGACGAACGTGAGTGAGGACGGCGCAACGGTCGCCACCGCCGGGTTGTCGCTGACGAGATCCACGGTTACGCCCCCGACCGGAGCCGGCCGAGCGAGAGTCAGCTGCGCGGGCGTGCTGCGGCCGATGCCGAGCAGCGTCTGTTCTACCGATATGGCAGCCGCGCGCGGGGTCACGCTGACAATCGCGGACCCCGTGAATGACCCGCTGAAACTCGCGTCGATCTGCGCCTGCCCCAGCGTGTTACCGCTGTCGATTGACACAGACGCAGTCGTCGCACTCTCCGCAACCGTCACCGACGACGGTACGGCCACCGTACCCGGGTTGTCGGAGGTAATAGTAACGACCCGACCACCCACGGGCGCCGGCGTCCCCAGGGTCACCGTCAGACTATCACTCGAGTACGTCTCTATCGACTTCGACGCCGGCGTCAGAGTCACGACCAGCGCCGGGTCCTGATCGTCGTTCTGCACCGTCGCCGTGCCGGCCCCCTTTACGAGCTTGCCATTGAGGACGCCGGACAACACCAGCGAGAACTGCTCGTCGGGCTCGAAGGTCGTGTCACCCTTCACTTTGACGACGACGGTCTTATCACCGGAAGTACCGGCCGCAAACGTTAGCTGACCGGACGTCGCCGTGAAATCCCCCGGCGACAGCGCCGACCCGCTCTGCGTCGCATAGTTCACCAGCACATCGCGTGTGTTGGCCCTGGGATCTAGACGAACCAGCGTCACCGTGAAGGCCGCGTCACTTTCTCCGCTGTTGCCTTCCACGACCGTGACGTCACTGACCGACAGTTCCGGCGCCGCAATCGCCGCAACGATGACGTCGTCTGGATCACTCGACTGAGTGCCGTCGTCGACGACCAGGCGGAACACGTAGTCTCCCGCCTCATTCACCGTCACGGTCGGGTCCGCCGCCGTCGGATTAGAGAACGCCGCGTTCGCCGAAATCGACGGTTTGCTCTGCACGGTCCACGAATAGGTGAGCGGCGCGCTCTCCGGATCATACGAACCACTGCCGACCAGCTGCACCGCTTCGGTCTCAAGCGCTTCCTTGTCCGGTCCCGCCACCGCAATTGGCTTGTCGTTGACTGAGGTCACCGTCATGCTGACGGTCGCGGTTGCCGACTCCGTGCCATTCGTCACCGTGTATGTGAATGCGTCTGGACCGTTGTACTGGTCCTCCGGCGTATAGGTAACGTCCACCCCATCGGTCGTGACAGTCCCGTGCGCGCCCTGGGTCACGGAGGTAACCGACAGATTGTTGCCCGTGTCGTTATCCAGCACTGCAATCGTGACCGCCTGGTTCTCCGGCGTCTGCGCCGTGTCGTCCACTGCCGCGAGCGGTGTCGGCGTCACAGTGACCGTCACTGTGCCAGTGGCCGTATCGGTCCCATCAGACACGGTGTACGTAAACGTATCGCCGCCGAAATAGGTCGCCATTGGCGTGTAGATCACGGCGCCTGCCACGATTGCGACCGTACCGTGTGCACCGTCCGTCACGGCCGCAACCGACAGCGAGTCGCCGTCCACATCGGTATCATTCGCCAATACAGGGACGGAGACCGCCACGCCCTGCGCAGTGATCGCCGAATCATCCACCGCCACCGGGGGATCGTTCACCGGTGTGATCGTCACCGATACCGAGGCAACGTCCGTGGTCGTGCCGTCCGACGCCGTGTAGGTGAAGGTATCGCCACCATTGAAGTCTGCAGTCGGCGCGTAAAGAACGTTCACACCCGTGATGCTGACCGCGCCGTTCGCCCCCTGCGTCACCGCCGTGATGCTGAGCGGCCCGCCGCCGCCCGTGTCGTTTGCCAGCACCGCGATGGTGATCGGCTGATCTTCGAGCGTGGTCGCCACATCGTCGACCGCATCGACCGACTGTACCGCCGTGTTAACCGTGTAGTTGTGGGTCACTGTTGCGCTGTTGCCCGCCGCATCCGTCGCGGTGACCGCAAAGCTCTTGGCGCCTTCGGTCGCCGTATCAATCGCGGCACCCGTTGCCACCGGACCCACGCAGTTCGCAATGCCAGACAGCACATCGTCGCAGCCGTAATCGGCATTGACTACGGACGCCTGCTCGTAGCTCGCATCGTTCGCCGGCGTGAAGATCTGCACCACCGGCGCCGTCGCATCGCGCTTCACGGTCACCGACGGTGTTGTAGTGCCACCCGCACTGGTCGCACTGCAGGTGAAAGTCACTCCGTCTGTGTCTGCGGTGACCGACTGCGGTCCGCAGCCTGTCTGCGACGTGATCGGCGATTCGACATCCAGCACCGTCCAGGTGACCGTCACGTCGCTGGTGTACCAGCCATTCGTACCCGCCGTGCCGGTGACCTGTGGGGTCACTTCAGGCGGAGTGGCATCGACGTATCCGCCGACCGGGCCAATCTTTCGAATGCGCTGGCTACTCTGATCCGCGACGTATAGATTGCCGGCCGCGTCGAGCGTCACGCCGGTGGGACTACCGAGGCTGGCCGCGGTCGCCGCACCTCCGTCACCCGCGGACCCGGTCGTGCCGTTGCCGGCCACCGTTGTGATCGTGCCGTCCGCATCCACCTTTCGGATGCGCCCGTTTGATTGGTCCGCAATGTAAAGGTTGCCGGCCGCGTCCACCGCCACGCCGATGGGGTAAAAGAGGCTGGCCGCGGTCGCGGCCCCATTGTCGCCGGAGAACCCAACCGCACCGTTGCCCGCCACGGTGCTGATCGTGCCGCCCGCATCGACTTTGCGGATGCGCTGGTTGGTGCGGTCCGCGATGTACAGGTTGCCGGCCGCGTCCACCGCCACGCCGGCGGGACCACTGAGGCTGGCTGCGGTCGCCGCACCATTGTCGCCGGAGAACCCCGCCGTGCCGTTGCCCGCCACCGTGGTGATCGTGCCGCCCGCATCGACCTTGCGGATGCGCTGGTTGGTGCGGTCCGCGATGTAAAGGTTGCCGGCCGCGTCCACCGCCACGCCGGCGGGACCACTGAGGCTGGCCGCGGTCGCCGCACCATTGTCGCCGGAGAACCCCGCCGTGCCGTTGCCCGCCACCGTGGTGATCGTGCCGCCCGCATCGACCTTGCGGATGCGCTGATATGATTGGAGCGCGATGTACAGATTGCCGGCCGCATCCACCGCCACGCCGGTGGGACTGCCGAGCCTGGCCACGGTCGCAGCACCGTTGTCGCCGGAGAACCCCCCCGTGCCGTTGCCGGCCACCGTGGTGATCGTGCCGCCCGCATCGACCTTGCGCATGCGCAGGTTCAAGGTGTCCGCGATGTACAGGTTGCCGGCCGCGTCCACCGCCACGCCGTACGGATTAGCGAGGCTGGCCGCGGTCGCCGCACCGTTGTCGCCCGCGAACCCTCGTGTACCGTTTCCGGCCACGGTGCTGATCGTGCCGCCCGCATCGACCTTGCGGATGCGCTGGTTGTTGAGGTCCGCGATGTACAGGTTGCCGGCCGCGTCCACCGCCACGCTGTAGGGGCTGCTGAGACTGGCTGCAGTCGCCGGCCCGTTGTCGCCGGAGTACCCAGCCGTACCGTTGCCCGCCACGGTGCTGATCGTGCCGCCCGCATCGACCTTGCGGATACGCTGGTTGCCTTGATCCGCGATGTAGAGATTCCCCGCCGCGTCCACCGCCACGCCGGCGGGACTACGGAGGCTGGCCGCGGTCGCCGACCCATTGTCGCCGGAGAACCCCCCCGTGCCGTTGCCCGCCACCGTGGTGATCGTGCCGCCCGCATCCACCTTGCGGATGCGCTGGTTGTTGAGGTCCGCGATGTACAGGTTGCCGGCCGCGTCCACCGCCACGCCGGTGGGACTGCCGAGCCTGGCCGCGGTCGCCGCACCGTTGTCGCCCGCGAACCCTGGTGTACCGTTGCCGGCCACCGTGGTGATCGTGCCGCCCGCATCGACCTTGCGGATGCGCTGATTTGATTGGTCCGCGATGTACAGGTTGCCGGCCGCGTCCAGCGCCACGCCGGTGGGAGCTGCGAGACTGGCTGCAGTCGCCGCCCCATTGTCGCCGGAGAACCCAACCGCGCCGTTGCCCGCCACCGTGGTGATCGTGCCGCCCGCATCGACTTTGCGGATGCGCTGATTTAATTGGTCCGCGATGTAAAGGTTGCCGGCCGCGTCCACCGCCACGCCGGCGGGACTACGGAGGCTGGCCGCGGTCGCCGACCCATTGTCGCCGGAGAACCCCGCCGTGCCGTTGCCCGCCACTATCCTCGCCGTCCCCGATACGTCAATCTTGACTACGACATTCAACTGCTGCGCCGCAATGTATCGATTGCCCCGAGAGTCAACGGCAACACTTGGGGGATCCCCGAGCCCAATCTCCAACGCGCGCGCCGAATCAATCGGCCCACCACCGGCCACCGTCGTGATAATCACCTCGCCCTGATTCACGACGTTGTACTTGCGCGTGAACGTCTGTGTGTTGCCCGCCTGGTCCGTGCCAGTGACTTCATAGGTCTTCTCACCGAGCGTCGCGGTATCGACCGCGGCACCATCCGCCGTCGTGCCTTCGCAGGTGTCGACTCCAGCTCCTACATCCGTGCATTCGTAATCTGCCACGACGCTCTGGCCCAGGTAATACCCCGCACCTGGCGGAGGCGTCGGGAATCGGATCGCCGGTGGCGACGCGTCCTTCTCAATCGTGACCGACTGACTCGTCGTACCGCCCGTGCTCGTTGCCGAGCAGGTGATGGTCCGACCCGCCGTATCCTCGATCACGTACACCCGCTCGCAGCCGGTGCTCGAGTCGATCGCACTCTCCGGGTCCTCGACGGTCCAGGTGACCTCCACCCCGGACACGTACCAGCCATTGCCGCCCAGCGTGCCGACCACGTTCGGCGTGATCACCGGCGGCGTCGAATCCCCGGCATTGACGGTGTAATTGTTCGTCAGCGCTGCAACGTTTCCAGCCAGATCCATGGCCGTCACTTCGAACTGCTTTGCGCCGGCAGTCGCCGTATCGATCGCCTGGCCTGAGGGCACCGGTCCGCCGCAGCTCACCGCACCGGACAGCGAATCGCTGCACAGATAGTCGGCAAGCACAATCGCCTGCGACTCGTAGGTCGCATCGGCCTGCGGTGTCGTGATAACGACAGTCGGCGCGGTCTTGTCTATTCGAATGTTTGGCGCGACCGCGTTGTTACTCGAGTCATTCCCCGCCGCGTCGGTGCAGAATCCCTGCACGCCGGAGTGCAACCTTTCAGTCGTAAGGACAGCTGGCTGCGTGCAACTCGCAATTCCCGATCCCGGCACGCTGTCCGTTCCTGAGAACGTCACCGTGACGTCGCTGTTGTTCCAGCCGGCTGCGTTAGGTGCCGGCAGTGGCGTCGCGATCGAAGTCGGTCGCGTCGCATCGCGCTTGATCGTGACCGATTCTGTGCTGTTGCCGCCTTCACTGGTTGCCGTACAGGTGAAGGATTCGCCTGTCGTGTCGGTGGTGACACTCGAAGGACCGCAGCCGATCTGGCTGCTGATGGCAGACTCCGGATCCGTCACCGTCCATGTCACGCTCACGTTGCTGCGGTACCACCCGTTCGAGCCGGCTGTACCTACCACAACCGGTGAGATCATCGGTGGCGTCGTGTCGAGCGGAGTGCCTGGTACGACCGTCACGGCAACCGACGCGGAATCCGACAGTGCACCATCCGACACCGTGTACCCGAACGAATCGTTCCCCGCGAACCCAGCATTGGGCGTGTAGGTGACCGTCGTGCCATTGGTCGTCACCGATCCGTTCGCGGGTTGCGTGGTCGCCGCGACCGTCAATGTATCGCCGTCCACGTCCGTGTCGTTCCCGAGCACGCTGACTACGACGGCAACGTCTTGATCCGTAGTCACCGTATCATCCACCGCCACCGGCGGATCGTTGACCGGCGTCACAGTCACCGTCACCGTCGCGGCGGTCGAGGTGGCCTCTGTATTCGAGGCCCGGTATGTGAATACGTCGGGCCCAAAGTAGTTCGGTGCTGGCGCATACACGATCGCTGTGCCCTGGACCTGCGCCGAACCGTGCAGCGGTGAGGCCGCAATGGCGGCCGTCAGCGTCCCACCGAGCGGGTCGCTGTCATTGGCCAGCACGTCAATGCTGATGGAACTGTCCTCCGCCACGTTCGCCGTGTCGTCGAGAACCGTCGGCACGTTGTCTCGGGCATTGACCTGGACCGTGTCGGGGGCGCTCGCCACCCGACCGTCGTTGACGATCAATTGCGCGACGTAGAGCCCGGCAAGATCCGCGTCGAAGTGCACGGTCGGGTAGTCGCTCAGGTCAAGCGCGGCGGTCGACCCCGAGGGCTTTACTGTCAACGCCCAATCGAACGACAGCGGGTCGTTGTCAGCATCCTGAGAGCCGTTTCCGTCCAGGGTGACGTTGTCGCCCGGCCGCACATTCTGGTCCGGCCCTGCCGCCGCCACCGGCGGCGAGTTGAGCGTGGTCACCATCACCGTGTCGCCGGCACCGTCGACCAGCCCATCGTTGACGATCAACTGCGCGACATAGTCGCCGTTGGCATCTGCCGTAAAACTGGTCGTGCTGCTGTTCGTTGCGTTGAGAGTGGCCGTGCTGGTGCCCGGCTTCGACAGCAGACTCCAAACATAGGTGAGCGGATTTCCATCCGCATCGCTCGACAAGCCTCCGTCCAGCCCGACCTGCGCGCCGATCGGCACAGTCTGATCGACGCCGGCATTCGCGACCGGCGCCGAATTCGACGTGGTCACTACGACAGTGTCCGGACTGCTGTTGGTCCGGCCGTCATTCACCACCAGGCTGACGACGAAGTCACCCACCTGGTCCGCCACAAGAGTCGGGGTCGGTCCGGTCGGATTGAGCAGCGTAGCCTGACTACCGGTTGGTCGGCTGACGAACGCCCAGCTGAAACTGAGGGAATCTCCATCCGCGTCGCTCGAGGCGGTACCGTTAAGTTGCACGGTCTGACCATAACGGACGCTCTGATCCGGCCCCGCGTCCGCGACCGGCGCCGTATTGAGCGTCTCGGTATTGATGACCACCGTATCCGTCGCGCTGTCCACGAGGCCGTCGTTGACGACCAACTGCACCTCATAAACTCCCACCTGGTCTGCGTTGAACGTGGGATTGACGTTGCCAGCCTTCGCAAGCCTCGCCTTGCTTCCGGCCGGAAGCGTCAGGAAGGTCCATTTGTACGTCAGGGGATCCCCGTCGGCGTCCGTGGACGCGCTGCCGTTCAGGGTGACCGTCGTGCCCTGGAATACGCTCTGATCGGAGCCGGCGTCGGCGATTGGAATCTCGTTCGAGCGGCTCTGGTAGCTCGTGCTCCAGCCGAGCGCCGCGGCGAGATCGATCGGCTTGTTCGGATCGCGCCGAATGGTGAAGGTGTCCGTGCTGCGTTTCCGTTCGCCAGTGGCCACGTCACCGAAGGTCAAGGCCCCCTCGATCACCTTTGCGCTGCCCTTGATGGATGCGGAGGCGGCGACGCCCTGGGCCGATGTGCCCGTGTTCACGACCTCTGCGGTATAGCTGTAATCGACCTGGCCCTTAGTCGCCGGCGCCGACGAGACGAGCACGTAGCTGCCTGGATCAACCGTCAGGGCAGGGTTGGCCCCGGCTGCCGCCGATAGAAACCCAACCAGCAGCGACAATGGCAGACCACGAAGCCATGGCATTCTTCGGGGTACCCTTCCGCCTCGGCGGCCGGCGCACAACTTTCCTGCCGCACCCCGCTTCGCATTCATGTCACTGCTCCCCTTCCTCGCAACTTGCCACGCAGGAAGCAGCCATTCACGAACCGAAGGACGGCCCATATTTTGCTGCTCACCTGACGATCTCTCCCATCGACGGCCCTGTCTGTTCTTCTATGGTTCTTTCCAGTCCCGCGTCTCTGTGACGCGCCGTTCTTCTGCTCTTCCGCGTCGTCGCCCCGGAACCCCTATCCCTGCGACGAATTTCGCGCTTCCGACTGGGCGCAGGGGTCCGACCGCACTCACTCGGAACCTACGCCTCCACCACCGAGTCCGAACCACCCAACCGGGTGTGTCGTATTTCCTTACAGGTAGTGCGCCAACTCAAACCACCCGCGGCCCCAGCGCCAGCAGCTGCAGCAGTTCCGCCTGGCTGCTGACTTCGCATTTCACGAACACGTGCTTGAGCACCGTCTTCACCGTATTGAGCGAGATCCCGCCGGTGGCCGCGGCCGACTGCAGCGACTGCCCGACGTAGAGCGAGTTCACCAGTCGGGCCTCGGCGGCCGTGAGCCCGTAGAGTTCCTTCAGGACCTGCACCGGCACGGGGCGCTGCCTGCCGAGCGGCTCGTGGATGAATACGCAGAACCCGGCCGACGCCTCCGCGCCCTCCAGCGGCGTGACCAGAACGCTGTAGGGACGGTGGGCGTGATTCGGTCCGCCGACCCGCAGCAGCAGGTTTCCCGCCGCACCGTGGAGACAGGCATCGAGGGCCGCCGTTGCATCCGCCGTGGCAAACGCCAGGCGCCGATTGCGCATCGACAGTCCGTGGCCGCGGTTCAGCATCGCCCGCGCGGTGCGATTCATGTACTGCACGACGCCGTCCGTATCGAGCAGCAGCACCCCGCGATTGAACTTCTCGAGGATCGCGAACGCCGCTTCGCAAAGCGCGCTCCTGCGGAATTGGGGCGGGTGCGGCGCTTCCCTGTTCGCGCGACCGGTTGGTCGAACGAGTGCGCGAGCCGCGAACGACGACACTCCCTCGTAGCCCGACCGGGTGCCGGCAGCGCTCAGACCGCCACACTCGTCCGGTTCCGTCCTCGTCCTTAGACTTTCATCGCTCATGTGCTCGACGCTTCCTTTGCTGCGCCTCACCCACCCCGCGTTCGCCGGTCCTGCGTCGGATCCGGCGGGTCGCCATTGACCTTCACGGACACGGCAACCGGTTTTGCGCGTCACCGTGTGTAAGGGATCCCGACTCACCCGAACGGGTGATACCCCGGACGCGGAGTTGCCCATCTTTCACCGCGTGCTGCATCGCAACTTGATTCCAGGGTTGGTTGCGCGTATCTGACCTCATTAGAAATATACGGACGATAGGAAGTCGTTCGATGAACAGGGGGATCCGGGGGATTTCGCGAAGGCGACGGTTCGAGTCCGTTGTCACGCCGGCGGCTGCCTGCGCGAAACACGGGCGGTCCGGAGTGGCACGGGTCCGGCGATGAGCGACGAAGCGGTCGGCGACCTGCTCGCCAGGCTCGCGTCACCCGACCCGAGTGCCGCCTGGACCGAGTTCCTGCAGCAGCACTCGTCCGTCATTCTGCAGATCATCCGTCGCCATGAACGCGACCCGCAGCGATCGAGCGAGTGTTTCGCTCATGTCTGCGAGGCATTGAGCGACGACGGCTTCCGCCGGCTCCGCAGCTTCCGCCCCGACGGCCAGGCCAGCTTTCGCACCTGGCTCATGGCGGTGACCTCCAATCTCTGTGTCGACTGGTGGCGCCGCCGCCGCGGCCGCTTCCGACCGATCCGCGCCGTGGCCCACCTGCCGGAGCGGGAACAACTGGTCTATCGCTGCCTCTACGTCCGCGGCATGTCGCGGATCGAGTGCCTGCACACGCTGCTGCCGCAGTTCCCGGACCTGACGGAGCGCGAGATCGCAGGCATCAACGCTCGACTCTTCGCCTTGCTGACTCCGCAGCAACGCTGGCAGCGGGGCATGGTCATGGCGACCACCGGGCCGCAGGACGACGAGTTTGCGCAGGCATTCGAGGATGCCGCGCTGCAGCTCGCGGAGCCGGGACCGGGGCCCGACGAACTCGTCCAGTCGGCGCAGGAATGCGGACGGCTCGATGCGGCATTGGCCGCGCTCCCGCCGCATCAGCGACTCCTGCTGCGGCTCCGGTACGAGCAGGACCTGACTCTGGCGGAGGTTGCCCGCCTGACGGGGCTGCACGATCCGTTCCGTGCCAATCGGCAGATCCAGGCAGCGCTCGCCGCCCTCGCCGCGCTGATGAATCGTTCACCCGCGCACAAAGACCGAAAACCGTCGTGAAGTGTCCGTGCATGACCATTGGAACCCTCGACCTCCGCTCGCGGCGACGCCGCCGAGGCGCGAATGACCCCTGACAAGCTGACATCCCTGCTGACGGTCGCGACACACACGGACCCCCCGAGCCCGGGTCCCGGCTGCCCGGACGAGCACTCGATCGCGGCCTATGTCGACGGCGCGCTCGGCAACGCCGAGCGGGAACCGCTCGAGCTGCACCTGGCCGACTGCGCCCACTGCCTCGCCCTGGTCGGTCTGCTCAGCCGCGAGCACAGCCTGAACTCGAACGGTTTCCGTCCCCGAATTGGAGATGGCGCGCGCCCGCGCGCTCGCCACACCCTCCGCCCGACGACGGACGTTCGCCGCGCCGCGATGGGCCGCGGCGGCCGTCGTGCTGCTCACCGCAGCGGGACTCGTTCGGTTCGCCGAGGCGCCCCGGTCGAACATCTCCGAATCCGGATCGGACGCCCCGCGGTTCCGATCCGGCGACTCCGGCGTGCCGAGCCTGCGGCTGCTGAGCCCCGGCGATGGAACGACGGTCAACCGCGATCGCCTGTCCGTCCGCTGGACGCCGATGCCCGGCGCGCACTACTACAACGTCCGGGTCGTCACCGACGCGGGCGACCTCGTGAGCGAGGAGCAGGTCACCGGCACCGAGTGGCGACCGGGGAGCGGAGCCTCGCTGCACGCCGGTCCGCAGTACTTCGTCAACGTCGAAGCCTTCGTCGCCGAAGGCAAGTCCATCGATTCCGAACACGTTTCGTTCCAGGTCTCGGACTGAGCACCGATGCCCGCCCGTACCCCCATGCTGTGGCTCGCATTCTCACTGGGCGTCTTCCTCGCGCTCCGCGCGGGTGCCGAGAACCCCGCGCTCGACCCGCGCATCGAGGCAGCCGTGCAGCTCTACCGCCAGGACGGCGCCGAGAAGGCACTGCCAGTATTCGAAGACCTGTCCAGGGAACTCGGCAAGACCGCTCCGCCGCGCGACCAGGCGGCCGTGCAGCACTACATCGGCGAATGCCACTGGCGGATGGGCAACTTCAGCGAGGCTCGCGACGCACTCGACGGTGCCCTTGCGCTGGAGCGCCGGTCCGGCGACCGCGACGGCCAGGGCCGGACGCTGAACGTGCTGGGACTCCTCGCCTGGGACCAGGGCGAGTACGACGAGGCGATCGATCGCTTCAAGAGCGCCGGCGTCGTCGCCCGCGCGCTCGGCGACCGGAAGCTCGAAGGCGCCAGCCTCAACAACCTCAGCCTGGTCTATGACGAGCTGGGCGACTACGACACCTCGCTGCGCCAGTACCAGCAGGTGCTCGAACTCTACAAGAGCGTCGACTTTCCGCGCGGCGTGGGCGACACGCTCGGCAACATCGGTGGCGTCCATCTGCTGCTGGGCCAGTTCCGCGAGGCGCTGGGCTACTACCGTCAGGCGCTCGCGATCAGCGAGCGCCTGAAGTCCGCGACCTCCATGAGCCAGGACAACGGCAATGTCGCGCTGTGCCTGCTGGGGCTCGGCGACACGGAGGAGGCGATCCAGCACTTCGACCGCGCCATCGATCTCGCGAAGCAGGCAGGCATGCGCCAGGACCAGGCCTACTGGATGCGCCAGAAGGGGAATGGCCTGATCCGCCAGGGCCACTACGACCGTGGGCTCGCAAGCCATCGGGCGGCGCTGGCCGTCTACGAGGACCTCGGCGCCCAACCCGAGCTCGCGGAGGCGCTGCATGACACGGGCGACCTCTACCTGTTGCTCGGCGACCCGGAGTCCGCAGAGCAGGCGTTCACGCGTGCGCTGGCGCTCGCGCGCGAGGTCGGCCTGTCGCGCGGGATTACTCTCAACCTCACGGCGCTCGGCGACCTGGAATTCCGGCGCAAACGCTTCGACGGCGCGACCGGGCTCTATCAGCAGGCGCGCGACCGGTCGGCCGCCGCGGGCGAGCGCCAGCTGCAGGCACAGAGCCTGCTGCGGCTGGCCCAGGTGCACCGCGAACAGCTCAAGCTCCCGCAGGCAGTCACCGAGGCCGACGAGGCACTGGCGATCGCTCGCGACACCGGTGCCCGCCCCGTGGAAGCTGAGGCGCTGGTCTCCCTGGCGGAGACCCGACGTCGACTCGGCCAGTCATCCGCAGCACTCACGGACTTCAAGGCCGCCGAGGCTGCGCTGGGTTCGACTCGCGACCCCGACGTGCTCTGGCGCATTCACTTCGGACGGGCACGCACCCAGGAAGCGCTTGGCGATGCGCAGGCCGCGCTGGCGTCGCTGGTGGCGGCCGTCACGGTCATCGAGAGCGTTCGCGACCAGCTGCAGGAGCCGCGCTTCCGGGCCGGATTCGTCGACGACAAGTACGACGTCTACGTCGAACTCGTGCGCCTCCAGCTGCAGCTCGGCCTCACTTCGGACGCGTTCTCGACCGCCGAGCGCCTGCGCGCGCGGAGCTTCGCCGAACAGCTCGGGGGTCGCTCACCACTGCTGCTGACGGATGCGGACAGGCGCAAGGAAGCCGAGCTTCAGGAGCGTATCCGCCAGCTGCAGCGGGCACTCGTCGACGAGGACAGCGACGGCGCGGCGGCGCACTCGCAACGAGCCAGGAGCCGGTTTTCCCAGGAACTTCTCCGCGCCGAGCAGGAGTACCAGGCGTTCCTGGACGACCACGCGGCCGCACCGCCCACGGTGCGACCGACCGATCCCCGCTCGACGGTGCCGAATCTCCAGGCACGGCTGCAGGCCGACGAGGCATTGATCGAATACGTGGTCGGACCCGATCGCCTCACGGCCTTCGTCGTGACCTCGCGCAACATCAGCGCCAGCACCATGGCAGTGCGGTCCGTGGACCTCGAAGCACGCATCGCGCTGCTCCGCGACCTGGTGCAGCGGACCGGTGACGACCGCTGGATGAAACCCGCGGCGAGCCTCTCGGCCGTGCTCCTGAAACCGCTCGACGAACGGGCCAGCGAGCTGAGGGGAATCCGTCGTCTCTACATCGTGCCTCACCAGGCACTGAACTCCCTCCCCTTCGCGCTGCTACCGCTGGGTGCCACGGACGGCAAGACGCTGCTGCTCGACCGCTATGCCATCGCCTACCTGCCCGCGGCCGCGAGCCTGCAGCCCGACGCACGCACCGCTCCTGCCGTGCGGTCGCTGCTGGCCATGGCGCCCGCACGGAGCCGCCTCCGGTATGCGCCCGAGGAGGCGCGCTCCATCGACGCGCTCTTCGCGCCGCATTCGCGACTGCTGATCGGCACCGGCGCCACCGAAAGCCAGTTCAAGAAGCTGGCCAGCGGTTACACGGTGCTGCACCTCGCGACCCACGGCGTCTTCAACAAGTCGAATCCGCTGCTCTCGGGCCTCGAGCTCGAAGCGGACGCGCAGAACGACGGCCTCCTCCAGGTGCACGAAGTCCTGGGGCTGCGGTTCCAGGCGAGCCTCGTCACGCTGAGCGCCTGTGAGACGGCGCTCGGCAGTGGCTATTTCTCCGAGACTCCGGCGGCCGACGAGTTCGTGGGCATGACCCGGGCGTTCCTTGCGGCCGGCACCACGGCCGTGCTCGCCACGCTCTGGGACGTGGACGATCGCGCCTCGCTGACCGTGATGCAGCAATTCTACGAACGCCTGCAGCGGTCCGCGGACGGCACAAACGCCGGCGGCGCACTCGCCGAGGCACAGCGACAGCTTCGCGCTTCGAAGACCCTGGGACACCCTCACTACTGGGCGCCGTTCGTGATGGTTGGCTCGATGAGCCGCGCCGACCGCCCCGCTGAACTGACCGCCGGGAGAGCGTTATGAACGTCCGTAATCGACATGCGCCTTATTCGCTCACCTTGCTCATACTGGCGTTCGTGCCTCTCGGCGCGGCCCAGGCCCAGCAGGTCAAGGTCACGGCCGCGGACCCGGCCTCGACCACCCAGGGCACGGTGAGCCTCGACGTCACGGTGAGCGGCAGCGGGTTCGACAGTACCGCCAGCCCCACCTTCTTCGTCTCTGGCACGACCGACACCGGCGGTATCACGGTCAGGAAGACGCTGGTCAAAGGCTCCAAGCAGCTGATCGCCACCATCGACGTGGCCGACACCGCCGCCGTGGCGAAGTTCGATATCGAGGTGACGCTCGACGGCGGCCGCAAGGGCAAGGGCACCACCCTCTTCTCTGTCAACCGAAAGGTCGCAGCGACAGATCCCTGCCAGGGTGAGACCGCCGCCTTCGCGTTCTGGAAGCGGGCCACCAACATGATTCCGGTGCGGGGCCTGTATCTCAGCAATCCGACAGCCACATGCCAGAGATACCTTTTGTCCCTCAGCGCGGGAACCTTTCACCGGTACAGCTCGTTCCGGGTTGTAGTGACGGACGGTCGTCAAGAGGGACGCCTGGTCACCACCGACGGCGCGTCCGATCTGCTGCTGATTCGGTTTCCGATCGGGGTCGACATGGGGATTGATCCGGCCACCGTGACGGTTCAGCGGATCTTCGATCCGGCCCAGGATGGCACGATCGACGTAACGGATTTCGAACTCGCCGCCGATGGGCACAGACTCGCCTATGTCACCTCGAACGAGGATGGCGGGACAACCTGGCTCTCCAGACTTCGATTCATCGATGACGTGGACGCCTGTGTCCCCTCCACGCCAGGTGCGCTGGCGTGCCGTTACGACGTGGGTCCCCTGCTCGCCGAGCATGTCGGGCTTTCGTATTTGCTGTCATCACCCCGCTGGAGCACCGACGGATCTTGGATCTACTTCGAGGACCGCCGCGGCGACTTTTACAGACCGTACATCAGCCGCGTTTCCCCGCAGGCACCGCTGCCGGTTGGCACCGAGGCTGAAATCGTACATAGCGGAAACGACCTGCGACTCTTCGAGCTCAGATCACGCGACGGCGACGAAGTGATGGCCTACGGCGAGAAATTCGGGTCCGGATGCCACGATGTCCGCGTCGTCCGTACCGCCAGCTGCACCAATGGCTCTTGCACTGACCGGGTCAACAGCACGTCGCCACGCGTCATGGCCATTCGTTTTGCCACGCTGCAGTCGATCGACAACGCATCGATGACCATTCTTGCCGACGGTGCACAGGAGAGTCGGAAAGGCAGTTGCAGCGGTACCGATCAGATTACTCGGGCCGTTGATTCAACGACGAATGGCGTACAGATCACGTCACTGACTCCCGGCGCAGGGCCGGCGTCGAGATGAGGCTGCCCGCGGAACCCTCCACCGCGCGGATTGGCCGCGAATAGCAGGACTCGCTGAAGTGTAATACGTCATGAACACCTTCAAACAGCACGCCCTCACGTCACTTGCGCTCCTGATCATGGCGCTGAGCCCTGTCGGCGCCACCCGGGCCCAGCAGGTCACCGTCACTGCGGCGGATCCCGCGTCGGCGCTCCAGGGAACAGTGAGCCTCGACGTGGCGATCAGCGGCAGCGGGTTCGACAGTACGGCCCAGGTGGAATTCCTGGCCACCGGCACCACGAACCCCGGCGGCATCACGGTCAGGAAAGTGGTTGCGAAAGGATCGCGAAAGCTCGTGGCCACGATCGACATCGCCGATACGGCGTTGGTCGACAAGTTCGACATCGAAGTGACACTGACCAGTGGACGCAAGGGCAAGGGCACCACGCTGTTCACGGTGCAGGCCAAGACCACTGGTTCCGTCGACCCGTGTTCCACACCCGGCCTGGACTTCCCGGCGTTCACGTACCATGAAGTACCGCGACGGGCAACAGAGATATCTGTACATGGCCGATTCGACCGGGTCTGCAGCCGGTTGCTCTGCCTTTGGAGCAGCGGGGGCGGCGCAGTTGGTCGCGGCGCGTTCCGCTATCCCGGGATGGCACGACGAATGTCGGACGTATCTGTTCCGGCTGGAGCCGACAATGGAACACTCGCCTGGGCCGACTTCACTGTCGATCGCTCTGACAACACCATTGCTCTCGGACCCAGTACGCCGCTACCTGCATCTACGAAATTGGGCCGTCTCGACTCTTTCAGCCGATGGCGCGTCCGTCTACTACGTCACGGGCGCTGGCAGTCCGGAGGAATTCCCAACAATACATCGACTGCCGATCGATGACCCGCAGTCGCCCGAGGAAGTCTACCGCAGCGTGGAGGCCGGATCCTTTTTCAGCGCACTCTCGGTCAGCGAGGACGGTACGAAACTGGTCGCGGACGAGGACACCCAGCCCCCCGTACCAGTCATCGCCCCAGCATCACAGGGTATTGCTCATTCCATTGCCCTGCAGCGATAACGCCACGTGCGCCACCGTGCTTGCGGAGAATGCCGCGTACATGTACCCATCGCTGAATTCTGCCGGTACGACGGTCGCCTATTCCGACTATCAGGCTGGTTCCAATAACTGCTGGTTACTCCGTTTCGTTGACACGACGACCGGCACCCCGCTGTTTGCTGGAACGCAACCGCGGTACGGGGCCATCAAGTCATGGTTCGACGACCAGCTCCTGGTGGAAAGCCACAAGCCTCCGGATCGCAAGAACTACTGCAGGCCGACCGACAGCGTGTCCCTGATGGACCCTGAGACAGGCGCGGAGACGGCGCTGCTGAGCGGCTCCCGTCCGGACGCCCGCTGAGTGTCAAGGTGTGTGGACCTGGTCGGCATTGGGATTCTGAAGCTAGGCTCCCATGACACGCCTCAAGCGATGGCCATGATCATGGCGAGCGTGTCCATGTACAGGCTCACCTCGAGCGGCGCCGGGTGCGAACTCAGGATCACGACGACCAGGTCGCGGCCCTTGTCCATGTAGATGAACTGGCCGTGGATGCCGATGGCCAGCATCACCGCCGGATCGGGATTCGCGACCCACACCTGGTTGCGGTAGTGCCAGCCGGGCATCAGTGCGCCGTACGCGCCGCCTGCGAAGCAGGCCTTGGACGTGGCGTCGCCCCGCGCGGTATCCGCGATCCACGACGCCGGCACGATCGGTCGTCCGTCCAGCACGCCGTCACGGATCATCATGAGCCCGAACCGGGCCACGTCCCGGGCCGTCGCGCTCATGCCCGCGCCGACGTACGGAAACCCGCGACGGTCGACCACGATCGATGCGTCGTGCGAGGTCGCGAGCTTCGACCAGAGCTCCGTCTCGAGCAGGGTGGCGAGCCGTGCCCCCATCGCCCGCTCGAGGACCATGCCGATGACATTGGTCGCGATCGTCCGGTAGTGGAACATCGCGCCGTTCTCCATGTCCTGTCCGTGGATGGAGCGCGCGAAGTCGAACAGGGATGCCGGGGTCGCCGCGTTCACCAGGGCGGGTCTCCAGCCGACGACTGCCGCTTCCTGCCAGAAATCCGTCTCCGGATCCGAATAGTCCTCCGCGTAGCGGACCGCCGCCGTCATATCGAGCAGGTGCCGTGTCGTCGTGCCGCGCCACGCGGGCGTGTCCAGCTCGGGCAGATACCGCGTGATGGGCTCCGACGGATCGAGCAGGCCGCGATCGACTGCAATGCCGGCCAGCATGCCGACAAAGGACTTGGTCACCGAGTTGAGCAGGTGGTGCGAGCTGCGCGTCATTCCATTGAAGTAGTGCTCGGCCACGACATGTCCATCCTGGATCGCCACCAGTGCGTCGCAACAGGCCTGACCCAGGAAGTCGCCGACCGTCTTGCTCGATCCGTCCGGGACGACGAACTCGATCGGCATAAGGCGCCGCGGCCGCTCGGCTACGACCGTTGGATCCGAATCACCGCGCGCAAGACGACAGGTCGGGAAGAGTTCCTGGACGTGCTGGAAACTCCACCGGTTGTGCGGCGGCCCACTCCAGTTCCGGGTGGTGACCGGATCAGGGTTGCTCATCAAGATGCCCTCTGCCTGAGTGTGCGTCCGCCTGCTGCGGCCAACCACCACGACACCACCACACCGCCGACTGGAAGAGCGGCGGGAAACTCCATCCAGAGCGCGAGCACCGTCTCGGCGTCCGCGCCGTGCCGGTCGCAGAGCCTCACCACGATGACTTTCGCGCAAAACAGGCATGGCCCCGGTCACTGACCCCGGGGCCGGTCTGTCACCGTCGGGTCGTCCGCCTCCGGGCAGCCGTCTTGCGCACCGTCCGCGTGGCTTTCTTGCGTGCGGCCGTCTTCTGCACTTTCTTGCCGGCCGCCTTCGCTTTCCGGGCGGGCGCCTTCTGCACCTTCTTCCGCGCCACCTTCGCTTTCCGGGCGGGCGCCTTCCGCGCGGTCGTCCGGCGAGCCTTCTTTTTGGCCGGCGCCTTCCTGCGGGCGGCTGTGGTCTTCCGGGTGACGGCGCCACCCGTCCGGGTCGCGATCCCGCGCACCTCGCCGCCAGCGACCTTGAGGATGGTGACCGCCCGCGCGATGTCCTGCACGATGCGCTGGCGTGCCGCCTGCAGGACGTCGGCCTGCGCGCGTGCAAGGTCGCGGACACTCTCCGTGTAGGCAAGCCGCTCGATCTGCTGCGCCGCCTCGGTGAGCGCGGTATTCACGATGTCCTCCTGCAGCTCGATGAGGCTCTGAGCCGCACCCTGCGAAACCTCTGTCACACGGACGCCCGAACGCGCCAGTTCGCGTATCCGCTGGTTGAGCGAGCGGATGCGCGTTGGCGGAATCCCGCGCCGCCCGACGCGCCGCTTCCACCTGGGACTTGCGCATGTCGCTGACCATTTCGGTCAGCCCCTTCATCTGCTCGGCGACAAACTCGTTTGCCATCGCTCCATTCCCCCGGGGTTAGAGTCGACCGGATCGTGCACGGCCACAGGGCCCAACATACGCCGCCGGGCTTTCCAGTCAATCCGTCGCATGACGCAGGCCGTGCCGGCGCGGCGAAGTTCTGCGGCCCGTCCCCGCGTTGGGCGACCACCGCCGTCCGGGTTATGCTGGACCGCATGAAGACCAGAGCCGCCGTGTTGAGGGAAATCGGCCGGGCCGGACCGTATGCGCAGACGCGCCCGCTCTCGATCGAGGAACTCGAGCTCGACCCGCCGGGCGAGGGTGAGGTGCTGGTGCACATCCGGGCCGCCGGCCTGTGCCACTCCGACCTCTCGGTGATCGACGGTAACCGTCCGCGACCGGTGCCGATGGCGCTCGGGCACGAGGCGGCCGGCGTCGTCGAGGCCGTCGGCCACGGCGTGAGCGCCTTCAGGCCCGGCGACCACGTCGTGGCGGCCTTCGTGCCGAGTTGCGGGCACTGCATTCCCTGCGCCACCGGGCGTCCGGCGCTGTGCGAGCCAGGCTTCAAGGCCAACACCGCGGGCACGCTGCTTTCGGGCGAGCGACGGCTGCACGACCGCGATGGCGACGTGCACCATCACCTCGGCGTGTCGGGTTTCGCGCAGCACGCCGTGCTCGCCGCCAACTCGCTGGTCCGCGTGCCCTCCGACCTGCCCTTCGCCGAGGCGGCGCTGTTCGGCTGCGCGGTCATGACGGGCGTGGGTGCCGTGGTCAACACGGCGGCCATGCCCCACGGTGCGTCCGCGGCCGTCGTGGGGCTTGGCGGCGTCGGGCTCGCCGCACTGCTCGCCGCCCGCATGCTCGACGCCGAGCACATCGTCGCGGTCGACATGAACGAGAAGAAGCTTGCCGTCGCGCGCGAGCTCGGCGCCACCGCCACCGTCAACGCCACCAATCCCGACGCGGCCGAGCAGATCCGCGAACTCACCCAGGGAGGCGTCGCGTGCGCCTTCGAGATGGCCGGCTCGACGCGCGCCCTGGAACTCGCCTACCGGATCACGGCCCGCGGGGGAACGACGGTGAGTGCCGGACTGCCGCACCCGCAGCAGCAGTTCTGCGTCCAGCACGTGAGCCTGGTGGCCGAGGAACGCACGCTCAAGGGCAGCTACCTCGGCAGCTGCGTCCCCTCGCGCGACATCCCGCACTACGTCGACTGGTACCGCGCCGGGCGGCTGCCCGTCGACCGCCTGCTGAGCGAGCGCCTGCGGCTCGAGGACATCAACGCCGCGTTCGACCGGCTGGCCGCGGGCGAGTCCATCCGCCAGGTCGTGGAAATCGATTGAGCCTCGTCGCACTGCTCGTGGCCACGATCCTGCTCGACTTCGACGATGCGGCCGACGCGGCGCTGTGGCGCCCCGTGGACGACGTCGTCATGGGCGGTGTCTCGAGCAGCTCGTTCGACCGCGCCGAACCGGGCGTTGCGCGCTTCAGTGGCACCGTCTCGCTGGAAAATTCCGGCGGCTTCGCCTCGGTACGCACGCCGCCGCGCGACTGGGACACCTCTGGCGCCACCGCGTTCCTGCTGCGCGTCCGCGGCGACGGCAAGCAGTACAAGTTCACGCTGCGCACCAGCGACGGCTTCGACGGCATCCAGTACCAGGCCCGTTTCTCGCCACCCGCCGGCGAGTGGACCGACGTGCGCCTGCGCGTCGAGGATTTCGTACCGACGTTCCGCGGTCGCAAGGTCCCCTTCGCGCCGCCCCTGGACCCGGCGAAGATCCGCGCGCTCGGCCTGATGATCAGCGACAAGCAGGCCGGCCCCTTTGAGCTGTTGATCGATCGGGTCGCAATCGAGAACTGACGCGCGACCTCAACCCTCGGGCAAGCGCAGCCTGCGCTCGACCTCGCGGTAGCGCGGATCGCTGCGCAACGGGTCCATGACCGGATCGGCGCGGAAGGCCCCGAGCAGCGCCGACGGTTCGGCGAACGCCCGATCCAGCCACTGGAACGCCTCGTCCGCGTCACCCAGCGCCGCGTGGACCGACGCGATATCGTAGGCGGGCACATAGCGATGCTTTGCCAGTTCGACCAGGCGGTTGAGTTCGGTCCGGGCCTCGTCGGTGCGGCCCGCCCGCGCAAGGGCGACGCCCGCCACTGAATAGCCACCCGGCGACTTCCCCGCGACGTCTGACGCGAGCACCAGCGCTTCACCGTATCGAGCGAGTTCGACGTAGACGCTGGCCAGCAGGGCTCGCGCGAGCATGTTCCCCGGCTCGACCTCGACGACTCGCTCCAGCGCCGCCGCCGCCTCGCCGTGCCGACGCGCCGAGTACAGTCCGCGGGCGTAGGTGACGACCGGCGGCATCGAGCTCGGCTCCAGTTCCATGGCGGTCGCGAGTTCGGCGAGCCCCTCGTCGGTGCGACCGACGAACACGAGCCAGAGGCCACGCCACACGCGCGCCATCGCGTAGCGCGGGTCGTGGCGGATCGCCTCGTCGAAATCCTCGAGCGCGGCCGGCCAGTCGTGCAGGAAATTCATGCGGATGTGGCCGCGCGTCGCGTGCGCTTCGGCCAGGTCCGGATCGAGCTCGAGCGCGCGCTCGGCGGCCTGTAGTGCAGCCGGGTAGACCTCGCGCGGTTCCCGCGCTGCAAAGACGGCCTGGACCGCCAGCGCGTCGGCAAGACCCGAATAGGCGAGCGCGAACTGCGGGTCGCGCGCCACGGCCTGGCTGTAGTAGTCGATCGCTTTCTGCAGGCTGACCGGCGAAGAGCGGCGGTTCCAGTGGTAGCGCCCGTTCAGGAACAGGTCGTACGCAATGGAATCACTGGTGGGCCGGCGCGCGAGGCGTTGCTGCTCGACCGACGTCAGCTGCACCGCGAGCGCAGCCGTGACCCGGTCGGCGATCGAGTCCTGCACGGCGAAGATGTCGGTGTACTGCTCGTCGAACCGTCCGGACCAGAGTTGCCGTCCGTCGTCGACGCTCAGCAGGCGCGCCGTCACGCGCAGCCGTTCGCCGCTCCTCTGGACGCTGCCGTCGAGCACCGAGCGTACGCCGAGCTCGCGACCGGCGGCGAGCGCATCGCTGTCGAGCGCCGAATAGCGGCGCACCGAGCTCAGCGGGCTCACGGCCATTCCCGCGATGCCGCTCAAGCGCAGGATCAGCGTGTCGGCCATGCCGAACTCGAGGGCTTCGTCCCGATCGGTCGCCACCACCGGCTTGAACGGCAGCACCGCCAGCGTCGCCCGGCTGGCGGGCGGCGGTAGCGGCGGATCCTCGTCCCGCCACTCGTGGGTCGCGGCGAAGTACCCGAGGGCCACGGCCAGCAATGCGGCTATTGCGAGATCGAAGCGGCGGTGCGGTCGCAGCCGCAGCGCCGCGCCACGCGGCGCGGGCTCCTCGCGCACGAGACCGACGGGCGTCCACTCGAAGAACCAGGCGATCGCGATTGCGGCCGGCAGGCCGAGCAGCAGGACGATCACCAGGGCACGCAGGATCCACGCAGGCCAGACGAAGGCGTCAGAGAGGAACTCGGCCACCTGCGCCAGCAGCCAGGCGATCGCAAGATAGGCGATCAGGACTCGGTGGACGTTGCGTCGCCGGAGCTCGGCCAGCCAACCCGCCTGCATCGTCCGCCCCCCTAGAAGCTCGCCTTGGTCTGCACCAGCAACTGCACCGAGTCGATATCGTCCCCGCCGTCGAGCGGGAATGCCAGATCAATGTGAATCACGTTGCCGAACGACGAGCGGCTCGAGCCCAGCCGCAGGCCGATCCCGACGTCCTTCAGCAGCCCGTCGCTCTCGAGGCCCGTGACGTCGGTGCCCCAGGTCCGGCCCATGTCGAAGAACGCCGCCGCGCCGACATGGAACAGCCGGAAGGGGTACCACTTCGTGTAGTACCGCTGCTCGAGCGTCAGCAGCGCGCGCGCCGTGCCGGCCTGGTATCGCAGCGGATAGCCGCGCAAGCCGTTGTCGCCGCCGAGCAGCAACTGCGATTCCTCGTCGAGGTTCTCGGTGACCGCGGCGGAGACCGCGGCGTAGAACTTGCTGTATTTCGAGGTTGGCCAGTAGAGGCGGCCCTCCGCACCCACGATGCCATTCTGCACGGTACCGTCCTCGAGCCGGCCGGACGCGGACAGCGAGCCAAACACGGTCTGCCCGGAGCGCAGGTCCTCACCGTCCTGCACGTAGGCGCTGACGATCAGCGCGTCGCGGTCGGAGCCCGCGGACTCGGACGCATAGCCGATCCGCGCATTTGCGCGCAGGCCGACCAGCACGTCCTCGGTGCGACGGATCTGGTCGAGGTTGACGCGCCGCTGGAATTCGTCCTCGACCCACTCGACGCCGATCCACGGATACAGCAGCTCGCGGTCGCCGGGCAGCGGACCGCCGAGGACCTCGTCCGGCGCAGGGTCGAACTGGTCGCGCTGGTAGGTCACGCCCGCCGTCCAGCGCCGGACCCCGCGACCCTGCAGGCCACGGGACCAGCCGCCGTAGGCCTCGTAGTACTCGTCGCGATGCTCGAATTCGCCGGTCACCTTGCCGAGCTGGTAGCGCGACTCGATGCGCTCGCCGTCGGCCAGGAACGTGCCGCCGGCGCGCCGCACGTCGAGCGCATAGAACGGCCGGGACAGGGCGAACAGCTTCTCGCTGCCATCGTCAGAATCGACGTAGGTCGTCGTCAGGCGCGTAAAGCTCTCGAAGAAATGCGGATTGAAGTAGGTCACGGCCAGCGACTCGCGGTCGACGTCGCTCTCCCACTCGAGGTCGATCTTCTGCCCGGTACCTATCAGGTTGTCTTCCTGGAGCTGGACGGCAAACGCGTTCTCGCCCCCCGAGCGACTGAAGCTGACCCCTGGATTCAGCGTCCAGACGTCGCGGGTGCGCACCTCGAGGTCGACCGTCTGCCCGTCGTAGCTGACCGGCACGATGACCGCTTCGTAGATGTAATTGTTCGCGCGCAGCAGCCGCTCGGTCTCGAGCACGAGCCGGTGCTTGTACGGTTCGCCGGACTCGAAAAGCAACTGGTCCTGGATCACGGACGGGCGCGTCTCGATGTGGAGCTTGTTCGCCGTGCGGTAGAGCCATCCGCTCTCGCCCTCGACGCTGGTATCGAACACGTCGCCGACGACGACCCTCACCTCGCCGATCACCGCACCGCGGGCTTCGAGTTCCTCGGGCGGCGGTATCGCGCCCGTGTCGCCCTCTCCCTCGGCCTGCAGCGGCGCAGCCCAGCACGCGAGCAGCAGCAGGCCGCAGGCCAGGCCGCGCATCCCGGGCCAACGGTCCAGCGAAGACTCGTGCGTAATCAGGGGATGAGCACCGTCGATCCGATGGTGCGACGGGCCTCGAGGTCGCGGTGTGCCTGGGCGACGTCCTGCAGCGGGTAGGTCTGCCCGATCTCGATGCGGACCGCCCCGCGGCCGATCACCTCGAACAGCTCGCGGGCGCTGCGCTCGAGTTCGGCATGCGTGGCGATGTAGTGAAAGAGCGTCGGCCGCGTCAGGAACAGCGATCCGCGTCGCGCCAGCTCGAGGGGTGCGACGGGCGGCACCGGACCCGAGGCATTGCCGTAGGTGACCATCATGCCGCGCGGCCGCAGGCTGTCGAGCGAGGCGAAGAAGGTGTCCTTGCCCACCGAGTCGTAGACGACGTGTGCGCCGCGGCCACCCGTCAGTTCGCGGACCCGTGCCGGGAGATCGTCGCGACCCTGCACCAGGGCGTGATGGCAGCCGTGCGCGAGCGCGGTCGCCGCCTTTGCATCGCTGCCGACGACCCCGATCACCGTCGCGCCGAGGTGCCGCGCCCACTGCGAGGCGATCAATCCGACGCCGCCGGCGGCCGCGTGAACGACGACCGCGTCGCCCTTGCGGACCCGGTAGGTACGGCGCAGCAGGAACTGCGCGGTCAGGCCCTTGAGGATTGCCGCGGCCGCCAGGCGATCACTGACGCCGTCGGGAATCCGCACGACCCGATCGGCCGGCATGACCCGCTCCTGGGCGTAGGCCCCGGGCTGGTTCGAGGCATAGGCCACGCGATCACCCACCGCGATGCCCCGCACCCGCGGCCCGACCTCCTCGACGACGCCCGCCGCCTCCCGGCCGAGCCCCATGGGCAGTGCGCCCGGATACAGCCCGGTGCGCTCGTAGACGTCGATGAAGTTGAGCCCGATCGCCGTCTGGCGGATGAGCACCTCGCCGCGACCCGGCACGGCCGCGACGACCGGTTCCCACCGCAGGATTTCGGGACCGCCGTGGACGTGAATGCGGATGGCGTGTGGCATGGGGGCGGCGCCTGGTCAGGGGGTGCCTAGTGTAAGAAGCTCCGGGCCGGCGCAGCCAGCTTTCCCAGCCGGCCCTGCCTCCGGATCACTACTCCCTCTCGCCCAGCGGCGCCTCCGCGATCACGAGATCCGTGACCGGCTTCCCACCCACGAGGTGCTGCTCGACGATGCGGTCGAGGTTCGCGGGCGTGCAGTCGCGATACCAGATGCCCTCGGGATAGACGACCGCGACCGGGCCCGAGGTGCAGATGCGCAGGCAATCGGCCCGGGTGCGCAGGACACCGCAGCGCGCATCCTGCAGCCCGAGTTCGCGCAGCCGTTGCTTGAGGTGATTCCAGCTGGCCTCGCCCTGCTCGCGGGGCGCGCACTTCCCGCCCACGCACAGGAAGATGTGGCGTGACTGCTCCGGGAGCTTCAGCTTGGCGAGGGCGGCGTGCAGTGGCTCAGGCATGAAGATCGCAGTCCCGCGGTTGGAGACTGCGATCGTACTGCCTGGGGCGGCGGCGCGTCAGAGCGCCTGGTCGTCCGCTTCGCCGGTGCGGATGCGGATGGCGCGCTCGAGGTCCGAGATGAAGATCTTGCCGTCGCCCACCTTGCCGGTGCGGGCGGCACCCACGATCGCCTCCACGACCTGGTCGACCAGGGAGTCCTTGACGGCGACCTCGATGCGGGTCTTCGGCACGAAGTCCACGACGTACTCGGCGCCGCGATACAGCTCGGTATGTCCGCGTTGCCGCCCGAAGCCCTTGACCTCCGTCACCGTCATGCCGGAGACGCCGAGCTCCGACAGGGCGGCGCGAACGTCGTCCAGCTTGAAGGGTTTGATGATTGCGCTGATCAGCTTCATAGGGCTCTGGCTCCTCGACTCTTCGTAATTGTCCGGCGGAGATCGCTCCAGCCAATATGCAGAAACCGTGCCGTCGCTGGCCGAACGCCAGAAACCAGCCTCCCCGGCGCACTCCCGCACCAGCATGGAGCGCCGCCGCGGTCGGCCTGCGCGTCCATGGTGCGCCGTGGTGCGCCGTCGTCGCCCCGGCTGGCGGAACCCGCGACCGGGGCTAGCCCAGCCAGCGGACCGTGACCGCGGAGACCGCGATGATGACACCCCAGGCGAGGATATTCACCACCCACCCGGCACGCATCATGTCGCGCATGCGGATCCGGCCCGAGCCATAGGCGATCGCGTTCGGGGCCGTGCCCACCGGCAGCATGAATGCGCAGGAGGCGGCGACGGCCGCCGGCACCACGAGTTCCATGACCGGCTGGCCGGTCGCCGTGGCCAGCGCCGCCAGGATCGGCATGAAAGTCGCGGCCGTGGCCACGTTGCTGGTGAGCTCCGTCCACAGGATGGCCACGATCACGACCAATGCGGTCACCGCGAGCGGCGGCCACCCCACGATGCGGGCGAGGAGTTCGCCGATGTGCTGCGAGAGCCCGCTCTCCTGGATCAGGGCGGCGAGCGCAAGCCCGCCGCCGAACAGAAACAGTGTGTCCCAGGGGATGCGCCGGAAATCCGGCCCCTGCAGCAGGGTACCGCCGCTCGCGCCCCCCGAAGGCACGATGAACAGCGCCAGCCCCGCCAGCATGGCGATCCCCATGTCGCTCAGGGCACCCAGGCCCGGGATGGCCTTTAGCCAGTGCGAGGTGACCCAGGCCAGGGCCGCGGCGCTGACGATCACGGCGACGCGACGCTCGGGCCCGGTCATGGGCCCCAGTTCGCGCAGCTCGTGGCGCACCAGGTCCCGGGCCTGCTCGACGTCGGCCAGCCGGAACGGATGGCTCCAGGCCACCAGCACCCACCAGGCGCCGAACAGCAGCAGCAGGCTGCAGGGCAGGCCGAAGATCAGCCATTGGGCAAAGCTCGGCCGCACGCCGTAGGTCTGCTCCATGAACGCGACGGCCAGCGCGTTGGTGGGCGTGCCGATCAGCGTGGCGAGGCCGCCGATCGTCGCGGAGTACGCCACGGCGAGGATGATCGCGATCGAGAAGTTGCCTCGCTCCGTGCCGGCCTGCTCGGCGTCCGGGGCGACGATGCCCGCGATCGATGCCGCCACGGGCAGCATCATCAGCGTGGTCGAGGTATTCGACACCCACATGCTGACGAACGCGGTGGCGACCATGACGCCGAGCACCAGGCCGCGCGCGCTGGCGCCGGCCCGCGTCACGATGTGAAACGCGATGCGCCGGTGCAGGTTCCAGCGCTCCAGCGCGAGCGCGAGCATGCATCCACCGAGGATGAGGAAGATCGTCGAGCTGCCGTAGCCGTGTCCCGCACGCTCGACGGGCATGATGCCGAGCAGCGGTCCGGCCGCGAGCGGCAGCATGGCGGTCGCCGGGATCGGCAGGGCCTCGGTGGCCCACCAGACGGCCATCAGCACGGCCAGCGCAGCGGCGCGCCACGCCGGCGCCGAAAAGCCGGCCGGTTCCGGCAACCAGAGCATGAGCACGAACAGGGAAAGCCCGAGCCAGAGGCCGGTGCGCTGTGCCGTCGTGCGATGAGCGGGTCGGTCCATCGGGCTGCGTTCGCGGCGTAATCGGGCCATCATGCCACACGACCGCGCCACGACTGCTTTCTCGACGGCGAGGGTCCGTATATAAAGAACGCCGTGTTCCCGGCCGACGGCGCCGGTCGCGGCTGGACAAACGGGACAGGAATGCCGGAAACCTTCGTCATCGTCGGCGCGAGCCACGCCTCGGTCCAGGCCATCGACACCCTGCGGCGCGAAGGGCATGCGGGCCCGATCGTCCTCGTGGGCGACGAACCCTCACTGCCCTACAACCGCCCGCCGCTGTCGAAGAAGTTCCTCTCGGGCGAACTCGACCGCGAGCGTCTCCTGCTGCGCAGTCCGCAGTACTACGCCCAGCACGGCGTCGAGACGCGTCTCGGCAGCCGTGTCACGGCGATCGACTGCGGCGCACGACGGCTGCGGCTCAGCGACGGCGGGGAACTCGACTACGGCAAGCTGCTGCTCTGCGTGGGCAGCCGGCCTCGACGCCTCGAGGTGCCCGGAAACGCGCTCGCGGGCATTCACTGCCTGCGGACCATCGCAGACGTCGACGCCATTCGCGGCGACCTGGCCCACGCGCGGCGGCTGGTGGTCGTCGGCGCCGGATACATCGGGCTCGAGGCCGCTGCCAGCGCGCGCCACCTCGGGCTCGAAGTCACCGTGCTCGAGACCGCCGACCGGCCGATGAACCGGGTCGTGGCGCCGGCGCTGTCGGAGTTCTACGTGCGGCGCCACGAGCACGAAGGCGTGCGCATCCTCTGCAATTCTTCGGTGACGGCGTTCCTGGGCCACGAGCGCGTTCGCGCCGTCGCCTGCGGCGAGGAAGAGTTTCCGGCCGACCTCGTGATCGTCGGCGTCGGCATCCTGCCCGACGTGACCCTCGCGGCCGCCGCCGGCCTCGAGTGCGACAACGGGATCCGGGTGGACGAACAGTGCCGCACCTCCGACGAGCACATCTTCGCGGCAGGCGACTGCACCAACCACCCGAGCGTCCGCTACGGGCGTCGCGTCCGCCTGGAGTCGGTCGACAATGCCGTCGAGCAGGGCCGGACGGCGGCCGCGAACATGTGCGGCCATCCCGCCCGGCACGAGCACGTGCCGTGGTTCTGGTCCGACCAGTACGACGTCAAGCTGCAGATCGCGGGGCTGTCCGAGGGCTACGACGCGACCGTCGTGCGCGGCGACCCGGCGTCGGGACGCTTCGCCCTGTACTACCTCGCAAAGGGCGAGCTGCTGGCGGTGGACGCCGTGAACAGCCCGCGCGATTTCATGACCGGCAAGAAGTGGATCGCGGAGCGCAAGCATCCCGATCCTGCACGACTCGCCGATACCTCCCTGGACCTGAAGACGATCTGAGGCACCGACCATGGGCGAAAAAACCACGAAGCGCGGCAAGACGGTCGTGACGAGCGATCTCTCGCGACATTTCCTCGCCACGCTGGCGCAGTGGACCGGCGGCATGTCGCCGCAGGCGTTCGGCGGCGCCTGGCTCAACGTGCTCGCCCGGCTGGCCACGGCGCCCGGCCGGCAGGCCCAGCTCGCACGGGCCGCGCTGAGCAAGACGCTGGCGCTGGCCCAGTTCTCGGGCGCCGCGATCAAGGGCGAGGCGCCGCGGGCCGAAGGCACGCCGTATGCGAGGCGCTTCGCGGACCCCGCGTGGTCGAAGTTTCCCTTCAACCTGATGGCGGAATCCTTCCTGAGCGTTTCCGACTGGGCGCGCGAGGCCGTGAGCAACGTGCCGGGCGCCAATCCCGCCTCGGAGAACATCGTCGGCTTCACGGTGCGCGAGGGACTCGAGCTGCTCGCGCCCGACAACTACCTGCCGACCAATCCGCAGCTCATCCAGCAGACGGTCAAGGAGAACGGCCGCAACCTGGTGCGCGGGGTCAGGCACCTCGCCGAGGACGTGACGCGCACCTTCAAGGGTCTCGGGCCGGTGGGCGTCGAGCATTACCAGGTGGGCGAGCACGTCGCGGCCACCAAGGGCAAGGTGATCCTGCGCAACCGGCTGATGGAACTCATCCAGTACTCGCCGCAGACCGAGACCGTGTACGCGGAGCCGGTCCTGATCGTGCCGGCCTGGATCATGAAGTACTACATCCTCGACCTGTCGCCGAGGAACTCGCTGGTCAACTACCTGACCGGGCTCGGGCACACGGTCTTCATGGTCTCCTGGAAGAACCCGACGGCCGAGGATCGCGACCTCGCGATGGACGACTACCTCACGCTCGGGGTGCGAGCCGCGCTCGACGCCGTGACCGCGGTCGTGCCGAAGCGCAAGGTCCACGCCGTCGGCTACTGCATCGGCGGCACGCTGCTGTCGATCGCCGCCGCCGAACTGGCGGCCGAGGACGACGACCGCCTCGCCAGCATGACGATGTTCGCGGCGCAGACGGACTTCAGCGAGCCCGGCGAACTGTCGATCTTCATCAGCCCGGCGCAGCTCGCGATGCTCGAGGCCATGATGTGGAAGGAAGGCGTGCTCGAGAGCCGGCAGATGGGCGGCGCATTCCAGCTGCTGCGCACCTACGACCTGCTGTGGGCGCCCTCGATCGCGACCTACCTGCGCGGCGAACGCTCCGGCGTCAACGACCTCATGTCCTGGAACGCCGACGGCACGCGCATGGCCTACCGAATGCACACCGACTACCTGCACCAGCTCTACCTGAACAACGACCTCGCCGAGGGGCGCTACGTCGCCAATGGCGAGGAACTGAGCCTCTCCGACATCACGGTGCCGATGTTCGTCGTCGGCACCGAGACTGACCACGTGGCACCGTGGCGCTCCGTCTACAAGGTGGGCAAGCTGGTCCGTTCGGCCGACTACACCTTCTGCCTGACGAGCGGGGGCCACAACGCGGGCATCATCAGCGGCCCGCAGCACCCGAAGCGGCGGCACCGCATCCACACCTCGAAGTCGGGCGCGCGGCTCCTCTCGCCCGACAAGTACCTCGAGAAGGTGGAGCCCATGCCGGGCTCCTGGTGGCCGACCTGGGCGAAGTGGCTGCAGGAGCACTCGAGCCCCCGCAAGGTGCAGCCGCCCGCGATGGGCGCAACGAAGCAGGGCCTGAAGCCGGTCTGTGCGGCGCCGGGAGCCTACGTGCTCGAAAAGTGATCAGTCGAGGCGCTTGCGGAAGCGCAGCGTCGCGATCGCCAGCGTCACGCACAGGAAGGCCACGAGCTTCAGTGCCGGCCGGCCGAGGTCCGTGATCGGCGCGCCGCGCAGCACGATGCCGCGCGCCAGGTCGTTGAAGTGCGTGAGCGGCAGCACCTGGGCGAGCCACTGCGCGGCCTTCGGCATGCCGTCGAAGGGAAACATGAATCCCGACAGCAGGATCGACGGCAGCATGGTGAAGAACGCCAGCTGGAACGCCTGGAACTGCGTGCGGGCCAGTGTCGAGATGACCAGCCCGAGCGTCAGGGTCGCGGCGATGAACAGCAGGGCGGCGAGGTAGAGGTCGGCGAGGCTGCCGTTCACCGGCACGTCGAACAGCGCCGAGCCGACCGTGAGCACCAGCGTCACCTGCACCAGCCCGATGCCGACGTACGGCAGCAGCTTTCCAGCCATCAGCTCCCATGAGCGGATCGGCGTGGTGATCAGCAGCTCGAGATTGCCGCGCTCGCGCTCGCGCACCACGGCGGCCGCCGTGAAGATCACCATGGTCATGTTGAGGATCACGCCGATCAGGGCCGGCACGATCTGCACCGCGGTGCGGCGCTCCGGGTTGTACTCCGTGCGCAACTCGAATGTCGGCGCGTCACTGCCGTACAGGCCGTCGCGGCGCGGCAACGGCACCGAGGCCAGGCCGCGCGCCACGCTGTCGACCATCGGCTCGCTGCCATCCACGAGCAGCTGCGCTACCGGTCGCGATCGCTCCAGGACGCGGCGCTCGAAGTCGGGCGGGATGTAGACTCCGACGCTGATCTCGCCAGCGCTCATGCGCCGCATGAGGTCGGGCACGCCCGCGCTCGGCGCCGCGAAGCGGACCACCCCGCTCGCCTCGAGCGCCGCCACGAACGACCGGGAGCCGCTGCTGCGCGCGTCGTCCACCACGGCGGCACGCAGGTCGCGCACGTCGAAGTTGATCGCGTAGCCGAACAGCAGCATCTGCATCAGCGGGATCCCGACGATCATGCCGAACGTCAGCCGGTCGCGCGCGAGCTGCCTCAGCTCCTTCACCATCACGGCTGCGATACGGTCCAGCATCGGCGCGCTCAGTGGGCGGTGGGCAGGCTGGCGTTGCGGCGGAAGCCAGTCGAGGCGACGAACACGTCCTCGAGGCTCGCGTCCACCGCGTGCACGGCGGCGGTCACGCCGGCGCGGCGCAGCCTGCCGCTCACGTGACCGGCGGCATCCGGCGTGTCGCGTTCGAGCAGCGCGTGGAGGCGCGTGCCGAGTTGCGCGACGCTGAGCACTTGCGGGTCTCCGTCCAGCGCGCCGCGCGCCGCCCGCACGTCCTCCGCCTCGATCTCGACGACCGCGGCCGGGATGTCGCGCATCAACTGCCGCGGCGGCCCCTCCGCGACCAGCCGACCCTCGGCCAGGATGGCGAGACGATGGCAGCGCTCCGCCTCGTCCATGTAATGCGTGGAGACCAGGATCGTCGTGCCGCGGCCGACCAGGTCGAACAGGCTCTCCCAGAAGTCGCGCCGGCTCTGCGGATCGACCGCGCTGGTGGGTTCGTCGAGCAGCAGCAGTTCGGGCCGGTGCAGGGTCGCCGCGGCGAGGGCCAGCCGCTGGCGCTGCCCGCCGCTCATCGTGCCGGCGCGCTGCTTCATGAGCGGCCCGAGTCCGTATTCCTCGCTGAGTTCGCCGATGCGCCGGCGCCGCTCCGTGGCATCGAACCCGAAAATGCGCGCCATGAACTCGAGGTTCTCGTGCACGGTCAGGTCGTCCCACAGCGAGAAACGCTGCGTCATGTAGCCGAGCTGGCGGCGCAGCCGCTCGGCATCGCGCGGCATCTGGTGGCCGAGCACCTCGACCGTGCCGGCGCTCGGATCGAGCAATCCGCAGAGCATGCGTATGGTCGTGGACTTGCCGGAGCCGTTCGGCCCGAGAAATCCGTAGATGCCCGCGCGCGGAATGACCAGGTCCACACCGTCGACGGCCGTGAGCTTGCCGAAGCGCCGGGTCAGGCCGCTTGCGACGATGGCCGGCTGCGTAGTCACTATGGTTGCGCCGCCGGCGCGGCCAGCGTCACCTGCACCGGTACGCCGACTGGCAATGCCGCCGCCCGCGGATCGTCGAGCGTGATCTCCGCCAGATAGCTCAGGCGGGCACGGTCCTTCTGGGTGAGTGCGTAATAGGGGGTGAACGCTGCCTCGGCGGACACGTAGCGGACCTTGCCCGCGAGCCGGGGGGCGACGCCGTCGATCGCCACCGTCACCACCCGTCCGGCGGTCATCTGCGACCGCAGCGGCTCGGGTACGTAGATCCTCGCGTACGGCGTGCCGTCCGCGAGCAGCACGACGACCGGCGCACCGGCCGCGGGCCGCTCGCCGAGCTTGTAAGGCAACGCTTCCACCCGTCCCGCCCGCGGCGCATGCACCGCGTAACGGCCAGCGCTGGTTTCGAGTTCGGCCAGCGCAGCCCGTGCTCCCGCCACCGCGGCCTCTGCCTGCCGCACCTGCTCCGGTCGCGTGCCTTCCTGCAGCAGCGCCAACCGTGCCTGCGCCTGGTCGCGCGACGCCTGTGCGCCATCGCGCCGCGCAAGCGCGCGGTCGCGCTCGGAGGCACTCAGCAGCCCGCGTTCGACGAGCGCGTCGACGCGCTCGAACTCGCGGCGCTCCGCATCGAGCTGACTGGCAGCACCGTCCAGGTCGGCCCGGGCCTCGTCGATCTCGCGACGGCGTGGTCCGGCCACTGCGTCGGCGAGGCGGCGCTCGGCCTCGGCGAGTGCCGCGCGTGCCTGGTCGAGTCGTGGCTGCATGGTGCCGGCCTCCTGGCGCAGCAGCACGGCCCCGGCCGGCACTTCCTCACCCTCGTGCACCAGCACTTCGACGATGCGCTCGTTCGACTCCGCCACCAGCTCGAGCCGATCGCGCTCCAGCGTGCCGTGCATTTCCTGCAGATCCTCGCCGTTCGAGCAGGCAGTGAGCACGACCACGATCAACGGCAGGATCAACGAAGATTGCTTCATGGCGTTTGCCCCGCGGCGCGAATCCCGTCGAACAGGACGCGCGTGGTGTGCTCTGCGAGCCGCTCCGTGGCATCACTGCCGGCCGACAGCCCGAGCACGCGGCTCGTGACGGGCAGCGCGAGGAACGGGAAGACGGTCATGCTGATGGCCGAGAGCGCGGCCAGCCGGGGGTCGAGGTCGCTGCGCACCGTCCCGTGCGCCTGTTCGCGGCGAATGATCTCGACGAACAGGGGCGCCAGGCGGCCGGCGAAGTGCTCGATGAACTGTTCGCGGAACCGGCCGCCCTCGGCGAGCACTTCCTGCACGATCAGTGCCGGTACCCACGGATTTTCCGTCAGCATTCGCGAGTACAGGCGGATCACCTGCTCGATGTCCGTCTGGTCGGCGCGCGCCGGGTCTCCCAGGCCTCCAAGTGCTGCCACGACGGGCGCGAATGCCTGCTCGAGCATGGTGCGATACAGCCCGAGCTTGTCGCCGAAGTGATAGTGGATGGTCGCCGGGGAGCTGCCGGCCGCTGCGGCGATCTGGCGGATGGTCACGGACGCGAACCCGCGCGCCAGGAACAAGGCGCGTGCCGCCTTGAGCAGCGAATCGCGGACCTCGGACTCGTTGCCGGTCGGCCGGCCCGGACCGCGCGATCGGGGGGAGGAGGACTTTCTGCCGGCCGTCACAGTTGCCATGCAGAAATATTAATCGAACACTTAATTAAATATCAAGCCGCGAGTGGTGCCCCCTGGTGTTCGGGCCTGCGCATCGGGTTCAGGCGGCGGGCGACTTCAGCCTGCGAGCAGGTCCGCGACGCTGACGGAGGCGATCTCGTCGATGGGGCGGGGTTCGCCGACGCCGAACCCCTGGGCGTAGTCCACGCCGATCTCGCGGAGCTTCTCGAGCACCGCGTCGTTCTCGACGGACTCCGCGATGACTTTCTTGCCCATGACGTGCCCGATGTCCTTGATCGAGCGCACCATCGCGTAGTCCACCTTGTCCTGCGAGATGTTGCCGACGAACATGCCGTCGATCTTGAGGAAGTCCGCGCCGAGCGCCTTCAGGTAGGCGAACGACGACACGCCGCTGCCGAAGTCGTCGAGGCTCACCGAGCATCCGATGCGACGCAACTCCCCAAAGAGATGGTTGGCCTGGGTCAGGTTGCCGATGGCGACGCTTTCGGAGACCTCGAACCCGAGGCGGCGCGGGTCCACGCCCGCCTGCGCCACGACCTGGCGCAGGTAGCCGGACGTCTCCGGGTCGAGGACGGTGTCCCGTGAGAGGTTGATGAAGAATCGCGACACGCGATCGAGGGCCGCCGCGTTCCGCTTCATCCACTGCAGCGCCGCCTCGATGACCCAGCGATCGTAGCGAACGGAGAGGTTGTAGCGCTCGACGGTCGGCAGGAAAGCCCCGGGCGGCACCGTGCGACCGGAATCGTCGCGCATGCGGACCAGCAGTTCGTAATGCGGGCGCTCGCGGCTGCCCGCTTCCAGCGGAATGATGGGCTGCGCCTCGAGGAACAGGCGGTCGTCGACGAGCGCCCGCCGGGCGCGCACCACCCAGTCGGACTCGTTACGCTCACGGGCAACGGCCGCCTCGTCCTCCCGGTAGACGACGACGCGGTTGCGGCCGCTGTCCTTGGCGGCGTAGCAGGCGGTATCCGCCGCACTCATCACCTGGGTCAGCCGCTTGAAATGCGGGTTGATCGCGACGACGCCGATGCTGATCCCCAGGTTGAACGATTTCTGCCCCCAGACGAACTGGAACTCCGAGATGGCCTTGCGGACGCTGTTCGCGACCTGCAGCGCGTCGCTGGAGCCGCAGTTCTGCAGCAGCACGGCGAACTCGTCGCCGCCGAGCCGCGCAACGACGTCCGCCGTGCGCACCTTGTTCTGCAGCAGCTGGCCCACCTGGCGCAGCAGCTCGTCGCCGGCGACGTGGCCGCAGGTGTCGTTGACGACCTTGAAACGGTCGAGGTCCATGAAGCACACCGCGTGCGTGGCGCCGGTCGCGTGGGTGAGTTCGAGCGCGTGCTGCAGCCGGACCTCGAATTCCCGCCGGTTCTTGAGACCGGTGAGCGGGTCGTGGCTCGCGTCGTGCGAAAGCTGCTGCGACAGTGCGTGCGCCGCCGTGATGTCGGTCAGCGTGCCCTCGTAAAAGAGGACCTTGTCGTCCGAATCGCGCACGGCGCGCGAGTTTTCCAGCACGACGAGACGGCTGCCGTCCTTGCGCTTCAGCACCAGCTCGGCGTTGCGAACCTCGCCCTGCTCCGCCATGGATCGGACCCAGCTGTCGCGGTGCTCCGGATCGGCATAGACGTCGCGGGCGACGTCCACGGCGAGCAGCTCGTCCTCGGAGTCGTAACCCAGCATGCGCACCAGCGCCGGGTTGGCCGCCATGAACTTGCCGTCGACCGTCGTCTGGAAGACGCCCGCCGTGACGTTCTGGAACAGTTCGCGATAACGCTGCTCCGAGGCCTTGAGTGCCTTGAGCGTGTGGGTGCGCTCCGTGGCGTAGCGCAGCACCTTGTCGACGAGCTGCGCGGTCACCTCGCCCTTGACGAGATAGTCGAGCGCACCCCGGTCAACGGCCTGCTTGCCGAGTTCCTCGTCGTCCTCCGCGACCAGCACCACGGTCGGCAGGCTCGTCACCTTGGGCTGCAGGCGCAGGAACGTCGCGATCCCGAGGCTGTCCGGCAGGTTCAGGTCGATCAGGATCGCCTCGACCCGGCCCGCGCGCACCGCGGCAATGCCGTCGGCAAGCGTCCCCACGACTTCGAGACGGTAGGGCCGGCCCCGGATGGCCTCGAGAGCCGTCCGGACGCTGGCCTGCCCCCCGGGCTCGGCGCAGATGAGCAGTACGTTCGTGAACACCATTGGCGACCGAGTATACGTCCCCGGTTTCCCGCGAAACGTGAGGTCGGGTCGGGTCGGCGCACGGCAATTGTGAGCTGATTCACAACCCCGTCCCGGCGGCGGCCCGGCATTCCTAGAACGGCAGCTTCTCGGTGAAATCGCCGGGCTTCACGACGAGGACGTCGCAGGTGATCCGGTCGAGCACGCGCTCGGCGGTGCTGCCGAGGAAGATCTCCTGCAGCCGGCTGCGCGAAACGGCCCCCATGACCACCAGCGACGCGCCGATCTCGTCGGCCACGCGCGGCAGGACCTCGACGGCCGACCCCTGCTCCAGGTGGACATGACGGGCATCCACCGCGTGCAGGGCCACGATGTCGGAGAGCACCCCCGTGACCCGATTGCGCTCCTTCTCGACGATCTCGGCTCCCGTGATCCCGCCCGCGAGTGGCATGCCGCCCATGGTGGTCGTCGCGGCGAGCAGCGCCGCCGGGAAAAAGGCGTGGACCACGTGGGCCTCCGCATCCATCCGTTCCGCCAGCAACCCGGTCCACTCGAGGAGATCGTGGTCGAGCGCCGCCGGCTTGTCGCCCTGGTGACCCGGATCGAGCGCGGCCAGGATCGTGGGCTGTGCCGGCCAGTCTCCCGGCTTCGCGAGCAGCAGGGGGGCCGGGCAGGTCCGGATCAGGCTCCAGTCCGTATTGGTGAACAGCGTGCGCCGCAGCGTGGAGTGGTAATGGGTGTCCTTGACTACGAGGTCGGGGGACGACTCCTCGACCCTCCGGACGATCCCGCGGTAGAGCGGATTGTCCCAATGCACATGCGTCTCGACGGCAAGTCCTTCCTCGCGCAGGTCGTCGGCGATTTCCTCGAGGTAGGCGAGGCGCTCACTGACGAATTCCTCGCGCAGCTGGCGCAGCTTGTCGGTGTCGAAGAACGGCTGGCCGGAGAGCGAGGGGTCGAAATCACAGATGAGCAGTTCGAGCGCCGCGCCGCAGCGCCGCGCCAGGGCAGTGGCCTTCGCGAGCGCCGGCTGAACCGCCGACGTCGGGTCCACTACGGCGAGGATCCGGTCGAGGCGTTTCATGGCGCAGGCCTCCATCCGACATTTCTAATATATTGTCAATAGTCCGCCGCACGGGTGCGGTGCCGCAATTCGTGGAAGCCGCCTGCGGAAAATACCTATGCCCTCGCGCGTTCGTCCTGTCTCGCTCGGACGGCGTCATCCCTTAACATTCACGCGCTTGTATGCACCGCATACATGACGCAGGGACTGTTTCCTTTCCTTCGAGGCGAGCATGAAAACGACGGCCACGCATTACAACGACAAGGTGGTCCGGCAGTTTGCGATCATGACCGTGGTCTGGGGCATCGTCGGCATGCTGGTCGGCGTCCTGATCGCGGCGCAGCTGCTGTGGCCCGACATATTGCCAGCCTGGTCCTTCCTGACGTACGGGCGGCTGCGGCCGCTGCACACCAACGCGGTGATCTTCGCGTTCGGCGGCAGCGCGCTGTTCGCCACCTCCTACTACATCGTGCAGCGTACTTGCCACGCGCGCCTGTTCGCGGACAAGCTCGCGGGGTTCACGTTCTGGGGCTGGCAGACCGTCATCGTGCTCGCGGCCGTCACGCTGCCGCTCGGCATCACCTCCGGCAAGGAGTACGCCGAGCTCGAGTGGCCGATCGACCTGCTGATCGCGGTGGTGTGGGTCGCCTACGCAGTGGTGTTCTTCGGCACGATCGCGCTGCGCAAGGTGAAGCACATCTACGTGGCCAACTGGTTCTTCGCCGCGTACATCATCACCATCGCGGTGCTGCACATCACCAACAGCCTCGCCGTCCCGGTCACGCTGACCAAGGGCTACTCGGTCTACCCGGGCGTGGTCGACGCGATGGTGCAGTGGTGGTACGGCCACAACGCGGTCGGCTTCTTCCTGACCGCGGCCTTCCTCGGCATGATGTACTACTTCATCCCGAAGCAGGCCGGCCGCCCGGTCTACTCGTACCGCCTGTCGGTGGTGCACTTCTGGGCCCTGATCTCGATCTACATGTGGGCGGGCCCGCACCACCTGCACTACACCACGCTGCCCGACTGGGCGCAGTCGCTCGGCATGGTGTTCTCGCTGATCCTGCTCGCGCCGTCGTGGGGCGGCATGATCAACGGCATCATGACCCTCTCGGGCGCGTGGCATAAGCTGCGCACCGACCCGATCCTCAAGTTCATGATCGTGTCGCTGTCGTTCTACGGCATGTCCACGTTCGAAGGGCCGATGATGTCGATCAAGACGGTCAACGCCCTCTCGCACTACACCGACTGGACGATCGGCCACGTCCACTCCGGCGCGCTCGGCTGGGTGGCGATGATCTCCATCGGCACGATGTACGCGCTGATCCCGAAGCTGTACGGCCGCACCGAGATGTACAGCACGAAGCTGATCGACGTGCACTTCTGGACGACCACGATCGGCGTGGTGCTCTACATCACCTCGATGTGGATCGCCGGCGTGATGCAGGGCCTGATGTGGCGCGCCACGAACGCCGACGGCACGCTGACCTACGCCTTCATCGAGTCGATCAAGTCGACGTACCCGTACTACGGCGTACGCCTGCTCGGCGGCGTGCTGGTCCTCGGCGGCATGTTCATCATGGCCTACAACGTCTGGAAGACGATCGCCGCGCGCACCAGCACGGCCGATGCTCCGGTCGTCCAGCCGGCCTGATTGGGGAAGACGCATGAACCACGAATCCGTAGAAAAAAACGTCGGCCTGATGGGCGTGCTGATCGCGCTCGTCATCTCCGTCGGCGGCCTGGTGCAGATCGTGCCGCTGTACTTCCAGGGCGCCGGCACCGACCCTGCGCCCGGCATCGAGCCGTACCCGGCGCTCAACCTCGCCGGCCGCGACGTGTACATACGCGAAGGCTGCTACACCTGCCACTCGCAGATGATCCGACCGTTCCGCTCGGAGACCGAGCGCTACGGGCCGTACTCGCTCGCCGGCGAATCGGTGTACGACCACCCGTTCCAGTTCGGCTCGAAGCGCACGGGGCCCGACCTCGCGCGCGTCGGCGGCCGCTACTCGGACGAGTGGCACCGCGTGCACCTGCTCAACCCGCGCGACGTCGTGCCGGAGTCCAACATGCCGCGGTTCCCGTGGCTGCAGGACGCCACGGTGGACGGCGCGCTGGTGGCCAGCAAGATGACGGCCCTGCGCAAGATCGGCGTCCCGTACACCGACGAGCAGATCGCCGGGGCGGCGGCGGCCGTCGAGGGCAAGACCGAGCTCGACGCGCTGGTCGCCTACCTGCAGGGCCTCGGCACCAACCTCAAGGCCGGTAACTGAGCATGGACATCGGCACGATCCGCGGGCTCATCACGCTGTTGCTGATGCTCGCGTTCATCGGGCTGGTGGCCTGGGCGTACAGCAAGCGGCGCAAGAAGGATTTCGACGAGATGGCGCAGATGCCGTTCCGCGAATATCCGTCGGACAAGGATCAAGGGAGCAAGACCCCATGACTACTGGCTGGAGTCTTTTCGTCATCGTGTTGACGATCGTCAACATCCTGGCTTGCGTCTGGCTGCTGCGCTGGACGATGAAGCCGAAGTCCGCCACCGAGAAGATCGGCGGGGGCGCGGACACCGGGCACACCTGGGACGGCGACCTGCGCGAGTACAACAATCCGCTGCCGAAGTGGTGGCTGTGGCTGTTCTACATCACGGTGGTGTTCGGCCTGCTGTACTTCGTGCTGTATCCGGGCCTCGGCACCTGGAAGGGCATCAAGGGCTGGAGCCAGGCGCAACAGTGGGAGCAGGAGAACGCCGCGGCCGAAGCCAAGGTGGCGGCCTACCTCGCGCCGTTTGCGTCGATGACGGTTCCGGAACTGGCGGCGAACGCCCAGGCGATGGCCACGGCCAACAACCTGTTCCAGAACAACTGCGCGCAGTGCCACGGCGCGGACGGCGGCGGTGCCCGCGGCTTCCCGAACCTGGCCGACGGCGACTGGCAGTGGGGCGGCGACCCGGACTCGATCGTGCAGACGATCGCGAACGGCCGCATGGCAGCCATGACGCCGTGGGGCGAGGTGCTCGGCACCGAGGGCGTCGAGCAGGTGGTCGCGTACGTGCGCCGACTCAGCGGGCAGGACCACGATGCCGCGCTCGCCACGGCCGGCGAGACGCAGTTCCAGACCTTCTGCGCGGCCTGCCACGGCCTCGACGGCAAGGGCATGGCCGCGCTCGGCGCGCCCAACCTGACCGACGACACCTGGCTGTACGGCGGCGACGCCGACACGATCCGCGAGACCGTGGTGCACGGTCGCATGGGCCAGATGCCGGCGTTCCAGGACAAGCTCGGCGAGCAGCGCGTGCGGCTCCTCGCGGCCTACGCGCTCAAGCTCTCGGGCGACGCGCAGTAAGGCGATGTCGCTGCTCGGCGACGAGTACACGGGTGCGGTGCGGTGGCCACGTCTCAGGCAGGACGTGGCCATCGTCACCTGGCCCTCGTTCCTGGTGGCCAGCGTCGCCACGATGATCTGCTTTGCCTTCATCGACCCCGTGCTGGTCGGCAACGACGACTACCCGCCGCCCGCCTTCGCCTCGCGGATGTCGGGCTATGCGATCGGGTTCTTCTTTTTCTGGCTGATCTCGGCCCTGTCCAGTCTGCTGACGCTGTATCTCGCGCGCACCGCGCGGCCCGAGCCTCCCGAGACCGACACCAAGCCTGAAGACTGGACGCGGAGCGTCCCATGACCGCGCCTGACGAGACCCAGGATGGTGGACTGTACGCAGCCCGCCAGAAGATCTACCCGCGTGAGATTTCCGGCCGCTTCCAGCGCTGGCGCGTGATCGCCGTCTGGGCGCTGCTCGGCATCTACTACTTGCTGCCGTGGATCCCGTGGGGCGAGCGCCAGGCGGTGCTGTTCGACCTGCCGGCGCGCAAGTTCCACATCTTCGCGCTCACGCTGTGGCCACAGGACTTCTATTTCCTCACCTGGCTGCTGGTGATCGCGGCGTTGGCGCTGTTCTTCTTCACCGCGCTCGCCGGGCGCCTGTTCTGCGGCTACGCCTGCCCGCAGACGGTATGGACTGAGACGTTCCTGTGGATGGAGCGCCTCGCCGAGGGCAGCCGCTCGCAGCAGATGAAGCTCGCGAGGGCGCCATGGACGATGGAAAAGGTGCTGCGCAAGGGCGGCAAGCAACTGCTGTGGATCACGTTCGCGCTGTGGACCGGCTTCACGTTCGTGGGCTACTTCACGCCGATCACCGAACTCGCGGGCAAGATCGCCAGCTTCTCGACCGGGCCGTGGGAGACGTTCTGGGTGCTGTTCTACGGCGGCGCCACCTACGTCAACGCGGGCTTCATGCGCGAGCAGGTCTGCAAGTACATGTGCCCGTACGCGCGCTTCCAGAGCGCGATGTTCGACAAGGACACTCTGATCATCACTTACGACGAGCAGCGCGGCGAGCCGCGCGGCGCGCGCAAGAAGGGCAGCGACCACAAGGCCAGGGGCCTCGGCGATTGCGTGGACTGCACGATGTGCGTGCAGGTGTGCCCGACCGGCATCGACATCCGCCAGGGCCTGCAGTACGAGTGCATCGCCTGCGCCGCCTGCATCGACGCCTGCGACGAGGTCATGGACAAGGTCGGCTATCCGCGCGGCCTGATCCGCTACGACACGCAGCACGGCCTCGAGGGCAAGCGCAAGCGCGTGCTCCGGCCGCGCACCATCGTCTATGCGTCGCTGCTCGCGCTGCTGGTGACCGGCTTCGCGGTGACGTTGTCGGGCCGCAATATGGTGGGCGTGGACGTGATCCGCGACCGCAACGCGCTGTTCCGCGAACGTCCCGACGGTCGCATCGAGAACGTCTACAACCTCAAGGTGCTGAACAAGGACCGCGAAGCGCACGAGTTCCGCATCAGCGCCACCGGCGTCGAGGGCCTCGAGGTCGAGTACGCGGGCTCGACCGTGTTCGTGGCGCCGGGCGCCGTGCAAAGCGTCCCGGTGCGCATCCGCGTGCCGCGCGGCTCGATCCAGGGCGGCACCGACCTGGTGGTGAGCATCGAGGCTGCTGGCCGGCCCGACCTGACCGCGAGCGGCAAGGCGCGTTTCATCGCGCCGACGGACTGATAGGCTGCGCAGATGAACGACCCGCACCCGCGCCCCTGGTACCGCCACGTCTGGCCCTGGCTGCTGATCATTCCGCCGGCGGCGGCGGTGATCGGCGGCAGCGTCACGCTCTACCTCGCCATCACCCGCCCCGACGCGCTGGTCCGCAAGGACTGCTTCAAGGACGGCGTGACCATGGTCTGCGGCGAGGACGCCCGGCGGCTGCTCGAGGCCGCCGGACGCGACGAGGGCCAGCCGGAGCAATGAGCGCCGCCGGCGCTCCCTGCTTCCACTGCGGCGAGCCCATCCCCCGAGGGCTCGTGATCCACGCCCGCATCGCGGGCCGCGACGAGCCGGTCTGCTGCCACGGCTGCAAGGCCGTCGCGGAATTCATCACCGGCGCCGGCCTCGGGGACTACTACCGTTACCGCGACACGGCGAGTACGCGTGCCGACGAGCCGGCACGACCCGATCGCTGGAGCGCCTACGACCGGCCGGAGCTCGTGGAACGCCTGACGCGCGCCGAACCGAATGGCGCCCGCTCCATCACCGTGCTGCTCGAGGGACTGCGCTGCGCGGCCTGCAGCTGGCTTGCCGACAAGGCCCTCAGCCTGCAGAGCGGCGTGCTCGACGTGAGCGTTAATCCGGCGACCGCCCGCGCCCGCCTGGTCTGGGATCCGGACAAGGTGCGCCTGGGCGACCTGCTGCGCGTTCTCGAGCAGGTGGGACTGCGCCCGCACCCGCTCGCCGGCGAGCCCTCCGAGCAGCTCGCGCTGCTCGAGCGCCGCTCCGCCCTGAAGCGGCTCGCGGTGGCGGGCTTCGGCAACATGCAGGTGATGATGTTCGCGGTCCCGCTGTATTTCGGCGAGGCGAGCGGCATGGACCCCTCGATCCGCGAGTACATGCGGCTGGTGAGCATGCTGGTCTCGATCCCGGTGGCGCTGTACGCCGGCTGGCCGTTCTACCAGGGCGCCTGGCATGCGCTGCGCGCGCGCAGCATCAGCATGGACGTGCCGGTGAGCCTCGGCATCCTGCTCGCGTTCGTGGCGAGCGTGTGGAACACCCTGCGGGGCCACGGCGAGATCTATTTCGACTCGGTGACGATGTTCGTGTTCTTCCTCGGCCTCGGGCGCTACGTGGAAATGATCGCGCGGCACCGGGCCGGCAGCGTGGCCGACGCGCTCGCCCGCCTCGCCCCCATGACCGCGCGACGCGTCCGTGCAGGACAGGCCGAGGACGTGCAGGCGGTTGAGCTCGCGCCGGGCGACGAGCTGCTGGTGCGGACGGGCGAGGTGTTCGCCGCAGACGGTACGGTCCTCGAAGGCGAGGGCCGGGTCGACGAGTCCATGCTCACCGGGGAATCGACGGCCATCGCCAAGGTGCCTGGCACGGGCGTCCACCAGGGCACGCACAATCTCGGCGCACCGCTGCGCGTGCGGGTCACGGCCGTGGCCGGCAACACCGTCCTCTCGGGCATCGTGGCCCTGCTCGAACGCGCCCAGGCCGAGCGGCCGCGCATTGCCCGGGCCGCCGACCGGGCGGCGGCCTGGTTCCTGGGCCGCATCCTGGTCGGCGCCGCGCTGGTCTTCGCGATCTGGTGGTACGTGGATCCGTCGCGGGCCTTCGCCGCGACCCTCGCCGTGCTGGTCGTCACCTGTCCGTGCGCGCTGTCGCTCGCGACCCCCACGGCGCTGGCGGCCGCCACCGCGGCGCTGGCGCGCCGCGGTGTGCTGATCGCGCGGACGGACGCCGTGGAAACGCTCGCCCGGGCCACGCACCTGCTCTGGGACAAGACCGGAACGCTCACCCGGGGACTGGTGCGGGTCGAGGACGTGCGCGCGCTCGCGGACGTGCCATCCGACCGGGCCCTCGCCTGGGCCGAGTCACTGGAGCAGATGTCGGAGCACCCCATCGCGCGCGCCTTCCTCGCCGCCGGCGAGGCCCGCGGGCCGGCGAGCGATGTCGGCGTGCATCCCGGCCGCGGTGTCGAGGGCGTCGTCGAAGGCCGCCGACTGCGGATCGGGACGCACGATTTCGTCGCGGAACTGGGCACGGGGCCGTCGCCCGGCCCGTCCGTGGCCGCGGACACGGCCACGGACGCCGAGACCCCGGGCGAGAGCTGGGTCTACCTTGGCGGGGAGCACGGCCTGCTCGCCGCCTTCAGGCTCACGGATCCCCTGCGCCCCGAGGCCCGCGACTGCGTGCGCGATCTCGCGGCGCTAGGCCTGCCGTCGGAGATCGTCAGCGGCGACGAGTCGTCGGCCGTCGCGCGGATCGCGGCGCGCTGCGGGATCGAGCGGCGGGGCGCGCGACTTTCACCCGCCGACAAGCTGCAGCGCCTCAAGGACCTGCAGGCCGACGGCGCCGTCGTGGTCGCGATCGGCGACGGCATCAACGACGCGCCCCTGCTGCGCGGCGCGGACGTGGCCGTCGCCATGGGGCGCGGGTCGGCACTCGCCCAGACCAGCGCCGACCTGATCCTCGTCCGGGACTCCCTCGAGGTGCTGCCCGCCACCGTCGAACTGGCACGGCGCACCCAGCGCGTGATCCGCCAGAACCTGGCCTGGGCAATCCTCTACAACCTCGCCGCGCTGCCACTCGCCGCGCTGGGGCTGATCCCCCCCTGGCTGGCCGCCATCGGCATGTCCCTCAGCTCGGTCGTCGTGGTGCTGAACGCCATGCGGCTGTCGCGCGGCTCGAAGCCCCGCCCCCGCGCGGAGTGGCCCGATGCCCGGCAGCCGGAGACGGCGTGAGATGAGCATCCTGTACGTCCTGATTCCGCTCGGGCTGGTGCTGGTCGCATTCGGCCTGTGGGCCTTCTTCTGGGCCGCGGGCGACGGCCAGTTCGACGACCTCGACAGCCCGGGTTGGTCGGTCCTCGACGACGACCGGCGGCCTGGTCCAGACCCTTCCCCCAAACCGGACGACCCGGCGTGATCACCCCGGATTCCGGCACCCTTAGCCTCGGTGCAGCCTTCGTCGCCGGGCTGGCCGCGAGCGGCCACTGCATCGGCATGTGCGGCGGCATTGCGGGCGCGCTGGCGATGCGCCGCCCCGAGGCCGGGCCGGGCGCGCGCCTGGCGCTTGCCCTGGCCTACAACCTGTCCCGGATCTCGAGCTACGCCATCGCGGGCGCGATCGCCGGCCTGCTCGGCCGGACGCTGCTCAAGGCCGTCGACGTCGCGCCCCTGTCGATCGCGTTCCGAGTGCTGGCCGGACTGATCATGCTCGCCGCCGCGGGGCGCCTGCTGTTCGGATGGCGCCTGCTGGACCCCCTCGAGGCCGCCGGGGCGGGGCTGTGGCGACGCGTCACCCCTTGGGCCGGCCGGCAGGGCCGCTCCGGCGGGCTCGGGGGTGCCGTCGGCCTGGGGCTGGCCTGGGGCTGGCTGCCCTGCGGAATGACCTACTCGATGCTCCTGCTGGCGGCCACCACGGCCAGCGTTCCGCTGGGCGCGGCGGTGATGCTCGCCTTCGGGATCGGCACGCTGCCGTCGATGGTGACGGCCACCGTGGCCTTCGAGCGCATCGCACGCCTGCTCGCCGCGCGCGCGACGCTGCGCAACGTCGCCGGCATCCTGCTGGCGGCCTTCGGGCTCTGGACGGCAGGCAATGCCCTTTACCACGGCCTCGCGCCGGCGGGCTCGCACGGAGAGCACGGGCAACACTCGATGCAGGCGTCGCCGGACGAGCGGCCCGAGCCCGACACGCACCCGCACCACTGAAATGCACGGGGGCCGCGGCCGTGGGCCGCGGCCCCCGCGTCAGCGATCGTCACTGGATGCTGATCGCCACCGGACGGGTCTTCTCGATGGCCGTCCGCGGCAGGTGCAACGTCAGGACGCCGTCCTTGGATTCGGCGCGGATCGCCTTCGCGTCCACGTCGTCGGGCACCATGAAGGTCCGCTCGAACGCGCCATAGAAGCGCTCGCTGCGGAAGAGCTTCTCGCCCTTCTCCTCCTTTTCGACCTTGCGCTCACCCTTGATGGTGAGCACTCCGTCCTCGTACAGGACCTTGACGTCCTCCTTGCGGACCTCCGGGAGGTCCAGCTTGATCAGGTACTCCTTGTCTCGCTCGATGATGTCGGCGAGCGGCAGGAACTCCTCCATCCCCTCGCCGAATCGAGCCGCCGGAAATCGTCCGAGCAGTGGCGCGAATCCCTTGATGAATTCGTCCATCTCGCGGAACGGCTCATAACGGGTCAGTCTCATGGCTCCCTCCTCGGGTCTCCCCGGTCGTGCCAGACGGCCCGGATACTGCGCCGGGCCCCTACGACTATTTTCCGCCTGCTGCGCCACGGCTTGGATGCGCAGAGATTCATAGCGCTCCTTCCTGCAATACCTAGTCCGAGGCGCGCAGTTCCCTTAGGATTGCAGGGCTCGACCCAGGCCCGCACGCAGGATGACGATCAGACACACGCAGGCACACCGCGGCCCCGCCGAAAGGCGCGCTCGATCCCGGCGGGAACTCGAGTTCCGGGCGGTGCTGGACGCGGCCGTGGACGCGATCATCGTCATCGACCACGAGGGCACCATCGAGGAGTTCAGCCGGGCGGCCACGCAGATCTTCGGCTACGAGGCCAGTGAGATCGTCGGCCAGAACGTCCGCGAGCTCATGCCTGAGCCGTACCGCGGCGAGCACGACGGCTACATGCGGCGCTACCTGGAGGGTGGCAGCCCGAACGTCATCGGCGTCGGCCGGGAGGTCGTGGCGCGACGCAAGGACGGCAGCCTGTTCGCCTGCGACCTGGCCGTGGGCCAGGTGCGCGAAGTCGAGCCCCCCCGCTTCATCGGTTTCATTCGCGACATCACGGCCCGCAAGGAGTCGGATGAGAAGCTGCGTCGCAGCGAGGCGGAACTGCGGCTGGCCCAGGAGCTCGCCAACCTCGGCAACTACGTCATGCACCCGGTGCGCGGGAAACAGGACTACTTCTCGCCGCAGCTGCACCGCATCCTGGGCATCCGGGAGGGCGATTTCACGATCGACCGCGCGGAGTTCCTCGACCGGTGGGTGCACGCGGCCGACCGCAAGCGGGTCGCCGACGCCTTCGTGAGAATGGATGCCGGCCAGGCACCGCTCGACATCGAATACCAGGTCGTGCTCCAGGACGGCACGGTCAAGCACCTGCACCACCTGGCCCAGGCCGTCCGCGACCCCGAGGGCCGCATCGTCAAGTACGTCGGCACGATCCACGACGTCACCGACCGCCGCCGCGCCGAGAGCGAGGCGCGCGTACTGCAGGAGCGCCTGACGCACTTCAGCCGCCTCTCGACCATGGGCGAGATGGCCGCCGGCCTGGCACACGAGATCAACCAGCCGCTGTCGGCCATCGCGACCTATGCCCAGGCGTGCCAGCGGCTGATGCGCCTGCCGGAACCCGGGACGGAGGACGTGATCGCGGCACTCGAGCAGATCAACGCGCAGGCGCTGCGGGCCGGCGAGGTGATCCGTCGCCTCAGGAACTTCGTCAAGAACCGGGAGGTCAAGCGCGAGCCGGTGGACTGCACGCGCCTGCTGGAGGACCTGCGCACGCTCGCCGACACCGACGCACGCCTGCACAACATCCGCCTGCGCCTGGACTGCCAGGACGCCCTCCCCACCGTGTACGCGGACCCGATCCAGTTGCAGCAGGTCGTCCTCAACCTCGTGCGCAATGCGATCGACGCCATGACGGACGTGACCGAGGAACGGCGCGAGGTCCTCCTGTCCAGCCGGCGGACCGAGGATGAAGAGGTCGAGATCACGGTGGCGGACCACGGCACGGGCCTCGCCCCCGAGGCCACGGAGCACCTGTTCAATCCGTTCTTCACGACCAAGGCCAGCGGCACGGGCCTCGGACTGGCCATCAGTCGCTCGATCGTGCGGGCTCACGGTGGCCGGCTGTGGCACACTCCCAACGATGATTGCGGCGTACGGTTTCACTTCACGCTGCCGGTATCGCCGGCGGTGACGGGAGATTGACGAGTGATGAAGGAACAGAAGCCCACCGTATTCGTGGTGGACGACGATGCGGCGGTGCGCGACTCTCTGCGGCTGCTGCTCAAGTCGGTGGGACTGCCGGTCGAGGTATTCGAGTCCGGGCAGGACTTCCTCGATGCCGAACGCGACGACCGCCCCGGCTGCCTGGTGCTCGACATCCGCATGCCCGGCATGAGCGGCCTCGAACTGCAGGTCAAGCTGAACGAACGTCACTCGATCCTGCCGATCATCTTCATCACCGGACACGGCGACGTGCCGATGGCCGTCGAGGCCATGCAGGCCGGCGCAGTCGACTTCATCCAGAAGCCGTTCCGCGACCAGGACCTGCTCGACCGCATCAACCAGGCGCTCGACAAGGATGCCGGCAGCCGGCGCATGCTCGCGGAGCGCAACATGATCCGCAAGCGCCTCGACTCGCTGACACCGCGCGAGCGCGAAGTGCTCGACCTGGTCGTCGCGGGGAAGGCCAACAAGGTGATCGCCGGCGACCTCAATCTCAGCCAGCGCACCGTGGAGATCCACCGCGCGCGCGTGATGGAGAAGATGGAAGCGCACTCACTCGCGCACCTCGTGCGCATGGTGCTCGAGGTCGAACGCCCCGAGGCGTGAATCGCGTGCGTGCGGCCGCAGCGCTGCACGGGCCGCTCTACTGCAGCGCAGCACGATCCCGGCGATTCGCTGCAGTTTAGGTATAAATCACGATTCTCCGGCTTTTTGGCGCCGGGAACACTGCGCTGCATGCGACCACAGACCGCAGCGCGGCTCACCGCACACGATCCTCCCTGCGGCCTGCACTGAACCGGCTTGGCCTGTGGTCGCGCCAACAACATGCAGAACACTTCAGCCCAGCAGGATGCTCCTCCCATAGTCGGAGTCATCGATCCAGATCCGGTCGCCCGCACCGGACTGCGCACGCTGCTGCACGGGCTCGGCATCGACGTGTCCACGTTCGAGAGCGCGGAGAGCTACCTGCTCGCCGCCAATGGCCGTCACTTCGGCTGCCTGATCGTGGACCTGCTGCTGCCCGGCATGTCCGGCCTGGAGTTGCTGCGGCGGCTGCGAAGCGCCGGGAACGACGTTCCGGTGATCCTGCTCGCGGACGAGTCCGACGTCCCCACGGCAGTGGCGGCCATGCGCGAGGGCGCGACGGACTTCATCGAGAAGCCCTACGTGGACGTCGCCATCCTCAAGCAGGTGCAGAAGCTGCTGCGGGCGCCGCCGTCCACGCACGCCTGACGTGACCGGCCTGCAGAGCTGGCGGGAGGAAAAGCAGTCGGCGTGGCTGTACCGCTCGCTCGCGGACTGCGAGCCCGATCCACGCGTTGCGGAACTGTTCCGCGCCCTGGCCACCGCGGCGGATCGACAGGCCGGAACCTGGGCGGCCGGCGCCGCGATGCCCCGCTTCGTGCCGCCGGCGCGAGTGCGCATCGCCGCCGCACTGGCGCGCGTGCTGGGTCCGCGCCGGGTGAAGCCGATGCTGGCCGCGCTCAAGGTACGCGGACTCTCGGTCTACGACTCACGCTCCGCTCCCGGGCACCTGATGCCCCAGTCGGTGTCGGAGGTGGGCCGGCGGCACAAGGGTCACGGCGGCAGCAACCTGCGCGCGGCGGTGTTCGGCGTCAACGACGGACTCGTCTCCAATACGAGCCTGATCATGGGGGTGGCGGGGGCCAGCGCCGGCGTCGACTTCGTCGTCACCAGCGGCGTCGCGGGCCTGCTGGCGGGGGCGTTGTCCATGGCCGCGGGCGAGTACGTGTCCGTCCGCTCGCAGCGCGAGATGTTCGAGTACCAGATCGGACTCGAACGCGACGAACTGGACGAGTATCCGGAGGAGGAAGCCGAGGAACTCGCGCTGATCTATGCCGCGCGCGGCATGGAGATCGACGAAGCCCGGCGCATTACCCGGGAACTGGTGAAGAACCCCGACGCAGCGCTCGACGCACTCGCGCGCGAGGAACTCGGCCTCAATCCGGACGACCTCGGTTCGCCCTGGGGTGCGGCGACGTTCTCCTTCCTGGCCTTCGCCGCGGGCGCCGCTCTGCCGCTACTGCCGTTCCTCGCCGGCCTGCCGCTCGAGCGCGCCATTCTCATCGCGGCTGGCATCGCGGGCATCGCGCTGTTCGGCGTCGGCGCGGCGTTGAGCCTGTTCACCGGCCGCAACGCACTGCCCGGCGGACTGCGCATGATGCTGATCGGCGGCGGCGCCGGCGTGGTGACCTGGCTGATTGGCCGCCTGCTCGGCGCGGCGCTCGGCTGATCACTCGTCGAGCAGGCGCTCGAGCTGCCTGAGGCGGCGCTCGAGCATGCGGCGCTCCTCGACCAGGTCGAGGATCACGGCAGCCCCCTCGAGGTTGACCCCCAGGTCGCTCACCAGGCGCACGATCATTCGCGCCCGCGCGAGATCGTCGGCCGGGAACGACCACGCCTCGGGGCTCGTGCCGCGCGGCTCGAGCACGCCGGCCTCGACGAGATCCACGACCCAGGTGCGTTCGACGTGCAGCCAGGCGCAGAAGTCGCGCACCGTGATCCAGGCCGACTCGTCGAGCGGCTGGCCTTCGAAGATGCGTTCGATCGAAGTCATCGCGACGCCCTCATCGCCCGAGCTCCGCTCGTGGATCGAACGGCACGTCGCGCTTCATCTCCTCAAACAGTTCGCGTGCGCGTGGTGAATCCGGCGGCAGAACGATCTTGAGCAGCACGAACTGGTCGCCGGGTTCGGGCCCCGGCAGGCCGCGTCCCCGCAGGCGGAGCTTCTGCCCCCCGCGGGCGCCGCTCGGCAGCTTCATTTCCACGGCACCGCCCAGCGTCGGTACCGAGACCGTTTCACCGAGCGCGGCCTCCCAGGGTGCGATGGGCAGGGTGAGCGTCACGTCGCGGCCGTCCACCTTGAAGAGCCGGTGCGGCCGGAAGTTGACTTCGAGGAACAGGTCGCCGGACGGTCCGCCCCCGAGCCCGGGACTGCCCTGTCCGGCGAGGCGGATCTGCTGGCCTTCGGTCACGCCCGCGGGGATCGAGACCCGCAGGGTGCGCGGCTTGACGACGACGTGCCCGTCCGCAGTCATCTCCGGCGTGCGCAGCTCGATGGTCCGGGTGCTGCCCCGGAACGCGTCCTCGAGGTCCACGTCCACGCGCGCGACGTGGTCCTGGCCGGCCGCCGCAAAGCCGCGGCCGGCGCGGGGGCCGCCCTGCGCGCGACCGAAAGGGCTGCGCGAGCCGAACAGCTCGGAGAAGAAGTCGCTGAACTCTGCAGGACCTTCGTCCGGCCGCCCACGCGAGAACTCGAAGCCCTTGCCCCAGTCCGGGGGTGGTCGGAAGTCCTGGCCGGGACGCCAGTCGGGGCCGAGCTGGTCGTAGGCCGCGCGCTTCTCGGGATCCCGGAGGACTTCGTTCGCCTCCTGGAGTTCCTTGAACTTCTCCTCGGCGTCTTCTTCCTTGCTGACGTCGGGGTGAAACTTGCGGGCGAGCTTGCGGTACGCGCGCTTGATCTCGTCCTGGCTCGCCGTGCGAGGGACGCCCATGACCTTGTAGTAATCCTTGTAGCGCATGCCGGTACTCTAGCCCCGTGAACGCAGACTCGCCCAGTCCGGGAATCCCATAGATGGTGGCGGTCCGGTCAACCGGCAAGGGGTGGCCCGCACTTGAGCTGGCGCGTATTGCCCCCATCCAGCGTAGCCATCGATGCCGTTTGCCACCGGAGCCGCCATGAGCGAAAAACGCCGGATCGTCTGCCAGCATTGCGAGGGACTCGTCGGCGTGCCGGCCGAGCGGATGGGCGACGACCCGCGCTGCCCGAAGTGCCACACGCCGCTGTTCGACGGGCATCCCGTCGCGCTCACCGGCAGCAGCTTCGACCAGCACGTGGCCAGGAGCGACGTGCCGGTCGTGGTGGATTTCTGGGCGCCGTGGTGCGGCCCCTGCCGGATGATGGCGCCCGCTTTCGAGGAGGCCGCCCGGCGCATCGAGCCCGCCGCGCGCTTCGCCAAGCTCAACACGGACGAGGCGCAGGACATCGCCGCCCGCTACGGGATCCGCAGCATCCCCACGCTGATCGTCTTCCGGCGCGGCCAGGAGGTCGCGCGCCAGCCGGGCGCCATGGGCACGGATGCGCTCGCGCGCTGGGTGTCCGCGTCGCTCGGCTGACGGCGTTCCGTCAGGCCCGCTTCATCGGACAGGTGTTGAGCCCCAGCACCGTATAGAGGGGGCAGAAGCTGAAGATCCCGGTGAACAGCGGCACCAGGCCGACGAGCGCCCAGTAGCGGGCATTGCCCTCGAGCACGAAGAACAGCGCGAGCACGGCGATCCCCACCACGATGCGCAGGGTTCGATCGATTCCACCGACGTTTGCAGCCATGACTGAGTCCCCTTGGTTGATCCTGTCCCGGGCCGGCCCGACGGGCTCGACCATGGACGACATGCTAGGACCGGTGTGCGTGGGACGTCAGTAACCTAGGTCACCGAGGCTCAGGTTCCCTCGGCGACCCGACGCAGTGCGGGCGCGTCGACCACTTCGATGGAGCCGCGCCCGAGGATGACCCACCCCCGGTCGGCGAAGCTGCGCAGCAGCCGGGTCACGATCTCCCGCACGCTGCCCACCTCGTCGGCCAGCTGCTGGTGGGTCATCGCCACGTGCCGGCCTCGCCCGAGCAGCGCACCCGCGACCCGACGATCGAGCCGGTGAAACGCCACCGCTTCGACGAGCGACATGAGTTCGGTCAGACGCTCGGCGAACAGCGCGAAGACATACTGTCGGAAGGGCGGATGGCACGCCACGAGCTCGTCGAACACGGGCTTCGGCAATACGACCAGCCGGGCGTCGTGATCCACCATGCCGGTCGCCGGGTAGTCGCGCTCGCCGACCAGGCAACTGCCCGTGAGCACGCAGCTTTCGCCCGGCGTGACCCGGTACAGCTGCAGTTCCCGGCCCCCGCCCTCCTTCGCGACGCGGATCGAGCCCTCGAGGACCAGCGGAAACTGCCGGCACGGCGAACCCTCGCCGAAAAGCGGCGTTCCTGCCGGCAGTCGCACGGCCTGCGCCCGCCCGAGCACGGAGGCCATCGACGCGTCGCTGAGCCCGGCCAGCGCGGGATAGAGCTCGCGCAGTTCGCGGACCAGGGCGTCGTCTTCCAGCAGTGACATCGGGCACCGGCAGAGTGTCTCTGTGACAGATGATAAGCTGCCGGCCACCGACTGCGGCTGCATCAATAGCCGGGCAACGGCCAGAGGATTGAACCCCATGCATGCGATTGCCGTCCACGGGGGCGCGGGCAAGCTTGCCCCGGCCGACCTCACCCCGGCGAACGAGCGCGCGTATCGCGCCGGGCTCGAGCACGCACTGCGCGCCGGGTTCGAGGTGCTCGACTCCGGCGGCCAGAGCCTCGACGCTGTGGTCGCCGCGGTGCAGGCGCTCGAGGAAGACCCGCTGTTCAACGCCGGTCGCGGGGCCGTGCTCGCCGCGAGTGGCGTGCACGAACTCGACGCCTCGGTGATGGACGGCCGGGACCTGCGTGCCGGTGCCGTGACTGGCGTCCGCCACGTGCGCAGTCCCGTCGAGCTCGCTCGATGGGTCATGGAACGATCGCCGCACGTGATGCTGGCGGGCACCGGTGCCGAGGAATTCGCACTCGAGCAGGGCCTCAAGCCGGTGCCCAACAGCCACTTCGCCACCGAACGCAGGCGTCTCGAGCTCGAACGGATGCTCCATGGGGAGATCGAGGCGAGCCGGCAGTCGCTCATGGGGACGGTAGGAGCCGTGGCACTCGATGCGCACGGCAATCTGGCGGCGGCGACGTCGACTGGCGGCATGACCGGCAAGAAGTGGGGCCGCGTCGGCGACTCGCCCATCATCGGTGCCGGGACGTATGCGGCCAACGACTGCTGCGCGGTCTCGGCCACCGGACACGGCGAGTACTTCATCCGTGCGGCCGTGGCGCACGAGATCGCGGCGCTGATGCGCTACAAGGGGCTCGACGTGGCGGCCGCCGCGGACGAGGTGGTGATGCGGCAGCTGGTGGCCCTGGGCGGCTCGGGCGGTGTGATCGCCGTGGGTCGCGACGGGCGGATCGCGATGCCCTTCAATTCGGATGGCATGCTGCGCGGTGCGATGGATTCCCGCGGCCTGCTCGAGACAGGCCTGCTGAGGGACTGACTGCGCGAGCGCGGCGTTCCTGCGTCAGCGCGACGGTGAAGGCGACAGGATCCGCAGCCTCGCCGTGTCGCTCGTGTCGACCTGGGCTGGCGGCGGCATGGGCCGCGCGGCTCGCTTCGCGCTGCGGTCCCGCGGTTGCTTGACTCTGGTCAGCCAGACTTCGTAAGGGTCCCAGCTTGCGCTCGCGACGGGCAGTGAACCTGCGCTGCTGATGGGCATCTCGGTCCGAGCGTTCGGCTCGACCGGGCCCTGATCCGGGGACGCTTCGCCCTCGCGCCGGTCGGCACGGTCGGATTTCCTGCGCAAGATCATCTCCGTTTTCCCCTGTAATCGCGTCCTTCCAGAACGCTTGCCGTGCACTTGTCGCGCTTGCTCGTTCGAGGAGACTAGCGGCCCCTCGTGACGATCACATGACACACAGTGCACGAGCTTTGGATCATACCGCGGTATCTCCAGCACTTGAAAGATAAAGCGTGCTGCGGCGCAAAAGCACAGTGTGTTCTTCGCGGCGCCCGCTGCAGACGCTCGTTATGTCAAACGCAGGATCGCTCGATGAGCGCACTCCTGCGTACCGAGGCAGCAGCTCAGGCGGCGAAGTACCGCGCGAGATACTCCTCGAAGCTGACGTCGTCCGTAGCCTCGATGCGTGCCTGCTCGCCCAGCGAGGCTTCCGCCGCCTGCGCAAAATCTTCCTGCCGCGATTCGTTGGGCGAGTAGAGGTCGAGGAAATAGGACTTGTGCGCCGCCGACATGCGCAGCGCGAAGTGGAAGAAGGATTCCTCGTTGGTGCGCATCTCGTGCAGCGTGCGCGCCGCCGGCGTCAGCGAGAGATCGTGGATCTTCGCCGCCTGAACCTCGAGCGCCGTCGAATACGGACGCTGCTGGTCGCCATCGTCCATCAGGTCGCACACGCCACGCATCGAGTCCACGATCTCGAGCGCCCAGTCGCGCAACGACACGTCGCGGCCCTCGTGCCGCAGCCGCAGGCCCGGCCGGCGACCCTCGCGGGCCACGAGCGCGCTGTTGCCGTCGAGTTCGGCCTGCTCGGACGCTTCGATCGGCTGGCTCTCGCGCAGCACGCAGAAGACCGCGAACGCCTCCAGGAAGCGCAGCTTGTTCTGGTTGACCCCCACCGGGTCGAAGGGGCTCACGTCGAGCGAACGCATCTCGACGTACTGCACCCCGCCACGGCGCAGCGCCTTGGTCGGGCGCTCGCCCGAGCGCGTGACGCGCTTCGGCCGGATGAAGCTGTAGTACTCGTTCTCGATCTGCAGCAGGTTGGCGTTGAGCTGCCGGTATTCACCGGCCACCTTCACGCCGAGCTTCTGGTACTCGGGATGCGGGGTCGTGATCGCCTGCGTGAGGTCGCGGATGTAGTGATCGAGCGTGTTCACGGACACGTTCATGCCCGCCTGGCTCTTGTTGCGGTAGCCGAGGTCGCTCATCCGCAGCGACGTCGCGTACGGCGCGTAGATGCTGCCCGGCACGAACTCCTCGAGCCAGTCCACCTTGCGTCCCTGCAGGAACGACGGACACAGTGCCGGGGAATTGCCGAACAGGTAGAGCACGATCCAGCCGTGGCGCCGGTAGTTGCGCAACAGCGCGAAGTACGCGTCGGAACGAAAGGCCTGCCCGGAGTCGTGGCTCCGGAACAGCTCCGCCAGCACCGGCCAGGAATGCTCGGGGAACGAATAGTTGAAGTGCACGCCCGAAATGGCCTGCATCACCCGGCCGTAGCGCAGCCCGAGCCCGCGCCGGTAGACGGTCTTCATCGTGCCGACGTTGGACGAGCCGTACTGCGCGATCGGGATGCTCTCCTCGCCGTCGATGGCGCAGGGCATGCTCGTCGCCCAGAGCAGTTCGTCGCCCATGTGGCGATAGACGAACTGGTGCAGGTCGCACAGATACTGCGTGAGTTCCCAGGTCTCCGGGAACGCCGGCGTGACCAGCTCGAGGAGCGCCTCCGAGTAGTCGGTCGTGATGTGCTCGTTGGTGAGCGCCGACCCGAGGGCCCGCGGATGTGGCGTCGCCGCGATGCGGCCCCTCGGGGTGACCCGCAGGGATTCCTTCTCGAGGCCCTTGAGGCCGCCGTGCAGCGAGGCCGCGGCGCGGTGGTTCACCAGCCCCGATAGACGGCGCTCGAAAGTTCGGTCAAGGGGCATGCAGTCGCTACGGCGGGTCGATTTGGACGCGCCAAGCGTATCAGGAAGGCCGACCCGTCTATCACGAACAGGACGATCGATCATGGAACAGCGTCACGGATTTGCTCGCCTGCGCTGCGGATTTTTCGCGTAAGTCTTTGTTACATATGGTTTTTCTGTCGAGATTCTTCACGACTCATGGCCAGAGGATCCGCTCGCCACAAGTATTTTCTCTTTCGATCAGTGACTTAGCTACGTGGCACGGTTCGTGCTTCGTAACACGCAAGGCGACAGCGACGTGAATCGGAAGGAAGGGCTCGGGACCACGCTGATCGTCGGGTGATTGATCCGGGCAAAGCAGGCAAGAGCCGACTGGCTCGGATCGGAACCTCGAAGCGTTGATCGGAACTTCCAGATATGAGCAGGAGAAATGCAATGACGACGACACTGTCTCGAGCCCGGGCAGCGCTCGTGGGTACCGCGGTTGCGATGGCCTTCACAAGCGCCGGCGCCGCGACCCTCGACCTGACCGGTGGTTACAACGTGTGTGCAATGACCGACGGGGCCTGGGCGTGCAGCGCCAACGACTCCAGTGGCAGCACCGGCTCCGGAACGTTTCCCGAGTTCGTCGGCACCGCAGGTGGCCGGCCGGACACGTACTTCATGTACAACACGACGACGAATCCGCTCGAAGCGGGCAACGAAGCCGGGAACGGCCTCAACCAGAACCGCGACGTGACCCTCGGCGACTTCGCCGTGGTGGACTTCATGGGCACGGCCTCGTTCATGTTCGTGCTCGACATCAACCAGCTGCGCCCGGATCCGCTGCTGTCGCTCAACCACGTTTCCATCTTCATGGGTGACGGGAGCCTGACGGGCTACGACGCCGGCGCTGACACCCTCGGCGGCGTGGCCGCGACCTGGGCCATGCCGGCCGCCGACACGATCGAGTTGAACTACTCGCTTGCCGCCGGCAGCGGTCGGGGTGACATGTTCCTGTACGTGCCCACCTCGTTCTTTTCCGCTTTCGGGACCAGTGCGCACCTGCAGCTGTACAGCGCGTTCGGCAGCCCCAACAACAACAATAATGGGTTCGAGGAGTGGTCGCACCTGAGCTGCACCCAGACAACTGGCACGACCTGCTATACGCCGCCCCCGCCTCCGCAGGTGCCCGAGCCGGGCAGCCTGGCACTGCTGGGGCTCGGCCTCACGGGTCTCGGCATGGTGCGCCGGAGAAAGGCCGGCTGAGCGATCCCGGTCAGCGAACTCGGCTGACGAGAGGGCCCTGCGGGCGACCGCAGGGCCCTCTTCTTTGGCACCGCGAGCACGCAGCGATCGAGGTTCGGCTGGCCTGGCGGCCGACGGCTGCTCGCCGATGCCAGCATCGGCATTCAACATATTTTATAACTATCTGTTACATAACGATTTTTCGGTGACGGAAAAGATTCCATTCCGCCCCCCAAGGGGCGCAGCAAAGTATCAATTCTTCAATCCTGTCAGAGGGTTACGAGACTGGCACGGATCCTGCTTCATGTCAGGTAGACGACCTGGTTCACGCCGGGTCGGGCAACGACAAAAACCGGAAGGAACATAGGAAATAGAGCCATGCGAAAATTCTCAACAGCAATCAGCGCTCTCGGCGCCGCGGGGCTTCTGGCCCTGTCCGCGCCGGCATGGGCACTCACGTGCGGCCAGTTCACGGCCGACCCGGCGCTCTCGTGCCAGGGCGGTCTGGATCAGACGGACAGCGCCGCGGACGTCGGGACGCTTTACCCACCCAGCAACTGGACGTTTATCGACAAGGACGAAGCCCTCGTCGGTGATCCGGGTGCCACGCCGCCCTGGACCGAGACCGACTTCTACCTCACCGACACGGCTGGCAACCCGTACGACCCGGGCAACGACACCTCGGGCTTCTTCTACATCAGTGATGCCTTGATCGCGGCGTTCGACGAGATCGTGTTCGTCATGAAGGGCGGCAACCAGGATCCGCGCTGGGCAGCGTTCCTTCTCGATCTCGCCAGCCTGACCGATGGCGACGGATACTGGTCCGGGACCTGGGCCAGCAGGCAGGGACTCTCGCACGCCACGCTCTACGCGCGTGACGGCGGGGGCAATGAGGTTCCGGAGCCGGGCTCGCTGGCACTCCTGGGTCTTGGCCTTGTCGGACTTGGCATGGCTCGCCGGAGAAGGGCTGGCTGACTCCTCGGGTCATCGACCCGGCTTCAGGAATGGCCCCGTGGGCAACCACGGGGCCTTTTCTGTTGCGGGTGCTCCGATCGCTCGCCGTTGCACTGCGCACCGACCGCACCTCCGGCCCCGCGCCACCCGCCCCGCGATCTGCCCTAAACTCGCCGCATGTATCGCCTGTTGTTGCTGGGATCGATTGTCGCGCTCGCCTCGAACCTCGCCCTGGCCGAGGACTCGATGCGCTGCGGCACCCGGCTCATCACCACCGGCGATGGCAAGGACAAGGTGCGCACGCTCTGCGGCGAGCCGACCGACGTCGCCTTCGCAGGCACCGTGGGGCGCCGCGGCTATACCTACGGACCGTATGACTACTGGTATTCCGGACCCGCCTGGGTCGAGCTGCCCGTCGAGATCTGGACCTACAACCTGGGCTCCAACAAGCTGCTGCGCAAGCTGCGCTTCGTCGGCGACGAACTCGTCGAGGTACGCACGGATGGCTACGGGTACTGACCGACGCTATCTGCTTCTTCTGGCGGCGACGCTCCTGGCCGGGATCGCATCCGCCGATTCGCTGCGCTGCGGCAGCCAACTGATCACCGAAGGCGATTCACTCGACGAGGTGCTGGCTCACTGCGGCGAGCCAACGGAGAGGAAGCGCACCTGGATGACGCGTCAGCCGCGATTCGAGTACGGCGGCCGTGAGATTCCGTTCGAGGGCCGGGAGGACGTGCCCGTCGACACCTGGACCTACGATTTCGGCAGCAGCAAGCTGATGCGCCGGATCCGCTTCGTGGCCGGGAAAGTCGATTCGATCGAGACGCTGGAACACGGCTCGAACCGCTAGCTCATCTCCCCGCCTCGAGCCAGCGATCAACTTTGGCTTCCAGCACCGGCAGCGGGAGCGGTCCGCTCTCGAGCAGCTGTGCGTGGAAGGCGCGGATGTCGAAGCGGGCACCGAGCCTGTCCTGGGCGCGACGTCGCAGTTCCATCATCCGCAGGCGGCCCACCGTGTACGCGAGGGCCTGGCCGGGCCGGGCGATGCAGCGGTCGACCTCGGCTTCGATGACGGCATCACCGAGCGCCGTCTGGGCGCGCAGGTAGTCGATGGCCTGCTCGCGCGTCCAGCCCTTCGAGTGGATGCCCGTGTCCACCACCAGCGCCGCGGCCCGCCACATCCCGGCCGTCAGCGCGCCGAAGACGCTGTCGGGATCCGCATACACGCCGAGATCCTTGCCGAGCGATTCCGAATACGACGCCCAGCCGTCCCCATTGGCCGTGTCCTCGGCGAAGCGGCGAAAGCGCGGCAGGTCGCCGGCCTCCTGCGCCAGGGAGACCTGGTAGTGACGCCCCGGCAGGGCCTCGTGCAGATACAGCGCTTCCACGAGGGACTTCGGCCGTGACGGCAGGTCCCCGGCGTTGACGTAGACCACGCCGGGCCGCGTGCCCTCGGCGTCGCCCGGGACGTACGAAGTGCTGGCCGCCGAGGCAGCGCGGAACGATTCGACCGCCCGGATCTCGAACGCAGCCCTGGGCTTGCGCGGAAACAGCAGAGGCAAGGCCGGCCCCACCTTCCCGTTCAGCGCCCGATAGGCGGCGAGCAGCTCGTCGGCTTGCTCGTAGTGCCGACTGCGATCGGCCCGCAGCGCTGCCAGGTGGCCGCGCAGGTCGTCCGGAAATCCAGAGGCCCGCACGAATCGTTCCATCTCCCCGCGAATGCGGCTCACCTCGGAGAGGCCGAGTTCGTGGATTTCGTCGGGCGTCAGCGTCGTCGTCGTGTGGTAGCGCACGAGATACGCGTACCAGGCAGCGCCATTCGGCAGTTCCGACCAGGCGACGGTGTCACGCGCCTGTGCCAGGTATTCACTCTGGAGGTAATCGTGCAGGCGGCGATACGCAGGCAGCACCTCGGTGCCGATCTTGTTTGTGTACGCCTCGATGAGCCGCTGCCGATCCGCGACGGAGATGCCGGCCGGGAAATTCAGGATCGGCTGCCAGAAGACGCTCTTGCGGGGGTCCTCTACGGCGAGTTCCGCGAGCTGGGGGACGATCCGCTCGATCACCGCCCGCGGCTGCACGACGCCCTTGGCCGCACCGGTGCCGAGGTTGTCGATGCAGCGGTCCACCCAGCGCACGAATCCGTCCATGCGCGCGAGGAAACGATCGTAGTCCTCCGTCGTGCGGAACGGGTGCTCGCCCCGCCCCGAGCCGAGCAACGCGAAGCGCAGGTGCAGCCCGGAGACCTGCTCGAGCGGCAGGAGTTCGCCCGGGTAGCGGAAGCCCTCGATGCGCGACTCCCGCCCGAAACGGAAGGCCTCGTAGGTGAGGAGCTCCTCGCCCGAGAGCTTGCCCGGATCGACGGCCGCGAGTTTCTGGAGCGCGTCCTGCTCGATGGCGAGCGAGTCCGCCATCCACGCCGTGCTGACGTAGTCGCCGAAGCGATCGTCGTGGCGACGGTCCCCCTGCGACGTGGCGAGGAGCGGATTCAGCTCCAGGTAGGCGTCGTAGTAGTTCTCGACGATCTCCCGGAGCCGCTGCACCCTGGCCGCGGCCGCCCGGGAGCCGGCGACCGTCGCGCCCGCGGCTTGGCTGCTGTCCGGCGGCCCCGTCGCATCGCAGGCGGCCAGCGCCAGGCCACTGGCGAACAGGACGGGGACGAGACGACGCAGCGGCATGGAATGCGACCGGCCCTCGACCTAGCCGGCCGACACAGGCAAGGCCCGTCGGGCGGCGATCCACCGCTCGATCTTCTCCTCGAGCACGTCCATCGGTACGGCGCCGTCGCTGAGGACCTCGCGATGGAAGTCGCGGACGTCGAATCGCGCACCGAGTTCGGCCTCCGCACGCCGCCGCAGGCCCTGGATGCGCAGATCGCCCACCTTGTAGCCCAGGGCCTGTCCCGGCCAGGCGATGTAGCGCTCGACCTCGGACTCGACGTCGCTGGGCGCCAGCGTGGAATTGTCCAGCATGTACTGGATGGCCTGTTCACGGCTCCAGCCCTTGGCATGCAGCCCCGTGTCCACCACCAGCCGCATGGCGCGCAGCTGCTCGTCGTTCAGACGACCGAACCACTGGTAGGGGTCGGTGAACAGCCCGAGTTCCCGGCCCAGATACTCCGCATAAAGTGCCCAGCCCTCGACGTACGCCGTGTAGTCGCCGCCGAAGCGGCGGAAACGCGGGAGATCCTCGAGTTCCTGCTGGATCGTGACCTGGAAATGGTGTCCGGGCGACGCCTCGTGCAGCGACAGCGTTTCCATGCCGAATTTCGGCTGCGCCTTGAGGTTGTAGGTGTTGACGTAGAAGACGCCGGGCCGCGATCCGTCCGCAGAGGGCTGCCGGTACTCGGCGCCCGCCGCCGACTGCGCGCGGAACGACTCGACCTCGCGGACCTCGTAGTCGGCCTTCGGGAAGACCGAGAAGAGCTTCGGCAATGCGGCGTCGATGCGCAGCTTCAGTGCGTGGTAGCCCTGGACCAGGTCCTGACCCTTCGTGAAGTAGAACTGTGGATCGTTCTCGAGGAAAGTGAAGAACGCCTCAAGATCGCCGTCGAACCCGACCTGCTGCCTCACCTTGTCCATCTCGTCGAGGATGCGTGCGACCTCCGACAACCCCAGCCGGTGGATCTCGTCGGCCGTCATCCGGGTCGTCGTGTGCTCCTGCACCTTGAAGGCGTACCAGGCCTCGCCGTCGGGCAGCGCGCTCCAGGCGACGGTCGAGCGCGTCCCTGGCAGGTACTCGTCGCGCACGAAATCGCGCAGGCGTCGGTAGGCGGGCACGACCTTCTTCTCGATGGCGGCAGCGTATGCCGCCTCCAGGCGCGCCCGGTCGGCGGCGGGAACGCCGTCCGGAAAGTCCTTCACGGGTGCGTAGAACGCGCTTTCCTCCGCCGGCTCGACGATCATCGCTTCGAGTTGCGGCAGCACTTTCTCCATGACGGGTCGCGGCTGGACCACGCCCCGGGCCGCGCCTTCACGCATGTTCACGATGGCCTGGTCCATCCAGGCGACCATGCCGTCGAGCCGCTTGAGCCAGTTTTCGTAGTCGCGGGTCGTCTCGAACGGCTGTGCACTCGACCCGGAGCCGAGCGCCGGCATCAGCGTGAGCAGGCTGCCCGCCTGGTTGATCGGCAGCAGGTACGAGGGGAACCGTTCGGCCGCCTGCTCGCGCTCGCGCTCGCGCACGAAGATGTCGTAGGAAATCCGCTCGGCCGGCGACAGGCGTGCCGGATCGATCGTCCTGACCTCGGCGAGATACCGCTCGTTCATCGCGCTCCGTTCGGCGCGGACCTCCGGGCCGATGTCGTTCGGCAGACGGTCGTCGTAGCGATGGTCGCCGATGAACGTCGCATGCAGCGGATGCATCCGCAGGTAGTCCTCGAAGTAGCGCTCGAGCAGCGCATTGAACGTCCCCGAGGCGCCGATGGCCGTCGGCTCGGGCGCGGTCGGCGTGCCGGGCTGGCTGGCGCAACCGGCCAGGACGGCGCTCAGGACCAGGACAGTCAGGTGATGAAGCTTCATGGGCGTCACGAAACAGGTGGAAAGGGCGCGGATTATACGAGCTTGTGCGCCACGACGACCCCGGCCCGTCACCTCTCGAGGATCGCCGTGACCCCCATGCCGCCCGCGGTGCAGATCGAGACCAGCCCGCGACCACCGCCGCGCTGGTCGAGGAGCTTGGCCAGCGTTGCAAGGATGCGCGCGCCCGTGGCCGCGAACGGATGGCCGACCGCCAGGCTGCTGCCCTTGACGTTCAGCTTCGCGCGGTCGATGGCGCCGAGCGGGGCGTCGAAACCGAGCCGGTCGCGGCAGAACGCCGGCGACTCCCAGGCCTTGAGCGTGCAGAGCACCTGGGCCGCGAACGCCTCGTGGATCTCGTAGAACTCGAAGTCCTGCAGTCCGATCCCCGCGTCGCCCAGCATCCGGGGCACGGCATACGCGGGTGCCATGAGCAGTCCCTCCTCGCGGACGAAGTCCACCGCCGCCACCTTGCCATGGGTGAGATAGGCGAGCACCGGCAGGCCACGCTCGCGGGCCCACTCCTCGCTCGCGAGCAGCACGGCGGACGCCCCGTCCGTCATGGGCGTGGAGTTGCCCGCGGTCAGCGTCGCCGAACCCTCCATCGGAAACACAGGCTTGAGCTTCGCCAGGCGCTCCAGGCTGGTGTCGCGCCGCAGGTTGTCGTCCTCGCGCAGGCCCTGGTAGCCGATGACCAGGTCGCCGTAGAAGCCTTCCTCGTACGCGGCGGCCGTCCGCCGGTGGCTCTCGAGCGCCAGCTGGTCCTGGGCCTCGCGGCCGACCTGCCAGCGCCCGGCCATGAGTTCGCAACTCTGGCCCATCGAGAGACCGGTCCTCGGCTCGACCACCTGCGGCAGGTTCGGCTTCAGGTGCTTCGGCCTCAGCCCCAGCCAGGGCTTCAGGCGCGCGACGGCGTCGCGCCCGCGGGCGCTGCGCAACATCAGTCGGCGCAGCCCTTCGCTGACGCCGATCGGCGCATCGCTCGCCGTGTCCACGCCTGCCGCGATGCCGCTGTCGATCTGTCCCAGCGCGATCTTCGCGCCGAGGATGATCGCCGTCTCCAGGCTGGTGCCGCAGGCGCGCTGCAGGTCGAAGGCGGGCGTCTCGGGCGCGAGACCGCTCGAGAGGACGGACTCGCGGGTCAGGTTGAAGTCCCGGGAATGCTTCAGTACCGCGCCGGCACCGACATCCCCCAGGCGCTGTCCCGACAATCCGTATTTATCCACCACCCCCCTGAGTACCGCGGTCAGCATGTCCTGGTTGCTGCACTCGGCATACGCCCCCATGGCGCGCGCGAACGGGATGCGGACACCGCCGACGATGGCGACGCGGCGGACGTTGCGGGCAACGAGCATGGGCAACTCCAGGGCGGTCCCGGTGAGGACGCGAGTATAGGCGTACGGATCCCGGCGACGCTGAGCACCGGCCGCCGGGCAGCCGTCCTGATATCCTAGTGAGTCTTCCCGCCGATGATTCCGGCACTCCCCGGAGACCCTTCATGAGTACGCTGCAACTGCTGGCCGCCGACGGTAACCGTCTCTCCGCCTACGTCGCCAAGCCCGACGGTGCGCCCCGCGGCGCCGTCGTCGTGATCCAGGAAATCTTCGGCGTCAATTCACACATCCGCCGCGTGGCCGAGCAATACGCGGCGGAAGGCTACGTCACGATCGCGCCGGCCATGTTCGACCGCTTCCAGAAGGGCGTCGATCTCGACTACGACGCCGCCAGCGTGCAGGCCGGCATCGACCTGATGATGAAGACGACCAACGAAGGCGCCATCGCGGACGCCAATGCGGCCATCGATGCCGTGGCACACGCGGGACGCGTGGGCATGGTCGGGTACTGCTGGGGTGGACGCGTGACGTACCTGTCGGGCTGCCGCACCAACATCGCGGCCGGCGTCGCCTACTACGGCGGGGGCATTGCGCAACTGCTGCCGGAGACCCCGCGCTGCCCGATGCTGTTCCATTTCGGCGAGCACGACTCGCACATCCCGCTCGCCGACGTCGGCCAGCTCCGCGAGGCATTCCCGCAGGGCACCTACCATCTCTATCCGGCCGGCCACGGCTTCAACTGCAGCGATCGCGCCGACTTCGACGCCGCGAGCGCACGACTCGCGTTCGAGCGCTCCGTCGAGTTCTTCCGCGAGCACCTGGGATAAGGACGAAGACACATGTCACTCAAACTCAAGGATTCTTCCCTCTTCCGGCAACAGTGCTATGTCGACGGCGCGTGGATCGCCGCCGACGGCGGCGGCAGCATCGAGGTCACCAACCCGGCCTCGGGCGCGACCCTCGGCACCGTGCCCAATCTCGGCGTGGCCGAGACGCGCCGCGCCGTCGAGGCGGCGGCGGCCGCATTTCCCCAATGGTCGGCACACACCGCGAAGGAGCGCGCGGCGATCCTGCGCCGCTGGCACGACCTGATGCTTGCGAACGTCGACGACCTCGCGGTGCTCATGACCGCGGAGCAGGGCAAGCCGCTGGCGGAAGCCAAGGGCGAGATCGCCTACGCAGCGTCCTTCATCGAGTGGTTCGCCGAGGAAGGCAAGCGCGTGTACGGTGACGTGATCCCGGGGCACCAGCGCGACAAGCGCATCGTGGTGCTGCGCCAGCCGATCGGCGTGGTGGCGGCCATCACCCCGTGGAACTTCCCGGCCGCGATGATCACCCGCAAGGCCGGACCGGCGCTGGCCGCCGGCTGCACCTTCGTCTGCAAGCCCGCGACGCAGACGCCGTATTCGGCGCTTGCCATGGCCGAACTCGCGCACCGTGCCGGCATCCCGAAGGGCGTGTTCAGCGTCGTGACCGGATCCGCGACCGCGATCGGCGGCGAGATGACCTCGAACCCACTGGTGCGCAAGCTCACGTTCACGGGATCCACCGAGATCGGCAAGAAGCTCATGCAGCAGTGCGCCGGGACCCTGAAGAAGGTCTCGCTCGAACTCGGCGGCAACGCCCCGTTCATCGTCTTCGACGACGCCGACCTCGACGCCGCCGTGCAGGGCGCCATCGCGAGCAAGTACCGCAACACGGGACAGACCTGCGTCTGCGCCAACCGCCTGCTCGTGCAGGAAGGGGTCTACGACGCGTTCGTCGCGAAGCTCGCGGACGCGGTACGCGCGCTGCGCGTCGGCGACGGTCTGCAGGGTCCGACGGAACAGGGTCCGCTGATCGACGCCAAGGCCGTGGCCAAGGTCGAGGAGCACATTGCGGACGCCGTGGCCAAGGGCGGCCGGATCGCGCTCGGCGGCAAGCGCCACGCACTGGGCGGGACGTTCTTCGAACCCACGATCGTCACGCACGTGAAGCCGGACATGCTGGTCGCGCGCGAGGAAACCTTCGGACCGATTGCGCCCATCTTCGCGTTCCGCGACGAGAAGGAGGCGATCCGCATGGCCAACGACACGGAATTCGGCCTGGCCTCCTATTTCTACACGCGTGACCTGGCGCGCGCGTGGCGGGTGGCCGAGGGCCTCGAGTACGGCATCGTCGGTCTCAATACCGGACTCATCTCGACGGAAGTGGCGCCCTTCGGCGGCGTGAAGGAGTCGGGATTCGGGCGGGAAGGCTCGAAGTACGGCATCCTCGACTACACCGAACTCAAGTACCTCTGCATCGGCGGCATCGAGAGTTGATCCCGCGGCTGTCGGACCGGGCGCTGCTGGTACTGCTGGCAGCGGTGGTGGCGCTCGGGCCGATCGCGACCAACCTCTACCTCCCTGCGCTCCCGTCCGTCCGCACCTACTTCGACGCCAGCGTCGCCGAGGTCCAGGCGACGTTCTCGGTTGCGCTCGTGATGTTTGCCTTCGGCATCCTGGCCTGGGGTCCGTTCGCCGACCGCTACGGACGTCGCGCCGCCATCCTGAGCGGACTCGCCATCGTGGTCGTCGGGGCGCTCGTCTGCCTGACCGCCCGGAGCCTCGACTGGCTGGTGGCGGGCCGCGCCATCCAGGCCTTCGGGACGGCGACCGGCCTCGTCGTCGCACGGGCGATCGTCAGCGACCGCTACCCTGCCGAGCGCATGGTCCGTGTGCTCGCCCAGCTCACCATGGTGGCCGTGACCGGCAACTCGCTGGCACCGGTGCTGGGCGGGTTCCTCACCGCGGGGTTCGGCTGGCGGTCGGTCTTCGCCGTCCTGGTGCTGGCAACCGCGGCGACGGCTTTCATGGTCTGGCGCTTCCTGCCGGAGACGCGACCGGCGACGGGCAAGCCCCCGCGCGGCCGGGAGATGGCCGCGACCGCCTGGTCGCTGGTGCGCATGCCGATGTTCGCGGGCTGCGTGCTGCAGAGTGCGGTCGTTTACGCGACCTTCCTCGTGTTCATCTCGCTCGCACCGTATGTGATGGTGTCGGCACTCGGGCGACCGACGACGGAGTTCGGTTTCTATTACCTGCTCATTGCCGCCGGCTATTTCCTCGGCAACTGGTCGGTCAGCCGCCTGATGGGACGCCACGACGTGCACTGGATGGTGGTGACGGGGGTGGTGATCACCGTCGTGGGCGCGCTGGCGGCGCTCGGGTTCACGGCGCTCGGGCTCGAGCATCCGCTGTGGATCTTCTTGCCGATAGGCATCCTCTCCTACGGACAGGGCCTCGCACTGCCGAACGTCACGGCGACGGCCGTGAGCCTGGCGCCGCAGCACGCCGGCGTGGCCTCGAGCACCATCGGGTTCCTGCAGCAGCTCATCGGTGCGGCCTGCGTGCAATGGATGGGTCACTTCCCGACCGATACGCCGTTCCCGCTGCTGATTTTCTGCGCGGCGATCTGCCTGCTCGGGCTGGCGATGATCTACGTCTTCCCGCGTGTCGAGGCGGGGCGACACCACGGTGCGGGGGCGTAGGCATTGCGGTATCGTGGTCCGATGCTCCCGCGGGATACTTGCGACCGATGACTGATTACCTCGGTACCCCCGACTACGTCCACGGCACGCGTTCCAGGCTCGGTGTGCTGCTGGTCAACCTCGGCACGCCCGACGAACCGACCACGCCAGCCGTGCGTCGCTATCTCGCGGAGTTCCTCTGGGATCCGCGCGTCATCGAGATGCCGCGCGCACTGTGGTGGCTGATCCTGCACGGCGTCATCCTGCGGACGCGACCGTCCAAGAGCGCGCACGCCTACCAGAAGGTCTGGACTCCGGCCGGGTCCCCCCTGATGGTCGAGTCGCGCTCGCTCGCCGAGGCGCTGGGCCGGCGACTGGCGGACCAGTTCGGCGACGCCGTTCGCGTCGAACTCGCCATGACCTACGGCAACCCGTCCATTGCCTCGGCGCTCGAGCGCCTGCGACGGGACGGCGTCCAGCGCCTGCTGGTGCTGCCGATGTACCCGCAGTATTCCTCCACCACGACGGCGTCGATTTTCGAGCGAGTGACGATCGAGCTCGCGCGCTGGCGCTGGATTCCCGAGGTGAGGTTCGTCAACCAGTACTGGGACGAGGACGCCTACGTCGCGGCCATCGCCGCAAGCATCGCGGCACACTGGGAGCAGCACGGACGCAAGCACCTCCTGTTCTCGTTCCATTCGATCCCGAAGCGCTACTTCCTCGCCGGCGACCCGTACCACTGCTTCTGCCAGGCCACGGCGCGGCGGGTCGCCGGGCAGCTGGGGCTGGCGCAGGAGGACTGGTCGCTGGGGTTCCAGTCGCGCTTCGGCCGCGAGGAGTGGCTCAAGCCCTACGTCGACCTGCTGCTGCACGACTATTCGCACGCCGGTCCCCGGCAGGTCACGGTCGTCTGCCCCGGGTTCGCCACCGACTGCCTCGAGACGCTCGAGGAGATCGACATGCAGAATCGCGAGGCCTTCCTGTCGCACGGCGGCGAGGCCTTCGACTACGTGCCGTGCCTGAACTCGAGCCCTGCGCACGTCGCCCTCTACGAGCAGATCGTCCGCCGCCACGCGTCGGGCTGGCCGGAGATCGAGGGCCACGACGACTCGGCCGACCTGCCGATGTCGCGGGAACGGGCGCTCGCCCTCGGTGCGGCGAACTGAGCCGGAGATGCTGGGGCGGTTTCTCGAGATCAGCGTCCAGGCGCCCGATATCCAGGCGTCGCTGGCGTTCTACGAGTCCCTCGGGTTCGTCCAGGCCACGGCCGGAGACACCTGGAACCACGCCTACGCGGTCGTCACCGACGGTCGGCTGCACCTCGGCCTGCACGCACTCGAAGGCGATTCGCCCCTGTTGACGTGGGTGCGGCCGGACCTCGTCGCGCACGCACCGCTGCTCGAGGCGCTGGGCATCGAGTTCGAGTTCGCCCGGCTCGGCGACGACGCCCTGCACGAAGTCGCCTTCGTCGATCCGGCGGGCCAGGGCATCAGGCTCGTCGAGGCCCGCACCTTTTCGCCGCCGGCGCTCGGGGTCCACCACGCCACGCAGCTCGGCTACTTCGAGGAATTCGGCATTCCGACGACGGACCTTGAAGAGTCCACCGCGTTCTGGGACGCGCTCGGCTTCGTCGCCTTCGATCCGGTGCGCGACCCGTTCACGAGGGTGGTCGCCGCCGGTCGTGACCTGAACCTCGGGCTCTACGACGTCGACCTGCGGGCGCCCGTGCTGCGGTTCTCCGACGCGCAGATGCCCGATCGCATCGTGGAGCTGCGCGAGAAGGGCCATCGGTTCGCCGAAAAACTGCCACGCGGCATGCGTCCGCGCGAGACTGCACTGCTCGTGGCACCGGAAGGCACCCTGTTGATGCTGACGACCAGCGCGGACTAGACGCCCGCCGTCACGGGGCCACCGCGCGGATCTCGAAGCTGATCCCGACTTCGTCGGCGACCTGGATCGCGCCGCCGGCGACGCTGAACGGCGTGATGCCGAACTCGCTCTGCCGGAGCCGGAACTCGCCGCGTGCCAGGACCGCGCGCGGTTCGCGCTGGATCGTCAGGGGAATGTCGATCGTTCGCAGCTGGTCCTTGAGCTGGACGGTCGCCGCGACCGACGGCCGCTCCCAGTCGCCTTGCAGTCCGTTCGCGCGCACGACGATCTGCGGATGGCGCGCTCCATCGAGCACCTCGGCTCGCAGCAGGTTGCGGCGGGTGCCTGCGCGCGCATCTTCCGGCACGTCCGCGGCAAATCCGGGGCCTGCGGCGCGGCGCGCCTGCGGATCGTCGATCACCAGGTCCGCAACCGACAGCCTGACCTCGAACCCGGACTCCCCGGGGGTGCCACCGATCCACGCGTACCCCGTTTCGTGCCCAGAGGAGATCACGTGGTCGTGCCCGAGCCGGGCGAGCGGGCCGGCACGGTAGACGAGGATGCGCACGATACTGCCGTCCGGGTCGATGGCCAGCGGCTGCGCACCCGATGGAATCCCGATGGGCGGAGGCAGCGCACCGACGGTTGCGCCCGGGGCCGGCGAAGGGGGCGTCTCCCCGCGGCGGGCGCCGCAGGCCGGCAGCACGCCGACGAGAACGAGTATCAACAGTCTCGCGCCGACGGAAGCGCCGCGAGGCACACGGCGCCGCTGCGCTAACATGTCGGCCTGCTTCCAGCACGGGGACCGGATCGCATCATGCAGTGGGCCAACACGTCGAACAGGTATGGGGCGATCGCGAAGTTCCTGCACTGGAGCATCGTGATCCTGATCATTGCACAGTACGTGCTCGCCGAGGTGGCGGAGGAACTGCCGGACGGCATCGAGAAGCTCGCCACGATCTCACGCCACAAGTCGCTCGGCATGCTGATCCTCGGCCTCGCGCTGCTGCGCATCCTCTGGAAGCTAATGAGCAAGGGGCGACCGTCCCCGGTGCCGATGCCCGCCCTGCAGCGCATGGCCGCCGCCGCGGGCCACGGCCTGCTGTACCTGCTGATCCTCGCCCAGCCCATCAGCGGCTGGATGATGTCCTCGGCCGCGAACTACCCGGTGAGCTTTTTCGGGCTGTTCCAGTTCCCCGCCATCGTCGGTGCCAACCCGGGGGCGCACGAGACGTACGAGGAAGTGCACGAGGCGTTCTTCACCGCATTGCTGGTGGTGGCGGTGATCCATGCGCTCGCCGCCCTGTATCACCATTTCTGGCTCAAGGACGATTCCCTGCGGCGCATGTTGCCTTTCGGCAGGCCGCGGTCACCGTGATCCGCAGGGCGGCCGCCCTGCTTGGGTGGATCGGCGCCCTGCAGATTGCTGCGTCGCCGGCACTCGCGGCGACGGAGTGGGTCGTCGATGCCGCCCGCAGCCGGCTCGAGTTCACCGCCACGCTGGCAGGCGGCGAGTTCGATGGGCAGTTCACGCAGTTCCGCCCGCGGATCGCCTTCGACCCCGACGAGCTGGCCGGCAGCCACTTCGAGGTGGTGATCGAGACCGGGTCCGCGGACACCGGGGACCCGGAGCGAGACGCCATCCTGGCCGGCGGCGATTTCTTCGCGGCCGACCGCTGGCCGACCGCGCGTTTCGAGACAGAGCGGTTCACGAGCCCCCGTCCGGGCGAGTTCGAGGCACTGGGACGATTGACGATTCGCGACGTCACGCGCGACGTGACCATCTCGTTCACCTTCGCGCCCGGGCACACCGGGGGTCCGGCCGAACTCGCGGGCGGCACGCGCATACGACGGCTCGATTTCGGCGTGGGCCAGGGCGAGTGGCGTGACACCCAATGGGTCGGTGACGACGTCGACATCCGCTTCCAACTCTTTTTGCAGCGCAAATAGTGCTGCCGCGGTGCATGGGCATAGAATGGACGGAGCCGCCGTCGCATGTGCGCGGCGCGCGCTGCACGAACCACACTGCCTGCGGGAGCCCTACCATGTCATTACGATCCGCTGCGCTGGATCAGCGCCTGCTGCTGGCGCTTGCCGTTGCCGCCGTCGTCACCGGTTGCGCGAAGAAGGAAGAGCCTGCGCCCGCAGCCGCCACTGAAGCGGCGCCCGCAGCCGCATCGACGGCCCTCGAGGGCCGGGTCGACATCGTCGCGTGGCCCGGTTACATCGAGCGCGGCGAGACGGACAAGGGCTACGACTGGGTGACGGCCTTCGAACAGGACACCGGCTGCCAGGTCAACGTGAAGACCGCCGGCACCTCCGACGAGATGGTGTCCCTGATGACGCAGGGCGGGTACGACCTGGTCACCGCCTCCGGCGACGCGTCGCTGCGCCTGATCCGCGGCGGGACCGTACAGCCGGTCGACATCTCACGCATTCCGAGCTACGCGAACGTGGACGAGCGGCTCAAGCAGGCGTCGTGGCATTTCGTCGATGGACAGCACTACGGCACGCCCTACCAGTGGGGGCCGAACGTGCTCATGTACAACACCGAGGTCTTCAAGACGCCGCCGACCTCGTGGTCCGTGGTGTTCGAGGAGCAGAAGCTCCCGGACGGCAAGAGCAACAAGGGTCGCATCCAGGCCTACGACGGCCCGATCTACATCGCGGATGCGGCGCTGTACCTGATGGCGAAGAACCCGGCGCTCGGCATCAAGGATCCGTACGAACTGACCGAGGAGCAGTACGCGGCGGCGCTCGACCTGCTGCGCAAGCAGCATCCGCTGGTGCAGCGCTACTGGCACGACGCCAACGTGCAGGTGCAGGACTTCACCGCGGAGGGCATCGTCGCCTCCGGCTCATGGCCCTTCCAGGCGAACACGCTCGCGGCCAACGGCCAACCCGTCGCCAGCACCGTGCCGGCCGAAGGCGCCACCGGCTGGGCGGACACGACCCTGCTCGCTGCCGAGGCCAGCCACCCGAACTGCGCGTATCGCTGGATGGAGTGGTCGCTGAACGCCAAGGTGCAGGGTGACGTCGCGGCCTGGTTCGGCTCGGTGCCTGCGGTTCCGGCGGCATGCACGGGCAACGCGCTGCTGGGCGACACCGGCTGCGCGACCAACGGCTTCGACAACTTCGACCGGATCCACTTCTGGCGCACCCCCGAGGCGGCCTGCGCCCAGGGGACCTGCGTACCGTACAGCCGCTGGGCGACGGACTACGTGGCGGTGATGGGCGGACGGTAGACGTCCGCCCGGCACCCGCGCGGACGATGGGCGGCGCCTGCGGGCGCCGCCTGCCTCAAATGACGCACGCCATCGAACTTCACGCCGCCAGCCGCGCGTTCGGTCGCGTCGTGGCGCTGGACCGCGTGTCGTTCACGGTGGCGGAGGGCGAGTTCTTCGCCCTGCTGGGACCCTCGGGATCGGGCAAGACCACCTGCCTGCGCCTGATCGCGGGTTTCGATCATCCGGACAGCGGCCGCATCCTGCTCGGCGGCGAGGACGTCACCGACGTCCCGCCCTACGATCGCAACGTCAACACCGTCTTCCAGGACTACGCGCTGTTCCCGCACATGACGGTGGCGGAGAACGTGGCGTACGGACTCCGGGTGCGCGGCGTGAGCTCCGCCGAACGGCGCAGGCGGGCGGTCGTCATGCTCGAGCTGGTGCGGCTCGGGGAATTCGGCGATCGCCGGCCCAACCAGCTCTCCGGCGGGCAGAAGCAGCGCGTGGCGCTCGCGCGCGCGCTGATCAACCAGCCGAAGGTACTGCTGCTCGACGAACCCCTGGGCGCGCTGGACCTCAAGCTCCGCGAGGAGATGCAGGCGGAACTCAAGGGCCTGCAGCAGCGTCTCGGCATCACCTTCGTGTTCGTGACGCACGACCAGGGCGAGGCACTCAGCATGGCGGACCGCGTCGCGGTGTTCAGCGAGGGTCGCATCGAGCAGCTCGACACGCCACGCGAACTCTACGCGCGGCCCCGGACGGCCTTCGTGGCGAGCTTCGTGGGCAGCGCCAACGTCGTGGAGGGCGCGCTCGCCGAACGCCTCACGGGACGCGACGCGCCCTTTGCGATCCGTCCCGAACTGATCGAGATCCTGCCCGCCGGCGCGGCGACGCCGACGGACGTTCACTCCTGCGAGGGCACGCTCGAGGACGTCCTCTACCACGGCGCCAGCAGCCGCTGCCACGTGCGCGTGGACGGCGATGCGGTGCTCGCGGTGTCGCGGGTCGAGTCCGGCGACGCGCTCCCGCTGCCGTCGCAGGGCACGCGCGTGCGCCTCGCGTGGCGCCGCGAGAGTGCCGTGCCGCTCGTGACGGGCTGACCCGTGCTGCGGCCCGTCTCCACGTTCCTGCACGGCCGCAACGCATTCTACGTCTCGTTGCTGCTCCTGCCGCCGCTGCTGTGGCTGGGGACCGTCTACCTCGGTTCGTTGTTCGCGCTGCTGCTGCAGAGTTTCTACGCCATCGACGAGTTCACCGCCAGGATCGTGCCGGAGCTGACGCTCGACACCTACCGGCAGCTCGTCTCGCATCCCGCAAACGTGGACATCATCCTGCGCACGCTGGTGATGGCGGTCGTGGTGACGATCGCCTGCGCCATCGTCGCCTTCCCGGTCGCGAACTACATGGCACGCTACGCCGGCCCCAAGGCGAAGGCCTTCTTCTACGTCGGCGTGATGCTGCCGATGTGGACGAGCTACCTGGTCAAGGTCTATGCGTGGCGACTCATCCTCGCCAAGCAGGGCATCCTCTCGTGGACCTTCGCGACCGTGGGCGCACAGCCGGCCCTCGACGCCCTGCTCGAAACGCCGGTGATCGGGGGGCCGTCCCTCGCATCCTCGTACATCGGCATGTTCATCGTGTTCGTCTACATGTGGCTGCCCTTCATGATCCTGCCGCTCGCCGCCGCGCTCGAGCGCGTACCCGGTTCGCTGCTGCAGGCATCCGCCGACCTCGGCGCCCGTCCCGGGCAGACCTTTCGCAACGTCGTTCTGCCGCTCGCGCTGCCGGGCCTGGCCGCGGGCTCGGTCTTCACCTTCTCGCTCACGCTCGGCGACTACATCATCCCGAGCGTGGTGGGCGCGCCCGGATATTTCATCGGCATGATGGTCTACCAGCAGCAGGGCACGGCCGGCAACCTGCCGCTGGCAGCGGCGTTCTCGGTGGTGCCGATCGTGCTGATCGCGCTCTACCTGGCCTTCGCGAAGCGACTCGGAGCCTTCGATGCGCTCTAGGAAGGACTGGAACCGCGCCTCGACGGGTCAGAAACTGGCGGCGGCCGCGGGTCTCGTCTTCCTGCATGCACCCGTGCTGGTCATCGTGCTCTACGCGTTCACGACCGAGGACCGCACCTACCAGTTCCCGCCACCGGGCCTGACTCTGCACTGGTTCGAAGTCGCCTTCGCGCGCAGCGACATCTGGGCCGCGATGCGCCTGTCGATCATGGTGGCGCTCGTGGCCACGGGGCTCGCGATCCTGCTCGGCACGCTGGCCGCCTTCGCGATGGCGCGGCGCCAGTTTCCGGGCAAGCAGTCGATCACGCTGCTCTTCGTGCTGCCGATCGCCCTGCCCGGCATCATCACGGGACTGGCCCTGCTCGCGGGCATCCGCAGCATCGGCCTCACGCCGGGCTTCTGGACCATCGTCGCGGGCCACGCCACGTTCTGCCTGGTGATCGTCTACAACAACGTCGTCGCCAGGCTGCGGCGTATCCCGCCGAGCTGGATCGAGGCCTCGATGGACCTCGGCGCGGACGGCCTGCAGACCTTCCGCCACGTGCTGCTGCCGCAGATCGCCAGCGCGCTGCTCGCCGGCGGCATGCTGGCCTTCGCGCTCTCGTTCGACGAGATCATCGTCACCTTGTTCACGGCCGGCCACGAGCAGACGCTGCCGATCTGGTTCTACAGCGAGCTGTTCCGGCCGCGCGAGCGTCCCATCACCAACGTCGTCGCCGTGGTGGTGATCCTGGTGACACTGGTGCCGATCCTGGCGGCGTACTATCTGACCCGACCGGACGAACAGGGCCCCGGGTCCTGAGTCCGCGGGCAACCGAAGCGAGGCTGACATGCAAACGAAACTGCTCATCAACGGCACGCTGGTCGCGGGCGAAGGCAAGGTGGAAGCCGTGCTGAATCCGGCGACGGGCAAGGTGCTCGCCAAGGTGCCCGAGGCGTCGCGCGGGCAGGTCAACGCGGCCGTGGCCGCGGCGGACGCAGCCTTCGACGGCTGGTCGCGCACGCCGCCGAAGGATCGTGCCACGCTCCTGCTCAAGCTGGCCGATCGCATCGAGGCGGACGGCGAGGCCTACGCGAAGCTCGAGTCGCTCAACTGCGGCAAGCCGTACGCGGCCGCGCTGAGCGACGAGATCCCGGCGATCGCCGACGTGTTCCGCTTCTTCGCCGGGGCCTGCCGCTCGATGACCGGCGCCGTGGCCGGCGAGTACCTGGCCGGCTTCACCAGCATGATCCGGCGTGACCCGGTCGGCGTCGTCGCCTCGATCGCACCCTGGAACTATCCGCTGATGATGGCTGCCTGGAAGCTCGGGCCGGCACTCGCCGCCGGCAATACCTGCGTGCTGAAGCCGTCGGAGCAGACGCCCCTCACGGCGCTCAGGCTGGCCGAGCTGCTGGCGGAGATCTTTCCCGCCGGCGTGGTCAACGTCGTGTGCGGCCGCGGGCCGTCGGTCGGCGCCCCGCTGACGCGGCATCCCAGGGTCCGCATGATCTCGCTCACGGGCGACGTGGCGACGGGCGCCAGGATCCTCGGCCAGTCCGCCGAGGGCATCAAGCGCACGCACCTCGAGCTCGGCGGCAAGGCACCGGTGATCGTCTTCGACGATGCGGACGTGGAGGCCGTGGTCTCCGGCGTGCGGACCTTCGGTTACTACAATGCCGGCCAGGACTGCACCGCGGCCTGCCGGCTGTATGCGGGCGCCAGGGTGTACGACCGCCTCGTGGCCGACCTCTCCTCCGCGGTGAGCACCATCAAGACGGGCGCGCAGACGGCGGCCGGCGTGGAGATGGGACCGCTGATCAGCGCGGAGCAGCGCAAGCGGGTGGCGGGATTCGTGTCACGGGCGCGCAGGCAGAAGCACATCGAGGTCACGACCGGCGGCCGGGCCGGCACGGGCGGCGGCTTCTTCTACGAACCGACCGTGGTGGCCGGCGCCAGGCAATCCGACGAGATCGTGCGCCGCGAGGTCTTCGGCCCGGTGGTGTCGGTCACGCGCTTCAAGGACACGGAGCAGGCGATCGCCTGGGCCAACGATTCCGACTACGGCCTCGCCTCCTCGGTGTGGACGCAGGACATCGGCAAGGCGCTGGCCGTGGCCTCGCGGCTCCAGTACGGGTGCACGTGGATCAACACGCACTTCATGCTGGTGAGCGAGATGCCGCACGGCGGCCTCAAGCGTTCCGGCTACGGCAAGGACCTCTCGATGTACGCGCTCGAGGACTACACCGTGGTCCGGCACGTGATGGCCAAGCTGTAACCGCCCGGCCATGCACCCCGATGACGGACACGGCCTCCCGCGACGGCGCGGGAGGCGTCGGGCGGCCTACCCGCTGCGCTTCCGGCCGAGCGTGCTGACGGCCCAGATCGCCATCGCGCTGAACAGCACGCCGGGCACCATCTCGTAGAGGTCGAAGAGGCCGCCGCCGAGCTGCTTCCAGACGATCACCGTCAGGCCGCCCACCAGCATTCCCGCGAGCGCGCCGCCGCGCGTCATGCCGGGCCAGTAGAGCGACAGCACGATAGCCGGGCCGAACGCGGCGCCGAATCCGGCCCACGCCCAGGCCACGAGGTCGAGCACCTTGTTCTCCGGATTGAGCGCCAGCAGGTACGCGAGCACGGCGATGCCGAGCACGGCACCGCGCCCGACCCACAGCAGCTCGACGCGACCGGGATCGCGGCGGAAGAGCCCCCGGTAGAAATCCTGCGCGAACGCCGACGAGGCCACGAGCAGCTGCGCCGACGCCGTGCTCATGATCGCGGCGAGGATGCCCGAGAGGCAGATGCCGGCGAACACCGGGTGCAGGTACGCCGTCGACATGACGATGAACACCTTCTCGGTGTCGGGACCGGCGAGCGGCGGATCGATCAGCACCGCACCCGCGAGGCCGACGATCACCGCGGCGACGAGCACGATCACCACCCAGCCCATCGCGACGCGACGCGCGGCCGGCATCTCGTCGGCGGAACGGATGGCCATGAAGCGGGCGAGGATGTGCGGCTGTCCCGGATACCCGAGCCCCCAGGCCAGCAGCGACAGGATGCCGATGGCGCCGAGCGCCTGCCCGCCGGTGGCGGTGAACGGATCGAGCAGCGCGGGATCGCGGGCCTCCAGCGTCGCCAGCAGCCCGCCGAACCCGCCGGCGAGCCCGACGCCGATGGCCCCGACGAGGATCAGGGCGAAGAACATCAGCGTGCCCTGCAGCACGTCGGACCAGCTCACGGCGAGGAATCCGCCGAAGAACGTATAGGCCAGCATGACGATGCTGCCCCAGAACATGGCGTCCTGGTAATCCATGCCGAACAGCGACTCGAAGAGCCGCCCCGCGGCGACGAAACCGGAGCTGGCATAGAACGTGAAGAAGACCAGGATCAGCACCGCCGTGAGCGTGCGCAGCACGCGCGAGCGATCGTCGAAGCGCCGCTCGAAGTAGTCGGGCAGCGTGAGCGAGTTGCCGAGCTGCTCGGTGCGGACGCGCAGCGGCGCCGCCACGAACCGCCAGTTCAGGTAGGTCCCCACGATCAGTCCCGACGCGAGCCAGACGGCGTCGAATCCGGCGAAATAGGCGAGGCCCGGCAATCCCATCAGCAGCCAGCCGCTCATGTCGGACGCCTGGGCGCTGAAGGCCGTCACCCAGCTGCCGAGTGACCGGCCACCGAGGATGAAGTCGGCCAGGTTGGTCGTGCGTCGATACGCAACGAAGCCCAGCACGAGGCAGATCCCCATGTAGACGACGATCGTCGCGATGATGATGGGTGTATTGATCATTCTTGTCGTGTGCGGGCACCGCGCCCCGCACGCTCCCCTGAAACAATGAGATATGCGCAGCATCTCGCGGACGCGTCACGAGATGCAAAGCGAACTTCATCAAACCGTCACGAGGCGTCTACATCGGGCGGGCATCCTCGCCGCTGTCCAGGCCGTCATACCCCCGATCCGACCTGGCGACGACGGACCGCGGCGAGGCAGCATCAACCGACATACGGTAGCAGGGACGGATGCGTTAAGCCCTCAAAGCGGATCGTTCACTGCCGGAGCAGGGCCTCCCCCGCCCTGCTCCGGCCGCTCTTTCGGCGGCCTTGCAACCCCGAGCGCCTCCACCGCATCCAATCCAGCATCCCCACGTCATCTGGATGCATCCGCCATGCCCGCACGAAGATTCGTCGTTCCAGTGCTGCTGCCCCTGCTGCTGGCCGCCGTCCCCGCCGCGGCCGAAAGCGCGAACTGCAAGTTCGGCGCGGAGCGCAGGGCCACGCTCGACACGGCCGGGATCGAGCGCGTGGAGATCTTCGCCCGCGCGGGCGACCTGGACGTCCGGCCGGCGACCGCAGGCGAGTTGCGGGCCACCGGGCAGGCCTGCGCGTCGAGCCAGGCGCTGCTCGACGAGTCGAAGGTGCTGGTGCGGCGCAATGGCAACGTCGCCGAAGTGGTGGTGCGCCTGCCCGAGGAGATGCAGGGCATCGGCGTCTTCTACGCCTGGCTCGACCTCGACGTGGAGGTGCCTGCGGGCCTGCCCATCCACGTCAACGACTCGAGCGGAGACATCACGCTCGAGCAGGTCCACGTGGCGAAGGTGACCGACAGCTCCGGGGACATCACCGCGCGCGGACTGCTCGGCGACATCGAGATCGACGACAGCTCCGGGGACATCACTCTCGACGACACGGCCGGTCTCGTCACCGCGAGGGACAGTTCGGGCGACATCGAGATCGACGGGGCACGTGGCGTCATCATCCCGATGGACAGCTCCGGAGACATCGAGATCGAGCGGATCACCGGCAGCGTGCGGATCGAGCGCGACTCCTCGGGCGACATCAAGGTCTCCAAGGTCGACGGCGATGTCGCGGTGCTCGCCGACTCGACGGGCGAGGTGAGGATTTCGCAGGTGAAGGGCGCCGTCAGCACGCCCTGAGCAACTGCTCTGTCATCCGTTCGGCCTGCGCCCGGTAGCCACCGCCGAACAGGTTGAGGTGGTTCAGGACATGGTAGAGGTTGTAGAGCGTACGGCGCCGGTCCGCGCCCGGCGACAGCGGCCACGCTGATTCGTAGGCTTCGTAGAAATCGCGGCCAAAGCCGCCGAACAGGCGCGTCATGGCCAGGTCGACCTCGCGATCCCCGTAGTACACGGCAGGATCGAAGATGACCGGCATCCCGCGCGGATCGGCGGCCCAGTTGCCGCCCCAGAGATCGCCATGGAGCAGCGCGGGCACGGGCCGGTCGTCCTCGAAGAACGTCTCGAGACGCTCGCAGAGACGACGGCCACGCTCGATCAGCGCCCCGGCGTGACCGTTGCGCTCGGCGAGGTCGAGCTGGAACGCCAGCCGGCGTTCGGCGAAGAAACGCGGCCAGTCGGCGTCCCAGTCGTTGTGCTGCGGCGTTGCCCCGATCGTATTGTCGCGGTGCCAGCCGAAGCGCGGCGCCGCGACGCGGTGCTGTGCCGCCAGTCGCTCGCCGAGCCGCGCCTCCGCGCGGGACGATGCCGGTTGCAGGTCGATCCACTCGAGTGCCAGGTAGGCCCGCCCGGCACCGAGCCCGACGGCGAGCACGGCGGGCACGCGGATCGCGTCGGCGCCCGCGAGCTCGCGCAGGCCTGCGGCCTCGGCCTCCAGCATCGGCAAGCGCTCCGCGGCGGCCTGCTTCACGAACACGGGGCCGGAGGTCGCGTCCCAACGCTCGCAGGTGGCGAATCCGCCGCCGGCCGACAGCCGCTGCGGGGGTCGCTCGAAACGCAGTCCGGTGGCGGCTTCCAGGGCCGCTTTCATCAGCGGTACCGGTCGGCAATCCGCCGGGCCTGCTCGCGCAGCAGCCGGCCGAACCCGAGGGTCTCGTGGAACGCGTCGAGCGCCGCGAGATCGGGCACCCGCGGCTGCAGGTCGTCGAGGCTCGCGCCGAGCGGCATGTCACAGGCGATGCCCGTCAGTCGGCGCGACAGGTAAGCAGACTCGCGATGCTCGCGCAGGCTCTGGGCCACGAAGGCCGCGCCCCGGAACTTGAGTCGGGGCACGGCGTCGAGGTTCTCGAACACGCCGGGCAGCGTGTCGAAATGCTTCAGCAGCGTGGCCGCGGTCTTGCGCCCCACGCCGGGCACGCCCGGAACGTTGTCCACCGCATCGCCCATCAGCGCGAGGAAGTCCGCCATCCGCTCCGGGATGACCCCGAAGCGCTCCTCGATGTCGTCGTAGCCGTAGCGTACGTCCGCCACCGCATCCCAGTAGGTGTCCTGCGCAGACACCAGCTGGGTGAGGTCCTTGTCGCGGCTGACGATGGTCACCGGCACCCCGGACGCGCGTCCCAGCATGGCAAGCGTGCCGATGATGTCGTCCGCCTCGTACCTGGAGCTGCCGTACTGCGCGAGGCCGAGCGCCCTGCAGAAGTCCCGGCACAAGCCGAACTGGCGTTTGAGCTCCGGCGGCGCCGGCTCGCGGTTGGCCTTGTAGAGGGGGTAGATCTCGTTGCGGAACGACTGCTCCAGGCTCTCGTCGAAGGCGACGGCGACGTGCGCAGGACCCACTCGCTCGACGAGGTCGCCCAGGAAGCGCGCGAAGCCGTGCACCGCGTTGACGGGATTGCCGTCCCGGTCGGTGAACTCGATCGGCACCGAGTAGTAAGCACGGAAGATGAAGACGCTGGCGTCGACGAGATAGAGCACGCCGGGGATTGTGCAGGACCCCGCCCGCCCCCGCCACTTTGCGGGATCGCGCTGCGCGGCGGCAGAATGCACACGCCGATCCACGACATGGAACCGAGATGCCCTGGCAGGTCGTCCCGATGCAGCGCCGCCACATCGCCGGCTTCCGCGAGCTGCTGGATCGTGTCGCGCGGGAACGTCGCTACCTGGCCTTCCTCGAGGCACCGCCGATGCCCCGCGTACGGCGGTTCGTGCTCAACAACCTGCGCAACGGTGCACCGCAGCTCGTCGCGCTCGACGAAGGCGCCGTCGTCGGCTGGTGCGAGATCACGCCAAAGGTTCCGGTCACGTTGCAGCACGGCGGCGTGCTCGGCATGGGCGTGGCAGCGTCACATCGCGGCATCGGCGTGGGTGCCGGACTGCTGCAGGAGGCACTGCAGGCGGCCACCCTGCGCGGTCTCACCAGGATCGAACTGGTGGTGCGGACCGACAACGATCCCGCCATCCGCCTGTACCGGCGCTTCGGCTTCGAGGTCGAGGGTCGACTGCGGAATTACCTCGTCATCGACGGCCACGCACAACGACGTCCTCGCCATGGCAAGAGTGGTGTCAGGTTTGCAAGATCTGCAAGATCGAGCGACGTTCGGGCGTAGCGCAACTAGCGGTCGGGCCTGGTGCTTCTCAGGTCTCGCAGATCTTGCAAACCTGACACCTTCGAAAGGCGCTTGTGCAGTGGGCTTGAGCGCGGAAAGTGCGCGAGCAGGTACTCCATCTGGTCGGCGAGCACGCGCCGGCCCTTCAGATAGATGTATTCGGCGTAGCTGGGCGTGAAGGGAATGGCGATCAGCTGCAGCCGGGCCTGCTCGGGCGTACGCCAGGCCTTGAGATTGTTGCAGCGCCGGCAGGCGGTGACGACGTTGTTCCATGCGTCCCGCCCGCCGCGCGACAGCGGCGTCACGTGATCCCGCGAGAGCTGGCCCGACCGGAACCGGTCGCCGCAATACATGCACAGGTGCCCATCGCGCCGGAAGAGCGTCTCGTTGTTGAGCGGGGGCACGTAGCCGCGGTGCAGGTTGCCAGGGTTGTAGCTGTGACCGATCGTGGCGACGATGGAACTGACCTCGACCACGGTGCGGCAGCCGGTCCGGGCGTTGGTGCCGCCCCGCAGGCGGAACAGCGGCTGCCCGAACGAGTAGGCCACCTGTCCCATGAAGTGCAGACGAACCGCGTCCCGGTAGTCGATCCACTCCAGTGGCATCCCCGAGACGTCCGTGCGCAGGACCTCCTGAGACAGGGCGTACATGGGCTGAACGATACGTTACCGCTGTGCAATAATTCAATGTCCCGGGCGACGACGACAATGCCATAAATTCCCGTCACGACGGGAGCTTAGGTGCCCGGGGCACGGGGGTACCCAGGCAGTTTCATCGAGCCGCCGGCCAGCGCCGGCCGCCATCGGGAGGTCACCATGTCGCTGACGATCGGAGTCCCACGCGAGATCTATGCCGGCGAGAAGCGCGTTGCCACCGTGCCCGAGGTCACCGAGAAGCTGATCAAGCTGGGCTTTGCCGTCTGCGTCGAAACCGGTGCCGGAGCCGACGCCAACTTCGACGACGCCTCCTATGAGGCCGCCGGCGCCCTGATCGCGGCCAGTGCCGACGAGCTCTACGCCGGGTCCGACATGGTCTTCAAGGTGCGCGCGCCCACGCCTGAAGAGATCGCGCTGATGAAGCCCGGCACGACCCTGCTCAGCTTCATCTGGCCCGCACAGAACCCGGAACTGATGCAGCAGCTCGCCGCACGGCAGCTGACCGTGCTCGCCATCGACGCCCTGCCGCGCCAGCTCTCCCGCGCCCAGAAGATGGACGCGCTGACCTCCATGGCCAGCATCAGCGGCTACCGCGCGGTGATCGAGGCCGCCAACGCGTTCGGCCGCTTCTTCAACGGCCAGATCACGGCCGCCGGCAAGATTCCACCGGCCCGGGTCTTCATCGCCGGCGCCGGTGTCGCGGGACTCTCCGCCATCGGCACGGCCGCCAACCTGGGCGCCATCGTGCGCGCCAACGACACGCGCGCCGAGGTCGCCGACCAGGTCGTGTCGCTGGGTGGCGAGTTCGTCAAGGTCGACTACGAGGAGGAAGGCTCCGGCGGCGGCGGCTACGCCAAGGTGATGAGCGAGGGCTTCCAGAAAGCCCAGCGCGAGATGTACGCCCGCGAAGCCAGGGACGCGGACATCATCATCACGACCGCGCTGATCCCGGGCAAGCCGGCGCCGAAGCTCATCACCGCCGAGATGGTGAGGAGCATGAAGCCGGGCAGCGTCATCGTCGACATGGCGGCCGAGCAGGGCGGCAACTGCGAGCTCACCGAGCCCGGCCAGGCCGTGGTGCGGCACGGCGTCACCATCATCGGCTACACGGATCTCGCCAGCCGCCTGGCCAAGCAGTCGTCGACGCTGTACTCGACGAACCTGCTGCGCCTGACCGAGGAACTCTGCAAGACCAAGGACGGCGTCATCGACGTCAACATGGAGGACGACGCCATCCGCGGCCTGACCGTCATCAAGGATGGCGAAGTCACCTGGCCGCCCCCGCCGCTGAAACTCCCGGCCGCGCCGCCGCAGGCCAAGGCGGCCGCCGCGGTGCCCGTGAAGAAGTCCGGCCACGGCCACGGCGCCGGCGAGCCGGCCTCGGCCAGAAGCCTGGCCATCCTGTTCGGCGCGGGCGCGCTGCTCTTCTGGCTGGTCGGCGCCTTCGCGCCGGCGTCGTTCCTCGCCCACTTCACCGTGTTCGTGCTGGCGTGCTTCGTCGGCTACATGGTGGTCTGGAACGTCACACCGGCGCTGCACACGCCGCTGATGAGCGTCACGAACGCGATCTCCAGCATCATCGCGGTCGGCGCGCTGATCCAGATCGCGCCGCCGCTCGACGCGGCGTCCGCCGAGGGACGGCCCAACGCGCTGATCTTCGCACTCGCGGTGCTCGCGCTCACGCTCACCGCGATCAACATGTTCGGTGGCTTCGCCGTCACCCGTCGCATGCTTGCGATGTTCCGGAAGTAAGGGAGCGCAGGCATGTCCACCAATCTCGCAACGATGGCCTACATCGCGGCCACCATCCTGTTCATCCTGAGCCTCGGCGGACTCTCGAACCCGGAGACCTCACGGCGCGGCAACACCTACGGCATCATCGGCATGACGATCGCCGTGCTCGCCACCGTGTTCGGACCGCGTGTCACGGCCGCCGGCATCCCGTGGATCGTCGGCGCACTGGTGGTGGGCGGTTCCATCGGCCTGTATGCCGCCCGCAAGGTCCTCATGACGCAGATGCCCGAGCTCGTCGCGGCGATGCACAGCCTGGTCGGTCTCGCCGCCTGCCTCGTCGGCTTCGCGAGCTACGTCGACACCTCGATCGTATTCGAGGGTGCCGAGAAGACCATCCACGAGGTCGAGATCTACCTCGGCATCCTGATCGGCGCGGTCACGTTCTCGGGCTCGGTCATCGCCTTCGGCAAGCTGTCCGGCAAGATCGGCGGCAAGCCGCTGCTGCTGCCGGCGCGGCACTGGCTCAACCTCGCCGGGCTCCTGGCCGTGATCTGGTTCGGCGTGCAGTTCGTGCAGGCGCACGACGTCGGCGCGGGCATGCTGCCGCTGATCCTGATGACGCTGATCGCGCTGCTGTTCGGCGTGCACATGGTGATGGCGATCGGCGGTGCGGACATGCCGGTCGTGGTGTCGATGCTCAACAGCTACTCGGGCTGGGCCGCGGCGGCGACCGGCTTCATGCTCTCCAACGACCTGCTGATCGTCACCGGGGCGCTGGTCGGCTCCTCGGGTGCGATCCTGTCCTACATCATGTGCCGGGCGATGAACCGCAACTTCATCAGCGTCATCGCCGGCGGCTTCGGCACGGGCGGTGGGGCGGCCCCGGCGGCCGCGGGCGCCGGGCCGGCCGGCGAGGTGACGGCCGTGAGCGCCGTCGAGACCGCGGAGATGCTGCGGGATGCGAAGAACGTGATCATCGTGCCGGGCTACGGCATGGCGGTCGCGCAGGCGCAGCACACGGTCTACGAGATCACCAAGCTGCTGCGCGAGAAGGGCGTGAAGGTGCGCTTCGGCATCCATCCCGTCGCGGGCCGCATGCCCGGCCACATGAACGTGCTGCTCGCCGAGGCCAAGGTGCCCTACGACATCGTGTTCGAGATGGACGAGCTGAACGAGGATTTCCCGGACACCGACATCTCGATGGTGATCGGCGCCAACGACATCGTGAACCCCGCGGCGCAGGACGACCCGTCGAGCCCCATCGCCGGCATGCCGGTGCTCGAGGTGTGGAAGGCGAAGACCTCCATCGTCATGAAGCGTTCGATGGCCTCGGGCTACGCGGGCGTCGACAATCCGCTGTTCTACAAGGAGAACAACCGGATGCTGTTCGGCGACGCGAAGAAGATGCTCGACGAGGTGCTGGTCGCGCTGAAGGGCTGAGGCCGGGTTGGCCGCCCGTCGCCGGTCCTCACCAGGCGTAGGCTGACGGCGCCTCGCCTCCGGGCCCCGGGAAGATCTGGTCGAGCCGTTCGAGTACGTCCGCCTCGAGCGAAACTTCGGTGGCGCGTATGGCGGCATCCAGTTGCGCCAAGGTTCTCGGACCGATGATCGGTGCGGTCACGACCGGGTTGTGCAGCAGCCAGGCCAGCGCCACCGTCGCGGGTTCCTCGCCCAGTTCCCGACACAATGCCTCGTACCGCTCGAGCCGTGCGCGGTGAGTCTCGACCTGTTTCTCGAAAGCCTCGTCCATACGACGCCCGGCCTGCTGCCTGGCGAGCGCTCCGCCCAGCAGGCCTCCGGCCAGCGGGCTCCATGGGATCAGCCCCAGCCCGTAGTGACGGCACGCAGGGATCACCTCGAGCTCGATCGTTCGGCTGTTCAGGTTGTAGAGGCTCTGCTCGCTCGCGAGCCCGCTCATGCCGCGTCGCGCGGCCTCCTGGCAGGCCGTGGCGATGTCCCATCCCGCAAAGTTGCTCGATCCCACGTAGGTGACGTGGCCCTGCCGAACCAGCGTGTCGAACGCCTGCCATGCTTCGTCCCAGGGACAGGCGCGGTCCACGTGGTGCATCTGGTACAGGTCGATCCAGTCTGTTTGCAGGCGCCGGAGGCTGCCGGCGCAGTGCTTCCGGATCTTGAGCGCCGACAGGCTGCGGCCGTCGGTGTTCGGCTCGGGCCGATTGCCCCGGCGAGTCACGGGGTTGTAGACCTTGGTGGCGAGGACCACGGCGTCGCGGCGGCCGCCGCCCTGGGCCAGCCAGCGCCCGATGATCTCCTCGGTCGTGCCGTGCTGCACCTCCCAGCCGTAGACGTCGGCCGTGTCGAAGAAGTTGATGCCGATTTCAAGGGCCCGGTCCATGATCCGGAAGCTCTCTGCCTCGTCGGTGAACCAGCCGAAATTCATCGTGCCGAGGCAGAGGTTGCTGACCAGGGCTCCGTGGGAACCGAGGCGCTTGTGTTGAACCGGCATTGACGGGATTCCTTCTGACGACTGCGGCCGGGATCGTCGACCGCCCTGGCGACATTCTAGGGTCCTGTTCATCGCCTGCGCGTGCCCGATGGGTTGGCCAGCCCCCGATCGGACGCGCTAGGATGCGGCCATGACCCGCTGTCGAGCCTTTGCTCTCATCTGCCTGCTGGCCGTCGCCCCCGGCCTCGCCCTCGCACAGTCCCCGGACGCGGCCGCCGAGCGCGCCCGGCTGGCCAACGAGCGCATCCAGGCCGAGGCCGAACGCCAGGCGCAGGAAGCCGCGGCCGAGCCTGCGGATCAAGCCGCGGTTCCGGTTGCGGCACCCAGTTCCACGCAAGCCGGTCCGCGCCCGTCGCTGCCCGCGGGGAGTGCGACGGAGACCCGCCCTGCTCCGGTTGATGCCGACCGGACCGACCGCGGACTCAGGCAACTTCGGGAACTCGGCAAGCTGAAGGACGCGGGCTACCTGACGGACCCCGAGTTCGCGCGGATCAAGCAACAGATCCTGGAAAGCCACTTCTAGCCTTTCCGGGGCGTGCGCCGCCAGCGCGGGCGGGCCATCCCGGGCGACCTGCCACATCGCCCCGGCCTTTGGATGACAGCGCTGTCACCATCGGCTAGCATTGAGTCTTGCCTGCAGGGGGAACAACCACTTGGCGTCTCGCACGAACCACGTCCCGCTCCTGCTGGCGGCAGCTGTGCCGTTCTGGCACGTGCCGGCCACGGGCCATGCCGAGCCGACTCACGTCGAGGGTCGCAGCGAGTACCGGGCACCCCGCGCGGCAGTGGCCCCGACCATCGATGGCGTCGCGGACGAGGCGGCGTGGCAGTCGGCGCCCTGGCGGGAGATCTCCTACCGCTGGCTTGGGCCGGAACATTCCGCCACGGATTTCGCGGGGCGCTTCAAGGTCGTCTGGACGCCGGAGCGGATTCACCTGCTGGTGGAGATCGTCGACGATGTGCTGATCGACGTGCATCGCGACCCGCTGGTGCGGTACTGGGACGACGACTGCCTCGAAATCTTCGTGGACGAAGACTTTTCCGGCGGCGATCACCAGTACAACCACAACGCCTTCGCCTACCACATGTCGCTGGACAACCGGGCCATCGACATCGGAACGGACCGGCGGCCGCGCGACTACTCGCACCACGTCGAGAGTCGCTGGAAGCAGTCCGCCGACAAGGTGACCTGGGAGCTTGCCATCTCGCCCTACACCGATGGGTACGTGGACGACAGTCCCGACAACGAATCCGCCTCGTTGACGCCCGGCAAGGTCATGGGCCTCATGGTGGCCTACTGCGACAATGACGGCAGCGACCTGCGCGAGAACTTCGTCGGGTCCGAGTCGGTCCCGCATGGCCCCAAGGATCGAGGATGGATCGACGCGGGCCTGTTCGGGGCGCTGCTGCTGACCGATTGAGCGGGTGGTCCACGTCATGAACACAGACTCGCGAATCCCGGGCACCACAACCAACGGCGTGTCCGGGGAGTTCGTCGACCTCGGGGGCGAACGTTTCTATGCCATCCGGAACGTGGACCGGATGCCGCCCTTCCTGGTCAGCGTCGTCTCGAGCGGCAATCACTGGCTGTTCGCCTCGTCGAACGGCGGGCTCGCCGCCGGACGGGTCTCCCCCGATTCGGCGCTCTTCCCATACATCACCGTGGACAAGATCCACGAGAGCAGCCCACACACCGGCCCCCTGACCCTGCTGCGCGTCGAAGCGCAGGGACAGCACCGTGTCTGGGAGCCGTTCAATCGCGAACAGGATGGCGTCTTCCGGGTCAGTCGTCACCTCTACAAGAACGTGCGCGGCGACAAGCTGTGCTTCGAGGAGATCAATCACGAGCTGGCGCTGGCATTCAGCTACACCTGGCTGACCAGCGACGACTTCGGGTTCGTCCGCCGCTGCGAAATCCGCAACATCGGCCGCGCGGAGTGCAGACTGGAAGTGCTCGACGGCCTGCAGAACATCCTCCCGGCAGGCACGCCACGTTTCACGCAAACCAATTCGAGCAATCTCGTCGACGCGTACAAGTGGACGGAACTTCTCGACGGGTCGGGACTGGTGCTCTACACGCTCTACGCCGGGATCACGGATCGAGCCGAGCCCTGCGAGTCGCTGAAGGCCAGCGTCGCCTACTGCCTCGGACTCGACGCGCCAACGATCCTCATCTCGTCAGCGCAGGTCGACCGCTTCCGGCGCGGCGGGAACCTGCGGCCCGAGAACCACACGCGTGGCATCCGGGGAGCATTCCTCGTTGCCCAGGCCATGAGCCTGCCGGCAGGCTGCAGCCGGCAATGGCATGTCGTGGCGGACGTGGAGCTGAGCCAGGCGCAGGTGGTGGCTCTTCGCCACAGGCTGGCCGACCCGACCGCGGTCGCTGGAGCAATCGAGCAGTCGGTGAGTCAGGGCTCGGACAACCTGGCCCGCCTGATGGCCACGAGCGATGCCCTGCAGTGCACGGCGGAGGAAAGCGTCGCCGTGCATCACTATGCCAACGTGGTCTTCAACGTGCTGCGTGGCGGCTGCTTCCCGAACCAGTACGGCATCACGTTGCGGGACTTCCGCGAGACCGTCCGCACGTTCAACAAGGTCGTGTACGGGCGCTCGCAGGAACTGCTCGAGTCGCTGCCCGAGACGCTCGAGTTCCCGGAGCTGGCCGCGTCGATCAGGCAGGGCGGCGATCCGCAGCTCCTCCGACTCTGCCAGGAGTACCTGCCGATCGCCTTCGGGCGCCGCCACGGCGACCCCAGCCGTCCGTGGAACCAGTTCGAGATCAGGCTCAAGGACCGCCAGGGCCGGCCCGTGTTCTGGTACGAGGGCAACTGGCGGGACATCTTCCAGAACTGGGAAGCGCTCGCGTTCAGCTACCCGGAATTCGTCGAGAACATGGTCGCCAAGTTCGTCAATGGCTCGACCATGGACGGCTACAACCCGTACCGCGTCACCAAGGAGGGGATCGACTGGGAGGTCGAGGATCCCGCGGATCCGTGGAGCTACATCGGGTACTGGGGGGACCACCAGATCATCTACCTGCTCAAGTTCCTCGAGCTGTCGCAGGAGTTCCACCCGGACCGCCTGGCGGCGCTGCTGCACGAGCCGCTGTTCGCCTACGCAAACGTGCCCTATCGGATCCGCCCTTTCACGGCCCTGCTCGACGACCCGAAGCACACGGTGGACTACGACGAGGCGCTGGCGCAGCGCATCGACCGGCGGGTCGCCGACCTCGGCGCCGACGGCAAGCTGGTGCTGGACGCCAATGGCGCGGTCTACCAGGTCACCCTGCTCGAGAAGCTGCTGGTGCCGCTGCTCGCCAAGCTCGGCAACCTGGTGGCGGATGGCGGCATCTGGATGAACACCCAGCGCCCGGAGTGGAACGACGCCAACAACGCACTGGTGGGCCAGGGCCTGTCCATGGTGACCCTGTACTACCTGCGACGCTATGTCCGCTTCCTGCAGGCGCTGCTCGAGGCCGAGACGGCGCCGCTCGAACTGTCCACGGAGGTGGGGCAGTGGCTGCGCGAGACTGCCGAAGCGCTGCGGCAGTTTCGCGACGTGCTCGACCGCGGGGCGATCGGGGGCGAGCAGCGGCTCGCGCTGCTCACCGCGCTCGGCGAGGCGTCCGGCCGGTACCGTGAGGCGATCTACCGGAGCGGCGGCATGTCAGGCAAGAGCCCTGTGCCTGCGGACCTCGCCCGCGTGTTGCTCACCGACGCGCTCGCGGCGCTCGACCAGAGCATCAGCCGGAACCGTCGCGAGGACGACCTCTATCACGCCTACAACCTGCTCGAGCGTCGGCCCGACCGGATCGAGATGGACCCCCTCTACGCGATGCTCGAGGGACAGGTGGCGGCCTTGAGTTCCGGGGCGGTCCGGCCGGTCGAGGCAGCGGATCTCCTGGAGTCGCTGTTCGCCAGCGACCTGTATCGACGGGACCAGCAGAGCTTCATGCTCTATCCGGATCGGAAGCTCCCCGGCTTCCTGGAGAAGAACCGGATTCCCGAGGCGGCGGTGACCTCGATCCCGTTGCTGCAATCCCTCACGGCCGCGGGCAACGAGCAGATCGTAGTTCGAGATGCCGATGGCTGCTACCGCTTCAACGCGGACTTCCGCAACGTGAGGGACCTCGAGGCGGAACTCGCACGACTGGATGAGCGCTATGCGGCCGAGGCCGACGATGCCCGCGAGCGGCTCAGGTCGCTGTTCGACGAGGTCTTCGAGCACCGGGCCTTTACGGGGCGGTCGGGCACCATGTTCGGGTTCGAAGGTCTCGGCTGCATCTACTGGCACATGGTCTCGAAACTCCTGCTGGTGGTGCAGGAAGTCTTTTTCGCCGCGTACGAACAGGATGCCGCGGGAGACGCGTCCCGGCGGCTCGGCGAGCTCTACTATCGCGTGCGCGCCGGCCTGGGCTTCAACAAGACCCCGGCGGAGTACGGCGCATTCCCGACGGATCCGTACTCGCACACGCCCGGGCACGGCGGCGCGAGCCAGCCGGGCATGACCGGACAGGTCAAGGAAGAGATCCTGACGCGCTTCGGGGAGCTCGGAATCCGCGTCAGCGACGGCAAGGTCCGCTTCCAGCCGGCGCTGCTGCGTCCGCGGGAGTTTCTTCGCGGGCCGCGTGAGTTCCGCTATCTCGACCTCGACGGCACCTGGCAGGTGCTCGAGGTCCCGGCCGGCGGCCTCGCGTTCACCTGGTGCCAGGTGCCGGTCGTCTATCGCCTCGCCGAAGACGACGCCCCGGGACTCACGTTGTCCCTGAGCGATGGCGAAACGCGCCACTACCCCGACGCCACCCTGACGGCCGACGAAAGCGCCTGGCTGTTCCGCCGCACCGGGAGAATCCGCCAGTTGATCGTCGACCTCCGCCCGAACAAGCTGTTCGCGCACTGACCACGCGAGGCGTACCGAATGTCGAATCTCTACCAGAGGAAAATGCCGCTTGCCGGGCTCGATGTCGACGGCCTGTCGGTCGACCAACTGAAGGCGCTGGTCCGGCAGGTACTGGACGCCGGGATCCACGGCCTCTGCTTCAGCCCGTACGTCGAGGGCCAGGGTCCGGGCGATCCGGTGACCGAGGCCCAGATCCGCGGGCGCCTGGCGATCGTGCGGCCGTTCACCCGCTGGATCCGCACGTTCTCCTGCACCGACGGCAACGAGCTGATCCCGGGCGTCGCCAGGAGCCATGGACTCAAGACCCTGGTCGGCGTCTGGCTCGGCGAGGACGGCGCACAGAACGAGGCCGAGCTGGACAACGCCATCCGGCTCGCCCGCGACGGCCAGGTGGACATCCTCGGCGTGGGCAACGAGGTGCTGCTGCGGGGTGACCTCGTCGAGGACGAGTTGCTCGAGTTCATCGAGCGCGCCAGGCAGGCGCTGCCGGGCACGCCCGTCGGCTACGTGGACGCCTACTTCAAGTTCGTCGACCACCCGCGCGTCACCGCGGCCTGCGACGTGATCCTCGCCAACTGCTACCCGTTCTGGGAGGGCTGCCCGGCGGAGCACGCGCTGCTGTACATGAAGGAGATGCACCGTCGCGCGTCACGCGTCGCGCAGGGCAAGCCGGTCATCGTCAGCGAGACCGGCTGGCCGGGAATCGGCACGCCGACCGGCGGCGCAGTGCCGTCGTTCGAGAATGCCGTCAGGTACTTCGTCAACACTTACCGGTGGGCGGAGGAGGACGGCGTCGACGTGTTCTACTTCTCGGCCTTCGACGAGGCCTGGAAGGTGGCGGCGGAGGGCGACGTCGGCGCCTATTGGGGCCTGTGGGACAAGGATGGCCAGCCGAAGTATGTTTGACCTGCGGCCCGGCAACGCCATCTGCTACTCCGGCTACCGGGAGAACCAGAGCCCGGTCACCCGGGACTATCCCTCCCGCGAGCAGATCCGACAGGACCTGCTGATCCTCGCGAGAAACTGGCGATACCTGCGGCTCTACGACTGCAGCCCGCACGCCGAGACCGTCCTCGAGGTGATCCGGACCGAGGCCCTGGACTTCAAGGTCATGCTCGGACTCGACATGGCCGCGGAGATGAGCAACCCGCACTGCCCCTGGGGCGCACATTTCAGCGACGAGACGCTGGCGGCCAACCGCCTTGGCAATGCGGCGGAGGTCCGCCGGCTAATCGATCTCGCGGCCCGCTACCAGGACGTCGTCTTCTCGGTATCCGTCGGCAACGAGGCCAGCGTGGAGTGGACGGACCACATGGTGCCCGTCGACAGCCTTATCGCGTACGTCCACGAGGTCCGGCGCGGGATCCGGCAGCCGGTCACGTTCTGCGAAAACTACGTGCCCTGGACCTACAAGCTGGAGCCGCTGGCCGAGGTGCTCGACTTCATCGCCGTGCACAGCTATCCGGCCTGGGAGTACCGATCCATTCACGACGCGCTGGAATACACCAAGCAGAACTACTACTCGGTGGTCGAGCATTATCCCGGCAAGCCCGTCGTCATCACCGAGGCGGGCTGGACGACCGCGGCCAACGGCCGCGGCATCGACCCGCACAACGCGTCCGAGGAGCTGCAGGCACGCTACTACGATCAGCTCATCGAGTGGACGTCCGGGGCCGGGATCCTGACCTTCGTCTTCGAGGCCTTCGATGAACCGTGGAAGGGCTCTCCCGATCCGCTCGATCCCGAGAAGCACTGGGGACTATTCAACGTTGACCGGTCGCCCAAGCAAGTGATGAGCACGCTGTATCCGGACCGTGCGAGGTCCTGACTGACCCGGGAGCGGGCCCACGGCGCAAGGCGCGACAGGCACGGAATCATGAGGAACCGCCAGGCAGGTGCAGGACGATGCCGAGAGTCACGATAGACGACGTCGCCGAGCTGGCAGGTGTGTCGATCAAGACCGTCTCGCGAGTCGCCAACGGCGAACGCAACGTGCGTCCGTCCACCCGCGAGAAAGTGGAGCGGGCCATCGCCCAGCTCAACTACCGGGCGAATTTCTCGGCGAGGAATCTCGCCAGGCAGCACTCCCACCTGATTGTCCTGGTCTACGAGGATCCGAGCCGGTACGAAACGCCGAGCGCCGATTACGTGATCCGCATGCAGAACGGCGCGCTGCGTGCATGCAGGCAGCAGCGCTACGAGCTGCTGATCCATCCGTGCGTCCATGGGACCGCGAACCTGCGGCGCGAGCTCAATGACCTCGTCGGACGGGTGCGCCCGACCGGCATCGTGCTCGCTGCCCCGCTGTCCAACATGGCTGACGTGGCCGACGCCATCGCCGAGACGAGGACGCCGCTCGTCTGCCTTTCTCCCGGGGTCGAAACGCCGGGCCGGTCCACTGTCGCAACCAACGACCGGGAGATCTGCGCCGAGATGACGCGCTATCTCGCGTCGCTCGGACACCGGCAGATCGCATTCGTATCCGGCAACCCGGATCACCAGGCCGTCTCCAACCGTCTGCCGGGTTACGTCGACGGCCTGCGCCAGAGCGCCCTCAAGTACGCCGCCCGACTCGTCGTCGCCGGCGACAATTCCGTGCAGTCCGGTGAGGCCGCCGCCGAGTCATTGCTGGCGCTCGCGCGGCCGCCGACCGCGATATTCGCCGCCAACGACGACATGGCGGCCGGGGTGCTGCGGGTCGCCCTGCGCAAGGGGCTCACGATTCCCGACGACCTGTCGGTCGCGGGCTTCGACGACAGCGCAGTCGCGAGTCATGTGTTTCCTGCGCTGACGACCATCCGGCAGCCCCTGGCCCGGATCGCTGAGCAGGCCGTGCGGTCGCTCATTGGCAACGGTGAGGCCACGGGACCGATCGCAGGCACGTCGATCATTCCTTCGTCCCTGGTGATCCGCGACTCGACGGGGCCCGCGCCTTCCTGAGGGGCGTCAGCGCACGAAGCGAATGTCGTCCAGGTAGACGGTGACCGGGGTGGCGCGACCGGTCAGGGTCACGACGAAGCCGGTCCTGATCGCGGAGAGGTCCAGCCCCTTCAGCGGCACGCGGTAGCGCCGCCAGTCACGGGTCAGCGCGATTCCGTCGACCTTGGCGATGCCGGAGTCCGGAAACGCGTGCTCTTTCCCGATCAGGCCGACACCAAAGCTCACCTGCTCGCCGCCGTATTCTCCGCGAGCCCACAGTTCCAGCGCCGTGGCGCCGCGCAGATCGCGGCCACCCTCCCGGTCGCCCCAGTTGTTCGGCGGGTCCTGCCAGGCGATGCCGGCCCAGCCGAGGCGGCCCTCGTAACGGATCCGCACCGCCGCTGTGCCCGCATGCACGACCTCCGCATGGTCGCCCTCGAGCGTCAGGTGCTCAATGCCACCCATCCAGCCAGAGGGCGCCCAGGGCATCCCCTCGAGTCCGTCCTCGTACACAGCGACCGGCATCCGCGGCCTCACCTGCCCCTTGACCAGCAACGGCAGGTTGGCGGTTCCGGCCCTGCCGGACGTGTCGTGGGCGTACAGGAACACTCGATAGGGCCCGGGCTCCTCGGGCATTCGCAGCAGGGCGCCGTCGCGCCCGGACTCGAGGACCACACCCTCGATCTCGGGCAGGCCGCGCCGGGCGTCGCCGCCGGTCAGGTACTCGCCGGACTCGGGGCGCAGCGCCCAGCGGAGGCGGATCTCGTCCCCGTCGGGATCGGCCGCTGCAGCACGCACGCGCAGCACGGCGCCCGGCGAGACCTCCGCGTCGCCCTCGACCTGCAGCGGCTGCACGACCGGCGCACGCTGCGCCGGCCGCCGGCCGGACCAGAGCTCGGTCATCACGTCGACCGCGGCGGTGGGGGAGCCATCGTCGAGGAACATGCCGAGCCAGGTCTCGGTGCCTTCCATCTTGTGACCCCAGAGAAAGGCGTAGGAGCCGAGCGTCATGCCCTCGGCAGCCAGGATCGCGCTCTCGTAGGTCTCCCGGTAGAAGCGGGCCTTCGCGTCGCTGGTCGGTTCATGGGGTGCGCCCCACGCGGACCGCGGCGTCTCCCAGGGGCCCGGCGGCCCGAACTCCGTCAGCACGAACGGCTTGGTCGCGCCGCCAGCGCGCAGCAGTCCGGGGACCTGCCCGGCGGCCGCGTAGGCGTTGACGCCGTGGATGTCGATGGCCGGACTTCGCCGGTGGACGAACTCGATCCGCTGTCCGTGGACGAAGGCGGTCACGGTCATCGTCGGATGGTGCGGATCGAACTCCTTGACCATCGCCGCGACGCGGTTGACCTCGGCCCAGATGGCCGGATCGCCCCCGTCGTCGAAGCCCTCCATCTCGTTGCCGATGCCCCAGATCAGCAGCGCAGGGTGGTCGCGATAGCGCAGGACGAGTTGCCGCGCCTGCTCCATCTGTTCTTCCAGCTGCGCTTCGCTGGAGTAATCGAAGCCGTGGCGCTCGTGGCCGAGCCAGATGCCGACGGTCACCGTCATGCCGAGCGCATGCGCGTCGTCGAGCAGGGAGCCGACGTCACCGCCCCAGGTCCGGATCGAATTGGCTCCCGCAGCGGCCAGCGCCTGCAGCGACGCATCGCCTCCCGCGCCGCGGATGAAGTAGGGCTGGCCGCCGCGCAGCAGCTGCCAGCCCGTCTCGGTCTTGCGCAGTTCTACGGGGATGGCGTCGGCAGCCGCCACGGGCGGGCACGCGACCGACGCCAGCTGCAGCGAGGCTGCAAGCACCGACCCCACCAAGCAGGTTCCGGTCGATCGGGTTCAGCCCGTGTTTACGAACACCAGTCCGTCGGTGAAGTTGGGTGGGTTCGCCGGCCGGTAGGTATAGCCCCAGTCCAGCATGAGCGAGAGCACGAGGAGCGGGTCCCCGGGCACGAGCCGCCGGTATCCCGTGGCATCGGTTCGATAGATGTTGTCAGCCGTCAGTTCGTTGAGCCCCACGGGAAACGGGATCGGGGTGCCCGTCGGACTCAGGGCCGGACAGCACGTGAAGACAGTCACCGACCCGAAGAAGTTGTCCAGCACCGATTCGTACGCCTTGAGTGCCTGCGCCTGCACGATGGGATCGCTGTTGTAGTTCCACAGCTCGTGGAGCGCCAGCGCGGTGTAGAACTGGTTCTCCCCGGACGCCCTGCGCGCGAGCGCCGTTGCCCAGAAGTAGAAGCGCGCCTTGGCGCCGACGCGACCCGCAGGAATGGCATTGAAGAGCTCGAACTTGTTGGTCGCGTCGGGGTTGTTGACGTCGTACTCGATGATCGGCACGGTCGCGAACGGATTCTCGGGATCCTCGAGCACGCATTGTTCCCGGAAGATCCCGACGTCGGCGCAGGCGAGGTTGAGCAAGGTATCCGTGGGCAGGATGATCGCGTTGATGACCTTGCCGTCCTTCGGGCCCGGCTCGCCGTCGCAGCCCGCCGCCAGTGCGCCGAAGACGCACAGCAGCGCCGTCCCCAGCAACCGGGCGGGAAACGGACCGGTAATCGCTCTCGATGTATAGCTCATGTCAGTGATTCCTGAACCAGCGCCTGACGCCCGCTAGAAGCGGTAGGTGAAATAGGCCACGACGAGAAAGAGGTGGTCGTTCAGGCCATCGAGGAACTCCTCATCCGGCGAGTTCTCATCGGTGGTCCGGAGGATGCCCCTGATGCCGATCCGCGTGGCCCGTTCCTCGTCAATCTGCGAGCCCAGCATCCCCGGCGACCCGAGCAGGTACGCGTAGTCGATCTTGTACTGCTCCGGGTACGTGAGGTTGAACTGCCGGTAGAAGTCGTAGGGCCCCCAGTTGTCCTTCATGAAGTACCCGGAGATCAGGTGCTTGCGGTTCAGCCAACGCCTTGCCGTGGATCTCGAAGAAGTCGCGCGTCCCGCCATCGGGGTTGCCGGTCGACTGCTCGAAGCCCCGGGTGAGATTGAAGATGTACCGGGACCGCTGGGTCGGGTTGAAGACCATGCGGCTGCTGAGCGACCAGACGTCTTCGGCCGGCAGGCCGGCGCCGAACGACGCGTTTACGCCGCCAGGCTCGAAGAAGAACAGGTATGCGTCCGTGGGTGTCGGGAACTCCGTGTAGGTGCCGCCGACGTTGAAGGCGAACTTCGCGTCCTCCCGCCAGTCGTTGTCCCAGTCGTAGAACGGCGTGGCCCCCGTCGGGTCCCAGGTGAAGAACACCTCGGCCGACCTCGCCTCGCGGTTGCCGAGCACGGCGAACGGATCGTCGTCGCTGTTGCGGGGAGCGGTGCCCGGGTTGAGCGTGCCGTCCGGGCTGATGGAAGGCGGGATGAACGGGTTGGCGTGCACCAGGTTGTCCCGGTACATCACGCGCGGGTAGACCATCAGGTCGCCGAAATGCATCATCATTCCGGCCTCGTACTCCTGCTTGTTGCCGAGGCCCGAATACGGCAGCCCGCTCGGGTCGGTCACCCCGAAAGTCTTGAGTGGATCGCCGCCGTCCGCCACCAGGCCGGCGTAGTGGCCGGAAACGTACGTCTCCGCCCCTAACACCGGGAAGGTCAGCTTGGCCTTGATGCCGAGCGTGTCCTCGCTCGCGACCTCGTCCTTGTAGATGTTGGCGGCGTTATCCACGCGCGTGTAGAGCTCATCCACCTTCTCGGTCGCCGACATGATCCCGCCCAGCTCGAGCTTGACGTCCTTGTAGATCTCGGTCGTCGCGTAGAGCGTCGTCTGGCGCGACTGCCGCGCTGTCGCCGCCGTGGCCTGGGTGCCCTCGTCCTGCCGGGCAACGTCCTCCGAGTGGATGACGCTCAGGCCGACCTTGCCAATTTCAAAATCGTACTTGATTACGGCCTTCGGGTTGGCGCCCCAGTAGACTTCACGACCTCCAAGCACGGTCAGCCCGTCCAATTTACCCTTGCCCCGGAACTCGATGCCCTCCGGGGCCTTGGCATTCCAGACGTCCATCCCGTAGATGTCGGTCGCCTCCCGCACCAGGCCAAAGAAGTCGCCTTCGTAGCCCCAGTGGTAGCGCGGCGTATGGTAGAAGGCCTCCGCGTCGAACAGCTCGCCGCGATAGGTGGCGTTGAAATCGTAGATCTCGACCCGCTCGCGATCGTCGAAGGTGACCAGCCGCTCCTCGAATTCGTCGTCGACCAGCTGGTCCGTCTGGATCGTCAGCGGCAGCCCACGGTCGCCATAGGTGAACTCCAGCGGCCTCTTTTTCGCAACGTCGCCGAGTATGTTCAGCGAGAACTGCCCTTCGAGTTGCTCGGTCGGCTGGAAGGCGAAGTCGAGGAACAGCATCTGCCCGCTCGAGAACTCGACGGCGTCCTCGCCGTCGATGCGGATCTCCTCTTCGGAGCCCCGGAACGCGAACTCGCCCCGGATGTCGCCGCCGGTGAACTGCAGCATGCGCCGGCGTTCCGTGCTGTCCGCCTTGAGCTGGCGCATGTCGCCCTTGATCTCGTAGAGCCCGACATCCATGTTCGCGAACATGGCGTTGATACGGGCCTTGTCGGCCTCGTACGGATCCATGGCGAAGGCTTCCGACAGCACGTCATAGGCCATCCGCGGCCTGGCCTCGTACACGCCATCGGCGTTCGGCATCCCCAGCGCGGCGATGCCCCACCACTCCTCGTTCATGTTGTTCTTGCCTTCGGCCCAGTCGAACAGGTACGCCTGGTTCGACCAGGACGCGTTGGTGTCCTGCCTGTCCAGTTTCTCGGTCTGCAGGTACTTCCACCACTCGTCGCGCCATTCGAAGACGAAGCCGCCGATGGAGTTGCCCTCCTCGCCCTTGCCGTAAGCCTTGTTGTACATCTCCTGCCACTGGTCCTTGAGCAGCAGGGCCTGTGAGCGCTGGTCCTCCTCGAACCGGCGGGCGTTGAACGCGTCACTGCCGAACTCGAAGAACACGACGGGAAGGCCCAGCTTCTTCTCGACTTCCGACCAGAGGTCGGTGAAGCTCGGTCCCCGGTAGGCGTTGACGCCGAGCAGGTCCATGTCCTTGAGGTACTCGGCGATCAGGTCGATGTACTGGATGTCGCCATTGACGATCGTGAAAGGGTGATTCGGGGCGATGGCCTTGCCGGCGGCGATGACCTCGCCGAACAGGCTGTAGAGATGCCGGGCCTTGGCGGCGTTCTGCTCGCCCTCGGGCAGGTTCTCGATCTCGAAGCTGGACCACGACAGTCCGTAGTTGCTCTCGTTGCCGAACGCGAACATCAGCACGCCCGGGACGTCCTTGTAGGTGCGGACGATCTCGACCATGTCTCGCTTGAGGGTCTCCCGCGTGAGCGGGTCGGAGTAGTCGGTGAACGGAATCCACTTGCCGCCGACGGTGTAGCCGTAGCGCCCCATGAGCGGGTTGATCACCGTCATGATCCCGTGCTCGCGGTAGATGTAGGTCACCCACTCCGGCGGGATCGTGCTGAAGGTGCGAATCGCATTGACGCCGGCGGCCTTCATCAGGCCGAAGTCGTAGTCGAGCACCTTGCGGATGAAGTCGTCGGACTCGCCCCAGAGGTTGTAGGTGTAGTTCTGCCCACGCGGCGAATAGCCCCACACCATGCCCTTGACGTAGAAGTCCTCGCCGTTGACCTGGAGCTTCCAGCCCTGCTCGTCCTTGTAGGTCGTGACCCGGTCGGCCTGGGCGTGAGCGGCCAGAGACGCACCGAGCGCCAGCACCATGATCAGCAGGCGGCCGGCCTGTCGCATGTTGAGAAGAATGCTTGAAACCACCATGGTGACTACTCTTCCTGTCAGTTTGGCCGTTGTCGGGACCTGGCAATGGGGCGCGTTGACTCGTCCACCTTGCCGGGCTTCGATCAGGGCGCGATCGTCACGCTCACGTTGTCGATGAATACGTTTGTAGAACAGCTGGGAGCGCCTCCACAGACGATGGCGAGCTGGAACGTGATCCCCTCGGTCACGTTCGCGCCCGCCGTCGCGCTGTACGAGTAGGTCGTCCAGCCCGCGGTGGGGACCGCAATCGTGTCCAGCAGCTGGCCGGGGCCTGCCGGCTCGGAGATGAGCTCCGGGAAGATCACGCCGCCGTCCGCGGCCGAGCCCTTCATGTCGAAGGAGATGTTGATGGTGTCGCCCGGGTTCACCGTCCCCGCGGCGCGCCTCTCCTGCTTCAGGACGGGATTCTGGGTCGGCCCGGCGACGACACGGGCGGAATACGTGCCGCTGCTGCTGTCGGTATCGACGACGGCGATGCTGCCGCCGTTCGGGAACACCTCCCAGTCGGAGAGGTTGCCGGCCTCGAAGCCGCCGTTGACCGCCAGTTCGTCGCCAACCCCGCCGCCGGCCGTGCCGCTGAAGCCGATGTCGGTCAGCAGCATCGTGAACGCCCCGGCCTGGGCACCGAGCGGCCCGAGCAGGAAGCCACTGTTGGCGGCAATCGTCGCCGCAAAGTCAGTCATCGGGATCTGCACCTGGTACCAGCCATTGCCCAGCGCCGTCGATCCCGCATAGGTCGTCAGGTCGTAGGTCCTGCTGGTGTCACCACCATTGATGAACTTGACCTCGAAGTTGCTCGCCGAACCCGGCGCATTGACCTTCACCTTGAACTCGAACGTGCCAAAGCCGGCCGCAAAGCCCGCGGCGTAACCGTTGAAGGCCACGAAGCCCACGTGCGCGCCGGCACCGTAGCCTTCGCCACTGACCACCTCGAAGGCCGGGTTGTAATCGGCATCACCGGCAAATACGCCGTTGAATACCGCGCCCGACCCGAAGTTGTCGATCGCCGGCGGTGCCAGGTCCTCGGTCACACCCGGGTCGGTCGCATACACCACCGCCTCGGGGATGATCCCGCCACCGCCGCCAGCGGTGCCGCTGAAGCCGATGTCGGTCAGCAGCATGGTGAACGCCCCGGCCTGGGCACCGAGCGGCCCGAGCAGGAAGCCACTGTTGGCGGCAATCGTCGCCGCAAAGTCGCTCATCGGGATCTGCACCTGGTACCAGCCGTTGCCCAGCGCCGTCGATCCCGCATAGGTCGTCAGGTCGTAGGTCCTGCTGGTGTCACCACCATTGATGAACTTGACCTCGAAGTTGCTCGCCGAACCCGGCGCATTGACCTTCACCTTGAACTCGAACGTGCCGAAGCCGGCCGCAAAGCCCGCGGCGTAACCGTTGAAGGCCACGAAGCCCACGTGCGCGCCGGCACCGTAGCCTTCGCCACTGACCACCTCGAAGGCCGGGTTGTAATCGGCGTCACCGGCAAATACGCCGTTGAATACCGCGCCCGACCCAAAGTTGTCGATCGCCGGCGGTGCCAGGTCCTCGGTCACACCCGGGTCGGTCGCATACACCACCGCCTCGGGGATGATCCCGCCGCCGCCCGGCGCCGCACCCACGGCGACGTCGTCGAAGTAGTAGGTCTTCTCTCCGGCCGCCGCGCCGGTCGTGCCAAAGTTGAAGAAGATGGAGATGCGGTCATAGGTGTTGGCCGCGTTGAATGCCGGCGAGCCGGACGCCGGGTTCGCGAAGTCGAAGGTCAGCGTCTCCCAGCTGTTGACCGCGGTCGTGCTGGCCTCCGTCTCGACCGCGATCGCGGAGTTCGCTGCATTCTCGATCTTGAGGCGGATCGGGATCCCCGCGTCAGGCGAGTAGACACGGACCGACATCTTCGTATTGGCGGCATCCAGCGGGATACGCGGCACTGCGTCGCCCGGCAAGGTCGACACCGTCGTGCCCGCCCACAGCTCGGCGCCGACCGGCTTGACGGCCTGGGCCACCTGATTGCCGCCACCCGCCGGGTCGTTCGTCACGGCGGACAGGTTGCCGCCGAAATCCGTCAGCGTGTAGGTCGTATCCGGGTCGTCGAACGTGATCGTGGAGAACGACGGCGGCGGCACCGCACAGCCGGCGCTGCCCTGCTCGATGTCGTCGTAGTAGAAGGTCCAGTTGTCCGGATCGCCGGCCGCATCGCCGGCCACGCCCAGGTCGAAGATGACCGTGATGCCGGTGACGGCCGCGCCCGTCGTGGCGCCGCTGAAATCGAAGCACAGTTCCTGCCAGATGCTGCCGCCGTCGTGGTCACGGCTGCGCTCCTGTCCGAGACCGTCGAGCTTGAACAGCACCGGCACCGAACGCCGGGACCAGACCTTCATGGTAAAGGTCTCGCCCTGGCTCCAGTCGACGCCCGCGGGCATTGCCAGCGTGCTGCCGCCGTATATCTCGCCGGCGAACTTCTGCATCCGCACCACCTGGGCGCTGGTGTTGATGCCGCCCGGGACGGGGTTCGCGATCACCGTCGACACGCCGCCGCCAAACCCGCCGTCGGCCCCGAAGTCGAACTGCGTCGCGTCGCCCTCGAAGTCCACGCTGGCCGGGGCGCCGCCCCCGTCGTCGCAGCTGGCCACCTGCTCGATGTCGTCGTAGTAGAAGGTCCAGTTGTCGGGATCGCTGTCCGCGTTGCCAATGACGCCGAGATCGAAGATGAGGGTGATCGCCCTCGACGACAGTCCGGCCGTGTCGCCTTTGAAGTCGAAGCAAAGCTCTTCCCAGGCACTACTGCCGCTGTGGCTGAGGGTTCTTTCCCGGTCGTCGGCCTGCGATGACGAGTCCGGGCCCTCGAACTTGAACAGGACGGGTACCTCGCGGCTCGCCCACACCTTCATCTTGAAGGCCTCGCCCTGCGGGAAGTTCACGGCGCTGCTCAGGCTCAGCGTGCTGCCGCCGAACACCTCGCCGGCGAACTTCTGCATCCGTGCCACCTGGGCACTCACGTTGAGGCCGCTCTTGTCGGGATTGGCGATCACCGCCGACGCGCCGCCGCCGAAGCCGCCGTCGACCCCGAAGTTGTAGCTCGCCGGATCACCCTCGAAGGTCACCGGGAAGGAGACCACCGGGATGCCGCAATCGGCGGCCTGCTCGATCTCGTCGAAGTAGAAGGTCCAGTTGCTGGGGTCGCTGGCCGCGTTGCCGCTGACGCCCAGGTCGAAGATGAAGGCGATCGTCCTCGATGTGAGTCCGGCCGTATCGCCCGTGAAGTCGAAGCAGAGCTGTTCCCAGCCGCCGCTGCCGCTGTAGTTGACGGTTCTTTCCCGGTCGTCGGTCTGCGACGTCGAGTCCGCGCCCTCCAGCTTGAACAGCACGGGAACCGCTCGACCTGCCCGCACCTTCATCTTGAAGGCCTGGCCCTTCGAGAAGTCCAGATTACTGTCCAGGGTGAGGGCGCTTCCGGCGAACACCTCGCCGGCGAATTTCTGCATCCGCGCGACCTTCGCGCTGGTATTCAGTCCGGCGGGTTGCGGATTCGCCACGATCGACGTGACGCCGCCGCCGAAGTCCACGAAGTTGAACGGACCGCAGGCATCCTCGAAATTCACGATGTCGCAGGTGACGGGCGGCGTCGGCGGCGCCGGCGTTCCGGGGATCGACGTCGGCCCGTCTCCCGTTCCGCAGCCCGCGGTCAGGATCAGCGGGAGCAGGTAACCGAGTCTGGCCCGCTGGCGGATCGAGGCGATGGCTTGCATGGTCTGATTCTCTGATTGACTGGCTTGCTTGATTTCCCGGTCCACCGTAAGCGCGTTTTTTGCCGGAGTGTTCCGAAGAGGGGTCAACTCCGCCGGCGCGGCGTTGTTGTCAAGGCTCGCCCGGCTGGCGAGCAGCACCGGACCACGCACTTGAAGAAGCCTGGTCCCGCCATGGCGACTGCTCTCTCGTGATTCTCGGGTTCCTGGGGGACGTCGAACATTTTCATCTTCGGTGCCCGTCCGTGCCGTTAGTTAATGACGATGGAGACGTTGTCGATGAACACTTCCGAAACGCATCCCGCGACGCCGCCGCAGATGGCCGTGATCTGTAGCGTTACGCCACCACTGACGTCAGGTCCGGCAGTCAGATTCAACGGACCCACTTTGGTCCAGTTTGCCGGGAAGCCACCGCCACCAAGAATCGAATCAGTCTTCGAGACACCGCCGCCAGTCACTTCAGAGAACAGCACCACATCCACCACGCCGCCGTTCGCATCCGCGCCCTTCCAGTCGAAAGACACAGTCACCGACTGGCCAGGCGTGAGGGTTCCCGCTCCCAGGTTGGCCAGCTTGAGCGTCGGATTGCCCGGAACCGTGACATTCACGCGGCCTGCGGAAGTGCCGGGCGCACTGGGCCCGTTGTCTGCCACGACTCCGATCGTTCCACCGTTGTCGAACGTGGTCCAGCAGTCCAGGTTGCCCAGTTCGAAGTCACCATTGGCGGCAGCAAATTCGTTGCCAACCGGATCACAGCTGGTACCCCCGCCGGCGGTGCCGCTGAAGCCGATGTCGGTGAGCAGCATCGTGAAGGGCCCGGCCTGGGCACCGAGCGGCCCGAGCAGGAAGCCACTGTTGGCGGCAATCGTCGCCGCAAAGTCAGCTCATCGGGATCTGCACCTGGTACCAGCCATTGCCCAGCGCCGTCGATCCCGCATAGGTCGTCAGGTCGTAGGTCCTGCTGGTGTCACCACCATTGATGAACTTGACCTCGAAGTTGCTCGCCGAACCCGGCGCATTGACCTTCACCTTGAACTCGAACGTGCCGAAGCCGGCCGCAAAGCCCGCGGCGTAACCGTTGAAGGCCACGAAGCCCACGTGCGCGCCGGCACCGTAGCCTTCGCCACTGACCACCTCGAAGGCCGGGTTGTAATCGGCGTCACCGGCAAATACGCCGTTGAATACCGCGCCCGACCCGAAGTTGTCGATCGCCGGCGGTGCCAGGTCCTCGGTCACACCCGGGTCGGTCGCATACACCACCGCCTCGGGGATGATCCCGCCGCCGCCGCCAGCGGTGCCGCTGAAGCCGATGTCGGTCAGCAGCATCGTGAAGGGCCCGGTCTGGGCGCCCAGCGGGCCGAGCAGGAAGCCACTGTTGGCGGCAGTCGTCGCCGCAAAGTCGCTCATCGGGATCTGCACCTGGTACCAGCCGTTACCCAGCGCCGTCGATCCCGCATAGGTCGTCAGGTCGTAGGTCCTGCTGGTGTCACCGCCATTGATGAACTTGACCTCGAACGCACTCGCCGAACCCGGCGCATTGACCTTCACCTTGAACTCGAACGTGCCGAAGCCGGCCGCAAAGCCCGCGTCGTATCCGTTGAAGGCCACGAAGCCCACGTGGTTGCCAGCGCCGTAGCCTTCGCCACTGACCACCTCGAAGGCCGGGTTGTAATAGGCGTCACCGGCAAATACGCCGTTGAATACCGCGCCCGACCCAAAGTTGTCGATCGCCGGCGGCGCCAGGTCCTCGGTCACACCCGGGTCGGTCGCATACACCACCGCCTCAGGGATGATCCCGGTGGGGCCGCCGGCGTCAGGTTCACCCGAATACACTCTTACCCAGTCGACCTCCATGGTCACCGGTAGCTGGGTGGCGCCGCTCGGCGCCCCGGGGAAGTTGCCGCCTACCGCGACATTGAAGAGGATGTAGAAGGGCTGGTCGAACGGGGCCGGGAACGGGGCCGCGGTCGAAGACCACGAGTTCTGCACGGCGTACAGCGTGTCGTTCACATACCAGCGCATTTCCGTGGCGTCCCACTCCACCGCGTAGGTGTGGAACTCCTCGGTCACGTCGGTCGACGGCGTGTAGCGCGCTTCCGTGCTGAGATTCGCGGGAAACTCGCCTCCGTAGTGGATGGTGCCGAAGATCCGGTTGCCGCCGGTGCCGTCGAGGTTCACGGCTTCGACGATGTCGATCTCACCGCTGGCCGCCCAGCGGCCGTAAGGGCTGTTCTGCGCCAGCAGCCAGAACGCCGGCCACACACCCTGGCCCGCGGGCAGCTTGATGCTGGCCTCGATGCGGCCGTAGCGGAACGCGAAGCGGTCTCGCGTATTGATGCGGGCCGAGGTGAAGTTGTACCCGTTGGCGGTTTCCCGACGAGCGGTGATCCTGAGCTTGCCGTCGCTGAGTTCCGCGTTGTCCGGCAGATACCACTGCAGCTCGTTGTTACCCCAGCCGATGAGGTCCGCGCCGTACTGCGAACCGTCCCCCGTCTCGAAAAACCACACCGCGGGATCGAGCTTGCTGCCGTTGAACTCGTCGCTCCAGACGAGCGTGAGTGCCTCGCCCGTGTCGACCTCGTCGTTGTCGGCGAGGACCAGCGAGGGATTGCCTGATGTTGAGGTTGGTGCGGGTCTCGGTATCGGCCGCGGGAATGGTCTCGATCTGGCTGAGCGGCTGCGGCCGATCGCTGCCTGAACACGCGGCGAGCGCCAACACCGCGCACAGCGCGAGCCCACGAATCTGCGGTATCGCTCGGCCCTGACTCATGACCCCTCCCCCGCATCTTGTCCGAGCGCTCTACCACCGAGGCGCTTCTACGAAGGTAGGGATAGCAAGTTATGACAGCGTTGTCAAACGCAGCCGACGGAAACGGCCAAGCCGTTGCGGCATCGCAACAGCGTGTCGGGTCGGCACCCAATCCTCAGCTGGGTGACGACCCTCGCGGCAGATCCAATCCGGGCGGGGTCAGGCCGCGTTGCAGCAGCCGTGGGCGAAGTAGCGTGCGAGCAGGGCCTCGATCTGAAGCGTCAGAACGGGCTCGTTCCGGCAAGGCGCCGCCGGGCGCCGCCGTCCCAGGCGGGCATCCCACGCCTTGTTGATGCCATGGTCCAGGATGACCGGCACCATGGCGTGCGAGTTGGCCGATCGGGTCCCGCGCAGGCTGAACGCCAACGGGTCGCGGTCGTGCTGGGTGTTCGACTTCATGATCTGCTTTCCTCTGCAAACGTGGTACTGACTGTTCTGCTTTCAGGTCCGCCAGCGGGCGGTTTGCAGGTGACACGATAGGCACGAGCCCACCGGTCCTCAAGCGAAGAAAGCTCAGCCCTGGAATGAGGAAAGCTCAGGCGGTTTTCGGCAACTTTTTTGAGGAATATCAACCGGGTTCGCGGAAATTCCGGAGTATCCAGTCCTTCAGCAGCGACACGGCCGGGTCGCGAGCCCGGTCCTCCCGGACGACCAGGTAGTAACTGGCCTCGGTAACGAGCTGCTGGCTGAACAGCCGCACGATACTGCCGTATTTGAACCACAGGTCCGCGAGGGGCACCGGCACCAGCGCGGCACCGAGCCCACGCTCGCAGGCCCTCACAATCGCAATCATGGAGTCCAGGCGCGTCGCCTTGCTGTTCTCCGGAAGCTCGATGCCGGCGGACTTCGACCATTGTTTCCACGCCATCGGGTAGGTCTCGTGGATGAGCAGCGGAAATTCGCTGACGATGCGATTGTCGCGGACCTCCAGTCCCTTCTTGAAATCGGGCGAACCTGCCGGCGCCAGGGTCAACGGGAACAGGAGCTCGGACGGCACGCCGGGCGGCGGCGCACGAAACAACCGGATCGACAGGTCCGCGTCGGCCGGGAGGGTCTCCGGCGTCTCGTCGCTGGTCCCGACCTTGATGTCGATCTCCGGGTGCGCGGCCGTGAACTCGTTGAGCCTGGGTACGAAGTACTCGCTGGCAAAGAAAGGCTGGACGGAGATGCGGACCGACCGTGGCCTGGGGCGCTTTTTGTAGCGCGCGACCACGGTGTCGAGTTGATCGATGAGCGGACCCGCCTCGTCGAGCAGCGCGCGTCCGACCTCGGTCAGTCGCAGGTCGCGACTGTTGCGGTCGAACAACGTCTCGCCGAGTTCCTGCTCGAGGCTCTTGATCTGGTGGCTGACGGCGGATGCCGTGATGAACAGCTCCTCGCCCGCGGTCCGGAAGCTCTCATGCCGGGCCGCGACGCAGAACGTCCGCAGTGCGCGCAGGCCGACATTGACCCTCTGGACCATCGGCCTACCTCCGCATCGCGAGCTTGGCGCTGCGATCCACGTAGAACAGGCCCCAGTGCTTCTCGGCGCCCATGGGGTCACCCGGATCACCCTTCCATGGCTCGTCGAAGGCCTCGAAGAAGAACACGGTGACGTTGTTCTGCTCTGCCCATTCCCGGATCTCGCGGAAATAGCGCGCCTGCTGCGCCTCGCCGGCACGGTCGCCGAACTCGCTCGCCGTCGTCGGCCAGCCGGCCTCGAGAATCGCGATGGGCTTGCCCGGCAGGGCAGCGCGCACGCCCTCGAGATTCGCGATGGTGTAGGCCATGGCCTCGTCGATGGTCTTCTCCTCCCAGGCCGGATAGGTGTGGATGCCGAGGAAGTCCACCGCCGCCGCCAGCGGCGCGCCATCCTTGATCCACCACGCGTAGTTGTCGGCGACCGTGACTGGCTGGTCGATCGCCGCCTTCACCCGCTCCACATAGGCGATGACCTTCTCCAACGGCACCATGTGGTCGTTCCAGTCGACCAGGGCCTCATTGCCGACATTCACGGCCACGACGACATCCGGGTACTGCCGGGCAAGCGCGATGCCGCGGTCGACCTCCGCGACATTGGCCCGCGTGTTTGCTTCGAGTTCGTCTGCCGGTATCGGCTCGTCGAGCCAGGGACAGCCCTCGTGATTGCTGAACTCGGCACGCAGCCACAGGCCGAGCAGGACCTTGATCGGCAGCTCGTGCTGCTGGATGAGTTCCAGCGTCGTGACGGTGTTCTCGCCCACGTCGTACAGCCGGATCAATCCGAACCCATTGGCCACGAGTATCTGCAGATCCTCCAGGATCTCGTCCCTGCTGGGGTTCGCCGCGCCTTCGCCAAGATCGGGATGCTGGCCCTCGCGGTAGCCGGAGTAGGCCACCGCCATCACTGCGCCGGCGAGCAGCGCGTCCGGCGACTGCCTCAGCCCAGGCCGGTCGCGGGCCGCTTCGTGCTCCCCGCCGCCGGATGAACAGCTGGCCAGCAGGACCACGACCAGCGCCAGTACGGTGACTCGATTCATTCAGCAGCTCCTCGTCGACAGGATGGGCGCGTGCGCTAGACAGGCGGCAGGACTCGAAAGGCGCAGCACAGCCCCGTCTCTGAGCTGCCCCCGATCCACGCCTGGAATTCGCCGGGCTCGACCATCAGCCGCATGTCGCGGCCGTAGAACGCCAGGTCGTCGGTATGCAGCTCGAAATCGACCACCACCTGCTGTCCCGGGTCGAGATGCACGCGGCGAAAGCCCTTGAGCTCCCGGACCGGGCGGGTCACGTTGCCAACGAGATCACGTACATAGAGCTGCACCACTTCATCGGCCGCGACCGCTCCCGTGTTGCGCAGCTCGGCGTGGACGTGGAACGACTGTCCGAGCCTGATCTGCTCGCTGCTGACGCGGATGCCGGTGTACTCGAAGCTCGCGTAGGACAAGCCGTGGCCGAAGGCAAACAAGGGGGTATAGCCGGCGTCGAGATGGAAAGCCGTCATGCCGAGCGAGAGCTGCTGCGCCTTCGGGTCGATGTCGTCGATGTGGACCACGCTGTCCGGCGTCGGCGGCTTGCCCGTGTTCTTGTGGCTGTAGTAGATCGGTATCTGGCCGACCATGCGCGGAAAGCTGACCGGCAGTTTTCCCGACGGCGACTGGATCCCGAACAGCAGGTCCGCGATCGCGGGCCCGCCCATCGTGCCCGGGTGCCAGGCGTAGAGAACGGCATCGACCCGATCGACGATATCGGTCAGTGTCAGGGGTCGCCCGGCCAGGATCACGGCGACGACGGGCTTGCCAGCTTCGCGGACGCGCGCCACGAGCTGCGCCTGAGCGCCCGGCAGGCTGATGTCGGCCCGGCAGTGGGCCTCGCCCGAGAGGATCGCCTCCTCGCCCAGGAACAGCACGGTCGCGTCGCACTGCCCGGCCAGCGCGACGGCTTCGCCGAATGCACTGGTGTCCCTGCTCCGCGACGTCTCCATCGCCCGCAGGTAATGCACCTCGAACCGACCGGCGGCAAGCTCGCGGATGGCCTGCAAAGGCGTGACGCTGAGCCCCGCGTCACCGTCGAACACCCAGGTCCCGAGCTGCTCGTCCGCAGCGTCGGCAAGCGGACCGATCACCGCGAGGGACCGGAGCGATTCGCGCGACAGCGGCAGCACGCGGTGTTCGTTCGTCAGCAGCACGACGCTCTGCAGCGCGGCCTGCCGTGCGGTCGCAAGGGAGGCTTCACTGGCGATGGGGTGAGAATCGGCCGGGTCCGCATAGGGGCGCTCGAACAGCCCGAGCTGGAACTTCAACCGAAGAATCCTGCGCACTGCGTCATCGACCATGCGTTCGTCGATCTCACCGCTCCGGACGAGCTGCGGCAGGTGCACGGTGTACGCATCGCCGTGCATTTCCATGTCGACACCGGCCGTCACCGCCTCCCGCGAGGACTCGCGGTCGTCGGCCGTCAGGCCGTGGATGCACAGCTGGCGCACGGAGTCCCAGTCGCTCACGACGAAGCCGCCGAAGGCCCATTCGTCCTTGAGGATCCGCCGGACGAGACGTTCGTTGGCCGTTGCCGGCACGCCGTCGACTTCGCTGAACGACGTCATGAGGGTGGCGACGCCAGCATCGGCCGCGGCCCTGAACGGCCGCAGGTGCACGTTCCGCAGCTCATTCTCCGGCACGTTGGCGGCGGCATAGTCGCGGCCGCTCTCGACAGCGCCATATCCCGCGAAGTGCTTGGCGCAGGCGGCGATCGCATCCGGCCGACCGAGGTCCGGCCCCTGGAACCCGCGCAGCATCGCGACGCCCAGCACGCTGGTGAGGTGGGGATCCTCACCGAGGCATTCCGCGATGCGGCCCCAGCGCGGGTCCCGGCATACGTCGATCATCGGCGCGAAGGTCCAGTTCACCCCGTGGGATGCGGCCTCACACGCCGCCACCCGGGCCCCCTGCATGACGAGATCGGGGTTCCAGGTCGCTGCCTGCCCGAGCGGAATCGGCATCACTGTCTTGAAGCCGTGAATGACGTCGCGGCCGATCAGCAGCGGAATGCCGAGGCGGCTTTCCTGTACCGCGATGCGCTGCAGTTCGTTGACCGTCCCGGCGTCGACCTCGTTGAGCACGCCCCCCACGCGGCCCGCGCGCAAGCCTTCGGCCAGGTCGTCGTGGATATAGCTGTCGCCGGCATTGACCAGGCTCATCTGGCCGATCTTTTCCTCGAGGCTCATCCGCTCGAGCAGTGCGGCCACGCGCTGCTCGACGTCCTCGGTCCCGCGCGCTTCTTCCACCACGATGTTGCACTCGCCCCGGCCTGGGCAATGGGCGGAAATTATTCGCAGCGTTTGACAGCGCTGTCAATCTAACTCACGATCCGGGTGGGGGCCGCTGCAGCCAGACATCAAGAACATGAGCGAATCCGCGCATTACACGACCGCGCCGGAAGACCGCATTCCGTTCGGCCAGAAGCTGATCTACGGGCTCGGCGCGTTCGTCAACAATCTCCTCGCCGCCGCGATCGGTGGCATGTCCATCGTGCTGAACCTCGGCCTCGGCATGAACCCGGCCCTGGTCGGCCTGCTGGGCGCCCTGCCCCGGCTGACGGACGCCCTCACCGACCCGCTGATGGGCTACATCTCGGACCATACGCGATCGCGCTGGGGACGCAGGCGTCCGTACATCTTCGTCGGCGCAATTGCGTCGGCAGTCATCTTCGCGCTGCTGTGGCAACTGCCGGCCGACAAGAGCGAGACCTTCTACTTCTGGTATTTCCTCATCGGCTCGGTCATTTTCTACCTGGCCTACACCGCCTACGCGACCCCCTGGGTCGCGCTCGGATACGAGCTGACGCCGGACTACCACGAGCGCACGCGGCTCATGGGCGTGCAGAACTTCATCGGCCAGCTGGCCTACGTGGTCGCGCCGTGGTTCCTGTGGATCATGCAGAACCAGGCCTGGTGGGGCGACATGCGGCAGGGCGCCGCCGGCCTCGCCGTCGGAATTGCGCTGTTCGTCGCCGTGGTCGGCGTACTCCCGGCCATCTTCCTGCGCGAGCGCTTCAAGGAGGTGGCGGTCGCCGGGGCAGTGCCCAAGGTCGACGTCGCCGGCAGCGCACTGATGCGCAACCTGCGCGAGTTCTTCCGCGCCTTCGCGCTGACGCTGAAATTCGTGCCATTCCTCAAGCTCTGCGTCGCGACCTTCCTCGTCTTCAACGGATTCATGCTCATTGCGGCCTTCCAGAGCTACGTCATCATCTACTACGTTTTCGGCGGCGACACGGCGCTCGGAGCCAAGTACGCGGGCTACTCCGGGACTCTCGGCGCGATCTCCACGTTCGTGGTCATCGTGTTCGTCACCTGGCTCGCCACCAAGATCGGCAAGCGAAAGGCGTTCTTCCTCGCGATCGGCGTCTCGATGCTCGGTTATGGCCTGAAGTGGTTCTGCTACGACCCCGACGTCCCGTGGCTGCTCCTCGTGCCGGCCCCCTTGATGGCTTTCGGCCTCGGCGCGCTTTTCACGTTGATGCCGTCCATGATCTGTGACGTCGTCGACATGGACGAGCTGGAGACCCACCAACGCCGCGAGGGGATGTACGGCTCGATCTTCTGGTGGGTGGTGAAGCTCGGCATGGCCGCGGCGCTCGCGGCGAGCGGCTACCTCCTGAACGCCACCGGTTTCGATGTCGCGCTGCAGGGAAACCAGACGGACCGGGCGATCCATCTCATGCGCATGTGCGATGCCTTCATCCCCTTCCTGACCTCGGGCATCGCGATCTGGATCATTGCCACCTACCGCATCACCGAAGAAAAGGCGCACGAGGTGCGCATGCAGCTCGAGGCCAGGCGGGGCAAGGCCTGAACGCAGGCCGGGTGCTGTCCGGCGACGCGAAGAAGTTGCTCGACGAGGGGCTGGTCGCGCGGCTACGGGCCCCGCTGGCCGGGCCGATCGGGTCGTCCGTGGGCGTCGCGGCGCCCGCCGGGGGGCCTGTCGTGCCAGCGCTCGCGCGCCCGTTCGCGCTGCTCGGGATCCATTTCTTCCCAGCGCCTGCGCATGGCCTCGCGCTCCTCCGGCGGCAGGTCCCGGTAGCGGCGGAACTCCTCGCGCAGGCGCGCCTGCTCCTCGGGTGAGAGGTCCTTGAATCGCTCGTAACGCTCGCGGGCGCGCTGCTGCTCCTCGGGCGACAGCCGATGCCAATGCTCCGCCCGCTCGCGGATGCGCTCGCGCTGCTCGGGCGTCATGGACTCCCAGCGCTCCGCGCCGCGCAACAGCACCTGCTGCCGGCCGGGCGGCAACTGGTCCCAGCGGTCGTGGAACTCCGCGAGGACCCGCTGCTGCTCAGGGGACAACTGCTGCCAGCGGACGGACGGCCGATCGACGCGGGCGTCATCGCCGAATGCCGGCATCGCGCCGGCCATCATCAGTGCCGCGCACGCCGCCAGCCAGAGCCTTGGAAATGACGTTCGCATCACCCGCTGCCGTTTTCCTGGAGCAGGCCTTGCGCGGAAAGCCAGGCGTAGAACTCCGGATCCTCGCTCACCAGGTCCGCGTCGGTACCGAGCAGTTCGACCACTTCGGGCGCCGGGACGAATCCGCCGCCGCCGGCAGACGGGTCCGCCGAGCCGCCCGGCAGTCTCCACAGCGCCACCGCCAGTATCGCGACGGACGCCGCGGCGGCCACGGGCAGCCAGGCAGGCCACCGGGAGCGCCGCGCCTGCTCGACCTCGGCCAGTGCCGCCTGGCGCGCCTGGTTGAGCCGGGAGCGGGTCTCGCCGTCGAGACGCTCGACGCTGTCGTTGAAGAGCTCGGCCGCGCGCCGCTCGATCTCTGTCCGTTCGCCGTGACTCATCACCACACCTCTGCCAGCCGCTCGCGCAACGCGTGGAGCGCGCGGAAATAATGCGTCTTGACGCTGCCCTCTGAACAGCCCATCGCGACCGCGGTGCCGGCCACGTCGAGGCCCTCGAGACAGCGCAGCGCAAACGCCTCCTGCTGGCGGGCCGGCAGTTCCGCCAGCGCCGCCTCCAGGTGCTCGATGGCCTCGGAGGCCATGACCTGCCGGCTCGGATCCGGTGCCCCGTCGGCCACATGCTCGAGGGGATCGTCCCGTTGCCCGTCGATGTCCCCGGCGTCGCGGCTCGGAATGCCGAAGATGCGCCGACGAACCGAGCTGCGCCGCTGCCAGTCACGGATGCCGTTGTAGAGGATGCGATAGAAGAGCGGGGTCCACTCCGAACTCGGTCGCCCGCCATAGTTGCGCGCCAGGCGGATCATCGCGCCCTGCACGATGTCGAGCGCCTCGTCGCGGTCGCGGACCGCCATCTGGGCGATGCGGAACGCGCGTCGCTCGACGCCCGCGAGGAACCGATCGAGGGTCGCAGCGGCCTGCAGGGTGGTGTCCTCGGGCATTGAGGGCTCGGCGTCAGCCAGCCGGTAGACGGCAGCGAAATCGAGACTAGCAGAGCTGGCCATGCGGGTAGACTCAAGTCCTCGGGCGCGCACCGGACACGCCTTCTACCTAGGAAAACGCCAAGCCCGCCAATCGGTTGACGGCCATTCATGAGTGCAGATGTGCACCGCGCCCCGCGCGCCGGCCGGGCACGCTCCCCCGCGTGGCGTCCACCCCCCCGGCAGGCTGTCTCGAAATGGCAACAATCCGCCAGCTCATTGATTTAAAAGACTAAAATTTTTTACGCCTAATTCGTGACCAGAATGAAGAACTGCCTGCGTGGACGCGCACTTGGACCTGATACGAGCCTTCCATCCACAGACTTTTCCACAGGCTTTGTGGAGATCTTTGCCTGAGGGACGGACAGCTTGAGCACGGTACTGGCCATCGCCGTCGACGTGCCGCTGCGGCGGCTCTTCGATTACCGGTGTCCGCCCGGAATCGAGGCAGCCCGCCTGCAGCCGGGCTGCCGCTTGTGGGTTCCGTTCGGCCGGCGGCGCATCGCCGGCGTCCTGGTGGAAGTCCGCGCGTCCTCCGACCTGCCGGAGTCGAAGCTGCGGTCCGCGATCGCGTTGATCGACGAGACCCCGGTCATCGATCCCGCCCTGCTCGAGCTGTTGCGCTGGTCGGCGGACTATTACCGTCACCCGCCGGGCGAAGTCATCGCCGCCGCCCTCCCCGCGCCCCTGCGCACCGGCGCTGCGGCGCTCGAGACGCGGGAGCGATGGACGCTGACGGCGGCCGCCCGCCTCGGCGAGTTGCCGGCGCTCTCGACCCGCGCCCATCGCCTGCGGCAGGTGCTGGACGTGCTGGCGGCGACCGATCATGCCGATGAAGCGTCGCTGGAGGCGATTTCGCCCCGCTGGCGAGACCACGTCCGGGAGCTGGAGAAGCGCGGCTGGGTGGCACACCAGTGGGTCACGCCCACCGCGGCGCCGCGGCGGCCGGTGACGGCGACGACGGGGCACCACCCCACCGCGAGCCAGCAGTCCGCCATCGAGGCGATCGCGGCGGCCACGGGCCGGTTTGCGCCCTTCCTGCTGCACGGCGTCACCGGCAGCGGCAAGACCGAGGTCTACCTGCGCACCATCGGGGAGGTCGTGGCCCGCGGCGGGCAGGCGCTGGTACTCGTTCCCGAGATCGCGCTCACGCCCCAGCTCGTCGCCCGGTTTACGGAGCGATTCGACGCGCCGCTGGCCGTGCTGCACTCCTCGCTGTCCGACCAGGAGCGCTTGCAGGCCTGGCGGGCGGCGCGCAGCGGCGAGGCACCGGTGGTGATCGGCACCCGCTCGGCCGTCTTCGCTCCCCTCGCCCACCCGGCGCTGATCGTCGTCGACGAAGAGCACGACGCGTCCTACAAGCAACAGGAGGGCTTTCGTTACTCCGCGCGCGACCTGGCGCTGGTCCGGGCACAACGCCTGTCGATCCCGGTCGTGCTCGGTTCGGCGACGCCGTCGCTCGAGAGCCTGGAGGGCGTCCGGGCCGGTCGCGCCGCGCTGCTCGAGTTGCCCGCTCGCGCGGCCGGTGCGCGGCCACCGACGCTGCACCTGATCGACCTGCGCCGGCACGCGGCAACGCAGGGCATCGCCACGCCGACGGTAGCAGCGATCCAGCGGCATCTCGATGCCGGCGGGCAGGTGCTGCTGTACCTCAATCGACGCGGCTATGCGCCGTCACTCTTCTGCCCCTCCTGCGGCTGGACCGCGCCATGCCCGCGCTGCGATGCGCGCTTCACGGTGCACCAGCGGGAGCACCGGCTGCACTGCCATCACTGCGGGACCGAGCGCCCGCTCCCGGAGCGCTGCGCCGACTGTGGGGAGGCCGTGAAGCCCGTCGGCCAGGGCACGGAACGCATCGAGGAAACGCTCGCACAGTTGTATCCCGGCGTGGCGCTGGCCAGGATCGACCGCGATGCAGTGCGTCGCCGCGGCGCGCTCGAGGAAGCGCTCGGACGCGTCACGCGTGGGGAGGTGCGGCTCCTCGTCGGGACACAGATGCTGACCAAGGGTCATCACTTCCCGGACGTGAGCCTGGTCGTGGTCCTGAACGCGGACCAGGGACTCTTCGGCACCGATTTCCGGGCCAGCGAGCGGCTCGCGCAGAGCATCGTCCAGGTGGCGGGACGTGCCGGCCGGGCCGAGCGCGCCGGCGAGGTGCTGATCCAGACGGAATACCCGGAGCACCCGCTGCTGGCGCAGCTGGTGACGGGCGGCTATGACGCGTTCGCGGAGGCGGCGCTCGCCGAGCGGAAGCAGGCCCGCTGGCCCCCGTTTGCGCGCATCGCCGTGCTGCGGGCGGAAGCGACGCGCCGGGAGGCGCCGCTCGAGTTCCTGGATCGATCACGCGGGATCGCGGAGTCTCTCGCGGGTGGCGACGTCGAGGTGCTGGGGCCGGCGGCGGCACCGATGGAGCGACGCGCGGGACATTACCGTGCGCAACTCCTGCTGCAGGCGGCCTCTCACTCACCGCTGCAGCGACTGCTCGCGCGCTGGCTTCCGGCCGTCGAGGAACTGCCGGAAGCCCGCAAGGTGCGCTGGTCGATCGACGTCGATCCGCTCGAGCTGTTCTGACCTACCGCTGCTTGCGCCCGGCCTTCAGCTCATCGGGCGTGATCTTGCCGTCGCCGTTCGTATCGACCGCCGTGAAGCGTTCTGCAAGCCCGGGCATGCCGGTCTGCGCCTCGGCGAGGTCGAGCGCACCGTCGCCGTCCGTGTCGGCACCCTTGAAGCGCTCCGCGGCCTCGTACCGCATGTGCTTCTTGTCCTGCATGCGGAAGTTGTGCATCTCGTCGCGCGAGAGCTGGCCGTCCTGGTTGCCGTCCATCTTGTCGAAATGGTCGGCGAGATGGGGCATCGAGGCCTTGGCTTCCTCGCGCGACAGGCTGCCGTTGCCGTCCGTGTCCGCGGCCGTCCACCGCTCGTTGGCCTTCGCGCGCATCTCGCCGCGCATCGCGTCGCGATGGGCCGTCATTTCCGCCTGGTCGAGCGTGCCGTCCTTGTTCGTGTCCCAGGCGTCGAAAGTCTCGGACAGGCGCGGCGACGTCTTTGCCTCGTCCCGCGAAATCATTCCGTCGCCGTTCGCGTCCATGTGGTGGCCGGCCGGGTGCATGGGTGTCACGTCGCCGGCCTGGGCGGCCGCGACGGCGACGAGTGAGGCAAGGGCAATCGTCCAGCGCATGGTGAAGTCCTCCTGTATCGGGTCTGACCATTCAACGCGCGGGCGGTTCCCGGGTTGACGGGCAGCAAAAAGGGGTGCCTCGGCGACGAGGCACCCCTTGCAGGGACAGTGACCTTCCCGGACCGGCGTCAGGGAGCAGGCACGACGTCGAAGTTGAGTGGCGTGTCCTGCCCGGCAAAGACGGTGACCGGCACGCCGTCCACGGGCCAGAAGTCCACGACCTCGTCGGCACCGGTCGGCGTATCGAGGGCGTCCGCGTCGACGTCCGGCGCATCGGCACTGCAGGTATAGGCCGCGACGTAGTTGCCGGCCGGCGCATAGCCGATGGTGTAGCTGTTCGAACCGTCGCCGAGCACCATGGCCGAGGTCAGCGGATCGAGACCGTCCTCGTCATTGCCGTCGACGTCGTCCGGCACGGGCACCGTCGTCGTGTACGGCCCGAACAGGTAGACGTTGCCGAACTCGTTGGCCTGGCACTCCTGCCCGATTAGCCCCACGGTCACCGTCCCGCTGATCGAGCCGATCGCGTCATTGTCCACGAGGCGCAGCACGGGCTTGAGGAGGAATGCCTGGCCGTCACAGGTCGGCACGACGGTGCGCTGCCCCGGCGGCTGCAGGACCGACTTGCGCAGGTCGAAATCGATGGTGAAGTTGGTGATCGTGCCGGGCCAGATCGTGAAGCCACGATTCAACTTGAGCCCGGTCTGGTCGCCGCTCGGAATGCGCAGCTCGCACTCGGCGCCGGCGATCCTGATGTAGGAATCACCGGCGACGTTCGGGTCGGCATTCACCTTGAGGCGCATCCATTCGTACTCACCGGCATCGAGCGTCTGGCCGTCGAGCAGCGTCGCGCGCTCCATGCCCTGGTACGCGAGCAGGTTGATGGTCCTCGGCGTAGGAAAGTCGATCGAGAAGGCCTGGCCGTCCCGGGGCTTCAACTCCACGCCGGTGAACTGCACGACCACCTCTTCGGCGTGATCCACCGGGCCGTCCGTGATACCGAGGTTGAGGACGCCCGTCTGTGGCGCGGAATCACCACCCCCACTGCTGCCACAGGCCGCGAGCAGCGCGCCGGCGCTGGCCAGCAGGAGGAACTTCGGAAGATACAGATGACGATTGGACACGGCGTGACTCCTGCATTCAACGGCTGTTCGACGCCACCAAGACTATGAAATCCACCCGAATCACGTCGGCACGGGTTCACAGTTTGGACTCGCGCGCGACCGCCAAATTCCCTAGACTGCTGGCCCTCGCCGGACTCTCCCCTGACGGCAACATCTTGAAATACCTGATCGAAGATCTCGTGCGGGCCGCGCTCTCCGCCCTGCCGGAAGAGCTGCGTCCGCTTGACATAATGCAGATGCCCGCCACGGTTGAGCGTACCCGCGACTCGGTCCACGGGGACTTCGCCTGCAACGTGGCGATGCAGCTCGCCAAGGCCGCCCGGCGCAAGCCCCGCGAGCTGGCACAGGCGATCGTCGACGCGCTGCCGGCGAGTGACCTCGTGGCGAAGGTCGAGATCGCCGGCCCTGGGTTCATCAACTTCTTCCTGTCGCCGGCTAGCTATCACCGCGAGCTGCTCAGGGTGCTCGAAGAGGGTGCCAGCTACGGACGCGGCTCGCTCGGCCAGGGCCAGCGCGTCATCGTCGAATTCGTCTCGGCCAATCCCACCGGTCCCCTTCACGTCGGCCACGGGCGTCACGCCGCGTTCGGCGCGACGCTGGCGAACCTGCTCGACGCGGCGGGGTTCAGCGTCCACCGCGAGTACTACATCAACGACGCCGGCCGCCAGATGGAGATCCTCGCGGCCAGCGTCTGGCTGCGCTACCTGGAGTGCTTCGGCGAGCAGTTCCCCTTCCCCAGCAACGGCTACCGCGGCGACTACCTGCATCCCATCGCCGACAAGCTGGTGGAGCAGGCGGGGCGCACGCTGCTGCGCCCGGCGGCGGACATCTTCCGCAACCTGCCGCCCGACGCACCCGTCGGCGACAAGGACGCCTACATCGACGCGGTGATTGCCCGCGCGAAGGACCTGCTGGGCGAGGACGACTTCCGCAGGGCCTTCAATCTCGCGCTCGAGGACATACTCGCGGACATCCGCCAGGACCTCGAGGAATTCGGCGTCCGCTACGACGAGTGGTTCTCCGAGCGCAGCCTGGCGACGGACGGGGCCATCGACCGTGCGCTCGAGCGGCTGCGCGCGAACGGTGTCGTCTACGAGAAGGACGGGGCCGAGTGGTTCCGCGCCACCGACTTCGGCGACGAGAAGGATCGCGTGGTGGTGCGCGAGAACGGTCTCAAGACGTACTTCGCCTCGGACATCGCCTATCACCTGCAGAAGCGCGAACGCGGCTTCGAGCGGCTGATCGACGTGCTCGGCGCCGACCACCACGGCTACGTCGCACGCGTGCGCGCCGGACTGGTCGCCATGGGCGAGCCGGGCGACAGCCTCGAGGTGCGGCTGGTGCAGTTCGTCACGCTCTATCGCGGTGGCGAGAAGGTGCAGATGTCGACGCGCTCGGGTGAGTTCATCACGCTGCGCGAACTGCGGCGTGAGGTCGGCAACGATGCGGCGCGGTTCTTCTACGTCATGCGCAGCAACGACCAGCACCTCGACTTCGACCTGCAGCTCGCCACGTCGCATTCCAACGAGAACCCGGTCTACTACATCCAGTACGCGCACGCGCGCGTGTGCAGCGTGTTGCGGCAGATGCGCGAGAAGGGCTACGCCTACGACGCCGCGCGCGGGCACGCGTCGCTGCACCGGCTGGTCGAAGCTCACGAGCTGGCGCTGCTCGCCAGCCTGAGCCGCTTCCCCGAGGTGATCGAGGCGGCCGCCGTGCAACGCGCTCCGCACGCACTGGTGCACTACCTGCGCGAACTCGCGAACGACTTCCACACCTACTACAACGCGCACCAGTTCCTGGTGGAGGACGCCGGGCTGCGCGATGCCCGGGTCACGCTGATCCAGGGCCTGCGCCAGGTGGTGCGCAACGGACTGGGCCTGCTCGGCGTGTCCGCCCCCGAGGCGATGTGAGCGTGGCGACGGGCAAGACGCTGAGTCGCGACTACAAGCACGTCAAGCGCCACACGCCGGGGACGCCGACCTTCAACGGCTGGATGGGACTGCTGGCCGGGCTGGCGATCGGGCTGACGGTGGCATTGGGCGTGTACCTGCACTACCAGAACCAGGCGCCGATCGAGCCACGGCCGGACACCGCTGCGCCCCCCGCGTCTGCGACAGCGTCCGAGGAGGCGCCCGTGGCGGCACCCGAGCCGACCCCGGGACCGGGATACGACTTCTACGACATGCTGCCGAAGCAGGAGGTCGAGGTTCCCGAGACCTCCACCGCGGCTGCATCGCCGGCGTCGCGACTTCCCAAGGGAGACGTCGTGCTGCAGGCCGGTTCGTTCAAGCAGCCCGCCGAGGCCGACAAGCTGCAGGCGCGCCTGGCGCAGTACGGCGTCGACGCCAAGATCCAGCGCTTCTCACTCGAGGACGAGACCTGGTACCGGGTGCGGATCGGTCCGATCGGCACGGTCGAGGAACTCGACACCGTGCGCGCCAAGCTGGCCGAGGCCGAGATCGAGGCGACTCCGGTGACGCCACAGATGGTGATGCCGCCGCCCTGACGGCGTGGCACGCTCAGGCCGGCAACTGCCGTGCGAACACGATCTCCTCCTCGCCGATGCCGAGTTCGAGGCTCTTCTTGCGACGCGGCCTTTCGTGCCGTTTCGGACTGCGGGGCGGCTCGGAACCACTGGCCGACCCGGGCTTCTCCGACGACGGACGGGCGTCGTCCGTTCGCTGCTCACCGGCTGCGGCGTCCGCGAAGGTCACGCGCGGAGACGGTGTCGCCGAATCGAGTCCGTCCCGGGGCCCGTTCGACGTCCCGGTCGATCCGAGAACTATCACGCATCCCAGGGCGCTCACGAACAGCGCATGGCGCAGGCCCTGCCGTGAACCGTGCGGACGATTGAGAAACATCGTGCTTCCTCGACGAGACGAAGGTACGACGAATGCAGCAACCTCCGTGCCAGCCGCCGCAAGCCTCTGGCGATTCAAGGAGTTCCGCGGCCTCGGCGGGCTCGGTGACCGGCGCGAAGTTGACAGAAGCCAGCGCCCGGCGGGGCCGTCTGTAAGAAATCCCGACCCCGGGCGACGAGCCGCGATCGACATAATCCGGCCGCGACGCCGGTGCGCGGCGGATCTCAGGTCGCAGGCGCGCTGCGCGCCTCGGCGATCCAGCGCGCGAGTTCGCGTGCCTCGCGCAGTTGCCTGACCTCGGCCGACGCCGTCGACAGCTCTGCGGCCGCCGCGTCCAGTGCCTGCCGCCGGGCCGCACGTCCGGCGGGGTCGGGCGCCTGGATCAGCGTGCTCACATAGAGCGCCTCGGCGTAGTCGAGCCGGAAACTCGTGCCGGTCGCGCCGGCCTGTTTCCTGTCCTGGTAGTCCCCCAGCGCCGGCGCCAGCACCTGCGCCGCTTCCGCGTCCTTGCCTTGCGCCGCGAGCGCATGAGCCAGATGCACCTGCTCGCGAGCCGCATGGCTCGCCGGGTCCCCGAACGCGGAGGGCGGCAACGCCAGGTGGCGGCGCGCCGCCGCTTCGGCGTCCTCGTAGCGACCCAGGTGGATGGCCGCAGCGCCGACGATTCCCAGCAGCCAGTGCAGTCCTTCGGTCCTGTCCAGGCGCGCAGCGGTATCGTCTTCCTCCACCGGCAGCTGCTCGAGGTTCCGGGCCGCGGCGGACGCCTGGTCGAACGCCGCGGCGAACTCGCCTGAACGGAGGGACAACGACGCGCGTTCGCCGGGCGGTCGCATCATCGCCAGGGTCCGGCGCAGGCTGCCCTCGGGGAACTGCGCCGCCACCTCCTCGGTCGCCGTGACACCCTCGGCAAACGCTCGCTCTGCGGCGGTCGCCTGGCCGAACGCCATTCGCTGCTCGGCGAGGTCGTACCATGCGTACTCCAGCACCGGTCCGAGGCTCGAGGGCAGCCTCTCGTCCCGGCCGAGTTCCACGACCGACGACAGTTTCGCGATCGCCTCGCTGACCCTGCCCTGCTCGAAACAGGATCTGCGCGGTCTGTTGCCCGCCCCGGACCCAGTAGACCCAGGTGCCGAGGTCCGTCGGGTTGAACCGCACGAGGTCCTCGCCTGCCTGCTCCGACCGCGCCGCGTACTGGGCGGCCGCCGTGAAATCCTGGCGGCGCATGGCGATACGGCCGAGCAGGTCCGCCGCGAGCGCCCGGTTCTTCATCGAGCGGATGTCACCCGGACGTTTCGCCAGCACGCCTTCGGCGATCTCGTACACCTCGCGCTCCAGGCGCTCCGCATCCTCGAGGCGGCCGAGCGACAGGGCGTGTCGCGCCTGCGAGTCGGCGGTGTCGGCGTACACCGACGCGGCGGTGAGATCCTCGAGCGTCACCGCGCCCAGCGCCGCGAGGACGCTGCGGGCCTCTTCGCAGGTGGCCAAGGCCTGCTCCTTCTCCTGCGCGTGGCTCAGGTAATTCAGGACGTCCCCGTAGAGGATCCGCGCCTGCCGCGCTTCATCGTCCCCCTCGAGAAACGGTCGAAGCAGCTCTGCAGCCCTCGGCAGGTCGGTGGGTCGCGACTCCGGCCCACCGCCCGGCCCCCAGGCCGCGTACGGCGTGAACAGCGCCAGCGCCAGTCCATACGTCACGCCGTCGCTGGTGTCGCCCTCCGCCTGCAACCGCTCGAACAGCTCGCGCGCCTGGTTGATCCGCTGCATGCCGGCCTCGACCTGGTCCGCCGCCAGCAGCGCACCGCCGGCGCGAATCAGCGCCATCCCGCGATAGACCTGGGTCTGCCCCGTCAGCAGCTCGGGCGGCAGGCCGTCGTAGTAGTCGACCGCGAGCGTGGCGAGCTTGCCCATGGTCTCGAGTCGTCCGGTCGGCTCGAGTTCGGCGTAGAAATCCTCGATCAGGAATCCCACCAGCTTCTCGGCGTCCGAGCGTGCCTGCTGCGCCGCGAGGTCGGCCGTGTGCGCGCGACGGTAATTGACCCAGCCGAACACCGCGCTCGCGGCCGCCAACAGCATCAGCACGGCGCTGACGACGGCCACCTTGCGCGTGCGCATCAGCGTACGGTGCGTCTCGGCTTCCCGCTCCCGCTGGGCCGCGAGCTGCCGCTCCGCTTCGTCGCGCGCCTCCCGCTCGTGCCGCAGGTCCCGGCTCGCGGCGACCACGCTGCAGAGCACGTCGTGCGTGAGCTCGACGCGGCGCACGTCGAGCCGCTCCTCGATGCGCAGCAGGCGCCGGTCGACGAGCTTCGCGAGGGCGTCGGGAGAGGCTCCGGCCGCCGCGAGCGCCTTGCTCACGCGCTCCTCGGCGAGGCTCTCGCGATAGCCCGACTCGGTCAGCAGCTCGTCCTCGATGACGCGGCGCACGCCCGGCGGCTGGTCGGCCATCGCGCGCTCGTAGAACTCGCTCAGGATCGTCTCGCGCGAACCGGCGAGCAGGTCGGCGGAAATCTCCGCGCGACCCTGCGCGAGACGCACGTTGTTGAGCTCGCGGCACACCAGGCTCAGCAGCGACGGCTCGACCTCGGCGTTCGCCAGCTCGGCACCGCCGGCCACGAATCTCACGATCGATCCGGCCACCTCCTGCGACACCAGGCGACCACCGGGCTGCATGACGGCACTCAGCGCCTGCTCGCCCGTCATGCGCGCGAGGCGCATGCGGTTCTGCGTGATGGAGGGCATGACGCCCTTCAGGCTCTCGAGGTGCGCGAGGTAGTCCTCGCGCAGCGCGATCAGGATGCGGTAGTCGGCGCGCGCGAAGTCGTAGTCCTCGGCCGCGGCCTCGTCCTGGTCGAGTCGCGCCTCGAGCGCCACCGGCGGTCGGTTCTCGACGAGGTCGGCCAGGTCCTCGATGAAGCGCTTGGCGCGCAGGCGGCCCGCATCGTCGGCCTGCGCCAGGGTGAAGATCTCCTCGAACTGGTCGAAGATGAGCAGCGGCAGCAAAGTGCGCCCATCCTGGTCGCGCAGCAGGTCGCCACGGTGGTGCAGGAACTCCCACAGCGACTCGCCCTCGATCGCCGATCCGGGCCGCGTCCACACGCCCGCCGCAGCGGTCGCCTTCAGGATCGCCTGCTTGATCTGCTCGGACGGCGGCGGTGACTCCGCGGAGTAGTCCACGCGCACGTAGACCGGGCAGAAGCCCTCACCGCGGAGCCGTGGCACCAGCCCGGCCCGCAGCAGCGACGTCTTGCCGAGGCCCGACTGGCCGAACAGCACGGTGAGGTTCTTGCGCTGGACGCGCCGCGCGAGTTCCGCGGTCTCGTCGTCACGGCCGTGGAAGTAGGCCCGGGTCTCCTCCGTGTAGGAGGACAGGCCGAGCCAGGGATGCTCGGGATCGATGCCGACCGGCGCGGCAGCCACGGGATCCCGCGTCATGACCGGCGACCGCTGAAGAGTTCCTGCAGGCGGCGGAGGAACTCGGGCGTGGGTTCGCCGCCAGGCACCCGCGTCATGTGCAGCGAGCGGAATTTCTCGGGCACCAGCGCCTCGACTTCCGGCGTGTCGTCGATGCACACGGGCAGGATGAAGACGGCACCGTCGGCGATGTTGCGCGACCGGTCCACGGCATAGCTCCATTCCCGACGGAAGTAGCCTTCGAGTCGACGCTGGGTCGAGGCGGAGACGACGGGCACGAAGAAGCTGCAGCGGCCGATGTTGGCGTGGATCTTTCGATCATAGTCGTCGCCGCCCTCGAGCCGATCGAGGTCGAACCACGTGACGAGGCCGGCGCCGTCCAGCGCGGCCTTGAGCCGCTGCACCGCGGGCAGGTCCTCGCGCGCGTAACTGATGAAGATGGCGTTGTCGGGCATCTCGCGCGCGGGCGGCAGGAATCGTTGCGGCGTGGCGACCGCGCCGGGGGACGCGACGCCCTGTCGCTGCATCCAGCGGCGGTGCAGCTCGGACACGAACGCCTCCGCGCCACCGTACACCCGCGTGCGGACGCTCACCTGCTGCAGGAACGCCACGAGGCGAGCGTCCTCCAGGGTGTGGTCATCGGCCAGCACCTCGCCGACGTCGCGCGGATCGGAGAGCCGCTTGCGCTTGGCCATGCGCAGGAACAGGCGTGCGAGCCAGTTCGAGAAGTCGCTGCCGATCAGCAGCAGGTGGTTGTGCTCGAGCTCGTGGAACAGCTTCTCGGGGGTCAGGTGCTCGGACTGCAGCGCGCAGATGAACTCGAGCATGTCTTCGTCGGAAATGACGTAGGTGGGCGACGCCGAGAGCCGCCCGAACATGTGATAGACGACGGCGCGTTTCAGCTGGCCGCGCTCGGCGGGCAGGTCGGCCACGCGATTGGGCGCATACGCGACCACCTCGGCCATCGGCTGCCCGTCGTAGCGCTCGAGGTTGACGGCCCGCTCGAGCAAGGGGTCGAAGGTCGTCGTCACGAACAGGTCGAAGTCCGTGATCTGCGTCAGCTTGCGCAGCACGGCCGGCGGCTCGAAGTCCGTTTCGCGCATGATCGAGCGCAGGCGCGTGTAGGCCTCCTCGCGGCGGCCCCGCTGGCCGAGATAGGCGCAGACGACGTCGTTCAGCGTCAGCGGCTGCGGCAGGCCCTCGGGGTCCACCTGCAGGCGTGCTGCGAGGCGCTCGGCCAGCCATTCGTACAGCGGCCGCAGGCCGCGGTCGGTCTGCACCCGGAGCAGGTCCGGCCCGATGATGGGGATGACCCGCCGCTCCTCGATGTAGTTGAGGAGGTCGTCCCAGGCGTCCTCATCGAAGTCGTGCTGTGCGGGCAGTGGGGCGTTCATGCGCGGGTGCCGTGACACGCCGTTATGGCTGTTGTGAGCCGAGCATAGCACCCCGACGACGCGCTGCGTTCAGCGAGGCCAGCGGCGATTGAGTTCGGCGGCGATGGATTCGCGGACCTGACGGATCTCGCCAGCCATCACCTGCGCGTGGGCGATCGCGGTATTGCTGATAAGACCGCGCATCCAGACTTTGTTGACGAGCACCGCCCGCTCGGGGGAGTCTGCGGGCAGTTGCCAGAGGCGATCGTTGGCCGTCGCGACCGGCATGTCCACGCGCTCGGCGAACTCCCGCACCCGTCCATCCAGCAACCCCAGGTTGACGGCCGGTCGCGGTGCGACGAGCCCGGAGCCCCACAGGTATTGCAGGAACAGGTCGTCGATGTACACCTGGTTATTGAGGTCGCGAATGACCAGCGTGCGCTCGTTGTTCTCGTACAGGCCGACGATGCGGTCGCGCAGCGCCGGCGTACGGATGAGGCGCAGGTTGCCGGTGCTGAGCAGGTCGGTGTAGGTGGCCCGTGTCAGCCGCAGCGTCCGCCGCCACGTGAGCCTGGTGAGCGCGTCGGCAACGGCCTCGCGGTCCTCCGCCGCGACGCCACCGCGCAGGGCGCGGTAGGCGAACACGCTGTCCGCGACCTGCCGTTCCTCGTAGCCCAGGAACTCGTCGAGCACCTCGAGGTCGCGGTCGAGGTCGCGTACCAGCAATTCGAGGTACTGACGCTCGAGCCGCGCGTCGCGACGATCGTCCATCCAGCCGTCCACGGCGAGCGCGATGAGGATGCCGACGATCAGCAGCGCCAGCTCGAGGACGAGCTGTGCCCAGCGCATCCCGCGCAGGGACTCGGAGATGCGGCGGACCGGGTTCACGCCGTGTCCGCACGGCGGGCCACGTCGGCGTGGCCGGCGAGACCCTTTTGCTCGAGATAGTCGCGGTTCCAGAAGCGCGAGAGGTACTTGTGGCCACCGTCGCAGAGGATGGTGACGATGGTATTGCCGGGCCCGAGCTGCTTCGCCACCTGCACGGCAGCCGCCACGTTGGTGCCACTGGTGCCGCCGAGGAACAGGCCCTCGCGGTACAGCAGCTGATATCCCGTACGCACGATCCCGGCGTCGTCGACGCGCACCGCATCGTCGATCGGCGTGCCCTCGAGATTAGCGGTGACCCGGCCGATGCCGATGCCCTCGGTCACCGAAGAAGAGCCTTCGGACTTGAGCGTGCCCGTCTTCACCCAGTTGTAGAGCGCGCTGCCGCCCGGATCGGCGAGCACGATGCGCAGGCCCGGCTTCTGCTCCTTCAGATAGCGCGCCACGCCACCGAGCGTGCCGCCCGTTCCCGTGGCGCAGACGAAGGCGTCGATGCGGCCGCCGGTCTCGTGCCAGATCTCGGGGCCGGTCGTCGCATAGTGGGCGTCGCGGTTGGCAGTGTTGTCGAACTGGTTGCCGCAGGCCGCGCCCGCGATCTCCGCGGCGATGCGCGGAGCGACCTTCTGGTAGTGATTCGGGTCGCTGTACGGCACGGTCTTGACCACGCGCACTTCGGCCCCGAGCGTGCGCAGCAGCGTCGCCTTCTCCGGCGACTGGTTGTCGGGCATGACGATCAGGCAGCGGTAACCGCGCGCGTTGCACAGGTGCGCGAAGCCGATCCCCGTGTTGCCGGCCGTGCCTTCCACCAGCGTACCGCCGGGCCTGAGTTCCCCCCGGCGCTCGAATTCCTCGAGGATGCCCCGCGCGGCGCGGTCCTTCACCGAACCTCCCGGGTTCAGGAACTCGGCCTTGCCGAGAATCTCGCAACCCGTCTCGTCGCTGAACGTATTGAGGCGGATGAGAGGCGTGTGCCCGATGGTGTCGGAAAAACTCTGTCGAATGGACATGACGGCGGGTCCTCGAAATGAGGCGCCATGCTAGATCATCGGGGCGCCGCGGGGGAGCGCCCGGCCTCAGTCGGGCTTGTCGTGTGTCACCACGATCCGCCGGATCTCGCTCTCGTCGAAGGGGATCCGCGACTCGCCGCGAATACTGGTGATGGCACCGCCCACGATGACGACACGATCGAACACACGCCCGTCCTCGAGATGCACCGTGGCCACCTGGTAGCCCATTCCGGTTTCGGGCTCGGCACCGAGTATCGGGACCCACCTGGCACCCAGGGCCAGCATCTTCAGAGCTCTCCGCGGCAACGGCACGTCGTTCACGATGCCAGCCAACCCGGCCTCAGCTGGGCGTCGTCGACGCCGATCAATTGCGCCGCCTGTCGCTTGCACGTTTCCAAGGTGGCGTCAGCGTCTTCTCCCGTGGAAACAACTCGGTGACCCGCCGAATCCGTTCCGACCACGCGATAGACGCCTGCTGACACCTCGTCGACATCGAACTCCCAGTCCTGCAGCATCGGAAACCGAACCTTCATGGGCGAACCTCCCTGAGGATTCCCTGCTCGAGCATTTCCTCCAGCGTCGCCGGAGTCCTGTACTGGATACCGAGTCCGGGCTGGGTGAACCAGGGTGCGACTCGTCCGGATTCGACCGTCAGAGACTCCATGACCTGGAAGGTTCTCAATGGTTGTCCTGCAGTCCCCGGAGGCAGTGATCGGGCACGGGCTGACGTACCCACCGGGGAGAAGAACCTGGAGAAACTCGATCCACCGTAGCGATCGATGAGTTGTCCTCGCAACAAGGTCTGGCTGTTCGTCGCACCGATGAAGCCGTTTGCCGACGGATAGTACGGCACCAGGGCCCGGCTCGCGCCCATCATCCCCGCGCCGACCACCATCTCACCGAACGGAGTCGGTTCCAGCAAGGCCAGCGCGACACTCCCGATGGTCACGACCTCGTCGAGGTACTGCCATTGCACCAGGCTGCGCACGGCATCCGTCCACGGCGACAGAGGTATGTCGCCACCGGCAGCCATGTCGCCGACCTCGGTCGCGGGTGCCGGCGAGTCCGGAAGGCGGGTACCGGCGACCACGACTTCCTCGACGGGGCCGGCGATAGAACCCGATACGCCGCTCCCGCCACCTTCAGTCACGGCCCCGAAGAGGATCGACCGATCGACGTGCCCTCCAGGCCCGAATATTTGCCGCTCCTGCAGGCGCGACGCCTCGACCAGCACCAGTGGCAGGCACGGCGTGGAAAAGTGGTCGGTCGTCGCATGCGTGTAGGTGCAGAGCCCGGACGGATCCGTGTAGCGCAGCGGGTTGTTGCGTACGTAGCTGTAGCGATTGAGTAACTGGGAGTCGTAAGGATCCTGGACGACCGGATCGGGGCTCAGGAAGCGGCCGAGCACGGGGTCGTACACGCGGCCATTCATGTGTACGAGACCGATGTTGTCGAGATGCTCGTGATCCGAGAAGCCGCGCGGGGTGCTGGCCTGGATCTGCTGCCACTCGGCCGCCGTCGGTGTCGAACCCAGCCAGTTGCCCGAGCGCCGCGCGCCGAACGGCTGGTACGACGTGCGCGCGAGCAGTGCTCCGGACTCCGCGGTCAGCCCGTCCACGCCGCCGAGATGGTCCTCGAGCAGGTAGACCGTGGACGGTGTCGTACCGCTCCGGCGCGTCTGCACCGCCACCCGGCGCCCGTCCGCGACGATGTAGTGGCGATGACTGACGACCTGGCCGCTCGTCACGCGCTCGTAGAGCCCGCCGGCCGCGTAGAGGGTGTCGGTCACGATTCCGCCGGCACGAGCCGTCTGGCGGAATCTCTGGCGGTCGGGGCCGTAATAGAAGGTCGAGTAGTTCCCGCCGGGATGCGTCAGCTTGCGGGGCAGGTCGTAGCTGAACCAGGTGATCGACGTTCCGCTCGCGTTGACGACGGCGCCGTTCGCGTCGTACTTGTACGCGTTGTCGCCCGCCGCGACGACGGCGTGGCGGCGCAACGGGTCGTAGCGATAGTCGCCGACGTCCGACTTGTAGGTGAGGTTGCCGACGGCGTCGTACTCGAGGTCGAGCACCGGCACGCCCGCGCGCTGCACGAGATCCAGGCGATCGCGGTCGTCGTAGGTGAACTGCTCGTCGACGCCAAGCGTCCGCTCCTCGCGGCGTACCAGGTTGCCGGTCGGGTCCCAGGCATAGGCGAGGTTCTGGTGCGCACTGCCACCGCCAGGACCGGACGTTCGCCCCAGCAGCCGCCCGGTGACGGTGTCGTAGTGGCTGACGGCGCGAACGCCGTTGCCGAGGGACTCGTCGGTCGCGAGACCCCGGCTGTTCACGGCATTGAGCTGCCAGTAGGTGCTCCCCGAATCCGCATCGCTCAGTCGGACCAGCCGACCGCGGTCGTAGTGATGACGGACGCGCAGCGGGGTCGTTCCGGTCGACCCGGGGTACGTGAGGATGTCCGCAGCACCCGTGGCAGCGTCATAGGACTGCCGCGTCACGAACGACGTGCTGACGGCCGTGGTCGTGACCGTGCCGGGACGGCCGAGCGCGTCGTACTGGTAGGTCTCGCGGAAGCCTGGCGACGTCACCCTGGCCAGGGACCCGACGTTGCGGCTCGCGGCGGACGTGCCCCAGGTCCAGGTCGTCGTGCCCTCCGGATCCTTTCGGGTCACGGGACGCGAGAGTCGGTCGTAGACGAAGGTGGTGACCTGCCCCCGTGCGTTCGTCCGGGACCTCAGTTCCCCGAGCGGGAAGTAGTCGTAGCTCGACGCGCCCAGGTCAGGGTCGACGAGGCTGCGCCGGAATCCGCGGACGTCGTAGGCCAGGGACGTTTCGGCACCCAGGCCGTCGCGCAGTTTCACGAGATTGTCGAAGGCGTCGTATTCGTAATCCGCAGGGACCAGGCCCGGATCGATCACCTGGAGCACGTTGCCGAGCACGTCGAAGCGGCGGGTCGTGCTGCGCCCGAGCGGGTCCGTCTCCGTCACGCTGAGGCCGTCGTGACGCCAGCGGCGGATCGTCGGGGCCGACGACCCCTCGCCCGCGGGCGCCTCGACCGCCACCCTGCGTGCCAGCGCGTCATAGGTGTAGGTCACCCATCGTGCCGGGGTCACGCAGCACGGACCCGGCACGCTCTCCTGCGCCAGTTGCCCGCGCAGGTCGTAACGCTTCGCCTGGAACGCCTGCCCGCCGCCAGGCTGGTCGTGTCGTGAGTACACCTCGCGCGCGTGGGCATCGAAGCCCGTCTCGGAGGACGCCGTGACGACGTCGCTCGTGCTACGTTCCGAAGTCGCTAGGACGTGCCGGGTGCCTGGCCACGGACAGCCGGCCCCGCACGTCGAGCGGGTGATCGACGTGCTCGTGCCGTCCGGGCGGGTCTCGCGCTCCAGGCGACCGAACGGATCGTGCTGCAATACCGTGACGAGCCCGTTCGCATCGGTGACACGCGTGGGTTGCGCACGGACCTCGTCCCACGCCACGGTCGCGGTGTGTCCTTCCGGATTCGTCCTGGCGGCGGCAAATCGGCCGTTGTCGGTCCACGTCTGGCGGGTGGTGCGCGCCGGAAGCCCGACGGGCGTCACGTCCACCGTTGCAGGATTGCCATGGCTGTCGTAGCCGATGTCGGTCGTGACGCGCTGGCTCGCGCTCGACGGCTCCACGACCTGTTGCGTGAGCCGGCAGCGGGCGTAATCCCAGGTGTGGGCCAGCGTGCGGGTGATCGGCTCGCCGCCCGGCAGGCTGTGCCGTCGGGTCGACTGCGTCGTTGCCGGCCGACCGAGGCACCAGTTCGAGGTGTCGTTCACCACGCCCGTCAGCACGGTCGACGAGACATGCTGCGCCCAGGGGTTCAAGCCCTTGGCCTGCTCCACCGCGACCTCGTCCCGCCGCACCAGCGTGCCGAAGAGGTCGTAAGTGCTGTCGATGCTCGTCGTCGCGATACGAACGCCGTCCAGTTCGAAGCGCTCGACCTCCGTCTTCGCGGCGTACGGGAACCGCCGGGCCTCGAATCCGGACCCGTACGAGTGCTGCGCCCAGGTATACGTCGTCCGCGAGACCGGCAGCCCCGAGCGCTGCTGGATCGTGACGCGCGCGGGCACACCGATGCGGTCGAACGCCGCGGGATCCTGCAGGTACTCCTCGACGGTGACCAGGTAACCGTTGGTCTCGGTCGCCGTCCGTCGCGCGAAGCCGAGGAAGCCGCGCCCGTGCAGATGGGTCCTTGCACCCTCGTACATGTAGGTCGCCTGCCGGGATCCGGCACTGTCTGCGCGGGTGATGCGCGACACCACCCAGCCCGGCCGGACGTGGTCACGGACCGGAAAGCTCGAGCCCGTACCCGCCTGGTGAACGGCGGAGCTGGACAGGGCGGCATACTGGAAATCAGACCTCGCACCGAAACCGTCGGTGGCCGCGACGAGGTGGTCGGGCGGTACCTGGTGATGAAGCAACAGGCGAACGCCCGTTGCCGCGAATGCCAGGTCCGGGTAGGCGTCGCCGTTGACGTCGAGCGTCATCGGCGCCGTGATCGTCGTGCTCGCCGTGACTCCGGCAGGCTGGCAGGCCGCGAGCGACGTGCCGACGGAGCGGCAGTGATGGAACTCACCCGACGGCGTCGGCTGCAGCAGGTCCGTGCGACCGTCCGCATCCCAGTCGATCACCAGGGTCCGGCCCCCACCGGCGGGGACGACGGCCGCGCTCGCAAAGGGCCCCGCGAATCCCGCCAGCACGGCACCCCGGCTGCCCGTGCCGAACAGCAGTTGCCATGCGCTGCCGGGCGCGCCATAGGCGATGTCGGTCAGGCCGTCCGCGTTGAAGTCCGCGAGCAGGGCCTCGGTGCTGCCGTCGAACGCGAACTGCGGAGCCAGGGCCGTCCCGGTCGAGGCGAGCACCTGCCAGCGGTTGACCCAGGTGGCACAGGTCGCCGTCGCGCCGCAGGTGCCCTGCTGGGTCAGCACCGTCAGGTCGATGCGACCGTCGCCGTTGACGTCACCGCTGCGGACGATCGAGCGGAACCGTTGCTGGGTCTCCACGAACGGCGCCGCGGGCAGCCGCGTACCGGCGGGGACGGACCACAGGATGGCCTCGGCCGCGTAGCTCGAGCTGCTCACGGTCTGGTTCCTGCGCCAGTAGATCGCGGTGCCGGCAGCCTTCACGTAGACGAGGTCGTCGCGGCCGTCCCCGTCGATGTCGGCGGCGATCAGCCCGCCCGGAGGCGCCGGGCTGATGACGCCCGTGCTCGTGTAGGCATAGGGTCCCGCCGGCGTGCGGCGCAGCCAGTGCAAGGCGCCGCCGCTGCCAGGCACGAGGATGTCGCGCGTCCCGTTGCCGTCGAGGTCGGCTGAGATCGCCTGCGCCGGATCACTGTCACTGCCGAGGCCGGTACCGAGGCTCGAGGACTGGAAACCGTAAGGCGACCCACGCAGGACGGACCAGCTGCGGAGTCCCCCGTCGTAGTACGCGAGATCGTCGAAGCCGTCGCCGTCGATGTCGCCCGGAACAGCGCCCGCGTACTGCTCGGCCGCAAGCGCGACCGACATGTTCACGCTCCATCCGGGGTACACGCTGGTCCACTCGAACTGCGTCGGTGGCAGGCAGGCGGAATCCGCACACTCCCGGACACTGGCCAGCCGACTGCGTCCCGTCGATCCCGGTGTCGCGTACCCGAGGTCGAAACTCCTCACCGGGCGTCCCGTGGCGACGTGCACCACCTCGATCCGGTCGAGCCGCAGGGGCTCGCTCAGGACCCCGCCGGCGCGGTAGGCGGAGGGCGTCTCGTCGACCGGACGGGTTTCGTACGCGAAGCGCACCGAGTAGTACGTCGCGGCGCCGGTCTGGAGATTGCCCGTGTAGTCGATGCGCGACGGACGATGACTCCCGGTCGAAGCATCCTCGACGTATTGGAAGTCGACGTAGTTGCCGTCGCGATCGCGAATCCGACTCACGGCCCAGCGGTGCGGCGTGCTGCTGCCGGCGGATTCCACTCTGGAATCCGTCGTGCCACCGTACTCGTAGACGAGGCCGTCGCGCCGTTCGACACGAAACGACGCGGGACCCGACCCGGCCGCACCGATCGCGGTGACCCGCGCAAAGCTCTCGACTTCGGTCTGGTACTGCGACCCCGCCGCCCCGTACACGCCCGCGGTGAGACGCAGCCGCTGGCCGTCCACACAGAAGCGGTCCGACGCATCGAGCACGACGACCGCCGCGCGGCCGTCCTGCGCCAGCGTCGCGTTGCAGCGCTCGATCACGGACAGGCCGGAAAGTCGGAAGCCCACACCGAGCAGGCCGTTGCCGCTGCGGCTGTCGTAGACGATGGCGAGACCGGGTGCCAGGCCGTTCGTTCCGGGCGGCAGCGAGAACGGTATCGCGTAGCGGGCGGCACCCGCCGGCGTCACGCTCGCCATTCCCACCGTCCGTCCGGCCAGATCCTGCGCCTGCACAACCGTGCCCGCGAGCACGCCCAGCAACACCACGCTGCATCGCAGCCCTGCGATCCTGTTCATAGCGGCAACCTTCCCTGGCGGCGACCTGCCCGATGCAGGCTTCCTGGTCGCCATTGAGCCCCCGAAGCCCTCGCCGCGTCCGCTCGAAAATGTTGCGCGATCAGATGGAAATCGAATCGACGGCCGTCGCGGCGGCGCGCCGGTCGAGCTGTCGCAAGGTCACGGCTTCCGCGACGTGCGGCGTACGCACCTGCGGGCTGCCCTCGAGATCCGCGATGGTGCGGGCAACGCGCAGCACGCGGTGATAGGCGCGCGCCGACAACGACAGTCGCTGCATGGCCGTGGCGAGCAGCGCGAGCGCCTCCGCATCGGCCGCCGCGCCCGCGGGACCGTCGAGCCGCGAGTTCGAGCGGCCCTGCCGCGCGACCTGCCGCTCGCGCGCGATGGCCACGCGCGCGGCGACGGCCGCAGACGACTCCGACGGCGGCACGCGTGCGATCTCGTCCGGCGTCACGCGCGGCAACTCGACGTGCAGGTCGATCCGGTCGAGCAAGGGACCCGACAGACGCTCGCGATAACTCGTGATGCGCTCGGGCGTGCAGCGACAGCGCGCGGCAACGTCGCCGAGGTGCCCGCACGGACACGGATTCATCGCCGCGACCAGCTGGAAGCGCGCTGGGTAGTCCGCCTGGCGCGCGGCCCGCGAGATCACGATGTGCCCGGACTCCAGCGGCTCGCGCAGCACCTCGAGCACGCCGCGATCAAACTCCGGCAGTTCGTCGAGGAACAGGACGCCGTTGTGTGCGAGCGAGATCTCGCCCGGTCGCGGATGGGCGCCGCCGCCGACCAGCGCCATGGCGGACGCCGTGTGATGGGGACTGCGGAACGGACGCTCCCGCCAGTCCTCGACGCGAAAGCCGCGGCCGGTCAGTGACCGGACGGCTGCGGCTTCCAGCGCCTCCTGCTCGGTCATCTCGGGCAGGATCCCCGGCAGGCGCTGGGCGAGCATGCTCTTGCCCGAGCCGGGCGGACCGATCAGGAGCAGGCTGTGCTCGCCGGCCGCGGCGATCTCGAGTGCGCGCCGCGCTCGCGCCTGTCCGCGCACGTCCGCGAGGTCGAGGCCGATCGAGCGTGCACGACCCGGCGGTGTCGGCCCGGCGACGGGCAGCGGCTGCAGGCCACGTGCGTAGCGCACGACGTCGAGCAGGTGTGCCGCGCCGTGGATGCGACCGCGGCGCGCGAGTGACGCCTCGCCGAGGCTGGCGGACGGGAACACGAGCGTGTGGCCGGCGCGCATGCCCTGCAGCGCGGTCGCCAGCGCGCCGCGGATCGGATGCAGGCCGCCGCCCAGCGACAGTTCGCCGTAGAGCTCCGTGCCCTCGAAGGGGCCCGGCGGCAACTGCGCCGACGCGACGAGGATTCCGACGGCGATCGGCAGGTCGAAGCGGCCGCCCTCCTTGGGCAGATCGGCCGGCGCCAGGTTCACCGTGATGTGGCCCGGCGGCAGCTCCAGACCGCAATTCGCGATGGCCGCGCGGACCCGGTCCTTGCTTTCCTTCACGACCGTTTCCGGCAGCCCGACGATCGAGAAGGCGGGCAACCCGGGGCCGACGTGGACTTCGACGCGGACCAGCGGCGCCTCGAGGCCCTGCGCGCTGCGGCTGAGGATGGTGGCGAGGCTCACGGGCGATCTCCGGTGAACGCGACTGCGCGAGGATGCGGGCCGGCCCGCCGGCCTCGTCAACGCGGGAAACTGCCCGCAAGCCGCCGAAACTCTTTGGCTAGAATGCCGTCATGAAGCTCCACCAGCTCCGTTACCTCGCCGCCGTCGCCCAGAACGGGCTCAACATCACGGCGGCGGCCGAGAAACTCCACACCTCGCAACCGGGCGTGTCGAAGCAGATCAAGCTGCTCGAGGACGAACTCGGCTTCCAGATCTTCGTGCGCGACGGCCGCAACCTGTCGCGCGTCACGCCCGCCGGGCAGCAGGTGATCGATCGCGCGGTGCGCATCCTGCGCGAAGTCCAGAACATCAAGCGTCTTTCGGACGACTTCAAGGACGAGGCGCGTGGCTCGCTGTCGATCGCGACCACGCACTCGCAGGCACGCTACGTCCTCCCCGGGGTGATCAAGCAGTTCCGCGCCGAATATCCGGAGGTGCGACTGCACCTGCACCAGGGCACCTCCGAGCAGATCGCGGAGATGGCGGCGCTCGACCGCATCGATTTCGCGATCGCCACGGGCTCGCAGTCGCTGTTCGAGGGCTATGCCCTGATGCCCTGCTATCGCTGGCACCGGCACGTCGTGGTGCCGCGCGGTCACCCGCTCGCGAAGCACCCCACGCCCACGCTGAAGCAGCTCGCTGCGCACCCGATCATCACCTACGTGTTCAGCTTCTCGGGGCCGTCCTCCCTGCACGACATCTTCGCGAAGGACGGACTGGTACCGAACGTGGTGCTCACGGCGCGCGACGCCGACGTGATCAAGACCTACGTGCGGCTCGGGCTCGGCATCGGCATCGTCGCCAGCATGGCGATCGATCCGAAGGACGACGCCGACCTCGTGCAGATCGACACCGCCCACCTCTTCCCTGCCCACACGACCTGGATCGGTTTCCGCCGCGGCGGGCTGCTGCGCAAGTACCAGCTCGACTTCGTGCAGCTGTTCGCCCCGCACCTGAGCCGTCGGCTGATCGAGCGCGCCGCCGGCGCCCCGACACAGGGCGACGTCGATGCGCTCGTCGCGGGACTGGAACTGCCGACCCGATAGCGAATGGTGGCCGGCCGCAAACTGAACCTGTCACCGGCGGCCCCACCCGAAGGGGCGGTCGCGACGCTGCGGGCCCTGCCGGAGGTGTTCCAGTACACGCGCCACGCGCTCGAGCTCGTCTGGGCGACCAGCCGGCCGCTGACCGTTGCGCTGGCGCTGCTGACGCTGGTCGCGGGCATCCTGCCCGCCGGAATCGCCTACGTCGGCGCACTGATCGTGGACGCGGTGGTGGCCGCGATCGCGGCGCACGGCGAGACAGGCACCGCGAACCTCGCGGACGTGCTCGGTTACGTGGCACTGGAGGGCATCCTCGTCGCCGCGCTGTCGGGGACGCAGCGCGGCCTGTCGACCTGCCAGTCGCTGCTGCGCGCCCAGCTCGGTCAGCGCGTCAACGAGATGATCCTCGAGAAGGCCCTGACGCTCGAGCTGCGGCACTTCGAGGACTCGGAGTTCTACGACAAGCTCACCCGCGCACGCCGCGAGGCGTCGACGCGACCGCTGTCGCTGGTGATGCGCAGCTTCGGCCTGGTGCAGAACGCCATCGCTCTGGTGAGCTACGGCACCCTGCTCTGGCAGTTCTCGCCCTGGGCCGTGGTCGTGCTGCTGGTGGCCGGGTTGCCGGTGTTCGTCGCGGAGGCGAAGTTCTCCGGCGACGCGTTCCGGCTCTTCCGCTGGCGCTCGCCCGAGACGCGCATGCAGATGTACCTCGAGACGGTCCTCGCGCGGGAGGACCACGCCAAGGAGGTGAAGCTCCTCGAACTCGGCCCCCTGCTGCTCGACCGTTACCGGACGATCTTCCGCAAGGTGTTCAAGGAGGACCGTGCCCTGACGATCCGTCGGGACACCTGGGGGTTCTTCCTCGGCCTGATCAGTACCCTCGCCTTCTACGCGGCGTATGCCTGGATCGCCATGAGCGCGGTGCGCGGTCACATCACGCTCGGCCAGATGACGATGTACGTGCTGCTGTTCAGGCAGGGCCAGGCGGCGGTGTCCGCCAGTCTCGCCGCCATCGGCGGCATGTACGAGGACAACCTCTATCTCTCGACGCTCTACGACTACCTCGACACCCCGGTGGATGAAGCCACCGGCACGGCCACGGAGGGCCCGGCACCCGAGGACGGCGTGCGCTTCGAGCAGGTGAGCTTCACGTATCCGGGCGCGGGCGAGCCGGCCGTGAGCGACGTCAGTTTCCACCTGCAGCCGGGCCAGAGCCTTGCACTGGTCGGCGAGAACGGCTCGGGCAAGACGACGCTGATCAAGCTGCTGACGCGCCTCTACGCACCGACCGCGGGCCGCATCACGCTCGACGGACTGGATCTTGCCGAGTGGAGTCCCGCCGCGCTGCGGCGGCGTGTGGCCGTCATCTTCCAGGACTTCGCGCGCTACCAGCTCAAGGTGGGCGAGAACATCGGCGTCGGGCGACGTCGAGCATTTCGCGGACGAGGGCCGCTGGCGCGAGGCGGCCGAACTCGCCACTGCGGCACCGTTCGTCGACGAACTGCCCGCCGGCTACCAGACGCAGCTCGGCAAGTGGTTCAAGGACGGCCGTGAACTCTCCGGCGGGCAGTGGCAGAAGATCGCCCTCGCCCGGGCCTTCATCCGCGAGGGCGCCGACATCCTCGTGCTCGATGAACCGACCGCCGCCATGGATGCACGCGCCGAGGCGCAGGTGTTCGAGCAGTTCCGTGAACTCGCGCGCGAACGCATGGTCATACTGATCTCGCATCGTTTCTCGACGGTGCGCATGGCGGACCAGATCCTGGTGATCCAGGGGGGACGCATTCTCGAACGCGGCAACCACGACGCGCTGATGGGACTCGGCGGGCATTACGCCAACCTGTTCGCACTGCAGGCCCGCGGCTACCGCTGAACTCGACGGCATCGACCAGGGGATCACACGGCGCCATGCATCACGACCACATCCGTCTCAAGGGGGCCAGCAACTTCCGCAGCCTCGGTGGCCTGCCCGCAGCGGGCGGCCGCTGCATCCGGCCGCACGCACTGATGCGCGCGGACCGGCTCAGCGGTCTCGGTCCCGACGAATGGGGCGTGCTCGCACGGACCGGCGTCACGACGATCTGCGATCTGCGCAGCGACTCCGAGCGCGCGGAGCACCCCAACGTCATCCCGGCGCAACTCGACGTGTGCGAACTGCGTTGCGACATCCGCAACGACCTGCGCGCCGATCCGTCACTGGCCCGCCTGCTCGTCGACGAGCCCACCGCCCACGGCGCCGAGCGCGTGATGATCGAGATCTACCGGCGCTTCCCACGCTACATGGGCGGCACGTTGTCCGCGATCGTCGACCGGCTCCTCGACGGCGGCGCGCCGCTGCTGGTGCACTGCTCCGCCGGCAAGGATCGCACCGGGTTCGTGATCGCCATGCTGCTGCATGCGCTCGAAGTTCCCGAAGCGATCATCCGCGAGGACTACCTCGCCTCGCGGGCGTGGCCCGGCGCGGAATCGCATCGTGCGTCACTCGAAGCGCGGCTGGGAACGATCATTGCGCCGGACGAACTGCCCACGGCGGTGGATACGGTGCTCGACGTGCGGGACGAGTACCTCGATGCCGCGATGGAGGCTCTGCACGCGGAATTCGGCTCGATACCCGGCTACCTTGAAGCGGCTGCAAACGTCGGGCCTGAGCGTCTGGCGCGCCTGAGAGAGCGTCTGCTGACCTGACGGGAGACCGACTTCATCGATTCGGGCCCGACTGCGGCACCAGTCGTGACGGCTGCTCGACGAGCCGTCCAGTGACGTACTTGTAGAGAACGCTGGCGATCAGCGTCTGATACGGCAACCCTTCCTCGGCAGCCCTCGCCTGAATGTCCAGCAGTACCGGCGACGGCAACCGGATGTTGACGCGCCGATCCTTGACGAGGGTCGCGCGCGCGGCGTCCCGGAACTTCTTCAGGTCCGCCTTCGAGGGAGTGGTGGAAATGAACTCACCTGCCTCATAGCTTTCAAGCAGCCGTTGATCCGCAGATTTCTTACGCTTGGTCATTGGGCTCGCCCCGCAGCAGGTACTCGCGTGTGGCCTTGCGGCTCGGAATGATGGTCTTCAGGAAGTACGCCTCTTCTTCCTCCACGAAAGGCACCAGATAGGCGTACCGGGACACAATCACGACCAGGATGCGCTGATTCGGGTATCGGGTTGTGTTGTTGTGCTGAATGACATCTATCAGTCCGCCGCCCTCGATGGCCACGACGATCTCCTCGAACGACATCCGTCGTTCGACTTTCAGCCGCTCGTTCTTGGAGTGACTCCAACGAAACGGCTTCATGAATTGATCCTATGACAATAGGTGCCTTTTGTCATCCGACATCCAGGCAGTTGAGCAACGGTATCGGCTCGCGCTTGTACCGTGGAGTCGAGTCTCGAGGCGACGCCAAAATCTGCCGTATTTACCGCTTTCCGCTATCCTCTCGCAGCGATACGGCTGACCTGAAACCCTCCGACAGCGACCGCCATGACTGCTCCCGCCTACGAACGCCTCGGCGTCTTCTACCTCGGTCGCGAGCTCGACCCGGCCACGCAGCAGACCGGCGCTGACCTGCTCTACGACTCGCGCGATCTCACCACGCACGCGATCTGCATCGGCATGACGGGCAGTGGCAAGACGGGCCTGTGCCTGTCGCTGCTCGAGGAGGCGGCCATCGACGGCGTGCCCGCCATCGCGATCGACCCCAAGGGCGACATCGGCAACCTGCTGCTCACCTTCCCCGAGCTGCGCCCCGACGACTTCAAGCCCTGGGTCGACGCGGGCGAGGCGGCGCGCAAGGGCCAGTCCGTGGAAGCGTTTGCGGCGGCCACCGCAGCGTCGTGGCGCAAGGGTCTCGCGGACTGGGGGCAGGACGGCGACGCGCATCGCTCGCCTGCGCGAGAAGGCCGAGATCACGATCTACACGCCGGGTTCCGAGGCCGGTCGCCCGTTGTCGGTGCTGCGCTCGTTCGCGGCACCCGATGCGGCGCTGCTGGACGACGCCACGGCGCTCAAGGAACGCATCGGCTCCTCCGTCGCGGGCCTGCTGGCCCTGCTCGGCATCGACGCGGACCCGATCCAGAGCCGTGAACACATCCTGCTCTCGGCCATCCTCGATGCCTCGTGGCGCAAGGGCCAGAGCCCCGACCTGGCGGCGATCATCCAGGCCGTGCAGAAGCCGCCGTTCGACAAGGTCGGCGTCTTCGATGTAGAGACTTTCTTCCCGGCGAAGGACCGTACGGCGCTCGCGCTGCGCATCAACGGCCTGCTCGCCGCACCCGGCTTCGAGACCTGGCTACAGGGCGAAGCGCTGGACGTCCAGAAGCTCCTCTACACCGACACCGGCAAGCCGCGCATCTCGGTCATCTCGATCGCGCACCTCAACGATGCGGAACGCATGTTCGTGGTCACGCTGGTCGCCAACGAAGTCGTGGCCTGGATGCGACGCCAGCCCGGCACGACCAGCCTGCGCGCCCTGCTCTACATGGACGAGGTCTTCGGCTTCTTCCCGCCGTCGGCCATGCCGCCGTCGAAGCTGCCGCTGCTCACGCTCATGAAGCAGGCACGCGCCTTCGGCGTCGGCGTGGTGCTCGCGACGCAGAATCCGGTGGACCTCGACTACAAGGGCCTCGGTAACGCGGGCACCTGGTTCATCGGCCGCCTGCAGACCGAGCGCGACCAGGCACGCGTCATCGAGGGACTGCTCGGCAGCGAGGCCGGCGGTGGACTCGATCGCGCAGGCTACGAGTCGCTCATGTCGAATCTCGCGCAGCGCACGTTCCTGATGCGCAACGTGCACGACGACGCACCGGTGCTGTTCCGCACGCGCTGGGCGCTCTCCTACCTGCGCGGTCCCTTGACGCTCACCGAGATCAGGCGACTTCGCGAATCCGGCCCGGACGCCACGCGGGAAGGCGAACCGGCCACGCCGGGCGCGACCGCCGCCGGCGCTGCGCCAGCCAGGGACACCGAAGCCTCCGCTGCACAGGCGGTCGCGACGGCCGGCGGCGCCAGCGGGCGCCCGACCCGTCGTGCAGCACGGCGTGACGGAACGGTTCATGACGGTGCCCGAGACGGCACAACCGCCCCGGTACCACGCACGCATCGGCGCCAGCGTCCGCGCGCATTACGTCGATTCGAAGGCCGGACTCGACGTCTGGAAGTCTTCGTATTACCTCGCGCCCGTCGCGCAAGAGGGCCCCGAGTGGGCGACGGCTGAAGTGCTCCCGGAATCAGGCCCCGATCTCGGGACGGAACCGGCGCCGGGCGCAGGCTTCGCCGAACCACCGGCCAGCGTGTTGTCCTCCCGCGAGTACAAGCGCTGGTCGGCCAGCCTCGAGGACCACGTGTACCGGAACGACGGGCTCGACCTGTGGTCGTGCCCGTCGCTCAAGCTGACCGCGACGCCGGGCATGACCGAGGGCGAGTTCCGCGCGCGGGTCGCGCTCGTCCTGCGCGAAAAGCGCGACGAGGCGGTCGAAACGCTGCGCGGGAAGTACGCCAGGAAGCTCGCCGCGCTCGAGGAGCGACAGCGGCGGGCGACGCAGAAGGTGGAAAAGGAACGCGCGCAAGCCAGCAACCAGGTACTGAACACCGCACTGTCGGTGGGGGGCGGCCTGCTGGGCGTGCTGTTCGGCGGGGGTCGGCGCCGCGGCTCGATCGGCAAGGCCCAGACGGCGGCCCGCAGCGTCAGTCGGGCCAGCAAGGAGCGCGCCGACGTCGCGCATGCCGAAGCGGATGCCCGGGCCGTGCAGGAGCAGATCGAGGCACTGAACGCGGAGCTCGAGACCGAACTCGCCCGCCTCGAATCCGAGTTCGACCCGGCCGCGATCCCGGTCGAGACGCGCACCGTCGCGCCGCGCCGGTCGGATCTCGCCGTCCTGGACATGGCGCTGGTCTGGTGCCCTTGACGTAGAATCGGCGCCCCGGAGGATCCTGCAATGAACGACCTGATCAAGCGCCTGACCCAGGAACTCGGCGTCAACAAGACGCAGGCCCGCGGCGGGCTCGTGGCCCTGCTGCGCACCGGACAGCAGAACATGTCGCGGGCCGATTTCGAGGAATTCGTGTCCGACATCCCGGGGGCCGGCAAGCTGCTGAAGGAAGCGCCGCCGCCGAGCACCCTGAGTTCCCTGGCCGGCGGACTCGGATCCCTGCTCGGTGGACGCAGCAGCCCGGGGCGCTGGGCGGGGCTCGCCGCGTCGTTCACGGAGCTCGGCGTGGATCTCGATACGGCGAAGAAGTTCGGCCCGATCGTCATCGACTACGTGAAGCACCACGGCGGCGAGGACATCGTCGACAAGCTGCGGACGGCACTGAAGCTGTAGCCGCGGTCGTCCAACCGGCATGAACCGCAAGTGCGCTTGCCGCGCGCGTCACTCTGCCTCGCTCGCGGCGACGCTCGTCCTGACGATGCTGCTGGCCGGCTGCAGTTCGAGCAGTCGTGACCTGCAGCCCGGTCTCTACCGTGCCGTGGTCGAATTGCCGGGCGGGGAGTTGCCCTTCGGGCTCGACGTCGCTCGCGAGGACGACGCGTTCGTCCTCTACATCGTCAACGGCGACGAACGCATCCGCGTCACCGACGTGACGGCCACCGAGGGGCAGCTCACGGCCAGGATGCCGGGCTTCGAGAACACCCTCACCGCGCAGGTGCACGGCAAGCGCCTCGAGGGGGAGCTGTCGCTGCTACGCCCCGGCGGCGAGCGCCAGGCCCTGCCGTTTTCCGCAGAGCGGGACCAGTCCTGGCGATTCTTCGAGCAGCCGCTGAGCGACAACGTCGACGTCGCCGGTCGCTGGCAGGTCACGTTCACCAGCGACGCCGGCGGCAAGAGCCCGGGCGTGGCCGAGTTGGCCCAGTCCTTCGAGAAGGTGACCGGCACCGTGCTGACGCCCACCGGCGATCACCGGTTCCTGGCGGGCGAAGTGCGCGGTGACGAGTTGTACCTCTCGCGGTTCGACGGGGCCTCGGCGTACCTGTACCGGGCGCGGCTCGACGAGAGCGGCGACCTCGTCGGCGAGGTCTGGTCCGGGAAGACGGGCCACCAGAGATTCCGGGCCGAGCGCAACCCCGAGGCGGTCCTCGACACGAGTGCCGTCGCCACCGGGATGAAGGACCCGGCGATCAGGCTCGAGTTCTCGTTCCCGGACCTCGACGACCAGCCGGTGTCGCTGTCCGATCCCCGTTTCCGGGGCAAGGTCGTGATCGTCGCCCTGGCCGGCAGCTGGTGCCCGAACTGCCACGACGAGGCCGCCCTGCTGGTCGAACTGTACCGACGGTTCCGCGCGGAGGGCCTGGAGATCGTCTCCCTGATGTTCGAGTACCACGGGGATTTCGCGCAGGCGGCGGCGGCGACGCGCCGCTTCCGGGAAAAATTCGGCATCGAGTACGCCACCCTGATCGCCGGCACCTCCGACAAGCAGAACGCGGCCCAGGCCCTGCCGCAGCTCACGGGCGTCTTCGCCTATCCGACGACCATCTGGGTGGATCGGACCGGGCACGTGCGCAAGATCCACGCGGGGTTCTCGGGTCCCGCCACGGGCACGCATCACACCGAGCTGGTCCGCGAGTTCACCGCGTTCACGCAGGAACTGCTGGCGGAGCCGGTCCCGGACGGCGACGCTGGCGGAGCGGGGACCGAGTCGACGCCGACCGCGCTGGCTCCCTGAGACCGGGCAAGGCCGACGATCCTCCGGATCGACGCCGGGCCGATCATCCGCCAATATTCCGGATCCCTTTCGCGGAACCGCAGCCATGCCATCCTTCGACATCGTTTCCGAAGTCAACCTGCACGAGGTCAGCAACGCCGTGGACCAGGCCACCCGCGAGGTCAACCAGCGGTTCGACTTCAAGGGCACGAATGCAAAGTTTGAGTTGAAAGAGTCGGTCATCACGCTGTCTGCACCAGCGGATTTTCAACTCAAGCAGATGCTGGAGATCCTCAAGCTGAAGCTGGCCAAGCGCGGAATCGACATCGCCTGCCTCAAGGTCGACGAGCCGGTGACGACCGGCCAGACGGCCCGCCAGGTGGCCACCCTGAGACAGGGCGTCGACACCGAACTCGGCAAGAAGATCCAGCGGATGGTCAAGGATTCGAAGCTCAAGGTGCAGGCCGGGCTGCAGGACCAGCAGGTCCGCGTCACCGGCAAGAGCCGCGACGACCTGCAGGACGTCATCGCCCTGGTGAAGAAGGGCGGCTTCGACCTGCCCCTGCAGTTCACCAATTTCCGGGATTAACCGGCGATGCCTGGGCACCGCCGACTTTCAGCGGTTCCCGTTCAAAACTGCATCTTCACGCCGGCCATCCAGCTGCGCGGCGCCCCGGGCCGCGCACCCGCCGGCCGGAAGGCCACGTTGTAGACCTCGTCGGTCAGGTTCGTCACGCTGGCGAACAGGCTCGCACGGCGCGTCATGTCGAACTCTGCCGAGAGATCCAGCAGCGTGCGGCTGTCGATGCGGTCGTTGGCAGGGATGGCGCCTGAGCCGGCTTCCGCCCGCGCCTCGTCGACGTAGTTCATCGTCAGGTACGTCCGCCAGCGACGGGCGTCGATCCCGGCGTTCAGGGTGAGCTGGTGCTCCGGCACGAGCGGCAGTTCGTCGCCGGCCTCGACGTCACCCCACTCCTCGAAGCCGCTGCGGAAGCTGGTCCGGAACTCGCCCTGCGTCCAGGTGTACACGGCCGACAGCGGAATCGACCAGCCGCTGCCGATGGCGGTGCCGGCGTCCCACGCCGCGACGAGTTCAAGCCCGTGCACGCGCGCCGCGCCGCCGTCGTACTGGTCGCCGATGTTGCATTCGCCACCGGTCGAGGCGGTGCAGGTCCCGACCAGGTTCTCGTAGTCGACCAGGAACGCCATCGCCTCGACCGAGGCGACGCCCTGCTCGAAGCGGACGCCGGCCTCGTAGTTCCAGGACTCCTCCGCGTCGGCATCGGAGCCCGGGGCGGGGTTGACGAAGCCGCGGTGCACGCCGGCGACGAGCTTCAGGCCGCCGTTCAGCGCATAGACCGTCCCGACGCCGGGCAGGACCACGTCCACCGTGTTGCGCTGGACCGTCGGGTCGCTGTCGCGGCCCGGATCTGCGGTGCCGTAGTTGGTGCGCTCAAGTTCGATGGACTCGTAGCGCACGCCCGGCGTCAGGGTGAGGCTGTCCCAGGTGATGGTGTCGCGCAGGTAAAGCGCCCAGGCCTCGGCTTCGCCGATGCGGTTGTCCTGCGTGCCCGGCGCCCCGGCCGAGGTGAGCAGCATGGCGCCGTCGACCATCTGGTAGCGGTCGTCGTTCTGGAAGCGGTCCTCCTCGTCGCGGTGGTAGCGCACCGAGGCCTCGAGCTGGTGAGAGGCATTACCCGCGTCGAACGCGAAGCCCAGCACCGTCTGCGCCCCGGCGGCGTAGTACTCGCGGGCGTTGTTGCGCACCCGCAGCGCGCCCGCGGCACTCGACGTGCCTGGCGTGCCGACGATGGCGGCGAACTCGGTGGCGTAGGTGACGGGGTCCTCGAGGATCGCGCTCAGGCTCGTAAAGCCCGTGTTCGCAGCGTTGCGGACGTCGTTGAGCTTGTACCAGGCCCGCTCCGTCTGCGTGTAGTAGGCGATCGTCGAGAGGTCGAGCCGATCGGTGAAGTCGATGCGGTGACTCGCCTGCACGGTCCAGTGCTCGACGTTCATCTCGTCGAGCTGGCTGCCGCGATAGCGCCGATACGGGTCGGCCCGGAAGTCGTCGAGCGTGAGGCCCGTGTAGGTCTCGTCCGACGCTTCGTCTGAATACTGCAGCTTGAGTTCGAGCGACTGGGCACGGGCGGCGCCTTCATTGGAGCGCAGGGCAACCTTCGCCACGTAGTCCCCGATCTCGAAGCCGGTGTCACCGCCGGAGTCGAGTTCCTTGAAGCCGTCCGAACGCTCCTGCAGCGTTTCGAGGCTGAGGCCGACGTCGTAGGCCGCACCGGTGTCGATGTAACCGCCGACGAGCGCGTGACCGCGGAAGGTGCCGAAGTCGCCGCCGAGCAGTTCGAGCTTGCCTGAGAGGCCGCCGGGCTCGTCGGGGATCGGCGCCGAGTACAGGCCGAGGGCCCCGGCGACCGTCTGCGGGCCGTACTTGATGGCCGCCGGGCCCTTGCTCACCTCGACCGCCGACATGCGCGGCATGCGGGGAAAGTAGTAGGCCGCCGGGGCCGCATACGGGGCCGGGGCGATGAGCACGCCGTCTTCCATGACCGCGATCTTGGTGTTGCGGTCGGTACCGGAACCGCGGATGCCGATGCTCGGGCGGATGCCGAACCCCTCTTCTTCGACGATGTTGAGACCCGGGACCTGGCGCAGCACCCGGTTCACGTCGCCGTAGGAGTGCTCCTCGAGGGTGGCTGCGTTCAGGAGTGCAACCGAGCCCCCCACGCGGGACGGGTCGATCCGCTCGGCGGTGACCACGATGCGCTCGAGGGCCGACGTTGCGGCCGCCCCCTCGTTCCCGGCTGCTTCGGCGGCGATCGCCGGGCTGGCCGCCGTGGCCAGGATCATCGACACGCTGGCCCGGATCCAGTCGTTGATTCGCAGAGACATGCAGAGCAACCTCTTCTCTTGGCTCGGTGGGTCGACCCCCTGTCGACCGACGGAGCGAACTATATTGAGAAGCGGTTACTAAAGTAAATAGGAATCATTCGTATCTAGGTACAAGCCACGCCTGGCGGGCACAACTTTCCCGTAACCCGACCATTTCGGGTCCATTTGGCGGCTTGGCGCCGCCGGATCAGCCGTCGTGGAAAATCGTGAACCCGGGTTTCTACGCGTACGCGCGCGTCATGGCGCGCAACCGGCGACGCTGCATGCGCAGGTCGAGTTCGATCTGCTTCAGGCGCAGGCGGAAGCTCGTCTCCTCCCACTTCTGCAGCAGATTCCGCTTGCGGTCGGTCACCCACTCGTCGCGGACCTTCGCCCACTCGTCCAGCGCCCTGCGAAAAGCCGCGTATTCCTCGGCGACTCGGACCTTGAGCCGTTCGATATGCTCGTCCGCGGCGCCGACGGCGCGGCGCTTCTCGAGCGCCAGTTCCATGCGCTTGAACTGCATCGCCAGTTGCGCCCGCTGGATCCAGAGGTCGGGCACCCGCTTGAGGTTGGTCGCGAGCCCCACCCAGGAGAGCGAGGCGATCAGCCACTTGGTCGGGTCCCACTGCCACCACTTCACGCCGTTGCGGTAGTCGTTCTGGAAGATGTGGTGGAAGTTGTGATACCCCTCGCCATAGGTGAGGAACGCCAGCGCCGGATTGTCCCGGGCCGTGTTCTCATCCGTGTAGGGCTGCGTGCCCCACATGTGCGCGAGCGAATTGATGAACCAGGTGAAGTGATGGTTCACGACGAGCCGCAGCAGGCCGCCGAGCAGGAAGACGCCCCACAGGTCGCCCACGGCCCAGCCGAGCGCCAGCGGCAGGCCGACGTTCATGCCGATGGTGAGCGGCAGATACCAGCGGTGCTGGAACATCACCATCGGGTCGCGCTCGAGGTCCTTGGCGTTGGTGAAGTCGTTCCGGCCGCTGGGGTAATTGCGCAGGATCCAGCCCATGTGCGAGAACCAGAAGCCACGCCGGGCGCTGTAGGGATCCTTGTCCACGTCGTCCACGAAGCGGTGGTGCGTGCGGTGCTGCGAGGACCAGATCAGGATGCTGTTCTGCAGCGACATCGCGCCGAAGAGCATGAAGAACAGCCGCACGGACCAGTGCGCCTGGTAGGCGCGGTGCGACCACAGGCGGTGATAGCCGGCGGTGATGGAAATCCCACAGGCCCAGAGGAAGAAGACGAAGCTCAGCCATGCCCACACGCTGTAGCCGTGGGAAAGTCCGTACCAGGGAACCAGCACCAGCGCGGCGAGCGGCGTCACCGTAAACAGGATCATCGTGACCCAGTTGATCGGCGCGTGCTCGGCGGCGGCGGGAGTGTCGTTGTGCATCAGCGGTTTACCGTTGATTTACCAAGGCAAAGGTTATTCATTCTACAGGGGCCTGCCGGCTCACGCTCGACTGTCGCAAGTCTATGATTATTAGACTTTTTACAAGCCCTTGGTGGTCGACATTCAGGACTCGGACCAGGACAGGATCGCCGCCGGCGGCTTGCGGTCGATGGCCGGGACCCGCGCCCCGGCCGCCGGATGCCCGGTCACCAGCAACAGGAACGGCCGTTCCGAGTCCGCCGGCCGCCCCAGGATCTCGTTGAGGAACCCCATCGGGCTCGGCGTGTGGGTCAGGGTCGCGAGCCCCGCCGTGTGCAGGGCGGTAATCAGGATGCCCGTCGCGATCCCGACCGACTCGGTCGGATAGTAGTGCTTCACCTTGCGACCGTCGGCGGCCCGCCCCCACTTCTGTACGAAGATCGCGATCAGCCAGGGCGCCGTCTCGAGGAACGGCTTCTGCCAGTCGGTGCCGATGGGCCGCAGTGCCTCGAGCCATTCTTCAGGCGCCCGGCGCTCGTAGAACTCCCGCTCCTCGGCTTCGGCGGCCAGCCGGATGCGTCGCTTCACGTCCGCGTCCGACACGGCGACGAAGTGCCACGGCTGCTGGTTCGCACCACTCGGCGCGGTCCCGGCGGCGGCGATGCAATGCTCGATCACGTCGCGCGGCACGGCGCGTGGATCGAAGTCCCGCACCGTGCGACGACGCTGCATGAGGTCGCGGAAACTCCTCGGCGCGGCGCAAAAGACCCTCTTCGTCATCCCGGCGCGGAGCGGGAAGCGGGACGGTTCGGAACTCGGACACGGCAAAGGCCTCGTCTGACTCTGAGGGCACCCGCGCCACTTTGACACAGGCCCCGCGGCACCTGCCACGATCGACACGCGAGCCTCCCGGCCGCAAGCGGCCCGGAGCGTCGACGGCGGCCCGGTGGCGATCCCCCGCTGTCCCGTCCGGCCCGAAGCCGGGTTAAGCTACCGGGCCGCAGCGGGGCTGCGGCAACCACCGGGATGAGGTCCACTGACCATGGCTGACGTCTTCGTGTCCTATGCGCGCAGCGACAAGGCACGCGTGGCACCCCTCGTCGCGGCACTCGAAGCGCAGGGCTGGTCGGTCTGGTGGGACCCGGAAATCGACGCCGGGCAGCAGTTCGACGACCAGATCGAGGAGGAGCTCAAGTCCGCCAAGGCCGTCATGGTGGTCTGGACGGCGGCGTCGGTGGCCTCCCGGTGGGTCCGGGGCGAGGCCCGCGAGGCCGCCGACCTGGGTACGCTGGTGCCGGCCCGTTTCGACGGCGCCCGCATGCCGATGGACGTGCGGGCGATCCACACCACGGACCTGGACGGGTGGGGAGAGAATCCCAACAGCCCGCCGTTCCAGGCGCTGCTGCGGGCACTCGGCGCCATGATCGCGCGGCAGGGCGGTCCGAGCGCTTCACCCGCGGCCGCCGCCTCCGCGGCCGCCGCAAACCGCATCGGCATCTGCGTCCTGCCGTTCGTCAACATGAGCGGCGACCCGGAGCAGGAGTACTTCAGCGACGGCATCACCGAGGACATCATCACCGACCTGAGCAAGGTCTCGGCCCTGGCGATCGTGTCGCGTAACAGCGCGTTCATGTACAAGGGCAAGCTCGTCGACGTGCAGGTGGTGGCGCGCGACCTCAAGGTCCAGCACGTGCTCGAGGGCAGTGTCCGCAAGGCCGGCGGTCGCGTGCGCATCACGGCCCAGCTGGTGGACGGAGCGACCAAGGACAACGTCTGGGCCGAGCGCTACGACCGGGACCTGAGCGACATCTTTGCCCTGCAGGACGAGATCTCCGAGGCGATCGTCAAGGCACTGAAGCTGAAGCTGCTGCCCGAGGAGAAGAAGGCGATCGAGCAGCGCGGGACCACGAACCTCGACGCCTACAACCTCTACCTCATGGCACGCCAGCATTACGCCACGGGCAACGAGGGCGACATCCGGCGCAACGAGGCGATCATCCGCCTGTGCCGGCGCGCCACGGAGATCGACGGGAACTACGCGCACGCCTGGGCACTGATGGCCCTGGGCCAGATGCTCGTGCGCCTGCTGGGCGGGCAGGGCGACGACGGCCTGGTCGCTGCGGAGCGGGCACTGTCCCTCGACGGCAACCTCGCGGCAGCCCATGCCGTCAAGGCGCGAATTCTCTCGGAAAGCGGGCGACACGAAGAGGCGAGCGGCGAGATCGAAGTCGCGCTGCGCCTCGACCCCGAGTCCTACGAGGTCAATCGCTCGGCGGCCTACCTGAGGTTCCGACAGCATCGGCTTGCGGAGGCCATCCGTCATTTCGAGAAGGCGCGGTCACTCATGGAATCGGACGTGAGCTCGTGCAACATGCTGGTGACCTGCTACACCGCAGTCGGCGATCGTGAAGCCGCCCTTCGCGCTGCGCAGGAGACGCTGGCCCGGGCCCAGAAGACGCTGGCCCAGGACCCGAGCAACGGTGCTGCGATGGCGTTCTCGTCCAACGCGCTCGCCCTGCTCGGCCAGGCCGAGAGCGCAAAGGGCTGGATGAGCCGGGCGCTGCTGATCGATCCGGACAACGTGAACATGCGCTACAACTTCGCCTGCACGTTGACGGTCCATCTGAAGGAAACGGATGCCGCCATCGAACTGCTCGCGCCATTGTTCGACAAGATCTCGATCGGATTGCTGAATCACGCCAAGGCCGATCCGGACCTCGATCTCCTGCGTGACGACCGGCGCTTCCAGTCGATGGTGGCGGCTGCCGAGGCGCGCCTGGCGGCCGCCGGCGACTGACCCCGCCGCGGCGGCTAGCGACGGTCCGCGTCGGCGCCGCGCCCATCGGACGCCGCCGCCCGCAGCCATTGCAGCAGCGGCTCCCAGGCCGCCTCGAGATGGGAGCGGGCGTGTTCCGACAGCGCGTCACCCAGCTCGAACTGCTCGCCACGTACACAGAGCGTCCAGGCTTCGGGCGGCGCCTCGCCCCTCACGCGCTGGTAGGTCGCCAGCACCGCCTCGGGCGACAACGCATGCGAGGTGTGCAGGAATTCCGCCGACGGCGACAGCCGCCGCAGTTCGAACGGTACCGGCGTACCGGTGCCTGCATCCACGAAGATGACGCGCTCGCGGCCGACGAGGTCGAGCGCATGCTCGACCTGCAGCTGGAACTCGCTGATGACCTCGACGCCCGGAAGCCGCTCGGCCTCGAGTCGCGCGGCGAGCGCCGGCCCGATCGCGTCGTCACCGCGGCTCGGGTTCCCGACCGCCAGCACGAGGATCGGGGTGCAATTGCTCACTGGGGCGCTCGCCGGGGCGTTCACCGCGAGCCGCGCACCAGCGTGTCGACCACGTTGCCTTCCGCGTCCTGCAGTTGCACGTCCAGTGGCATCTTGCCCATCGCATGGGTCGCGCAGGACAGGCACGGGTCGAAGGCGCGCACGGCGACCTCGATGTGGTTCAGCAGGCCCTCGGTGAGCTTGCGGCCATCGAGGTACCTGCGGGCGACCTCGCGGATCGCCACGTTCATCGCGTGGTTGTTGTGGGTCGTCGAGACGATCAGGTTGGCCCGCGCCACCTGGTCGTTCTCGTCCACCCGGTAGTGATGGATCAGCGTCCCGCGCGGCGCCTCGATGACGCCCACGCCGCGCGCCTGCCGCGGCCCGCCCGCCATGAGGTCACGGCCGAGCAGGTCGTCGTCGTGCAGCAGGTCCTTGATGGCCTCGGCCGAGTGCAGCATCTCGATCATGCGCGCCCAGTGGAAGCCGAGCGTCGCGCGTGCGGCGCGACCCTCGTCGAACGCCAGGAACTCACGCCGTTCGCGGTCCGCGAGCGGTGTCGGGATGAAGTCGCAGTTCGTGACGCGCGTCAGGGGCCCGACGCGATACCAGCCGTCCTCGTGCCCGAGCGCGCGCAGGTAGGGAAACTTCATGTACGACCATGCCTTCACTTCCTCGGAGATCTGCTCCCAGTAGCGGTCGTAATCGACGTGATCAAAGATCGTCCGGCCATCGGCCTGCCGGGCCCGCAGCCCGCCGTGGTAGAGGTCCAGCGCGCCGTCGGCGCGCACCAGGCTGAGGGCCCGCGACTCGAAAGTGCCGAAGCTGCGATAGGTCTCGAGGTCCTGCTCGAACAGCTGGCGCACCATGCGCACCGCGTCGCGGCTCCAGGCGATCACCTGGTAGATGTCCTTGCGCAGCTCGTCGCGCTCGGCGGCCGTCAGCGACTTGTTCACGCCGCCCGGCACGGATCCCGTGCCGTGGATGCGCTTGCCCGCCGTGTGGCGGATCACTTCCTGGCCATACCTGCGCAGCAGGACGCCCCGCTTCGCCACGTCGGGGTGCGCCGCCGCGACACCCACGATGTTGCGGCGCGCGAGGTCGGAGTCGAATCCGAACAGCAGGTCGGGCGAGGACAGGTAGAAGAAGTGCAGCGCGTGCGACTGCAGGATCTGGCCGTAGTGCATCAGGCGGCGGATCTTCTCCGCGGTCGGCGTCAGCTCCTTCGCGCCCACCACCTGGTCGAGCGCCTTGCAGGCCGCCAGGTGGTGGCTGACGGGGCAGATGCCGCACAGGCGCTGCACCATCACCGGCACCTCCCAGTAGGGGCGGCCCTGGATGAACTTCTCGAAGGCCCGGAACTCCACGATGTGCAGTCGCGCCTGCTGCACGTGATCGTCCTCGTCCATGAGCAGCGTCACCTTGCCGTGCCCCTCGACGCGCGACAGCGGTTCGATCACCACGCGACGCAACTGCTCGGGGTGGGCGGCGGTCTCCAGGGGAAGCTGGCTCATGGTGCTCGGCGGGTCCTCAGTCGTACTGGATCAGGCCGGGACCGAGCTCGGGCGTGCGGCCCTCGAGCAGGTCCGTGAGAAACTTCCAGATCGCGTCGCCCGAGGGCGGGCAACCCGGGATGAAGTAGTCCACCTTCACGATCTCGTGCAGCGGATGCACCTTGTCGAGCGGCAGCGGCAGCTCGGGATCGTTCGGGATCAGGCCCTGCCCGACGCTCGGTTCCGTCAGGTAGACCTCCTGCAGGCACTGCCCGAGGTCGAGGTGGTTGCGCTGGGCGGGCAACCCGCCCGTCACCGCGCAGGCACCGATCGCCACCAGCGTCCTGCAGTTGGCACGGAACTCGTGCAGCACGTGCACGTTCTCGGCATTGCAGATGCCGCCCTCGACGATGCCGATGTCGCAGGGCCCGCAGTGCTTGACGTCGGTGAGCGGTGAGCGGTCGAACTCGACCTTCTCGAGCAGAGCGAACAGCCGTTCGTCGATGTCGAGGAACGACATGTGGCAGCCGAAGCAGCCCGCGAGCGACGTGGTCGCGATCCGGACCTTGCGCGGGGCGGCGTCAGTCATGGTGCCTCTCGAGGGGACGGGGCGCGTCCTCGAGCGCCTGCGCGCTGATCGGCGAGCGGTCGTAGCGTCGTTCGCCGATCGGGACCGCGAACCCCACGCGCTTGCGCAGGATGACGCCGACCGGGCACACCTCGACCGCCTTGTCGGTGACCGCGACGTCGGTGTCGACGAGGCGGCCGGACTCCGCGTTGACGATCAGGTGCTTGTCGAGGCCCCGGCCCGCGAGCGAGAAGACGTGCTTGCCGTCCACCTCGCGGGCGGCGCGCACGCAGAGCTCGCAGAGGATGCAGCGGTTGAAGTCGAGCAGGATCTCGGGGTGCGAGGCGTCGACGGGCCGGTCCGGAAACAGGTGCCGGAAGCCCGCGGTCATCACCCCGAGATCGTAGCCAAGCGCCTGCAGCCCGCAGTTGCCGCTCTTCTCGCAGGACGGGCAGAAGTGATTGCCCTCGGCGAACAGCATCTGCACCAGCGTCCGGCGCAGCTCGTTGAGGTCGTCCGTGTCGCTCTCGACCACCGTGGCAGATTCCGCCGGCGTGGTGCACGCCGCCATCAGGCGACCGTCGATCCGGGCGGTGCACACCTTGCAACTGCCGTGCGGCTTGAACTCCGGGTGGTAGCAGAGGTGCGGGATGTACCGCCCCGCCGACAGCGCCGCCTGCATCACCGTCTGGCCCGGACCGAAGGGGACCTCGATGCCGTCGAGCAGAAAGGTCGGGCGCTCGCTCATGGCTGCGATTCCAGGTGCGCGGCGGCGTCGTCGCGGCCGGTCATCTGGCGCGCGCGGGCCAGCGCGCCGTCCAGGTCGAACGCGGGGGTGAAGTCGAGCGAACGCAGCTTGCGCTCGTAGGCGGGCCGGAAGCGCTTCAGCGTGTCGAGGATCGGGTTGCACGCAGTGTGGCCGAGCCCGCAGTGCGCGGACATGAGCAGCACCTGGTTCAGCCGGTTGATCTCGCGCAGCTCGTGCTGGGTACCGTTGCCGGCGTGGATCTTGTCCATGGCGGCGACCAGCATCGACGTCCCGACCCGGCACGGAGTGCAGAACCCGCAGCTCTCGTGCGCGAAGAAGTGCGTGTAGTTGCGCGCGACCTCGAACATGTCGCGGCTCGAGTCGAACACGGTGAACGCACCGGCGGTCGGCAGGTCCTCGAAGGCCAGGCGGCGGTCGAACTCCGTGGCGTCGATGCAGACGCCCGACGGGCCGCTCACCTGCACGGCCTGCGGATTCCGGGCACCGCAGTCCTCGAGCACCTGGCGCACGGTGACGCCGAAGGGATACTCGTAAACGCCGGGTTGCGCGACGTCGCCGGCCACGGAGAGGATCTTGGTGCCGGAGGACTTGAGCGTACCGAGGGCCCGGTACCACTCGCCGCCGTGCACGGCGATCAGCGCGGCGGCGCAGAGGGTCTCGACGTTGTTGACGATCGTCGGCTGCTGCAGGTAGCCGTGGGTGACGGGATACGGCGGCCGGTTGCGAGGCACGCCGCGCTTGCCCTCGAGCGACTCGATGAGCGCCGACTCCTCGCCGCAGACGTAGGACCCGGCGCCGACGTGGACCTGGATGTCGAAATCGAGGCCGGGCTGGCCGCAGATGCCATGGCCGAGCAGTTTCGCCGCGCGACGCCGCTCGAGCGTGGCCTCGAGGGCGTCGAGCAGGTAACGGTACTCTCCACGCAGGTACACGAAACCGTGGCTGGCGCCGATGGCGTACGCAGCGACCGTCATGCCGTCGAACAGCAGGTCCGCGTACCGCGAGAGCAGTACGCGATCCTTGAACGTGCCCGGTTCGCCCTCGTCGGCGTTGCAGACGACGTAGCGCGCAAGGCCGGTGGCGCGCCGGCAGGCTTCCCACTTGATGCCCGTGGTGAAGCCCGCCCCGCCACGGCCCCGCAGGTTCGAGCGCTTCACTTCCTCGAGCGTGGCCACCGGCCCCTCGGCGGCCCCCACGAACGACTCCCGCCAGGAGCGGGCGTTGGCGGCGTGTTCCGACCAGCCGCGGGCGCCGCGCTGCAGGGCCGCGCGGATCGGATCTCCCGGGGCCAGCCCGTGACCGAGCAGGATGTCGGCACGCCGGACGTTGTCCCGGACGGCGAAGAACTCTTCCGGCCACGCCTCGAGCGGGGTGCACGACAGGATGAGTTCGCAGATGCGCCCGACCCGCTCGTCCGTCAGCGCCGGGACCGCCCGGCCGTTCACGAGCAGCGCGGGCCCCTGGTCGCACAGGCCGGTGCACGAGGTACGGCCGACGCTGACGAGGCCGTCCTCGGAGACCTTGCCGGGCTCGACCCACAGACGGTGGCACATCGCGTCCAGGAATTTCTCGCTGCCGGCCATGCGGTCGGTGACGTTGTCCGAGAAGAGCACGCGGTAGCGCCCGCACGGCTCGAGCGCGAAGAAGGAGTAGAAGCTCGCCACGCCCCGGACGCGCGAGTACGGCACGCGCAGCGAGCGGGCGATCAGCGATACGGCGCGCGGCGGAACGAACCCGAATGCTTCGTGCACCTCGCGCAGGATCTGCACCAGGCGCGTGGGCTCGTGGCCCCAGCGCGACACGATGGCACGCACGCGAGGGTCGAGGTCCGCGGTGATGTCTGGCAAGCCGTCCATGCAGGGTGTTGCCGGCGGTCGGTCCGCCGGCACCCGCAGCCTGCACCCGGGCGACCGTGGCTCACCATCGCGGAAAACCCCAGCGGAGCCTCGCCTTGCCGCGGCCCGCCTCCACCGCGGCCGCGACCGTTGGCGGTCTCAGGCCGGTTTCGCAGGCTGCACGAGGGCCCGGACACGCTCGCGCAGGAACGGCAGCACGTCCCGCGCGAACCACGGATTGACCTGCAGCCAGCGTGTGTTACGCGGCGACGGATGCGGCATGGGCAGGAACCCGGGCAGGTACTCCCGCCACGCGTGCACCGTCGCCGTGAGCGTTGCCTTGCGACGCGACCCGAGGTAGTACGCCTGCGCGTACTGGCCGACGAGGAGCGTGAGCTCGATGTCCGGCAGCAGCACCCGCAGCCGCGGATGCCAGGTCGGCGCGCATTCGGGGCGCGGTGGCAGGTCGCCGGAGCGACCGCGGCCCGGATAGCACAGGCCCGTCGGGATGATCGCGAACCTGCGCTCGTCGTAGAAGGTCTCGCGATCGAGCTGCATCCAGTCGCGCAGGCGGTCGCCGCTCGGATCGTTCCAGGGAATGCCGGTGGCGTGGACGCGGGTCCCGGGCGCCTGCCCGACGATCAGCACGCGGGCGGTGACGCCTGCCCGAAGCACCGGCCGCGGCCCGAGCGGCAGGTGCGCCTCGCAGAGCCGGCAGGCGCGGACTTCGCGCAGCAGCGTCTCGAGTTCGTCGTGATCGCTCACCGGCGCGAGGTTACCCTATCCGACGTCCCACTCTGCGGCCGGTGCCCGCCATCGAATCCCCATGAAAGCCGTGTTCCTCGACTACGCCACCGTCAGCTTCGACGGTGATCTCGACCCCGCGGCGCTGCAACGCGCACTGCCGGGAATCGACGTCCGCGACCACACGACCCAGGACCAGGTCGCCGACGTCATTGCCGGCGCCGAAGCCGTGCTGATGAACAAGCTGCGCCTGACGCGCGAGATCATGGAGCGCACGCCGACGCTGCGACTGATCGCGGTCGCCGCAACGGGCACCAACAACATCGACCTCGCCGCGGCACGCGAGCGGGGCATCGCCGTCTGCAACCTGCGCGACTACTGCACGGCCTCGGTGGTGCAGCACGTGTTCGGGGTGCTGCTGCTCCTGACGCACAAGCTGCGCGAGTACGACCAGCGGGTCCGCTCGGGGGCCTGGCAGCGGGGCGAGCAGTTCTGCCTGCTCGACTTCCCCATCCGCGAGCTCACCGGGCGCAGCTTCGGCATCGTCGGTTTCGGAACGCTCGGCAAGGGCGTCGCACGGGTCGCGCGGACCTTCGGCATGAACGTGGTCGTCGCCAACCGTCCCGGCGGTGAGCGCGAACCGGGTCGCGTCGACCTGGAGGAACTGCTGGGTCGCGCCGACGTGCTGAGCCTGCACTGCCCGCTCACGCCGGCGACGGAGGGCATGATCGGCGCCGCGGAGCTGGCGCGCATGAAGCCGGACGCCGTCCTGATCAACACCGCGCGCGGCGCGCTCGTGGACGCCGGCGCGCTCGCCGACGCCCTGCGTGGCCACCGGCTCGGCGGTGCGGCGATCGACGTCCTGGCCCAGGAGCCACCGGTGGAAGGCAGTCCGCTGCTGGCGGCCGACATCCCCAATCTCATCGTCACGCCGCACATCGCCTGGGGTGCCCGCGAGGCGCGGCAGCGCTGCCTCGATGAGATGGCGGCCAATGTAGAGGATTTCCTGCGCGGCGGGCGGCGGGGACGGGTCGCCTGAACGAGGGCAGATCGCAGACGGTCGGAGCCCACCGCCCAGACGGGCGACGGCGCCGCCGACACGCCGGCTACGCCCCGCCTGCGGTCTCCTGCGCGCTAACGGACATCGGCTCGTCACCGCTGTCGAGGTTCATCACCTGTGACGCCCACTGCAGCACGGGCCGGACCCGGGGCGACACCAGGCGGACGGCCTCGTCGAAGTCCACCCAGCGGTACTCGCTGTGTTCCGCCCGGCCGAGCTCGGGATTGATGGGCAGGGAGACGTCGGCGGTCCGCGTGACCGCGATGAAATAGCAGGCCACCTTGCCCCGGCTGTAGGGACCGGTGCGGGTGCAGCTCTCGCCCCAGGCGAACTCGAGGTCGTCGATCAGCGATTCCTCGCGCACCTCGCGCATTGCCGCCGCCAGCGGCGTTTCGCCTGCCTCGACCATGCCCTTGGGGAAATCCCAGTGGTTGAAGGCCCGTAACAGCAGGAAGCGCCAGCCCGCTTCGGTGGGGCGAACGACCACGACACCGGCGGAAAGGCGCGGGGAGCGGGAAGGCATCGGGCAAGTATAGGGGATCGGCACGGGCGGCCGATTCGATCAGCCCGACCCATTGCTTTGCTCGCTTCGATAGGCTCGGGCTATGCTCCGTCCATGAACCTTCGCGACCTCCGGTATCTCGTGGCCCTGGCGGACGAGCGGCATTTCGGCAAGGCCGCCGAACGCTGCTTCGTGAGCCAGCCGACCCTCTCCGCCCAGATCCGCAAGCTCGAGGCGTACCTTGGTACGCCGCTGGTCGAGCGCCAGCCGAAGCGTGTGTCGCTGACCGAAACCGGCAAGCGCGTCGTCGAGCGCGCGCGCCGCGTGCTGCAGGAGGCCGACGCGATCGTGGAGATCGCCCGCACGGACCTTGACCCGCTCTCGGGCCCGCTCAAGGTCGCGCTGATCCCCACGGTGGGGCCTTATCTCTTGCCGCACGTCGCGGGTCGCCTGCGACGGGAGCTGCCGCGGCTCAAGCTGATGCTCTACGAGTACCAGACCGAGCCGCTGCTCGAGAAGCTGCGTGCCGGCGAACTGGACCTCGGGCTCCTTGCCCTGCCCGTTCCGCTCGAGGGCCTCGAGTCGGCGCCGCTGTTCGACGAGCCGTTCATGCTCGCGGTGCCGGCGGGACATCCGCTCGCCGAGCGTGACCGGGTGAAGGTCGAGGACCTGAAGGGCGAGACCCTGATGCTGCTCGAGGACGGCCACTGCCTGCGCGACCAGGCACTCGAGGTCTGCAGCCGCATCCGCCTTCACGAGGCGCAGGACTATCGCGCCACCAGCCTCGAAACGCTGCGACAGATGGTCGCCGCCGGCCACGGCATCACCCTGTTGCCGGAACTCGCCTCGGCCTCGCCGGTGGGCGCAGTGCGCGGATTGAAGATCAAGCCCTTCAGCAAGCCGGCACCCGCGCGTACCATCGGCGCGGTATGGCGCAAGTCCACCACGCGCGGTCCGGCGATCGAGGCCGTGGTCGACGCGATCCGCACCACCATGAACGAGGGCTCCAGGCGATGACGTGCTGCCGGATGACACGCCCGACGCTCTTCGTCGTGGCCGCCCTGATGGCAGGCGCCGCGTGGTCGGGCGATGCGCCCGTGGTGTCCGACGCCTGGGCGCGTGCGACGCCGCCTGGCGTGGACGTGGGCGCGGCGTACATGGTCATCGAGGGCGGCAGCACAGCCGACCGCCTGCTGGAGGCGGGCAGCGACCGTGCCGCCATGGTCCACCTGCACACGGTCGAGGAAACCGGTGGAGTGGCGAAGATGCGTGCCATCGACGGCATCGAGATCCCGGCCGGCCGGCGCGTCGAACTCGCGCCGAAGTCCACTCACGTCATGCTGATGGGACTGGACGGGCCGCTGGTCGCCGGGCAGACGTTTCCCCTGACACTGCGCTTTGCCGAGTCGGCCACCCAGACGATCACGGTGGTGGTGAAGCCGGCGACGACCGCGGCCACCGATCCGCAGCCGCATTGAGCCCCTCGCGCAGGGACGCCCCTTGACGCCGCCCGCGTCGCCCGCGCCGCCGCTGCACCGTCTCCACGACGAGGAAGTGGAGCGGCTGCTCGCGTCGGGCGAGCACCGGCGTGAACTGATCGCGCTGTTCGGCGAGGCGGGCTACCGCGAGCTGAGCGGCCTGGCCCGGCGTGCAGCTGCCGTCCGCCGGCGGGGCGTGGCGGTCTACGTGCTGCCCGGCCTGATGGGATCGCGCATCGGCGCGCGGGGACGCCTGGTCGACGACGTCATCTGGCTCGATCTGCTCGAACTCGCCGCCGGTCACCTGACCCGGCTCGCCTTGCCACGCGGGGCCCGGCTGTCGGCGCTCGGCGTGATGCTTCTGAACTCGCTCAAGCTCAAGCTCTCGCTGCAGATCGCAGGCTTCGACGCGCGCTTCCATGCCTACGACTGGCGGCTCAGCGTCGAGGTACTCGCGCGCGAGCTGAACGCACGCATCGCCGCTGACGGCGCACGCGAGACGCTGCTCGTCGGTCACAGCCTGGGCGGCGTCGTCGCCCGCCTGGCCCTGGCAACCGACACGGGTCGGGTCGCGCGGGTCGTCCAGCTGGGGTCGCCCAATTTCGGTTCCTTCGCGCCGGTGCTCGCGATGCGCGGCGTGTATCCGACCGTCCGCAAGCTCGCGGCGCTCGACCTGCATCACAGTGCGGAGGATCTCGCGCGCATCGTGTTTCGCACGCTGCCCGCACTCCACGAGCTGCTCCCCGACGCGAGCCGCGCCGGTGGGCCCGACCTCTTCGACCTGGCCGCCTGGCCGGAGGACGGGCTGCGTCCCGAGCAGCAGCTGCTCGCGGAAGCCGCCGCAGCGCGTGACCGCTGGCCCGACGCAGACCCGCGCTGCCTGCACGTGGTCGGCGTGCGGCAGGAAACCGTCACGGGCGTCGAGAGGAAGAACGGCGAGTTCCACTACACCCTCGTGCACGACGGCGACGGGACGGTCCCGCTCGAACTCGCGACGGTGCCGGGCGCAGCGCACTGGTACGTCCGCGAATCGCACGGCGGGCTGCCGAACAACGGCAAGGTGATCTCGGCCGTGATCGACCTGTTGCGCAGCGGATCCACGGAGAGGCTTCCGGCGTCCGTGCGGCGCGCGCGCCGGCCTGCCACCCGGGCCGTGTCCGAGGCCGTGCTGCGCCGCGTCGCGCCGCACAAGGTGCGCTGGCAGGACCTGTCGCCGGATGCGCGACGGCGGCTGCTCGAGCCCGTCGTCTCGCCCGAGTTTCACGGCGCCGTGGCACCGGCCGCGCTCGACGAGCGCCGCACGCCCGAGGCCGGCACCCTGCGGACGCTGGAGATCCGGCTCGTCAACGGCGGCATCGAGGACGCCAGCGCACGCGCGCTCGTCCTGGGCGTGTTTCGCAACGTCGACCCGACGGGTGCGGCGGCGGCGGTGGACCGCCGCCTCGGCGGCGCGATCCAGGAAGCCGCGCAGCGACGCATGGTCTCGGGCCGCCTCGGGCAGGTCTCGGTCCTGCCGGTGGCACGTGGCGCACTGATGGCCGAGTTCGTCGTCTTCGCCGGTCTCGGCGACTTCGACGATTTCGGCGCCGATGCGCAATCCTTCGTTGCCGGCAACGTGCTGCGCAGCCTTGCGCGCTCAGGCGTCGAGGATTTCGCGACCGTGCTGTTCGGCGCGGGTTCCGGGGTGCCGGTGGCGGCCGCGCTGGAGCAGCAGCTCGACGGGTTCATCGGCGCGCTGGAGACGGCGGACCCGGATCGGGTCACGCGTCGAGTCACGCTCTGCGAGACCGACAAGCGCAAGTACGCGGCGCTGCGCCGCGGCGTGGCGCGGATCGTGGGCCGCCATCGGAACAAGGGCCTGCGCCTCGTGGTGGACGAGGCCGACCTCGGCCCGGCCCGGCCGACCCGTGCGCCGGCGGGCGCGACCGCGCGCCGGGCGGATCCGGTCTACCTGCTGATCACGCTGCTCGAGCACAGCCGGCGCGAATACGAGTGCCGCAGTTCCCTGCTGACGGCGGGCGCCAAGGCCGCCGTCCTGAGCGGAACGAAGCGCATCGGCATCAGGAGCCTGCGCGAACACCTCGCGCGAGCGGAATCCGGATCGCTCGCGCCGCGCGACATGGCGGCGTTCGGCCGCGGAATCGGGCGACTGCTGCTCGCGCCGACTGTTGTCGAGGGACTGGAGGCGATGAAGCGCCGTCCGCTCGTGATCGTGCACGACCGCGAGGGCTCGCGGGTGCCCTGGGAAGCTCTGCGGATCGGCGATGGCTACCCGGCGCTCGAGGGCGGCCTGAGCCGCCGCTACGCCAGCGAAGGCCTCACCGTGGCCCGCTGGCGCGAGCATCGCGAGGAAGGCGAACGATTGCAGGTCCTGATGGTCGTCGACCCGACGCTCGACCTGCCCGGGGCGACGGACGAAGGCAACGAGCTCGCACGGATGCTGCGCACGCGGGACGTCGACGTCGAAGTGCTCACGGGCGCCGAGGCCACCCGTGCGAGCGTGCTGCGCGCCTGCGCGGCCGGCCGCCACGACATCCTGCATTTCGCGGGCCACGGTTTCTTCGACGCCCGGGATCCCGGCCGCAGCGGGCTCGTGTGTGCGGGGGGCGAGGTGCTGCAAGGCGCGGATCTCGACGGGCTCGGCGACCTCCCGGCCCTCGTGTTCTTCAACGCCTGCGAGGCCGCCCGCGTCCGCAGGCGAGCCTCGGGCGGCGGCCGCCTGTTCGCGTTCCGTCGCTCGACGAGCGTCGCGGAGGCGTTCCTCGGCGGCGGCGTGGCCAACTTCCTCGGCACGCACTGGCCGGTGGGCGACGAAGCGGCCTTCGCGTTCTCGACGCGGTTCTACCAGGGTCTGCTCGACGGCGCGGCGCTCGGCGAATGCGTGCTCGAGGCGCGGCGCGGGGTCTTCGCGCACGGATCGATCGACTGGGCCGATTACGTGCACTACGGCAGCCCCGAGTTCACGATCGGGGCGGCGGATCAGGCCTGACGCGCCTCATCAGAATTGATCGAAAGCCGGCGTTCGGCCGAAGTGACATAAGAAAGCGCGAAGACCGTCACAGTCGCGCGATCCGCGTCTTATGGAGAATCGGCGGCACTTGATCGTGGATCGGGGCCGCGCGGCGTCAAAAACACCAATGCGTACCTCGTCCCGATCCAAGGACGGTCCAGGCCTTACCGGCGTCGCAGACGCTGCGGGTTGCGGGCCGGACGCTCGATCCACTGCAACCACGAGGATTCCGTATGAGTAGAAAGATCATTGCCCCGATCGCCGCGGGAGTTCTGCTGGCGATGGCGGGGTCGGCACAGGCAGCCCAGAGGTCGACCACGTTCCAGGTGACCGCCAACGTGACGAACAACTGTCTCATCGAAGCCGATACGCTGGATTTCGGCACTTTTGACGGTGAACTGGACCTGTTCTCATCCTCGGACATTCGCGTCCGTTGCACGAACGGCACCGCTTTCATCGTCAACCTGAGCACCGGGTCTTCGGGCTCTTACGCAAATCGCACGATGGCCGGCCCCGGCGGCACCCTCGTCTACAACCTGTTCACGGAAAACACGAGCTACTCGACGGTCTGGGGCGACGCGACCGGCACCACGGGTCGGCTTGGCGGCGCGGGCGCGGGCATGGGTAGCGTCCAGACGCTGACGGTTCGTGGCCGGCTCCTGGCCAGCCAGAACACGGGACAGATCGACACCGGCGCTTACTCGGACACGATCACCGCAACCGTTGTGTACTGATCAAGAGCTCTGATGTTCCGGAGCTTCATGCTGGGATTTCTCGCGTCGGCGACAGCCCTCGGGCTGTCGCCGATCGCGGCCAGTGCAGGGTCGTTCTCGATCTCGCCGCTGCGGGTCGAGTTCTCGCCACGGACGCAGACTGGCGCGCTGACGCTGCGAAACCAGGAGGAAACCCCGGTCGTGGTCCAGGCCGAGGCTGTGCTCTGGCAACAGGTCGACGGCGAGGACCAGCTCAGCCCGACGCGGGACGTACTGGTCAGCCCGGCGGTGTTCACGCTTCCGGGTAATGGGTCGCAGCTGATACGGGTGGCTTTGCGCCGGCCGGCAGACCAGCAGCAGCAGCTCAGTTATCGATTGATACTGACCGAGGTACCGCAGCAGGCGAACCCGATGTTCACGGGACTGAACATGGCATTGCGTCTCAGCCTGCCTGTCTTCGTCGCACCGACCGCGCCTGCCGAGCCACGCATCGAATGGTCGGCCTTGCGCGGCGCCGATGGCGAAATTGCGCTCACCGCCCGCAACACGGGCAACGCCCACGCCCGGGTCCTGAGCTTCAACGTCGCGCCGGCCGCGACTTCCATGCCCGGGATCCAGCAGGACGTCACCGCTTACATCCTCCCGGGCCAGGCCCGGACCTGGACGCTCGACAACAAGCAGGACGAAGCGACCTCCAGCAACGATTGGCATCGACTTCGGGTGAAGGGCACCACCGAAGCCGGCGACTTCGCGGTGGAGATCCGACCCGAGGGACCGTGAGCCATGGGCCGACGGCGAATGGTGGCCCTGTCGTTCGCGCTCGCCGCCGCCGCGCCGCCGCCAACGCCAACGCCAACGCCAATGAGGCTCCGCCTCTCTTGGAACCCGCGATCGTCGAGATCCTCCTCAACGACCAGCCGGAGGGCTCGACCCTGGTCGTCCGTCGCGAACTTGACGGCACATTGCTGATCAGGACCGCGGACCTGCCGCAACTTCGCCTTCGGACCCCGTCGCGGGGACTCGTGACAGTCGATGGCGAGCACTATCTGCGGTTGGGCGGCGAGATCGGCGCCAGCGTCGTCTTCGACGACGCCACGCAGAGTGCGCGCGTGACGTTGCCGCCCAATGCCTTCCTGCCGACGCGCAGCAGCGCCGTCTCGCCCGACGCGCCGCCGGTCACGGCTGCCGAACTCGGTGGATTCGTCAACTACGACCTGTTCGGCGAACAGGTCGACGAGCGGACCAGCCTCGGCTCGATCCTGGAGATCGGCGTGTTCGGATCGCGCGGCGTCGTCACGAATTCGCTGATCGGCCGAAGCGACGACGATCGCCGCGAGGTCCTGCGCCTCGACACGACATGGACCCTGGACCTTCCCGAACGGCTCGCGACGCTGCGCGTCGGCGACGCGATCAGCGCCTCGGGCGCCTGGGGACGTGCCGCCCGTTTCGGCGGCGTGCAGTTCGGCACGAACTTCTCAACGCAGCCGACGCTGGTGACGACGCCGTTGCTCTACGCCCAGGGCGAGGCCATCGTGCCTTCGACGGTGGACGTATTCGTGAACGGCCGGCGTGTCGTGAGCGAGGAGGTACTCCCCGGTCCGTTCACGATCGATCGGCTGCCGCCGATCACGGGCGCGGGCGAGATGCAGGTCGTGGTCACCGACGCACTGGGACGGCAACAGGTCATCGCGCAACCTTATTACACCGGCCCGACGCTGCTGCGCGCCGGGCTCAACGAGTACTCGTTCGAGGCAGGCGCGATCCGCGAGGATTACGCACTTCGCAGCGACGCCTATGGCGACCTGGTCATGGCTGGCACGTTCCGCCGTGGCATCACTGATCGCTTCACGGCGGAGATTCACGCCGAAGGCCAGGCCAGTGGCGCGACCGCGGTGGGCGTGGACACCGCCGTGCAGGTCGGCACGCTCGGCATCCTGACCGTCACCGCCGCCGCCGGCGGCGACGACGCGTTGGGCTGGCTGGGCGGCGTCGGGGTCGAGCGCAGCGGACGGCAGGTCAACGTCTTTGCCCGCACGCAGTACGCGTCGGAGGACTTCGGCCAGCTCGGCACTTCCACGCTGAGCGACCGGCCGAAGCAGCGCAGCTTCGGCGGCCTGGGATTCAACCTCGGCCTCTACGGCAACCTGCAGTTGTCCTACGGCCGGCAGACGAACTGGTCCAGCCCGACGACTGAGGCGATCGGGCTCAGCCACTCGATCACGCTGGGCAACTACGGTTATCTCGGTTTCTTCGCGAGCCACACGATCAGCGACGACGCGTCCACCGACCTCTTTCTCAACTGGACGATGCCATTCGGCGACCGCCGCAACGCTTCGGTGAGCCTGCAGCACTCGCCGGACGCAGCGGCCAACGAGGAGTTCAAAGTCGTCGCGTCGATGCAACGGAGCCTGCCGGCGGGCGCCGGCACCGGCTACTACGTGGCCGTCTCCTCGACCGAGGATGCGCAGCTCGACTACCTGCTGCAGGGCGACGCAGGCCTGGTCAGCGTGCAGTACGCGCGCCGCGACGACACGGATGGCTGGCGCGCCAACGCGGGCGGCGGGCTCGCGATCACCAGCGCGGGCGTCATGCCGTCGCGGCGGCTCGATCGCAGCTTCGCGGTCGTCGAGATCGCGGACTTCCAGGACCTGACAGTCTACGTCGAGAACCAGCCGATCGGCCGCACGGACGGCAAGGGCCGCGTGCTGCTCGATTCGCTGCGCGCCTACGAGCTCAACGCGATCAGCATCGACCCGAAGGAACTGCCGCTCGATGCGTCGCTCGCGACGCCCGCGATGACCGTGACGCCGGCCTACCGCAGCGGTCCGGTGGTGCGTTTTCCGGTCGTACGGGCGAGCGCGGCCACGTTGCGCCTGGTGCTCTCCGACGGCACGCCGGTGCCCGCAGGCGCCACGGTCACGACCCGCAGCGAACAGGTGCCGGTGGCACTCGACGGGCTCGTCTACCTGACGGCCGCCGCGGGTCGCCACGACGCGACGGCGGCCTGGCTGGGACGAAGCTGCGAGTTCACGTTCGAGCGCCCCGAACAGGGTGACCCGCAGCCGGACCTCGGCGACGTGACCTGCCGCGACGATGGGGGCCGCACGCACGATGCCGGCCTGGTCGTCTCCGGATCCTGACCACTCGTGGCAGAATCCAGCGGATGACGCGCGCCAGCCCCGAAGATCGACGACGGCGACGGGCAGCGCGTGCCTGCGCCGCGTGCTGCGCGCTGCTCGTCGGCAGCGACGCCTGGGCCCTCGCCGACTGCTCCTTGTCATCCACGGGCGTCGCCTTCGGCATCTACGACCCGACCACGACCGCGGCCACGGATTCAACCGGCAACCTGACCCTGGTCTGCACCTACCTGTCGGGCAGCGGGCAACGGGTGAACTACTCGCTGGCGCTGTCGGCCGGCAACAGCGGCACGTTCACCCAGCGGTGGATGCGGTCGGGACCGTCGGCGCTGAACTACAACCTGTTCGACACGGCGGCAAGGGTCCGGGTCTGGGGCGACGGCAGCGCGGGGACCGTGCTGATCTCGGATGGTTTCGCCGTTGGTCCCGGACAGGGCAACGGCCGCCGTGAAGTCGTCTACCCGATCTATGGCCGCATCCCGGCGCAGCAGGCGGTGGCGACGGGCAACTACAGCGACACGATCGTCGTCACGCTGACGTTCTGAGGCCTCGCGTCAAAGCGATGCGGCCATGACGTGGACCGGCAGCGCATAGGTCCCGGGCACCGTGTCCGCCGGCAATCGGACGCGAAACGCCAGCTCCAGGACATCCTTCTCACCGGATGCGGGACGGGCGATCTCGATCTCCGCGCCGCCGAGCACCAGATCGTCCTGCAGACCGCGGATCTCGACCTCACCCGCCGAGAGGACACCGACACGCGGCGACAGGCGCAGCAGGTAGCCGCGCGGGTCACGGCTGTCGACGTGATACCGCGCCGACACGGACGCGTAGCCACGGGAGACGTCCTCCGGGCTGACGACGAGGGCGTCCGGACCGCTGACGACCCGCATCGCGAGTCGTGGCACGAAACGGGCGCTGACCGTGAAGTTCGCCCGGGACTCGTCCGCCTGCCCGACGCCCGGGACGAGCGCGACCAGCGCGACGATGAGCGAAATTCTCATGACTGCCTCGAGCGCCAGCGTGTGCGCATTGCCGTGCCCTCGCTATTTCGGTTTATTGGTAGGGAGCGAGACCTGGGTTCCAGAATTGCAATCCGCCGCTTGAAATGCAAGCGCCGCCGGATTACGGGCAACCGGCCACGGTGCCGACGATCTGCTGCAGCGCATCAGCCGCCGGCACCCGGTTGCGCGGCTGCGCAGAACCGCTAAGCTCGCGCATTGCCACCCGGCCCGAGGGATCCGCCACCGTGCAACCGACCGACACGTCCAACCCGGACTACTTCCACCGGGTCGTGGATTGCCAGTGGGCGTGCCCGGCGCACACCGACGTGCCCGAGTACATCCGCCTGATCGCGCTCGGTGACTTCTCGGACGCCTACATGGTCAACCGGGAATCGAACGTGTTCCCGGGGATCCTCGGCCGCGTCTGCGACCGGCCCTGCGAGCCCGCCTGCCGGCGCGGGCGGGTGGAGGACAAGCCCGTCGCAATCTGCCGGCTGAAGCGCGTCGCGGCCGACCACAAGGACTCCGTCGTCGATCGCCTGCCGGTCGTGCCGTCGCAGAAGAACGGCAAGCGCATCGCCTGCATCGGCGCCGGCCCCGCCTCGCTCACGGTCGCCAACGACCTGCTGCCGCTCGGCTACGAGGTCGTGATCCTCGAGCAGTGGGACAAGCCGGGCGGCCTGATGCGCACCAACATCCCGGCGTTCCGGCTGCCCGAGAGCGTGATCGACGAGGAGATCGGCTACATCACCGGCATGGGTGCGGAGATCCGCTACGGACACCGCGTGGACAGCCTGAAGTCGCTGCTGGCCAAGGGCGATTTCGACGCCGTGTTCGTCGGCAGCGGCGCGCCCAAGGGCAAGGAACTCAGGCTCCCCGGCCGGGAGGAGGGCAGCGCCCGCATCCACATCGGCATCCAGTGGCTCGAGTCGGTGGCGTTCAAGCACCTCGACCGCATCGGCGAACGCGTGCTGATCATCGGCGTGGGCAACACCGCGATGGACTGCTGCCGCTCGTCGCTGCGCCTCGGTGCCCGCGACGTGAAGGTCATGGCGCGCAAGCCGCGGCAGTTCTTCAAGGCCTCCGACTGGGAACTCGAGGATGCCGAGGCCGAGAACGTCGAGATCGTCGTGAACCATGCCCCCAGGAACTTCGTCGTCGAGGACGGCCGGCTCACGGGCATGCGCTTCGACAAGATGCAGTACGAGTTCGACGCCCAGGGCCGCATCATCGCCGAACGCGTGGTCGGCGAAGCGTTCTTCCCGGCGGACGACGTCATCCTCGCCATCGGCCAGGAGAACGCGTTCCCGTGGATCGAGGAAGACGTCGGCATCCAGTTCGACAAGTGGCACGTGCCCGTCGTGGACGAAACGACCTTCCAGTCCACGCGACCCGAGGTCTTCTTCGGCGGCGACGCGGCGTTCGGCCCGAAGAACATCATCTGGGCCGTGGAGCACGGCCACCAGGCGGCGATCTCGATCCACAACTTCTGCATGGGGCAACCGGTGACCTCGCGGCTGCCGCCCACCCTGAACCTGGCCAGCCGCAAGATGGGCCTGCACGAGTGGTCGTACACGAACGACTACAACCCCGTCGAACGGCGGCTCGTGCCGCACGTGAGCCTCAAGGAGCGCTTCAAGCAGATCAGCATCGAGGTCGAGCTCGGCTTCGATCCCGAGCAGACGGCGGCCGAGGTGCAGCGCTGCCTGAACTGCGACATCCAGACCGTGTTCGAGACGAAGCTCTGCATCGAGTGCGACGCCTGCATCGACATCTGCCCGACGGACTGCCTCACCATCACCCGCAATGGCGAGGAAGCCGAGCTCTCGACGCGGCTCAAGGCACCGCGCAGGGTGCCGGACGCAGCCGCTGTACGTCTCCGAGCCGCTCAAGCAGACCGGCCGCGTCATGGTGAAGGACGAGGACCTCTGCGTGCACTGCGGACTCTGCGCCGAGCGCTGCCCCACGGCGGCCTGGGACATGCAGAAGTCCACGATCAACCTGCCCCACGCCAGCGACCACACATGGCCCAGCCCGCAAAGCCGCAAGACCGCGTAAACGACTTCGTCATCAAGTTCGCGAACGTAAACGGCACCGGCTCCGCCAGTGCCAACGCGCTGCTGATGAAGTCCATCTTCCGGATGGGAGTCCCCGTGATGGGGAAGAACTATTTCCCGTCCAACATCCAGGGGCTGCCCACCTGGTACGAGATCCGCGTGACGAAGGACGGCTACGTGGCCCGCTCCGGTCGCATCGACCTCATGGTGGCGATGAACGTGGAGACCTATCACAAGGACGTCCGCGAGGTGAGCCCCGGGGGCTTCCTGATCTACGACTCCACCTGGCCACGGTCGACCGTGCTGCGGCGCGAGGACATCGTCATCCTGGGCGTGCCGTTCGCGAAGCTCTGCAACGAGAACTTCATCGGCGTGCGCAACCGCATCCTGATGAAGAACGTCATGTACGCCGGCGTGCTCGCCGCGCTGCTCGAGATCGACCTCGAGGTGATCCGCCAGCTCCTGACCGAGAGCTATGCGAAGAAGCCGGCCCTGGTGGACGCCAACATGAAGGCGGTGCAGCTCGGCTACGACTACGCCAGGGCGCACCTGCCCTGCCCGCTGCCGCTGCGCGTCGAGCGCATGGACAGTACGCGCGGACACATCATGATCGACGGCAACACCGCGGCCGGCCTCGGAGCCGTGTACGCGGGCGCGACCGTCGGCCCGTGGTACCCGATCACGCCGTCCACGTCGCTCATGGATGCGTTCAAGGGTTTCTGCCAGAAGCTGCGCGTCGACCCGGAGACCGGCATGAACAACTACGCCGTGATCCAGGCCGAGGACGAGCTCTCGGCGATCGGCATGGTCCTCGGCGCGAACTGGAATGGAGCGCGCGCGTTCACGGCGACGAGCGGCCCGGGCATTTCCCTGATGAGCGAGTTCATCGGACTCGCCTACTACGCCGAGGTTCCCGCGGTGATCTTCGACGTGCAGCGCGTCGGCCCCTCGACCGGCATGCCCACGCGCACGCAGCAGTGCGACCTGATGCTCTGCGCCTACGCCTCGCACGGCGACACCAAGCACGTGCTGCTCTTCCCGTCCGATCCGGAAGAGTGCTTCCACATGACGGTGCAGGCGTTCGACCTCGCCGAGCGCCTGCAGACGCCGGTGTTCGTGATGTCCGACCTCGACATCGGCATGAACGACTGGATGTGCCCGGACCTGAAGTGGGACGACGGCTACCGCCCGGACCGCGGCAAGATGCTGAGCAAGGAAGAGATCGAGGCGCTGCCGAAGTTCCACCGTTACCTCGACACCGACGACGACGCCATCCCCTACCGGACGCTGCCCGGCGTGAGCCCGAAGGGCGCGTACTTCACGCGTGGGTCGGGCCACAACCAGTACGGTGCGTACACCGAAGACTCGACCGAGTACCAGTTCGTCCTCGACCGCCTGGTGCGCAAGTTCCACCGCGCAGGCACGCTGGTGCCGCGGCCGGTCATCGAAGGGAGCGGCGACCGCGCGGTCGCGCTGGTCGCGGTGGGCAGCAGCCACGGCGCGGTGCACGAGGCCATGGACATCCTCGCCCGACTCGGTATCGGCGTGGACTACATGCGCATCCGCGCGTTTCCCTTCGGCAAGGAAGTCGTCGCGTTCCTCGAGTCCCATCACCGGGTCTTCGTGGTGGAACAGAACCGGGACGCACAGCTCCGCTCGCTGCTCACGCTCGAGACGCCGGTCGAGAAGTCGAAGCTGCGCTCCATCCTGCACTACAGCGGCCTGCCCATGACCTCGAAGGAGATCGTGGAGGCCGTGCTCGCCGAGCTCGGCGACGCGCAGCGCAAGGCCGCCCTGGGCTGAGGTCACGACCATGTCCTTCATCAACAAGCCGAAAGTCCGCCACCCCGACCTGCCCACGAACGAGCTGGGGCTCACGCGTCGCGACTACGAAGGCGCCATGTCCACGCTGTGCGCGGGCTGCGGCCACGACTCCGTCACCTCCGCGATCATCGAGGCGATCTGGGGCCTGTCGATGCGACCCGAGCAGCTGGTGAAGCTGTCGGGCATCGGCTGCTCATCCAAGACCACGGCGTACTTCGCCAGCGGCGCGCACGGCTTCAACGGCGTGCACGGGCGCATGCCATCCGTAGCGACGGGTGCGAATGCCGCCAACAAGGACCTCTACTACATCGGCGTCTCGGGCGACGGCGACTCGCTGTCGATCGGGTTCGGGCAGTTCGCCCACTCGATCCGGCGCAACGTGAACATGCTGTACGTCTGCGAGAACAACGGCGTCTACGGCCTCACCAAGGGCCAGTTCTCGGCCTCCGCGGACATCGGCACCAAGTCGAAGAAGGGCGAGGAGAACCTCCAGTCACCCGTGGACCCCTGCCTCGCGGCGCTGTCGCTCGGCGGCACCTTCATCGCGCGCAGCTTCTCGGGCGACAAGGAGCAGCTCGTGCCGCTGATCCAGGCCGGCCTGATGCACAAGGGGTTCGCGATGATCGACATCATCTCGCCCTGCGTGACCTTCAACGACCACGCCGGATCGACCAAGAGCTACACCTTCGCGCGCGAGCACTACCACGAGGCCGTGCACGCCGACTACGTCCCGCCACGGCAGGAGATCAAGGCCTCCTATGCCGAGGGCGAGACCCTGCCGGTGCAGATGCACGATGGCAGCCAGATCGTGCTGCGCAAGCTCGACCAGGACTACGACCCGACGCACCGCGGCAAGGCCTTCGAGTACCTGCGGACGAAGCTGCGCCAGGGCGAGCACGTGACGGGCCTGATCTTCGTCTCGTCGAGCGGTCCGGACATGCACGAGATGGCCCGGACGACGGACGTGCCGCTCAACCAGGTGCCGTACGAAAAGCTGCACCCGGGCTCCGCGGGGCTCGCGAAGATCCTCAAGCGCTACGCCTGAACGCAGCGTCACCCGCACAGGGGGTCGACTCCGCTTGAGCCCGACCACACATCGCCCTCGACACCGGGTCGCTGCCGCATTGGTGGCCTGTGCGCTGATGTCCGGCAGCCCGCTCGACGCTGCCACGATCTACCGGTGGGTCGACGCGGCGGGCACCGTGCACCTGTCGAGCGACAAGCCACCCGCGGGGGTCAAGTACGAGCGCATCGAGGTGGCGTCATCGCCGGGCCGGAGCCCGGCCTCGCAGGCGCCGCGCAGCGCCGCGCCGGCCGTCTCCGCGGCGCAGGCAGCCCAGCGCTCCGAGGTGATCGGCCGCCTGCGCAACCGGGAGTGCGTGATCGCCCTCGAGTCGCTGGAGCGACTGACGAGCGGCGCGCAACCCACCAGCGCCGCCGAGATCCGTCGTCTCCAGGAAACCGTGGCGCTCAACTGCAGCACCCATCCCGCGCAACGCCGGGAGCAGGAGGAAATGGCCGCCCGGCTCAGGGTCGCCAACGGGCCGGAATGCGCGGAAGCGCGCAACCGGCTGGCAGACATGCTCGGTCCGGATGCGGCGTTCACGCGCGAGCAGGTTCGCGCGCAGCAGCAGTTCGTGGACGAGCACTGCACCTCGCCGGTGCATTGAAGCGGCTCCATGCGCTGGTTCGTCATCGTCAATCCGGCCTCCGGGCGGTCGAACCGCGGCACGGGCTGGCGCGCCGTCGAACGGTCCCTGGACGCGGCGGGCGTCGCGTTCGAAGCGGTGCACACGCAGCATCCCGGTCATGGCGAAGTGCTGGCACGGGACGGCGTGCGCAGCGGTCACCGGGCGATCCTCGCCGTGGGCGGCGACGGCTCGGTAAACGAGGTCGTGCAGGGCGTCATGACGGCGGGGCTCGCGGAGACGCGTCAGGTGACACTGGCCGTGGCGCCACAGGGCACGGGCAACGACTGGGCGCGTTCGCTCGGCATCGGCCGTGACCCGGACAGGATCGTCGCAGCGCTGGTGGCCGGGCGGACCCTGCTCCACGACGTCGGAATCATCGACTTCCCGTCCGGCGCGGCCGAACGGCGCTGGTTCATCAACGTCGCCGGCGCCGGCTACGACGCGGACGTGACCGCACGCGTGCCGCAGCCGGTCCCCTCCGCATTCACCTATCTCGGCGTCGCGCTGCGTGGCCTGTCGAGCTACCGTTGTCCGCAGTTCACGATCGACGCCGACGGCACGCGCATCGAAGGACGACTGCTGCTCACTTTCGTCGCCAACGGGCGTTATTGTGGCAATCGCATGCACGTGGCGCCGACCGCCGAGATGGACGACGGCCTGTTCGACCTGCTCGCGGTGCGGGAGTTGTCGCTGCTGCAGGCGCTGCCGAAGCTCGCGAAGCTCTACGCCGGTCGCATCCTCGGCGATCCGGTCGTCCGCCACCTGCGTGCCGCCGTGGTGCGGATCGAGACGGACCCGTCGTGCGTGGTGCAGGCGGACGGCCAGATCATGGGCCGGACGCCGGTTTCTTTCTCGGTCTCGAGGCAGGCACTGACGGTCGTCACAGGTCCTGCGGACCGCTCGCCAGCAGCTGCAGCAGCTCGCCCCGGGACGACGGCACCCCGCATCACGTGAAGACGGGCCTGCCGAGCCCCGGGAAGGTTGTGGACGAAGCCAGATGGAAGGAGCCGCACGGCACTTCCCGGGCATCGCACGGCCCAAACGGGTGAGAGGGCCGACGCTCAGCGGCGAACGCTGTCCGGATAGAGTGCCGCCAGAACGTCTGCCACGATGGCCTCGAGCGGAGCCCGTAGGCGAGAATCCAGCGCCGTGGGGCTGGCGGCACGGGGCGCCTCCGACCAGACCTGCTCCAGCGTCTCTCGCCGCCGCGCGACCGCCTGCTCCACCAGCGGACCCCAGTGCGGCGGGTACTCACCCGCGACGAAATCGCCCCGTCCGCGACCGAAGTGCGCCACGGCGAGGTAACGCAGCACCGCGCTGCTCACCCGACTCGACATGAATGCAGCGGACCACCGCACGGTGGACGCATCGCTGCCGCGCGCCAGGTTGTAGGCGCCCGCCAGGCCGCGCGCGCCGGCGGCCCCCAGCAAGCCACCGAGCAGCGCACCCGCGCCGAAGGTGAGCCCGCCGGCCGCGAGATCGGCCGCGAGGCCGCCCAGGGCCCCCGACACGGCCGCGCCGATCACGCTCGCCTTGCCGGGATCCGCCGCCTTGTCGACCGCGTACTCCGCGCCCATGCGCTGCAGGATCTCCGCCGCTGCGTGCCCCGAAAGCCCGTGCAGCTCGATCAGTTCGTCGGTCGCGCGTCGAACCTCCGCATCGAGCCGGCGTGCGAGCTCGCCCATCGCGGCGTCCGTGGCAGCATCCGCGCGTTCCCCGGGGCGCAGCAGGCCACCGAGCCAGGAGCGCGCCGTGTCGCGCAGGCCGCTCGTCGGCACGGTCGCCGTGTCCGTCGCCGTGGTCGCGATTTGTCGCGACAGCGTGCACATCGACTGCTCGAAGGTCACGCGATTGCGCGTCCGCCATGCTTCCGCGAGTCGATCGAAGGCGTCGCGGCGTTCGGGCGGAAGCGCCGCGCCGATGCGGTCGAGCAGCGCGTGCTCCTGCACCCAGCAGCGGGCGAAGGCGTCGAACGCGATCGTGTCCCGGACCCATGGGTAGGCCGCCAGGTGCGCGGCCCAGCGCTCGACGTCCGCGCGCTCGAGGGGGGCGGGACGGGGCGGCCCGAGCTGGTTCAGCAGCACGACGACGGGCTTCGCGATCCAGCCCAGGACCTGCATCTCGGCATCCACGTAGCCGGCCGAGGCCGGGTCTTCGCTGGCGTTGACGAGGTACAGCACGACGTCGGCCTCGTCGCGCACGTTGCGGATCGCCTGCTGGCTGCTGAAGAAAGGACGGTCCACGTAGCGGTCCCACACCTGGGTCAGGAACCAGCCGAGTGCATTGCCGGTCTGTTTGAGGCGCTTCAGCAGGCGGGCACTGTCGCCGAACCCCGGGGTGTCCCAGAGCAGCAGCACGTCGCCGTGCGCGGTCTCGATGAGCGGGAAGGCGTCGGCGGTCTCGGTGACGTGGGCGAAGTCGCGCACCTCGCCGACGTCCCGGCGCAGCAAGGTCCTCGCCAGCGTCGTCTTGCCAACGTTGGTGTGGGAAATGAGGCTCAGCGAGATGGGCGCGCTCACGGGTGTCCGGCGTCGCTCGATCGAGACAGGCCGGCGGCTTCCGTCCGGCCGATCCGGGCCAGGTCAACGAGATCGGCCTCGAGGCCATACCCGGCGACGAAATCGCGCCAGAGTCGCCGCCGTTCCTCGAGGCGCGCGGCCAGCGAAGCATCCCCCTCAAGTCGCGCGGCGTACGGCGACTCGTCGACGACGACGCGCAACGCGGCGGGCGGCCGTGCCCGGCGCGCGGAGTCACGCGCAGCGGTGATCACTTCACCGTGGTTCTCCGCCTCCGGTGTCGCCGCCAGGCTCATCAGCACGACGTGCAGGTCGGCCACGCGATGCGCGCCGAAATCGAACGCGGGCCCTGCCATGTCTTCTTCGCCGTAGCGCAGCGTGGTACGTCGATCGAGGCGCACCTCGCCGCCCGACTGCGCCTGAAGCCAGCGTTCGAGCCCGGACAGTGACGCGTCCGATGGCTCGTACGAATAGGGCGTCACGCTGGTGACGCCGCGGCTGCGAATGCGACCGTCGCTGCGCAGGACGTCGCCCGCATAGGATCGCAACTCGTCCGGCAGCTGCCTGACCCGGCCCAGGCGTGCGAGCGACGCCGTCGCCAGCGTGGCAAGGATCAGCCGGGGAATCACGACATAACAGGCGAGGCTGAGGGCGATGAGGTGGATCCACGGCGCGGCGTCGCTGCCTCCGCCCGTCGCGGTCCACCGCAGGGTCTCCAGTTCCTCGAGCGACGTCGGGAGCGACACCCCCGACCAGCCGGCCACCGGGCCGAACAGCAGCCCCAGGATGGTCTTCACCTGTGTCGGTCCGAGGAAGGTGCTTTCCCACCCTGCCTCGTATCGCAGCACCGTTCCGCGCAGGTACAAGCCGACGACGAGTCCCAGCGCGACGGCCGCCGCCGCGAGATGCAACCATCGTCGCGCATGCTGGGCGATGAATGCCCTGCCCACGTCGATCCAGCTCGCGACGTAGCCGCTGATCGCCTTGCCGAGCACGGCGTGGACCCGGGCCGTCTGCTTGACCATCGGCCCGATGCGGCGGGCAAACGCCTGGCCTGCCCAGCGTCCGGTCCAGTGCCCGGCTCGTGCCGCTGGCTGCCCGCCCCGCCGTCGCCGACGCACCCAGCCCAACACCAGCGCGGCGTAGACGACGAGATTCCAGGCAATGAGCCCGATGAACGGGAAGGCCAGGATGTTGATCCGGCGCGAACCGTCGAGCGCCGACAGGACGAGCCCGCTCGCGAAGGCGAGCAGCAGCAGCATGACCAGGACCGCGGTCGACGAACGCGTGCGGCCGAGCACTTCCGCGACGATCGGGTACCGCTCTGCCAGCGGTCCCACCAGCCGCTCGGCACGGTCGCCCAGCGCCCGCGCCGCGAGCGCATCGTCGATCTCCGAGTGCACCTGCCCGGGCGCGATCTCGAGCGCCCGCAGGGTGTCGCGCGTCGCCTGGGCGCGGTCGCCGGGCGGGATGATGGTGCCCGCGCGATCGACGTCCTCGATCGCCTTCACCAACAGGACGGAACGCAGGATTTTTTCTCGCATGGTTCGGGAATCCTACCTGATCGGCGGGACATGCCCCCCGGGACGGTTGCCGCCGGCGCAAGGGTCCACCGATACTGCCGCACGCAGCGTGGAAACGGGGAGGTCGGGATGGCAGTGCTCGTCATACACCGCGGCGGCTGCCACTGCGGCGCGGTCGCCTTCGAAGTCGACGCCGCGGCCGGGCTCACGGTCCAGGAATGCAACTGCTCAATCTGCTCGATGACCGGGTTCCAGCACCTCATCGTGCCGGCCAGCCGCTTCCGGCTGCTGCGCGGCACCGACCAGCTCGCCGAGTACACGTTCAACACCGGGATCGCCCGGCACCTGTTCTGCCGCCGCTGCGGCATCAAGTCGTTCTACGTGCCGCGCTCGAACCCGGACGGGTTCAGCGTCAACGCGCGTTGCCTGGATCCGGCGACCATCGAGCACCTCGCCGTCGAGCCGTTCGACGGGCGAAACTGGGAGCAGTCGGCGGCGGCGCTCGCGCACCTGTCGCGCGGCTGACCCGGCCACCGCCGGCCGCTGCTCAGACTGGCCGCTCGTCGCGGTTCGCGGCCTCACGCTCCTCGCGCCAGATGTCGGGCACCTGCGATGACTGGCCGCGCAGGTTTGACGAAACCAGGGGCACGCGGCTGCGTCGTGCCCGGGCGCGGGCGCGCGCCTCGGCGGCACGCCGGGCAGACCTGCGACGCGCTACCGCGTGGCCGAACCATGCCCCGAGCAGTAGCGCAACCACCAGGATCCACGTGCCCACGTCCCTGATCCCCGCACCGGGGCGGCGCGGCGTCCTGCCGCGGCAGCCTCGCCCGGTCGGATCCGATGCTCACACGGCACGACGGCGGCGCGATAGCGCCATTCACGCCGCATCGCGGCCGGAATGCGCCTTGCGCGACGCTGGAACCTCAGGTCGGCGCAATTCTGCCGCGGATGGTAGCGGCAGGCAGCGCGAACACCGCGACGAGCAGCAGCAACGCGCCACGCGCCGTATTCACGATGACGCCCGTTCCGATCTCACCAGTGGATGCCGCGCATCAGCGAGGCGAAGATCATCGCTTCGCGGGTCGCCGGCCGCTCGCCTTCGCCCTCGCGCTTGCCATGAGCCGCCGCGGAATCCGGGAACATCCGGTACGCGGAGTTCATGACGACCTCCGACATCTTCGGCATCACGAGGTGCATGATCTCCGCCATCACGCCGAGGCGCGTGGCGATGCGCTGCGGCTTGCGGATGATCGCGTCGGCGATCATGTCCGCCGCCTCCTCGGGCGAGATGATGGTCGGCATCTCCTCGTAGATCTTGGTCGGCGCGATCATCGGCGTGCGCACCAGCGGCATGTTGATGATCGTGAAGTGCACGCCCTCGTCGTGGAACTCGGAGGCCGCGCAGCGTGCAAACGACTCGAGCGCCGCCTTGGATGCCACGTAGGCCGAGAACCGCGGCGCGTTGGTCAGCACGCCGATCGACGACACGTTGATCACGTGGCCGTCCCTGCGCGCCGTCATGGACGGCAGCAGGTTCATCGTCAGGCGCACGCAGGCGAAGTAGTTCAGCTGCATGGTGCGCTCGAAGTCGTGGAACCGGTCGTACGACAGCGCGAGCGAGCGGCGGATCGAGCGGCCGGCGTTGTTCACCAGCACGTCCACCTTGCCGAAGTCCTTCAGGATGTCCTTCGCGAGCTGGTCGTTCGCCGCATAGTCGGTGATGTCGCAGGAGTAGGTCTTCGCCTGGCCGCCGAGGTCGGTGATGCGCTTGCGCACCTCGGCGAGCTTCTCCTCGTCGCGCGCGACGATCACGACCTTGCCGCCCGCCTCCGCGATGCGCAGAGCGGCCGCCTCGCCGATGCCCGAGGAACCGCCCGTAATGACGACCACCTTGCCCTTCACGGCGCCGCGCAGGCTGCGGTCGATGGAGAGATCCGGGTCGAGCTGGCGCTCCCAGTAGTCCCACAACCGCCAGGCGTAGTCCTCCAGCACCGGGATGCGGATCTTCGCCTTGTCGAGGATCTTCTGCGTGTCGCTCGAGTCGAAGCGCGTCGGGTAGTTCATGAACTGCAGGACCGACTTCGGGATCTGCAGGTCGCGCAGCACCTGGTTGAAGACGTTCTGGATCGGCCGGGTCCGCTCCACCGACTTCGTCACGGCCTCCGGCACCATGTCGAAGACCTTGGGATCCAGCCGGAAAGCCATCTCGGGCGCGTGGGCCGCGCGCGCGAAGACGTTCAGCACCTCGCCGACACGACGCGTCTTCGGATCGGTGAGGTGGAAGCAGCGGCCGTCGAGTTTCGGCTGGTGCGCCAGGTGCACCATGGCGTTCACGACGTAGTCCACGGGCACGAGGTTCATGTAGCCACCCTCGACGCCGATGAGCGGCATCCAGCGCGGCCACGATTCGCGCAACCTCTGCAGCGCCTTGAAGAAGTAGTACGGACCGTCGATCTTGTCGATGAAGCCCGTCTGCGAATGGCCCACGACGATGCCGGGCCGGTAGACCCGGAACGGGATCCGGCCGTTCGACCGCACCAGGGCCTCGGAATCGTGCTTCGTGCGATGGTAGGGATGGTCGAGTTCCTCGGCCTCCTCGAACATGTCCTCGGTGAACGTGCCCCGGTAGAGACCTGCGGCCGCGATCGAACTCACGAGATGGAAGCAGCCGGCCTTCACGGCCTCGGCAAACGCGAGCGCGCCCTCCGTACCGACGATGTTGGCCTTCTGCATCGCCTCCGCGCTGGCCTCGATGTCGTACACGGCACCGAGGTGGAACAGGTGCTTGACCTTGCCCTTGAGCCGGGTGAGATCGCCCTTCGACACCCCGAGCTTCGGCTGCGCCAGGTCGCCCTTGATCGGCACGACGCGCTTGATGCTGTCCTTGCCCCAGAACTCGCGCAGCTCGTCGAGCTTGCCCACGGACTTCGGCCGCACCAGCACGTAGATCGTGCCCTTGCCGCGCTGCAGCAGCGACTGCACCAGGAAACGTCCGATGAAGCCGGTCGCGCCGGTCACGAAATAGGTCATGCATGTCTCCCCAGCACTCGGGAGCCGCGGGAGGGTCCGCGCTTGCCCGGTTTTTGCGGCTACCTTAGGGGCGGGGCGTTGCAGGTCAACGTGGCGACGGGTCGGGGACGGTGCCACATGACCACACCCGGTCAGGAGCGAATGTCGAACGTCGTCGACGTCCTGATGCCGACCGTCACCGGTGCGCTCGGGAGTCGCATCCGGGAGCAGGATCCTGACCCGGAGGGCCTCACGCTGCGAGCCTGGCTACCGGTCGACCCGAACACGCTGAGGCGCCGTCCACGCTCGGCAACCATTTCGGACCGGGGTGCGTCGACATCACGGAAAGTACCTAGCCTGCGGATTGACACAGTGCAGCATAAGACTAGGATTCAGCCACAATAGGATCGACATCCAGCGGCGGCTACGACCGCGAGGGAGTTCGAATGGCTGCGCGAAAAAAGAAGGGTCAGGCCGGGTCAGGCCCGCGTCGAACCCGGGCGAAGACGTCCAAGGCTCCCGCGAACGTGGTGGAAGGCGTGCAGCAGATCTGGCTCGCGGGAATGGGTGCGATCGCCAGGGCCCAGAAGGAAGGTCCCGCCGCTTTCCAGGATGCCGTGGCGGATGGTTTCAAGCTTCTGACGCAGTCGCGCTCCAGCGCCGAGAAGATGATCCGCGACGTTTTCGGGTCTGCGCAGGGTTCCGTCCAGTCGCGGCTGGACTCGGCCCGCGACCAGGCCACCGAGACCTGGGACAACCTCGAGGTCCTGTTCCAGAGCCGGGTCCAGCGGGCACTGCAGCAGATCGGCGTGCCCACTGCCGAGGAGATCCGGTTGCTCACCCGACGGGTGGCGGAACTCAACGACAACGTCAAGTCGCTCGCGGCCCGGCCCGCACGCCGCAAGCGTCCCTCCGGCCCGGCGAAGCGCAAGGGCGCGCGCCCGAAGGCGAAGGCCCGGTCGAAAGTGAAACGCGGGTCCAGATGAGAAGCCTCCAGGCGGCGCCACGATGCTAGACCTGCAGCCCGCTGAACGACATTCCCCATCGAGCCGGCGCAGGTTCGGGCTTGCGCTTGCCGGCGGCGGGCCGCTGGGCGCGTTCTACGAAGTCGGCGCCCTGCATGCGATCGGCGAGGCCTGCGAAGGCCTGGATCTGACCGATCTCGACCTGTACGTGGGCGTGAGTTCGGGCGCCATGATCGCCGCGGGGCTGGTCAACGGCTACGACACCACCGACATGGGCGTGGTGTTCATCCATAACGCCTCGCTCGACTACCCGATGCGGCCGGGCCTCTTCCTGCGGCCGGCTTTTCGCGAGTATTTCTCGCGGATCGCCGCAATCCCGGGGCTCGCCTCGGACATCTTCACGCAGTACCTGCGCGACCCGGGCAAGGACTGGGCCGAGATGATCGACCCGCTCGGCCGACTGCTGCCCACCGGCTTGTGCGACAACCGGCCGTTCGAGCGATTCCTCGCACAGATGTTCTCCGGACACGGCCGGACGAACGATTTCCGCGAGTTGCGCCGCCGCCTTTACGTCGTCGCGACTGAACTCAACAGCGGCTACTCGGTCCGCTTTGGCGAACCCGGCCACGATCACGTACCGATCTCGCGCGCAATCCAGGCGAGCACCGCGTTGCCGGGCCTCTATCCGCCGGTGCCGATCGACGGGCACGTCTACGTGGACGGCGCGCTGATGCGCACCATGAACGCCTCGCTGCTGCTGGACGACGGCGCGGATTTCGTCATCTGCATCAATCCGCTGGTCGCCTTCGACGCATCGAGCGTGCCTGCACACCGCAATGGCCACCGCAAGGACCTCGACCTCACGCACGGCGGCCTGCCCACGGTCCTCAGCCAGACCTTCCGGGCGCTCATCCAGTCGCGCATGCAGGTGGGCATGCGGACCTACAAGCAGAGCTATCCGCATACCGACGTGGTCCTCTTCGAGCCCGACCGCGGCGACGACGAACTGTTCTTCAAGAACGTCTTCCGCTACGCGGACCGCAAGCGACTCGCCGAACACGCCTACCAGCGTACGCGCCGGGATCTGCTTGCGAACGCCGACGGTCTCGAGGCGATCCTCGCTCGTCACGGCGTCCGCCTGCGCCGGGACCTGCTCGAGGACCCCTCGCGCAGCTTTACGTCGGCGGTCCGCGAGCGCGGACGCCGGCTCGAGCCCGTCACCGGCTCGCTGCACCGGACGCTCGACAGGCTCGAATCGACGCTGCAGACGCTGGGCTGAACCGGTGAAGATCCTGGGCGTGAAGATCGGCGATGCGCGCCGCGGGCGCGGTGAGCCCGGCGACCTCGGTCGCCTGCTCGAGCGCAACGCCGCGCTGCGCAACGTCTTTGCGGCGACGCCCGAGATGTACGACCGGCTCGGCGAACTGCAGCGCTGGCAGTCCGAACGCCTGCTGCGCAGTCACGCCGACCTGCGCGCCAGCCCGCGCTATCGGGCTGCCGTCGAGTTCTTCTTCAACGAGCTCTACGGCGGCGGCGATCCGCGCGCCCGGGATCGCGACCTGCAGCGCGTGCAGCGCGTCATGGAGAAACTGCTGCCCACCGACGCGCTGCGGGCGCTGACGCTCGCCATCGAACTCGAGGTCCTTTCGCAGGAACTCGATGCCGACGTCGTGCGCGCACTGGCACCCGGGCCCATCACGGCCGAGACCTACGCGGACGCCTATCGCAAGAGCCGGCCGCCGTGCGGACCGGGAGCGACAGATCGCGTTGCTCGACGTGATCGGCGGCTACCTCGACGACGTCGTGCGAAAGCCCATCATCCGCGGACTGGTGCGGCTCGCGCGTGGTCCGGCACACGCGGCGGGTTTCGGCGCCCTGCAGGAGTTCCTGGAGCGGGGTCTCGACGCCTTCGAAGCCATGCACGGTGCGGGTGAGTTCCTCGCTACGCTGCGCGAACGCGAGCTGCGCGCCATGGATCGGGTCCTGGCCGGAGTGCCCGATCCGTTCGAGTTCGAGGCACCGCACGCCCGGGGCCCGGCACCGTGAGTCCGGCGCCGAAGAAGAAGTCGAAAGCACCCCTGCGGCGGAAGCCGGCGGTACAGGTGGAGCTGGACCTGCCTCCGCCGTCGGGCACCGACCTTCTGCCCGAAGGCCTCGAGCCGGATCCCGAGTGGTGGCAGACAGCCTGGTTCGTCGGCGCACTGGCCTGTGCTGCCGTCGTGCTCCTCGCGCTGACCATCGGGGCTCGCATGGCCTCGCACCGTGACCGGCAGCACGCCGCAGAGCTCGAGGCGCGCGTCAGGACCCTGACCCTGCGTCCGGCGACGCAGGTGCGTGCGTTGCAGGTGTCCCCCAACCCCGTGAGCTGGTCCGCGGCTCCGGATGCCACGCTGCGCTGGCCGGAGCCTCCCGAACTGCTCGACGTCCATCTGCCCGTCGCGTATTCGGACTTCAAGGTGTTTGCCGTGACGATCGACAAGGTGGATGCCGGTCGCCTGCTCGACCTGCAACGCATCACGCCGGATTCCAATCGCGAGCTGCGACTGTCCCTCAACAGTTCGGCCTTCGGCCCCGGGGAGTATCGCGTCCGGCTGCAGGGCTACACGTGGCGCGGGGAGCGGATCGACGCCGGCTGGGTCCGGTGGGTCGTGCAGCCGCCGGAGTGATTGCCTGGGGCTGCAGGACCCTCGGGTGAACGCATTGCGGGCAGGGTGTCTCCCGAGTCGCGGCACGGGCGCTTGGTCGGGAGACACCCTGCCCGCAACGCCGATACGCCGCGCCTGAGCGAGCCGCCGGAAGAACCGGCCGCTCGCACGGCGCAAGCAACGTTGACCGGATTCCGCCGGACGCGCGGCATCAATATCTGAGCCGGGCGACCCCTGAGTCACCGCGGGGGCAAGCTCTGAGCTGGAATGCGCTGGCGTTTCTCGCGTGCCGCGGTCTTTCAGCAGCGCCCGGTGGACGTTGCTTGCGCCGTGCGGAGTCCGCCGCCAGGCGGACGCAGCTCAGGCGCTGAGTGTCCGGCACGCTGGCCGGGGGCGGTTCCGACCAAGCGCCGTGTGCGACTCGGAACCGCCCCCGGCCAGCGTGCGTGAACCCGCTCCGGTGACCACTACTGCGTCTGCCTGAGCGTCGCGACCGGCGGCTGCGTCACCACCGAGCGTGCCGCGAGCACGCCCGCGACCCCGACCAGCAGGGCGCCTCCCACGATCCCCACGATCCAAACCATGGGATCCGGGGCGTACTTGAGATCGAAGACCTCGCGGGCGAGGAAATACCCGGCCACGGTCGCACCTGCGGCCGCCAGCACGCCCGCGAGCAGGCCGAGCGCCGTGAACTCCGCCGCGACGCCCTTGAACACCACCCGACGGCTCGCCCCGAGCGTGCGCAGCATCGCGCTCTCGTAGCGCCGTTCGTCGCGCGTTGCCTGGACGGCCGCCAGCAGCACCACGAGCCCGGCGGCCAGCGTGAACAGGAACACGTACTGGACGGCCAGCGCGGCCTTGTCCATCACGTCGCGCACCTGGCTCAGCAGGGCATCGAGGTCGATGATCGTCACCTCCGGAAAGCGGCGCACCAGGTCCACGAGCGCGGGCCGCTGCTCCGGCTTCACGTGGACGCTCGTGATGAGCGTGCCGGTCACGTCTTCGAGCACGCCGGGCGAGAAGACCATGAAAAAGTTGGGCTGGAACGAGTCCCAGCGGACGTCGCGCAGGCTGGTCACCTGCGCGCTGATCTCCTCACCCGCCACGTCGTAGCGGACCGTGTCGCCGATCTCGAGGCCCAGCAGGCCGGCGAATTCCTGCTCCACGGACACGCGCGCGCCGCCGGCGTCGCCGTCCCGCCACCACTCGCCCGCCAGCAGCCGGTTGTCATCGCGCAGTTCGCGCGCCCAGGTGAGGTTGGCCTCGCGCTCGACGAAACCCTGCGCACGCTCGGACTGGAACGCCAGGCGATCGACGGGCACGTCGTTGATGGCCGTGAGCCTTGCACGCACCAGCGGAACGAGTTCGGTGGGCGGAAGTCCTCGCTCACGGAAGAACGACTCGATCGCCTCGCCTTCATCGGGACGGATGTTGATCATGAAATAGTTCGGCGCATCGACGGGCAGGCTCCGGCGCCAGTCCTCGAGGAGATCGTCCCGCACCAGCGCGAGCAGCAGCAGCACCATGAGTCCGAGCCCGAAGGCGACGATCTGCACGACGCTGTCGCGGCCGCGCCTGGCAATGTTCGCGAGCCCGTAGCGCCAGGCCACGCCGACGCTGCGCCGCAACGGCGTCAGCGACTTGACCAGCCCCCAGCCCGCCAGCGCCAGCGCCACGAAGGTGACGCCGATCCCCGCCGCGACGTAGGAAACGAGGCGCGCGTCGCGCACCAGCCAGTAGAGCAGCGCGAGCACCGACCCGACGGCGAAGGCATACACGGCCGCGTACCGCAGGGGCGGTGGATCGAGATTGCGGCGCAGCACGCGGGCTGGCGGCACCCGCTTCAATTGCAGCAGCGGCGGCAGCGCGAAGCCGACCAGGACCGTGGTGGACGTGACGAGGCCCAGCCAGGCCGCGTCCGCTCCCGGGGGTGGAAGGTCGCCGCGGATCAGGTCGCGCAGAAGCCAGGCGAGTCCGGTCTGCGCGATGTAGCCCAGTCCGGTGCCGACGACCGTCACGGCGGCGGCAATCACGACGAGCTGGATGATCGTCTGGCGCAGCACGAATCCCTGGGACGCCCCCATGCATTTCATCAGCGCGACGTTGTCGAGGTGTCGCGTGGCATAGCGCCGTGCCGAGAGGGCGACGGCGATGGCCGAGAGCAGCACGCTCACCAGGCTGGCCAGCGCCAGGAACCGCCCGGCGCGGTCCGAGGAGGCACGGATCTGCGGACTGGCGTCCGCGATGGCCTGCAGCCGCTCCCCTGCGCTCTTGATCGCCTGGAGATGACCACGAAATTCCACGATCTCGCCGGGATCGCCTGCGAACAGCACCGCCCGGCTCACCCGGCTGCCGGGCTGGATCAGCCCGGTCGCCGGAACGTCGGCCAGGTTGATCATCAGGGTTGCGGACAGGTCGGCGAAGCCGGCGCCCTGGTCCGGCCGGTAGTCGAGAACCTGCGTCACCCGCACGCGATGCGCACCGACGGTGAGTTCGGTTCCCACCGGCACGCCGAGCCTGGCGAGCAGGCGGGAGTCCGCCCAGGCTTCGCCCGGCCCGGGAATCCCATCGGTCGCTCGTGCAGGCCCGAAGGGCTCGTCCGAGATCTTGAGGCGCCCCCGCAGCGGATATCCGCTGCCGACGGCGCGGAGCGCCACCAGGGAGGACTCCTCGCCGTGGAAGACCACGCTCGGCATGGAAAGGATCCGCGCCACGCGCAGGCCGCGCCGGACCGCTTCCGCGTCGTAGCCCTCGTCGATCGGACGCGGAGATTCCAGGCGCAGGTCGGCGGCGAGCACCTCACCCGCCTGCTGGTCGACCGCACGACCGACCCGGCTGGTGAAGAACCCGACGGCCGTCAGCGAGGCCACCGCCACGAGCAGGGCGAGCAGCAGCACGGCCAGCTCCCCCGACTTCACGTCGCGCAGGAGGTTGCGCAGTGCGAATCGGAGCGAACGCATCGTCACGCTCCGACGACGCGCCCTGCGTCGAGTCGGATCACGCGACCGCAGCGCGCGGCCAGCGCCTGGTCGTGCGTGACCAGCACCAGCGTGGCGCCCGCCGCGGCGTTGAGGCCGAACAGCAGCTCCATGATCCGCTCGCCCGTCGCCGCGTCCAGGTTGCCCGTCGGCTCGTCCGCGAACAGCACGTCGGGACCGGTGACGAATGCCCGCGCGATCGCAACCCGCTGCTGCTCGCCACCGGAGAGCTGCCGCGGATAGTGACCGACCCGCTCCGCCAGCCCGACGCGGGCCAGCACCTCGAGGGCCGCGGCACGGGCATCGCCACGACCGGCGAGCTCGAGTGGCAGCATGACGTTCTCCAGCGCCGTGAGCGACGGCAGGAGATGGAAGGACTGGAAGACGAATCCGACGTGACGGGCGCGGACCGCTGCCCGGCCATCCTCGTCGAGCTCGGTGAGCTCGCTGCCCGCGAGCCGGATCGTGCCCGTCGTCGGCTCGTCGAGTCCTGCCAGCAGGGCCAGCAGTGTCGATTTTCCCGCGCCCGAGGCGCCCATGATCGCCACGGACTCACCACGCAGGACGCGAAAGGAGACCTCGCTGAGGATGGCGAGCGTTCCCTCGGGACTGCTAACCTGCTTGCCCAGCCCTTCCGCCGCGAGCACCGTGTCCATTCGTTCTGCCTGCATCGTCCTCTGCCTGTTTCTGGCCCTGGGTCCTGCGGCCGCACGCGCGGACGCCCCGGTCATCCTGGTGGTCGGGGACAGCCTGAGCGCCGCCTACGGAATCCGCCTCGAGCAGGGGTGGGTGGCCCTGTTGCAGGCCCGCCTGGAGGCCGAAGGTTACGGACACCGCGTGGTCAACGCCAGCGCAAGCGGTGAGACCACCGGCGGAGCGCTGGCGAGACTCCCGCGGGCGCTCGCGCGCCACCGACCGGCGGTCGTCATCCTGGAACTGGGTGGCAACGACGGGCTCCGCGGGCTGCCGATCGGGGACGTGCGCGGCAACTTCGATGACCTGATCCGCCTGTCACGCGAGGCGGAGGCCCGGGTACTGCTGATCGGCATGCGCATCCCGCCCAACTACGGCCCCGCCTATACCCAGACATTCCACGAACTCTACGGAGACCTTGCGCGGCAGCACAGGCTTCCACTGGTCCCGTTCTTCCTCGACGGCATCGCGCTCGACGACTCGCTGATGCAGGACGACGGCCTCCACCCGGCCGCATCGGCCCAGCCGAAACTGCTGGAACTCGTCTGGCCCGAGCTGAAACCTTTGCTCAAGCCGTGAAAAGCGGCGCCCGCGCTGCTATATAGGAAGTTCGCCCCAGCCCGACCCGCGGATTCGCCCCGGGCGCGCCGGGGCCACAGGGGATGCTCGAGTGGAAAAGATCTGGCTCAGGAACTACCCGGCCGGCGTGCCGGCCGACATCAACCCGGACGAGATCGCCTCCCTGCAGGCGCTGATCGAGCGTAGCTTCGCGAAGTTCGCCGACCGGCCGGCCTACACGCTCATGGACCGGACGCTCACCTACGGCGAGCTCGACCGCCTGAGCCGTCAGTTCGCGGCCTACCTGCAGAAGGTCGCGGGCCTGAAGAAGGGCGACCGGATCGCCATCATGCTGCCGAATGTCCTGCAGTACCCGGTCGCGATCGCCGGCGCGTTCCGCGCCGGCCTGACGGTCGTCAACACCAATCCGCTGTACACGCCGCGGGAACTCGAACACCAGCTCAAGGACTCCGGCGCGAGGGCGATCGTGATCCTCGAGAGCTTCGCCCACACGCTCGACGAGGTGCGCGCCTCGACGGGCGTCGAGACCGTGATCGTCACGGGCATCGGCGACCTGCTCGGCTTCCCGAAATCCGCGATCGTGAATTTCGTGCTGCGGCACGTCCGCAAGCAGGTGCCGGAGTACTCCCTGCCCGGGGCCGTCCGCTTCAACGAAGCGCTGAGCAAGGGCAAGTACGAGAACCTCGAGCCCGTCACCCTCGACCACGAGGACATCGCGTTTCTGCAGTACACGGGCGGCACCACGGGCGTCTCCAAGGGCGCCGTGCTGACCCATCGCAACATGGTGTCGAACGTGATGCAGTCCGAGGCGTGGATGGGTCCGTCGCTGCGCGAGGCCAGTGGCCAGATGGTGCTCATCACCGCGCTGCCGCTCTACCACATCTTCTCGCTCACGGCGAACTGCCTGCTGTTCATGAATCTCGGCGCGCACAACGTGCTGATCGCCAACCCGCGCGACTTCCCGGGTTTCGTCAAGGAGCTGTCGAAGTACCGGTACACGTTCTTCAGCGGCGTGAACACGCTGTTCAACGCGCTGCTCAACACGCCGGGCTTCGACAAGCTGGACTTCAGCGCGCTGAAGGTGAGCCTCGGCGGCGGCATGGCGGTGCAGCGAGCCGTGGCCGAACGCTGGAAGCAGGTGACGGGCAACACGCTCACGCAGGCGTGGGGCCTCACCGAGACCTCGCCCGCGGCCTGCATCAACCGGTTCGACGAGGCCGAGTTCACGGGGTCGATCGGGCTGCCGATCTCCTCGACGGTCGTCACCATCCGCGACGACGACGGCAACGTGCTGCCCGTGCGGCAGTCCGGCGAGATCTGCGTCGAGGGGCCGCAGGTGATGCGCGGCTACTGGAACCGGCCCGACGAGACGGAGAAGGTGATGATCGACGGCCGCATCCTGCGCACCGGCGACATCGGCTACATGGACGAGAACGGCTACGTCTTCATCGAAGACCGCAAGAAGGACATGATCCTCGTTTCCGGCTTCAACGTGTACCCGAACGAAGTCGAGGGCGTGGCCGTGACCCACCCCGGCGTGCTCGAGGTGGCGGCGGTCGCGCAGCCGGACGAGCGGGCCGGCGAGGTGGTCGCACTGTTCGCCGTGAAGAAGGACCCCTCGCTCACGGAGGCCCAACTCATCGATCACTGCCGCAAGGCGCTGACCGGCTACAAGGTCCCGAAGCGCGTCTACTTCCGGGACGAGCTGCCCAAGACGAACGTGGGCAAGATCCTGCGCCGCGAGCTGAAGGACCAGCTCAAGAAATAGGGGAATCGTTGCCTATTTCCGGCGACGCTTGAGGGCCCCACCCGCGACGTGATGCGCGGCGACGTCGTCGCCGTCGGCCGCGGCGCGTCGGATGCCCTCGAGGATCATTCGCTCCGCCCGTTCGGTGCCGACCCAGTTCACGATCGTCACCCACTTGCCCTTTTCCAGGTCCTTGTAGTGCTGGAAGAAGTGCGCGATCTGGTCGGTCAGCGTGGCCGGCAGGTCCTTGTAGGAACGGACCCCCTCGTAGAACGGGTGCAGTTTGTCCACCGGCACGGCAATCACCTTCTCGTCGTCGCCCGCCTCGTCCTTCATCAGCAATGCGCCCACGGGCCGCGCCCGCACGATCGCCCCGGCCACGACCGGACTCGGTACGACGACGATCACGTCCACCGGGTCGCCGTCGCCGGAAAGCGTGTGGGGAATGAAACCGTAGTTGCCGGGATAGAACATCGCCGTGTTGAGGAAGCGATCCACACGGAGCGCCCCCGAATCCTTGTCGAGTTCGTACTTCACCGGCACCCCGCCCTGCGGGATCTCGATCAAGACATTGACGTCGTGCGGCGGGTCCTCGCCGATGCCGATCTTACTGATGTCCATGAGTCACTCCGGTGTCCTCCCGGTGTCAGGTTTGCAGAATCTGCAGCTTCAATCTCGCAAAACCTGCAAACCTGACACCTCTCAAACGTGGTAGCGGGGTGAAAGCTCGTGCACGGCTTCCACCATCGCCAAGGCGTGCTCCGGCGGCACGTCGGGGTGAATGCCGTGACCGAGGTTGAATACGTGGCCATGGCCGTGCCCGAAGCTCTCGAGCACCCGGGCAACCTGCCGGCGGATCTCCGCAGGCGGCGCGTAGAGCACGCTCGGGTCGAGATTGCCTTGCAGCCCGACGCGGTCCTGCACCGCCCGGCGTGCATCGGCCAGGTCGGTCGTCCAGTCGACGCCGAGCGCATCACATCCGGTGGCCGCCAAGTCGGTCAGCCACTGCCCGCCACCCTTGGTGAACAGGATCACCGGCACGCGACGTCCGTCGCTCTCCCGGGTCAGGCCCTCGACGATCCGCTGCATATAGGCCAGCGAAAACTCGCGGTAGTCCGCCGGCGTGAGCGCGCCACCCCAGGTATCGAAGACCATGACGGCCTGTGCGCCGGCGGCGACCTGGGCGTTGAGGTACGCCAGCGTCGCCCTCGTCACCACGTCGAGCAGTCGATGCAGCTCGAGTGGCGCGCCGTACAGCATGCCCTTGATGTGCTGGAAGGTCTTGCTGCCGCCGCCTTCCACCATGTAGGTGCCGACCGTCCACGGGCTGCCGGCAAAACCGATCAGCGGCACCCGTCCGCGCAACTCGCGACGGATGAGCCGCACGGCGTCCATGACGTAGCGCAGCTCGCCCTCGGGGTCGGGGATCGGCAGTCGATCGATGTCGGCCGGCGCACGCACCGGGTGCGCGATCTTCGGTCCCTCGCCCGCCTCGAACGTGAGTCCCACGTTCATCGCGTGCGGGATCGTCAGGATGTCCGAGAACAGGATCGCCGCATCGAGCCGGTATCGCTCGAGCGGTTGCAGCGTGACCTCGCATGCGAGTTCGGGGTTCATGCACAGGTTGAGAAAGCTGCCGGCCTTCGCACGCGTGGCGCGATACTCGGGCAGGTAGCGTCCCGCCTGGCGCATCATCCACAGCGGCGTGCGTGGCGTCGGCTCCCGCAGCAGCGCACGCAGGAAGAGGTCGTTCTGCAAAACTGTCACGTTGACCGCTCCCCGCCGAAGACGCCGGCAATGGTCTGCTGGATGGCCAGTGCGGCCGCGCGGGGATCGGCCGCGTCCCGGATCGGCCGGCCGACCACGATGTAGTCGGCGCCGTTGTCGAAGGCCTGGGCCACGTCCACGGTGCGCTTCTGGTCGTCCACCGGCTTGTTCTCCACCGGGCGGATGCCGGGCGTCACGACCAGCAGGCGGTGGTCGATGAACTCGCGCAGCTTCGGGGCTTCGAGGCCCGAGGAAACCACACCGTCGCAGCCGGCCTCGAGCGCGCGCCGGGCGCGGGACAACACCAGTTTCTCGACGTCGCAGGCGAAACCGAGATCGTCGAGGTCGCCGCGATCGAGGCTGGTGAGCACGGTCACCGCGAGCACCTTCACGTCGCCCTTGGCCGCCGCGGCCGCTTCCATGATCGCCTGGTTGCCATGGACCGTGGTCAGCGTCACGCCCCGGTTCTGCAACTGCCTGACCGCCGCCGCGACGGTGGCCGGCACGTCGAAGAACTTCAGATCCACGAACACCTTCTTGCCCCGCTCGACCATCCAGTCGAGCAGCTCGAAATAGCCCCCGGACATGAAGAGTTCGAGGCCGAGCTTGTAGAAGTGCACCGAGTCGCCGAGCGTGTCGGCGAGGCGCCGCGCCGCGCCGGGATCGGACACGTCCATGGCGAAGATCAGGCGTTCACGGGCGGGAATGGACTTGGCGATGGCAGGCATCGGGAAATGCTCGGCGGGAGGCTCAGCCGGGAATGATACCGGACGGCGCTGGGCCGGTCGTCGTCAGGTCCTCTCCGACGGGTCGAACAGTCGCCCGTACTCCAGGATGGCAAACCGGTCGGTCATCCCGGCGATGTAGTCGGCCACTGCGCGGGCGCGCCCGGGGCGACCTTCCTCCATCTCCAGCCGCCGTGCTGACTCCTGGTGCTCGGTCGGCATGAGTTCCACGTCCTCGAACATCGCGCCGAAGAGCTCGCGAACCACCCGACGCGCCTTGGTCGTCATCCTCAGCACCCGGTAGTGACGGTACAGGTGCTGGCGCAGGTAGCGCTTCAGTTCGAGGTGCTCCGCCTCGGCCTCGGCTCCGAAGGTGAGCAACGGCGCGGACCGGGCGCGCACGTCGTCGACGCTGCCGGGTGACGCGGCCGCGATGGAGGCCGTCGAGGCGTCGACCAGGTCGTTGACGAGGTAGTCGATCATCCTGCGCACGACCTCGTGGACGAGGCGCCGTGCCGGCAGGTCCGGATAACGCTCGGTCACGCGGTCGTACTGGCGACGGAAGATCGCGACCTCGCGCAGCTCCTCGATGGTGATGAGGCCGGCGCGGATGCCGTCGTCCACGTCGTGGTTGTTGTAGGCGATCGCGTCGGCCAGGTTCGCGAGCTGCGCCTCCAGCGACGGTTGTTGCCGCTCGAGGAACCTCGCGCCGAGGTCGCCGAGCCGGCGCGCGTTGGCGGCCGAGCAATGCTTCAGGATGCCCTCCCGGGTCTCGAAGCTCAGGTTGAGGCCCGGGAACTCCGCATAGCGCTCCTCGAGTTCATCCACGACGCGCAGCGACTGGAGGTTGTGCTCGAAGCCGCCAAACTCGCGCATGCACTCGTTGAGGGCGTCCTGTCCCGCATGCCCGAACGGCGTATGGCCGAGGTCGTGCGCCAGGCAGATCGCCTCCGCCAGCGGCTCGTTCAAGTCGAGCGCGCGCGCCACGCTGCGCGCGATCTGCGCGACCTCCAGCGAATGGGTGAGCCGCGTGCGATACAGGTCCCCCTCGTGGTTCACGAAGACCTGTGTCTTGTAGACCAGCCTGCGGAACGCGGTCGAGTGCACGATGCGGTCGCGGTCGCGCTGGTACTCGGTTCGATGGCGCGGCGGCGGCTCCGCGAAGCGACGGCCTCGCGACGCGGTCTCGTGCTGCGCATAAGGGGCGAGCCCGGCAGCGCGGTCGTTCACGCGGTGGCACCGAAGTGCGCGGCCAGCGTCGCCTCGAGTGCATCCGCAGGATAGTCCCCGGTGACGACGCCCTCACCGAGTCGTCGCGCGAGCACGAGCCGCAGGCGTCCGCCCAGCACCTTCTTGTCCATGCCCATCAGCTCGAGCGCCCGATCCGCACCGATCCGGGGCGCCTCGGTCGGCAGGCCGGCGCGGAACAGCAGCCGCCGGACACGCTCCACGTCCCCGGCATCGAGCCAGCCGATGCGATGCGACAGGTCCGCGGCCAGCAGCAGGCCGGTACCCACCGCCTCGCCATGCAGCCACACCCCATAGCCGGTCGCGGTCTCGATCGCATGTCCGAAGGTGTGGCCCAGGTTGAGCAGCGCGCGGCGACCGTGCTCACGCTCGTCCTCGGCGACGATCCCGGCCTTGAGTTCACAGGACCGTCGAACCGCGTGCACGACGGCCGCTGGCTCGAGGCTCAGCAGCGCCTCGAGGTTCGACTCCATCCATGCGAGGAAGTCCGCGTCGGCGACCAGGCCGATCTTGATCACCTCGGCCAGTCCGGCCCGCAGTTCCCGCGGCGGCAGTGTATGCAGGGTGTCGATATCGGTGACCACTGCACGCGGCTGGTGGAACGCCCCGATCAGGTTCTTCCCGCCCGGATGGTTGACGCCGGTCTTGCCGCCCACGGACGAATCCACCTGTGCGAGCAGCGTGGTCGGCACCTGCAGGTAATCCACGCCGCGCTGGTAGCAGGCGGCCGCGAAACCCGCCATGTCGCCCACGACGCCGCCGCCGAGGGCCACGACGCAGGCATCGCGATTCATGCGGTGCTCGACAAGCGCGTCGAACACCGTCCCGACGGTGCCGAGCGTCTTGAACTGCTCGCCGTCCGGAAGAGTGAGAGACGCCACGCGCTTTCCCGCCAGTCCGCGGCAGAGGCGCTCGAGGTAGAGCGGAGCGACGGTCTCGTTGGTGACCACCAGCACGTCGCGAACGGTCGATCGTGCTCGACAGGACGGCTGCATCTTCCAGCAGGCCAGTCCCGATGAGGATCGGGTAGCTGCGCGCGCCCAGGTCGATGAGCAGTCGCTCCATCAGGCGCCCCGGGCGGCCGCAAGGAGGCGCTCGATCTCGGCGACCATCGTCCTGACCCTGCGACCGTCGGTATCGACTGTGAGGTCCGCCACGTCCTCGTACAGCGACGCCCGTTCGTCCATCAGGCGCTGTAGCGCCCCACGGGGGTCTGCGGTCCTGAGGAGCGGACGGTGGCCGCTGCGCCGGGTTCGGGCGAGTTGCTGGTTCACGGACGTCCGAAGATACACGACGCAACCGTGGCTGCGGAGCCGGGCGCGGGTGCCCGGGTCGAGCACGGCGCCGCCGCCGGTCGCCACCAGCACGCCATGTCGCTCGGTGAGCCGCTCGAGGACCTCGCGCTCCCGGGCGCGGAACCCCGGTTCGCCTTCCTTCTCGAAAATAAACGGGATGTCGACGCCCGTGCGCGCCTCGATCTCGGCGTCGCTGTCCACGAACTGCAGGCCGAGCCGCTCGGCGAGTTGCCGCCCGACGGCGGTCTTGCCCGAGCCCATGGGTCCGACCAGATAGATGTTCGCGGCGTTCAGCATGCCCGGAAAGAAAAGCGGCCGCAGGTTCGCTGCGGCCGCTCATTCTCCCATCAGTCGCGCGGGGCGTCAGTAGATGTCGGCCCCTTCGCGCAGGATCTTCGGCGTGACGAAAATCAGCAACTCGTCCTTGTTGTCCGTCCTGGACTTGCTCCGGAACAGCACGCCGAGGCCCGGGATGTCGCCGAGGTAGGGCACCTTGTTGACCGTGTCGCGGCGCTCGGTCTCGAGGATGCCGCCCAGCACCACGGTCTGGCCGTCGTTCACCAGCACCTGCGTGGTGATCTCGCGCGTATCGATGCTCGGCACGAAACCGCCCGTGGCGCTCGGCAGGACCTGCCCGACACTGTCCTTGCTGACCGTCAGGTCGAGAATGATGCGATCGTCCGGCGTGATCTGCGGCGTGACCTTGAGCGACAGCACGGCCTTCTTGAACTGCGTGGTCGTGGCACCGCTCGAGGCCGATTCCTGGTAGGGGATTTCCGTGCCCTGCTCGATGATGGCTTCCTTGCCGTTGGCGGTGATCACCCGCGGAGCCGAGACCACCTCGCCGCGGCCTTCCGACTGGGCGGCACTGATCTCGAGGTCGACCACGTAGTCGGTATCGAGCAGCGTCAGCGCCAGCTTGGCGGCCGGGTTGGCGATCGGCAGGTTGACGAGGTAGCGGTCCGGGACGGGTGGCGTGGCCACCTGGCTGCCGTCGATGCCGACGCCGCCCGGGCTGGTCGGGTTGATGATCGGTCCGCGGTCGCCATCCGGGGAGTTGAGACCGCTCGATCCCATGTACATCAGGCCGTCGCTGCTGCCGTAGTTGCCGACGAACGCGCCGCCGAAGCGCACGCCCAGCTCGCGGCTGAAATCGTCGTTGACGATCACGATGCGCGCCTCGATGAGCACCTGCTTGACCGGGATGTCGAGCGTCGACACCAGGCGGCGGATGTCGGCCAGCCGGTCGGCCGTGTCCTGCAGCAGCAGGGTGTTGGTACGCTCGTCGATCGCGACGCTGCCGCGCTCGGAGAGCAGCGAACCCTTGCCCTGGGACTTGATGAGGCCCGCGATGTCCGACGCCTTGGCGTAGTTGACCTGCAGGTACTCGGTGCGCACCGGCGAGAGTTCGGTCAGGGACTTCTGCGACTCCAGCAGCTGCTTCTCGCGGGCCGAGAGCTCTTCCGCGGGGGCCACGTAGATGACGTTGCCCTCCTGTCGCTTGTCGAGGCCCTTGGTGCGCAGCACGATGTCGAGCGCCTGGTCCCACGGCACGTTCTGCAGGCGCAGCGTGACGTTGCCCTGCACCGTGTCGCTGACGACGATGTTCTGGCCGCTGGTCTCGGCCAGCAGCTGCAGCACCGCGCGCGTCTCGATGTCCTGGAAGTTGAGCGTCAGGCGCTCGCCCTTGTATTCCTTCTTGGTCGGGTCGACCACGGCCGCCTTGGGCCGCGGCCGCACCTCGAGCACGTAGTCACGGTCGGTCTGGTAGGCGAGTTGATCGAAGTCACCGGCCGCCGCGACGACGATGCGCGCGCCCGATGCAGTGCGTGCCACGTCGAAGGAACTCACCGGGGTGGCGAAGTCGACCACGTCGTAGCGGCGTGCCTGATCTTCGGCCACCGAAGTGCGCGGGAAATCCACGACGATCCGGCCGCCCTCCTGCTTGAGGCTGGCCTGCACGCTCGCATCGCTCGTGCGCACGAGGATGCGGCCCGCGCCATCCGCGCCCCGGCGGAAATCGACCTTCTCGATCGAGGCCAAGCCCGCCGCGGCGCCCGTGGATGCCGCCGCGGACGCGGCCGTGGCGGCCACCATGGCGCTGGCACCGCTGCCGAGCGTCACGATCACCGTATTGCCCGCCACGCGTGTCTGATAGGGCTGCATCTGGTCGAGATTGAACACCAGTCGCGTCCGCCCCGAGGCTTCGGCGGCGACGATGGTGTCCACGCCGCCCGCCTTGACGTCGATGCGGCGCGAATCGAGCGCCAGCGTCGTGCCGGGCAGGTCCACGGCCAGCCGCGCCGGGTTGTCGATGGTAAACGTCACCGGCTGCGGCGCCGGTCCGTCGAGGACGAGTCGGACCTCGAGCTGCTCGCCGGGCTGCGGTTGCAGCTCGACCTTCTCGAGTCGGGTACCGACCCTGCGCGAGCGCGACCTGCGCGGCGAACGCGGCAAACCCTGCCAGCGCGGCCAGCGTGGCGCGGCTGCGCCTGCGGGTCGCCCCGGACGGGCCTTCGCGGCGATTGATCGTGTGCAACGATGCAGCGGTCATGCTCGGGTCTCCTTGGAGATCATTCGCTCAGCGCGAGTGCGGCGGGGCGTTCGATGAAGCCGCCCATGCCGTCGGGGACGATCTCGGTGAGCGAGATCTTGCCTTCCTCGATGGCCGTGATCCGGCCGTCGCTCTGGCCGAGATGGTTACCGGGCAGCACCCGGTGGACCAGCCCGTCCTTCGTCTGTACCAGTCCGTACGCGCGTCCGCCCAGGCGGAGCGTGCCGACCATCCGCAGCGTGTCGAGCGAGAACTGCTCGAGGAACTCTCGCGGCCGGTTGACGTCCGGACGCAGCGCGTTCGGGGCATTCACCGACGCCGGCATGCCCGGCTCGAACGGCGAGCGCTCGGCCGCCGCCGCGTACGCAAACGTTTCGTAGGGTTTCACCTCGGGCAAGGGCTCGATGCGTCCACCGGGCTGGGCCTTGATCTCCGCGACTCGCGCGCGAAGCTCGTCCCTGTCGTCGGCGCAGCCACCGAGTACGGCGAGTGCCGCCACGGCCAGTGCGATGCGCTTGGTTGTGCTCATGTACAACGGGGCCTCCGCCATTGCCGCGTCAGCCGCCGCCGCCAGGCTTCGCGCCCTGGCCACCGGTGGTCTGCTCGTCTTCTTCGAGGTAGCGATAGGTCTTCGCCGTCACGTTGAGCGTCAGCTCGCCCGGCACGCCCCCGCCGCGCGCGTCGCGGCCGGCTGGGGTGATCTCGATGTCGTGCAGCGTGACGATGCGGGGCAGCGCGGCGATACCGCCCGCGAAATTCCCCATCTCGTGGTAATTGCCGGTGAGACGGATGCTGATCGGCAGTTCCGCGTAGAAGTCCTTGCGGTTCTCGCCCTGCGGCTGGAAGAGCTTTTCCTCGAGCCCGGCCGCGAGCCCCGTCTGGGAGATGTCGACCAGCAGGTTCGGGACCTCGGTCTTGTTCGGCAGCTGGCGCAGCATGGCGCCGAAGGATTTTTCCATCTCGGCGAGCTGGTCCTTGTAGGCCTGCAGGTTCGCAGCCTTGCGCGCCTTGGCTTCCAGGGTTCCCCAGAGCTCGGTTTCCTTGGCACGGGCCTCGAGCAGTTCCGGGCGCTTCGCCTTCCAGACAAAATACCAGTAGCCCGCCGACGCCGCGATGACGAACAGCAGCACGATGGTTCCTACCCGTACGCCCAACGGCCAGCGGCCCGGATCGTTCGGATCGAGGTTCCGCAGCTGGTCAAACAGTTCCTTGAACTTGTTCATTTGGCCGCCACCGTCTCGCCGGCCGCCGCATCCTCCGGCGACACCCGGCTACGCTGGTTCGCGAACAGGGTGAAATCCGCGCTGCCGGCACCCTGTCCGGTGCGCTGCACGATCTGCAGGGCGGGATCCGCGAGCCACTCGGAGCCGTCGATGTTGCGCATGAACGCCGAAACGCGCGTGCTCGACTGGGCGACGCCCCTCATCTCGAAGCGCGTACCGCTCTGCTTCAGGTACGTCAGGTAGACGCCCTCGGGCAGGATGCGCACCAGTTCGTCGAAGACGTGAACGATCTCCGGCCGGCTGCGCTGCAACGTCTCGATGATCTCCATGCGCGCCAGCAGCCGCCGCTTCTGGTTCTCGAGACCGAGGATCTCCTGGATCTGCTTGTCGAGCTCGGCGATCTCGTCGGTCAGGATCTGGTTGCGGTCGTTCTGGTGCTCGATCGCGGAGGTCATCTGCCAGCGGCCGAGCAGCGTCACGAGCGCGGCCGTCGCGAGGGCCGCGCCGATCGACAGGATGAACTCCTGGCGCTTGCGCTTGCGCTCCGAGTCACGCCACGGCAGCAGGTTGATTCTGGGCATGTCAGTCGAAGCTCCTCAGCGCCAGACCGCAGGCCGTGAGCAGCGCGGTCGCGTCCTTCTTCACTCCCTGGGCGAGCGCCCGGGTCGAGATCTTCATCTGGCCCAGCGGGTCGCCACGCTCCGCCGGGATGCCGACCCGGCTCGCGATGACGTCGGCCACCCCCGGGATGTTCGCGCATCCGCCGCAGATCAGGATCTGCTCCGGCTGCTCGCGACCGCTGCCGGAGGCCAGGTAGAACTGCAGGGATCGGCTCACCTGCTGGCACATGTCGTCGATGAACGGATCGAGGACCTCGGCCTGGTAGTTGGCCGGCAGACCGCCTTCCTTCTTGGCGCGGCCGGCCTCCTCCATCGTGAGGCCGTAGGTGCGCATGATCTCCTCGGTCAGCTGCTGGCCGCCGAAGGCGAAGTCGCGCGTATAGGTGACCTTCAGGTCGCGCAGCACCGAGAACGTGGTGCTGCTCGCGCCGAAGTCGATGACGGCGATGTTGCGGTCCATGCCGCCGTCGGGCATCTGGTGGGTGAGCAGGCGGCAGGCATTCTCGAGCGCGAACGCCTCGACGTCCACGATGCGCGCCGCCAGCCCGGCGGCCTGCACCGAGGCCTGGCGCTGCTCGACGTTCTCGGAGCGCGTCGCGACGAGCAGCACGTCGAGCGACTCCGGATCCTTCTCGGACGGGCCGATCACCTCGAAGTCGAAACTCACCTCTTCCATCGGGAAGGGGATGTACTGGTCTGCCTGCATCTCGACCTGCGACTCGAGCTCGGCTTCGCGCAGGTTGCGCGGCATCTGGATGACCTTGGTGATGGCCGCGTCGCCGCTGATCGCGACGGCGCATTCCTTGCTGCGCGCGCCGGATCGCTTCACCGCGCGGCGCACCGCTTCACCGACGGCCTGCGCGTCGACGATCGCCTTCTCGTTGATCGCGTTGGGCGGCGACGGCTCGGCCGCATAAGACTCGACCCGATATCCGTCGCCGCTCCGTGAAAGCTCGATGAGCTTTATGGAGGACGTCGTGATGTCGAGTCCGATGAGCGGTCGTGACCTGCGCTGGAACAACACGGGTGAGTCCTTCTAGTTCAATAAGTTGCGCAGCGATCGTGGAGTGGATTCCATGCCCCCGGCGCACTATATATCAGGGTTCCCGCAAATAGAATTGTGAGTGACCTAGCAGTTTGGATCATTCCGGGCACACGCCCCCCCAATCGAAGCAGGAATTCCAGGACACGTTCACAAGAGCGACGCGCTGGCCACTGGTGGGTCGAGGCCCGGAAGAGGCTGAACGTCACGATCCCGGACGGATCAGCGTCTGGAGCTCGAACGGAGCCTCCTCCTCCGGACCGGCAACCCCGCTGTCCCGGACATGCAGCCCGGGACCGGTGGCTTTGCGTCCTCACCTTTCGGTGAGTTTGCCCTTGAATCGCGAGCTACTATGCACAAGGCCCGCAGGTGCGGCAAGGACTGGGTCTCAGATTTGAGCATGAGAAAATTCACGGCAAGAGCGCTCGTGACGACGCTCACGATCGTCCTCGCGCTCGCCGGCGCGGTGATACTGGGCTTCGCCGGCGCATACCAGTTTCTCGAACCGGAGATCCCCGACGCCGCGGAGCTGCGCAACGTGCCCGTGCAGCTGCCGCTGTCCGTGTACTCGCGCGACGGCAAGCTGATCGCACAGATCGGGGAACAGCGCCGCATTCCGGTCCACTGGGAGGAGATTCCGCCCGTGCTGGTGGACGCCGTGCTCGCCGCCGAGGACGACCGGTTCTTCGAGCATCCCGGCGTGGACTGGCAGGGGCTGGTGCGCGCGGCGGCGAGCAACGTCTCGGCCGGCGGGGTACGCGAGGGCGGCGGCACGATCACGATGCAGCTCGCCCGCAATACCGTACTCACCTCGGAGCGAACGCTGCGCCGCAAGCTCAAGGAAGTCTTCCTCGCGCTCAGGCTCGAGCGGGAATTCAGCAAGCAGGAGATCCTGACCCTCTACCTCAACCGGATCTTCCTCGGCCAGCGCGCGTACGGCGTGGGTGCGGCGTCGCAGGTCTATTTCGACAAGCGCCCGACCGACCTGACGCTCGCCGAGGCGGCGCTGATCGCCGGGCTGCCGCGCTCACCGTCCCTCGACAACCCGGTGACGAACGTCGATCGGGCGCGCGGGCGCCGGGCCTATGTGCTGCGCCGCATGTTCGAGACCGGCAAGATCGATGCGGCGCAGCGTGCCGACGCTGCAGCCGCCCCCATCGCCGCACGAATCCACGGCCCGGTGGTGGAACTCGATGCACCCTACGTCGCCGAGATGGCCCGGCTCGAGATGATGGAGAAGTACGGCGAGGCCGCGTTGACCAGCGGGTTCCGTGTCACCACGACGGTGGACAGTCGCCTGCAGGCCGCAGCGATGTCCGCCGCCCGGCGCACGATGCTCGAGTACGAGCGCCGCCACGGCTACCGCGGTCCGCTGGAGCAACTCGATGCGGCCGTGCTGCGCGACGCCGCCGGGCTTGCCGCGGCATTCCGGCGCCACCCGGACCGCGGCAACCTCGTCGTCGGTCTCGTCGAGTCGGTCGCGGAGCGCGCTGCGCTGGTGCGAAAGCGCGACGGAGTCTCGATCGAACTGCGCTGGGACGACCTCGCCTGGGCGCGCGCGGCATTGCCCGACGACACGCTCGGGCCGGCACCGAAGAACGCGGGCGACGTCCTCGCTCCAGGGCCAGCTCGTCTACCTCGAACCCCTCGAGGAGGGCGGTCATCGACTCGCACAGCTGCCGGCCGTGGCGGGTGCGCTCGTGGCCCTCGAGCCTCACAACGGAGCGATCGTCGCCATCGTAGGGGGCTTCGATTACGGCGTGAGCAAGTACAACCGCGCGGTACAGGCACGACGCCAGCCGGGCTCGGCCTTCAAGCCATTCGTCTACTCGGCGGCACTGGAGCAGGGCTTCACGCCCGCGAGCCTGGTGAACGACGCGCCCATCGTCATCGAGGGAGGCACCGGCACCGAGGAGTGGCGGCCGCAGAACATCACCAAGCGTTTCTACGGGCCGACACCGCTGCGTGAGGCACTGGTCCGCTCGCGCAACCTCGTGTCGATCCGACTGCTGCAGGCGACGGGCATCGGCCCGGCGTCGCGACACATCGCGGCCTTCGGGTTTGGCCCGGAGGCAATCCCGCCCAACCTGACCATGGCACTCGGCACGGGCCAGGTGACGCCGCTCGACATGGCGGGCGGCATGGCCGTGTTCGCCAACGGTGGTTTCCGCGTGACGCCCTACCTCATCGAGCGTGTCGTGGACGACGCCGACCAGATGTTGTTCGAGGCCGCACCGCCGGTCGCCTGCCTCGATTGCGACGCGGAGACCGCGGCGCCCCAGGCGATCACCCCGGCGAACGCGTACCTGATGACGGACATCATGACCGACGTGATCCAGCGCGGCACGGGGCAGCGCGCCAAGTCGCTGGGACGGCAGGATATTGCCGGCAAGACCGGCACGACCAGCGACCGGCGGGATGCCTGGTTCGTGGGATTCAACGCCGATCTCGCGGCGGCGACCTGGATCGGTTTCGACCAGGAGCGGTCGCTGGGTGATCACGAGGAGGGCGGCCGGACTGCGCTGCCCATGTGGGTGTACTTCATGGAGGAAGCATTGCGAGACCGGCCGGAGCACCGCCTGCCCGAGCCCGCCGGGGTCGTGCGCATGTGGGTCGACCGCGAGAGCGGGCGGCCCGCGCGCGCGGGAGCGAGTGGAGCGATCTTCGAGTCATTCCTCGAAGGACACGTTCCGGACGCAGCGGGCTATGCCGGCGACGGGGAACCGGGCACCGGGATCGTGGACCCGCCGGCCGGTGAGGACCCGCTGTTCTGACCCGCGGAGAGAGGGCGCATGAACCGAAGACCGAACCCGAGGGCAGACCTGCTGCGCCAGGCCGTCGCCGAAGAGGCGGCGCGCATCATGCGCGAACAGGGCGTGGACGATTTCCTGCTGGCGAAGCGCAAGGCGGCGGAGCGCCTGGGCGTCACCGACGCCTCGATCCTGCCCCGCAATACCGAGATCGAGGCGGCGCTGGTCGCGCACCAGCGACTGTTCGCCGCCGACCGCCACGAAGCCGAGCTGGCGCTGCTGCGCCGCTCGGCCCTCGAGGCGATGCGGCTCATGGCGGACTTCCAGCCACGCCTGGTCGGCCCGGTGCTCGCCGGCACGGCATCGCCGCATTCGGAGATCAACCTGCACCTGTTCTCCGACAGCCCGGAGACGGTCTCCCTGAGACTCGAGGAACGCGGCGTGCCTCACGAAGTCCTCGAGCGACGCCTGCGCTACGAGCGGGATCGGTCCGTGAGCTACCCGGCGCTGCGTTTCGTCGCGGGGCGGCAGACCGTGGACGCGGTCGTCTTCCCGCTCGACGGCATCCGCCAGGCCCCGTCGAGCCCGGTGGACGGGAAGCCGATGCGCCGCGCCAGCACGGCCGAGGTCGAGGCGCTGCTCTACTAGCCGCCCTGTCTGCGAGTCCGCCGGCTGTCGATCTCAGGTGCGCTTGTCGATCTCGACGTAGTCGCGCTGCGTCGGTCCCGTATAGAGCTGGCGTGGACGGCCGATCTTCATCGCCGGGTCGGCCACCATCTCCTGCCAGTGCGCCACCCAGCCGGCCGTGCGCGCGATGGCGAACATCACGGTGAACATCGAGCGCGGAATCCCGAGCGCGCTGTAGATGACGCCCGAGTAGAAGTCCACGTTGGGATAGAGCTTGCGGGCGATGAAGTACTCGTCCTTGAGCGCGATCTCCTCCAGGCGCAGCGCCAGCTCGAAGAGCGGATTGTCGTTCTGCCCCAGGCGTGCGAGCACCTTGTGGCACATCTCGCGGATGATCTTCGCGCGCGGATCGAAGTTCTTGTAGACGCGGTGGCCGAATCCCATCAGTCGCTTGCCACCGTCCTTGTCCTTCACGCGATCGAGGAACTTCGGGATGTTGTCGACCGTGCCGATGTCCTCGAGCATGCGGAGCACGGCTTCGTTCGCGCCGCCGTGCGCCGGGCCCCAGAGTGCCGAAACCCCGGCCGAGATCGCGGCATACGGGTTGGTGCCGGTGCTGCCGGCGAGACGAACGGTGGAGGTGCTGGCGTTCTGCTCGTGATCGGCATGGAGGATCAGCAGCAGGTCGAGGGCCTGCGCCGTCACCGGATCCACCTCGTAGTCCTCGGCGGGAACCGCGAAGAACATGCGCAGCATGTTCGCGCAGTAGTCCATGTCGTTGCGCGGATAGATGAACGGCTGGCCGAGCATGTGCTTGTAGGCCGCCGCGGAAATGGTTGGCACCTTGGCCAGGATGCGGTGCGCGAAGATCTCGCGGTGCCGCGGGTTATTGTTGTCCATGGAGTCGTGGTAGAAGGCCGCCATGGACGAGACGACCGCGGACACCATGGCCATGGGGTGCGCGTTGTAGTGGAAGCCGTTGAAGAACCGGAGCAGGCTCTCGTTGATCATCGTGTGGAAACGGATTGAGCTGTCGAACTGCTCGATCTGCCCGGTCGTCGGCAGTTCGCCGTTGATCAGCAGGTAGGCCACCTCGAGGAAGCTCGACTTGGTCGCGATCTGTTCGATCGGGTAACCCCGGTACAGCAGGATCCCGGCATCACCGTCGATATAGGTGATCTTGCTTTCGCAGGCCGCGGTTGCCATGAAGCCTGGATCGAAGGTGAAAAGGCCCTGTTCCTTCAACAGGTTGCCGATGCCCAGGCACTCGGGCCCGAGGGTTCCGGCATGCGCCTCCAGGGTGGATTTCTTGCCGCTGTCCAGGCTGACCAGTTCGTATTTCTTTGCGCTCATCGTGCTTTACCTGTGGTGACTCGCCCGCCTCCGTCCCGGGGGCAGTCACGCAGGTTTGCACGACCCGGCGACCCGATCAAGTTGTGGACTACTGCACTGTCTTTAGCCACTGACCGGCCACCGGCTCCTTGTCTGGATAGAGGTCGTTCAGGAGCCGGAGGCGCTCGGCCGGGTATTTCTCGATCGGCACCTGGCTGGCCAGCGTGGCGATGCGGGTCTGGGGCGTAGCCTTGAAGACGTGGATCCGGCGCGGCTCCGCGAGGTCGAACTCGTTGTCCCTAAGACGACGGAAGGTCTTGATACTCGACAGGAAAATCGGGTCCGTCGCACTCATGGCAGAGTTGAGACGGGTGGCGCCGGTGAACAGGTAGGCGAGGCCGTTGTAGTAGACGACGGCATAGCGCGCGGGGCCCCGGTTGCCCCAGGGCAGCGCAACCTCGCGCGCAATCGCCGTGTAGCCACTGAGGCCGTTCACCTCGATCGCCGTGCCATCGATCAGCGACACGCCGGCCAGGCTGCGGGACAGCAGCTCGCGGGGCTGCACGTTCGGGGGCGGGGCGGCGGCCGTCACCTGCAGCAGGGCGTCCTTCGCCGGCGTCGTGGCGACGACCTTGGACGGCTGGTTCTGCACGACCCAGCCCGACGGGAATGCGAGGGTCACGCCGAGCGTACCGTGATAGAAGCGGCTGCCCCGGACGACCCCCTGCTCGCGGCTGGGGCCCAGCGGCAGGCCCTCGATACGCTTCAGGTAGGCGTCCCGACCGTCGGGACGTGCTTCGGTCGTGCCGGCCCGGCTGGCCGAGGCGACGACCTCCTTGAGACGCGTGTCGTTGTCGGGGTGGGTCGAGAAGACGCCGTGATAGACGCGCGGTTCCCGCCCCTCCTGCCGGGCGATCTGCACTTCCAGCGTCTCCTGGTTCTTGAGCAGTCGCACGACGTCGATCATCGCCTCCGGGTCGAACCCGAGCCGGTCGAGGTACTCGGCACCAATGGCATCGGCCTCGAGTTCCATGTCCCGGCCATAGCCCCGCACGAGGGCCGTACCCGCCAGGTTGGCCAGGTTCGCGAGATCGCCGCTGCCTGTCAGGATCGCAACCAGGGTCGCGCCGACGCCGGCCGCGGTCGCGCCCGTCTGCTGGCGCACGGCGTGCCGTGCCGTGACGTGCCCGACCTCGTGCCCGAGGACGGCGGCGAGCTCCGCCTCCGAGTTCAGGTAGGCCATGATCCCGCGCGTGATGTAGACGTAGCCGCCCGGCAGCGCGAATGCGTTGACCTCCTCGCTGTCCAGGACGGTAAACGTGTACTGCAGGTCCGGACGATGACTCTTTGCAGCGATGCGCTGCCCGATCTCGCTGACGTACGTCTGCACTGCCTCGTCGGCGTACCGTCCGTACTCCTGCAGGATCTGCGGGTGCATCCTGCGGCCGATCTCGACCTCCTGGGCCGCGGACATGGTCACGACGTCGCTGCGGCCGGTGACCGGGTTCGTGGCGCACCCGCCAAGCAGCAGGCCCGACGTGAGGGCGGCGGCGAGCAGCAGGGAACGAATCGTCATCGACAAGACCTCCGTGGACTGCCTGCAGTCTAGAGGCCGGCCGCGCAGGCCGAAAGTTCCCTTGGGCGCCCAGGGCGCACTGCCCGCGGTGGCTTGCGCCGTGCGGGTCTGCGGGCGCAGCCCGCAACTCGCCCAGGCGCCGCGAGTCGAGCCCGAAAACGAAACGGGGCGCCAGAGGCGCCCCGTCGCGATCAGAAGCGATGCCGAAAAGGCTCAGCCGCGCGCGTACTTCTTGCGGAAGCGGTCGACCCGGCCGCCGGTATCGACGATCTTCTGCTTGCCCGTGTAGAACGGATGGCAGTTCGAGCAGACTTCGATCGGCAGGTCCTCCCCGAGCGTCGAGCGCGTCTCGAACGTGTTGCCGCAGCTGCACGTCACGGTGATCGTCTTGTAGTCAGGATGGATTCCGCTCTTCATCGCCGCGGTCCTCGGGGCAGACAGGAAAAAGGGCGCGAAGTATAGGGGGGCGGGATCCGCCTGACAAGGCGGGCTGCCCGCAGGGTCGCCGCCAGTCGCCTGTTATCCACAAAACCTGTGGATAAATCTGTGGACGGAACACTTGCCTGTTCGACCTGTTGCGAGCGGCAGTCAGGGTTTTTCGCTTTGGTCAAAAAATGATCATGCTATTTTTGTTATTAAAAACAATGACATAAATGCGCTGCCTAATATGTCACTTCGACTACGGACTGTAACCCGCGGTATCTAGGCAGCCCGATCCGGCATGTGCATAACTGTCCTGCCTCCTAGCCGATCCGGGCCGGCAAAGCAAGGCCTGGCCTGGCCAGATCCCGTCCCTCCGTGCGTACGGGCGCCAGGAAAATGAGCCTGCAGGTCATTCAGGAATTGACGCCCCAGCGGCGTCGGTTGCCAGCGGTCACCCGGCCCGTGCAGCAGGAGTCCCCTCGAGATCGCCTCGGCCAGCTCCGGCTCAATCGCGGTCAACGACAACCCGGTACGCGCCTCAAACAACGCCGTGTCGAATCCCTCCACGAGGCGCAGGGCATTGAGGCAGAACTCGAACGAGAGATCCTGCGGGGAGAGGGTCCTGATCTCGGCGATACGATCGTCCGGCGAGCGCGCAGCGAGATAGCGGCCGGGTTGCTTCACGCGGGCCGCTCGCCGCACCAGGCCGGAACCTGGATCGGACCACTTGCCGTGCGCGCCGGCGCCGATGCCCAAGTAGTCGCCGAAACTCCAATAGTTCAGGTTGTGACGGCAGGTGCGGCCCTGGCGGGCGTATGCCGACACTTCGTACTGCCGGAACCCGGCCTCTGCGAGCCGCGACTGGCAGGCCACCTGCATCCCGAAGCTCGTTTCATCGTCGGGCAGCGTCGGGGGGCGGCGTTCGAAGGCGGTGCCCGGCTCCAGCGTCAACTGGTAGTGGGAGACATGCGCGGGTTCGAGCTTCAGCGCCAGGTCGACGTCGGCGAGCGCCTCGGCGATCGTCTGACGCGGCAGCCCGTACATCAGGTCGAGGTTGAAGTTGTGCAGGCCGGCGGCGTGCAGCTCCGAGGCGGCTTTAATCGTTTCGTCGCGGGAATGGATGCGCCCGAGCGCCGCGAGCTGGCCGGCGTCGAAGCTCTGCGCGCCGAGCGAAACCCGGTTGACACCTGCATCGCGGTACTCCGCGAACCGGCCGCGCTCGACGGTCCCCGGATTGGCCTCCAGGGTCACCTCGAATTCTTCCGCAGGATCGAACAACGTCGTCGCGCGCCGCAGGATCGATTCGATCGACCCGGCCGAGAAGAGGCTCGGCGTCCCTCCGCCGAAGAAGATCGAGACCAGCGCGCGTCCGGCGCAATCCCGGGCGGCGAATTCGAGGTCGTCGAGCAGCGCCGCGACATACGCGTGCTCCGGGATACCGGCGGCGGGACGGGCATGCGAGTTGAAGTCGCAGTACGGACACTTTCGCACGCACCACGGCATGTGCACGTACAAGGCCAGCGGCAGCGGCTCGGGGCTCACGAATCCGCGTCCACGCCGACGAGTGCCGCCACCAGCGCCCGCAGCGCCTGGCCCCGATGGCTTTCGAGATTCTTGTGTCCGGGATCGAGTTCGGCCGCCGTGAGCCGCCCGTCGCCCACCAGGAACAGCGGGTCATAGCCGAAGCCACCGGTTCCGCGAGGCACGCGCGCGATGCGTCCTTCCCAGCTGGCCTGGCAGACGACCGGCGCCGGATCGAGGGGCCAGCGCAGGTACACCATCGCGCAACGATATCGCGCGCTGCGTTCCTCGTCGCGCACGTCCACGAGCTCGCCCAGCAGACGGAGATTGTTTGCAGCATCGTCCGCAGGCGTTCCCGCGTAACGCGCCGAATAGATCCCGGGCGCACCGTGCAGCGCGTCCACCTCGAGTCCCGAGTCGTCCGCGATCGCCGGCAGGCCCGATGCCTCGGCTGCAAACCGTGCCTTCAGGATGGCGTTCTCGACGAAGCTGAAGCCGCTTTCCTCCGCGGCCTCCGGCGTGAACTCCGACTGAGGGCGCACGTCCACGTTCCAGGGCGCCAGGATGGCGCGCATCTCCCGCAACTTGCCGGCGTTCCCGGTCGCGAGCACGAGCCGCGCGGGCAGCAGGCGCTCCGCCGTGTTCATCTGCGCGTGCGCATTGGCTCGGATGGCAGGGAGGACTGCAGTGCCTCGGACTGCGCCGCGAACAGGCGCTGGCACGACGATGCGGCCAGGTTCAGCAGTTCGTCGAGTTCGTGGCGCCGGAAGGCGTGACCCTCCGCGGTGCCCTGGATCTCGATGAAACCGCCGCCGTTGTTCATGACGACGTTCATGTCCGTCTCGGCCGAGGAATCCTCGACGTAATCGAGGTCGACGACGGGCGCGCCGTCGACGATGCCGACGGAGACGGCGGCCACCTGCCCGTGCAGCGGGCTCGCGGCAATGGCACGGCGCCGGCAGAGCGCGTCCATCGCGTCCGCAAGCGCGACGTAGGCGCCTGTGATCGACGCGGTGCGCGTGCCACCATCCGCCTGCAGCACGTCGCAATCCAGCGTGACCGTACGCTCCCCCAGCGCGCGCAGGTCGACCACTGCGCGCAGCGAGCGACCGATCAGGCGCTGGATCTCGAGCGTGCGCCCGCTCTGCTTGCCACGGGCCGCCTCGCGGGCGGACCGCGTGTGGGTCGCGCGCGGCAGCATCCCGTACTCCGCGGTGACCCAGCCCTCGCCCTTGCCGCGCAGGAACGACGGCACGCCGTCCTCGACACTGGCGGTCACCAGCACGCGCGTCTCGCCGAACTCCACCAGCACGGACCCCTCCGCGTGGCGGGTGAATCCGCGAGTGATGCGGATGGGGCGCATCTCGTCCGGTGCGCGACCGCTAGGTCTCAATGTGGAATCTCCTCGTCGGGGCGCTCAGGGTCCGAGCCAGCGGACCGCGGCGGCCGTGGTGTTGTCGGCAAAGGGGGCGGTCGTCTGCACGGCGCGCTCGCCCAGGCCGGCCAGATCGTAGCGCAGGCCACGCGCCGGGTTCTGCCCGAGTGCGGCGATCTGCGCGTCCGTCACGCCGGACCACAGCCCGTCCGAACACAGGAGCAGCACGTCACCGGCGCGCAGGTTGCGGCGACCACCCAGGGACATTTCCGGAATCGCCGGATCACCACCGATGCAGCACTCGACGTAGTTCCGCATCGGATGGTCGTGCGCCTGCCGCTCCGTGATGCGCCCCGCGCGCAGCAGCAACTCCACGTGGCTGTGGTCCCGCGTGCGCTCCACGACGCGTCCATCGCGCAGCAGGTACACGCGGCTGTCGCCGACGTGCGCCCAGTAGGCGCTCGAGCCCTGGATGATGCAGACGGCGCAGGTGGCGCGCGGTCGGATCTCCGGTGGCAGCTCGGTGCCGATCGCGACGACCGCCTCGTGCGCGCGCCCGATCGTCAGATGCAGGAATCCGTCCGGATCGAAGAGGGGGCGGCTCGCCTCCCAGAACTCCGACACCATGGTGCGGATCGCAACCTCCGCAGCGCGTGCGCCGTCGGCATGCCCACCCATGCCGTCGACGACGGCAATGAAGGCGGCATCCTCGTCGACGGCGATGGCGACGCGATCCTGGTTTTCTTCGCGACTGCCGAGGAGGCTCAGGTCCGCGTGCTCGATCTGCAAGGGTCGCTCCGGCACGCCTGTTCTCATGTAAACTCAGGCCGGATTTATAACACCCGCGCAATCGCCGCGTAAGTGGCGCGTCTGTCGGGTCCCCTCGATTTCAGGACGCTGCCTCGCGGCGAACACACATGATCCGCAGCATGACCGGCTTCGCGCGACGGGAGCGCCAGGGTCCCTGGGGTACGCTCACCTGCGAGCTGCGCTCGGTCAATCACCGCTACCTCGAGCTGTCGCTGCGGCTGCCGGAAGACCTCCGCGGCCTCGAAGGCGATGCCCGGCAGGTGCTCTCCGGGACACTGAGGCGCGGCAAGGTCGACGCCGGCGTCTACCTGCGCGGCGGTCCCGCCACGGCCACCGCCATCGAGCTGAACCTGCCGGTGATCGAGCAACTGCTCGCGCGCGTGACCGAGCTCCAGGCACTGGCCGGCACTGTCACGGCCACGGCGAATCCCCTCGACCTTCTGCGATGGCCCGGGGCGATCCGCGAGGCAGAGCGCGACATCACGCCCGTCGCGGCCGCCGCGATGGAACTGCTGCAGGAGACGGTCTCGGACCTCAACGACGCCCGTGCGCGCGAAGGCGCCCGCATCCGCGAGATGCTCGCGCAACGATGCGACGCGCTGCGCGAACAGGTCGTCTCGCTGCGGGCGCGACTGCCGGAGGTCGCATCCAGGATCCGGGCCCGGGTCGCCGAGCGCGTTGCGCAGCTCGGCACGACGGTGGATCCCGAGCGACTCGAACAGGAGATCGTCCTGCTCGCCTACAAGATGGACGTCGATGAGGAACTCGACCGCCTCGGCAGCCACATTACAGAGACGCTGCAGGTGCTGGAATCGCAGGAGCCCGCCGGTCGGCGGCTCGACTTCCTGATGCAGGAGTTCAACCGCGAGGCCAACACCCTGTCGTCCAAGTCCCAGGACGCCGAGACGACCCGCGCAGCCGTGGACATGAAGGTGCTCATCGAGCAGATGCGCGAGCAGGTGCAGAACGTCGAGTGACGAGTTCGTTCGTGGCTCAGGCAGGGCTAAGAACGCGGCGCGCGCATCGACCTGCCCGAAGTCGTCCCTGCGCACGAGTGTCAACGGCTCAGCACGAGCTTTAAACCCGCCTCAGAGCGGGACCGTCGGTTCGATGGGTCGGCAGGACAGAGGCTGGAAATCTGAAGCCCGTTTTCCGCCGACAGGGCCAGGAATGGGACGTGCTTCACGCAACAGCAGGTACCGGGCACATAGGCTTGGCGAGCCCCGGCCTCGGACTCGCGTGATCGGCGTCAGTCGTCCGGTCCCGGCACGCCAGGAAAGGAATGTCATGAAGAACAGATCGCGACGGCTGCCACTGGCGGCGCTGCTCTGCCTCGCCGCGGCGCCGGCCGATGCGCTCACGCACGAGGTGGTGGTGGGTGATCCCGGGCTCTACGGGCAGGGGGAAAACGGCTTCCCGTTCAGCACCCTGCCCGGTTACTACGGGTATCCAAGCACGCGTTACCAGCAGGTCTTTGCGTCCAGCGCATTCTCCGGAACCTTCAACATCCAGGAACTGGTTTTCTACGCGAGCAGCAATGCCGACGCGCCGATCCTGCCGGGAACCCTCGAGATCTTCCTGTCGGTGACCGACCGGGGTGTCAACGAGATCAGTTTCAGGCCCTTCGACGACAACCTCGGTGCCAGTACCCGGTTTTTCGCGGCGCTGTCCGGCGGCTTCTCGTTGACCGGACCCGAACTGGTCATCGGCGGAAGCCCCTTTCTGTACGATCCGGCGCAGGGCAACCTGCTGCTCGACATTCGTTTCACAGGCGTCCCGCTCGGCCATGCCGGCCCGTTCTTCGCGGCCTTGAGCCCCGCAAGCGTCATAGGCGGGACAGCAATGCCGTTCAGCCGCTGGCACGACTTCGGCATCGGGTTCGACGACCAGGGCCTGGTGACCGGGTTCCGGACGTACGTTCCCGAGCCTGCGACGTTCATGCTGGTGGGCCTGGGGCTCGCCGGACTCTGGCTGGCACGGCGCCGGTCGGACTGAGGGCTCGCCTCGACCGGCCGAGCCTCCGGCACGGTCCGGGGCGACGCCGGACCGCGCGCCGGGACCCCCGCCCGCAGGTCTTTGGTGGATAATTCCTTTCTCGCCGGACCCGGGGTGCTGACCATTGGCTGATACCACCCGCCGCCGCGGGCGGCTGTTCGTCGTTGCCGCGCCGTCCGGGGCCGGCAAGACATCGCTGGTTCGCGCGCTGATGGAACGCGAGCCCGGCCTGCGCTTCTCGATTTCATACACCACGCGACAGAAGCGGCCTGCGGAACTGCACGGGCGAGACTACTTCTTCGTGAGCCGCGACGAGTTCGAGCGCATGGTGGCCGCCGGGGATTTCCTCGAGCACGCCCGGGTCTTCGACAACGCCTATGGCACCTCCCGCCGGCAGGTCGAGGAATCGCTCGCCGCGGGCCAGGACCTGATCCTGGAAATCGACTGGCAGGGTGCCGCGCAGATCCGCCGCGCGCTGCCGGAGAGCGTCTCGATCTTCATCCTGCCCCCGTCCCGCACCGAGCTCGAGCGCCGTCTGCGCGGCCGCGCGACGGACGCGGAAGACGTCATCCAGCGACGCCTGCGGGATGCGGCGTCCGACATGACCCACTGGCGGGACTTCGACCACGTCGTGGTAAACGACGATTTCGACGCGGCCCTCGACCAGCTGCAGGCGATCGTGGCCGGGCGCGGGGACGCGACGCGGCGGGATCGGGCGGAGCTGGCCGAACTCGCGGCGCAGCTAACGGGCGAGCCTGCGCCAGGCGCGAACCGACCGGGACGTTGAGCCGCGAGCGCGGGGACTGCGGACCTCGCACACGCCGCGGAGCGGTGGCCGGCCCCCGGGCTATCAGCCCCTCGGTTCTTCGGCCCCGCCCGCCGGGCACCCGCCCTGCTGTGGTATGCTCACGCCCCTTGTCCCTCTTTCCTGACCGATCGCCATGGCCCGTATTACCGTCGAGGATTGCCTGCAGAACGTTCCCAACCTGTTCCAGCTCGTGCTGGTGGCGTCGAGGCGCGCCCGCAAGCTGGCAAACGGGGCGGAGCCCACGCTCGAGTGGGCCAACGACAAGCCGACGGTGCTCGCACTCCGCGAGGTCGCGGCCGGCCACGTCGGCCTCGAGATCCTCGAGGAGCCTGATCAGCCACCGCAGGAATTCATCCCTGAGCCCGAGTTCATGGGCGAGTTGCGCGCGCCCCACCTCGGCCTGGGAGACTGATCCCGCGGCCTAGCGCCACCGGCCATGGACGTCACGTCTTCCCTGCGCAGCCTGCTGCCGTATGGAAGACGGTCCATCGGCATCAACCAGCTGATCGACAAGCTCGAGACCTACCTTCCGCCGGAAGAGGTCGAGCGGGTCCAGTCCGCCTACGATTTCGCCTACCAGGCCCACGAGGGCCAGCGGCGGCGCTCGGGCGAGCCCTACATCACCCATCCGGTCGCGGTGGCCGACCTGCTCGCCGACCTCCGGCTCGACGCCCAGACGATGATCGCCGCGATCCTCCACGACGTCATGGAGGACACGCCGACCCTCAAGGAAGAGATCACGACGCGCTTCGGCACCGAGGTCGCCGAACTGGTCGACGGCGTGAGCAAGCTCGACCAGATCCAGTTCAAGAGCCGTGCCGAGGCGCAGGCTGAGAGCTTCCGGAAGATGCTGCTCGCCATGGTGCGCGACATCCGCGTCATCATGGTCAAGCTCGCCGACCGCACGCACAACATGCGGACGCTCGGCTCGATGCCACCCGCCAAGCGGCGCACCATCGCGCGCGAGACGCTCGAGATCTATGCGCCGATCGCCAACCGGCTCGGCATGCACGCCATCAAGGTCGAGCTCGAGGACCTCGGGTTCCGCGCGCTGTATCCGCGCCGCTACAAGGTGATCGAGACCGCGGTCCGCAAGGCCAAGGGCAACCAGAAGCAGTTCGTGGGCCGCATCGCCGGTGCGCTCGAGGCGGCGCTCGGCAAGGCGTCGATCCCCGCGCGCGTCGAGGGACGTGAGAAGGACGCCCACAGCATCTACCAGAAGATGCGGCGCAAGAAAGTCTCGCTGGCCGAGATCGTCGACGTCTACGGATTCCGCATCATCGTGGGAGATGCGGACACCTGCTACCGCACGCTCGGCATCGTCCACGGCGTCTTCAAGCCGATGCCCGGCCGGTTCAAGGACTACATCGCGATTCCGCGCGCCAACGGCTACCAGTCCCTGCACACGACCCTGTTCGGCCCGAACAGCATGCCGATCGAGGTGCAGATCCGCACCGGGGAAATGCACCAGGTGGCCGAGAGCGGCATCGCCGCGCACTGGCAGTACAAGGAGGGCGACGCCTCGGTCCGCTCCTACGGCGACCGGGCCCGCGAGTGGCTGCAGCAGCTCGTCGAGATCCAGCAGGGCGGCAACTCCGAGGAGTTCCTCGAGAGCGTCAAGGTCGACCTGTTCCCGGACAAGGTCTACGTGTTCACGCCGAAGGGCGACATCCGCCGCATGCCGCGCGGCTCGACCTGCGTGGACTTTGCCTACGCGGTGCACACCGACGTCGGCAATCGCTGCGTCGCCGCGAAAGTGGACCGGCGCCTGGTGCCCCTCAGGACGCCGCTGCGCAACGGACAGACGGTCGAGATCATCACGGCCAAGGGGGCGACGCCCAACCCGTCGTGGGTCAATTTCGTCGTCACCGCCAAGGCTCGCGCGGCGATCCGCCAGTACCTCAAGAACCTCAAGCGCTCCGAGGCCGTGGATCTCGGTCGGCGGCTGCTCAACCAGTCGCTCGAGGAGTTCTCGCTCAGCCTGCGCAGGATTTCGGCCGAAACCATCGACGCGCTGGTGCGCGACCTCGGGTTGCGCAACGAGGAAGAACTGTTCGAGAAGATCGGGCTCGGCGAACGCGTGGCACCGTTCGTGGCCCGGCGACTGCTGCCCGCGGAGTCGGAGGCGATGGCCGACCGGCCTGCGGGCCCGCTCGCCATCGCGGGCACCGAAGGCCTGGTGGTGACTTACGCCCGCTGCTGCTTCCCGATCCCGAACGACCCGATTTTCGCCAACCTCTCGAGTGGCCGCGGCGTGGTCATTCACCGCGAGGCCTGCGGCAACCTGTCTTCGTTCCGCAAGCAACCTGAGAAATGGATCTCCGTAACGTGGCAACCCGACACGGACCGCCTGTTCCACGTCGAGATCAAGATCGAGGTCACGAACCGCATGGGCGTACTGGCGCAGGTCGCATCGGCCATTGCCGGGACGCAGACGAACATCGACCGCGTCTCGGTGGTGGAGCGCGACAGTGACACCTCGACCCTCATCTTCGAATTGCTGGTGAACGACCGACGCCACCTGGCCCGCGTCATCCGCGCGGTTCGCGCCATGCCGGAAGTACTGAAGGTGACGCGGTCGCTCGCCTGAGGAGACGGGGCTCCGTGATGCGAGGAGTCCCCGTCCTTCGCCCTACACTACCGGTACGCCCCGTTCACCACACTCATCCTCCTGGAGCCCGACCGTGACCCGAACCCCCATTTCCACGCCCCACGCTCCGCAGGCCATCGGCACCTACTCACAGGCGATCCGGGTGGGAAGCACCGTGTATCTCTCGGGCCAGATTCCGCTGGACCCGGCCACCGGCGAACTGGTCGCGGGTGACGTCGAGGCCCAGGTACGCAGGGTGTTCGAGAATCTCAAGGCCGTGACGACCGCCGCGGGCGGTGACTTCTCGAAGATGGCCAAGCTCAACGTCTACCTGACCGACCTCGCGCACTTTGCGCTGGTGAACCGGGTGATGGCCGAGTATTTCAGCCAGCCCTACCCGGCCCGCGCCGCGGTCGGGGTCGCGGCACTGCCCAGGGGCGCGACCGTCGAGATGGACGGCATTCTCGAGTTGTGAACCTGGCGCCGCCCCTCGACGAGCGGCCCGTCACCAGCCTGCGTGGCGTCGGCCCGTCCCTGGCCGCGACGCTGGCGCGGATCGGACTGTGCACCGTGCAGGACGTGCTCTTCCACCTGCCGCTGCGCTACGAGGATCGCACGCGCGTGGTCCCGATCGGCAGCCTGCGGGCAGGCGCGCGGGCAGTGATCGAGGGCGAAGTGCAGCTTGCCGAGGTCGTGTTCCGGCGTCGGCGCGCCCTGCTGTGCCGCATCGCCGACGGCTCGGGGTTCCTCACCCTCCGATTCTTTCATTTCTCGAGCGCGCAGCAGGACGCGCTCGTACGGGGAACCCGCCTGCGCTGCTTCGGCGAGGTGCGCATGGGACCCGGAGGTCTCGAGATCGTGCATCCCGAGTATCGGCAGATCACGGCCGACGCATCGGTGCAGGTCGATGAAAGCCTGACCCCCGTCTACCCGACCACCGAGGGTATACAGCAGGGGCGCATGCGCATGCTGACGGGTCTCGCGCTCGCGCAACTGCCCGGCGGCGGGCTGCGCGACTGGGTCGCCCCGGATCTGCTCGGCCCGATCGGTTTGCCCTCGCTGGAGTCCGCCCTGCGGTATGCCCACCGACCGCCGCAGGAAGCCGACATCCATCTGCTCAATGCGGGTCGCCACCCGGCGCAGCGTCGTCTCGCCTTCGAGGAGCTCCTCGCGCACCAGATCAGCCTGCGGCTCCTGCGACAGGCCGCCGACCGGGACGATGCATGGCCCCTGCCGCCGCGTGGCGACCTCGTCGAGCCGTGCCTCGCCCGGCTGCCTTTCCAGTTGACGACGGCCCAGCGCCGAGTCTGGGGGGAAATCGCCGGCGACATGGCGCGGGAGCATCCGATGATGCGGCTGGTCCAGGGGGATGTCGGCTCGGGAAAGACCGTGATCGCGGCGCTGGCCGCCCTGCGGGCGGTCGAGCACGGAATGCAGGCGGCGGTCATGGCGCCGACCGAACTGCTGGCCGAACAACACGGCAGGAATTTCCTCGGCTGGCTGGAGCCGCTGGGCGTCCGCGTCGGTCTCCTGACGGGGCGCCTGACCGGTCGTGCACGTGCGGCGCTGACGGGCGCGCTTGCCGAGGGTGCGGTCCAGGTCGCGGTCGGCACGCACGCCCTGTTTCAGGAGGGCGTGGAATTCGCACGCCTCGCGCTTGCCGTCGTGGACGAGCAGCACCGCTTCGGCGTGCACCAGCGCGTACGGCTGCGCGAGAAGGGCCTGGCCGACGGGCGCTACCCGCACCAGCTCGTGATGACCGCCACGCCGATTCCACGCACGCTCGCGATGACCGCCTATGCAGACCTCGACGTCTCGATCATCGACGAGCTCCCGCCCGGACGCACGCCGATCCGCACCGTGGTGCTGCCCGAGACGCGGCGCGACGAGGTCGTGGCACGCATCGATGCCGCCTGTCGCTCCGGGCGACAGGCCTACTGGGTCTGCCCGCTGATCGACGAGTCGGACGTCGTGCGCCACCAGGCGGCCGAGGAGACGGCAGCGGTGCTCGCGTCCGCCCTTCCCGGCGTGCGCATTGGCCTGGTCCACGGCAGGATGCCCGGGGCACGCAAGGACGCGGTGATGAACTCCTTCAAGGAGGGGAGGCTCGACCTGCTCGTCGCGACGACCGTCATCGAGGTCGGCGTCGACGTCCCGAACGCGAGCCTCATGGTGATCGAGAACGCGGAACGCATGGGCCTCGCACAGCTGCACCAGCTGCGTGGACGTGTCGGGCGCGGCTCCGTCGAGAGCACCTGCGTGCTGCTCTACGCGACGCCCCTGTCCTCGATCGCACGCGAGCGGCTCGCAGTGCTGCGCGACACGAACGACGGATTCGAGGTGTCGCGCCGCGATCTCGAGCTGCGCGGACCCGGCGAGTTGCTCGGCACGCGGCAGACCGGCCTGATGCAGCTCAAGGTCGCCGACCTAGGCCGGGATGCCGACCTGCTGCCGGAGGTGCAGCGCGCGGCGGATTTGATGCTGGGCGGCCCACAGGCGAACATAGGGGCCTTGCTGCGCCGTTGGGTCGGGGAGGGGGAACGGTTCGGCAAGGTCTGACGCCGGCGATCTCGACGAAATGCGCAACACCACCGACATCGACCCCGGATCACGCGTCGGGAGCCCGCCGCGGAAGCCGTCGCGGCTGCGCGAGTACGCGCGCCTCATGCGCCTCGACCGACCGATCGGCATCTGGCTGCTCCTGTGGCCGGTGTTGTGGGCGCTGTGGATCGCCGCCGACGGTCACCCCGACGAGCGCCTGTTCGTCATCTTCGTGCTCGGCACGTTCGTGATGCGTTCGGCGGGCTGCGTCATGAACGACTTCGCGGACCGCGAGTTCGATCCGCACGTCCGGCGCACGGCCGACCGCCCCCTGGCGAAGCAGTCGGTTTCGCCGGCGGAGGCGCTCGGCCTCTTCGCCGTGCTGGCACTGGTGGCGCTGGCGCTGATCATCCCGCTCAACCGGCCGACGCAGGTGCTCGCGCTGATCGGCGGCGTGCTGGCCGTCACCTACCCGTTCCTCAAGCGTTTCTTCTCGCTGCCCCAGGCCTACCTGGGCGCGGCGTTCGGCTGGTCGGTGCCCATGGCGTTCGCCGCGCAGACGGGGTCCGTGCCAGCGGTGGCCTGGGTACTGTTCCTGTCGGTCGTCTTGTGGACGACCGCCTACGACACGATCTACGCGATGGTCGATCGCGAGGACGACCTCGTGATCGGCATCCGCTCCTCTGCGATCCTCTTCGGTCGGGCGGACCGGGTGATCATCGCCGCGCTGCAGGCCGGCGCCCTCGGCGGCCTCGCGCTGGTGGGCTGGATGACGGCCCTCGGGCGCTGGTACTGGGCGGGCCTGCTGGCCGCAGCGGCCCTGGCGCTTCACCAGCAGCGGCTGATCCGCAACCGCGATCCCGCGGCGTGCTTCCGCGCCTTCCTGAACAACAACCTGTTCGGTTTCGTGGTCTTCGCGGGGCTCGCGCTCGACTACCTCTTCGCGGGCTGACCAGCCCCGTGTTCAGGGCTCGGTGCAGCGACCGCGCGGCAGCACGAAGTGCAGCACCACGTACCCGGTCAGCGCTGCGATCAGAGAGCCGACCAGCACGCCGAGGCGGTCCGTGACGACGACTTCGCTCGCCGCGGTATTCTCGAACGCGAGCATGCCGATGAAGAGACTCATCGTGAAGCCAATGCCGCAGAGGATCGCCGCGCCGTAGATCTGCTTGAGGTCTACCCCGCTCGGCAGGCGTGCCACGCCAAGCTTGATCGCCAGCCAGGCCATGCTGAACACCCCCACCTGCTTGCCGACCACGAGGCCGAGCACGATGCCGAGGGGTATCGGTTGCAGCAGGTCTTCAACGCTCAGGCCCGCAAGACTCACGCCGGCGTTCGCAAACGCGAAGACCGGCAGGATGCCGTAGGCAACCCAGGGATGCAGGGCATGCTCGAGCCGCAGCAGCGGCGGGTGTCCCGGGTGAGCCGGGTCGTCGCGCGCCGGCACGAAGAGCGCCGTCACCACTCCCGCCAGTGTCGCGTGGACTCCCGACTTGAGCACGCAGACCCACAGCATGGTTCCCACCAGGACATAGGGGGCGATGGCCATGACGCCGAGCCGATTCAGGGCCAGCAGCACGGCGACGGCGAGGCCGGCCAGCATCAGTGCCTCGATCGACAGCTGACTGGTATAGAACAGCGCGATGATGACGATCGCACCGAGGTCGTCGAGGACAGCGAGGGTCATCAGGAAGATCTTCAGGCCCACGGGCACCCGTTCACCGAAGAGCGACAGGACGCCGAGTGCAAACGCAATGTCCGTGGCCGACGGAATCGCCCATCCACGGATACCGACCGGGTCGTTCCAGTTGAGCCAGGCGTAGATCGCGGCGGGCACCAGCATGCCGCCGACGGCGCCGAATGCGGGCAGCGCCACCTTGGCCGTGTCCGACAACTCGCCCATGACCACTTCGCGCTTGATCTCCAGGCCGACGAGCAGGAAGAAGATGGCCATGAGCAGGTCGTTCACCCAGATGACCAGCGGCTTGCCGAGCTCGAGATCGCCCAGCTGGATCTTGAACGGAGTCGCCAGCAGGGATTCGTACCATCCGGCAAGCATGGTATTGGCGGCGACCATGGCCAGCGCGCCGGCCACGACCAGCAGGATGCCGCTGGCAGACTCGAGCTTGAGGAATTCCCGGATGGCCGTGAGCGGAATGATCTCCGAGGTCTGCTTGTTCGTCATGCCTGACGTGCCTCCGTAAGGGGGCCCAAGTCTACCCGGTCCGGATCGACGTACGGGCCACGCACCAGGCTACGGTCGATCCGGCGCCCGCCCGGCGGAGCGCGTCAGCCAGCCCTTCCAGGGTGCTGCCGGTCGTCGTGACGTCGTCGACGAGTGCGATGCGCAGGCCGGCGACTTCGCGGTCGCAACGGAACGCACCCGCGACGTTGGTCCTGCGCTCGGCGGGCGCCAGGCCGACCTGAGGACCGGTCGGGCGCGTCCGCGCTGCCCAGCCCTCGTGAAGCCCGCGTCCGGTCGCGCGCCCGACCCAGCGGCCGATCTCGGTCGACTGGTTGAAGCCCCGCTCGGCATGACGCAGGCAATGCAGGGGGACCGGCAGGATCACGTCGACATCGGCATGGAGCCCCCGGGCAGCGACCCACTTGCCGAGCAAGCTTCCCAGAACGCGCGCGACCGCGAGTTGCCCGCGGTACTTGAGCGCGTGCACCAGATGGTCCACCGGGTGGGCGTACTCGAATGGCGCGAAGCTGGCGCAGAGCGACGACGCTCCGTGGACGATCGCCGGACACGCGAGGGGCAGGCTCCGTTCGCAGTCGCGACACAGGTCGAGACAGGGGGCCTGCCCGTCGGCCCCGCAGAGAACGCAGCGCGGTGGCAGGAGGCTGCCGCCCAGTCGGTCCAGACACGTGTCAACCCATTTGCGCATGCTTGGTTGACAGCCGACCAGCCGCCTTCGAATATTGCGCGCCGGCTGCCCAGGCACAGTCTCCACGACCGGCGTGGGCACCCGCCGCAGCAATTTCTCGCGCAAATCACAGGATTCACCATGCCGACCCCCGATCTCGAGCGCCTGGGCGACATCCGCAGCGACTGGACCCTCGACGAGGCACGCGCACTATTCCAGCTTCCATTCAGTGACCTGCTCTACCACGCCCAGCGCGTGCATCGGCTGTCGTTCGACCCGAACCGCGTCCAGGTCAGCACACTGCTGTCGATCAAGACCGGGGCCTGCCCCGAGGACTGCGCCTACTGTCCCCAGAGCGTCCGCTACGAGACCACGGTGGGACGCGACGAACTCATGGAACTCGACGACGTCGTCGCCGCCGCCGAGACGGCGCGGCGCAACGGCGCGACCCGCTTCTGCATGGGTGCGGCGTACCGCAACCCGAAGCCGAAACAGCTCGAGCGCATCAAGGACATGGTGCGCGAGGTTCGCGCACTCGGCCTCGAAACCTGCGCCACGCTCGGCATGCTGACGCCAGAGCAGGCCGTCGAGCTCAAGGCGGCGGGCCTCGACTACTACAACCACAACCTCGATACGTCCGAGGCCTTCTATGCGGAGGTCATCACGACCCGCACCTACCAGGACCGGCTCGACACGCTGCAGGCCGTCCGCGAGGCCGGGCTCAGCGTCTGCTGCGGCGGCATCCTCGGCATGGGTGAGTCCGAGCTCGACCGGGTGGCACTGCTGCACACGCTCGCGACGTTGCCGCAGCACCCCGAGAGCGTGCCGATCAACCAGCTGGTGCAGGTCGAGGGGACGCCGCTGCACGGCCGTCCCCCACTGGACCCCCTCGATCTCGTGCGGACCATTGCCACGGCCCGGCTGCTGATGCCGCGCTCCTATCTCCGGTTGTCGGCCGGCCGCACCGACATGAGCGATGCGGTCCAGGCGCTGTGCTTTCTCGCTGGAGCCAACTCCATTTTCTACGGCGAGAAACTGCTCACCACCCCGAATCCGGGCCGCACCCGGGACGAGGAGCTCTTCGCCCGACTGGGACTGCAGCCCGAGGCCGGCACGGCCGAACCCGCGACCTGAGCCGCGACGCTGCGCCATGGCCAGGTTCGCGCGATCGTCCGCGACCGATGGGCTGGAGAACGGGTCGGCCGCTCGCCGGCGCACGCGGATCGTCGTCGATTCCCGCTCGCGGGGAACCACGCGCGCGGTGGTCGACGGTGCAGAGTTGCTGGCGTTCTGCAGCAACGACTACCTCGGACTCGCCGACCACCCGGAGGTCGTCGCCGCCTTCGTGTCCGCCGCGCGCGAGTGGGGTGTCGGCAGCGGCGCATCGCACCTCGTGAGCGGGCACTGTCGCGAGCACCACGCGCTCGAGGAGGAACTGGCAGCCTTCACCGGACGCGAGCGTGCGCTGCTGTTCTCGACCGGCTACATGGCGAATCTCGCGGTCGTGACGACCCTGCTCGGGCCGGGCGACCGGGTGCTCGAGGATCGACTGAACCATGCCTCGCTGCTCGACGCGGGGCTCGCGAGCCGCGCCCGGTTCTCACGCTACCCGCATGCCGACGCCACGGCCGTGCGGCGGCACCTCGCGCGCGCGTCCGGGCGGCGTGCGCTGGTCGCGACGGACGGGGTCTTCAGCATGGACGGCGACGTCGCACCGCTTGCAGGCCTTGCAGCCGCCTGCCGCGAAGGGGGCGCCTGGCTCTTCGTCGACGATGCCCACGGTTTCGGCGTCCTCGGGAACTCCGGCGGCGGCTCCGTCGAGGCCGCCGGGCTGACGCCTGCGGATGTTCCGCTGCTGATGGGGACGTTCGGCAAGGCCCTCGGCACGTCCGGGGCCTTCGTCGCGGGTCCGGCCCGACTGGTGGACACGCTCGTGCAAGGCGCTCGCAGCTATATCTATACGACCGCGCTGCCGCCCGCGGTCGCCGCAGCGACGCGCATCGCCCTCCGCCTGGTGCAGCAGGAACCCTGGCGGCGCGCGCGCGTGCTCGGGCTCGCGCAACGATTCCGTCGCGCGGCGGTCGGCCTGGGACTGCAGCTGCCGGCGTCGCTCACACCGATCCAGCCGGTGATCCTCGGATCCGAGTCGGCCGCGCTCGACGCCAGCCACGCGCTGCGCGCCCGCGGGCTGTGGGTACCCGCGATCCGTCCGCCGACGGTGCCGGCCGGCACGTCGCGGCTGCGCATCACGTTCTCCGCGGCGCACGACGACGGCGACGTCGACCGGTTGCTCGCGGCGGTCGCGGAGTTGCAGCTGCCCGTGGGGGACGCTTGAGCCTGCACGTCGACATCCGTGGGGCGGGGCCCGATGTCGTGCTGCTGCACGGCTGGGCCCTGCACGGCGGAATGTGGGGTCCATGGCTCGACGGCCTGGACGGGCTGGCGCGCCTGCACCTGCCCGACCTGCCCGGTCATGGACGCAGTCGCTGGTCTGGCGGTGCGCGTGACCTGGCCGGGATGGCGCACGAAGTGTTCCCGCATGTCCCGGCGGGTTCGGTGCTTCTCGGCTGGTCGCTCGGCGGCATGCTGGCGCTCGAACTGGCACGCCAGCACCCTCGGCACCTGGCGGCACTGGTCCTGGTCGCGACGACCCCGAAGTTCCTGGCGGGCCCGGACTGGGAGCATGGCATGAGGCCCGAGGTCCTCGAGGAGTTCACGCGCGGGCTCGAAGCCGATTACCAGCGCACGGTGCAGGACTTCCTCTTGCTGCAGACACGGGGCGACGAGCGGGCACGCGAGACGCTGCGCCTGCTGCGGGGGCGCCTGGCGGAGCACGGCGAACCGGATCGGCGGGCACTGACGGCGGGGCTGGAGATCCTGCGCAGGGCGGACCTGCGCGAGGTCCTGCCTCGCCTTGCCGTACCCACCCTGGTGATGGCCGGCGAACACGACCGCCTGACTCCCGCGCAGGCAGGTCGCGAACTGGCCTCCCGGCTGCCGACCGCTCGATTCCAGCTCGTCGAGCGTAGCGGGCATGCCCCGTTCCTGTCGCATCCGGACCGGGTGCTGGCGGAAGTGCGGGCCTTCCTCTCGCGACACGCGGGGCGGGGGCAGGCTTGAGCGACCCGTTCCGCATCGATGGGGCCCGGGTCCGCCGCTCGTTCGGACGCGCGGCCCGGGACTACGATGCGTCCGCCGTGCTGCAGGCCCGGGTCCGGGAACAGATGCTCGAGCGGCTGGACCTGGTACGACTCGAGCCGGTCGTCGTCGTCGATCTCGGCGCCGGGACGGGACGCGCGTCGCGGGCGCTCAAGGATCGCTATCGCACCGGGGAGGTCGTCGCCGTCGACCTGTCGGAAGGCATGCTCGGTGAGGCGGCGCGCCGGCAGCGGCTGCTCCGGCGGTTCCGGCGAGTCTGCGCCGATGCGGCGGCCCTGCCGCTGCAGGACGGGAGCGTGGACCTGCTGTTCAGCAACCTCATGCTGCAGTGGTGCAACGACCCCGATGCGGTCTTCCGGGAGTGCCGCCGCGTGCTGCGGCCGGGCGGCCTCCTGACCTTCACGACCTTCGGCCCCGACACGCTGGTCGAGCTTCGCCGCGCGTGGAGCGCGGCGGACGCGCACACGCACGTCAACCGGTTCATCGACATGCACGACCTCGGCGACGCGCTGGTGCGGGCGGGTCTTGCCGAACCCGTCCTGGACGTCGAGCGCTTCACGCTGACCTACGACACGGCGCATCAGCTGATGCGGGACCTGAAGGCGATCGGGGCCCACAATTCCAACGCCGGACGCCCGAGGGGACTGACGGGTCGAAGCGCCTTCGCGCGCATGACCGACGCCTACGAAGCGTTCCGGCGGGAGGGCCGCCTGCCGGCGACCTACGAGGTCGTTTACGGTCAGGCCTGGCGTCCGAGCCAGGCCAGCGCGACGAGTTCGCCGGGCCAGGAAGTGGTCGTACCTCTGCATCGAATCGGCCGTCCCAGGCGCGGCTCCTGACCTCTGGTGATTGTCACTCTTGATTGAATAGTTTTGTTTCAGACGTTAGAGAATAGAAACATTTACTCTATTTCTGATTAATTATGTCACACGGCATCTTCATTACCGGAACGGATACCGGCGTCGGCAAGACCATGGTCGCGGCCGGGCTGGTGCGCCTGTCGACGAACCTCGGACACCGCACGGTCGGACTCAAGCCGGTGGCCTCGGGTGCCGAGGCCACGGCCCTCGGCCTGCGCAACGCCGATGCCCTGGCACTGGCCAGCGCGGGATCCGTCCCCATCCCGTACCAGGAGATCAATCCGTACTGCTTCGCACCCGCGATCGCACCCCATCTCGCCGCGGCCGAGGCGGGCATTGCCATGACGGCGGCCAGCCTCGTGGAGTGGTACCGCCGGGCGAGCGCCCATGCCAGCGTGTCGATCGTGGAGGGGGCCGGTGGCTGGCGGGTCCCGCTGCACCCGGAGGGGTTCCTCAGCGACCTGCCGGAGATGCTCGGCCTGGGCGTCGTCCTGGTCGTGGGCCTGCGACTCGGCTGCCTGAACCACGCCCGCCTCAGCTTCGAGGCCATCGAGCGGTCCGGCCGCTGCCCGTTCCTGGGCTGGGTGGCCAGCCGGATCGACCCGGCGTTCGAACGACCGGACGACAACCTGGCGACACTGGCCCGCCTGCTCGGGAGTCCCGCGCTGGCCGTCATACCCTCCCTCGCCGAACCCTCACCGGACCGCGTTGCCGGATTTCTCGACCGCCCGGTCGTCCGCCGGCTCCTGCGCCCGCGGGACTGAGCGCCGACGGGCAGCAAAAATTCATTGCCGCCCGCGACTTGCGCGTTGTCAGCGCGAGCCGCGCCGGTTAGAGTCCGGCGCTCATGACGAGTGCGGAGGCCATGGTCACCCGTTCCGAGGACATCGCTCCCGCCGGTGCGACAGAGCACCGCATCGAACTGGCGCCGAACTGCTCCCTGACCCCCAGCGGCGCACGCTGGTTCGTGGGCAGCCTGGCGGCCGTGACCTTTGCCGTGGCCGGTTTTTTTGCGGCCCAGGGCTTCTGGCCAGTGCTCCCGTTTGCAGGCCTCGAGATCGGCCTGCTCGCCTGGGCGGTGCAGGCGAGCATGCGTCGCGGCGCCGAACGCGAGATCATCCACGTCTCGGCCGATGAGGTCGTCGTCGAACGCCGGGCGCCAAGCGGTTCACGCACAACGGTATTTCCTCGGCATTGGGCGAGGGTTACACTGCGCGGCCCGCGGTCGGCGCCACACCCGAGCAGGCTCACGATCGAGTCGCATGGGCGGGCCTGCGAAGTGGGTCGGTTTCTCACCGAGGACGAGCGCCGCGACCTCGCCGCGCGCCTCGGACGGCTGGTGGGAAAGACAAGCGAATCTCCCGCGCTCGCGCCATAGAAGGCGCGGGACGCGGGTCTGGCGGCAGCCGGGGGAGGCTTGCCGCCGGTCAACGTTACGGGAGTTCTGTTGCCCATGAAGATGGTGAAGCGTGCGTTCGCGGCCGGCATGGCCCTCCTGTTCGGGTCCAGCCCCGCGATGGCCGCGTGGTCCGACCTGAACCTGCGCGTCGGCGTGACGGAACTGAGCCGCGAGATCTACGGCCTGCACATGCTGATCCTGTGGATCTGCGTGGCAATCGCCGTGGCGGTATTCGCCGTCATGATCTATTCGATCGCGACGTTCCGTAAGTCGAAGGGCGCCGTCCCCGCGACGTTCGACCACAACACCAAGGCGGAGATCATCTGGACGGTCATCCCGGTGCTGATCCTCGTCGGCATGGCCGTTCCGGCCGCGCGGACGCTGGTCAAGATCGACGACACCCGCGGGTCGGAGCTGACCGTGAAGGTCACCGGCTACCAGTGGAAGTGGCAGTACGAGTACGTCGACCAGGGCATCTCGTTCTTCTCTACGCTGGCCCGCAGCAGCGACGAAGCCCGGCAGCTCGACTCCGGCATCGCGCCGGAGAGCGTCGAAAACTACCTGCTCGAGGTGGACAACCCGCTGGTCGTCCCGGTGGGGAGGAAGGTACGCGTTCTGATTACCGCCAATGACGTCATCCACGCCTGGTGGGTGCCGGACTTCGGCATGAAGAAGGACGCCATCCCGGGCTACATCAACGAGCTGTGGTTCCGGGCCGACGAGCCCGGCGTCTACCGTGGCCAGTGCGCGGAACTCTGCGGTCGCGACCACGGCTTCATGCCGGTGGTCGTCGAGGTGAAGCCGCAGGCCGAGTACGACGCCTGGATCGAGGCACAGAAGGCGGCCCGCCAGGCCGCCGCCGCGCCCGCGGCGCAGACCGCCGCAATCGCCCCCCCGGTCGATCACGTGGAGACCCTCCGGGTCGTCAACGCGGAGTAAAGACAGATGAGTGCAACCAAGACCCATGGCGACGCCGGCCACGCCCACGATCACGACGACCACGGCCCGGCGAAGGGCTTCACCCGCTGGCTGACGACCACCAATCACAAGGACATCGGCACGATGTACCTGGTGTTCAGCCTGGTGATGTTCCTGGTGGGCGGCGCGATGGCCCTGGTGATCCGCGCGGAGCTGTTCATGCCCGGCATGCAGCTCGTCGACCCGGGCTTCTTCAACACCATGACCACGGTGCACGCGCTGATCATGGTGTTCGGCGCCGTCATGCCGGCCACGGTCGGCCTCGCCAACTGGATGATCCCCCTGCAGATCGGCGCGCCGGACATGGCGCTGCCGCGCATGAACAACTTCAGCTTCTGGCTGCTGGTCGCCGCGTTCTCGCTGCTGATCCTGTCGCTGTTCATGCCGGGCGGCGGCCCCGCCGCCGGCTGGACGCTCTACCCGCCGCTGGTGCTGCAGACCGGCGATGCGCTGCCGCTGGCGATCTTCGCGATCCACCTGGCCGGCGCCTCGTCGATCATGGGCGCGATCAACATCATCGTCACGATCATGAACCTGCGCGCGCCGGGCATGACGCTGCTCAAGATGCCGCTGTTCGTCTGGTCGTGGCTCATCACCGCGTACCTGCTGATCGCCGTGATGCCGGTGTTCGCAGGCGCGGTGACGATGCTGCTGACGGACCACTTCTTCCACACCACGTTCTTCGCCGCGGCGGGCGGCGGCGACCCGGTGCTCTACCAGCACATCTTCTGGTTCTTCGGGCATCCCGAGGTCTACATCATGATCCTGCCGGCGTTCGGGATCGTCTCGGAGATCATCCCGACGTTCTCGCGCAAGCCGCTGTTCGGCTACGACGCGATGGTCTACGCGACCGCCTCGATCGCCTTCCTGTCGTTCATCGTGTGGGCCCACCACATGTTCACGGTCGGCATGCCGCTCGCGGGCGAGATGTTCTTCATGCTGAGCACGATGCTGATCGCGGTGCCGACGGGCGTGAAGGTGTTCAACTGGACGGCGACCATGTGGAGGGGCTCGCTCAGCTTCGAGACACCCATGCTGTTCGCGCTCGCCTTCCTGTTCCTGTTCACCATCGGCGGCTTCTCCGGCCTGATGATGGCCATCGCCCCGGTGGACTTCCAGTACCACGACACCTACTTCATCGTGGCGCACTTCCACTACGTGCTGGTGCCGGGCGCGGTCTTCGCCATCATGGCCGCCGTGTACTACTGGCTGCCGAAGTGGACCGGCCACATGTACGACACGAAGCTCGCCAACCTGCATTTCTGGAGCTCGGCGATCTTCGTGAACCTGCTGTTCTTCCCGCAGCACTTCCTCGGACTCGCGGGGATGCCGCGGCGCATTCCGGACTACTCGACGCAGTTCGCCGACTGGAACATGGTGTCCTCGATCGGCGCATTCGGCTTCGGTCTCTCGCAGCTGCTGTTCGTGTACGTCATCTACAAGTGCGCGAAGGGCGGCACGCGGGTCTCGGCCGAGGTCTGGGACGACGCGCGCGTCGAGGGCCTCGAGTGGTCCGTGCCGTCGCCGGCGCCCTACCACACGTTCGACGAGGCGCCGGTCGTCAAGTGAGCGATCGCCCGGTCAGCAGCGGTCCCACCGACGAGCAGCGGCGGCGCATCCGCAGGACGACGCTCGTCCTGGCGCTCGTCGCGCTCGGGATCTACGTCGCGTTCATCGCCTCGGGCGTCATGCAGGCGCGGCAGTGACGGAGCAGGGCGAAGACCGCCGCCGCAACGGCTCGCTCACGCGCAGCCTGCTGGTCATGGTCGCCGGCAGCTTCGCCTTCGGCTTTGCGCTGGTGCCGCTGTACGACGTGATCTGCGAGGCGGCCGGCATCCGCGTCAACGACGCACCGTCGAGGATGACGGAGTCGGGCGTGGCGGCCGGGCGCACGGTGGCACTGGAGTTCGTGTCGATGGTCGCACCCGGCGGCGAGTGGGAACTCACGCCCGCGACGGGGCAGGTCCTCGTCGAGCCCGGCCGGCTGGCCGAAGCGCGTTTCGTCATCCGCAGCCGGGCCTCGGTACCGGTCACCGGGCAGGCGGTGCCGAGCGTGGCGCCGGCCTACACCGCGAAGTACCTGCAGAAGACCGAGTGCTTCTGCTTCACGCCGCAGGATTTCGGCCCGGAACAGGAGCGCGAGTTCACGGTGCGGTTCATCATCGACCCGGACCTGCCGCCGCAGGTGGATCGCATGACGCTCGCGTATTCGATGTACACGCTGCCGGAGCAGGCGCTCGCGGCACGCTGAGTTGGACGGGGTCCGGCCGCACGGCGACCGGCGTTTGCAGCAGAACGAAAGGAAGGCTCGAGCCATGGCCCAAGCACAAGCCGCCCACAGCGGCGACAAGTACTACATCCCGCACGGCAGCAAGTGGCCGGCCGTGGGCGCAGCGGCGCTCTTCGTCACGATGCTCGGCACCTCCGCCGTGCTGAACGGCGTGGACGCCGGCCCGTGGATCGCCTATCTCGGCCTCGCCGCGGTCGCCTACATGTTCTTCGGCTGGTTCGGCACGGTCATCGGCGAGAGCGAGGGCGGCCTGTACAACGCCGGCGTGGATCGCTCGTTCCGCATGGGAATGAGCTGGTTCATCTTCTCCGAGGTCATGTTCTTCGCGGCCTTCTTCGGCGCGCTGTACTACGCGCGGCAGCTCTCGGTGCCGTGGCTCGGCGGCGAGGGCTCGAAATTCATGACCAACCTGTTCCTGTGGAAGGATTTCGAGGCTGGCTGGCCGACCAATGGCCCGGCCGGCGTCGGCGGCCGCTTCGAGACGATTCCGGCGTTCGGCCTGCCGGCCATCAACACCGCCATCCTGCTCACCTCGGGCGTGACGATCACCATCGCCCACCATGCACTCAAGGCGGGCCACCGCGGGATCCTCAAGGTCTTCCTCGCGCTGACGTTCATCCTCGGCTTCCTGTTCGTCGGACTGCAGGCCGAGGAGTACATCCACGCCTACACGGAGCTGAACCTCACGCTCGGCTCGGGCGTCTACGGCTCCACGTTCTTCATGCTCACCGGTTTCCACGGCCTGCACGTGACCCTCGGCGCGATCATGCTGCTCGTCATCTGGCTGCGCGTGATGAAGGGTCACTTCACACCGACGCACCACTTCGCCTTCGAAGGCGTGGCGTGGTACTGGCATTTCGTGGACGTGGTGTGGCTCGGATTGTTCATCTTCGTCTACTGGCTGTAACCAGGAGCCGGATGAACCAGGATCGGGACGCGACGCACACGGGGCGCCGCCGTCCCGGGACGGCGGTCCGCGACTAACGAGCGACGCCGTGGGGCTGGATCAGCCCGCCCATCCAGGCCACGAACAGCAGCACGAACAGCAGCACGGAGAGCGCGATGCGTACCGTGAGCGCGTTCACCATGCGCTTCGACTGGCCCTCGTCCTTGACCAGGTGGAAGAGGCCCGTGCCGAGACTCGCGATGATGGCGGCCAGGGTCAGGACGATGAGGAACTTGATCATGCCGGGGCGCAACGCTCGGATTTGAGCAACCATTATAAATGAGCCTCCGGATCGGCAACCGCCTGTTCGCGCCGCCCGCCTGGGCGGTCCTCCTCACCGGCGTCGCGTTGGCGGCGTTCGTCGGCCTGGGCTACTGGCAACTGGGCCGGGCGCGGGAGAAGCAGGCGCTGTTCGATGCATTCATGGCCGCGGGCGAGGACACCGTGGACGCGAGCGACCTGCCGTTCGAGCAGCTCGCGCGCTACCAGCGCATCCGCCTGCACGGCAGCTACGACTCCACCCGGCAGGTCCTGCTCGACAACATGCCGTCGGTGAGCGGGCAGCCCGGCTATCGCGTACTGACGCCGTTCGAGCGGTCGGACGGCCGCGGCTGGGTCATCGTGGACCGCGGCTGGCTGCCGCTCGGCGCGACGCGCGAGGACCTGCCCGAGCTCACCGTCGGGATGCGCGACCGCGACGTCACCGGTACGCTCGACCAGCTGCCGGTGCCGGGCCTCCGGGTCGGACCGGCCGCGACGCCGGGCGCCTCTGAATGGCCGCGGGTGATGCTGTTTCCGACCGAGTCGGACCTCGAATCCGCGCTCGGCGTCGACGTCGAATCCCGGATCGTCCTGCTCGACGCGGGTGCACCGGATGGGTACGAGCGCAAGTGGCGGCCGTCGCTCGGTTTCGGCCCGGAGCGTCACCTGGGCTATGCCATCCAGTGGTTTGCGTTCGCGCTGGTCGCCACGGTGCTGTTCGTCGCGCTCAACCTGCAGCGTGCCCAACCGGGCCAGGAGTCCTGACCACCATGCCTGCCAACGACACCGCGGCCGTGCGCCGGGGCCGCCGCCAGCTGCTTGGCCTCGCGGCGCTGTTCTTCGTGCCACTGGCCATCGCGTTCTGGCTCTACTACGGACCTACCGGCTGGCGGCCCGAAGGGGGTTCCAACAAGGGCGATCTCATCGACCCGGCCCGTCCCTTGCCGTCGATCGCCGTGCCGACCGCCGCCGGTGACGTCACGGATCCCGCGTTCCTGCAGGGCAAGTGGACCCTGCTGTACATCGGTGACGGCCTGTGCGACGAGCGCTGCAGGAAGGCGTTGTACCTGACGCGCCAGTCGCGAATCGCGCTCAACAAGGACATCGACCGGGTGCAGCGCGTCTTTCTCGTCACCGACCGCTGCTGCGACCGCGAGTTCCTCGCCACCGAGCATCCCGATCTCGTCGTGGCGCTCGTCGAGGACGCCACCTCGGCGGCGCTGCTCGAGCCGTTCCCGTCTTACGACGGCGTCCCGGTCGCCGCCGCGGGCCGGATCTACCTCGTGGATCCGCTCGGCAACCTGATGATGAGCTACTCCGCTGCAGCGCCGGACAAGGCCCTGCTCACGGACGTCAAGAAGCTGCTGCGCCTCTCGCACATCGGATGAGGAACCGCACCTCGTACCGCAGGCTGTTCCGCCGCCTGTGCCTGGTCGCGACGGTCGTCGCGCTGTGCGTGATCGTGCTCGGCGCTTGGGTTCGACTGAGCCATGCCGGTCTCGGCTGCCCCGACTGGCCCGGCTGCTACGGACACCTCACCGTGCAGCAGGCACTCGAGAACGCGGAGCATGCCAGTGCTGCGTTTCCCGGGCGTCCGCTCGAGGCCGACAAGGCGCTCAAGGAGATGATCCACCGTTACCTGGCGACGATCCTCGGGTTGATCATCCTGGCGATCGCCGCCGTTGCGTGGCTCAACCGCCGCGACCCCGCGCAGCCCCTGCGGCTGCCGGGCGTCCTCGTGGTCCTGGTCGTGTTCCAGGGCCTGCTCGGGATGTGGACCGTGACCCTGCTGCTCAAGCCGCTGGTCGTCACCGCCCATCTCGTGGGCGGACTGACCACGATGTCACTGCTCTGGTGGCTCGCGCTGCGTACCGACCGCACGACGCGCCCGTCGGCGGAGCGCGGGCTGCGCAAGTTCGCGATCCTGGGCCTGGCGGTGCTCGCGGTGCAGATCATGCTCGGCGGCTGGGTCAGCACCAACTACGCCGCGCTGGCCTGCCCGGATTTCCCGACCTGCCAGCGATCGTTGTGGCCCGGCATGGATTTCCGGGACGCCTTCGTGCTGTGGCGGGGGCTCGGCATCGACTACGAGGGCGGCGTGCTCGATCACCCGGCGCGCGTTGCGATTCATTTCGTGCACCGGCTGGGCGCCGTCGTCGCCGCCGTCGTGCTGGGGCTCCTTGCGTGGCGCGCTCTGCGCAGGGGCCAGTCCCGAGCCGTCCGTACCTCCGCCACCTGCCTGGCACTGTTGCTGGCACTGCAGCTCTCGGTGGGCCCCACGATGGTGCTCAAGGCCTTGCCGCTCTGGCTGGCGACCGCCCACAACGCCATCGCGGCCATGCTCGTACTCGCGACCGTGGCGCTGGTCCGCTTCCTGTGGACCCCGAAGGGCCTGCGCTGAGCGGGAGCCTTGTACAATGGGCGCTCGCCATGAGCATCGCGGACACACACATTGCCCCCGGCGGGTCCGCCACCTGGCGGGATTACCTCGAACTCGGTAAGCCCAAGGTCGTCTCGCTGATCGTCTTCACGGCGGTCGTGGGCATGTTCCTCGCCGTGCCGGGCATGCCTCCGCTGTCCGCGCTGGTCTTCGGGACGATCGGCATCGGTCTCGCGGCCTCGAGCGCCGCGGCGATCAACCACGTGCTCGACCGCCGCTACGACGAGCAGATGGCCCGGACGATGGGCCGGCCGATCCCCTCCGGCGCCGTGACGACGACGCAGGCACTGGCGTACGCCGTCGTCATCGGCGCGATCGCGATGATCGTGCTCTGGACACTGGTCAACCCGCTCACGGCCGTGCTCACCTTTGCATCGCTGATCGGCTACGCCGTTCTCTACACGGTGTGGCTCAAGCACGTCACCCCGCAGAACATCGTGATCGGCGGTGCCGCGGGCGCGGCCCCGCCTGTGCTCGGCTGGACGGCGGTCACGGGCAGCGTGGAACCGCACGCGCTGCTGCTGTTCCTGATCATTTTCGTCTGGACGCCCCCGCACTTCTGGGCGCTGGCCATCGCACGCCGCGACGATTACGCGCGTGCCGGCATCCCCATGCTGCCGGTGGCCTACGGCGTCGAGTTCACGCGGCTCCACATCCTGCTCTACACGATCCTGCTGGCGCTCGTGACCCTGCTGCCCTACCTCACCGGCATGAGCGGCCTCATCTACCTGTTGGCTGCCGTGGTCCTCGGCGGGCGCTTCGTGCGTCATGCGGTGGCCCTCCGGCGACCGGACGCGTCGCCGGAGCTGCCGATGAAGGTCTTCCGTTACTCCATCAACTACCTGATGCTGCTGTTCGCAGCGCTGCTCGTCGATCATTACCTCCTGATCCGCCCCTGAGATCCCACATGGAACGTCGAAGCGCCAGGCCGAGTGCGACGATCGGCTGGAACTCTCACCGGATACTCCTGCCGCTGCTCTGTGCCTTGCCGCTGCTGGCAGTGCCGTCGACCGGCCGCGGCGCGGACGGAGCGACCGATTCGACGACACCCGAGCCGCAGGCAGCCGCCGATCGCGACGACCGGCGAACGCTGCGCGGGGCGCCATGCCCGGAATTCACGGGCGACGAGGAGAAGTGGCTGGAGAAGGCCCGCACCAGCGTCGAGCGCAGCGTCTGCGTCAGCGCGTGGGGCTTCGACAGTCTCTTCGGCAATCGCGAGGAGGAGGAGCTCGGAGAAGCCCGCGCCGCGTACGGACGCTTGCGCGTCGGAACCAAGTGGGATGAGCAGGACGGACTGGACCCGGAGCTGCGCCTGCGGGCGACGGTTCCACTGCCGCTGATGGAACGGCGACTGCGCGCCGTGGTCGGTCGCGAAACTGACGAGGAGTTCCTCGAGGACGCGTCGCGCGAGTTCCTGACCGACCCGCTGGTCGGCGAAGAGGACGACGTCAACTGGCTCGTCGGTCTCGGCTACGATCCCATCCGCGGACGCAACAGCCGCCTGAGCCTGGGCGCCGGCGTCAAGCTGCAGACACCGCTCAACCCCTACGTGAAGGCGTCCTATCGCTACTACACGAACCTCAGCGAGGAAGTCCTGCTGCGTGCCCAGCAGACGGTGTTCTGGGAGAACGAGGAAGGTCTCGGCACCAGCACGCGCGCGGGCATCGACTGGCTGCTGAACGGTGACCGCCTGCTGCGCTGGAACAACTACCTGAAGCTGACCGAGGAGACGCGCGGCACCTACTGGAACACGAACCTCACCGTGTACCAGCGGGTGGCCGAGATGCGGGCGATTGCATTGCGTGCAGGGATTCGTGGCGAGACCGGTCGCGAGTACAGCCCGGTCGAGTACAGCGTGGACGCGATCTACCGGCAGCCGTTCCTGCGCGACTGGCTGTTCGTCGAGATCCGCGGTGGCGGTGGCTGGCTCCGCAGGAACGAAGCCGAGCAGCGCGAGTTCGTGCCGCGTGCGCTCCTGGTATTCGAGATGGTCTTCGGCCGACATCCCATGCTGGACGACGGCAAGGTGCCGCCGAACGAGTCCGAGTAGCCGCGATGTCCAGTCGCTCGCATTTCGCGGCCCCGATGCTGCTCGCGGTCGTGATCGCGCTGATCCTCTACGTGTCGACGTACCCGTTCCGGTTCTCTGCCGAAGACATCCCGATCCTCGAGACCATGCGGTCGCTCGACTGGGCGCGAGCCTCGCGCAGCGACATGTTCAACAACGTGCTGCTGTACGTGCCGCTCGGCTTCTGCATCGTCCTGGTGACGGAGCCCCGGTTCGGCCGTGCCGCGGCCGTGATTTCCGCCGTCGCCGGCGGGACTGCGCTCTCACTCACGATGGAGATCGCCCAGGCGTCGATCGCGACCCGGGTACCGAGCCTGACCGACCTTTCGCTCAATGCGGCGGGCTCGCTCGCGGGTGCATTGGCGGGATCGGCCTGGCACGCACTGGTGGCACGCATGACCCCGCAGGCGAACCCGCGAGGCCGCTCCGGTGCCATTGCCATCGCGATCCTGGTGCTCTGGCTGATCGCGAGGCTCTGGCCGCTCGTACCGGATGCGAGCCTGCGGCAGCTGAAGCGCGCGGTGCGCCCGCTCTTCTCCCCCGAGTTGACCTGGAGCGAGCTCGCGGCGTTCTTCGTCGGCTGGCTGGTCGTCGCGCAGGCCGTGTTCCATCTGGCGCGGCGGCAACGCAGCGTGGACACCTTCCTCGTGGTGATCGCGGTCGTGCTGGTCGGTCGCACGTTCACGAGCGGCAACACACTGGCCGTCGCGGAACTGGCGGCCATTGCACTGCTGCTCCCGGTGCTCGTGCTGATGAGCCGCATCGAGGACAGGGGCCGGTCGGCGCTGATCGCGGCGGCCCTCGGCACCTGGCTGGTGGCCGTGGCGCTCGCACCCGTGCTGGCAGAGTCGCACCGCGCCGTTGCGGAACTGCCGGAAGTTGGCGAATACCTGCGTCGCAATGCGCCGCCGGCCTCGCAACTCGCGGGCAAGGCGTTCAGCTATGTGGCCCTCGCCTGGCTGCTGGCCGGAACCGGCCTGCTGCCGCACGTCGCCGCCGGCGTGACCGTACTTTTCGTGCTGCTGCTCGGACTGCTGCACGTGGGCGCCGTCGCACCGGCGTATGGCTGGATCGATCTGGTGATCGCGATGATCGCCGGCTTCATGATCACGCGCTGGATGCCGCGTGGTGCGGGCCGGTAGCCGTCCGGGCGACGCCTCGTTTACATAATGCAGCGTCGCCGATCGACGCCCGCCCGGCGGTTCCGCTGGCGGCGCGACGGGCGTATAAACAAGCTTGCGTCGTGGCAGAGCCGCGGCGCCTCAGAAGAACTCGACCAGGGGATTAACCATGCGCCTCACACTTCTCGTGACCCTGTGCACGATGCTCGCCTCTACGATTGCCTTCGCCGGCACGAATCCACCGGGACAGGTCAAGGCCGAGGGCATCGACCTGCCGCAGCTGCATGGACCCGGAAAGGTCCTGCGTGACGTCGACGGCATGCCCCACATCTACGCGTTCGACGAGCACGATGCGGTCTTCCTGCAGGGGTGGGTCACCGCGCAGGACCGGCTGTTCCAGATCGACGTGCTGCGTCGGCAGGCGAGCGGAACGCTCGCCGAACTGCTCGGCGCGGGGGCCCTGCCGAGCGACGTGGAACTGCAGACGATCGGGCTGCGACGCGCCTCGAAGCGGTCGCTCGACGCGTACTCGCCAGCCATGCGAGCCGCGCTGCAGGCCTACGCCGACGGCGTGAATGCGTATGTCGCGCGTCATCCCCTGCCGGCGCAGTACGCGGCGCTGGAACTCACGAAGTTCGAGCCATGGACCGCCCTCGACAGCGCGGTGATCGGCAAGGCCCTGGCCTTCAGCCTCTCGTTCGATCTCGACACGGGCCCGACCCAGAATTTCCAGACGTACCTGGCTCGGCTCGGCCCGCAGCTCGCGACGGCAATGTTCTTTGGCGACGTGTTCCGCGCCGCCCCCTTCGATCCCGCCGCGAGCGTCCCGGACGCGACCGGCGGCGCGCCGTTCCTCGGGGCCTTCGCCGCGACGTCGGCGGCATCGTCGAGCAGGTCGGCGAAGTCCACGCGCGGCTCGCAAGGAACGTCGGCGGGCTCCAAGGCTCTCGATTCCACCGCGCTCGAGGCGATTCGCGCGTTGCGCCAGCGCTATGAGCGCGTGCCTTTCCTGAAGAACACGCTGTCGCGCACCGAGCAGCAGATCGGCAGCAACGAGTGGGCCGTCGCCGGCTGGCGAACGCGGGACGGTCGGCCGCTGGTCGCCAACGATCCGCACCTCGGCCTCGACCTGCCGGCCAACTTCCACCAGGTGCACCTGGTCGCGCAGAAGAGCGGCCTCGATGCGATCGGCAGCGCCGTCGCGGGCGCTCCCTACGTGGTGCTGGGCCAGAACCGGCACGTCACCTGGGGCGAGACCACGACGGGCTTCGACGTCACGGACACCTACCTCGAGCAGCTGGTGCCGGATCCGTCGTCGCCGAGCGGTCTCTCCTCGCTGTACATGAACCAGCTCGAGCACGTGATCCCGGTACCGCTCACCTTCCGCGTCAACCTGCGCGACGGCCTGGCGAACGGCAGCGACACCGTCGTCACGCTGCCGCCCGGCAACGGCATTCCCGCCGCGGCCCTGACGCTGCCGCGCCGCAACAACGGTCCGGTCGTCGCGGACCTCGGCGGCGGACAGGTCCTGAGCGTGCAGTACACGGGCTTCAGCGGCACGCGGGATCTCGAGACCTTCCGCCTGTTCAACTTCGCCCGCAATCTGAACGACTTCGTCGCGGCCCTGCAGTACTTCGACGTCGGCTCGCAGAACTTCATCTACGGCGACATCGAGGGCAACATCGCCTACTTCACCAGCAGCGAGGTTCCGCTGCGCGAGGACCTCCAGGCCAACACCGTCAACGGGTCCCCGCCGTGGTTCATCCGCAACGGCCAGGGCGGCAACGAGTGGCTCCGGGACCCGAGTCCGGATCCGCTCAACGGCACGGGCTACCAGTCGCTGCCGTTCGAGGAGTTGCCGCAGACGATCAATCCGAAGAATGGTTTCGTGGTGAACGCGAACAACGACACCTCCGGCGCCACGCTCGACAACGACCCGGTCAACCAGCTGCGGCCGGGCGGCCAGGGCATCTATTTCCTGGGCTACTCCTTCGACTTCGGCACCCGCGCAGGGCGGATCACACAGGCGCTCCAGGAGCGCTTCGCGGCGGGCAAGGTCGACCGCGAGGACATGAAGGCGATACAGGCCGACGTGAAGCTCCTCGACGGTGAAGTCTTCACGCCGTACATCACGGGTGCCTTCGATCGCGCCTCGCAGGGCGGGGCCGCCGCGGAACTCGCCGCGCTCGCCGCCGATCCGCGCGTGGCGGAAGCCGTGGGGCGGCTCCGGGCCTGGAACTTCACCGCGCCGACGGGTGTCGCCACCGGCTACGACGCGGCGGACGTCGACGGCCAGCTCGGCCAGCCGTCTGTGTCGGAGGTCGCCGAAAGCATCGCTGCCACGATCTACTCGGTGTGGCGCGGCCAGGCGATCCGCAACGGCGTGGATGCAAAGCTCGTGCAGCTGGGGGTGCCGACCCCGGGCTCCGGCGAAGCCATCAAGGCCCTGCGTCACCTGGTGGAGCGCGACGGTATCGGGCTCTCGACCGTCGACTTCTTCGACGGCGCACCGGCCTCGCTCACCGAACCGGCACAGCGGCGCGACTACGTCATGCTCAAGAGCCTGCAAGGCGCGCTCGACCGGCTGTCGGGCGCCTCGTTCGCCGCCGCCTTCGCCAACTCGTCGAACCAGAACGACTACCGCTGGGGCAAGCTGCACCGCATCGTATTCGACGGCCTCGCCGTTGGCGGTCCGTGGAGCATCCCGGGTGCGACGCCGGAGTTCCCGCCCTCGTTCGCCGGCCTGGCCGGGCTCGCGACCGACGGTGGCTTCGGTGTGGTCGACGCCTCGTCCCACAATGCCCGCGCCGACTCGGCCAATGCGTTCATGTTCGGCAGCGGACCGAACCGCCGGTACGTGGGCGTGCCGGGGACGGTGCCGGGTTCCATCGACGCCTGGACCGCGCTGCCCGGCGGCATGAGCGGCGAGCTCGGCAACGAGTTCTACGCGAACCTGCTCGGCCGGTGGCTCACCAACGACACCTATCCGCTGCGCCAGAATCGTGGCGAGGTGATGCAGAACCTCGACAGCCAGCAGTCGTTCAAGCCGGCCAGGGGCCGCTAGCGCCCACCCAGGCAATCCGGCCTTCGTAGGCTCCCTCCCGCCATCGAGCGGGAGGGAGCTCGCGCGGATTTGCTAGAATCCGCGCCCTCCCATGGACGTCTCCCATCTTCTCGGCCCGCTGAACGACGCGCAGCGGCAGGCGGTCACTGCCCCGCTTGCTCCGACGCTCGTGCTCGCGGGCGCCGGCAGCGGCAAGACGCGCGTGCTGACGCACCGCGTGGCCTGGCTCGTGGAGGTCGAAGGCGTCTCGCCGCAGGGCATCCTGGCCGTCACGTTCACCAACAAGGCCGCCGGCGAAATGCGTGCGCGCATCGAGGCCCAGCTCGGCATGCCCGGCGCACCGCTGTGGATCGGGACCTTCCACGGGATTGCCCACCGCCTGCTGCGTCTGCACTGGCGCGAGGCGGGGTTGCCCCAGGGGTTCTCGATCCTGGACGCCGAGGACCAGCAGCGCCTGGTGAAGCGGATCATCCGCGGCCTGAGCCTCGACGAGGCGCGCTGGGTGCCGCGCGAGGTGACCTGGTTCATCAATGCGCAGAAGGACGAGGGCCTGCGTCCCGGGCAACTCAAGGACGACGGCGACGCGACCCGCCGGCAGATGATCAAGCTCTACGAGGCGTACGAGGAAGCCTGCCGGCGCAACGGCGTCGTGGACTTCGCCGAGCTGCTGCTCAGGAGCTTCGAGCTGTGGCGCGAGGTGCCGGGCCTTGCGGAACACTACCGTTCGCGCTTCGGGCACGTGCTGGTGGACGAGTTCCAGGATACGAACACCATCCAGTACGCCTGGATGAAGGCGCTCGTCGGCGCCACCAGCATTCCGTTCGTCGTCGGCGACGACGACCAGTCGATCTACCGCTGGCGCGGGGCGCGCGTGGAGAACCTGCAGCAGTTTCGCCGGGACTTCCCGGGGGTGCAGCTCCATCGGCTCGAGCAGAACTACCGCTCCACCGGCAACATCCTCGCGGCCGCCAACGCCATCATCGCGAACAACAGCGGCCGCATCGGCAAGAAGCTGTGGACCAGCGACGGGCACGGCGAGCCGATCCGGCTCTATCGCGCCTTCAACGAGCGCGACGAGGCGGAGTTCGTCGTCAACCGCATCCGCGACTGGGTCGCGCGGGGCGGCAATCGCCGGGACACCGCCGTTCTCTACCGCTCGAACGCGCAGTCGCGCGTGTTCGAGGAGTACCTGCTGGCCGCCCGCGTGCCGTACCGCGTGTACGGAGGCCTCAGGTTCTTCGAGCGCCAGGAGATCAAGGACGCGCTCGCCTACCTGCGTCTGATCGCGAATCGTGACGACGACGCCTCGTTCGAGCGGGTCGTGAACCTCCCCACGCGCGGGATCGGCGCACGCACGCTGGAAGTGCTGCGGGCCCACGCCCGGGCCAATGCCATCTCGCTCTGGCGTTCGGCCGCTGCGTGCACCATGGAACTCGGCGCGCGTGCATCCACGAGCCTGCAGACCTTCCTGGCGCTGATCGAGCGCCTCGATGACGACACGCGCGACCTGCCGCTGCACGAGCAGGTGGACCACGTGATCCAGGCGAGCGGGCTGGCGGGCCACTACCAGAAGGACAAGGCAGACAAGGGCGAGGCGCGTCTCGAGAACCTCGAGGAACTCGTCAGCGCGGCGCGCGGCTTCGAGCCGGAGGACGGCGACATGCCGCCCCTCATGGCATTCCTGTCGCACGCGGTGCTCGAGTCGGGCGAAGGCCAGGCCGAGGAGTGGGAGGACTGCGTGCAGATGATGACCCTGCACTCGGCCAAGGGCCTCGAGTTTCCCGTCGTGTTCCTCTGCGGGCTCGAGGACGGCCTGTTTCCCCACCAGCGCTCGATCATGGACCTGCAGGGCCTCGAGGAGGAACGGCGCCTGTGCTACGTGGGCACGACGCGCGCCATGCGCCACCTGTACCTCACCTACGCGGAGCAGCGACGCATGCACGGCGTGGACAGCTACGGCGCACCGTCGAGGTTCATCGCCGAGATTCCCGCCGAACTGGTCGAGGAAGTGCGCCCGAAGGTGCAGGTCTCGCGTCCCGCCTACGTCCCCCAGCACCGGCCGTCGGGCGTCGCGGCGCGCAGCCAGCGCTACACGGACGACACGCCAGGCAGCCTGCGGCTCGGCCAGCGGGTCCGGCACCAGAAGTTCGGCGACGGGGTCGTCCTGAGCGTCGAGGGGCAGGGATCCAATGCCCGCGTACAGGTGAATTTCGAGCGCCAGGGCACCAAGTGGCTGATGATGGGCTACGCACACCTGCAGGTCGTCTAAGGCGTACAATGGCGCCGGTGCGAAACGACGGGCCCGCCGGCGAGCAGGGCTCCGGGCACCTCGGTCCCGCAAGGCAACGCAGTTGAAAATCATCATCCTCGGAGCCGGTCAGGTCGGCCGGACCGCCGCCTATCACCTCGCCCGCGAGGAGGCGAACGACGTCACCGTCGTGGACGTCAACGCGCAGCTGCTGCGCGACCTTCAGGACCGCCTCGACATCCGCACGGTCGCCGGCAACGGCGCGTATCCCAGCGTCCTCGAGATGGCCGGGGCGGCGAACGCGGACATGATCGTCGCCCTCACCAACAGCGACGAAGTCAACATGGTCGCCTGCCAGGTGGCGTGGACGCTGTTCCGCACCGAGACCAAGATCGCGCGCATCCGCTCGCTCGACTACACGAAGCGCGAGGCCCTGTTCTTCGACTCGGACCGCCCGCCGGGGGACGGCGCCGGCTTCCCGGTGGACGTCTACGTCAGCCCCGAGGAACTCGTCACCCAGTACATCGAGCGCCTCATCCGCTACTCGGGCGCGCTGCAGGTACTCGATTTCGCGGAGGGGCGGGTCCGGCTCGTGGGCCTGCGGGCGTGGCGGGGCGGCCTGCTGGTGGGGCAGCAGCTAAGAAACATCCGCGACCACCTGCCGAACGTGGACGCGCGGGTCGTGGCGATCTATCGCTCCGGCACCAGCATCGCCCCGGAAGGTGACACGGTGATCGAGCACGGCGACGAGGTGTTCTTCCTGGCCGCCACCGAGGACATGCGCAAGGTGATGAGCGAGATGCGCCGCGTCGAGGACTCGGTGAAGCGCGTCGTCATCGCCGGCGGCGGCAACATCGGGCTCCGCCTCGCGCAGCGCATCGAGGAGCGCTACCAGGTCAAGATCATCGAGCGCGACGCGGCGCGGGCGCGGCGCATCGCGGAGATCCTGCGCAGCACCGTCGTGCTGCACGGCGACGCGGCGGACGAGGAACTCCTGATCGAGGAGAACATCGACAGTGCCGACGTCTTCTGCGCGGTCACCAATGCCGAAGAGGCGAACATCCTCTCGGCGATGCTCGCCAAGCGCCTCGGTGCGCACCGCGTGATGGCGCTCATCAATCGCCCCGCCTACGCCGAGATGATGCAGAGCGGCCCGATCGACGTCGCGATCTCGCCGCAGTCGGTCACGATCGGCTCGCTGCTCGCGCACGTGCGACGCGGCGACGTCGTGCGCGTGCACTCCCTGCGACGTGGCGCGGCGGAGGCCATCGAGGCCATCGCGCACGGACAGCGCGGCGGCAAGGTGGTCGGGCGACGCGTCGAGGAGATCAAGCTGCCGAAGGGCGCGACCATCGGCGCCATCGTCCGCGGCCAGGATGTGATCATGGGGCACCACGACACGGTGGTCGAGGCGGACGACCACGTGATCGTGTTCCTGACGGACCGCCGTCACGTCGAGGCCGTGGAGCGCCTGTTCCAGGATTGATGCGGCGTCATGCGCAAGCATCTGAACCTGGGCGTGATCCAGCGGATCCTGGGCCTGCTGGTCATCCTGTTCAGCCTGACCATGCTCGTCCCGGCCTTGGTCTCGCTCCTCTATTCGGACGGGCAGGTGGCGCTGTTCGTCGATGCTTTCGTGATCCTGCTGGCTGCGGGACTGCTCGCCTGGTTCCCGCGGCGACGCGAGCATGGTGACCTGCGCCTGAGAGACGGATTTCTCGTCGTGGCGCTGTTCTGGTGCGTGCTTGGCCTCGCGGGAGCGGTGCCCTTCTTTCTCGCCGACGACCCGCGAATGACCGTCACCCAGGCGGTGTTCGAAGCGGTCTCGGGATTTACGACGACTGGGGCCACGGTGCTCGTCGGCCTCGATTCGCTGCCGCCGTCGATCCTCTACTACCGCCAGCAGATCCAGTGGCTGGGCGGCATCGGCATCGTAGTGCTCGCCGTGGCGTTGCTGCCCCTGCTGGGAATCGGCGGCATGCAGCTGCTCAAGGCCGAGACGCCGGGGCCCATGAAGGATGCGAAGCTCACGCCGCGCATCACCGGGACTGCCAAGGCGCTCTGGTTCGTCTACCTGCTGCTCACCCTCGTGGGGGTCATGGCTTACTGGGCTGCCGGCATGTCGCTATTTGACGCCATCGGGCACGCTTTTTCGGCGGTTTCCACCGGCGGATACTCGACGCACGACGCCAGCATCGGCTTCTTTGCGAGCGGCGCCATCGAGATCATCACGGTCGTCCTGATGGTCCTCGGCGGAGCGAATTTCGCCATGCATTTCCTGGCCTGGCGGTATCGGCGGGTCGGCGACTACTGGAGAGACCCGGAGTTCCGCCTGTACGTGGCGGTCCTGGGCATAACGACGCTGGTCACGGCCATCGTGCTGATCCTGAACGGCGTCCACCACGATCCCCTGTACTCGTTGCGCAGTGCCCTGTTCCACGCGGTCTCGGTGCAGACCAGCACGGGCTTCACGACCGAGAACTTCGCGCTGTGGCCGGGCGCGCTGCCGACGCTGCTGATGTTCACGACCTTCATCGGGGGTTGCGCTGGATCCACCGCTGGCGGAATGAAGGTCATCCGCTGGCTGCTGGTGCTGCGGCAGGGAACGCGCGAGGTGGCGCGGCTCATCCACCCCAGCGCCGAGATCGTGGTCAAGCTCGGGGACAAGCCGGTGGGACCTCGAATCGTGGAGGCTGTCTGGGGATTCTTCGCGGTCTACTTCGTGGCGTTCACGGCGCTCATGCTGGCGCTGATGTCGACCGGCGTGGACCAGATCACCGCGTTCAGCGCCGTCGCCACCTGCATCAACAACGTGGGCCCGGGACTCGGCGAGGTCACGTCCAACTTCACGGCGGTCAATCCGGCGGGGCAATGGATCTGCACCCTCGCAATGCTGCTCGGCCGCCTTGAGATCTTCCCGATGCTGGTCCTGGTGAGCCCGGGGTTCTGGCGCGGTTGAAGCCGCCGCGCCACAATCGACGATCGCGTCCCCGGGAGGGTCGATGAGCTTTCGCGCGATCCAGCGCATCCTTGGCCTGCTGCTGATGGTGTTCAGCCTGACGATGCTGCCGCCGGTGGGCGTGTCGATGTTCTATGCGGACGGCAGCCACTTCGCGTTCGTGGCCGCCTTCGCCTGGCTGCTCGCCGCCGGGGCGCTCATCTGGTGGCCGGCCCGCCACGATCGCCGCGACCTCCGGCTGCGCGACGGGTTCGTCGTGGTGACGCTCTTCTGGACGGTGCTCGGGGTGGCGGGTGCAGTGCCGCTCTACATCTCGCCACAGCCCGAGATCGGCCTGACCGACGCGGTGTTCGAGTCGGTGTCGGGCCTGACGACGACGGGCGCGACGGTGCTGGTCGGGCTCGAGTACCTGCCGCGCGCCGTCCTCTACTACCGCCAGCAGATGCAGTGGCTCGGGGGGATGGGAATCGTCATCCTCGCGGTGGCGCTGCTGCCGATGCTCGGCGTCGGCGGCATGGCGCTCTATCGCGCGGAGATGCCCGGGCCGGTCAAGGACGCGAAGCTCACGCCGCGCATCACGCAGACGGCCCGCATGCTGTGGGTGGTGTACGTCGCCATCACGGCCGCGTGCGCCGGCGGCTATGTCCTCGCGGGCATGGAGGCGTTCGATGCCATCGGGCACGCGTTCTCGACGGTGGCCATCGGCGGGTTCTCCCACTACGACGCGAGCATCGGCCAGTTCGACAGCCGGGCCGTCGAGATGGTCGCAGTGTTCTTCATGCTGGTGGGTGCGACCAATTTCGGGCTGCATTTCGCTGCCTGGCGCAGCGGTCGTTTCGGCATCTACTGGCGCGACCCGGAGTGCGCGGCATTCCTGCGCCTCATGTTGACGCTCAGCGCGATCACCATCGTCTACCTGTTCCTCGCCGGGGACTACGAGGACAACGTGCAGCTCGTGGCCGATGGTGTGTTCCAGGCCGTCTCGGTCGCCACGACGACGGGCTTCACCACCTCGCATTTCCACCACTGGCCGGGCGGGCTGCCCGTCCTGCTCTTGTTCGCGTCGTTCATCGGCGGCTGCGCCGGGTCGACCGCGGGCGGCCTCAAGGTGGTGCGCTGCCTGCTGCTCCTGAAGCAGGGACGGCGCGAGATCGTCCGCCTGGTGCACCCGAGTGCGGAGATCCCGGTGCAGCTCGGCGGACGGGCGGTCCCGGTACGCATCGTCGACGCGGTATGGGGCTTCTTCGCGGTCTACGTCGGCGTCTTTGCCGTCCTGATGCTTGCGCTCATGGCCACCGGCCTCGACCAGGTGACGGCGTTCTCGGCCATCGCCGCCACGCTGAACAACCTTGGCCCGGGGCTTGGCGACGTGGCGCAGAACTACGCCGCGATCGGCACCGTCGGCAAGTGGATCTGCGTCCTCGCCATGCTGCTCGGCCGTCTCGAGATCTTCACGCTGCTGATCCTCTTCACGCTCACGTTCTGGCGCAAGTAGACGCATTCCGGACGAGCGCCCCGCGCGGGCATCGGGACCGCGGAGCGGCTAGACTCCCGCACTCCCGGACATCACGGACCCGCCATGGCTCGCAGAAAGCTGTCGAAGAGGATGCGCAGGCGCTTGCAGCGCGGCTTCGGCGTGCTTGCACTGCTGCTGCTGATCGCCGTCGTCGTGGTCGTGGCGATCCTCGACCGGCGCGTGACGGAGCAATTCGAGGGCCGGCGCTGGACGTTGCCCGCGCGGGTGTATGCACAGCCGATCGACCTCTATGTCGGCCAGCAGCTCTCCGCGCGGCGCCTCGCGGAGGAGCTCGAGCGGCTCGGCTACATCACCGCGGCGAGCCCCGACCGTGCCGGGACCTACCGCCGGCGGGGCGACGAGGTGCGCGTCTACGTGCGCGGATTCCGCTTCGCGGACGAGCGGCAGGAGGCCCGTTCGCTGAGACTCGGCTTCTCGGGCGAAACGATGACCCGCCTGGAGGATGGCGAAGGACGGGACGTACCCGTGCAGCGCCTCGATCCGCTGCTCATCGGCAGCATCTTCCCGATCCATGGCGAGGACCGCATCGTGGTGGCGCCCGACGAGGTTCCGCCCCTGCTGCCCGAGGCGCTCAAGGCCGTCGAGGACCGCAAGTTCGACACCCACCACGGGGTGAATCCCCTGGCGATCCTTCGCGCGGCGTTCGTGAACGTCCGGGCGGGACAGATCGAGCAAGGCGGCAGCACGCTCACGCAGCAGCTCGTGAAGAGCTACTTTCTCGACAGTCGGCGCACCCTGCGCCGCAAGGCCGAGGAAGCGGTGATGGCGGTCATTCTCGAGGCTCGCTTCGAGAAGGCGGACATCATGAATGCCTACATCAACGAGATCTATCTCGGCCAGGACGGGCTGCGCGCCGTGCATGGCTTCGGCCTTGCAAGCCAGTTCTACTTCGGCAAGCCGCTCGCGGAGCTCGACCTGCCGGAGATCGCACTGATGGTCGCGATCGTGAGGGGCCCGTCCTACTACGACCCGAGGCGGCATCCCGAGCGCGCACTCGAGCGCCGCAACCTCGTATTGCGGGTACTGGCCGAGCAGGGTGCGGTGAGCAGCGCCGACACGGAGGTCGCCGCGAAGCAGCCGCTCGGCGTCGCCGAACCCGGCCGCAAGGGCGGAAGCTTCTATCCGGCGTTCCTCGACCTCGTGCGACGACAGCTGCGCAGCGACTATGCCGAGTCCGACCTCACCGAAAGCGGACTGACGGTGTTCAGCACCCTCGACCCGCTGCTGCAGGAGAAGGCGGAGACAGCACTGGCGGGAGAACTCGATCGCCTGGAGAAGTCGGGACGCAAGGGTGCAAAGGGGCTCGAGGGGGTCGTCGTCATCACGACGCCGCAGACCGGCGAGGTGGCCGCCCTGGTGGGCGGACGGCAGGCGTCCTTCGACGGCTTCAACCGCGCGCTCGACGCACGACGGCCGATCGGTTCGCTCGCGAAGCCGCTCGTCTACCTCGCCGCCCTCGAGACGGGGCGCTATACGCCGGCCACCATCCTCGCGGACGAGCCGGTCGACCTCAAGCTGCCCAACGGAGATCGCTGGAAGCCGGCGAACTTCGACAGGCAGTTGCGCGGACCCGTGCCGATGGTGCGCGCGCTGACGCAGTCGCTCAATCTCCCGACCGTGAACATGGGCCTCGAAATGGGTCTCGGGCGCGTCTCCCGGACTTTCGAGGAGCTGGGCCTTGCGGAAGCGCCGGCCGAGCTTCCCTCCATGCTGCTCGGTGCGACGAATCTCAGCCCGGTCGAGGTCGCGCAGATGTACAACACGCTCGCCAACGGGGGCTACCGCTCGCCGCTGCGCGCGGTGCGCGCGGTCGTGGACGAGGAGGGCAAGCCGCTCAAGGCACCGGAACTCGAGGTCGCCGAGGCCGCATCGCCGGAGGCGATCTACACGCTCGACCGGATGCTCATCGAAGTGATGGAACGGGGTACGGGGCGGGCTGCGAAGCAGCACTTGCCCGCCGGCCTGGTGGTCGCCGGCAAGACCGGCACTTCGAACGACTACCGCGACAGCTGGTTTGCGGGATTCTCCGGATCCCATCTGGTGGTGACCTGGGTCGGACATGACGACAACAGCCCGACCGGCCTGACGGGCACCACCGGGGGCCTGGCCGTGTGGTCACGACTGATGGGATCGATCGTCACCTCGTCGTTCGAGCCGCTGCTGCCAGACACGCTCGAGCATCGCTGGATCGACTATTTCTCGGGGCACGAGACCTCGCCCTACTGCGACGGCGCGGCGGTGAGCCTGCCGTTCGAGGTCGGGACCCTGCTCGAGCCCGACATCGATTGCCCGCCGGGCACCGGTCTTGGCCCGGAGGCCCCGGGATTCCCTTGAGGCGGGCCGGAAGGGTACCCTTGCCCGCGTGTTGCGCGCATTCATCCTCGCGGCCTTGCTGGTGGTGACGGGCTGCTCCGTCGCACCCTTCAAGTCCGGTTCGACGCCTTCCAAGCCGCCGGCCCCTGCGGGTGCCTCCGCAGGTTCGAGGCCACCGCCGGGTTCCGGTCCGGTATTGACCTCACCGACGGAGGTCGCGCCGCCGTGGTCCGAAAGCACCATCGACGCACCGGCACCGACACAGGTCCCGAAGGAGCGGCCGCGCGTGCCGCCCGCGACACTGAGCTCGGCCAGTCGCGCGCTCGTCAACCAGGCGCAGGCGCAGCGTCGGAACGGGGACCTGCCGGGCGCCACTGTTTCGCTCGAGCGCGCACTGCGCATCGAGCCCAATAATCCGCTGCTCTGGATCGAGATGGGCCGCCTGCGCATGGACCAGCGGAATTTTCCCCAGGCGGAAAACATGGGACGCAAGGCGCTGTCGATGTCCGTGGGCGACGATACGACCCAGTCGGCGGCGTGGACGCTGATCGCCGATTCGCTCCGCGCGCGCGGCAGGAACCCGCAGGCCGAGGAAGCCATGGAAAGGGCGCGGGCCCTCTCGACACGCTAGCCGGGGTCGCACGCGAGCCGCCATCGACGGCCGCAGCCCGGGGAGGCGGTCTTGCTCGAGTTGACCGCCCCGACAGTACCCGCCGGCACCGTCGCGCAGCAGGAATCACCTTCACGACTACCGGAACGGGCGATCGACGCCTCCTTGGCCGGTGGCGGATACTGCGCCGATCATCGGGGCGATTAAGCCAAAAATGGGATCCCGACACAGTTTCTACCTTGAAATGACGTTTTCTGCGCATCGACTCCACACGTCATCTATAGAATCGCATTATTTGTTGAAGCTTATGCCACTTTATTGCTTTCTACTGCCTACCATTGGTTCCAGAGGCTCGTTTTCGGTGAAATGTCATTCTGGTGGGCTTTAGAGCATCAATATTGGTTGATACTAACAAGATAGTGGTAGATCTCCAGAAATTGAAACCCAATATGGAGCGATCATGATTGCCCTCCTGCAACGGGTCTCTGAAGCGCGGGTCACCGTGGGCCAGGAGATCGTGGGAGAGATCGGCCCGGGACTGGTGGTATTGCTCGCGGTCGAACCGACCGATCGCGCGAGGGAGGCCGAGCGACTGGTCGAGCGCGTGCTGCGATACCGCGTGTTCGAGGACGGTGCGGGCCGGATGAATCTCAGCGTGCTGGACCGCGGCGGTGCAGTGCTGCTGGTCCCCCAGTTCACGCTGGCGGCGGATACGGCCCGGGGGCTGCGACCGAGTTTCACCCGCGCCGCATCTCCCGCGCAGGGCCGGAGCCTGTTCGACTGCGCCGTCACCGCAGCCCGCACGCACCTGGGCGAGCGCGTCGCCTGCGGGAGGTTCGGCGCGCACATGCTGGTTTCCCTCACGAACGACGGCCCGGTCACGTTCTGGCTGCAGGTGAAAGCGGATAGCCCGAACGGCTAGGCAGACTGTTTCGCGTATCATTGCCGTCCGCCACAGATGGCCCCGGAGACCTGACTATGGGTATCGGCTTTCGCGAATTGCTCATCATCCTTGTGATCGCCCTGATCCTGTTCGGCGCAAAGAAGCTGCGGTCGGTCGGCACCGACCTCGGCGCTGCCGTTCGAGGTTTCAAGAAGGCGGTCAACGACGGCGATGACGAGCAGACCCGGCAATTGAACGACCTCACCGGCAAGGATGCCGACTTCAAGGAACGTTCGGACGCGAGCAAGTCGGACAGCAAGCCGTCCGCCTGACCCGCGATGTTCGAGGTCGGCTTCACCGAGATCGTGCTGATTCTCGGGATCGCGCTGCTGGTGCTCGGTCCCGAGCGGCTGCCGAAGCTCGCGGCGGACCTCGGCCGTTGGGCCGGGCGGGCGCGCGCGATGGCCCGCCAGCTCAAGACCCAGCTGGAGCAGGAAACACGCTACGACCCCCTGAAGGACGACCCGGCGCGCTCCAGCACCATTCACACGCCGCCGCCGGCACCCGCTGCGCCCGAGAAGCCGGCCACAGAGCCAGAGAAGCCCGCCACGCCACCGGAAGGGAGCGATGACTCAAAGCCCGCGTGAACCTGAAACGCTGGCCGAAGGCACCCTGATCTCGCACCTGCTGGAACTGCGGACGCGACTCCTGCGCGCCGTGATCGCGGTCGCCATCGCGTTCATCCCGCTGGCCTACTTCGCCAACGACCTGTTCACGCTGGTCGCACATCCGCTCATCGAGCGGTTGCCGGAAGGCACGTCGATCATCGCGACCAGCGTCGTGTCGCCGTTCATGACGCCGCTCAAGCTGGCGCTGGTCTCCGCGCTCTTCGTCGTCATGCCGTACGTCCTCTACCAGATCTGGGCCTTCGTCGCGCCCGGCCTCTACCGGCACGAAAAGCGCTTCGCAATGCCGCTCTTCCTGACCAGCGTCATGCTCTTCTACGTGGGCGTCGCGTTCGCCTACTACATCGTATTCCCGCTCATGTTCAGCTTCCTCACCGCCACCGCCCCGGAGGGCGTGCGGATGATGACGGACATGGCGAGCTACCTCGACTTCACGCTGCTGCTGTTCTTCGCCTTCGGGATCGCCTTCGAGATGCCGATCGCCACCGTGCTGCTGGTCTCGACCGGGCTCGTCAAGGTCGAGACGCTGCGCAAGAACCGGGGCTACGTGCTGCTCGGCATCTTCGTGGTCGCGGCGTTCCTCACGCCGCCCGACGCGATCTCGCAGAGCTTCATGGCGGCGCCGATGTACGTGCTCTACGAGCTCGGCATCCTGCTGGCGGTCTTCCTCCGCCGGCGCCGCACGACCGACGCCGCGGACGAGGCGCCGACGACGTCCGGGGACTGAGGCGCACGGCAGGACAATACTGGGCCAGGGGTTTTCCGGCATGAACGGACGGGGTTTGATACTGCGCGCGCTCGCGTGCGTGGCGGCAACGATGGCGGGCGCCGCGGACGCGGCAGATGCCCGGGAGGCATCGGCGGATACGGCGGTCATGGCGGTCACGGCTATCAGGGCTGGCCGGCTCGTGGACGTCGCCGCGGGGCGCGTGCGTGACGACCAGGTGGTGCTGGTGCAGGGCGGATCGATCACGGCCGTCGGTCCAGCGGGAACGATCGTCATTCCTCCCGCAGCGCGCGTCATCGACCTGTCCCGGCAGACAGTCCTGCCCGGGTTGATCGACACCCACACCCACGTCACCTCCGATCCGACACTGCCGCCTTACTACGACTACGGCATCAGCGCGCCGCGCAGCGCCCTGATGGGCGCGCGCTTTGCGCGCGAAACGCTGCTCTCCGGCGTCACGACCATCCGCAACGTCGGCGCCGGCGGCTACACGGACGTCGCGCTGCGCGATGCCATCGACGACGGCGACGTCGTCGGACCGCGCATCCTCGCCTCCGGACCGGCGCTCGGCATCACCGGCGGTCACTGCGACGACAACATGCTGGCACCGGAGTTCGCGGAACGGAGCGAGGGCGTGGCCGACGGGCCCGTGGCCGTCCGCACGATGGTCCGCCGGAACGTCAAGTACGGCGTGGACGTGATCAAGTACTGCGGCACCGGCGGCGTCTTCTCGAAGGGCACGCGGGTCGCTGCCCAGCAGTACACCCCGGAGGAAGTCGCCGCGCTCGTCGACGAGGCGCACATGCACGGGCGCAGGGTCGCCGTGCACGCACACGGAGCGAACGGCATCAAGGTGGCCCTGCAGGCGGGTGTCGACACCATCGAGCACGCGAGCCTGATCGACGAGGAGGGCCTCGAGCTCGCGAAGAAGAACGGCGCGTTCCTCTCGATGGACATCTACAACAGCGAGTACACGCAGGCCGAGGGCCCGAAGCGCGGCGAGCTCGAGGAGTTCCTGAAGAAGGACCGCGACATCGCCGAGATCCAGCGCGAGAACTTCCGCAAGGCCGTGAAGATGGGCATCAAGCTCACCATGGGCACCGACACCGGCGTCCACCCGCATGCCGACGCGCCGAAGCAGCTCGCATTCATGGTCCGCTACGGCATGACGCCCATGCAGGCGATCCAGGCTGCCACCTGGGTGGGCGCACAGGCCCTGGGGATCGAGGGCGAGGTCGGGCAGATCGCTCCAGGCTACGCGGCGGACATCATCGCCGTGCAGGCCGATCCGCTGGCCGACGTGCGGTCGCTCGAGCACGTCGGCTTCGTCATGAAGGCGGGAACCATCTACCGGCAGGAGTAGGGGGTGCAGCGGGAATTTCCGGCCTTTTCCTTGCACTTGCACCGCAACATCGCAGAGACTTGCGCCCCTCGCGCGCAACCGCGCAAACACCTGACGAAAAAGTAAAAAGCACCATGACCAGCAGCACTCTGCCCGCCGTCGCGCGCAACACCTGGCTCGGCCACCCGAAGGGCCTGTTCCTGCTGTTCGCCACCGAGATGTGGGAGCGATTCAGCTACTACGGCATGCGGGCCCTGCTCGTGCTGTCGCTGATCGCAGGCGTCGAGACCGCCAACCCCGGCTTCGGCTGGTCGCAGGCAGAGGCGCTCAGGCTCTACGGCCTGTTCACCGGCTTCGTGTACTTCACGCCGCTGATCGGCGGCTGGCTGGCGGACAACTACCTGGGGCAGCGCAAGTCCGTGATCATCGGCGGCCTGCTGATGGCCATCGGCCAGTTCACGCTGGCCTCGGCAATCCCGGGCAACCTGCAGCTCTTCTACGTCGGCCTGTTCATCCTGGTGCTGGGCAACGGCTTCTTCAAGCCCAACATCTCGACGATGGTCGGCGACCTGTACGAGGAAGGCGACGCACGACGGGACGGCGCCTTCACCATCTTCTACATGGGCATCAACGCCGGCGCGTTCCTGGCCCCGCTGGTCTGCTCGACGCTGGGCGAGGATCCCACGTACGGCTGGCGTGCCGGCTACTTTGCCGCCGGCGTGGGCATGGTGCTGTCGGTGATCATCCAGCTCGCGCTCGCAAAGCGTTACCTCGGCGACATCGGCACCGTGCCGGCCGCCACGCGCTCGCTGGCGAACTCGGGAGGCAAGCACGCGCCGCTCACCCCGGATGAAGTAGACCGCCTGCGCGTGATCTTCATGCTGTTCGTGTTCGTAGTCCTGTTCTGGGCCGCCTTCGAACAGGCCGGCGGCCTGATGAACATCTACGCCAACGAGAAGACGGACCGCATGGTCGGTGCGTTCGAGGTGCCGGCCGGCTGGTTCCAGTCCCTGAACCCGCTGTTCATCGTGGTGCTCGCACCGATCTTCTCCGCCATGTGGGGCAAGCTCGGCAAGCTCGGCAGGAACCCGGCGACCCCGCGCAAGATGGTGCTCGGTCTCGTGCTCACCGGCATCGGCTTCCTCGCCATGGTCGCCGCGGCCCTCGAGTCGGCGGGCGGCGGCAAGGCTGCCATGTCGTGGCTGGTGATCGCCTACTTCTTCCATACGATGGGCGAGTTGTGCATCTCGCCGGTGGGTCTGTCGATGGTGACCAAGCTCGCGCCGCTGCGCCTGGCGTCACTGATGATGGGCGTCTGGTTCCTCATCAATTTCGTCGCCAACTGGCTCGCCGGGATCATCGGCTCGTTCGCGGAGAGCCTCGGCGAGGTGGCAATCTTCGGTGGCCTCGCCGTGACGCTGTTCGTCTTCGCGGTCGTGCTCTGGATGCTCTCCGGGACGCTCGTGCGCTGGATGCACGGCGCCGAGGACGTCAGGCACGCGTGATGCCGCAGGGCGGGCGCTTCCGGCCCGCCCGCACCCTCCTCACCGAAGGTCCCCATGAACGCCGCGATCTCACCTCCGCAGCTCACCCTGCGCGCCGTCGTCCTCGCCATCGTGCTGGCGATGGTGCTCGCCGCCGCCAATACCTACCTCGGCCTCTTTGCCGGCATGACGATCGCCTCGGCGATTCCCGCGGCCGTGGTCTCGATGGCCGTGCTGCGAGTGCTCGGTGGCGGCACGATCCTGGAGAACAACATCGTGCAGACCGGTGCGTCCGCCGGCTCGTCGATCGCCGCCGGCGTCATTTTCACCATCCCGGCGCTGGTGATCCTCGGGCACTGGGCGGATTTCCAGTACCTGTGGGTGCTCGCCATCGCGGGTCTCGGCGGCATCCTCGGCGTGTTCTTCTCGGTGCCGCTGCGCCGCGCGCTGATCGTGGACCAGGGCCTGGCGTTCCCGGAGGGCAAGGCCGCGGCCGAGGTCCTCAAGACCGGCGAGAACCCGGCGGAAGGGGTCCGTATCCTGGGTCTCGCCGCGCTCGGCGGCGGCTTCGCCAAGCTCGCCGCGGCGAGCGGGCTCAGGCTGTTCCCGGACGTGGCGTCGGTCTCCGGGTGGCTCGGCAAGTGGCTCGGCTACTACGGCACCAACCTGTCGCCCGCACTGCTCGGCGTGGGCTATATCGTCGGGCTCAACATCGGCATCCTCGTGCTGCTCGGCGGGATGATCTCCTGGAACATCGCCATCCCGGTCTATGCGGCGTTCTTCCTCGACGGCAACCCTGAGCTGGCGGCCACCGTCGCGGCCGGCAGCGCCGGGGACGCGGCCTACGCCATCTGGTCGGACCAGATCCGTTACCTCGGCGTGGGCGCGATGCTGGTCGGTGGTGTGTGGGCACTGGTCTCGATTCGCGAGTCGCTGCTGTCGGGCATCCGCAGCGGGCTCGCCGCCGCCCGGGCCGGCGCCGGCCAGGTGGTCGCGCATACCGAGCGTGACCTGCCGATGAACGCCATCCTCGTCGGCACGCTGCTGTTCACCGTGCCGTTGTTCGTGCTCTACCAGAACATCGTGGGCAGCATCGGCGTCAGCCTGCCGATGACCATCATCATGATCGTCACGGGGTTCCTCTTCTGCTCGGTCTCCGCCTACATGGCGGGCCTCGTGGGATCGTCGAACAACCCGGTATCGGGCATCACGATCTGCACCATCCTGTTCGCGTCGCTGGTGCTGCTGGCGCTGATGGGGAAGGACGCGGCGCTGGGCCCGGTGGCGGCGATCATGATCGGCGCCGTGGTGTGCTGCGCCGCCTGCATCGGCGGCGACAACCTTCAGGATCTCAAGTGCGGCTACATCGTGGGCGCCACGCCCTGGAAGCAGCAGGTGATGCTCGCCATCGGCGCCGCCTCCAGTGCGCTGGTGATGGCGCCCGTGCTCAACCTGCTGCTCAAGGCCTATGGCATCGGCGTCCCGACGGCGGAGCATCCGTCGCCGCTGATCGCACCGCAGGCGACGTTGATGGCGTCGGTGGCGAAAGGCATGTTCGGCGGCCACCTGCCGTGGGGAATGATCACCGTCGGCGCCGCGATCGGCATCGCGGTGATCGCCTGGGACCTGTGGCTCAAGAAGCGCGGCGCCGAGTTCCGCGCGCCCGTGCTCGCGGTCGCAGTCGGCATCTACCTGCCGCTCGAACTGGCGGTGCCGATCTTCGCGGGCGGGCTGCTCGCGTGGCTGGTCGAGAAGAAGCTCGGCGTGCACGGCGAGACCGCGGAGGCGGAGCGCGCCAAGCGCAACGGCATGCTGTTCGCGGCGGGGCTGATCACCGGCGAGGCGCTGATGGGCATCTTCATCGCAATCCCGATCGTCGTGTCCGGCCGGGACGACGTGATCGCGCTGCCGTCGGGCCTGCAGTTCGGCGGATGGCTCGGGCTGCTGATCGTCGGCGGACTCGCCGTGATGCTCTATCGGGTGGCGGCGCGCCGCGTCTGAGCCGAGGCACGCCGCGCGATCCGGCGCAGTGCTGTCACGCGGGCGTGCGCGCAGCGCCGCCCGGGGTGCCGTGGCTCACGAGGCCGGGCAGCGTCGCCCGGTTCAGCGCTTTGCGGTGAAGATCTCGAGCTTGCCGTTCGAGCCGATGACGCTCGAGGCAGCCCAGGAGACCAGGCTCACGATCAGCGCGGCACCGACCGCCGTCCAGAAGCCCGAGATCTGGAAGCCCGGCACGATCCAGGCGACCAGCGCCACCATGGCCGCGTTGAGCACCAGCAGGAACAGCCCGAGCGTCAGCACCGTGAGGGGCAGCGTCAGGATGAACGCCAGCGGCCGTACGAATGCATTGACGATGCCGAGCACGATGGCCGCGACCACGAGCTTATTCGTCGAGTCGAAGCTCAGTCCCGCCAGGACCTCGCTCGCCACCCACAATCCCAGCGCCGCAATCGCAGCGCGCAGCAGGAAACCTACCATGTCGCCTCCTCGGGCGGCGGGCCGCGACAGCGGCCCATTGACGCTGCGGCCATGGTAAAGGAATCTGCCGCGTCCACCAATTGCCCCGCGGAGATCGCATGGAAGTCGTTGCCGTCGTCATTGTTCTCGCGCTCCTCGAGTACGTCGTCTTCGGGATGCTCGTCGGCCGCGCGCGAGGGCGCTACGGCGTCAAGGCGCCGGCGGTCACCGGCCACGAGATCTTCGAACGCTATTTCCGGGTGCACCAGAACACGCTCGAGCTGCTGGTCGTGTTCGTGCCGGCGATCTGGCTGTTCGGGACGTACGTGAGTCCCACCTGGGCCGCGCTGCTGGGACTCGTGTTCGTGGTGGCCCGGGTCCTCTACCTGCAAGGCTATGTCCGGGACCCCGCAAAGCGCGAGGTGGGTTTCGGGCTCAGCGTGCTGCCGGTCATGGTGCTGCTGGTCGGAGCGCTGTGGGGCTCGGCAAGGGCGTTCCTGTAGGCCGGTCCCGACCGACGCCACGGCGCCCAGGACGATGCTGGCCGCGATCACCGCATTGCTGCTCTTCCAGCTCGCCGGCGAGGCGATCGCAATCGGATTCGGCCTGCCGGTGCCCGGCCCGGTGATCGGGATGGCGCTGCTGTTCGCGGCGCTCGTGCTGCGCCGAAGTGCGCCGGCCCCGTTGCGCGACACCGCGCAGGCACTGGTCGGCCATCTTTCGCTGCTGTTCGTACCGGCGGGCGTCGGGGTGATGGTGCACCTGTCGCGGCTCGCGGATGAGTGGCTGCCGATCGTGGTCTCGCTGATCGGCAGCACCCTGCTGACCATCGCCGTGACGGCGATCGTCATGCGCGCGCTGCTCGCACGGGCGCAGCTGAGATCGCCGAGGTGACGAACCGTCTGGCGGATATCTGGGTCTACCTGGCGGCGACGCCCCTGCTGTTCCTCGCGCTCACGCTGCTCGTCTACCAGCTTGCGTACTCGGTGTACCGTCGCGCCGGCTTTCACCCGCTGCTGAATCCGGTCGCCGTCGCCGTGGCGACCCTGGTCGCCTTGCTGAAGTTCTCGGGGACTTCGTACGAGTCGTACTTCGAGGGTGCGCAGTTCGTGCACTTCCTGCTCGGTCCTGCCACCGTCGCGCTTGCCGTGCCCCTCTTTGCCCAGTTCGACAAGCTCAAATCGGCCCTGCTGCCGATCGGCGGCGCGCTGCTCGCGGGCGCGACGACGGCCCTGGTCTCGGCGGTGGTCATCGCCTGGGCGCTCGGTGCCGGCGAGGTGACGTTGCTGTCGATCGCCCCGAAGTCCGTGACCACATTGGCGCCATCGGCGCGAAGTACGTCCTCGACCTGCTGCGGGTCACGGACCAGGCGGTGCGCGGCTTCGCCATCGGGACCGCGGTGCACGGCATCGGGACGGCGCGCGCCTTCCAGGAGAGCGAGGAGGCGGGCGCCTTCTCAGGGCTGGCGATGGGCCTGAACGGCCTGCTGACCGCCGTGCTGTTCCCGCTCGCCCTCTGGCTGGCGCGGCAGGTCCTGTAGGGGCCGATCTGCGGGGCAGCCGCTGCTGCGAAGGAGAGCCCGGCGGCGGCTCCCGGCTCAGCGGTCGACGGCGGTCAGGGTCGCTGCAACCGGGCCTCCACCGGCTGCCGCACCTCGGGTCCCACCAGCAGCTCGACCAGTGCCAGCCCGAACTCCATGGCGGTGCCGGCCCCGCGGGAGGTGACCACGCGGCCGTCGATCACGACGGGATCGTCGCAGAGCCGGAGGCCGGGCGCGGAATCGGCGCTCAGGAAGCCCGGGAATCCCGTCGCAGCCCGCCCTTCGAGCAGGCCTGCGTGTGCGAGTACCGCGGGTGCGGCGCAGATGGCGGCCGTATAGCGGCCCTCGGCCGCGAACGCCTGCAGCAGCGCGATCACCCGGGGATCACGCTTCAGATGCTCGGCACCGGGCATCCCTCCCGGCAGCACGATCATGTCGTAGTCGGCAGCGGTCACGGCGTCGAGCACGGTGTCGGCCCGGATCGTGATCCCATGCGAACCGGTGACGTCACGCGCAGCGAGCGCGGCCGTCTGCACTTCGACGCCTGCGCGGCGCAACAGGTCGACGACGGTGACGGCCTCGATTTCCTCGAAGCCCTCGGCCAGCGGAACGAGTACACGTGGCATGAACGAGCCCTCCCGCGTGCCGACGACGCGGCCCTCAGTGTTCGCCGGCGAGCGCCACCTGGGTACCGACGAGGCTGCGATCGCGCAGGTATTGCAGCGCGGTCCGCACGGCGGGATCCACCGCGGCGTCGGGGCTCGAGGCCGGGGCCCCGGCGACCGCAGCCAGGGAAACGTCGGGCTCGATGCCACGCTCATGGATCGAGGCCCCCGACGGCGTGAAATAGCGCGAGGTGGTGAGCTTCAGCGCCTGTCCGTCGCGCAACGGCATGACAGTCTGCACCGAGCCCTTGCCGAAGGTTCGCTCGCCCATCAGCGTGGCACGCCGGTGGTCCCGCAGCGCCCCGGCCACGATCTCGGCGCCCGACGCCGATTCCCGGTCGACGAGGACGACGAGCGGAGCGGCGTGCAGCGCGTCCCCGAGGGTCGCCCGCATCTCGAAGCGCGAATCGGCCGTACGACCCTCGGCACGGACGATCATGCCGGTCTCGAGGAACTCATCGGCGACACTCACAGCCGACTCGAGCACGCCTCCGGGGTTGCCGCGCAGGTCCAGCACCAGCCCCGCGAGCGGCGCGGGAGACTGCAACTCCGCGAGTACCCGAGCGAAATCCCGCGGCGTGGAGTCGCTGAAGTGCGAAATTCGGATGTAGCCATAGCGGCCCGGCAACGGCTGCGCGCGCACGGTGCGCACGTGCACCTCCGAGCGCTCGAGCTCGAAGTGCAGCGGCTCTGCCGAGCCGTCGCGGACGACCGCGAGATGAACCTTCGAGCCGACGAAGCCGCGCATGCGATCGATCGCCTCCTCGAGGTGACCGGCCTGGACGGGGAGACCATCGACTTCGAGCAGGACGTCCCCGGCCTGCACGCCGGCACGCTCGGCGGGCGAACCCTCGAAAGGCGCAATGACGACGATGCGGCCGCCCCGCTCGGCCACCTGGAGTCCGACGCCGGAATAATGCCCCGAGGTGCTGACGCGCATCGCGCGGTACTCGGCGGCGTCGAGGAACGCGGAGTGGGGGTCGAGGCTGGCGACCATGCCTTCGGCCGCCGCGCGGGCGAGTTCCGCGTCCGTCACCGCTTCCACGTAATCCTGCCGGACCTGCGCGCTCACCTCGTCGAGCAGCGTCCTCTCCACCTGCGGCAGGGGCGCCGGGGGTCGGACGGTATCGCGCTCGGCGGAGACGCCACGCATCAGCATCAGCCCGGCCCCCAGCAGGGCACCGGCCGATGCAGCGATGACGATCTGTACAACCCTGGTCACGGGAACCCCGCGGCTTCGAGAAGAGTCAGATAGTAGCGCCGACCAGGCCGTTGATCACCTGGTCGAGGGCCAGGGGACGGCCGAGCGAGAAGCCCTGCCCGAACTCCACCCCCAGACCGCGGATGATGTCCCGGATCTGGTCACTTTCGACGCATTCGGCCACGGTCTTGAGGCCCATGGCGCGCGCCAGCTGGACGATGGCGCTCAGCATGGCCTGGGACCGGTCGTCGTCGACCACGTCGCGGACGAAGCTGCCGTCGATCTTGAGCCAGGTGACGGGCAGGGTCTTGAGGTAGGTCAGCGAGCTCAGGCCGCGACCGAAGTCGTCCAGCGCCACCTCGAAGCCGAGTTCCCGCAGCCGGCGCATCAGGGATTCCGCCCGCACGATGTTCGCCACGGCGGCCGTTTCGGTCAGCTCGAAGGTGAGCAGCGAAGGCGACAGTCCGCTCTGCCGCAGCGCGTCCTCCAGGAAGACGCAGAAATCCTGGTCGCCGAGCGACTGTCCCGAGATGTTCACGGCGAAGCTCGCCGCTTTCCTGCCGAGCACGGAGGCATGCGGCGCGAGCGTCTGCAGCACCCGACGGACGACCCATCGGTCGATAGCGGGCGCCATCTGGTAGCGCTCTGCCGCGGACAGGAACTTCTCAGGCGAGACGCTCTGCCCCGCCTCGTCGGTCATGCGCAGCAGCAGCTCGAACTTCGGCCCGGACGCGGCACCGTTCAACGGCACGATGGTCTGCGCCTCGAGGCGGAACCGGTCACGGGCCAGCGCCTCGCGCAGCGTGCCGACCAGCGTCACGTCCGTGTAGCGGCGCACGATGCTCTGGTCCGAGTCCTGGTACGTCTCCACCCGGTCCCGGCCGCGGTCCTTGGCCGCCTTGCAGGCGATCTCGGCGGCCGCCAGTGCATGCGACAGCGGATGCTTGCTGTCCACCACGCGCGCCACGCCGAAGCTCGCCGAGACTTCGACGGGCTTGCTGCCCGATACGAAACCGAGCTGCGCGATGGCGTTGCGGAGGTTCTCGGCAATCGCCTGTGCCGCGTCGACCGACGCATCGGCGACCAGTACCGCAAATCGGTCACCGGAGATGCGCGCCGCCAGCATGCGTGGCGTCAGCTGTCGCCGGATGAGCTCGGCGACGCGCACGATGACTTCATCGCCCACGTGCATTCCGAGGTTCTCGTTCAGCACGTGCAGCCGGTCGAGATCGGCGTAGATCACGCAGTGACCGGTCGCTGGCGACGCTCCCGGCGCGAGCATCGACTGCGCGCGCTTCTCGAACGCAGGCCGCGTGAGCAGCCCCGTCGACGGGTCGTAGGCGTTCATCAGGATGAACGCGACGCGGCGCGCGAGCAGTTCGACGATGCGGACCTGGCGCAGGTCGAAATCCGTGGCAGAGGGTGGCTTGAAGAACACGAGCACGCCGAGCACGCGCTGCGCGCCATGCATGACGGGGCAGGACATCACCTTGTACGGCACGGGGCCGAGCGGGCCGGAGTCGATCGGCCGATTGGCCGTCATCGTCTGGCGATGCAGTTGCGTCCAGGCCAGGAGATGTCGGTGCGTCCGCGTCAGCACGTCCGCACCGACACGGGGCGGAGTACCATCACCCGTGCGGCACACGGCGATGTTCTTGTCCGGGATCAGGAGCGCCCCGATGCTGCAGCCGAGGTGTTCCACGCAACCCTGCACCAGCCGTGCGAAGTCGTCGGTGCTGTCGCTGCCCGATGGGTCGTCCTGCGCGGCCCCCAGCACGAGCTCGAGGTCACGGTCACGCGCGATCAGGCTGCGCTGCAGGTCGCCGATGCTGTACTGCGCGAGAAGATCGCGCTGCAGGCACTCGAGCGCCGGGCGCAGCAGGCCCTGCACCAGCGAGAACGGCCGGCCATCGCCCCGCTGCGAGGACTCGCGACAGATGATGCCCACCGCCCCGAGCAGCTGTCGGTCCGCATCCCTCAGCAGGAACACGTAGGCCGAGTGGTCGCGGTCCACCGCCTCGGTGAAACCGTCTTCATGACTGCCGTCACCGAGCTCCTGCGTAAGCGCGTCCTGCAGCAGGCGATGCAGTTCGGGGGCATCGAGACCGTCGTTCAGCCAGACCGGCAGTCCCAGGCGATCGTAGATCGCAATGGACTGCGCCCGCGGCATCAGCATCTTGACCAGCTGGCCGTAGGGGTCGAGCGACGTTGCGCTGATGGGCGCCGGGGTGTCTACCAGCGCCTCTGCAAGCTGCATCCGTGTGTCCTCGGGATTGGACGTCCCGTTGTGCTTGGAGATGGATCATCCTTGATCGAGGCCGTCCCAATCCTTGACGCGCGCCGCACTCTGGACCCCCGGCCGCCGACGGATGCCGACGCGCCAGGACGCCGGCATTCGACATAAGCCGCGTCAGCGACGCTGCAGCCAGTTCTCGGGATTGACGGGCTCGCGGCCCCGACGCACTTCGAAGTACAGCGCGGGCTGGCTGTGCCCGCCGGTGTCCCCGACGGAGCCGATCACGTCTCCGGCCGCCACCGGGTCGCCCACCTTCCGGAAGACCTGCTCGTTATGGCCGTAGAGGCTCATGTAGCCACCACCGTGATCGAGCACGACCATGAGCCCCATGCCCGGCAGCCAGTCCGCATACACCACTCGCCCCTCGAAAGGTGCGCGCACTCGAGCGCCACGCTCCGTTCCGATCAGCATCCCCTGCCAGCGCAGGGAACCGCCGGCGCGCGGCTGCCCGAACCGGGCGAGGACCTTGCCCTGCTGCACGGGCCACGGCAGCTTGCCGCGCAGCGGCTCGAACGGCGCCTGCTTCGCGACGGGCACGCTTGCGAGCGCCTTGCGCAGGTCGGCGATCAGTTTCTCGAGTCCACGGGCCTGCGATTCGAGGCGTTTCAGTTCGCCGCCCTTGCTCTTGATCTGGGATTCGATCGCGGCCACGGCCTTCGAACGTTTTCCCTGTGCCGCCTTGAGGGCGTCCACCTCGGACGACTGGCGGGCCTCGAGTTCCGCCAACCGCTCGGTCTCGGCGACGATCTTCTCGCGCAGGAGCGCAAGGTGCTCGAGCTTGTCGCGGATGCTGCCGATCCTGTCCGCCCGTGCGCGGCCGAAATAGCCGTAGTAGGCCAGCATCCTGCCGAAGGAGGCGGGATCCTGCTGGTTCAGCAGCAGCTTGAGCTGCTCCTCGCGACCGTTGACGTAGGCCGCCCGCAGCTCGCCCTTGAGCGCGCCGCGCTCGCCCTCGAGCTCACGTTCGAGCCCGGCCTGCTCGCGCTCGAATTCCTTCATTCGCGACTCGCTTGCGATGCGCTGGGCGCGCAGTTCCTCGAGGCGGCGGCGGGCCGCCTGCACGTCGAGTTCCGCGTCGCGAAGTTGCGCACCGAGCTGGTCACGCTTCTCCAGATCCTCGTTGACCCCCTTGCGCACCCGCTCGATCCGGGCATTGACGCGCTTCAGCTCGGCCTCCTTCTGGGCCGGCGTCGCCTTGCGGTCGGCGGCCGACGCCGGGAGGGGTGCCCAGGATCCCGCCATCAGCAGCACGGCGACCGCGATCGCCGACCACCGCCGGCGGTGGCAGAGCGGACGGGTCCGGGGATCGGGAGTCTGGGATGGGCGCGTCATGCCTCGATCGGGCGAATGGGCGTGGCCGAAGCCGCCAAGTCTAACGCGTTGGCGAGGCTGCTATAATCCGCGACCCTTTGACTCCCGGCCACTCCATGGAGCGCTTCCTCGAATACGCGACCCGTCATCCCTTCCTGCTGGGCGGCACGGCCCTGCTCGCGCTGGCCGTACTGGCGTATGAAGCCAGCCGGGCCCGGAGCGGCGGACAGTCCGTGGGACCGATGGACGCGGTGCGACTGATGAACCAGGGCGCGCTGCTGCTCGACGTCCGCAACCAGGCGGAGTTCGATTCGGGCCACATTCTCGATGCCCGGCACGTGCCGCAGGACCAGCTCGCGTCCAGCACCGAGGCGCTCAAAAAGTACCGCGAGAAGGTCGTGATTGCCTGCTGCGAGAGCGGGATGCGCTCGGGAGCCGCGGCCCGGGTCCTCCGTGCCCAGGGGTTCACCAAGGTCGTGAACCTGCAGGGCGGCCTGCAGGCATGGCGTGCAGACAACCTGCCGCTGGTCAGGAAGACAGACACCAAGGGCAAGTGAGGCCCGAGACGATGACCGCACATCCCGAGATCGTGATGTACTCCGGCGGCTGGTGCCCGTATTGCCAGCGGGCACGGGCCCTGCTCGAGCGCAAGGGCCTGGCGTTCCGCGAAATCAAGGTGGACGAGGACCCTGCCGACCGCGAAGCCATGCTGGCCCGCAGCGGCGGACGACGCACCGTGCCACAGATCTTCATCGGCGAGCACCACGTGGGCGGCTTCGACGAGCTCTATGCGCTCGAGAAGTCCGGCCGTCTGGACCAGCTCATCGCGGCCTGACGCGCGGGGCCGCAGCGCGCCGCTTCCGCAACCATTCCTACAGGACGAGAATGCCATGACCGAGCAGAACCCGCAGAACCCGCAGGCCGGGAACGCCGACCCGAACGCACCCGTGGTCAATCCACAGGCGGTCTACATCAAGGATTGCTCCTTCGAGTCGCCGAACGGCCCGTTCCTCAACAGCCAGCAGGGCAACCCCACGGTGAACCTGAACCTCACCACGCGGGCAAACGCACTGGCGCAGGACATGCACGAGGTGATCCTGCAGGTGAACCTCGAAGCCAAGGTGGGTGACAAGGTCGTCTGGCTGCTCGAACTGCAGCAGGCGGGCGCCTTCCTGATCCGCAACCTGTCCGCCAACGACCTCGCGCAGGTCCTGAGCATCATGGCGCCGAACTACCTCATGGCCTTCGCGCGCGCCACCATCTCCGAACTCGTCACCAAGGGCGGCTTCCCGCCGTTCCTGCTACCGCTCGTGACCTTCGAGGGGCTGCATGCACGCGCCCAGCAGCAGGCGGCACAGCAAGGGGCCGGCCAGCCGCCGGGCAGCGATACCGTCAACTGACCGGGCGACGAAGTGACAGCGCCTGCAGCGCCGGAGCCGAAACCCTCCTTCGCCGTGCTCGGCTCGGGCTCCTGGGGCACGGCGCTCGCCGTGCATCTCGCGCGCACGGGTCACTCGACGTGCCTGTGGGGCATCGAGACCGGGGAGCTCGAGGCCATGGCGCGCGAGCGGACCAACCAGCGATACCTGCCCGGTGTCCGTCTCCCGGAGGGTCTGGAGATCGAACACGATCTCGCGCAGGCGGTCGCCCGGGCCGACCAGCTGCTGATCGTCGTCCCAAGTCACGCGTTCCGGGAAGTCCTGCAGCGCATCCGGCCGATGCTGCGCCCCGGCCAGCGCGTCGCCTGGGCGACCAAGGGCTTCGAACTGGAGAGCGGCAAGCTGCCGCACGAGGTCGCGCTGGAAGTCCTGGGTCCGGACGTACCGACCGCCGTGCTCTCCGGACCCACCTTCGCAAAGGAGGTCGGGGCCGGCCTGCCGAGCGCGATGACCGTCGCTTCCCGCGACGGCGAGCATGCACTGGCCCTGGCGCGCATCCTCTCCGGCGAGAACTTCAGGGCCTATGCCTCCAGCGACATGGTGGGCGTCGAGGTGGGCGGCGCCACCAAGAACGTGCTGGCGATCGGCGCGGGCATCTCCGATGGCCTCGGCTTCGGCGCCAACACGCGGGTCGCGATGATCACGCGCGGGCTCGCGGAGATGATGCGACTGGGCGTGGCGCTCGGCGCAGAGAAGGAAACGTTCATGGGCCTCGCGGGGCTCGGCGATCTCGTGCTGACCTGTACCGACGACCAGTCGCGCAATCGACGCTTCGGCCTCGCACTGGCCGCCGGGAGAACGCGCGAGCAGGCGCAGGCGGAGATCGGCCAGGTCGTCGAAGGCGTGCTCGCGGCACGGGCCGTGCACGACGTGGCCCGACGCGTCGACGTCGAGATGCCCATCAGTGAGCAGATCTACCGCGTCCTCTACGAAGGCGCACCGGCCAAGCAGGCTGTCTACGCGCTGATGGGACGGACCGTGAAGGCGGAGACGGAATAGGCGTCGGCGTGCTCCGCCGCGCGCTACCCCTCTTCGACCACCGGGAAACCCCGCTGCCGCCAGGCCTCGTACACGGCCACCGCGACGGCGTTGGACAGATTCAGGCTCCGTACGCCCGCCAGCATCGGGATCCGGAGCCTGTGCCCCTCGGGACAGTCGTCCAGGACATCCTGCGGCAGGCCCCGGGTCTCTGGGCCGAACACCAGCGCATCCCCGCACCGGAAGGCGATCTCATCGTAGCGGCTCGAGCCTCGGGTGGTGAAAGCGAACCAGCGCGGCTGGCCGAGGGCGGCCAGGCAGCTGGCGAGGCTCGCGTGCTCGACGACTTCGGCCAGCGCACGGTAGTCGAGCCCCGCGCGCCGCACGGCCTTCGCATCCAGCCGGAAGCCGAGCGGCCTCACGAGGTGCAGTCGTGCCCCCGTGTTCGCGCACAGCCGGATGATGTTGCCGGTGTTGGGCGGGATCTCGGGCTGGAACAGGATGACGTCGACTGGCATAGAATCCGGGTGTCCGGTACACCGCGCAGACCGAGGGGGACCACGTCATGTTGCGCGTCAAGCACCTGCTCGAGAGCAAGGGGGCCGAAATCTGGTCGGTGGAAACCGAGGAGCCCGTGCTCGAGGCTATCCAGATCATGGCCGACCATCACGTGGGCGCGCTGCCCGTCCTGCGCGACGGCCAGCTCGTCGGCATCATTTCGGAACGCGACTACGCCCGCAAGGTCATCCTGCTCGGCCGGTCGTCGGCGGAGACGCCGGTCTGGCAGATCATGAGTTCTCCCGTCGTGACCGTCGGCCCCCAGGATGCGGTCCGGCACTGCATGGAGCTCATGACCGAACGCCGCATCCGGCACCTGCCGGTGATCGACGAGGACGGCCGGATGATCGGCGTCGTCTCCATCGGCGACCTCGTGCGTGCGGTGATCGAGGAGCAGCAGGAAACGATCGAGCAGCTGGAGAAGTTCATCGCGGGCTGAGGCGCTGCGTTCCTTTAGAATACTCGCCATGTCTGCCGTCCCCCGCGCGCCCGACACTCTGCCCGCCTCCCTCGCCGTCGATTTCTGCGGTCTCCGGCTCGCCTCGCCGATCGTACTGCTCTCCGGCTGCGTGGGATTCGGCGAGGAATACACGCGCGTCGAGGGCTTCTCGAACACCCACGTGGGTGCCGTCGTGCTCAAGGGGACGACCCGTGAGCCGCGGCTCGGCAATCCACCGCACCGCGTCTACGAGACGCCGATGGGCATGCTCAACGCCATCGGGCTGCAGAATCCCGGCGTCGACCAGGTCGTGGATGTCGTCCTGCCGTCGCTCGATTTCTCCGAGACGCGGTTCTTCGCCAACGTCTGTGGCTCGACCATCGACGACTACGTCGAGGTCACCCGACGCTTCGACGATTCGCCGATCGACGCCATCGAGATCAACATCTCGTGCCCCAACATCAAGGAAGGGGGCGTGCAGTTCGGCAACTACCCGGAAATGTCCGCACGCGTGGTCGAGGCCTGCCGCCGCGTGACGAAGAAACCGCTGGTCACCAAGCTTTCGCCGAACCAGACCGACATCCGCGAGAATGCGCGCCGCTGCATCGAGGCAGGCAGCGACGGACTCGCAGTGATCAACACGATCATGGGCATGTCCATCGACGTCCGGACCCGCCGGCCCGTGATCGGCAACGTGCAGGGCGGACTGTCGGGGCCGGCCATCAAGCCCATTGCGCTGCTCAAGGTGATGCAGGTCGCGGAGGTGGCGCGGCCGCTCAACATTCCGATCATCGGCCAGGGTGGCATCCAGACCGCCGGGGACGCACTCGAGTTCATCATCGCGGGCGCCACCACGGTGGGCGTGGGCACGTCGTTGTTCTACGACCCGTTGGTCTGCAGCAAGATCAACGCGGGCATCGCCGACTACCTGTCGTCGAACGGCCTGTCGAACGTCGCCGAGCTGGTCGGAAGCCTCGACGCGCCGCGCAGGAAGGTCGAAGTGTGCGCCTGCTGAAAAGGCGGGCCGCCGTCTGTCGCGGCGGGCCAGGCACCGTCCTTGACGCAGGCTAGGCGTCCTCCATCCCGAGCTCTTTCAGCTTTCGCGTCAAGGTATTGCGGCCCCAGCCCAGGAGCTTTGCGGCCTCCTGGCGTCCGCCGTGCGTCGCCTTCAGCGCCTCGCGGATGACCGTGCGCTCGAACTCGGGCATCGCCTCGTCGAGCAGCGGTGTATCCCCGGACGCGAAGCGTGCCTGCGCCCAGCTCGCGAGGGCCTGCGCCCAGTCGGTCCCGGTCGCACCGCCGACCGAACTCCCGCCGAGGTCGGAAGGAATGTCGGCGCGCGTGATCTCGCGACCCGCCGCGAGCACCGTGAGTCGCCGGCATGCGTTCACCAGCTGCCGGACGTTTCCGGGCCATTCGAAGCCGACCAGCGCCGCCTCCGCATCCGGCGCCAGCACCTTGGGGGCCACGCCCAGCTCGAGCGCGGCGACGTCGAGGTAATGCTGCAGCAGCCCCGGGATGTCCTCGCGACGATTGCGCAGCGGCGGCACCTCGATCCGGATGACGTTCAGGCGGTGCAGCAGGTCCTCCCGGAACAGGCCGTCCCGCACCCGCGCCTCGAGGTCCTGGTGGGTCGCGGCGATCACGCGCACGTCGACCTTCACCGGCAGCTGGCCGCCCACGCGGTAGAACTCCCCCTCCGCGAGCACCCGCAGCAGGCGTGTCTGCAGTGCCGGCGACATGTCGCCGATCTCGTCGAGGAACAGCGTGCCGCCGTCTGCCTGCTCGAACCGTCCGCGCCGCAACTCCCCAGCCCCGGTGAACGCACCTTTCTCGTGCCCGAACAGTTCGGACTCGAGCAGGTCGGCCGTGAACGCCGAGGTGTTCAGGGCGATGAACGGCTTGGTCGCCCGCGGGCTGTGGCGATGCAGCGCCCGCGCGACCAGCTCCTTGCCCGTACCGGATTCCCCGGTGATGAGGACGGTCATGCTCGAGCGCGACAGGCGTCCGATCGCCCGGAAGACTTCCTGCATCGACGGGGCGTGACCCAGCATCTCCGGTATGCGCCGCGATTCCGCGGCCGTGGTCTCGGCACGCATTCCCTGCGTCGCGGCGCGGCGCACGAGGTCGACCGCCTGGTCGATGTCGAACGGCTTGGGCAGGTACTCGAACGCGCCGCCCTGGTAGGCCGCGACGGCGCTCTCCAGATCCGAATGCGCGGTCATGACGATCACGGGCAGGCGAGGACGCCGCGTGCGGATCTCCTCGAGCATCTCGAGCCCGCTGCGACCGGGCATGCGTATGTCCGTGACCAGTACGTCAGGCGCACCCTGCCGCAGGGCGGCGAGCGCCCCGTCCACGTCCTCGAACGAGCGGGCCTGCATTCCGGCCTGCCTGAGCGCGCGCTCGAGCACCCAGCGGATCGAGGCGTCGTCGTCGACGAGCCAGACGTCAAGCGTTTTCGCCGAGTTCATGATTGTCGAAAGGCAGAAGGAGAGTGAAGACGGTCCGACCCGGGCGGCTGTCGAACTCGATCAGGCCATCGTGGCGACCGATGAGGTCCTGCGCGACGGCCAGCCCGAGGCCGGTGCCGCCCTGGCGGCCGGTGACGAGTGGATAGAAGACGGTGTCCTTCAGGTCTGCGGGAACGCCGGGACCATCGTCCTCGACCTGGATGCAGGCGACGACGCGGTAGCGTCGACTGCCGATGCTGGCGTTGGTCAGCGCCCGGGTCCGGAGCGTAATGCGCCCGCGCTCGCCCACGGCCTGGATGGCATTACGGCCTAGATTGAGCAGCGCCTGGATGATCTGGTTACGGTCGAGCCGCAATCGCGGCAGGCTCGGGTCGTAGTCACGCTCGACGACGACACCGGTCGGTGCCTCCGCGGCGAGCAGGTGCCCGACATGCTGCACGAGCTCGTGGATGTTGACCGGTTCCTTGCGTGGCGGCTGCCCCGGGCCCAGCAACGCGTCCACCAGCGCCGCGAGACGGTCGGCCTCGGCGATGATCACGGTCGTGTATTCGTTGAGCGCCGGATCCTTGAGCTGCCGCTCGAGCAGCTGGGCCGCGCCCCGCAACCCGCCGAGCGGATTCTTGATCTCATGCGCCAGCTGGCGAACCATCGCGCGGCTGCCCCCAAGCTGCGTGAGCAATGCGTTCTCGCGCAGGATGCGCTGGTGCTGCGTGACGTCCGCGATCTCGACCAGGACGCCGCCGGGCAGACCCGGCGCATCGAACGGCGTCACGGTCAGGTCCACGAATCTCACGGGTCCCGTGGGTCCGGACTCGAAGGGCAGTTCCCGACGTGAGTACTGGGCCCCCGCCGCGCGCGCGCGGCCGATCACGCCTTCGAGTTCCGTATTCGCCTTGAGCAGTTCGCGGATGGCGCGACCCGCCGCCTGGTTCCGGCTGACGCCGAAGAGATTCTCCGCGGTTTCGTTCAGGTGCAGCACGGCGCCGTCGGCATCGAGCCAGAGCACGCTGGTCGCGAGCCCGTCGAGCAGCGGGGCGAGCTCGGCGCTGCCGGGACGGAAGACGCTGCGCGGCTCCGCGGCCACGTCACGCCACCCCGCGACGTCGCGGCGGATGCCCGCCCGTGAGGGCGAAGACTACTTGGGGGAATTCGGTCGCGGGGTCGGCCGCGGCGGCGGTTGTGGCCTCAGGCTTGGACCGACCGCCTGCGGCGGGACGACGGTAGGCAGCTTGATGTGGAACACCCGCGGTTCGCTGCGGATCTTTTCCTTGCCACTGGTGTCGAGGATCACTGCCGCCAGCGAATGAACGCCGCGCTCCAGGGCATCGAGGTTGTACTCGAGCGAGGTCGGATCGCCCTCGACCAGCTTGCCGTCCAGGTACAGCAGCAGGCGGTCGCCCGCAGCCAGCTCCGGTTCGGAGCGCATGCGCACGTTGACCGTGGCGTCGGCACCGAAGAAGGACTCGCCGTTTTCGGGCTGCCAGATTTCGAGAGATTGGTACTCGACCGGCGACGTCGCGGCGGACGACGACGGGCTGGCGGACTTCACCGGTGTCGCGGGACGAGCCGGCGGCGGTTGTGGTGGCGGCTGGGAGATCTCGACCTTCTTCGCACCCGGCTCCGGCCGGTCGGAGTAGTGGGTGACGCCGTTGGCATCCTTCCACACCCACAGCTCGCGCTTGATCTCCTGCCCCTGGACCGGCAGGGTGAGCAGGCATCCCAGCAACAACAGCACCCGTGTATTCATGGCTCCAGAGCATAGCCCCTGTACCCACCGCTGACAAAATCACCCGCCGGGTTCCGCGACCTGCGTCATGGGACGGGAGGGGGGTGGGGAGGCACCGGACGACCCGTCGGCTCGCCCGGTCCCCACCGCCTGCGCCGCCGTCAGACGCTGTAATAGAGCTCGAGCTCGACGGGATGCGTGCTCATGCGCAGCCGCGTGACCTCCTGCATCTTGAGGGCGATGTACGCGTCGATCACGTCGTCGGTGAACACGCCGCCCTCCTTCAGGAAGGCGCGATCCTTGTCGAGCGCATCGAGCGCCTGGTCGAGCGCGTGGCAGACCGTCGGGATGTTGCGCGCCTCTTCAGGCGCGAGGTCATAGAGATCCTTGTCCGCTGGATCACCCGGGTGGATCTTGTTCTTGATGCCGTCGAGGCCCGCCATCAGCATCGCCGAGAAGCACAGGTAGGGATTCGCCGTCGAATCCGCGAAGCGCACCTCGATGCGGCGACCCTTCGGGTTGATCACGTGGGGGATGCGGATCGACGCCGAGCGGTTGCGCGCGGAGTACGCGAGCATCACCGGCGCCTCGAATCCCGGCACCAGGCGCTTGTAGCTGTTGGTGCTGGCATTGGCGATCGCATTCAGCGCGCGGGCGTGCTTGATGATGCCGCCAATGTAGTAGATCGCCATTTCGGACAGACCGCCGTACTTGTCGCCGGCGAAGACGTTCTTGCCGTCCTTGGACAGCGACTGGTTCACGTGCATGCCGTTGCCGTTGTCGCCCACCAGCGGCTTCGGCATGAAAGTGGCCGTCTTGCCGTAGCTGGCCGCCACGTTGTGGATGGCGTACTTGAGGATCTGGACTTCGTCTGCCTTCTTGGTCAGCGTGTTGGCCGAGACGTTGATCTCGGCCTGGCCGCCGGTGGCGACCTCGGCGTGATGCACCTCGACCTTGAGTCCCATCTCCTCCATCGCGAGGCACATGGCGGTGCGCAGGTCCTGGTAGGCATCGACCGGCGGTACGGGGAAATAGCCGCCCTTGATCGAGGGCCGGTGGCCGAGGTTGCCTCCCTCCATCGACTGGGAGGAGTTCCAGGCGCCCTGCATCGAGTCCACTTCGTAGAAGCACCCGTTCATCGAGTTGCCGTGGCGGAGGCTGTCGAAGATGAAGAACTCGTTCTCGGGCCCCCACATGGAGGCATCGGCGATCCCGGTCGACTTCAGGTACGCCTCCGCACGCTTCGCCAGCGAGCGCGGGTCGCGCTCGTAGCCCTGCATGGTCGACGGCTCGACGATGTCGCAGCGCAGGTTGAGGGTGGTTTCCTCGAAGAACGGATCGAGGATGGCGGTCGAGGGATCCGGCATCAGGATCATGTCGGACTCCTGGATGCCCTTCCAGCCAGCGATGGAAGAGCCATCGAAGCCCTTGCCGTCCTCGAAGAAGGTCTCGTCCACGACACGGGTCGGGACGGTCACGTGCTGTTCCTTACCCTTGGTGTCCGTGAAACGCAGGTCGACGTACTTGACCTCTTTGTCCTCGATCAGCTTCAGAACTTCGGCAGCGGTGGTCATGGAAACTCCTTGCGGAATGCAGCGAAAGCGGAGGCCTCGGGCCGCTCGCCGCGACGGCCCTGGAGGCTGGTAACCGGGACCCAAATGAATGCATGAAGTATGCCAGCGCACCGGATTAGCGCAAGAGCGTGGAAATACAGTCCTGCTTCTGGCCATTCAGCGGGAGCGGAGATCGATAATGGTGCGCTTGACGCGAGTGAATGCGCCATTATGGTGCGCCGTGATCGTAGGGTATGTACGACGGCGGTCGGTCGCACTCATTTCGGCAGCCCCGGATACCCGACGCAGCCCCAAGGACTATCGTGGCGCGTACCCGGCGCCGGCACGACGATATCCGGCGCGGTGCCGACACGCTGGAGACAGACCGTGACCGACCACGCACCGCAACGCATGACGCCGTCCGAGGCCCTCGTCGAAACCCTCGCCGCCAACGGCGTGACCGAGGTATTCGGCATCGTGGGCTCCGCCTACATGGACGCGCTCGACATCTTTCCGGCAGCGGGCATCCGCTTCATTCCCGTGGCGCACGAGCAGGGGGCTGCGCACATGGCCGACGGCTACTCGCGCGCCTCCGGTCGCCACGGCGTGTGCATCGCGCAGAACGGCCCCGGCATCACGAATTTCGTCACGGCAATCGCGGCCGCCTACTGGGCACACTCGCCCGTCGTATTCATCACGCCGGAAACGGGCTCGATGAGCCTGGGGCTCGGCGGGTTCCAGGAGACCGAGCAGCTGCCGATCTTCTCCCGGATCACGAAGTACCAGGGACACGTGAACAATCCGCAGCGCATGGCCGAGATCGCCGGCCGGTGCTTCGACCGCGCGATGCTCGAGCTGGGACCCGCGCAGCTCAACATTCCGCGCGACTTCTTCTACGGCGACATCCAGGCGACGATCCCGTCGCCGATGCGCATCGGCCGCGGCCCGGGGGACGGGGCCGCGCTCGACGAAGCCGCCAAGCTGCTCAGTTCGGCCAGGTTCCCGGTGATCCTGGCCGGCGGAGGCGTGGTCCTGGCGCGCGGTACGGCCGAGACCATCGGACTCGCCGAGTTGCTGGACGCTCCCGTCTGCAACAGCTACCTGCACAACGACTCGTTCCCCGCCTCGCATCCACTGTGGTGCGGACCGCTCGGGTACCAGGGCTCGAAGGCGGCCATGAAAGTGATCTCGCAGGCCGACGTGGTGCTCGCGCTCGGGACGCGCCTCGGCCCCTTCGGTACCTTGCCCCAGTACGGCATGGACTACTGGCCGGCGGATGCGCAGATCATCCAGGTCGACCTGGATCCCCGCGTCATCGGGCTGGTGAAACGCATCAGCGTCGGCATCAACGGCGACGCCCGCGCCACGGCGGCCGCCCTGGTCGAGCGACTCGCGGGCCAGCCGCTCGCCTGCATCGCCAACCGGGCTGAGAGGCAGGCGAAGATCCAGGCCGAGCGGGCGGCATGGGAGCGGGAACTCGGGGAATGGACGCACGAGAAGGATCCGTTTTCCCTCGAGGTCGCGCGGAATTCGCAGTACATGCACCCGCGGCAGATGCTGCGCGAGCTCGAGCGGGCGATGCCGAGGAACGCCATGGTCTCGACCGACATCGGCAACATCTGCTCGGTGTCGAATTCCTACCTGCGCTTCGACGAGCCCAGGTCGATGTTCGCCGCGATGAGCTTCGGCAACTGCGGGTACGCGTTCCCGGTGATCTGCGGTGCCAAGGTGGCCGCACCCGATCGCCCGGCCATCGCGTACGTGGGCGATGGCGCCTGGGGCATCAGCCTGAACGAACTGCTCACCTGCGCCCGCGAGAAGATCGGTGTCACCGTCGTCGTCTTCAATAACGGCCAGTGGGGCGCGGAGAAGAAGAACCACGTCGACTTCTACTCGCGGCGGTTCCAGGCCGTGGATCTCTCGAGTCCGAGCTGGGCCGGCATCGCGAAGGCGTTCGGCTGCGAGGGTGTCACCGTCGACAGGCTCGCGGACGTCGGCCCGGCTCTGCAGTCGTCGATCGAGGCTCAGGCAGAAGGCAGGACGACCGTGATCGAGATGATGGTCACCCAGGAGCTGGGCGATCCGTTCCGCCGCGACGCGTTGTCGAAACCCGTGCGCTACCTGGACAAGTACCGCGCGTATACCTGACGGGGCTGGTCAGGTCTGCGCGGTCACCCCGGCACCTCGGCCTCGACCAGCAGTGCCAGCAGCGTCAGCGACTCCTGCCAGCCAAGGTAACAGGCTTCGACGGGAATGACCTCGGGAATGCCGTCCTGCAGGACGGTTCAGTTCAGTTCCGCACGAGACACGCGCGAGGGTCACGGTGGTCGTCATGATCCCGGGAAGGTTGCCGTCGTCGAACCTGTCCGTGTAGCGCAGGCGCTCGTCTGGAACGAGTTCGAGGTACTCGCCACCGAAACGCATGGCTCTGTCCGGTCGAGAAGTTCGTGAACGACATCCGGAAGGAACCACCGACCGGGCATCGAATTCGTGCACGCGACCGGTGAATCCGTGCGGCGGGAGCCACTTCGCCATGGCCTCGGGGTCGGTGAATGCCCGATAGACGCGCTCGGGTGGTGCGCGGAGTACCCGGTGGAATCGGACGGTACCTGTGGCCATGGTGTTGTTCCCTCTCGTGCGCTGCCAGGACGGACCGCAGTACGCTCGTTCAGTTCGGCGGCGATCGGTCGCCAGTCGAGTCGAGCGGATGCCGGCCGGTTTCCTGCTGCACCGCGACGGCCAGTGCTCGCAGGTCCCCGACCGTCACGGTGGGTTCGACGTCCCAGGGATCGAAGATCGCCCCGAGGATCCCGCTTGACCCAGGCCGTCCGCCAGCCGACGGCACTTGCGCCAAGGACGTCAAACGAATTTCCCGATACGAGCCATGTGATGCGCTGGTCGGAACCCGTGCTGTCGATGAAGTGTCGGTACACGGCCGGATCCGGCTTGAAGCTCGCCACCGGATGCACGCTGACGATGCCGTCGAGGTACCTGTTCAGGCCTGCCTGCTCCAGCAGCGGGACCAGTTCGCGGGGATGGCCATTCGAGAACGCAAACAGGCGATGTCCCCGCGCCTTGAGCGAGGCCAGGCCATCGACGGCGTCCGGGAAGGCAGGGAGTTCCCGATACTTCTCCAGCAAGGTCTCGCAGGCCCGCGCTGACAGGCGCATGCCGAAGCGGGCGTTGGTGAAGTCCAGCGCCTCGCGTGTGCAGGTCGGAAAGTCGCGGTACTCGTGCATCAGCGCCCGGCGGAACAGGTACTCGAGCTGCTTGTCGCGCCATGCCTGAGCAAAGGCCGGAGCCGCGTCACCGACCGACGACTGGAGCATGGTCGCGATCCCCAGCGGGTCGATCAGCGTGCCGTACACATCGAAGGCGAAAGTGGAATTTCATGATGCCTGCCGTGCGGATTACGATGCGCCGTCGCCAACCAGCGAGTCCAGTCGAGATCGAGTCCGTGCGGGGGCCACGAGGCCGACCGCACAAGAGACCCGCCGAGCCCGTGCGGGGCCTGGAGCACTTGCGGGTATATCAAATCTGGACTGAAAAACAGATTGAGTCTGGCTCTCTCTATGTCCTCATTATCAATATTTGCTGGCTACTTCACTGAGGTCATGTGGCGCTCATTTCTCACGATAACCGAGCACCACCAACACGCAGCTGCCATCCGCGATGACGTTGATCCCGGCCGCTTCGCACATCGCCACGGCCGCGTCGCTCTCGGCCCCCGGCTGCATCCACACGTTCTCGATGCCGCTGCGGATCACCTCCTCGATCACGCGCTCCGTCACCCGCGGCGGGGTGATGATCGAGATGCTCTTCACGGCGCCTGGCAGCTCGAGCACGCTGCCGACACAAGCCGCCCCCTCGATCTTCTCTTCGCGCGGATTGACCGGGATCGCCGGCCGCCCCGCCTGCTGGTAGCAGCGCAGCACCTTGTTGCCGTACTTGTGGCGGCGAGGCGAAGCACCGACGACCCCGTAGGCCGGTGACTCGAGAAAGCGTGCGATCGGATCGTGGCTGTGGCTCATGGGTCCTCCTCCCGAAGCAAGCCTGCCACGGGCAGCCGGACGACGGAAGCGGGCCTCCCGTTCGCTATACTCCGCCGCCTCGATTGCCACGACCGGCGGATTCCCGATGCCCAAGACGGTGGCCAAGCCCCCGCGCACCTTCCAGGACCTGATCCTGACCCTGCAGCGGTACTGGGCCGAGCGCGGCTGCGTGATCCTCCAGCCCTACGACATGGAGATGGGGGCCGGCACGTTCCACACCGCCACCTTCCTGCGCGCGCTCGGGCCCGAGCCCTGGAGCGCGGCCTACGTGCAGCCGTCGCGCCGGCCGACCGACGGCCGCTATGGCGACAACCCCTTCCGACTGCAGCACTACTACCAGTACCAGGTGGTCATCAAGCCGTCGCCGCACGACATCATCGAGATGTACCTCGATTCGCTGCGGGCCGTCGGCATCGACCCGCAGGTACACGACGTCCGCCTCGTCGAGGACAACTGGGAGTCGCCGACGCTCGGCGCCTGGGGCCTCGGCTGGGAGATCTGGCTGAACGGGATGGAGGTGACGCAGTTCACCTACTTCCAGCAGGTGGGCGGCCTCGACTGCCGTCCGGTCATGGGTGAGATCACCTATGGTCTCGAGCGACTCGCGATGTACCTGCAGGGCGTCGAAAGCGTCTTCGACCTGGTGTGGACCGACGGTCCGCTCGGGCGTGTCACCTACGGCGACGTCTACCACCAGAACGAGGTCGAGCAGTCGAAGTACAACTTCGAGCTCGCCGACGTCGACGAGCTGTTCCGCCAGTTCGATGCACACGAACGGGAATGCCAGCGGCTGCTCGAAGCGAGGCTGTCGCTGCCCGCCTACGAGCGCATGCTCAAGAGCTCGCACACCTTCAACCTGCTGGACGCGCGCAAGGCAATCTCCGTCACCGAGCGCCAGCGCTACATCCTTCGGGTGCGCACGCTGGCGCGCGGGGTCGCGGAGGCCTATTTCGCGAGCCGCGAGGCTCTCGGTTTCCCGATGCTGGACAAGGGGACGCTGGCCGATTCCAGCCGCACGCAGCAGGGAAACGTTCCCGGCGCCAAGGTGGCGTCATGAGCGCCCGCCGCCGGGACTTCCTGGTCGAGATCGGCACTGAGGAACTGCCGCCAAAGTCCTTGCTGGCTCTGGCGGCCGCCTTCGCCGACGGCATCGCGAAAGGACTCTCGGATGAAGGCCTGGGATACGCGACCGTCGAGCGCTTTGCGACACCCCGACGCCTTGCCGTACGCGTGCGGCGCCTGGCGGAACGCCAGCCCGATCGCGCGCTCGAGCGCCGCGGGCCACCGCTCAAGGCCGCCTTCGACGCGCAGGGCGCGCCCACGCAGGCGGGGCTCGCGTTTGCGAAGAGCTGTGGCGTGGACGTCTCGGCCCTCGAACGCGTCGAGACGCCGAAGGGCGTCTGGCTGGTCCACCGCGGCATCGAGCACGGGGCCGCGACGATCGAGCTGCTGCCGCGCATCGTACAGGCGTCGCTCGACGGCCTGCCGATCGCGCGCCGCATGCGCTGGGGCGCCGGCGCGGCCGAGTTCGTGCGTCCCGTGCACTGGGTGCTGATGCTGTTCGGACGTGAGACCGTGCCGTGCAGGATCCTCGACGTCGTGTCGTCGAACCAGACTCGCGGGCACCGGTTCATGGCGCCGAGAACCCTCAAGGTGGCCTCGCCGGCGTCCTACGTATCCACCCTGCAGAAGCGTGGCCGGGTGCTCGCCGACATCGACGCACGTCGTGAGACCGTGCGCCGCGGTGTCGCCGCGGAGGCCGAACGTCTCGGCGGCGCGGCGGTCATCGGCGACGCACTCCTCGACGAAGTGACGGCACTGGTGGAATGGCCGGTGCCGCTGGCCGGTCGATTCGACGCCCGGTTCCTCGAGCTGCCGCCCGAGGTACTGATCGCGACGATGCAGGACCACCAGCGCTACTTCCCGATCCGCGACCCGCAGGGCGCCCTGATGCCATGGTTCGTCACGGTGGCAAACATCGAGAGTTCCGATCCGGCCCAGGTCATCGCGGGCAACGAGCGGGTGGTCCGGCCGCGGCTCAGCGATGCGGCCTTCTTCTGGTCCTCCGACCGCCAGCATCGCCTCGACTCGCGGCTCGAGGGCCTGCACCGCGTCACGTTCCAGACGCAACTCGGCTCGCTGCACGACAAGACGGAGCGGGTTCGTGCGCTGGCAAAGTCGGTGGCCGGCGCGATCGGCGGCGATCCCCGGCTCGCGGACCGGGCGGCCGAACTGGCGAAGTGCGACCTCATCACCGCCATGGTCGGGGAGTTTCCCGAGCTGCAGGGCCTGATGGGCCGCTACTACGCGCAGCACGATGGCGAGCACGCCGAGGTCTGCGAGGCGCTGCGCGAGCAGTACCTGCCGCGTTACGCGGGCGACGAACTGCCAGCCACGCAGACGGGCATGGCGGTCGCCATCGCCGACAAGCTCGACACGATCACCGGCATCTACGCCACCGGCCAGAAGCCGACGGGGACCCGCGATCCGTTCGGGCTGCGTCGGGCGGCTCTCGGACTCCTGCGAACCAGCATCGAGCGGGGTCTCGAACTGGACCTGGAGGTCCTGATCGCGCAGGCGCTGGCGTCGCTGCCGTTCGCGGCGCCGACCCACTGCGCGACGGAGATCTATGACTACATCATCGAGCGGCTGCGCGCCTACTACGTGGAGGGCGGCGCCGGGTTCGAGGTGAGCGCGGAGATGTTCGACGCCGTGCTCGCGACGCGACCGGCCTCGCCGCTCGATTTCGATGCGCGCCTGCGTGCACTGGTCGAGTTCCTCCGGCTGCCGGAGGCGCAGAGTCTCGCGGCGGCCAACAAGCGCATCGCCAACATCCTGCGCAAGGCCACCGAGACCGTACCCGACCACGTCCATGCGGACAGGCTCATCGATCCGGCCGAGCAGATCCTGGGCGAACAGGTCGAGGCGATCGCCCGGCAGGTCGAACCCCGGTTCGCGGCGCGCGAGTACACCGAGGCTTTGAAGGCCCTGGCGGTGCTGCGCAGGGCCGTGGACGACTTCTTCGATTCCGTCATGGTCATGGCGGACGATCCCGGCTTGCGGGCCAACCGTCTTGCACTGCTGAAACGCATGCAGGGACTCTTCATGCACGCGGCTGACCTGTCTCGATTGCCGGGTTGAGCAATACCCCCATGCAGTGGATCCGGTCGGTGGTCTTCACGGCCCTGCTGTTCCTGACTACGGTGGGATTCGGCGTCGTCGTGCTCCTGAGTGCCTTGCTGCCGCTGTCGATCGAGCAGCGCTACGCCATCCCGCGCGCGTGGGGGCTGTTCGAGTGCTGGCTCGTGAAGGTGGTCTGCGGCCTCGACTACGTGATCGAAGGCCGGGAAAACCTACCCGACGTGCCGTTCATCTCCCTCTGGAAGCACTCGTCCGTCTGGGAAACCATGGCGCAGATGTTCGTGGTGCCGACCGCCTCCTGGCTGCTCAAGCGCGAGGTCATCTGGATCCCGATCGTCGGCTGGGCGGTCAAGACCTACCGCCCCATCGCCATCAACCGCCGGGCCGGGCACTCGGCGGTCAACCAGGTCGTGGCACAGGGACGCGAGCGGCTCGCCGCGGGCATGGGGGTGATCGTGTATCCGGAGGGCACGCGCGTGGCGCCCGGCCAGACGCGCAAGTACGGCGTCAGCGGCGCGCTGCTGGCCCGCGAGACCGGCGCTCCGATCGTCCCGATCGCGCACAACTCCGGTTATTTCTGGCGACGGCGCAGCCTGTTCAAGCAGCGCGGCACGATCCGCGTCGTCATCGGCCCACCGATCGATCCCACGGGCATGGACCCGCGCGAGATCAACGACCGCGCACAGAAGTGGATCGAGGGTACGATCGCGAGAATCGTCGCCCAGTCCGATGGTCGGTAAAATTGAACAACCCGCGGCGAAATAGGGTTCGCACCGACGCGTTTGACTAGTTTGTGTTCATAGTCGGTCGGCGGCGCAGGATCGATATCGATTTCCTCTGATTGTCCCATGTCCGCTCCAGGCAGATGCTGGATCCGGTAGGACGCGGGTTTTTCGCCGGCGTCTCACGTCGCGCGAATCCCGCCAAGGAGGCCCTATGTCCGGGACGACGCGCACGAATCCGCCGTTGCAGCGGATCAGCCAATTCCTGATCGTATTCCTCGTTTCCATGCTCGGCATCGTCGCGGGTTGCAGCGACGACGACAACGCGAAGGCGCGCAATCCCGTGCCTGTCCTCACGTCCGTGTCGCCGAGCGCAGCCACGGCCGGTGATGCGGCGTTCACGCTCACGGCCACGGGCACCGGGTTCGTGGTGGGTTCCGTGGTGCACTGGGACGGCGCGGCGCGGGCGACCACCTACGCCAGCAGCACGCAGCTGACCGCAGCCATTGCGGCCGCCGACGTGGCCGCCGCTGGCACGGCACAGGTGACGGTCGTCAACCCCACGCCGGGCGGCGGTACTTCATCGGCGGTCACGTTCACCATCGAAGCGGTCGTGCCGGTGCCGCCGGTACCGACCATCACCGGGCTCGACCCGCCCGGCGTCGTCGTCGGCTATCCGGCGTTCGAACTCGTCGTGACGGGCACCGGCTTCGTGCAGGGTGCAACGGTGCAGTGGAATGGCGCAGATCGTGCCACCACGTTCGTGAGCGCCACGCAGGTGAAGGCCGCCATCCTGGCGACGGACGTCGCCAACCCGGTCAGCGTACCGGTGACCGTGACCGTCCCGCCTCCCGGCGGCGGAACCAGCAACGCCCTGGTGTTCGTCGTCGCGGCTGCGCCGATGGCCGGCGTACCGGTACCGATCACCATCGCGCCGGACGGCTCGCCGCCGAACGGTCCGAGCATCAACGGCGGCCTGGACCTGTTCGGTCGCATCGCGGTCTTTGCATCCAGGGCGTCCAACCTCGTGCCGAACGACACGAACGACGCCTGGGACGTCTTCCTGCGCGATACCTGCCTCGACTACTGGACGGGTGGACTGCTCGACGGCTGCACGCCGAAGACCACGCGCATCTCGGTGGCGCCGGACGGCGCGCAGGCCGACGGTGACAGCGGCGCGACGGTCTCCAGCCCCGACGGGCCGGTCGCCCTCGGCTTCTACGGGCGTTACGTGGCGTTCGTGTCCTCGGCCAGCAACCTGGTCGCGGGCGACACGAATGGCGTGGACGACGTCTTCCTGCACGACACCTGCATCGACGCGTGGGGCGACGCGCTCGGTGGGTGCACGCCCGGTACGGTCCGGATCTCGGTGCATGACGACGGATCGCAGTCGAGCATGCCGGCCAGCGGGCCGGCCCTCGGTGACGAGGGCGGGCACGTCGTGTTCGTGAGCGCCGATCCGGACATCGTCGCCGGTGACGGCAACGGCGTGGCGGACGTCTTCCTGCGGGACGTGTGCCCGGGGCAGCTCGTGGGCTGCACGCCGGGGACGCGGCTGATCTCGAGGGCGCCGGGCCCGGCCGACTCCAACGGTCCGAGCGGGTCGCCGGCCTTCACGGGTCGCTACGTCGCGTTCACGTCGGCGGCGAGCAACCTGGTGCCGGGCGACACGAACGGCGTCGTGGACGTCTTCATGCGCGACACCTGCATCGGGGTCGGTGGCGGGTGCACGCCGTCGACCGAGCGCGTCTCGCTCGGCGATGGCGACGTGCAGGCGGATGGCGCGAGTGCCGAACCGCTGGTCACCCTGCCGATGTCGAGCATGTCCGGCTTCGACTACCACGGCCGCTTCGTGGTCTTCACATCGAGCGCCTCGAACCTCGTCGCGGGCGACACGAACGGCGTCACGGACGTGTTCATGCGTGACACGTGCCGCGGCTACCCGACTTGCGCGCCGTCCACCCAGCGGATCTCGCTGACCAGCACGGGCCAGCAGATCGCTGGTGCGCCCTCGACCCAGCCCGGCCACATGCGCTGGGATGGCGAGGTGGTCATGTTCGTGACCGCCGCCGCCGGCGTGGTGCCGGGAGACACCAACGGTGTGGAAGACGTCATCATGCGTGGCGTCTGCCACGACACGCCAACCTGTGCCAGGACGACCGCGCGCCTGTCGGTGGGCGAGAACGATGCGGAAGGGAATGGCGCCAGCCTCCAGCCGCGCGGCAACTACGACGCGTGGGCCGGACCTTCGTACGCTACGTTCGTTTCGAAGGCGACCAACTTCTGGCCGGGCGGTGCGCCGATTCCGTTCGACGGCGCGATCTTCCGGACCACGACGCGCTAGTGGTCGATGGGGCGGCGCACTAGCGCGCCGCCCCATCTTCATTCGTCATCCGAGCCAACGGCAGGCCGGCCGTGATCGAAGACCGTCAACGTGTCAGTGTTTCCATCACCTGTTCGAGATTGAAGCTGGCCGCCTTCTGTCGCGGCGGATACTCCTTGAATGTCGCCAGAAACCGGCCAACGTAGTTCTGCGCAGGCAATAGCAGGTAGGGGCGGTCGAGGAACCAGTCATCGTAGGTGTTGGACGTGATCATTGCCCGCTCGTAGGGATCGCGGCGCAGATTGAAGAGCAGCGGCACCCGCAGGGTGACGAAGGGCTCACGCCACGCCTGGAACGTGGCTTCGGCCCGCTGCTCGAGGAATATCACCTTCCAGTCCCGCCATCGCAACGCCGTCAGGTCGCCGTCGTCGGAGAAATAGAAGATCTCATTGCGGGGGCTCTTGTTCGTCTCACCCGTCAGCAGCGGCAGGATGTTGTAGCCGTCGAGATGAATCTTGTAGGAGCGTGAGCCCAGCTTTTCGCCCTTGAGCAGCTGCTCCTTGACGTTCGGGTTCCCGGCCAGCGCGGCGAGGGTCGGCAGCCAGTCCATGTGGTGAACGACCTCGTTGGTCACGCTGCCGGCCTTGATCTTGCCGGGCCAGCGGACGAACGCCGGCACGCGCCAGCCGCCTTCCCAGTTGGTGTTCTTCTCACCGCGGAACGGTGTCATCGCCGCATCCGGCCAGGTATTCATGTGCGGGCCGTTGTCGGTCGAGTACATCACCAGCGTGTTGTCGGCGATGCCGAGCTCGTCGAGCAGCTTCAGGAACTTCCCGATGTGCATGTCGTGCTCGACCATGCCGTCCGAATACTCGTCCTGCCCGGAGATTCCGCGCAGCTCAGGCTTCACGTGGGTACGGAAATGCATGCGAGTGCCGTTCCACCACACGAACCAGGGCTTGCCTGCGGCATGGGCTTCGCGGATGAACTCGATCGCGCGGTCGGACGTCTCGTCGTCCACGGTCTCCATGCGCTTCTTGGTGAGGGGACCCGTGTCCTCGATGCGCTGCGTGCCGTCCCCGTTCGCCCAGGAATGAATCACGCCGCGAGGCCCGTAGCGTTCGCGGAACGTCTTTCCGTCATACAGCACGAGGTCGGCCGGATAGTCCTCGTTCTCGGGTTCTTCCTCGGCATTGAGGTGGTAGAGGTTGCCGAAGAACTCGTCGAAGCCGTGCATCGTCGGCAGATGCTCGTCCCGGTCACCGAGGTGATTCTTGCCGAACTGGCCTGTCCGGTAGCCCTGCGACCCCAGCACGCTCGCGATGGTCGGATCGTCCTTATGCATACCTTGGGTGGCACCCGGCAGACCCACTTTCGACAAGCCGGTCCGGAAGACGCTCTGCCCGGTGATGAACGACGAGCGCCCGGCCGTGCAGGACTGCTCGCCGTAGTAGTCGGTGAAGGCCATGCCTTCCTGCGCAATGCGGTCGATGTTCGGGGTGCGGTAACCCATCAGGCCCCGCGTGTTGTACGAGATGTTGGAGATCCCGACGTCGTCACCCCAGACCACGAGCACGTTTGGCTTGGCAGCCATTGCGCGGCCGGGGAGAGCCAGCGTCAGGATGACGCTGCCCGTCACGACGGCGATGAAACTTCGGCACAGGAGGTTGAGTTGCATAGGGACCGCTCCACTGGCTCGGGACTTCGTCTGCCGACGAAACTCGACGGGACGAACCGGATAGGGCAGCCAAACCTACATATGCAGGAGCCGGCCGTCCAGAGCCGATTCCACCGTCGTACGACCCGGATCGTTCGGTCCTGCGAAAGCGTCCTGCGACTCCGCGCCCCACAGCGCGACGGTCACCGCCAAGTGAAACGGCGGGTGTGAGGCTCAGCCTCACACCCGCCACGATCGTCCCTGAAAGGCGCTTCCTGAGCGTCTCGTAAGGAGCCCCTGAGGTGTCAGTCTCCGCCGCGGCGGTAGCGCCGACGCGATGCGCCCATGCCCACCAGACCGAGGCCGAGCATCAACAGCGTGCCGGGCTCCGGAACGGGACTCGGTGGCGGGTCATCGTCATCGGGACCCGGGTTGTCCGGGTTCTGCCCGGGCTCGTCCGAGATAGAAACTGTCGATACCCAGATCGGCCCGCCGGCCGTCCGTGTCGCTCATCGCCGAGACGGTGAGCGACTGCAGGGTCGACGTCGCCGTGAACAGCATCGTCTGCCAGGTCCAGCCTTCGAACACGCCGAAATCGGGGATCGTCATCAGCGCCGAGTTGTGGGTTTCGGCGCCGAAGGTGATCATCCAGAAACCACCGGTCTCCGACCAGTCGCTGCGGGAGATGGCCTGCTCGAAGGAAATCTCATAGGTGTCGCCGACGACGAGGCCGTCGAGCGCCAGCTGCTGCGCGCTTTCGGTCCAGCTGGGCTGAAGCCCGATACCGTGCAGGAAATCGCCCGCCGGTGCTGCTCGGGGCCCAGGTATACCTGGCAAAGTTCGTGCTGCCGTTGAACGTATCGGGCGTGCCGCCCGTCGTCGTCCAGCCCGGCGGGACCGCCGAGTTGTGCGTGTTGGTATTGCCGACCCAGCCTTCGAAGCCGCCATTGGCGAACGACAACAAGGCCGCATTGGCGTGCCCGCAGACCGCCAGGAGCGCCGTCGCGAGTAACGGCTTTGCCGCCTGCTTGATACAGATTCTTGTTCTCATCTAAACGCTCCCCTTCTTTTCGAGCGGCTGCCGCTTTGCAGCGCACTCGCTGTAGCAACAATCCGGAAGCCTCGGCCGCAGTCAGCCTCCGCTTCCCCCGTCCCCTTTTCGGCTGAAGTGCTGCAATTCGCGCGCCAACTTGTCATAAGAGGCTGTTTTTCAAACACTTATGACAGCAACATGAATTCGTTTCGACCGCGAAGACGCTGCTCTGCGTAAAGGAAGCCGACAAATTAGTCTTTGCTAATCAATTGGTTAGATTCCGCATATGGTCCTGATGAACCATATGTGCGGATCGCGCCCGGAGCTGCGCCGACTGACCAGCTGGAGAAGCTGAAGGAAAACTGGCCGATCAGGCCTGATCGATCAGCGCCTGACGCAATGTGCCGCGAGCCCCTGCAGCGTCTCAGACGTCGAGGTTTGTCGCCGCGAGCGCATTCCGTTCGATGAACTCGCGCCGCGGTTCGACCTGGTCGCCCATCAGGGTCGAGAAGATCTCGTCGGCGCCAAGCGCGTCCTCGATCCTCACCTGCACCAGTCGGCGGGAGGCAGGATTGATAGTGGTATCCCACAGCTGCCCGGGGTTCATCTCGCCCAGCCCCTTGTAACGCTGGATCGACTGTCCCTTGCGCGCCTGTTCGAGCAGCCACTGCATTGCTTCGCGAAACGTCGCGACTTCCTGTCGAGCTTCGCCGCGCCTGACGTACGCACCGGGGCCGAACAGTCCCGCGAGCGTCCTGGACAGTTCGGCGATGCGCTTGTACTCGCTCGAGCTGAAGAACTCCCGGTGCAGGTGCTTCTCCGCGGTGAGGCCGTGCTCGCTGCGTGACACCACCAGGTGCGGCGGCATGCCGGCCTGCAGGTACACGCGGTAGGTGCGACCTGCCGGCTGGCCGGCGTTGATCAGGCCCTCGAGTTGACTGCCCCATTCGGTAAGCCTCGTCTCGTCCTCGCGCTCGTCCGGGGACAGCTCCGGCAGCAGCAGCATCTGTTCGAGCACGTGCTGGTCGTAGCGCCGGGACGCACGGCGTGCCGCGGCCAGGAAGTCCATGTAACGACGAGCGAGTACCTCCAGGGCGGTCGCTGGCATGGCGTCCGCCTGCCCCGTGACGTGCAGTTCGGCCTCATCGAGCGCGGACTTCAGCAACAACTGGTTCAGTTCCGCGTCGTCCTTCACGTACGTCTCGGACTTGCCCTTCTTCACCTTGTAGAGCGGCGGTTGCGCAATATAGACGTGGCCCCGCTCGATGACCTCGGGGATCTGCCGGTAGAAGAACGTGAGCAGCAAGGTGCGGATGTGCGAGCCATCCACGTCCGCGTCGGTCATGATGATGATGCGGTGGTAGCGCAGCTTGCCGACATCGAACTCGTCCTTGCCGATCCCGCAGCCCAGTGCCGTGATCAGGGTGCCGACTTCCGCGGATGACAGCATCTTGTCGAAGCGGGCGCGCTCGACGTTCAGGATCTTGCCCTTGAGCGGCAGGATGGCCTGCGTACGGCGATCGCGTCCCTGCTTGGCGGAGCCGCCGGCGGAATCACCCTCGACGATGAAGATCTCGCACAGCGCGGGATCCTTCTCCTGGCAGTCCGCGAGCTTGCCCGGAAGCCCGGCGATGTCCAGCGCGCCCTTGCGGCGCGTGAGCTCGCGCGCCTTGCGCGCCGCTTCGCGGGCACGGGCCGCGTCGATGATCTTGTTGACGATCGCCTTCGCCTGCTGCGGGTTCTCCATCAGGAATTCGCCGAGCCTCTCGGCGACGATGGACTCGACTACGCCCTTGACCTCGGACGAGACGAGCTTGTCCTTGGTCTGCGACGAAAACTTTGGATCCGGCAGCTTGATGGACAGGATCGCGGTCAGGCCCTCTCGCGAATCATCGCCGGTGGTGGGAACGCGATCCTTCTTGCTGGCCAGTTCCCGCTCGATGTAATCGTTGAGCGTGCGCGTCAGCGCGCCTCGGAAGCCCGCGAGGTGCGTGCCGCCATCCTTCTGCGGGATGTTGTTCGTGTAGCAGTACATCGTCTCCGCGTAGGAGTCATTCCACTGCAGGGCCAGTTCGACGCCCATGCCGTCGCGCTCGCCCTTGAAGGAGAAGATCGCGTCGTGGATCGCCGTCTTGCTGCGATTCAGGAAGCGCACGAATTCCCGGATGCCGCCTTCGTGGTGGAAGGTCTCCCGCATGTCGTCGCGCTCGTCGATCAACTCGATGCGCACGCCGGAATTCAGGAACGAGAGTTCCCGCAGCCGCTTCTGCAGGATCGCGTACTCGAACTCGATGTTCGTGAAGATCGTATCGCTGGGTTTGAAGCGGATCGTGGTGCCGCGCTGGTCACTGGGCCCCACCACCGCCAACGGCGTTACCGGCACGCCCAGTCGATATTCCTGGCGGTACTCCTTGCCGTCCCGGTAAATCCACAGGTTGAGGGTCTCGGACAGGGCGTTGACCACCGAGACACCGACGCCGTGCAGACCGCCGGAGACCTTGTAGGAGGAGTCGTCGAACTTGCCGCCCGCATGCAGGACCGTGAGGATGACCTCGGCGGCCGATCTGCCTTCCTCTGGGTGGATATCCACTGGAATTCCACGCCCGTTGTCCGAGACAGTGACGGACTGATCGGCATGGATGGTGACGGTGATGTCGGTGCAATGACCGGCGAGGGCCTCATCAATCGAGTTATCGAGCACCTCGAACACCATGTGGTGCAGGCCGGTGCCGTCATCGGTATCGCCGATGTACATGCCGGGGCGCTTGCGGACCGCGTCGAGGCCCTTTAAGACTTTGATTTTACTGGAGTCGTAAACGTCGGCGCCGCTCATGGGTTACCCGATGCAAGGTGACAGGAAATTATATCAGACGGGTCACTGCGCCGTGTTCCACGTGGAACCGATGGCCCGTGGGCAACCCGGCCAAGGCGTCGTTCTCTGGATCCAGCGCTGTGACGAAGAGCTGGGCGGGCAGGCTCACCACTTCGTACAGGAGCCGGTGGAGATTCTGTGCGTCCAGTTCTGCGGCCGGATCATCCACGAGCAGTGCTGCTACGTCCGATCCCTGCTCCGCATCGCTTCTGAGCTGACCGAGCAGCAGGGCGGATGCGGCGAGCTTTTGCTGTCCGCGCGAGACGCGCTCCCGTGCCATCAAACCGTCAAAGCGGACTGCGAGGTCCGCTCTGTGCGGGCCGGCATGGGTCAGGCCCCTTTCCTGGTCGCGCGTCCAGGAGGCCGAGACCGATTCTTCAAGGGATCGGTCCGCCGCCCAGCCCTGCTGAAGAGTGATCTCCAGGGGAGCTCCTAGCAGCCTCTGCCCGACCGCCGCCACATGTGGGGCCAAGGACTCAAGGTACCGGGCACGGTACTCGGCCACCCGCGTTCCCGCCTCGATCAGTTCTGGATCCCATGCCCGGCTCACCGCGGCAGGTTGCGAGGTTCGCAGGGCGGCGTTCCGCTGGCGCAGCGCTCGCTGGTACCGCCGCCAATGGTCCACGAAGCCTGGTTCCACGTGGAACACTCCCCAGTCGAGGTACCGTCGCCGCTCCTGAGGCCCACCCTCGATCAGCCGGTGCACTTCGGGATCGATGGCCTGTGCCGGCAGGATCGTTGCCAACTCGGCGAGGCCGGCCACCGGACGGCCACTCACTCGAGCCACTATTCCGGAACGCGAGACTTGCAACCCCAAGGGTCGTTGCCGACCTTCCGTCCCGATTCGCGCGGTCAACATGAACGCCTCGGCGCCTGCGCGAATCAGCGTCTCAGTGCGTGCAGTGCGGAACGAGCGCCCGCGTCCCAGAACGAAGATCGCCTCGAGCAAGCTGGTCTTGCCCGAGGCATTCTGTCCACTGATGAGATTGCAGCGAGGGTCGAGGTCCAGCTGGCCGAGCCGGATGCAACGGAAGTCCTCGATACCGAGGGCTTCAAGCGTCATTGAATCTGCTGCTGGCTCAAAGCCGCATCGGCATGACCACGAACCGCGACCCGACGTCCTGGCTGGAGTGGATGAGACAGCTGCTATTTCCGTCGGTCAGCCCGATCAGGACTTCCTGGCCATCGATAGCGCCCAGCGCGTCCATCAGATAGTTCACGTTGAAGCCGATCTCTATTTCTTCGCCCTCGTACCCGACCTCGACCTCTTCCTCGGCTTCTTCCTGCTCCGGATTGTGCGACTGAATGGTCAGCAGACTGGGTTTGACCGCGAAGCGGATACCTCGATATTTCTCGTTCGAGAGAATCGCAGCCCGTTGCAGTGCGTGGCGCAGATCATCGCGAACCGCAGTGACGATCCGTGGCGGGTCTCTCGGGATGACCCGGCTGTATTCCGGGAAACGACCGTCAATGAGCTTGGAAGTGAAGCGAATATCGCCGATCTTGACGCGAACGTGGTTACTTCCGATCGCTACGTCCAGAATCTGGTCTTCGTGGCCAAGGATCCGCTGCAGTTCCAGGACACCTTTGCGCGGAACGATGACCTGCTGGCCCGCTTTTGCGCCCTCCGGCAGATCAATCTCGCACAAAGCCAGACGATGGCCGTCAGTTGCGACAGATCGCAGCGTTTTCGCCGACGTTTCAAGCAAAAGGCCATTCAGATAGTAGCGAACGTCCTGTTGCGCCATGGAAAAATGCGTCTTCTCCAGCAACCGCTTGAAGTCCTTTTGCGGGATCTTCAGCGTCTGCTGGGCGTTGATTTCCTCCACCGTGGGGAACTCTGCAGCCGGCAAGGTCGACAACGTGAAGCGGCTCTTGCGGGCCCGGACCGTCATCCGTTCGCCGTCCAGGGTCATCGTGATCTCGACCCCCTCCGGCAGCGCCCGGCAGATGTCGAGCAGCTTTCGGCCGGGAATCGTGACTTCCCCGTTCCGCTGTACGTCCACTTCGGAAGTCGCCACGAGTTCGACTTCGAGGTCCGTTGCTGTTACCGAGAGGCGCCCGCCCTTCGCCGACAGCAGTACGTTCGCGAGGATCGGCATCGTCTGCCGGCGTTCCACCACGCCGATGACAGACTGCAGCGGGCTCAGGATCGATTCGCGCTTGGCAATGATCTTCATCGTGGCTCTTCCGGAAGTAATATCTTTATTTGAATTCTCTATAACTATAGTTTCTAGCACAGGCTCGGCCTGTGCAGAACGCCTTTTTTCCCTGTGTGGCCCGTCGGTTGCTGAAGGTGTAAACCCGCTGGCAATCGCCGGACTCCCTGTCGGCACCCTGTGGATGAAATGTGCAGAAGAAGTCCCGCACCGGTTCTCCACAGCTTGGTCACGTCATCCCGCCAGTGTTCTCAACAGGTTGAGGTAGTCCTCGTTCATGCGGGTCTGCGAGACGCGCAATTCCTTGATGACACGGCAGGCATGCAGCACGGTCGTGTGGTCCCGGCCACCGAACGCATCGCCGATCTCCGGCAGGCTGTGATTCGTCAGCTCCTTCGCCAGCGCCATTGCCACCTGTCGGGGTCGCGTGATGGAGCGGCTGCGGCGCTTCGACAGCAGGTCGGCGACGCGGATTTTGAAGTACTCCGCCACCGTCTTCTGGATGTTCTCGATCGTGACCAGGCGTTCCTGCAGCGCCAGCAGGTCCTTGAGCGCTTCCTTCGCAAAGTCGAGGGTGATGGGGCGCCCCGTGAACTGCGAATTGGCAATCACCCGGCGCAACGCACCCTCGAGTTCGCGAACGTTGGAGCGTATGCGCTTGGCGACGAAGAACGCGACCTCCTCCGGTAACTCCACGCCCATCGCGGTCGCCTTGCTCATGAGGATGGCGACGCAGGTCTCGAGTTCCGGTGGCTCGATCGAAACCGTGAGTCCCCAGCCGAAGCGGGATTTCAGCCGCTCCTCGAGACCCGCCACTTCCTTCGGGTAGCGATCGCAGGTGAGGATCACCTGCTGCTGTCCCTCGAGCAGCGCGTTGAAGGTGTGGAAGAACTCTTCCTGCGACCGCTCCTTGCCAGCGAAGAACTGGATGTCGTCGATCAGCAGCGCGTCGAGCGTACGGTAGGCGGTCTTGAACTCGTTGATCGTGTTGTGCTGCAGCGCCCTCACCATGTCGCCGACGAAACGCTCGGAATGCACGTAGGCAATCCGCGCGTCCTTGTTCGTCGTGCGGATGAGATTGCCGATGGCATGCATGAGGTGCGTCTTGCCGAGGCCGACACCCCCGTAGATGAAGAGCGGGTTGTAGGCGAGACCCGGGATTCTCGGCCACCTGCATGGCGGCGGCGCGCGCCAGCTGGTTGCTCTTGCCTTCGACGAAATTGCCAAAGGTGAAATCCGGGTTCAGGCGCCCACCGATCTGCACCGGTGGCTCGGCCTGCCTGGCGCGGAACTCCGGGGGCCGGGGCAGCGGGATGGATTCCACCGGCGGAAGCTGCCGCGACCCGATCTCCACGACCACCTGCGGGACCGGCGCCGGGACGATCTCCTCGACCAGTTGTCCGATGCGGGCCGCGCAATGCTGGTTCACCCAGTCCACCACATAGCGGTTCGGGGCCAGCAAACGCAGTTGCTCGGCGTCTTCCACCGCCTGCAGGGGCCGGATCCACGTATTGAAGTGTTGCTCCGGGAGTTCCGATTCCAGGCGGCGCAGGCAATGGTTCCAGAGCGAAATTTCCACGAGTCCGGCCTTGCGTCGGTGACGTTCTGTGTCGTCGTCTCAGCGGGAAGGGGGCGGGAGTGTATACCGCCAACTGCCCTGTGGATATCCTCAAAAAGGCCGATTCGCCCGCGCCGGACCCGTTGACGCTCGTCGCGCGGCTGCGTATTCTTGCCGGCCCATTTTCCGACCAGTGCATGTGATTGTTTCTGGTCCAGATTTCCGGCAGGAACGGAGCCGCACATGAAGCGCACTTATCAACCGAGCAACCTCCATCGCAAGAGGACCCACGGCTTTCGCGCGCGCATGGCGACCAAGAGCGGCCGTCTCGTCCTGGCCCGGCGCCGCGCCAAGGGCCGCAAGCGTCTCGCCGTCTGACCACCGGGCCCGAACGTCCCGCGTTGCCGCCCGTCGTCGGCCGCCTGCCGCGGGCGTGCCGTCTGACTGACAAGCCGCAGTTTGATCTCGTCCACCGCCAGGGCCTGCGGGCGTCCGACCCACTGTTCACCATGATTGCGAGGCCGAACGGTCTCGGCCATGCGAGACTAGGAATGGCCGTCGGCGTGCGTGCGGCCGGCAATGCCGTCAACCGCAACCGCGTCAAGCGACTCATCCGTGAAAGCTTTCGCGCCACCCAGCAGGAGCTGCCGCCCGTGGATCTCGTCGTGAACGCCAGGCCCGCCGCCGGCAAGGCGAGCAACGCTGAACTCACGGCCAGCATCGCCGGGCTCTGGGACAGGATCCGCAAGCGATGCGCTCAGTCCTGATCGGCCTCATCCAGCTCTATCGGTGGTTCCTGAGCCCGCTGCTCGGACAGAACTGCCGCTACTACCCGACCTGCTCCTGCTATGCGCAGGATTCTCTCCGCCGCCATGGTGCGTTGCGCGGCTCGTGGCTCGCCCTGCGTCGAATCCTCCGGTGCCACCCCTGGCACCCGGGCGGCTACGATCCGGTGCCCGATGCGCCGCCGCCCCTTTTCAAGCGACCGTCTCATGGATAACCCGCGACTCTTCCTGTGGATCGGCCTCGCCCTGCTTGGCTGGATGAACGTCGTCCAGTGGAACCGGGATTTCGGTTCGATGCCAGCACCGCCGGCGGCGACGGCGACGAGCACCGCGACGTCGCAGACGGCGGCCGAGCAGGCATCCGCCGCCCAGCTGCCGGCCATGCCCACGGCATCGGCGGGTTCGGAGGCGACGCCCGCGACGGATGGAACCGCGCCCGCCGCGCCGGTCGCGCCCACGCAGTCCCGCATCCGCGTCGTCACCGACGTGCTCGACATGGACATCGACCCCCAGGGTGGCGCGCTGGTCCGTGCCGACCTGCTGAAGTATCCGCGCAACAAGCGGCCGGACAGCCCGCCGGTGCGACTGTTCGACACGCAGGAGCCGGATTTCCACGTCATGCGGTCCGGCCTGCGCGTCCTGAACGGACGCCCCGAGCCGACGCACCTCGTCACGTTCCAGGCGGCAGCCGCCGAGTACCGCATGGCGCCGGGCACCCAGGAGCTGCGAGTCCCGCTGACGTGGACCGACGGGCAGGGCGTGACGGTCACCAAGACGTACGTCTTCCGGCCCGGGAGCTATGCCGTCGACCTGATCTACGACGTCGACAACCGTTCGCCAGCGGAATGGTCGGGCGCCTCGTACGTCCAGCTGGCGCGCCACATGTACGAGCAGAAGCGCTCGATGTTCGACGTCGAGAGCTACGCCTATCGTGGTCCGGCGATCTACGACGGCAACAGCTACCAGAAGCTCGACGTCACCGATGACGAGGACAGCCGGTACTCGCAGAACGTCACCGGCGGCTGGGTGGCTTCCATGCAGCATCACTTCGTGACCGCTGCCGTGCCGCCGACCGGCGAGGAGTATCACTTCACGCTGGGGACCGAGGACGAACACGCGCTGCTGACCTACCGCGGACCCCTGAAGGCCGTCCCGGCGGGCACCACCGGGCGCTTCAGCGAGAAGCTGTTCGTCGGCCCGAAGCTGCAGGAGCAGCTGAAAGTCACCGGCCCGCGCCTCGAGCTCACCGCCGACTACGGCAAGCTCACGATCCTCTCGCAGCCGCTCTTCTGGCTGCTCGAGAAGGTGTACTCCTTCGTCGGCAACTGGGGCTGGGCGATCATCATCGTCACGATCCTGCTCAAGCTGCTGTTCTACAAGCTGACCGAGACCAGCGGCCGCTCGATGGCCAAGATGCGCACCATCGCGCCGCGGATCAAGAGCATCCAGGAGCGGTACAAGGACGACCGCGAGCAGCTGGCGAAGCAGATGATGGAGATCTACAAGCGGGAGAAGATCAACCCGGTCGCCGGGTGCCTGCCGATCCTGGTGCAGATCCCGGTGTTCCTGGCGTTCTACTGGGTGCTGCTCGAGAGCGTCGAGATGCGCCAGGCACCGTTCATGGGCTGGATCCAGGATCTCTCGTCGAAGGACCCGTACTTCATCCTGCCGATCCTGATGGGCGTGGCGATGTTCGGCCAGTTCAAGCTGAACCCGGCACCGCCCGATCCGATGCAGGCGAAGATCTTCGCCTTCATGCCCGTCATCATGACGGTGATGATGGCCTGGTTCCCGTCCGGCCTCGTGCTCTACTGGCTCACGAACACGCTGCTGTCGATCGCGCAGCAATGGAACATCAACCGCGTCGTCGAGCGGGAAGCGAAGAAGGGCGGCTGACGATCGCGACGGCCGATACCATCGCGGCGGTTGCCACGGCCCCGGGCCGGGGCGGCATCGGCATCGTTCGTTCCTCCGGTCCCGGCTGCCGCGCGATCGCGGAGGCGATCCTCGGGCGCGTACCCGAGCCGCGCACCGCTGAACTGCATCGGTTCCGGGACCACGCCGGTGAGCCGATCGACCAAGGCATCGCGCTGTTCTTTCCGGGCCCGGACTCGTACACCGGCGAGGACGTCCTCGAACTGCAGGGGCATGGCGGCGCGGTCGTGATGGACCTGCTGATGCGCCGGGTGCTCGAGCTCGGTGCCCGAGCGGCACAACCCGGCGAGTTCACGCAACGGGCCTTCCTGAACGACAAGCTCGATCTTGCGCAGGCGGAGGCCGTTTCGGACCTCATCGAGAGCGGTTCGGAACAGGCCGCGCGCGCGGCTCTGCGCTCCCTGCAGGGTGAGTTTTCGTCGCAGGTTCACGACCTCGCCGAATCGGTGCTCGAGTTGCGCATGTGGGTGGAGGCCGCCATCGACTTCGTCGAGGAGGACGTCGACTTCCTCGGCGACCGCGCCCTCGGCGCGAGGCTCGACGCTGTCCGGCAGCGATTCGCCGCCCTGGCGGAAACCGCGCGACAGGGTGCCCTGCTGCGGGACGGGCTCACGCTGGTCATTGCGGGGCGCCCCAACGCGGGCAAGTCGAGCCTCTTGAACCGCCTGGCCGGATACGACGCCGCGATCGTCACGGCCGTGCCCGGCACGACGCGCGACGTGCTGCGCGAGCGGATCGAGATCGACGGGCTGCCGCTGCACGTTCTCGACACTGCCGGCCTGCGGGAATGCCCCGACGAGGTCGAGGCGGAGGGCATCCGGCGCGCGCACCGTGAGCTGCAGCGGGCCGACCGCGTTCTGTTCGTCGTGGATGCCTCCGACGCGGCGGCGGTCGCCGGCATCGACGCGGATCTCGCCGCCCTGCCGGCGGGCGTTCCACGCACCCTCGCCTACAACAAGATCGACCGGCTCGGGGAACCACCGCGGATCGTTCCCGGAGATTGCCCGGCCTTGCACCTGAGCGCAGCGACCGGTGAGGGCCTCGACCGGCTGCGCGTCCACCTCAAGGACTGTGTCGGATTCCACGCCGCCGGCTCGGGCGTACTGTCGGCGCGGACACGCCATATCGAGGCGCTCCGCCGCGCGCGGGCACACGTCGAGGAAGCGCATCGCCTGCTGGTCGAGCGACACGCAGGGGAGCTGGTGGCCCAGGAGCTCAGGGATGCCCAACTGCAGCTCGGCGAGATCACCGGGCAGGTGACCAGCGACGAGCTGCTCGGCAGGATCTTTGGCCACTTCTGCATCGGCAAGTGACCGGGCCGGAAACGACCGGGACCGGCCGCCAGTGGACGCCCTGCCTGCGGGTCAGTAGTCTGGCCGGTCCCCGACCCTGACAGGCGGCCGCGCGTCGAATCGCGGCCGACAGCGACATGAAGCAGCTCTCCGGCGCCGATGCAATGTTCCTGCAGTTCGAGCAGGGCAACAATTTCATGCACGTCGCATCGCTCGCGATCTATGACCCGTCGAGCGCGCCGGGCGGTGCCGTGAGATTCAAGGACATCCTGCGGTTCTTCGCGTCCCGGCTGGAGCAGTTCCCGCAGTTCCGCCGGCGGCTGGTGACGATTCCGCTGGCACTCGACCGTCCGTACTGGGTGGAGGACTCGAGCTTCGACGTCGAGTTCCACGTCCGGCACATCGCGGTACCGCACCCGGGCGACTGGCGCCAGCTCTGCATCCAGGTGGCGCGCCTGCACTCGCGGCCGCTCGACCGCAGCAAACCGCTCTGGGAGGCCTACGTCATCGAAGGCCTGCACAACGTCCCGGGCGTACCTGCCGGCAGTTTCGCCCTCTACACCAAGATGCACCACGCCATCGTCGACGGCGAGTCCGGCACCGAGATCCTCAAGGCGCTGCATTCGCTGTCCCCAGAGCCCTTCGACCCGGACGAAGAACCGAGCGGGACCTATGCCTCCGATCGCGAGCCCGGGCTGACCGAGCTCTACTCGCGCGCGCTGGTGCACGGCCTCGAGCGATTGCCGTTGCTGGCGCGTTTCTCGCTGAATACCGCGAGGCGCCTGGCGTTCCTCGGTGCCGGTGCCGCGAGCGGCCTGGTGGCGGCGGGGCCGACGGTGTTGCCAAAGCTGCGCTCGCTGCTGTCCGGCGACCTGAGCCCGCTGCTGTCGAAACTGCCGCCGCAGACGCGATTCAGCGGCGAGGTGTCCGCGCACCGCGTGTTCGAGGCGGTCGGGCTGCCGTTCGACGACTTCAAGGCGGTTCGCCGGCAGGTGGGCGCTGGCACGGTCAACGACCTGTTCCTGGCGATCGTGGGCGGCGCACTCAACAAGTACCTCGGCTCCAGGGGCGAGTTGCCCGAGACGTCCATGATCGCGATGGTGCCGATGACCCTCCGCGGGGAAGACAAGGGGGGCGATCGCGGCAACCAGGTCGGGTTCACGATGATGCCCGTGTACTCCGAGATCGCCGATCCGCTCGAGCGACTGAACGCGATCAGCGGAAGTGCCGAGACCTCGAAGCGCGTGACGGACGCAGTCGGCAAGGAGATGGCCCGCGACCTGCTCGAGGTGCTGCCGGCGCCGGTTTCGGAAACACTGCTGCGCAACGTCAAGCTGCCGGGCATCGGCCTCGTCGTATCGAACGTCCGCGGCCCCGACGTGCCGCTCTACATGGCCGGTGCGCGGCTGGTGAATTACGCTCCCATCAGCATCGCCGTGGACGGCATGGGCCTCAACGTCACCAGCTTCAGCTACGCGGGGACCATGTGGATCTGCGCGGTCTCCTGTCGCGAGATGCTGCCGGACCCGGCGTTCTTCGCCGACTGCCTGCGCGAGAGCTTCGCGGAGCTCAAGGCCGCCGCGGAGCAGCATGCGGCCCGGGTGGCGGCACCGGCTCCGCGGGCACGGCGCACCGGAACCCGGGCCAGCCGGCCGGCCGGCCGTGCCAGGCCCGCGGGTCGGCGACGCAAGGCGACGGCCCGGCCGCGGGGCTGACACGTGCGAACGGTCGATGGCATGCCAGCGCGGCTGCGAACGGCCCTCGTGGCGTTGCTGGGCGAGGAGGTGGACGACGTCGAGGTCGTCGAGCGCTCCTGGTACGCGCGACTGCACGTTGGTGCGCGCGCGACCACCCGCCACAACCGCATCCTGCTGCGCGGCACGGCGGCCGAATTCTTTGCCGATCCGGAGCTGGTGCTGCACGAGTACTTCCACGTCCTGCGCCAGTGGAACCGCGGGCGGCTCAGTACCGCGGCCTACCTCCGCGAATCGCTGCGGCGGGGCTACTGGCAGAACCGATACGAGCGGCAGGCACGCCGTTTCGTCAGCTTGCGCATGCCGGCATTCCTCGCGCTGCAGCGCGGTCTTGACGCATGAGCGCGGCGGGCGAGTCTTTCGACGTCATCGTGGTGGGCGGCGGTCATGCCGGGACGGAGGCTGCGCTCGCAGCCGCCCGGATGGGTTGTCGCACCCTGCTCGTGACGCAGAGCATCGAGGCGCTCGGCCAGATGAGCTGCAATCCGGCGATCGGCGGCATCGGCAAGAGTCACCTCGTCAAGGAAATCGATGCGCTCGGCGGCGCCATGGCCCGCGCGATCGACGCCGCCGGGATCCAGTTCCGTATCCTCAATGCCAGCAAGGGCCCGGCCGTGCGCGCGACGCGCGCGCAGGCGGACCGGCAGCTCTACAAGCGAGCGATCCGCCACCGACTGGAGAACCAGCCCAACCTCACCTTGTTCCAGCAGGAGGTTGCCGACCTCTGCATGCAGGGGGAACGGGTGACGGGCGTAATCACGCGGGCGGGCGTCCGGTTCGAAGCGCCGGCGGTGGTCCTGACGGTCGGCACGTTCCTCGGTGGGCGGATCCACATCGGTCTCGAGCAGTATGCGGGCGGGCGTGCCGGTGACCCGCCGTCCAACCGCCTGGCGGAAAGACTTCGCGCGCTGCCGTTCCGGGTCGGTCGCCTGAAGACCGGTACGCCGCCGCGGATCGACGGTCGCAGCATCGACTATTCGGGACTGCAGGTGCAGCCGGGTGACGAGCCCGTGCCGGTCTTCTCGTACCTGGGCCTGCGGGACGATCATCCGCGACAGGTCGCCTGCCACATCACGGCGACCAACGAGCGCACGCACGAGCTGATCCGCGCCGCCACCGATCGCTCGCCGATGTTCACCGGCGTCATCGAAGGCGCCGGACCGCGCTACTGCCCGTCCGTCGAGGACAAGGTGGTGCGCTTTGCCGACAAGGCCTCGCACCAGGTCTTCATCGAACCCGAGGGGCTGGATACGCACGAGGTGTACCCGAACGGCATCTCGACCAGCCTGCCCTTCGACGTGCAGCAGGCGTTCGTGCGCAGCATTCGCGGTTTCGAGCGCGCGCACATCACGCGACCCGGCTACGCGATCGAGTACGATTTCTTCGACCCGCGCGAGCTCAGGCCGACGCTCGAGACACGGCACGTGGGCGGGCTCTACTTCGCGGGGCAGATCAACGGCACGACCGGCTACGAGGAGGCAGCGGCGCAGGGCCTGGTCGCGGGGCTCAATGCGGCGCTGGCGGTACGGGGCTGCGATCCCTGGTGGCCGCGCCGGTGCGATGCCTACCTCGGCGTGCTGATCGACGACCTGATCACGCAGGGAGCCCCCGAGCCCTACCGCATGTTCACCAGCCGCGCGGAGTACCGCCTCACCCTGCGCGAGGACAATGCCGATCTCCGGCTCACGCCGATCGGGCGCGAACTCGGCCTGGTGGACGACGAACGGTGGCGGTTCTTCGAGGCCAAGCGCGCGGCGGTGGACTCGGAGCACCACCGCCTGCAGTCCACGTGGGTGCGCCCGGGGACGGCTGCCGCGACGCGGATCGAGGCGCAGGCCGGTCCGTTGTCCCGCGAGCAGCGCGCGTTCGAGCTGCTGCGCCGGCCGGAGCTCGGCTACACCGACGTGGTCGAGGCCGTGGGTGCGGCCGACGCGGACTGGCGGCATGACGAACGCCTCGCGCTGCAGGTGCCCTTGCAGGTGGACGTCCAGGCGAAGTACCACGGTTACATCGAGCGGCAGCATGAGGAGATCGAGCGACAGCGCCGCAACGAGGACACGGCGCTCGGCGCCGACCTCGACTACGCGGCCGTTCGTGGTCTCTCGAACGAAGTGCGGCAGCGGCTCGCCGAGCACCGACCGGCGACGCTCGGCCAGGCGGCCCGCATCCCTGGCATCACGCCGGCGGCCGTGTCACTGCTGCTGGTTCACTTGAAGCGCCGGGATGCGCCGCCGTCCGTGCCGCCCGACCGCGCTGCACGAGGACGCTGAGACATGATGACGTCCCGGGCGCGATCGTGGGGGTACGTTCGTGCGGTCCTGCTGTTGCTGGCCCTCGCCGGTCTGTCCGCTTGCGGCGGCGGGTCGGCACCGCCACCGGATGCCGGCACGGACGCGGTCGCGGAGTCGGCGACGCTGAGGCGTGGCAACGGCCCCGAGCCCGACACCCTCGACCCGCAGCGGGCGCGTACCGACGCCGCATTCAACATCCTGCGCGACGTCTTCGAGGGCCTGACGGCCGTCGGGCCGGACGGTGATGCGGTGCCGGCCGCGGCGGAGTCCTGGACCGTGAGCGACGACGGCCTCGAGTACGCGTTCCAGCTGCGCGACGGCCTGCGATGGTCGAATGGCGATCCGCTTAGCGCGGCGGACTTCGTGGCCGGAATGCGCCGCCTCGTGGACCCGGCGACGGCGTCGCCGTACGCCCAGGTGTTCGAGCCGGTCCTGAATGCCGCGGCGATCGTCCGCGGCGGAATGCCGCCGGACGCGCTGGGGGTGAGCGCTCCCGACGACCGGACCGTGCTGATCCGGCTGCAGTCGCCGGCGCCGTATCTGCTCGGCCTGCTCGCGCAGCCCGGGACGTTTCCGGTCCACGGACCGTCGCTTGCCCTGCATGGCACCGAATACGCCCGGCCCGGGCGACTGGTGTCCAACGGCGCATTCGTCCTGCGCGACTGGATCGTGGGCTCGCACGTCGTCGCGGAGCGCAACCGCAGCTACTGGAACGACGCGGGCACGGGCGTCGCGCGCGTCCACTACGTCCACCACGCCGACGCCGGCACGGAGTTCCGCCAGTACCGGGCCGGTGAGCTCGACGTTACCTACGTCGTTCCGCCGCAGCAGTTTTCGTCGATCCAGGCGAACCTGCCGGGTGAGCTGCACGTCTCGCCGCAGCTCAGCGTCTACTACTACGGTTTCAACCTGTCGCGGCCGCCGTTCAAGGACAATCCGGGCCTGCGCCGCGCCCTGTCGCTGGTCATCGATCGCGAGCGGCTGACTACTTCCGTCACCGGCGTGGGCGAGGCGCCGGCCTACGGCTGGGTGCCGCGCGGGATCGCGAACTACACACCGCAGCAGTTCGACTACGCCACGAAGCCCTATGCCGCGCGCGTCACGGAGGCCCTCGAACTCTACCGCCAGGCGGGTTATTCGCCGCAGCGTCCACTCGCGGTGGAGATCCGCTACAACTCGGGCGAGGTACACAATCGCCTCGCCGTCGCCATTGCCGCCATGTGGAAGGAAGCGCTCGGCGTCGAGACCACGCTGTACGCCGAGGAGTTCCGCAGCCTGCTGCAGAGCATCCAGGCCGGCACCGAGACGCAGGTATTCCGCTCGAGCTGGGTCGGTGACTACAACGACGCGTTTTCGTTCGCGCAGTTGCTGCGGAGCGGCTTCGGCATCAACCTGACCGGCTACTCGAACCCGCGTTACGACGCCCTGCTCGAGGCGGCGACACGGGAGCCGGATCCAGCACGGCGCCGAGGGCTGCTCGAGGAAGCCGAGCGCCTGATGCTCGCGGACCACCCGGTGCTGCCGCTCTACTTCTACGTCAACAAGCATCTGGTCAAACCCCACGTGCAGGGCTGGACCGACAACGTGATGAACGTGCAGTACAGCAAGGACCTCAGGCTGGTCGGCCACCCGTGAGCGATCCGTCACAGATCAGACTCGACATAAGCCACGGGTGTTGAGTCGGCCGGGCCGGCTTGTCAGGATTGCGCCACCCAGTCACCCCCCCGAGCTTCCATGGCCTGGTTCGTCATCTTTGCCTGCTCCGTGTTCGGTCTGTACTTCTGGCGCGAGCACCGTGTGCAGCAGCAGGACCTGCAAAGCGCGTCCTCGCCCCTGCGGACGGGAGAGCGCTACATCGGCCAGATCCTGACCTTGTCCGAGGGACTGTGCGACGGTTCGGGCCGGGTGAAGCTCGGCAACCGGCGCTGGAACCTGCGAGGACCGAACGTCCCGGCAGGCTCCCGGGTCAGGGTGACGGGCGTCGACGGAGCCGTCCTGATCGTCGACCGCCTGCCGGGTTGAGCGCAGCGATCGTCGTCGGCCCCGGGACGCTGAAGCGCGCTTGAGCGCCACCCCAGAGTGAGATAGGAATAGTTGATAAAAGGCCCTGATTGTTTCTGGGCACTGGCCGCATTGAATATAAATTCCGTGTAGCTGCCGGGCTCGAGTCAAGGCGCCACGACCAGGTCGAACTCGGCGTTCACCTGGGCCCCGAACTTCATCTCTCCGGGCTGATAGGTTGCCTCCGGAGCCGGCGGTGCCGCATCGGCCATCGCCGCCCCGAGGCGGTACATCGGCAGGGGCGGCCCCGACATCGAGCCATTCAGCGACCGCACCGCACCAAGCCTGGCGCCTGCGGCACGGGCCAGCGTCTCGGCATTCAGGCGCGCGTCCTCGACGGCCCGGCTCATCGCCTCGCGCTCGAGCGTCTTGCGGCGGCTGGAGTCGAGCACCGGGTCGTTGACCTGGTTGACGCCCAGGTCCACCGCTCGCTCGAGCAGGGCCCCGAGTTGCTCGAGGTCACGCAGCTCGACGTGCACCTGGCGGCTCACGAGGTAGCCAAGGAGCACCCGCTTGCGGTCCTGGTCATTCCAGCTGTACTCGGGCTGGATCTGCACCCGCGTGGCGCTGACGAATTTCGGGTCGATCCGCAGCTCGCGGGTCAGGCCCAGCACGCGCTCGACCGTTGCGGCAACCCGCGTGCGGGCCTCGTCCAGGGTCGGTTCGCGAGCTTCGACGCCGAGCGTCACGTGGGCGAGATCAGGTTCGGCCGCGACCTCGCCGCTGCCGGAGACGATCACGGTCCGCGGCCGGGGATCGTCGCCGCCGGACGCGACGGTCGGCAGCGACGCCAGCGTGACGAGGACGGTCAGGATCAGGCGGTGGCGGGACATGGGCGACGCTCCGAGGGTGATCTGGGAGGCTCAAGTGTATGACAGGCGAGGGGGCGGCCTGGCGCCGGGTCCGCGCTCCACTTTGGACTCCCGGAACGCTTTTGATTAACATGCCGGCCCTTCGGCCTTCGGGGAGAGGCCGCTGTCCCGCACGGAGTTTGCAATGACCTCGAGATCGGCCTGGCTCGCGCTGAGCCTGACCATCGCGGGCCTCGTCACGCCGGGGCTGGCTTCGGCCGGTGATGCCGCGCGCGGCGCAAAGCTCGCCTACACCTGCCAGGGTTGCCACGGCATCCCGAACTACAAGAACGCCTATCCGATCTACAGCGTGCCGAAGCTGGGCGGGCAGCATGCGGCCTACGTCGTCGTCGCCCTGAAGGCGTATGCGAGCCAGGAGCGCGCGCATCCCACCATGCATGCGCACGCAGTCACGATGTCCGAGCAGGACATGCAGGACATCGCCGCCTATCTGGTCGGGCAGGAACTGAAGCCGACCGGCAAGGCCGTCGGGACGGCGCCGAAGGCAGCGCAGACCTGCATCGCCTGCCACGGCAACGATGGCATCGGCATCCTCCCCGAATACCCGAACCTCTCAGGACAGCACGCCGACTACATCCGCACCTCGCTCAAGGGTTACCGGAGCGGCCAGCGCAAGAACGCCGTCATGGCGGGCATGGCGGCTGCGCTGACCGACCAGGACATCGTCGAACTGGCCGAGTATTACTCGAGGCAGCGGCCAAGCCTGTGCGCGACCGACGAGACCCGCGATGGCGGGAGCTGCCCCGGCCTCTGAGGCCAGACTGATACGCGGCGCACGCACTGGAAGGCCGGAGACCCCGGCCTTCTTGTTTTCGGACTGCCGAGCCCGCACGCTAAAAGGCCCATCCACGGAGAGTTCCCGGGCCCGATGACCCCGAGCACCGACACCGGCGCGAGCACCCCCCTGGCGCAGTCCCTGGGCGGCGGTGTATTCCTGATCGACACCCTGTACCTGCGCCCGGGACTGGCGGCGAGTCACCTGGTCGTCGAGAACGGTCGTGCGGCGTTCGTGGACACCGGGGCCGCCCCTGCCGCCCCCAGGCTGCTCGCCGCCCTGGACGAACTCGGCATTGCGCGTGAACAGGTCGACTACCTGTTCCTGACCCACGTCCACCTGGACCATGCGGGGGGTGCCGGGCAGATGATCCGGGCCCTGCCGAACGCCCGGGCAGTGCTGCACCCTCGCGGTGCCCCGCATCTGGTCGACCCGACCCGGCTCATCGCCGGCTCGATCCAGGTCTATGGGGAAGCGCTGTACCACCAGCTCTACGGCGAGCTGCTGCCGATCCCGGCGGAGCGGGTGCTGGTCGTCGAGGACGGCGAACGTCTCTCGCTCGGTGGCCGCACGTTCGAGTTCATCGACGCGCCGGGGCACGCCAGGCACCATCACTGCCCGATCGACCTGGACCATGCCGAGATCTACAGCGGCGACAACTTCGGTATCTGCTACCGCGAGCTCGATACGGAGCGGGGGCCGTTCATGCTGCCCACCACGACCCCCGTGCAGTTCGATCCCGACGCGATGCACGGCACCATCGACCGGCTCATGTCCTATCGCCCGCGACGCATCTTCCAGACGCACTTCGGGCCGGTGACCGACCTGGAGCGGCTGGCGCGCGACCTGCACGCCGCCGTGGACGATCTCGTGCGCATCGCGCGGCAGCACGCGGCAGCGCCGGAGCGTCGGGCCCGCATCGAGGAGGACATGTTCCGCTCGTTCAGCGCGAGGCTCGACGAGCATGGCTATCCCGGCGATGCGGCCACGCGGCACGCGCTGCTCGACGACGACGTGCGCCTCAATACCGCCGGCCTCGAGGTCTGGCTCGATCGCTCGCGCCAGCACTGAGACACTCGGGGCGATACGCGCCTCGGCAATCCCAACCACTCCTCCGGAATCCCTGCACCATGTCCTCCTTCAAGGCCTTCCGAATCCACGACGTCGACCGGCGCATCGTGGCGCGCTTCGACCGGATCACGCTCGACGACCTGGGCCCGGGCGAGGTGGTGGTGCGCGTCCGGTACTCCGACATCAATTACAAGGATGCCCTCGCGGCGACCGGGACCGGGCGCATCCTGCGCAAGTACCCGCTGGTCGGCGGCATCGACCTCGCGGGCGAGGTGGAGTCGTCCACGGATGCGCGCTACGCCCCGGGCCAGCCCGTGCTGGTGACCGGCTGCGGCCTGAGCGAGACCCATGACGGGGGCTATGCGGAGTACGCGAGGCTCAAGGGCGACTGGGTGATCCCGTTGCCGCCCGGCATGAGCACGCTCGAGGCGATGAAGCTCGGCACCGCCGGCTTTACCGCGGCGCTGGCCATCCACCAGATGGAGCACAACGGGCAGTCGCCCGCGCAGGGCCCGGTGGTGGTGACGGGAGCGACCGGTGGCGTCGGCAGCCTGGCCATCGACATGCTGGCCGGCCGTGGCTACGAGGTCGTCGCCGTGAGCGGCAAGGCCGAGGCCGACGACTACCTGCGCGGGATCGGTGCCGCGCGCATCCTGCGTCGCCAGGACATCGACCTGGGCTCGAAGCCCATGGAAAAGGCCCTTTGGGCGGGGGCGATCGACAACGTGGGGGGCGAACTCCTCACCTGGCTCACGCGCACCGTCGACCAGTGGGGCAACATCGCGAGCGTCGGGCTCGCCGGCGGGCACGAACTCAACACGACCGTGATGCCATTCATCCTGCGTGGCGTGAATCTGCTCGGCATCAATTCCGTGCTGACGCCGCGCGAGACGCGGCTCGCGGTCTGGAACCGCATCGCGGGCGACCTGCGCCCGTCGAGGCTCGACCGCATCTGCAGCCGGATCGTCGCCCTGGACGACCTGCCCGCGCAGTTCGAGGACTTCATTAAGGGCCGGGTCACCGGCCGCACAGTGGTGAAAATTGCATGAACGACGTTTCAGCAGAATTCCAGCCGCACACGCTGACCCACCTGCAGCGCCTGGAGGCCGAGAGCATCCAGATCATGCGCGAGGTCGTCGCCGAGTGCGACAAGCCGGTGATGCTCTATTCCATCGGCAAGGACAGCGCGGTGATGCTGCACCTCGCGCTCAAGGCCTTCTACCCGGCCAAGCTGCCGTTTCCGTTGCTGCACGTGGACACGAAGTGGAAGTTCCGCGACATGTACGCGTTCCGCGAGCGCATGGTGCGTGAGCACGGCTTCGACCTGATCACCTACACCAACCCCGAGGGCCTGGCGCAGGGCATCAATCCGTTCACGCACGGCTCCGCCATCCACACCGACGTGATGAAAACCCAGGCGCTCAAGCAGGCGCTCGACCACTACGGATTCGACGCGGCGTTCGGCGGCGCGCGACGCGACGAGGAGAAGAGCCGCGCCAAGGAGCGGATCTTCTCCTTCCGCTCGGCCCAGCATCGCTGGGACCCGAAGAGCCAGCGACCCGAGCTCTGGCGCATCTACAACGCGCGCAAGCACAAGGGCGAGTCGATCCGGGTGTTCCCGATGTCGAACTGGACCGAGCTCGACATCTGGCAGTACATCTACCTGCGCGATATCCCGATCGTGCCGCTGTATTTCTCCGCCGAGCGACCGGTGGTCGAGCGCGACGGCACGCTCATCATGGTCGACGACGAGCGGATGCCGCTCTACGAGGGCGAGAAGCCGCAGCTGCGCAAGGTGCGCTTCCGCACGCTGGGCTGCTATCCGCTCACCGGCGCGATCGAGAGCAGCGCGGATACGCTGCCGGCGATCATCCAGGAGATGCTGCTGACGACCAGCTCCGAACGCCAGGGACGGGTCATCGACCACGACCAGTCCGCATCCATGGAGAAGAAGAAGCAGGAGGGGTACTTCTGATGGCACACGTTTCCGACCTCATCGGGCAGGACATCGAGGCCTACCTGCAGCAGCACGAGCACAAGAGCCTGCTGCGCTTCATCACCTGCGGCAGCGTCGACGACGGCAAGTCGACCCTGATCGGGCGGCTGCTGTACGACTCGAAGATGATCTTCGAGGACCAGCTGACGGCCCTCGAGGCCGACTCGAAGAAAGTCGGCACCCAGGGCGGCGACCTCGATTTCGCGCTGCTGGTCGACGGCCTCGCCGCCGAGCGCGAGCAGGGCATCACCATCGACGTCGCCTACCGCTTCTTCTCGACCGACAAGCGCAAGTTCATCGTCGCCGACACGCCGGGGCACGAGCAGTACACCCGCAACATGGTGACGGGCGCCTCCACGGCCGACCTCGCCGTGATCCTGATCGATGCCCGCAAGGGCGTGCTCACCCAGACGCGGCGGCACAGCTACCTGGTGTCGCTGATCGGGATCCGCAAGGTCGTGCTGGCGATCAACAAGATGGACCTCGTCGATTACTCCCACGAGATCTTCGACACCATCGTCGCGGAGTACCGCGACTTCGCGAAGCAGATCGACCTGCTCGACATCGTCGCGATCCCGGTGTCGGGCCTGAAGGGCGACAACATCACCGCACCGAGCGAGCACACGCCCTGGTATCACGGCCCGACGCTGATGGGATACCTCGAGACCGTGGAGATCGAGGACCACCTGCAGCATCAGGCGTTCCGGCTGCCCGTCCAGTGGGTGAACCGCCCGAATCTGGATTTCCGTGGCTTCGCCGGCACGATCGCGAGCGGTACCGTCAGCCCGGGCGAGCGGGTCCGCATCCTGCCGTCCGGCCGCGAGAGCCGCGTGGCGCGCATCGTCACCATGGACGGCGATCTCGAGCGGGCCGTCGCCGGACAGTCCGTCACTCTCACCCTCGAGGACGAAGTCGACGTGAGCCGCGGCGACGTGATCGCCTGCACCAGCGCGCCGCCGGGCGTGGCGGACCAGTTCGAGACGACGATCATCTGGATGGCGGACGAGCCGATGCTCCCGGGCCGGCCATACTGGATGAAGATCGGCACCAAGCAGGTGGCCGCGACCATCACCGAGCCCAAGTACAAGGTCAACGTCAACACGCTCGAGCACCTGGCCGCGAAGAAGCTCGCGCTGAACGAGATCGGCGTCTGCAACGTCTCGCTGGATCACACGATCGCCTTCGATCCGTACGCGGAGAACCGCGACACGGGCGGGTTCATCCTCGTCGATCGGCTGACGAACGCCACGGTCGGCGCGGGCCTCGTGCACTTCGCCCTGCGTCGCTCGCAGAACATCCACTGGCAGGCGCTCGACGTCCACAAGGGTTCGCGCGCGGCGCTCAAGGGCCAGAAGCCCTGCGTGCTGTGGTTCACCGGCCTGTCGGGTGCCGGCAAGTCCACGATCGCGAACCTGGTCGAGAAGCAGCTGCACGCGCTCGGCCGGCACACCTACCTGCTCGACGGCGACAACGTCCGCCACGGACTGAACCGCGACCTGGGTTTCACGGACACCGACCGGGTCGAGAACATCCGCCGGGTTGCGGAAGTGGCCAAGCTGATGACGGATGCCGGGCTGATCGTGATGGTGTCCTTCATCTCGCCGTTCCGGGCGGAGCGGCGCATGGCACGCGCGCTGTTCGATTTCGGCGAGTTCTACGAGATCCACGTGGACACGCCGCTCGCGGTGGCCGAGACGCGCGACGTGAAGGGCCTGTACGCGAAGGCGCGCCGCGGCGAGCTGAAGAACTTCACCGGCATCGACTCACCCTACGAGGCGCCTGAGAAGCCCGAGATCTACCTGGATACGAGCCGCGCCACGCCCGAGGACTCGGCGAGCGCGATCGTCGCACAGCTGGCGGAGGCGGGAATGCTCGGACCGCGCTAGAATCGCGGGAGCTATCCCGCACAGCGCAGCGAGCCGCCGATGACCGTCACGACCTCCGCAGGCGCCCGGCTCCGGGCGGCGCTGACCCACGAACGGCCTCTGCAGGTCGTGGGGACTGTCAACGCCTACAGTGCGCTGCTCGCCGAGCGCGCGGGATTCCGCGCCCTCTACCTGTCGGGTGCCGGCGTGGCCAACGCCTCGTTCGGCCTGCCCGATCTCGGCATCACCAGCCTGAACGACGTCTGCGAGGATGTCCGGCGCATCGCCTCGGCGAGCGACCTGCCGCTGCTGGTCGACGCCGACACCGGCTGGGGCGCCGCCTTCAACATCTCGCGCACCATCGCGGACCTCGTGCGCTCCGGCGCAGCCGGCTGCCACCTCGAGGACCAGGTGCAGGCCAAGCGCTGCGGACACCGCCCGGGCAAGGCGCTCGTGTCTCCACCGGAGATGGTCGATCGCATCAGGGCAGCGGTCGACGGTCGCACGGATGCCTCGTTCGTGATCATGGCGCGCACCGACGCCCACGCCGTGGAGGGCCAGTCGGCCGCCATCGAGCGCGCGCAGCAGTATGTCGAGGCGGGCGCGGACATGATCTTCGCCGAGGCCCTGACCACCCTCGACGAGTATCGCCAGTTCACCGGCGCCGTCCCGGTGCCAGTCCTCGCGAACATCACCGAATTCGGCAAGACGCCGCTCTTCACCGTCGCGGATCTCGCCAGCGCCGGCGTGCAGCTGGTGCTGTACCCGCTGTCGGCCTTCCGTGCGATGGCGAAGGCCGCCGAAGTGGTCTACGGAGCGCTGCGCCGCGAGGGCACGCAGAAGAACGTGCTCGACCTGATGCAGACCCGCGCCGAGCTCTATGACGTGCTCGGCTATCACGATTACGAGCGGAAGCTCGACGAGCTTTTCAGTCGAGAGGCGAAAGAACCATGAGCAGCAAGACCAAGCCCGGCGCCGGCTTCAAGCCGAAGAAATCCGTCGCCCTCTCCGGCGTGACCGCCGGCAACACGGCACTGTGCACCGTCGGCCGCAGCGGCAACGACCTGCACTACCGCGGCTACGACATCCTGGATCTCGCCGGAAACTGCGAGTTCGAGGAGGTCGCGTACCTGCTGGTCCATGGCAGGCTGCCGAGCCGGGCGGAACTCGAGGGCTACAAGGCCAAGCTGAAGCGGCTGCGCGGCCTGCCCGCACCGGTTCGGGTAGCGCTCGAAAGCCTGCCGGCGGCGAGCCACCCGATGGACGTGCTGCGCACGGGCGCGTCGGTGCTCGGCTGCACGCTGCCCGAGAAGGACGATCACAACGTGCCCGGCGCGCGCGACATCGCCGATCGCCTGATCGCGAGCTTCGGCTCGATGCTGACCTACTGGTACCACTACAGCCATTCGGGCCAGCGCATCCACGTCGAGACCGACGACGATTCCGTCGGCGGCCACTTCCTGCACCTGCTGCACCGTCGCCCGCCGCCCGAGTCCTGGGTGAAGGCGATGCACATTTCCCTCAATCTCTATGCCGAGCACGAGTTCAACGCGTCGACCTTCACGGCGCGGGTCATTGCCGGCACGGGCTCCGACATGTATTCCTGCATCACGGGCGCCATCGGGGCGCTGCGCGGGCCGAAGCACGGCGGCGCCAACGAGGTCGCGTTCGAGGTGCAGAAGCGCTACGCGGATCCCGACGAGGCGGAGGCCGACATCCGCCGGCGCGTCGAGGCGAAGGAAGTCGTGATCGGCTTCGGCCACCCGGTCTACACGATCGGCGATCCGCGCAACGAGGTGATCAAGGACGTCGCGCGCCGGCTGTCGAAGGAGGCGGGCGACATGAAGATGTTCCAGATCGCGGAGCGTCTCGAGTCGGTGATGTGGGACATCAAGAAGATGTTTCCCAACCTCGACTGGTTCTCGGCCGTCTCCTACCACATGATGGGCGTGCCCACCGCCATGTTCACGCCCCTGTTCGTGTTGTCGCGCACGACGGGCTGGGCCGCGCACGTCATCGAGCAGCGCATCGACGGCAAGATCATCCGGCCGAGCGCCAACTACACGGGTCCCGAGGACCAGAAGTTCGTGCCGCTCGCAAAGCGCAAGTGAGCGTGGATCCCGGCGCGGCGTCCGGCCGCGCCGGGTGACGTGCCAGTCGAGCGAAGAACACGCCGCCCATGAATACCGCACACCGCAAGCCGCTCCCCGGCACCGCCCTCGACTACTTCGACACGCGCGCTGCGGTCGACGCGATCCGGCCCGGCGCCTACGACCAGCTGACGTACACCGCGCGCGTGCACGCGGAGAACCTCGTGCGCCGCTGCGATCCGGCGATCCTCGCCGATTGCCTGAAGCAGATCGTCGACGGCAGGCGAGAGCGCGACTTCCCGTGGTTTCCCGCGCGAGTCGTGTGCCACGACATCCTGGGCCAGACGGCACTGGTGGACCTCGCCGGGCTGCGGGACGCCATCGCCTTGCAGGGGGGCGATCCGGCCAAGGTCAATCCCGTCGTTCCCGTGCAGCTGATCGTGGATCACTCGCTGGCCGTCGAGTGCGGTGGCTACGATCCCGACGCCTTCGCGAAGAACCGGGCCATCGAGGATCGCCGCAACGAGGACCGCTTCCACTTCATCGACTGGACGAAGCAGGCGTTCAGGAACGTCGACGTGATCCCGCCGGGCAACGGGATCATGCACCAGATCAACCTCGAGCGGATGTCGCCGGTGATTCACGCAAAGGACGGCGTCGCGTTCCCCGACACGCTGGTCGGCACCGACAGTCACACGCCGCACGTCGATGCGCTGGGCGTGATCGCCGTGGGTGTCGGTGGCCTCGAGGCGGAGAGCGTGATGCTGGGACGCGCGTCCTGGATGCGCCTGCCGGAGATCGTCGGCGTGGAACTGTCCGGCGCGCCGCAGCCGGGCATCACGGCGACGGACATCGTGCTGGCGCTGACCGAGTTCCTGCGCAAGTCGAAGGTCGTGTCGGCCTACCTCGAGTTCTTTGGCGAGGGGGCGTCCAAGCTGACGCTCGGTGACCGCGCGACCATCTCGAACATGGCGCCCGAGTACGGCGCGACCGCCGCCTTGTTCTACATCGACGCGCGGACGATCGAATACCTGAAGCTCACCGGCCGCGACGACGAGCAGGTGAGACTGGTCGAGACCTACGCGAAGCGGGCGGGTCTGTGGGCGGACACGCTGAAGAATGCCCGCTACGAGCGTGTGCTGCGGTTCGACCTCTCGACGGTCGTGCGCAACATCGCCGGGCCGTCGAATCCGCATGCGCGGGTGGCGACGAGCGATCTCGCTGCGAAGGGCATCGCCGGCCACTGGCAGGAGACGCCGGGCCAGATGCCGGATGGCGCCGTCATCATCGCGGCCATCACCAGCTGCACCAACACCAGTAATCCGCGCAACGTGGTGGCCGCGGGCCTGCTGGCGCGCAACGCCAACCGGCTCGGCCTGACGCGCAAGCCGTGGGTCAAGACCTCGCTGGCGCCGGGTTCGCGGGCCGTGGCCCTGTACCTGGAGGACGCCGGCCTGAAGTCGGAACTGGAAAGGCTGGGCTTCGGCATCGTGGGCTTCGCCTGCACCACCTGCAACGGGATGTCGGGAGCACTGGATCCGGTCATCCAGAAGGAGATCATCGACCGCGACCTCTACGCCACGGCCGTGCTATCCGGAAACCGCAATTTCGACGGCCGCATCCACCCGTATGCCAGGCAGGCCTTCCTCGCGTCGCCGCCGCTCGTCGTGGCCTATGCGATCGCCGGGACCATCCGCTTCGACATCGAGAAGGACGCGCTGGGGACTGACGCGCAAGGCAGGCCGATCACCCTCAAGGACCTATGGCCGTCCGACGAGGAGATCGATGCCATCGTCGCCGCCAGCGTCAAGCCGGAACAGTTCCGCAAGGTCTACGACCCGATGTTCACGCTCAAGGTGGAGGCCGGGGAGGCGGTCAGCCCCTTGTACGACTGGCGTCCGATGAGTACCTACATCCGCCGGCCGCCCTACTGGGAAGGCGCGCTGGCGGGCAAGCGCAGCCTCGCCGGCATGCGTCCGCTGGCGGTGCTGGGCGACAACATCACCACCGACCACCTCTCTCCGTCCAACGCCATCCTGCCGGACAGCGCCGCCGGGGAGTACCTGGCGAAAATGGGCCTGCCGCAGGAGGACTTCAATTCCTATGCTACGCACCGCGGGGACCACCTCACCGCGCAGCGCGCGACCTTCGCCAATCCGACGCTGAAGAACGAGATGGTCGTGGTGGATGGCAAGGTGAAGCCCGGCTCGCTGGCCCGGATCGAGCCGGAGGGCCGGATCACGCGGATGTGGGAAGCCATCGAGACCTACATGGAGCGCGGGCAGCCCCTGATCGTCATCGCCGGCGCCGACTACGGCCAGGGATCGTCGCGCGACTGGGCGGCGAAGGGCGTGCGCCTCGCCGGCGTCGAAGCCATCGCTGCCGAGGGCTTCGAGCGCATCCACCGCACCAACCTGATCGGCATGGGCGTGCTGCCGCTGGAGTTCAAGCCGGGCGTCAACCGCAAGACCCTGGACATCGACGGGACGGAGACTTTCGACGTGATCGGCAAGCGCGAACCGCGCGCGGAGCTGACTCTCGTGATCCACCGCAGGAACGGGGCGCGGGTGGACGTGCCGGTGACCTGCCGGCTCGACACTGCCGAGGAGGTTGCGATCTACGAGGCGGGCGGCGTCCTGCAGCGCTTCGCCCAGGACTTCCTCGAATCGTCCAGGGCCGCCTAGGAAAGCGCCGGTCCGCCGGGAAGCCATGCCCAAGCCGCACGCCCCGCAGATCAGGATTCCCGCCGCCTATATGCGCGGCGGCACCAGCAAGGGCGTGTTCTTCCGCCTGCAGGACCTGCCGGAGCGCGCACAGGTGCCGGGTGCCGCGCGCGATGCGCTGCTGCTGCGAGTCATCGGCAGCCCCGATCCCTATGGCAAGCAGATCGACGGCATGGGCGGAGCGACCTCCAGCACGAGCAAGACGGTCATCCTGTCGAAGAGCCTGCGGCCCGACCACGACGTGGACTACCTGTTCGGCCAGGTCTCCATCGACAAGGCGTTCGTCGACTGGAGCGGCAACTGCGGCAATCTTTCCGCCGCCGTCGGACCGTTCGCCATCAGCCAGGGGCTGGTGGACGCCGGTCGCCTGCCGCGGGACGGCGTCGCGACCGTCCGCATCTGGCAGGCGAACATCGGCAAGACCATCGTCGCACACGTTCCCGTCACCGCTGGCGCCGTGCAGGAAACCGGTGATTTCGAGCTCGATGGCGTGACGTTCCCGGCCGCCGAAGTTCAGCTCGAGTTCATGGATCCGGCCGCCGAGGAAGAAGGCGGGAGCGGCGCGATGTTCCCCACCGGCCAACTGGTGGACCAGCTCGAGGTGCCCGGGGTCGGGACGCTCAAGGCCACCCTGATCAACGCTGGCATCCCGACCATCTTCGTCAACGCCGACGCGATCGGCTACACGGGCAGCGAACTGCAGGACGCCATCAACGGCGACGCGAAGGCGCTGGCGATGTTCGAGACGATTCGCGCCCACGGCGCGGTGCGCATGGGACTGATCCGGCACGTCGACGAGGCCGCCCGGCGCCAGCACACTCCCAAGGTCGCCTTTGTCGCGCCGCCGGCCGACTACCGGGCCTCCAGCGGCAAGCGGGTCGCCGCGGGCGATATCGACCTGCTGGTGCGCGCGCTTTCCATGGGCAAGCTGCATCACGCCATGATGGGGACGGCGGCCGTGGCCATCGGCACGGCGGCCGCGATCCCGGGCACGCTGGTGAATCTCGCGGCCGGCGGTGGGCCGCGCACGTCGGTGCGCTTCGGCCATCCCTCGGGCACGCTGCGGGTGGGCGCGGAAGCCCGCCTGGTCGACGGCGTGTGGACCGTGACCAAGGCCATCATGAGCCGCAGTGCCCGTGTCCTGATGGAAGGCTGGGTACGGGTACCCGCGGACGCGTTCTAGGTATCGAGCCACGCATCGAGTGGTCCGCCGACGTTCGTCGTCGACGCCCGGTCTGCCAGGCGTACGTGCCACTCGGCGCGTGAGATATAGTGTCTTAGTTGACTAGTACACCATCAGTCCCATAGGATCCGCGCACTCCGGCCCGGATCCAGCGGCCGACCGAGGTTTCCCGCATGCTCCTCATCGAAGACCTGGCCCACGTCTACCCCAACGGCACGAAAGCGCTCGACGGCGTGACGCTGGAGGTCCCGCGCGGCATGTTCGGCCTGCTCGGGCCGAACGGGGCCGGCAAGTCCTCGCTGATGCGGTGCATCGCCACTCTGCAGCTCCCGACCCGCGGCTCGATTCGATTCGACGACATCGACGTCCTCGCTCGTCCCGACGCGCTGCGTCGCACGCTCGGGTACCTGCCGCAGGACTTCGGCGTCTACCCGCGGGTCACCGCGCTCGACATGCTGGACCACCTTGCAATCCTCAAGGGCAACGCCGATCGGCGGCAGCGGCGCGAGACGGTCGAGGCCCTGCTGCACCAGGTCAATCTCTGGGACGTCCGCAAGAAGGCGCTCGCCGGATTCTCCGGCGGCATGCGTCAACGCTTCGGCATCGCCCAGGCGCTCATTGGCCAGCCGTCGCTGATCATCGTCGACGAGCCGACCGCCGGACTCGACCCGGAGGAGCGCAACCGCTTCCTGAACCTGCTCGCGGAGATCGGCGAGAACGTCGTCGTGATTCTCTCCACGCACATCGTCGAGGACGTCGCCGACCTCTGTCCCAACATGGCCATCATCGCCAATGGCCGCATCGTGAAGAGCGGCGCGCCTCTCGAGCTGATCTCGGCGCTCGAGGGCCGCGTCTGGCGCAAGACGATCGGCCGGGACCAGCTCGAGGCGTATCGCCGCGATCACGAGGTGATTGCAACCCGCCTGTTCGGCGGCCGGACCGTCATCCACGTGCTGTCGGAAGGGCATCCGGGCGCAGGCTTCGAGGCGATGACGGGCGGCCTGGACGACGTCTACTTCTCGACCCTCGCCCTCACGCGCCGCGCGGCCGCCTGAGCCCCCGCCGTGTTCAACTCCGTCGCCGCCTTCGAGCTGCGCTACCAGCTCAGGTCTCCCGCCTTCTGGGTGACCTTCGTCATCTTCCTGCTGCTCACCTTCGCCGCCACGGCCTCCGACAACGTCCAGATCGGCTCGGGGGGCAACGTCTGGGTGAACGCGCCCTACGCCATCGCGCAGACGCAGCTCGTCATGAGCGTCTTCGCAATCTTCATCCTGACGGCATTCGTCGCCAACGTGGTGGTACGCGACGACGAGACCGGCTTCGGACCGATCATTCATTCCACCCGCGTCTCGCGCTTCGACTACCTGTTGGGTCGGTTCACCGGTGCGTTCCTCGCCGGCTGCCTGCTGTTCCTGAGCGTCCCGGTGGGCATGATGATCGGGGCCGCCATGCCGTGGCTGGACCCGGAAACCGTGGGCCCGTTCAACCTCGGTCATTACGCCTGGATCTACCTGCTGGTCTGCGTGCCGACGCTGTTCGTGACCGGTGCGGGCTTCTTTGCCATCGCCACCGCCACGCGCTCGATGATGTGGACCTACGTCGGCGTCATCGCTTTCCTCGTGCTGTATCTGGTCGCCACGGCGTACTTCGCCCGCCCGGAGCTCGAGCGCACGGTCGCGCTGCTCGACCCCTTCGGACTCGGCGCCTTTGAGCACGCCACCAAGTACTGGACGGCGGCGGAACGCAATACCCGCCTGCCGCAGTTCGACGGGCTCATCCTCTGGAACCGCGTCCTCTGGCTCGGCATCGCATTCGCACTGCTGGGACTGGCGTGGGTGCTGTACGCGCGCGCCGCGAAGGGCGCCCGGGCGGTGATGAGCCGGTCGGGCGGCGTGGCCGAGGAAAAGTCGCCCACCACGCCGGCGCCGCCGGCAACTGCGCCGCCCCGCGTCGCCACGGCGGGCGCATCCGACGCCGGCTGGAGCGCGCTGTGGGCGCTGACCCGGTTCGACATGGTCGCTGCCGTACGCAGCCCCGCCTTCATCGTGCTGCTCGGCATCGGCTTCGTGAATTCCATCGCCGGGCTGTGGTTCGCCGACGAGCGGTACGGCAACACCATCCATCCCGTCACTCGGGTCATGATCGACACGCTGCAGGGGTCTTTCACGATCATTCCGCTGATCGTCGCGATCTACTACGCGGGCGATCTCGTGTGGCGCGATCGCGAGCGCCGCGTGCACGAGATCATCGACTCGACGCCGGCACCCGACTGGGCCTTCGTGATTCCCAAGATCCTCGCCATCGCCGTCGTGCTGTTCGGCATGCTCGCGGCGAGCACGCTCGCGGCGATCGCGACCCAGGCGCTGAAAGGCTACTTCGACTTCGAGTTCGGCAAGTACTTTGCGTGGTACGTGCTGCCGCAGACCGTGACCGTGGTGCTGTTTGCCGTGCTGTCGCTCTTCATGCAGACCCTGGTGCCACAGAAAGCCTTCGGCTGGATGCTGATGCTGCTGTTCGTGGTCGGCCTGATGACGCTCGACCGCCTCGGGTTCGAGCACAACCTGTACCAGTACGCGGGCAATCCCGGCACGCCGCTCTCCGACATGAACGGCCAGGGGGACCTCGGACGATTCGCGTGGTGGTTCCGCGGCTACTGGACGGCCGCCGCGCTCGTGCTCGCGGTGCTGGCCTACGCGCTCTGGCGCCGCGGCGCGGGCGCACCCCTCAGGACGCGTCTCGCCCGACTGCCCGGGCGGCTGGCAGGCGCCCCCGGCGGCATCGCCGCGGTCGGGCTGCTGGTGATGCTCACCCTCGGTGGCTGGATCTTCTACAACACCAACGTGATCAACGAGTACCGGACGACGCTCGACGTCGAGCGCGAGACGGCCGAGACGGAACGGGCGCTGATCGGCTACGAGGCGGTGCCGCAACCGCGCATCACCGACGTGCAGCTCGACGTGGCGCTCTACCCCGCGGAACCGCGTGCCGTCACGCGCGGCGAGTACGTCGTCGAGAATCGCACGGGGCAGCCGCTCGACGAGGTGCACGTACGCTGGCCGGACCTGCTGGAAATGACCGAGCTGGAAGTGGAAGGAGCGACCCTGAGCCAGGACCTCGGCGCACGGCACTACCGCATCTACCGCTACGACACACCGCTCGAGCCCGGCGCGCGCCACCGCATCCGCTTCGAGACGCTGCGGGGCCAGCGCGGCTTCCGTAACTCCGGCAACGAGCAACGCATCGTCGACAACGGCACGTTCCTCGACAACACGGAGATCACGCCGTCGCTGGGCATGGACCGCAACGGTCTGCTGCAGGACCGTGCGAAGCGGCGCAAGTACGACCTGCCTCCGGAGCTTCGGCCCGCGCCACTCGAGGACGACTCGGCGCGCGCCTTCAACGCGCTGCGCCGCGACAGTGACTGGGTCAACTCCGACATCACGGTTTCGACCTCGGCGGACCAGCTCGCGATTGCCCCCGGCTACCTCGAGTCCGAGTCCGTCGCCGGCGGCCGTCGCACGGTGCGCTATCGCAGCGACGCGCCGATCCAGAACTTCTTCTCCGTGCAGTCGGCACGCTACGCGCTCGCGAAAGACCGCTGGAAGAACGTCGAGCTGGCCGTCTATCACGATCCGTCGCACGCCTACAACGTCGAACGGATGATGACGGCCATGAAGGCCTCGCTCGACTATTTCACGGCGAACTTCAGTCCCTTCCAGTTCCGCCAGGCGCGCATCCTCGAGTTCCCGGCCTATGCGGACTTCGCGCAGTCGTTCGCGAACACCATTCCCTACTCGGAAGGCATCGGCTTCATTGCCGACTATCGCGATCCCGAGAAGATCGACATGGTCACCTACGTGACCGCGCACGAGATTGCGCACCAGTGGTGGGGGCACCAGGTCATCAGCGCCGACCAGCAGGGCGCGACCTTCCTGATCGAATCGCTGGCCCAGTACTCGGCGCTCATGGTCATGGAGCAGATGTACGGGCCCGAGCAGATCCGCAAGTTCCTCAAGTACGAGCTCGACCGCTACCTGCGCCGTCGCGGCGGCGAAGTGCTGGAGGAGCTGCCGCTCGTGCGCGTGGAGAACCAGCCGTACATCCACTACCAGAAAGGTGGCCTGGCGCTTTACCTGCTCAAGGACCAGATCGGCGCCGAACGGGTCAACGAGGCCCTGCGGGGCCTGCTCGCGGAGTTCGCATTCAAGCCGGCGCCCTATGCGAATCCCCGCGACCTGCTGCGGCGTTTCCGCGCGGTCGCGGGCCCGGAGCACGAGCAGCTGATCGCCGACCTGTTCGAGAAGATCACGCTGTACGACGTCAAGGTCACCGGGGCGAAATCGAGGCGGCGCGACGACGGCCGCTGGGAGGTCGCACTCGAGGTGGAGGCCCGCAAGCTCTATGCGGACGGCAAGGGCCTGGAGACGGAGGCGCCGCTCGAGGAATCCTTCGACGTCGGCGCCTTCACGATCGAGCCGGGCCGCAAGGGCTACGACAGCCAGAGCGTGATCGTCGTCGAGCGGATGCCGGTGCGCAGCGGCAGGCAGACCCTGCGGATCGTGACCGATCGCGAGCCCTTGGTCGTCGGCGTCGACCCGTTCAACAAGCGGGTGGATCGCAACTCGGAAGACAACCTGATGGCGGTCGACTCCGGCTGATCGGGGCGTCGACGACGACCCGGGGCGAGGCAACGGCCCGGCAGGGTATCCTGCGCCGATGACGACCCTGTTCGACGGTGCGCGTGGTCTCGGGCTCGAGCTCTCGGCGGAGCAGGAGGCGCGGCTGGTTGCCCACCTCGACCTGCTCGACGAGTGGAGTTCGCGGATGAACCTGACGGCCATCCGCGACCGCCCGGCGCAGCTCACCAAGCACCTCCTCGACAGTCTCACGGTATTGCCGTTCCTGCATGGCAACCGCATCGCCGACGTGGGCAGCGGCGCCGGGTTTCCCGGTGTTCCACTCGCCATCGTCGAGCCGGGCCGGCACTTCGCGCTCATCGAGTCGACGGGCAAGAAGTGCCGCTTCCTCGAGCATGTCCGCGACACGCTCGGCCTGGCGAATGTCGAGGTCGTGCAGGCCCGCGCAGAGGCCTACCGACCCGAGATGCGTTTCGACACCGTCATCGCGCGCGCCGTCGGCCCGCTGGCCGGCCTCGTGAAGGTCGCCGGGCACCTCGTCGTCGGGGGCGGGCGGCTGCTGGCGATGAAGGGGCGCTATCCGGAGGACGAAATCGCGGCCCGGTTGACCGGCTGGAAGGTGGCCGCCGTGCACCCGCTCAGCGTGCCGGGGCTCGCGGAGGAGCGGCATCTCGTCGAGTTGTGCCGGTCGCACGAGCGGGTCGGGTAAGCTTGCAGCGCCATGAAGCGTGTCATCGCGGTCGCAAACCAGAAGGGCGGGGTCGGCAAGACGACCACGGCCGTCAACCTTGCGGCCTCCCTCGCGGCCACGCAACGCAAGGTGCTGCTCATCGACAGCGATCCCCAGGGCAATGCGACCATGGGTTGCGGCGTCGACAAGCGCAGCCTGCGCTGTTCGATGACCGACGTGCTGCTCGGCGACTGCGAACTCGCGGCGGCGCTGGTGCCGGTCGAGGTGGGCGGGTTCACCCTGCTGCCGGGCAACCAGGACCTCGTGGCGGCCGAGGTCCAGCTGATGACCAAGATCGGTCGCGAGGTTCGCCTGCGCAACGCGCTCAAGCCCGTGCGCAACCTCTACGACGTGATCATCATCGACTGCCCGCCGGCGCTCAACCTGCTCACGCTCAATGCGCTGGTCGCCGCGGACTCGGTGCTCGTGCCGATGCAGTGCGAGTACTACGCGCTCGAGGGGCTGTCGGCGCTCATGGGTACGATCGAGCAGATCCGGGCGAGCGTGAACCCCGACCTGCAGCTCGAGGGTATCCTGCGCACGATGTTCGATCCGCGTAACAACCTCTCGAACGAGGTGTCGGCGCAGCTCATCATGCACTTCGGCGACAAGGTGTTCCGCACCGTCATCCCGCGCAACGTGCGTCTCGCCGAGGCGCCGAGCTTCGGCAAGGCGGCGATGTACCACGACAAGGATTCCCGGGGTGCGCTCGCCTACCTCGCGCTGGCCGGCGAACTCATCCGCCGGGAGGAAGAGGAACGATTTGCTGCGGCCGGACTCGCCGACCAGGAATCGACCTCGGTCGAGGACGGGGCGGGCGACTGAGCCCGGGGAACCTTCCCGCGGGACCGGCGCACGGGCAGCGTCACCGTCAAGGCGATGGCCTCCGTTCCGTTGTTCCCGTCCGTGAGGCCGGCGTTCGAGATGTGATAGCCGCCCAGCCCGAGCCGGGCACCGCCCGCGAGCCGCCGGGATATTTCGATGCCGCTCTGGAACTGTGTGTGATGGCCCGTGCCGATCTCCTCGCCCCCGACGAACCACCCGCCGGCCACGCTCAAGGTCAGGAACCACCGCCGGGGCAGGGTGAAATCACGCGCAAGGTCGACGTAAAGGAACGACATCCCGTCCGCTCCGGCCGATAGACCGATGCCCGGCTTCAACGACCATTCGGTCAACGCGCGACCGCGGTACTGCAGGCCGACCAGGTACGGATAGTCATAGGCCTCGACCAGGGCGAACACCCCGGCCGAGCCGATGATGGCCGGCCCGGCGTCGATCCCGACAGGCGCGCCGGCGGTCGCCGGCATCGCCGCGAGGGGCAGTGCACAGCCGAGCAGCCCGCCGGCCAGGGTCCTGATGAACGACATCGTGTGCTCCGGCGCCGCGTGCAGTTTCTTCACCGACGTCTGCCTCGTCGCGGCGTCGCCGGCATAATATCGCGCCATGGCTACCAAACGACCCAGTCTCGGCCGCGGGCTCGAAGCCCTGCTCGGCACCTCATCCCCTGCGGCCCCGGACTCGGAGCAGGCACCCCGGGCAAGGCCGGAGGAAGAACTCGCGAGGATCCCGGTGGACCTGCTGCAGCGCGGTCGCTACCAGCCACGGCTCGACATGCGGCCCGAGAGCCTGCAGGAACTCGCCGACTCGATCCGTGCGCAGGGCGTGGTCCAGCCGATCGTCGTGCGTCCGGTCGCCGCGCAGCGACCGGGTGAGCCGCGTCGCTACGAGATCATTGCCGGCGAGCGCCGCTGGCGCGCGGCGCAGATGGCAGGTCTGCACGACATTCCGGCCGTCATCCGCAACGTGCCGGACGAGGCGGCGGTGGCGATGTCGCTGATCGAGAACATTCAGCGCGAAAACCTCAATCCGCTGGAGGAAGCCCGGGCCCTCGATCGGCTGATCCGGGAATTCGACATGACGCACCAGACGGCGGCGGATGCCGTCGGCCGCTCCCGCGCGGCCGTCAGCAATCTGCTGCGTCTCCTCGAGCTGGCCGAGGAAGTGAAAGCGCTGGTCGAGCGGCGACAGCTCGAGATGGGCCACGCGCGGGCATTGCTCGGGCTCGGCACGGAGCGCCAGCAGATCGAGGTCGCGTTGCTGGTCGCGAAGAAGGGGCTCTCGGTCCGCGAGACCGAAGCGCTCGTGCGCCGGCTGTCCGAGCGCAAGGCCGAGACGGCCGGGCGCGAGCCACCGCGGCCCGATCCAAACGTGTCCCGGCTCGAGCAGGACCTCGCCGAGAAGCTCGGTGCGAAGGTCCAGCTGCAACATACCGCCAGGGGTCGCGGCAAGCTGGTGATCGCCTACAACAGCCTCGACGAACTGGACGGGATCCTCGCCCACATCCAGTGACCGGCGAGCCCGGTCTTGATTAGTAAATATTGTCAGTCAGTAAATCTGATAAGGTTCTGGGCAAGATAATCTATTCATATTTGATAATATCGCGGCGCGTGGAACGCGCTCCGCGGCGGCAGGTCGGCGCCCCATACCGCATCGGGGGAGCCTCGCGCCATGCGTGAAGACCGCAGGTGCGGCCCTCAATTTTGATGCGCTGCCGCATTGAAGCAGTGCAAAAGGAACAGATATACTTTCGGGCCTTCCGGAGGCCGCGCGGTGCCGCGTGGCCCGCCCGGGCAACGGATCGACTCGCCACCCGTGGCCGGAAGCGCCCGGCACATGACGTGGCTTTTTTGTTGCCCGGACGATTGAGTTGAGGCCTTGAGCAGCACGGAGATCCAGAGGAGCCGACGCCAGGCATTGGTGGTCGTGCTCGGTCAAGGGTTGCTCGGGGCGATCGTTGCGATCGCCTGCCTCGCCGTGTGGGGGCCCCGCGCCGGCGTTTCCGCGCTGCTCGGGGCCGGGATCGGCATCGCCGCGACGTCGCTGATGGCGATCGCGATGCTGAGGCACGGTGACGGTGCGAACCCGCAGCGCGTGGCCTGGAGCTTCTTCTCCGGCTGGGTCGTGAAGGTCGCTTTCACGGTCGCCCTGCTGGTGGTGGCTTTCCGGTCGCGCAGGGTCGATGCGGCGCCGCTGCTCGCGGCGTACGTGGCGACCTTCTTCGGGTACTGGATTGGGGCCGCCCGGATGGCCGGGCAGAACACGAAACGAACGTTCGGAGTTGCGGACTGATCATGGCCGGCGAAGCACCTGCAAGCAGCACCGAATACATCACCCACCACCTGGCGCACCTCAAGGTCGGCGAAGGTTTCTGGACCTGGCATCTCGACACGATGTTCATGTCGGTGCTGACCGGACTCCTGGCCCTGGGCCTGTTCTGGCTGGCCGCTCGCAAGGCCACCTCCGGCGTGCCCGGCAAGGGACAGGCGTTCGTCGAGATGGTGGTCGAGTTCGTCGACACCCAGGTCAAGGAGGTCTTCCACCTCGACCGCCGGTTCCTCGCGCCCCTCGCGCTCACGATCTTCCTCTGGGTGTTCTTCATGAACGCCATGGACCTGTTGCCGCTCGACGTGCCGGGCATGGTCGCCGGCTGGTTCGGGCTGCACTACTGGCGCGTGGTTCCCACCGCCGACGTCAACACGACGTTCGCCATGTCGATTTCCGTCCTGATCATCGTCATCTTCTACTCGGTCAAGGTGAAGGGCACGGGCGGCTACATTCACGAGCTCTTCACGGCACCGTTCGGCTCGAACCCGGTGCTGTGGATCCCGAATTTCCTGCTCAACATCGTCGAGATGCTGGCGAAGCCCGTCTCGCTCGCGATGCGACTCTTCGGCAACATGTACGCCGGCGAGCTGGTCTTCATGCTGATCGCGCTGCTGGGCGCGAGCTGGGCCGGCTTCACCCTCGGCAGCAGCCTCTCGATGCTGGGACAGGTCCTCGCCGGTTCGGCCTGGGCGATCTTCCACATCCTGATCATCACGCTGCAAGCCTTCATCTTCATGGTGCTCACCATCGTCTACGTCGCGATGGGGACCGAGCACCACTGACCCGTTCACCCGTTCAAGCAACCGCACGACCTGGAGACGACACATGGAAATGGCACAGTACATCGCCCAGATCCAGAGCTTCACCGCCCTGGGCATCGGCCTGATCATCGGCCTGGGCGCGATCGGCGCCTGCATCGGCATCGGCATCATGGGCTCGAAGTTCCTCGAGGCGGCCGCGCGCCAGCCCGAGCTCATCCCGACCCTGCAGGGCCGCATGTTCCTGCTCGCAGGCCTGATCGACGCGGCCTTCCTGATCGGCGTCGCGCTCGCGATGTTCTTCGCGGTCGCGAACCCGTTGCTCGCCCGTCTCGGTTGACGCGCGCCTGACGCGAGGACGTCGCCATGAACATCAATGCGACGCTCATCGGGCAGGCGATCGTCTTCCTGATCCTGATCTGGTTCAGCGTCAAGTTCATCTGGCCCCCCCTTCTGAAGGCGATCGAAGACCGCCAGAAGAAGATCGCCGACGGCCTCGCGGCCGCCGAGCGCGGGCAGAAGGAGCTGCACCAGGCCAGCGACGAAGCCGCCTCCATCGTGAACGAGGCGCGCGAGAAGGCCCTGAAGATCGTCGACCAGGCGAATCGCCGGTCGAGCGAGATCATCGAGGAAGCCCGTTCCACCGCCATTTCCGAGGGCCAGCGGCTCGTCGGCGACGCGCGGCAGGAAGTGGCACTCGAGCAGGCCCGCGCGCGCGATTCGCTTCGCAAGGATGTGGCCAAGCTCGCGGTCGCCGGAGCCTCGCGGCTCCTGGAGCGCGAGATCGATCCGGCGGCCCACGCCGACCTGATCGAGAAGCTGGCCCACGAGATCGAAGGCGCCAGGGCCTGACGGCCCGCGGCGGTTCGAGGATCCGGAGAAACGACGCATGGCCGAGAGAGCCACGATCGCGAGACCCTACGCCAAGGCGGCTTTTGCCGCCGCGCGCGAGCAGGGCCGGCTGGCGGAATGGTCCCGCTGGCTCGGCAATGCCCGCGCGGTGGTGCTGAGCGAGGAGTTCCGACTGCTCGAGAGGAGCCCGGGTGTCTCCACCTCCCAGCTCGAGGAACTCATCGCAGGCATCTGCGGTGCCGATCTCGACGCTCAGGGGCGGGCCTTGCTCGGCCTGCTCACCGAGAACGGACGGCTCGATTTCCTGCCGGAGATCGCGGCCCAGTTCAAGGAGCTCGAGGCCGAGGCCCAGAACGTGGCCGACGTGGAGATCGTCTCCGCGACGACCCTCGGTGATGAGCAGAAGGCGCGGCTCGCGGCCGCCCTGCGTACCCGGCTGCGCCGCGACGTGCGGTTGCAATGCTCGGTCGACCCGGAGTTGATCGGCGGCGCGGTGGTGCGGTCGGGCGACCTGCTGATCGACGGCTCCCTCAAGGGCAAGCTCGAGCGGCTCGAGACTGAATTGACTAGCTGAACAGAATTCACCCGGCCCAGCCGCCCGCGCGGTCAGGCCTGCAGAGGAATGCGAAATGTCGATCAAGGCTTCTGAGATCAGCGAACTGATCAAGGCACGGATCCAGAACTTCACGGCGGCCACCGAGGCGCGCAGCGTCGGCACCGTCGTGTCGGTGACGGACGGCATCGTGCGCATCCACGGCCTGCAGGACGCCGTGCAGGGTGAAATGCTCGAGTTCCCGAAGAACACGTACGGCCTCGCGCTCAACCTCGAGCGCGACTCGGTCGGCGCGGTGATCCTCGGCGAGTACGAGCACATCACCGAGGGCGACACGGTCAAGTGCACTGGCCGCATCCTCGAGGTGCCCATCGGCACCGAGCTGATCGGTCGCGTCGTCAACGCGCTCGGCCAGCCGATCGACGGCAAGGGACCCATCGACGCCAAGGAATTCGACGTCATCGAGAAGGTGGCGCCGGGCGTCATCGCCCGCAAGTCGGTGGGCCAGCCGGTGCAGACCGGCCTCAAGGCAATCGACGCGATGGTGCCGATCGGCCGCGGCCAGCGCGAGCTGATCATCGGCGACCGCCAGACCGGCAAGACGGCAGTCGCGGTCGACACGATCATCAACCAGAAGGGCAAGGACCTGATCTGCATCTACGTCGCGATCGGCCAGAAGGCCTCGACGATCGCGAACGTCGTGCGCAAGCTCGAAGAGCACGGCGCGATGGCCTACACGATCGTCGTGGCGGCCTCGGCCTCCGAGTCGGCAGCCATGCAGTACATCGCGCCCTATTCGGGCTGCACGATGGGCGAATACTTCCGCGACCGCGGCCAGGACGCACTGATCATCTATGACGACCTGACCAAGCAGGCCTGGGCCTATCGCCAGGTGTCGCTGCTGCTGCGTCGCCCCCCGGGCCGCGAGGCGTATCCCGGCGACGTGTTCTACCTGCACAGCCGCCTGCTCGAGCGCGCAGCGCGCGTCAACGAGGAGTACGTCGAGAAGTTCACCAAGGGTGCGATCAAGGGCAAGACCGGCTCGCTGACCGCGCTGCCGATCATCGAGACCCAGGCCGGCGACGTCTCCGCGTTCGTGCCGACCAACGTGATCTCGATCACCGACGGCCAGATCTTCCTCGAGACCGACCTGTTCAACGCCGGCATCCGCCCGGCCATCAACGCCGGCGTCTCCGTGTCGCGCGTCGGTGGCGCGGCGCAGACCAAGGTCATCAAGAAGCTCGGCGGCGGCGTGCGACTCGCACTCGCCCAGTACCGCGAGCTCGCGGCCTTCGCGCAGTTCGCCTCCGACCTCGACGAGGCGACCCGCAAGCAGCTCGACCGCGGCAAGCTCGTCACCGAGCTGATGAAGCAGCCGCAGTACTCGCCGATCTCCGTCGCCGAGCAGGCGCTGACGCTGTTCGCGGTCAACAAGGGCTACTTCGACGGCGTGGAGGTCAACCGCGCGCTCGCATTCGAGGCGGGCCTGCGCCAGCACGTGAAATCGAAGTTCAAGGACCTGTTCGACCGCATCGAGACGACGAAGGACCTGAACGCGGACGACGAGAAAGCGCTCGCCGCCGCGATCGAGGACTTCAAGAAGAACGGCGCGTACTGAGCACCCGCCGGGAGCGAACATGGCCGGAACCAAGGAAATCCGCCTCAAGATCAAGAGCGTGCAGAACACGCGCAAGATCACCAAGGCGATGGAAATGGTCGCTGCGTCGAAGATGAAGAAAGCGCAGGAGCGCATGCGGGCCGGCCGGCCCTATGCGCAGCGCATTCTCAGCATCGCGATGCACGCGGCCCGCGCCAATGCCGAGTACAAGCACCCGCTGCTGACGCGCCGCCCCGACGTGAAGCGCGTCGGTGCCGTCGTGATCACGACCGACAAGGGCCTCTGCGGCGGCCTGAACACCAACCTGCTGCGGGTGATGCTCACCCAGCACAAGGAGTGGATCGCGAAAGGCGTCGAGGTCGAATACTGCGCGATCGGCAACAAGGGCTTCGGCTTCCTGAACCGGATGGGCGGCAAGATCGTCTCGCAGGTCACCAATTACGGCGACCGCCCGGCGCTCGAGCGCCTGATCGGCCCAGTCAAGATGCTGGTGGACGGCTACCTCGAGGGGCGGCTCGACGAGGTGCACATCTTCTCGAACCGCTTCATCAACACGATGAAGCAGGAGCCGGTCCACGCGACGATGATCCCGATCCCGCTCGAGTGGCAGACGGCGGAAGCCGTCGACCTCGACGCGGACAAGGTCCGCGAGGGCAGCTGGGACTACCTCTACGAGCCGGACGCGAAGTCCGTGCTCGACGAGCTGCTGGTGCGCTACCTGGAGACGTTCGTCTACCAGGCCGCCGCCGACAACATCGCCTCCGAGCAGTCGGCGCGCATGGTGGCGATGAAGTCCGCGTCCGACAACGCGCAGAACATCATCGAAGAACTGCAGCTCATCTACAACAAGAGCCGCCAGGCCTCGATCACCAAGGAACTCTCGGAGATCGTCGGCGGCGCAGCAGCGGTGTAGCCGCAGTCACGCATTCAGGCAACGCAAACAGATTCAGGACAAGACCATGTCACAAGCTCACGGCACCATCGTCCAGACCATCGGCGCGGTCATCGACATCGAGTTCCCGCGCGATGCGATGCCGAAGATCTACGATGCGCTGGTCCTCGAGGACAGCGGCAACGCGCTGGCCGAGAAGGGCCTCACCTTCGAGGTCGAGCAGCAGCTCGGCGACGGGGTCGTCCGCACCATCGCGCTCGGTTCCTCCGACGGACTGCAGCGTGGCATGAAGGTGCGCAACACCGGAGCCGCGATCTCCGTGCCCGTGGGTCCCGGCGTGCTCGGCCGCGTCATGGACGTGCTCGGCCGGCCGATCGACGAGCGCGGCCCGATCCAGTCCGACGAGCGGCGCGAGATTCACCAGCCGGCGCCCAAGTTCGACGAACTGGCGCCGTCGGTCGAGCTGCTCGAAACGGGCATCAAGGTCATCGACCTGATCTGCCCGTTCGCGAAGGGCGGCAAGATCGGCCTGTTCGGCGGCGCCGGCGTCGGCAAGACCGTCAACATGCTCGAGCTGATCAACAACATCGCCAAGCAGCACTCCGGCCTTTCGGTGTTCGCCGGCGTCGGCGAGCGCACCCGCGAGGGCAACGACTTCTACCACGAGATGTCCGAGGCGAACGTCATCGTCCAGGAAGACCTGAGCCAGTCGAAGGTGGCGATGGTGTTCGGCCAGATGAACGAGCCGCCGGGCAACCGCCTGCGCGTGGCGCTGTCGGGCCTGACGATGGCCGAGCGCTTCCGCGACGAAGGCCGCGACATCCTGTTCTTCGTCGACAACATCTACCGCTTCACGCTCGCGGGCACCGAGGTCTCCGCGCTGCTCGGGCGCATGCCGTCCGCGGTGGGCTACCAGCCGACGCTGGCCGAGGAAATGGGCCGCCTGCAGGAACGCATCACGTCGACGAAGGTGGGCTCGATCACCTCGATCCAGGCCGTGTACGTCCCCGCGGACGACCTCACCGACCCGTCACCGGCGACCACGTTCGGCCACCTCGATGCCACCGTCGTGCTGTCGCGCGACATCGCCTCGCTCGGCATCTACCCGGCCGTGGATCCGCTCGACTCGACCTCGCGCCAGGTGGACCCGAACGTCATCGGCGAGGAGCACTACGAGACGACGCGCGCGGTGCAGGCGGTCCTGCAGCGCTACAAGGAACTGCGCGACATCATCGCGATCCTGGGCATGGACGAACTGTCGCCCGAGGACAAGCTGATCGTGGCCCGCGCCCGCAAGATCCAGCGCTTCCTGTCGCAGCCGTTCCACGTCGCCGAAGTGTTCACCGGCAGCCCCGGCAAGTTCGTGTCACTCAAGGACACGATCCGCGGCTTCAAGGCGATCGTCGCTGGCGAGTACGACCACCTGCCCGAGCAGGCGTTCTACATGATCGGCGCGATCGAAGAGGCGGTGGAGAAGGCGAAGAGCCTGCAGTAAGGAACCACTATGGCCACCATGAGAATTGACGTCGTCAGCGCGGAGGAAGCCATCTATTCCGGCGACGCGGAGTTCGTGGTGCTCCCGGGCATCATGGGCGAGCTCGGCATCTATCCGCGCCACGCCCCGCTGATCACGCAGATCAAGGCCGGCACGGTGCGCATCAAGGTGCCGGGCAAGGAAGAAGAGGAGATGGTGTACGTGCAGGGCGGCTTCCTCGAAGTGCAGCCCGACCACGTCAACGTGCTCTCCGACACCGCGATTCGTGCCGCGGACCTCGACGAAGCCAAGGTGCTCGAGGCGAAGAAGCAGGCCGAGGAAGCGATCCGCGCTCGCACGGAGAAGCAGGAAATCGCCACGGCCGAAGCCGAGCTCGCCGCGATCAGCGCGCAGCTGCAGGCGATCCAGAAGCTGCGCAAGACCCGGCGCTAGTCCCGGGATCGGGCCGCGCGAGGCCCTGGCGGAAAAAAGAAAAGGGCCCGCATCGCGGGCCCTTCTCGTCTGCGGATCTTCGACCGCGACGCTTACTTGAGCTTCAGCTCGCGGATCAATTCTGACCCGAGCACCGTGCGCAACTTGGCGCGGGCTACCGTGTCGCTGGTGGCCTTGGACATCGAACCAAAGATCTTCTCGGCCATGGCGTCGGACTTCGCATTCAGGTCGTCCAGCGCCGCCATGTTCTTGTAGACGGTCACGAGGTACAGGTCCGGATCATGCGGACCGCGCGGCGTCGCAGCATAGACGTTGTAGCTGACGATCAGGCCGGCGGCCTGCTGTGCGTCCATGAACTGCTTCCAGGGACCGGCAATCCAGGCCATGTAGTCCTCGAACATGCCGTTCTCGGTGCGGATGGCCGACACGTCGACCACGTTGCCTTCCGCGTACGGGCGGTCGATCGCCCCCGCGACACCGGTCAGGACAAACAGCGACAACAGGCCGGCGAGTGCGCCGAGCGCACGTGACTTGAACTTCATTTCGGATACCCCTTCAGGTTGGGTGCGCGTGTCGGTCCGCGCTTGTTGTGTCGAAGGCCGCTGCCCCCGTAGGGGACACCCTACAGGGATGCTGCGGGCTGGTCATGACGCACCGCAATGCGGAGCGATGGACAGTAGCGCTTGGGTACAATGCCGCGCAGTACATCGAAGCGGACGACCCCATGGCCCTTTCCGTCGTGATCCTGGCCGCCGGCCAGGGCAAGCGAATGAAGTCCGACCTGCCCAAGGTGCTCCAGCCGCTGGCTGGCCGGCCGCTGCTCGGGCACGTGCTCGAGACGGCGCGCGGCCTCGAGGCCGCGGCCACGTACGTGGTCTACGGCCACGGTGGCGAGCAGGTGCAGGAGGCGTTTCCGACGGCCGACGTGCACTGGATCCTGCAGGCAGAGCAGCACGGGACGGGGCACGCGGTGATGCAGGCCGCCCCGCGGATTCCCGAGGATCACCAGGTGCTGGTGCTCTACGGCGACGTGCCGCTCGTGCAGCTCGACACGCTCGCACGGCTGGTGGCCGCCGCGGGTCCCGACACCGTGAGCCTGCTGAGCGTGATGCTTCCAGACCCGACGGGCTACGGGCGGATCGTGCGCGACGGTGCGGGCAACGTGGTCCGCATCGTCGAGCACAAGGACGCGAACGCCAAGGAGCGGGCCATCCACGAGTCGAACACGGGCCTGATGTGCGTGCCCGCCGGCCGGCTCCGGGCCTGGCTTGCGGCGCTCCGGAACGACAACGCGCAGGGCGAGTACTACCTGACCGACGTCGTGGTCATGGCCGTCAAGGCCGGGCTCAAGGTCCAGGCGGTCGTGGCGCCCACCGTCACCGAGGTGCTCGGCGTCAACGACAAGCTGCAGCTGGCCGAACTCGAGGCGGCCTACCGCAGGCAGCGCGCCACCGCACTGATGCTCGAGGGCGTGACGCTCGTCGACCCGGCGCGCTTCGACGCCCGCGGTCCGGTCAGCGTCGGTCGCGACGTGTACATCGACGTCAACGTGGTGCTGGAGGGCACGGTCCGGCTCGGGAACCGCGTACGGATAGGACCCAACGTGACCATCCGCGACAGCGAGATCGGCGACGACACGGTGGTGTTTGCGAACTGCGTGATCGACCGTGCGGTGATCGGTCCGGGATGCAACATCGGTCCGTTCGCCCGCTTCCGGCCGAGCTCGACGCTGGCGACCGGCGTGCACATCGGCAACTTCGTCGAGGTGAAGAACAGCACCCTGGGCCCCGGCAGCAAGGCCAACCACCTGAGCTACCTCGGCGACACCACCATCGGCGCGAAGGTCAACGTCGGTGCCGGCACCATCACCTGCAACTACGACGGTGCCAACAAGTGGCGCACCGAGATCGGCGACGGCGCATTCATCGGCTCGGGGACGATGCTCGTCGCGCCCGTCAAGGTGGGGACCATGGCGACGATCGGTGCAGGTTCCACGATCAGCAAGGACGCGCCCGAGGGCCGGCTCACGCTCGAGCGCAGCAAGCAGGTGACGATCGACAGCTGGCGGCGACCGGAAAAGAAACAGCCCTGAGCCGCATGGCTGCGGCGCGCGAGCCGCGCGACGTCGGCCGGCGTCGACCCCCGCTGCCGGGCGACCTCAGAGGTACTTCGCCAGCCAGTCGTGCACTTCCTGGTAGAAGTACCGGCTGTTCTCGCCCTTCAGGATCCAGTGGTTCTCGTTCGGGAACACGACGAGACGGCTCGGAACGTCCTGCCGCTGCAGCACCGTCCAGAACTCGAGCCCGTTGTTGAGCGGCACCCGGAAATCCTGCTCGCCATAGGTAAGCAGGATCGGCGTACGCAGCTTTTCCGACCGGTAGAAGGGGCTCTGGTCGCGCCACAGCGGGATCGATTTCCAGGCGGGTCCGCCGACATTGCGCTCGCGGTGGTACACGCCGTCGCTGGTCGTCCACTGCGTGCGCAGGTCGTAGAGACCCGCGTGACTCACCAGCGCGCGGTAGCGGTCCGTGGTGACGGCCAGCCAGTTGGTCAGGTGGCCGCCATAGCTCGCGCCGCCGGCCGCCTGCCGCGAGCCATCGATGAACCCGTAGCGGCGGATCGCCTCGTCGGCCGCCTGGTTGATCTCGTTCGCCGGCCCTTCGAGCGGGTCGCCCTGGATGCTGCGCGCGAAATCCTCGCCGAAGCCCGTCGAGCCGCTGTAGTTGGTCATCAGCACGACGTAGCCCGGTTGCGCCAGCAGGTGGTAGTTCCAGCGAAAGATGAACTCGTCCTTCCACAGGCCGTGGGGACCGCCGTGGATCAGCACGAACAGCGGGTACTTCTTCGCGGGATCGAAGCCCGGCGGCCGGACCAGGACGTTGTGGATGCGCTTGCCCCGGCGCGAGTTGAACCAGAACTCCTCGACGGGCAGCCAGTCGATCGCGGCGGCGCGCTCGGCATTGAACGACGACAGCGCCGACCACTGGCCCGAGGCGAGGTCGATGCGGCCGACTTCGTGCGGGTTCACGGCGCTGGCCCAGGTGGCCGCGGCCACCGGCGCGTCCGCGGTGCCGCCGATCGCGAGGCGTCCGTACGTGCCGGAGGTAAGTTGCCCGACCTCGGTCGGTGTGCCACCGGCGAGCGGGACCTCGAACAGCTTGTCGTGTCCCGCGCGTTCCGCGAGGAAGTACACGCGGCGGCTGTCCGGCGCGGCGGCGTAGGTCTCCACCGCGTCAGCGAAATCGGCCGTCAGTACGCGTCGCCCCTCGAGCCCGGGCCACGACCACCGGACGAGGCGGTCCGCGGTGTAGACGTAGCGCTCGGAGGCCGGCTGGACCTTGGCCAGCAGCGTCGCGCCGTCTTCGGTGAACGCAGGTTCGGAGTAGTCTCCTTCCTTGCCCGTGAGCCGGCGCGGCTCGCCGCCGTCGACACCCACCAGCCACAGTGACAGGTTGACCTCGGCGCGCGCCGCCTCGTCCCGGTTCGTCGTCGCGACGAAGACCACGCCGCGGCCGTCGGGCGTCCATGCCGCCTCGAGTGTCTCGGTCTCGTTGCCGAGCCGGCCGCCGTAACCGCGCTCCTCGCGCAGCGCACTGCCCGCCAGGAGGTCCCGCGCCGGCGACGTGCCGTCGAGCGGCTGCAGCACGAGCGTCGGGCGCAGCTCGTCGAGCCACCGGTCCCAGTACCGGATCGGGAAGCGATCGTAGGCGCGCGCCTCGTACTTGCGTTCCTTGCGCTCGGTCACCGCCTTGCGGTTGTCCTCGTCGCTGCCGGTGCCCGGGTAGGCGAGCCCGACGAACAGCAGCGAACCGCCGTCCGGACTGAATCGAGGCGCCCGGGCACCCGTCGGCCAGTCCGTCACGCGCTGGGCTTCGCCACCCGCGAGCTCCAGGACGTAGACCTGCGGCGACTCGTCCCCCTCCCGCTTGGCCGAGAACGCCAGGCGACGGGAGTCGCGACTGAACACCGGATCGCCTTCCGAGCTCTTGCCCGCGGTGAGCCGCCGCGGGGCGGCACTGCCGTCGCTCGGCATGATCCACAGGTCGCTGCGCTTCTGGTCGTCCTCGTAGGCGGGCTCCGACACGGACGCCACGACCCAGCGGCCGTCGGGGCTGACCGCCACGGCTCCGGGGCGCTTCATCAGCCAGACGTCCTCGTGCGTGATGGGCCGGCGGCTGGGCTCCGCGGCCAGGGCCAGCCCGCAGGCCAGCGAAAAGAGCAGGAACATGGGCGCAGAGGCGCGGGCTAGAGGCTGACGCATCGGCAGTCGGGCTCCCGGGTGGTGGAATGATGGCCTGGACGACAGGCCCGGGCAGTGTACCCAAAAGGAGCCGTCGGGTCGGCCACCCGGCGCCTGCGAGCGGGCCGCATTATGTGAACTGCGCCATAGGCGATGCGACCCCGGTCCGTACTACAATCCGCAGCCCCGACAACAAGGAACACCGCATGTGCGGAATCGTTGGAGCCGTCGCTGATCGCGACATCGTCCCCGTGCTGATCGAGGGTCTGCGCCGCCTCGAGTACCGTGGTTACGATTCGGCCGGCGTCGCCGTCCTGAACGGCTCGGGGGTCGTGAAGCGCCTGCGCACGGTCGGCAAGGTCCGCAAGCTGGAGGACGCGCTCGAGCTGGACCCCACCCACGGCGGCCTCGGGATCGCGCACACCCGCTGGGCCACCCACGGCGTGCCGAACGAGCGCAACGCCCATCCGCACATCTCCCGGGACGGTATCGCGATCGTCCACAACGGGATCATCGAGAACCACGACGAACTGCGCGCCGAGTCGAAGCGACAGGGCTACGAGTTCACCTCGGAGACGGACACCGAGGTGATCGCGCATCGCATCCACCACCACCTGAAGGCCACCAGCGACCTGTTCAAGGCCGTGCGTGCCACCGTCGCCGAACTCGAGGGCGCCTACGCCCTTGCCGTGGTGTCGCAGCACGAGCCCGACCGCATCGTGATCGCGCGCCAGGGCTGCCCGGTCGTCGTGGGCCTCGGCGAGCACGAGAACTACGTCGCCTCCGACGTCGCGGCGCTGCTGCCGGTGACGCGCCGGTTCATCTTCCTCGAGGAAGGCGACGTGGGCGAGATCCGCCGCGAGAGCGTGCGCATCCTCGACAACCAGGGCAACACGGTGCAGCGCGCCGTGACGGAGAGCCAGCTCTCGGCGGACGCGGCCGAGAAGGGACAGTTCCCGCACTACATGCTCAAGGAGATCTACGAGCAGCCGCGTGCGGTGGCGCAGACGCTCGAGGAGCGCGTCGCGGGCGGCAAGCTGCTCGAGGCGGCGTTCGGTCCCGCGGCGCAGGCCGTGTTCGCGAGGACCAAAGCCGTGCGCATCGTGGCCTGCGGCACGAGTTTCCACGCCGCGCTCATTGCCAAGTACTTCATCGAGCAGATCTGCCGCCTGCCCTGCTGGGTGGAGATCGCCAGCGAGTACCGTTACCGCAATCCGGTGGTGCCGAAGAACACGCTGTTCGTGAGCGTGTCGCAGTCGGGCGAGACGGCGGACACGCTGGCGGCGCTGCGGTCCGCCAGGCAGGCCGGCTACCTCTCGCAGCTCGCCATCTGCAACGTGCCCGAGAGCTCCCTGGTGCGCGAGTCGGAACTCGTGATGCTGACGCGTGCCGGCCCGGAGATCGGCGTGGCTTCGACCAAGGCCTTTACCACGCAGCTCGCGGCGCTCGACATGCTCGTCGTCGCGCTCGCCAAGTTCCACAGCGCCGATGTCGAGCGCGAGCGCGGGCTGGTGCAGCGCCTGCTCGGCATCCCCTCGCTCATCGAGAGCACGCTCGCACTCGACGGGACGATCAAGGAACTCGCGAAGCGTTTCGCGGACAAGCACCATGCGCTGTTCCTCGGGCGCGGCGCCATGTACCCGATCGCCATGGAAGGCGCGCTCAAGCTCAAGGAAATCTCATACATCCATGCCGAGGCCTACCCGGCCGGCGAGCTGAAGCACGGGCCGCTCGCGCTGGTGGACGAGGACATGCCGGTCATCGCCGTCGCCCCGAACAACGACCTGCTCGAGAAGCTGAAGTCGAACCTGCAGGAGGTTCGCGCCCGGGGTGGCGAACTCTACGTCTTCGCCGACCCGGAGTCGGGCTTCGAGCCGTCGGACGGCGTGCACGTGATCGAGATGCCGCGGCACGTCACCTACTTCCAGGCGCCGGCCGTGTACACCGTGCCGCTGCAGCTGCTGGCATATCACTGCGCCATTCTCAAAGGCACGGACGTGGACCAGCCCAGGAATCTCGCAAAGAGCGTGACGGTCGAGTAACGCCCGGCGCGGCCGGTACACGATGCTCTCTGACAATTAGAGTTGTCGAAGTACGATTAAAGCTGTCGAAACCGACCGGTGATGGGAGGGACTGGAGTCCGTACGGAGTCGACCGAAAGCTAAATCCGTACGACCCTCCATAATGGCGACCGACCGCTTTGTGGCCGTCGAGAGAATGCCTGGAACCGGCCAGGAACGGTCCTTCGTGCCATCAACTGCATGGCCCCGAAGCAGACGCGCTGTCTACGGCCTGAGCCGTCCTAGAAGGCCCGCCCGAACCGGTGCGAATCCCTCGCATTCGGTTGACTGGAAGTCCGGAAGCCGGGAATCCCGCTAAACTCCGTTCCTGAGGGAATACGGCAATGACCGACACGCCAGCAGAGCGTGTGGAAGAGGGAGCTTGGGCCAAGCTGCGCCGCCGCAAGGTCGTGCAGTGGGGCATCGCGTACGCGGCGGGCGCCTGGGCAGTACTGCAGGTCGTCGGTTTCGCGGCCGATACGTTCGACTGGCCACGCCAGATCCAGCAGTTCGCGTCCATTGGTTTGGCTGTCGGCCTGCCGGTCGTGCTGGTGCTCGCTTGGTATCACGGCGATCGCGGCCAGCAGCGGGTGAGCGGGGCGGAGCTCGCGATCCTGGCGGTGCTGCTCGCCCTCGGCGGGGGTGCGCTCTGGCTCTACGGTCAGCGCAATGCACAAGTCCCGGCTGCTTCGGCGCCGCCGGCCGGTCCGACCGCCGCGCAAGGTTCATCTGCCGCCTCCGCTGACGAGCGGCCCTCGATCGCGGTGCTGCCGTTCGATAACCGCAGCGACGCGGAGAAGGACGCCTTCTTCGTGGACGGGATTCACGACGACATCCTCACGCAGCTCTCGAAGGTGAGCGCGCTCAAGGTCATCTCGCGCACGTCGGTCGAGCGCTTCCGTGACACCAAGCTGCCGCTCCAAGACGTGGCGAAGCAACTTGGGGTGAAGAGCATCTTAGAGGGCGGCGTGCAGCGTGCGGGCGACCGTGTGCGGATAAGCGTGCAGCTCATCGACGCGCGCACGGACGCGCACCTGTGGGCCGAGAGCTACGACCGCGAACTCACGGCGGCGAACATCTTCGCTATCCAGAGCGAGGTGGCGGCGGCGATCGTCGGGGCGCTCAAGGCGACGCTGACCGCCGGCGAGAGGGCACGCATGAACGCGGTGCCGACCCAGAACCTCGAGGCCTGGGAGAAGTACCAGCTCGGACGACAACGGTTCGCAAAGCGCACGAGCGTTGGATTCACCGAGGCGGAGCGGTACTTCCGCAAGGCGATCGAACTGGATCCGGACTTCGCGCTCGCATACTCCGGGCTGGCGGATTCGCTGGCGGCGCGCTTGAACTACACCGACGCGCCACCTGCTGCGATCCTCAAGGCAGCTCAGGCGGCAGCAGACGCGGCGCTGAAGCTGGATTCGGGACTCGCCGACGCATGGGCCTCGGCGGGGCTGATCGAAATGCAAGGCGATCACGACGACCGTGCCGAGGAGATGTTCCGTAGGGCCATCGAGCTCAATCCGAATCAAGTGATGGCGCGCAAGTGGTACGGCGAACTGCTGCTGGGGCTGGATCGAATCGAGGAAGGCTTCGTCCAGCTGGAGGAGGCCGCCCGGCTCGATCCGCTGTCGGCCGTCGTGCGGGTGAAGCTCGGCGACGCGCTGGTGACGCAGGGGCGTTTCCGGGACGCGGCATCCCAGTATCGAAAGGCGATCGAAATCGATCCCCTGATGCCTAGTCCGTACAGCGGCTTGGCAAGTCTGGCGGCTTACGCCGACAATAATCTCGCCGCGGCGGTCCCGCTCGCAAAAAAAGCAGAGGCGCTGGACCGGGATAACCCCAACAAGGCAGTTGACCTGGCGGCTTTGTACTGGGGGTTGGGTGATGACGCCGCGTTCGACCTCGTCCTGCGGCAGGCCGAGCAGCGATGGCCCGATGACTCGACAGTCCAGGTCTGGCTCGCAGCGCGTGACCTGCAGCGGCGGGACCTGGACGGCGCCGCGAAGCACGCGCGGCGGGCACTGGAGGCGGATCCGCGCGATCATGGCGGGCTGGTCCTCCTCGGCATCGTCGACTTCAGGCAGGGCCGATACGCCGCCGCGGCGGAGCGTGACAGGAAGGCTTACCCGGAACTCCTCGCGACGGCGGCGCCGCGCATCGACGTTTCGAATTACTGGATGGTGCTGAATGTCGTGCCGATTCTGCAGGCGCTCGGCGAGCACGATAGCGCCAATGTGCTCCTCGAGGGCGTCGAAACCGTCCTGAAGAAATTGCCGAAGCTGGGCGCATCGGGCTACGCGCCCAGTGATGCAGCCGTCCTGGCGCTGCGCGGCCGCAAGCGCGAAGCGCTCGAGGCGTTGCGTACCGACCAGCAGGCAGGGTGGCGCGGTATTTGGCCTTGGTATCGCGACGCCGACGCCACCTTCGACTCAATCCGCGACGATCCCGAGTTCAAGGCGATCTTCGCTGACATCGAGCGTGACATGGCGCGGCAGCGGGCCGAACTCGCGGCACGGCCCAAGGACAAGCCGCTCGATCTGGCGATTGACAACTGAGTCCCTGCCCTAAAGCGGACGTACGCGAAGGTCTCTAACGGGTCGAACTGAGACCTGGCCGGCTTCGGTCAGCGGACGTTGCACGACCAATGTCCGTCTGAATTCAGTCCCGGGAGACTCCGGCGCGTCCCACCGTCCGCCGATACGTGGCGGCGCAGGCGTAGACCAGCGTCGCATTGACCACGCCGACGCCAGCCAGCACCGCGAACCAGGTGAACCGGGCGAGCGTGGTCGGGACCACCGACGGTTCGCCGTCTGATAAAAATGAGGGCACGCAGGCGAAGACGAGTCCGATCACGATGCCGTCGAACAGCACCGCCGGCAATCGTCGCGGCCACCTCGCCGACTGCCAGTGCAGATAGCTCGGGACGCGCCAGTAAATGCAGGCACTGGCCAGCGCCGCCAGAAGCGCGACCAGGGCGAACCCTGCCGGAGGGGGAAAGTCCGCACCTGCCATGAGGACCACCAGCCAGCCGACAAGGAAGGCCAGGGCCAGGCCGCGCGCAAAGCGGCGTGTTCCGGCGGACACGGGGGGGCGGTTGAACCAGAGCGCGTTCGGCACTATTGCTTCCGCTCAGATCATGGGGCCACGGGAGCGGGCGGCGCCAGCAGGACGTCGCCGGAGGATCGCAGCTCCATGTGGAGGCCTGTGCGGCGACGATAGTTTGTCGGCGCATCGAACGTGAAGATGCGCCCTGTGACAAACACCCGGGTTGATCGACCGGCCGACGCATCGGCAAGAAACATGCGCTGCAACTGTTCCGCTCCGTCATCCATCGGGACGCAGACTGCGAACGACGCGCCTGCCGGGTCACGCCCCTGGCCTTCAGGTTGAACTGCCAGGTCGCTGCCGCGGGCTCAACACCATTCACCGAGCCATCGCGCGCATCGATGGCGCAGCGGTCGGTCCTACGTTGCCGTGGTCCACGAAACCCCACAGCCTGATGTCCTGTCCGTCCGTGACGGCCCTGCCGACGTCGTGCTTCGCGAATCCACTCCTGCTGATCGACGACGCGGCAAGGTAGTCACCCACTGGCGCATCGCATCCGCCGAGCGCGGCGCTCACGACCAGCGTGACGACACCGATGAGCCAGCGAATGATTGCCGGCCCGGCCGTCATGCCGGTCGAGGCGTGCGCCCGTGGTCCGTGCGCGCGGTCCGCCCGGAAAGGCGAATGCCCCAGATCAGGATCGGCCAGAGGAGGAGATTCACGACGAGTACGTTCGCGACCGCGGCGAAGATCAGCATCGCCGCCTGCAGCGGTGACCCGGGCTGGATACCTTCGATGTCGACGCCCATGGCCTGCATGGGCGCGCTCAGCAGTAGGGTGGAGAGCGGACCGATGTACTTTCCGTAGAGGTCGTTGAGACCGTGGGTCGCCATCACCAGCGCGATGATGCCAAGTCCGAGTAGCCACTGGTGGCAAAGATCGCGCCGTGCATGATTCGCACGGTGACCGGCGCGAAGAGGATGACGAAAGCCATGGCGCCCCAGAAAAGGTGACGCGGCTCAGGCTCCTGTCGATCGAGCTCGCGGATGGCCCAGAGACTGGGCAGATAGATCACGAAGGTGACTGACAGTGCAGCCATCATCAGCCGCGGATGGAGGCCGAAGTAAAGGACGTACGTGGGCCAGGCGAAGACGACTCCGGCCAACAGCACGACGGCAACCGCCCACCGCCCTCCCGGCCGGGAGGGGTCCTCCCAGCCGGCGCCACTCGCTCAGTTGCAGCTGCTCTCGAACGCGGAAGCGATCGACGAAACGTGGCGACTGGCATTGAAGTGCACGACCACACAATGGCTGTTCGACGACTTCCGCCAGTACGAGTAGACCTCGTCGCCCTGTACCTCGTTCTTGGCCTGCGTATAGCCTCGACGGATCATCTCGTCGTCGACCTCGCCGCCCACGCGTCGGCCGTTGACAAGGTCCGCAAGGTCAGCCGGCGTCTCGCCGCTGCCCACGGCCGCATGGCCGCCACCGCTGCTGGATTCCGCCGCGCCGAACGTCACGATGACCTTCGTGCCGCCTTCCCACTTGAATTCCTGCGTGTTGCCGCCGGCCTGCGTACGGACGACCTTGTTGCCCTTCTGGTCCTTGAAATGGTCCGCCTTGTTGGCCGGGCTGAGGCTGTAGGTGTCGCCGTTGCGCAGGTCGATGTCGATATAGCCCTGGCGTTGCGAGAACGTGCAGGGCCCGGACCTGCCCTGCTTCGTCTCGCCGTCCTTGCGGACCTGGCAGTTCGCGTCGGAGGAATCCGCTCGGGCGACGGACACGGCGGTGCCGAGCGCGAGGATGGTTGCCAGCGCGACGAGCGCCTTGGATGACTTCATTATTGCTCCAGTTGTTCAGGGGGGGGAATCGCGGCGAAGAATAGACCACCGGTTGCGTCGCGACCAACCCGCATTGGCGGACTATCCGGATTGCGAACGTCGGGCCTCGATGAACCATCGCGCTCCAGGCGCTCTTGCGAATCCTCCTCCCGGATCCGCAGCCATTTGGTTGCTCACGGATGATCTGAGATACTGGGCAGCCGTCGCCGGCCCGAGGAAGCTGCCGCCGTGATCGATCAAAGCGCGACCCGCCCGGTCGACCCGTCTCTCGTCAGCTACACGCACTGGATGTATGCGCTGCACGCGGCGAGCGCGCTGCTGGGCATCCTGACCTCGGCCGCCATCGCCACGGCGTTCGTGTTCAGCATCCCGTCGATCATTGCGGTGATCATGAACTACGTGAAGCGCAACGAGGTCCGCGGCACCTGGCTCGACAGTCATTTCGGCTGGCAGCTGCGCACGTTCTGGTACGCCGCGCTGTGGATCGTGCTGATCGTCGTGTTCTCCACGCCGCTGATCCTGCTGATCGGCCTCGGCATCCTCACCATGTGGCTCGGCATCGCCGTCGTCGGCCTGTGGATCCTGTACCGAGTGATCCGCGGCTGGCTCGCCCTCAAGGACGGCCGCCCCGTCTAGCCGGACCCCCGGTCCCCTGTGGCTGGTCCCGCCGGCCATCGACGCCCATTCAATTTCGGAGTCCCGCCATGCTGATTGCCCCCGAGAAAGTCGTCCTCATCCACTACACGCTCAAGAACGACGCGGGCGAGACGCTCGACAGTTCGTCGGGCGGGGAGCCACTGGCCTACCTGCACGGGCAGGGCAACCTCATTCCGGGTCTCGAGAAGGCGCTCGAGGGCAAGCAGGCCGGTGACAAGCTCAGCGTCAGCGTCGAGCCCGGGGCTGGCTACGGCCAGCGCGACGACAAGCTCGTGCAGCAGGTGCCCCGGCGGCAGTTCGGCGGTGCGAACGTCCAGCCGGGCATGCAGTTCCATGCACAGACCTCGCAGGGCCAGACGCGGGTGGTTACGGTCACGAATATCGCGGGTGACATGGTCACGGTGGACGGCAACCACCCGCTCGCGGGCGAGAACCTCCACTTCGACGTCGAGGTGACCGAGGTGCGCGACGCGTCCGCCGAGGAACTCGAGCACGGCCACGTGCACGGGCCGGGCGGACACCACCACCACGACTGATCCGCGGAATTACCTAGAGAGGTCAGCGACATCCACGGCTCGCGGCCAGCGAGCCGAACGTGGAAACTACTTCTCGTTTTCCTCCTGCGTGAAAATTGACCGGCGGCCTGCGCAAGCACCCGCCGGTTTTCTTATGGCCCGCGTTCAGCGGGGCAGGCGGAATTCGCTGTCGAGCGCCGCGAGCGTCGCCGGATCGCGACCGTAGACGTCGTTGCGAAAGATCACCTGACCGTCCGGCCGCGGCTGCGCTGTCCAGTAGAGAATCAGGACCGGCACTGGCTTCGCGAGGTTGACGGTCTGCGTCTTCCCGCTGGCGACGACCCGTGACATCGACTCCGCGTTCCATTGCGCCGGATCGTTCAGCACCAGCCCGGCGAGCTCGAACGCCTTCTCTACGCGGATGCAGCCCGAACTGAAGGTGCGCTCGTCCTTCTCGAACAGCGACTTCGACGGCGTGTCGTGCAGGTACACGAGGTAGGGGTTCGGGAACATGATCTTCACCAGGCCGAGCGCATTGTCCTCGCCCGGGTCCTGGCGCAGCTGGTAGGGCGGCAGCCGTGACGCGCTGTACTGCTTCCAGTTGACGGAGTACGGGTCGACCTCGCGCCCCCGCGAGTCGATCACGCGGATGTTGTTGCGCTTCAGGTAGCCCGGGTCCCGCTTGAGAACCGGCAGCTTGTCCTTCACCAGGATGCCCGGCGGGATGGTCCACGTCGGATTGATCACGACGTAGGTGATCAGCGACTTGAAGATCGGCGTCTCCCGGTAGGGCCGACCGACGATGACCTTCGACGTCCAGATCGGCTCGTCATCCCTGAAGTACGAGGCATAGAACCCCGCCACGTCCACCAGCACGAACTCACCCTTGAGCTCGTGCATCACCCAGCGGGCGCGCTCGAGGTTGATGCGGATCTGGTCGATGCGGGCGCCGACGGGAACGTTGAGTGCCGCGCGGGTCGCCGGGCCCACCGCACCGTCGGGCGTGAGGCCGTGGCGTTCCTGGAAGTGCCTCACGGCCGTCTCGAGTTCCGGGTCGTACTCGGTGTCCTGCGGCGGCGTGGGTGGTGCCAGGTCGCCCGCCAGGTCGTTCGTCACCTTGAGCCGGTACCTCAATGCCGGGACGCGGGGATCGCTCATGTCGGGCTTCAGGGTGGGACCGTCGCTGATCGCCGACCAGCCGCCGGCCGCGGCGAGCGCCCGGTACTCTTTCAGGCGCGCGCGTCCGCGCTGGTACCAGACGTGCTGCGGACGCGCCGCGTCGAAGGTCTCGCGGATGCGTCCGGAGTCGAGCGCCTCGGTGAGCCGCTCAAAGCCGCGCTCGACCGAAACGGGCCGCGAGGCGAAGTTCCATTGCGCGCTCAGCTTCTCGGGGTCGACCTTGCCGAGGTAGAGGTGATAAAGCCCCAGCATCATCGCGTCGGTCGCGAGCAGTTCGAGGTCGGCCTGCTCGGCGAGCGGCAGGGTCCCGCTCGCCCGCAGGTCGTCGCGGAGCGACTGCAGCGCCTCGATGTGGTAGTCGGCCGGGTTGAGGCCGTCGTCATGCAGGTCGGCGAGGGCTGCGACCAGCAGGTCGAGCCGCGCAGGGTCGCGCCACTTCGGCTTGAACTGTTGCGACTCGAAATACCGCGCGACCGTGTCCGCCAGGATGACGCGCGTGCCGCGAACGGCATGGTCGCGATGATCGTGTTCCGTGACGTAGCGCAGGTGATCGACGCGCTCGCGGATCGCCTCGGTGAGGGGGTCGCCGGGTGCGGCGGGCGGCGCTACGGCGGGCTGACCTGACGCGGCCAGCGACAGGAGGAGGCAGAGGAATCCCAGCGCCGTGCGCAAGGGCAGTGTGTGCATGATCGTCTCCTGGTGCCCGCGAACCGACGCTGCCGTCGCGGGATCTCGATTCAATTCCTGCGGGATACCCGGCCGGTCAGGTCGTACTCGCCGGCCGCCGTGATTTCGACGTCGGCCCAGTCGCCCGCTTTCAGCTTTCCGGGCCGCGGGATGTGCACCGCGCCATCGATCTCCGGGGCGTCGGCGGCCGAACGGGCGACGGCGCCGTCGTCGCCGACCTCGTCCACCAGCACGCGCATCTTCGTTCCCACCTTCGCGGCGAGCTTCGCCGCACTGATCTCGCTCGCCAGTTCCATGAAACGCTCGTAGCGGTCCTGCTTCACCTCGTCGGGAACCGGGTCGGGCAGCGCATTGGCTGCCGCGCCGTCGACCGGCGAGTACTTGAAGCAGCCGACGCGGTCGAGCTGCGCTTCGCGGAGCCAGTCCAGCAACGTCTCGAAGTCAGACTCGGTCTCGCCCGGGAAACCGACGATGAAGGTGCTGCGCAGCGTCAGTTCCGGGCAGACGCCTCGCCAGCGCCGGATGCGCTCGAGCGTGTTCTCGGCGTGTGCGGGGCGGCGCATGAGCTTGAGGATGCGCGGGCTGCCGTGCTGAAAGGGAATGTCGAGGTAGGGCAGCACCCGGCCCTCGGCCATGAGTGGGATCACCTCGTCCACGTGCGGATAGGGATACACGTAGTGCAGGCGCACCCAGGCACCGAGCGTCCCGAGCGACCGCGCCAGATCCGTGAACCGCGCCTTCACCGGCCGGCCGCCCCAGAAGCCCGTTGCATATTTCAGGTCGGCGCCGTAGGCGCTCGTGTCTTGCGAGATGACCAGCAACTCCTTGACGCCCGCCCCCACGAGGCGCTCGGCCTCGAGCAGCACCTCGCCGACGGGGCGGCTCGCGAGATCACCGCGCATCGACGGGATGATGCAGAACGTGCAGCGGTGGTTGCAGCCCTCCGAGATCTTGAGGTACGCATAATGGCGCGGCGTCAGGCGGATGCCCTGCGGCGGCACCAGGTCCACGAACGGATCGTGCAGCGGCGGCAACTGCTGGTGCACCGCGCTCACGACCTCCTCGTACGCGTGCGGGCCCGTTACCTTGAGCACGCTCGGGTGCCGGTCGGTGATGGTCTCAGGCTTCGCGCCGAGGCAGCCCGTCACGATGACTTTCCCGTTGCGCGCGAGGGCCTCGCCGATCGCATCGAGCGATTCGTGGACGGCATCGTCGATGAATCCACAGGTGTTGACGACGACGAGGTTCGCGTCCTCGTAGCTGCCGACGACGTCGTATCCCTCCGCGCGTAGCCGCGTCAGGATGCGCTCGGAGTCCACCAGGGCCTTGGGGCAGCCGAGCGAGACGAAGCCGATACGGGGGGCGGCGGCCATGGCGACGGGCGGGGACGGGCTGGGCGAAGAGGGTCGTGAGGTCGCGCCGGGGCGCCTACTCGAACGAGCACATGCCGGCGCCGCAGGCGGGCGTACCACAGGGCCCGGTGTCACAGGGGCGCTCGTGACTGGCGCCGAGCGAGCCGGTGATCACGTTCCCGCCCGTAATGAGGCGCTCGACCCGGGTCTTGCCCGGCGTGCCGTCCAGCGGCAGCCCGGCCCGGCGACACAGTTCGCCCCAGTTGGTGACCCGCTCCGCCATCTTGTGGCTGACTTCGACGACGCGGCCGTTGGCGGGACAGAGGTAGTCGTAGGTTGGCATGGGTCGGGGGCAGGGTTGCGGAACAGGAACGCCATTCTAGCGTTTCGGCGGACGCCGTGATCCGCCGGGGGCGCGGGTGCCTCGCACAGGATCCCCGGCGCGTGCAGGGACAGAACCCGGCCCGGTCCGCAAGTCACCACAGGCGATATTCATCCACGAGTTCGATAGATACCATCCAATTAATAGACTTTCATATCGACAGAGTCGGTTATATGGTGAGCTCCTGAGCAGGAGGTGCCACATGTCCGAGATTCGACGCGGCAGTAATCGCGGCTATGCCGACCACGGTTGGCTCAAGTCCTACCATTCGTTCTCCTTCGCCGATTACTTCGATCCGGACCACGTCGAGTTCGGTCCACTGCGGGTCATCAACGAGGATCGCGTGGTGCCGGGAGCCGGCTTCGGGACGCATGGGCACCGGGACATGGAGATCATCAGCTACGTGCTCGAGGGCGAACTCGCGCACCAGGACTCGACCGGCAACCGCTCCGTCATCCGGCCGGGCGACGTACAGCGCATGAGCGCGGGGCGCGGCGTGATGCACAGCGAGTTCAATCATTCGCACGCCAAGCCCGTGCATTTCCTGCAGATCTGGATCCAGCCCGACGTTCGCGGGATCGCGCCGGAGTACGAGCAGACGCGTTTCGAGCCCGCGGAGAAGCGTGGCCGGCTGCGCCTGATCGCCTCGCCCGACGGAGCGGAGGGCTCGGTGCGCATCCACCAGGATGCGCGCGTGTACGCGGGCCTGTTCGACGGTGCAGAACACAGCGAGCTCAACGCAAAACCAGGTCGCCGCCTCTACGTGCACGTTGCGCGCGGCAAGCTCGTGGCGAACGGCGAGGCCCTCGATGCCGGCGACGCGCTCAAGCTCACGCAGGTCACGGCGCTCAGCCTGACCCACGGCACCGGGGCGGAAGTGCTGGTCTTCGACCTGCCGGGCGACGACTGATCGCGTGGGATATGCTCGCGGCGCGATTCACGCCCGGGAAGCCTCGCCTCGTGTACACGCTCTACTATTCCCCCGGCACCGCCAGCCTGGCCGTGCACCTCGCGCTGCTCGAGATCGGGGTTCCGCACCGCCTCGAAAAGGTGGACTTCGCCGTCGACGCGCAGCACCGTCCTGAGTACCTGCGCCTCAATCCGCGCGGCCAGGTGCCGACGCTGCTCATCGACGGCGTGCCGTACTTCGAGTCCGCCGCGTTGATCATGGTCCTGGCGGAGCGGCACCCGGAGGCGCGGCTCGCGCCGGCGCCCGGCAGCGAGCGCCGCGCCGCGTGGTACCAGTGGATGGCGTTCCTGGCGAGCGCGCTCGGGCCCGCTTTTCGACTGTGGTTCTACCCGTCGGACCTCGGTTCGGACGCGCATCCACCCGCCGTACGGCAGGCGCTGCAGCAGAAGATCGAGTCGGCGTGGGCGCTCGTGGATGCGCAGCTCGCCGCGCACGGCCCCTACCTGCTCGGTGCGGAGGTTTCAGGCGTCGACCTGCTCGCCCTCATGTACATGCGCTGGTCGCGCAACATGCCGCGGCCGGCCACGGCGTGGCCCGCGCTGCGGGAGTACGCGGCGCTGATGCGTTCGCGACCGAGCTGGCAGCGGCTGTGCGAGATCGAGGGGCTGACGGACTGGGTGGTCTAGTCACCGCAGGAGGAAACGATGGACCTGAAACTCACGGGCAAGCGTTGCATCATCCTCGGCGCCAGTCGGGGAATCGGGCACGCGATCGCACGCGCACTTGCAGTCGAAGGTGCCCTGCTCGCCATCTGCGGCCGCGATCCGGCCTCGCTGGCGCAGGCGGCCGATGATCTGCGCGCGATGGGTTCGCAGGTCCACGCAGCCACCTGCGACGTGGCCGATCCCGTTGCGCTCGCCGCCTTCCTCGAAGACGCACGAGCCGCCATCGGCGGCGTGGACGTGCTGGTGCACAATGCCTCCGCACTCGCCGTCGGCGCCGACATCGCCGCCTGGGAGAGCAGCCTGCGGGTGGACCTGATGGCTGCGGTGCACGCCAGCGACTGCGTGATTCCGTGGATGGAGGCGTCGGGCGGCGGCAGCATCCTGCTGGTGTCGTCGATCTCCGGGCTCGAGGCCAGCCCGATGACCGATTTCGCCTACTCGACCGTCAAGGCAGCGCTCATCGCATATGCCAAGAAGCTGGCGATCGCCAGTGCCGCCCGTGGAATTCGCGTGAACGCGATCGCGCCCGGATCCATCGAGTTCGCGGGCGGGACGTGGGCGCAGGTGAAGGAACACCAGCCCGCGCTGTACGAGCGCGTGCGCGCGTCGATCCCTTCGGGTCGGCTCGGCACGCCGGAGGAGGTTGCCGATGTGACGGTGTTCCTCTGCTCCCCTCGGGCCGGCTGGATCACGGGTGAATGCGTGGCGGTGGATGGCGGGCAGCACAAGGCCATGCGCTGAGGTCACGGCCACCGACGCTAGAGTCGGATCTTCCGCCATCCGTTCGACCGCCAGCGCAGGTACAGCGCCCCGCTCAGCAGCACGACGTAGGCGAGCAGTCCCAGCCAGCCGCCGACCGCGCCGAGCCCGAACTGCGGCAGTCCGTCGAACCATCCCTCGCCCGGCGCGAACGTCAGCATGTGTGCGAGCGGCACGAACACGCCCCAGGACAGCAGCAGGAAGATCACGGCCGGGACACGCACGTCGCCGGCGCCCCGCAGAGCGAATCCCGAGGCCAGCTGCAGGCCGTCGAAGAGCTGGTAGCCGGCGGCAACCCACAGCAACACGACCCCGAGCTGCACGACCTGCGCCGCCTGCGGGTCGCCCGCGTTCACGAACACCGGCATCACCCACGGCCCGAGCGCGGCGACCAGCACGCCGATCGCGCCCATGTAACCCATTGTGATCCCGATGACCGAGTTCCCCAGTTCACGGGCCCAGTCGCGATCGCCGGCACCGATGGCCTGGCCGACGAGCGTAGTGCCGGCCAGCGCAAGGCCGACGCCTGGCATGTAGGCGATCGACGTGAGCATCACCACGATCTGGGTGGTCGCGCCGTCGACCTCCCCGAGCCGAACCTGCATGAGGGAGAACAACGCCATTCCGAAGAGATCGGCCGCGTACATCGCGCCCATCGGCAGGCCGAGCCTGAACTCGCGCCACAGGTTCGCCGCATCGGGTCGCCAGGTGAGATGAGTCTTGTAGGTCAGGCGCAGGTCCGGCCGCAGAAAGACCAGAAGGGAAAAGCCCAGGCCGCACAACATGCTGGCGTTCGTTGCCCAGGCGGCGCCTGCGATGCCCCAGCCGAGCTCGAAGATGAAGACCTGGTTCAGGACGGCGTTCACGCCTCCGACGAGCGCCGTCGTCATGACGGTGACGCGCGGGCGGGAGATGCCGTTGAAGAAGCCGAGTACGGCCCACAGCGCCACGCCGATGGGTGCACCCAGCATCCGCGGGCCCCAGTAGTCGAGCGCGTGAGCCTGCACGCCCGTGTCGAGACCGAACGGTGCGAGGACCGAGTCACCGAACCACGCGAGCGCAGCGAAGGCCGGCAGGATGAGTACGGAGCCCCACAGCGCCACCCACGTTGAATGACTGGCCCGCCAGCGGCGGCGGCTGCCTTCGGCCTGTGCGACGAAGGTCTGTACCGCCAGGCCCACGCCACCCAGCAGCATGACGAAGAAGAACACGAGCCAGAAGATCGCGGCCATGCCGGCCATGGCCGTCGTCGAGATGTGACCGACGAACCACGTGTCCGTCAGGCTGATCACGGCCTGCAGGCTGCTGTTCACCATGAGTGGGACTGCCAGCGCCGTGATCGCGCGGTAGTCGATGCGCGCGCGGCCGTCGGCGTCGAAGCGCCGGGCCGGCAAGGGTCGGTCCGGGCGCGGATTGCTGCTGGCAGGCGTCGAAGTCGTGTCGGTCATGACGCGGACCTCAGCGTCGCATGCAGTGGTGAACGCTGCCGGCGGGTGGGCGGGCCGGCATTCTGCCAGATCTGCGGGCGGGTGCCGTTGATCGACAGTGGGAGCGGCTCCCGACTGGTGCGACAATCCGCGTCTTCCCGCGGTTCCGCGCGGATCGGAGCATTCATGCATCGTCGAATCGGATTCATCGCTGGCGTCGCCTGGCTGCTGGCGTCCCTCGGTCCGTCCGCGGTCCACGCACAGCAGGCTCCCAGCCCATCGCCCCCGAAGACCGGTCCCGAGGTCGTCGCCCAGGCAGCGATCGCGATCCGCGCGGATGCGGACGGGCGTTTCGCCCGGGACGTCATCGAGCGCTCCAAGGGCAGCGACCCGACGGAGCTGCTCGAGCCCCGGCTGGAGTCCCTCGACCAGTCGGTGCGCAAGCAGAGTGAGCTGTTCAAGCGCGACGACCTCAAGCTGCTGCCGGTCGTCCGGCTCGAGAGCCTCGAGCGGCACTGGAATTTCTATCGCAGGCAGTTCGATGCCTGGCGCAACGAGCTCAGGGCGGCCACTGCGCAGTATTCCGAGGACGCTGCCGAGCTCGCCAGACGACGCGCCAACTGGGAAGTCACCCGCGAGGCGGCGGCGGTCGGCGGCATAGCGCCGGCGCTCGCCGATCGCGTCCGCTCGGTGCTGGCGGAATTGTCGCTGGCCGAACAGGCCGTGTCGGGACCGCTCGAGAAGCAGATCAGCCTGAGCCGTCGAGCCAATGCCGTCGAGGCGAGCATCGCGGCGGGCCAGAAGGCGGTGGCCGCCGCGATCGCCTACAACGACAGCCGGCTGACCCGTATCGACGCGCCGCCGCTCTGGCGGCTCGACCGGCATCCCGAGGCGGTGGATACGGAACTGGACTCGCTGAGGACCGGGCTGGGGATCGAGCTGCGCTTCCTCAAGGAGTACAACGCGGCGAACAGCGTCTTGCAGCGGGCCTACAACTGGTTCGAGCTGGCGCTGCTGCCCTTCCTGGTCTGGCTCAGTTTCCGGAGCCGCAAGGTCGTCTCGGACGACCCCGAGATCCAGGCCTCGACGCGCGTCCTGCGTCGACCGATCTCGTCGTGGCTGCTGCTCGCCATGATGGGCGTGCTGATCGTCGAGCCCGACGCACCGTTCATCCTGCACCAGATCGCGATGCTGGTTGCCGTGGTGCCGGTGTTACGGTTGCTGCCGCCGCGGGTCTACGCGGTTCTCGGCCCCTGGCCGTACGTCGCCACCGGCCTCTACCTGCTGAACCTGCTCAGCTTCCTGTTCCTCGGGAACTCGTTCCTCCACCGCAGCTATCTGCTGTTCGTCACGCTGCTCACGATCGTGACCATTCTCTGGCTGCTCTGGCGATCGCGGAGCCGGGCGGAGGCATCGGGGCCCTCGGGTGCGATGCGTGTGGTTCGCGCCGCCGCCTGGATCGGCATCCTGGTGCTCACCGTTGCCGCCGTGGCCAACGTGATCGGCAACGTCACGCTCGCCGAGACGCTCACCAGTGCCCTGCTCGACAGCGCCTACATGGGTCTCGTGCTCTACGCGGGCGTCACCGTGTTCGCCTCGGTGGTCCGCCTCCTGCTCGCCCGGCGCGCGGTGTCCCGGTTCCGCATCGTGACCCAGCGCGCGGGGCCGCTGCTGCACAGCGTGACGAAGCTGTTCGGCGTAGCGGCAGGCATCGCGTGGATCATCATCATCATGAACCAGTTCCGGGTGTTCCGGCCCGTGTACGACGCGGTCAGGGCCGTGCTGTCCCATCCACTCAAGTTCGGGCAGATCTCGCTCACGCTCGGGGGCGTGGCGCTGTTCGTGTTCTCGGTGTTCCTGGCCTTCTGGGTGGCGAAGACAGTACGGATCATTCTGAGCGACGAGGTGCTGCCCAAGATGCCCCTGCCGCGGGGCGTGGCCAACAGCATTTCCTCACTGAGCTACTACGCACTGGTGATGGCGGGGCTGTTCGTCGCGCTCGCGGCGGCGGGCTTCGAGATGAGCCAGCTCGCGATCGTGGTGGGTGCCCTCGGCGTCGGCATCGGCTTCGGCCTGCAGAACGTCGTCAACAATTTCGTCTCGGGACTGATCCTGATGTTCGAACGTCCCATACAGCCCGGCGACGTGGTCGAGATCACGGGTACATCCGGCAAGGTGCGCGAGATCGGCATGCGCGCGACCACGCTCACGACCTTCGAGGGCGCCGACGTCGTCGTGCCCAACGGCACGCTGCTCTCCGAAAAGCTGATCAACTGGACGCTGACGGACATGAACCGGCGCCTCGACGTGGCCGTGGGCGTGGCCTACGGAACGGATCCGGGCAAGGTGCTCGCGCTGCTGACGGAGGTGACCAAGTCGACACCGGGCGTCGCGGACGACATCGAACCGACCATTCTCTTCGTGGGGTTCGGCGCGAGCTCGCTCGACTTCGCGATCCGCGCCTGGACCCATGACTTCAGTGACTGGGTCAGGATCCGCAGCGACCTGACCGTCCGGGTGCACGACGCGATCGTCGCCGCGGGCATCGAGATTCCCTTCCCGCAGCAGGACCTTCACCTACGCAGCGTCTCGGCGGAGGCGGGCGCGGCCCTGGCAACGCGGGGACCGCAACCGGCCGGCTGATGCTGATCGAGCCCGAACTGCTCGGGACCGGCGCACGCATCCTCACCTCGGTCGCGTCGGGTGGAGCGCTCGCGCTGGCCGCGATCAGCGCCCCGTGGCGCGCGTGGCTGGGCGATCGGGAGCTGCAATGGGTCTGGCTCCTGAGCCTCGGGCTGCTGGTGGGCGTGTGGTCGATGAAGGCGGGGATCACGCCCGGGTTCTCGCTGCGCTTCCTGATGGTGACGGCGCTCACGCTCATGCACGGCTGGCAGCTCGCGGTGATCGGTTGCGCCATGGTGCTCGGGGTGCTGTGCGTCGTCGGACAGGCCTCGTGGGCGAGCTTCGGCGCGGACCTGCTGTGCGTGGCCGTCGTGCCCGCGCTCTTCAGCGCCTGGCTGCACGATCAGGTCCACGCACGCCTGCCGCACAACTACTTCATCTACTTCTTCGTCACCGTGTTCCTGGGTTCCGCGCTCGCCTACAACCTCGCCGGCCTCGTGCGCCTGGGCATCCTCGCTGCCTCCGGCACGCTGGACGAAGCCCACGTCGGGGCCGAGTACTTCGCCGTCCTGCCGTTCATGAGCTTTGGCGAAGGCGTCGTGAACGGCATGGTGATGGCCATGGCCGTGGTCTACCGACCGAAGTGGGTGATGAGCTTCGACGACCGGCTGTACCTCGCGAAGCCCGGCCGCGACTAGCGGTCACGCCGCCTTGTCTGTGGCACCGAAGGCTCGTGCCGTCGCGTCTTCCACCCGCTCCAGCCAGATGAACTCGATGTCTGCGCGAACGCTCTCCGGGATGTCCTCGAGGTCCTTGCGATTGCGGGCGGGCAGCATCACGGTGCGGATACCGGCGCGTCGCGCCGCGACGGTCTTTTCCTTGATGCCGCCCACGGGCAGCACGAGGCCGCGCAGGCTGATCTCGCCGGTCATGGCCAGGTCGTTGCGCACGGTTCTGCCGGTGAGCAGCGAGACGAGGGCGGTGTAGAGCGCCACCCCGGCGCTCGGGCCGTCCTTCGGGATCGCGCCCGCCGGCACGTGCACGTGGATGTCGCTCTTCTCGAAGAGCTGCGGATCGAGGCCGAGCGCGCCGGACTGCGATTTCACGAGGCTCAACGCCGCCTGCGCGCTTTCCTTCATCACGTCGCCGAGCTGTCCGGTCAGGATCAGCTTGCCGTTGCCTGGTACGCGGGTGGCCTCGATGAAGAGGATGTCGCCACCCACCGGCGTCCAGGCGAGGCCGGTCGCCACGCCGGGCACGCTCACGCGCATGGCCACTTCGTTCTCGAAGCGGGGAGCACCGAGGATCTCGATCACCTCGGGCGCATCGATGCGGGCGGACTCCACCTTGCCCTCGGCGATGCGCACGGCCACGTTGCGCAGCACGGCGCCGATCTCGCGCTCGAGGTTCCGGCAGCCGGCTTCGCGCGTGTAGTCGCCGGCGATGCGGCGCAGCGCCTCGTCCGTGAAGCTTGCCTGCTCGGGCTTGAGACCGTTGGCCTCGAGCTGCCGACGCACCAGGTAGCGGCGGGCGATCTCCACCTTCTCCTCCTCGGTGTAGCCGGTGAGCTCGATGATCTCCATCCGGTCGCGCAGCGGACCCGGGATGGTGTCGAGCTGGTTCGCCGTGGCGATGAACAGCACCTTCGACAGGTCGAAGGGCACGCCGAGGTAGTTGTCGCGGAAGGTCGAGTTCTGCTCGGGGTCGAGCACCTCGAGCAGCGCCGAGGCCGGATCGCCCTGGATGCCGCGGCCGAGCTTGTCGATCTCGTCGAGCATCAGCACGGGGTTGCGCGTGCCGGCCTTGCGCAGCGCCTGGATGATGTTGCCGGGCAGCGCACCGATGTAGGTGCGCCGGTGGCCACGGATCTCCGCCTCGTCGTGGGTGCCGCCGAGGCTCGTGCGCTGGAACTTGAGCCCGAGCGCCCGGGCGATGCTCTGGCCGAGCGACGTCTTGCCGACGCCGGGCGGACCGACGAAGCACAGGATGGGGCTGCGGCCCTCCGGATTGAGCTTGCGCACGGCGAGGTACTCGACGATGCGCTTCTTGATCTTCTCGAGGCCGTAGTGGTCGGCGTCGAGCACGCTGCGCGCCCGCGCGATGTCGATCGATTCGTCATCGAGCTTCGACCACGGCAGGCCGATCAGGGTGTCGAGGTAGGTGCGCGCCATCGAGTACTCGCCGCTCGCCTCGTTCATGCGCTCGAGGCGCTTGAGTTCCTTGCGCGCGTGCTCCTCGATCTCGGCGGGCATGCCCGCCTTCGTGATGGCCTCGTCGAGTTCGGCGACCTCTTCGCCGCCACTCTCATCGCCGAGTTCCTTCTGGATCTGGCGCAGCTGTTCACGCAACACAATCTCGCGCTGCCGGTCGTCGATCGCATCCTTGGTCTGCTGCTCGATCTGCCGCGAGAGCTTCAGGACCTCCACACGGCGGGTGAGCAGCGTGGCGACGCGCTCGAGCCGCTCCCGCAGGTCGACGATCTCGAGCAGTTCCTGTTTCTCCGCAGGGCTCACGTCGAGGAAGCTCGCGATGGTATCGGCGAGGGTTGCGGGCGACTCGATCGCCTGCAGGGAATTGGCGAGCTCGGCCGGTGCCTGCGGCAGCAGAGACACCGCTTCCATCGCTTTCTGCTTCAGGTACAGGGTGCGTGCCTCGACTTCCTGGTGCGCGGTCCCGGAGTCGCTCAGGTACTCGACCCTGGCCACCAGGTAAGGGAAGCCGCCGACGGCATCGAGCACGCGGAAACGACGCTCGCCCTGGCACACCAGGTGGTGCGTCCCGTCCGGCGCAGTGATGTAGCGCACGATGCTGGCCGCGGTGCCGACCCGGTGCAGGTCGTCGAATCCGGGATCCTCGGTCTCCGGACTCTTCTGCAACAGGAAGCCCACCTTGCTGTCGGCGCGGACCGCCTCCTGGGCCCCTGCGACGGTCTTCTCCCGCTTGATCGCGACCGGCAGGATCACGCCCGGGAAGAGCACCATGTTGCGGACCGGCAGGACGATCAGCATGTCCTCCGGCAGGCTGGGGACCGGTCGTCCCTCGTCCGTGGCGGGGGTGTTCTGGGTGTCGTTCATGCTCATCCGTTCACCTCTGCCCGGTCAACGCCGGGCCAGCAGCAACTGCAGGCAGCCATTCGAGAGTTCCTGTGCGACCAGTTCCCAGGCCCCGGCAGGCAGGGCGAGGCGCCGCTCGAAGCGGCCGTGCGGGATCTCGAGTCGCTGGATCGCCGCACTGGCCAGCTGGCGGGACAGGCGGCGTTCGCCTCGCACGACCAGTTCGCCCGGGGCGAAGACGAGTTCGATGCGCTCGGCCGGGACGCCCGGCAGGGCGACCTCGACCAGGATCCGGTCCCGGTCGGCGTATACGTCGGCCGGTGGCTCCCAGCTCGCGCGCTCGGCGGCTCCGGCCAGCCGGAAGAACTGCCGCTGCAACCGCTCCGCCTGCTCGAGCAGGTCCACGGCTTCGCCCCACATCCAGGCGCCCGGATTGCGTCGTGTCATCGGTCGTCCGTCCTGGCCATCTTGGGAGCCAGAGGTGGGGGCAGAGGTCAGTCGATGCAATGCCTCCTGGCCCGCCGCGGCGCCCAGGCCACAGATCGGCGCCACGCGGCGAACCGTGCATAGACAACTAAATAGATAAAGGCGCTATGATCAGACGATATTTTTAACAATATTATTCACAATTGATTGACTGTTGGCGTGCACCTGTCAAGGCCGGTGGCGAGTCTTTATGCTGCGCGGGTGCCGCGCTCCAGCCCAGAACGATTTGACGCCAGTTTCTACCGACGCTTCTATCTCGACCCCCGCACCCGCGTGGTCACCCGTGCAGAGATGGCGCGTCGGGCCGACCTCGTCGCAGCCTTCGTCCGGCACGGCGAGCTCCGGGTTCGCACCATCCTGGACGTGGGATGTGGGCTCGGGCTCATGCGGGCGGCCCTGCGGCGGCACTTCCCGCGGGCGCGCTACACCGGCCTCGAGCCCAGTCCCTATCTCTGCGAGCGCTACGGGTGGCAGCAGGGGTCGGCCGCCGACTTCGAGAGCCCACGACCCTTCGACCTGGTGATCTGCTACGACGTCCTGCAGTACCTCACCGCCCGCGAGGCCGCCGCGGCGCTGCGCAACCTGGCCGAGCTATGTGCAGGTGTGCTGCATTTCGGGGTACTCACGCGCGAGGACTGGGAACTGTACTGCGACCGCACCAACACCGACCGCGACGTGCACATCCGGCCGGCGGACTGGTATCGACGCCGCCTCGCCCGCGATTTCATCAATGCGGGTTCCGGGATGTTCGTGCGACGGGGCGCCCCCGTCCACCTGTGGGAACTCGACCAGGTGGAAGTGCTGAAATCCCGCCGTCGGGGCCGAGCTTAGGGCGCCCCGACCGGCGCGGGGCTGTACAATGCGGCCCTTTCGCGAAGTACCCCGGTCCGACCCGATGCTCCTGACTCCGTTGCGGCTGCTCGTTTCCGCGCTACTGCTCCTGTCGCTGGCGGGGTGTGGTACCACGCGCACCTGCGAAGGCAACACGGAATACCTGCAGGCGGTCGAACGTCCGCCGCTGCGGCTGCCGCCGGAGATCACGCCGACGGAGCGCATCGCGCCACTGGCAATCCTGCCCGTCGATCCGAATCCGACCAGGCTCGATCCGGCCCCACCCTGCCTCGACCAGCCGCCGGCCTACTTCGCCCGCCGCGGTGCCGTGGCGGATCCCGCCGAGGACGTCGTTCGAGCCTGGGCCGCCGGCTGGGCCGACCGTAAACCAGACGCCGTGCTGCAGGCCTACTCCCCGGCGTTCGAGGCCCGGGAAGGCGGTTCCGCCGAGTTCATGGAACAGCGGCGCGAGCAGGTGGAGAGTGGACGCGCTCCTGCGGCGGCCCTCGAGGACGTGACCGTGACCGCGGCCGGCGCCGATCGCCGCGTCGTCACCTTCGTGCAACGCTTCGGCGAGGGCGCGATCCGCAAGGAACTCACGCTGGCGCGGGAAGGATCCGCCTGGCGAATCGTGTCCGAACGGACGCTCGAAGTACTCTGACGCCCCGCAAGCGGCCCCCCGTCGCGGCGCACAGGTAGACCCGTGAGAAATACATCGCTCCTGAGCGGCATCAACCTGGCGCCTGGCACCGTGCGTGCCGTGTTGATCGACCGGCTCACCCGCTCCCTCGGCAAGCACCCCGATACCGCCACCCAGCGTGACATCTACGACGCGCTCTCGATGGCCGTGCGCGAAGAACTGGCCGCACGCTGGCTCGCCACCCAGCGGCGCGTTTCCGAGGCAGGCGTGAAGCGCGTCTGCTACCTGTCCGTGGAGTACCTGCTCGGGCGGTCACTGATCAACGGGCTCTCGAGCCTCGACGGCGAACTGGTGGAGGAGGCACGCGAGGCGCTCAAGGAGCTTGGTTTCGACCTCGACCGCGTGGCCCGGGAGGAGATCGATCCCGGCCTCGGCAACGGCGGCCTCGGCCGCCTCGCCGCGTGCTTCCTCGACTCGCTCGCGACCCTGCAGTACCCGGCCGTGGGCTACGGCATCCGCTACGACTACGGCATCTTCACGCAGGCCTTCGACGAGGATGGTCGCCAGCGGGAATCGGCGAGCAGCTGGCTCACGGCGCGGAACCCCTGGGAGGTGCCGCGTGACGATGCCCGCTACGTGATTCGCTTCGGCGGCCGTTGCGTCGCCTCGCAGGATGCCCACGGGCGCACGCACTACCGCTGGATCGACACGAGCAACATCTGGGCGATCGGCTTCGACCAGTTCATCCCGGGCAATCGCAGCCCGACCGTGAATCACCTGCGCCTGTGGTCCGGACGCGCCATCGCGCCGTTCGACGTCGTGACCTTCAATGCGGGCCGGCATGCCGAGGCGTCGTCCGCCCAGGTCGAGGCCAAGAACGTCTCGCGCATCCTCTACCCGGACGACACCACGCCCCAGGGCAAGGAGCTGCGCTTCAAGCAGCAGTACTTCTTCGTGAGCGCGAGCCTGCAGGACATGCTGGCGCGACACGTGGCGGAGGGCCAAGACCTGGAGTCGCTGCCCGACGCGATCTCCATCCAGCTGAACGACACGCATCCCGCGCTGGCCATTCCGGAGCTGATCCGGCTGCTGGTGGACGAGCACGAAATGGACTGGGACCGCGCCTGGGACATCACACGGCGTGTGTTCTCGTATACCAACCACACCCTGCTGCCCGAGGCGCTCGAGGTGTGGCCGGTGTCGTTCTTCGAGCACATCCTGCCGCGCCACCTGCAGATCATCTATCTCGTGAATCGCGTGCTCCTCGAGGAGATCTCCGCGCGCCATCCGAACGACCACGAGCGTCGCCAACGAATGTCGCTGATCGACGAGCTGCACGGTCGCCAGGTGCGCATGGCGCACCTCGCGGTCGTGGCAAGCCACACGGTCAACGGCGTGGCCAAGCTGCACTCCGAGCTCATGAAGCGGACGATCTTCAAGGACTTCGCCGAGCTGTACCCAGACCGCTTCACCAACGTCACGAACGGCATCGCGGTGCGCCGCTGGCTCAAGCAGTCGAATCCCGGGCTCTCGGCGCTGCTGACCGAGCGGCTCGGGCACGCCTGGGAAAACGATCTCGAGGAACTCGAGCGCCTGCGCTGGGCCGCCGACGACGCGGAATTTCGCGGGCACTTCGCCGCGATCAAGGCGCAGAACAAGACGCGCATGGCCGAAGTGGTGCTGCGCCGCATCGGCATCGAGGTCGATCCGGCATCGCTCTTCGACGTTCAGGTGAAGCGTTTCCACGAGTACAAGCGACAGCTCCTCAACCTGCTGTACGTGGTCACCCGCTACAACCGCATCCGCGCCAACCCGGAGGCCGACATCGTGCCGCGCACGGTGATCTTCTCCGGGAAGGCGGCGCCGGGCTACGTGATGGCCAAGGCCATCATCAAGCTGATCAACAACGTCGCTCGCGTGGTGAACTCCGACGCGAGCATCAAGGGGAGGCTGAAGGTCGCCTTCCTGCCCGACTACGACGTGTCGCTGGCGCAGCACATCATGCCGGCAGCCGATCTCTCGGAGCAGATCTCGACAGCGGGCATGGAGGCCTCCGGCACGGGCAACATGAAGTTGTCGCTCAACGGCGCGCTCACCATCGGCACGCTCGACGGCGCCAACATCGAGATCCGCGAGCAGGTCGGGCCGGACAACATCTTCATCTTCGGGCTCACCGCCGACGAAGTGGAGGCCTACCGCCGGCGCGGGTATTCGCCCTCCGAGGTCGCGCGCGCCGACCCGGAGCTCATGCAGACGCTCGAGATGATCGACGCCGGGTATTTCACGCCCGGCAACATCGCCGACGGCAAGCCGATCGTGGATCGGCTTCTGAGCGAGGGAGAGCCGTACTTCGTGCTGGCCGATTTCGCCGCGTATTCGGCGGCGCAGGACGCCGTGGACGACCTGTACCGGCGGCCCGACGACTGGCAGCGCAAGGCCGTCATCAACGCGTTGAGCATGGGCATCTTCTCGAGCGACCGCAGCATCCGCGAGTACGCCCAGCGCATCTGGCGCATCAAGCCTGTGATCTAGGGGACCTTCTCTCTTTATCTCCGCGCCGAAAAGGCGAATGTCCCCGATTTCGCTTTTGGTAGACTGCCCGAGTGGCCAGGCAACCCACTCTGTCCGCCGGGGAACTCGATGCGCTCGTCCATGCGCGTCATCCGGAGCCCCGGTCGCTGCTCGGCTACCACGAGTTCCCTCGCGAGGACGACCCGCCGGTCTGCATGGTGCGGGTGCTCGAGCCGGATGCCGAGAGCGTCGTTCTACTGTGGGAGGATGATGCGGAGCCGACCGAACTGGGTCGCGTCGATCCCGCCGGGCTCTTCGAGGGACGGGTCCCGTTCCGGCGGCCGCTGAGCCCCTATCGCCTGTGCATCCGCTACCGTGACGGGAACGAGGTCACGAAGCACGACGCGTACTACTTCGCGCCCCAGCTGTCGGACTTCGACCTGCACCTGTTCGGCGAGGGCAACCACTACAGCATCTACTACAAGCTCGGTGCGCATCCCTCCGTGCTGGACGGGCTTGCCGGCACGCGCTTCGCGGTCTGGGCCCCGAACGCGGAGCGCGTCAGCATCGTGGGTCCGTTCAACCTGTGGGATGGCCGCAAGCACGCCATGCAGATCCGCGGCGGCTCGGGCATCTGGGAACTCTTCATCCCGGACGTCGGCCCGGGGACCGCCTACAAGTACGAGATCCGCACGCGCAGCGGGCGCACGGTGCTCAAGGCCGACCCCTACGGGTTCGCGATGCAGATACGGCCGGGTAATTGCTCGGTCGTGGCCACGCTCGACGGTCACGAGTGGCAGGACGGCGCGTGGATGCAGGCGCGTGTCGCCGGTGACCCCCTCAGGCGGCCCATCAGCATCTACGAGCTGCATCCCGGCTCCTGGCGCCGGGACTACGGCCGGACGCCGCCGTTCCTCAACTGGCGCGAGATCGCGGACGAGCTGATCCCGTACATGGTGGACATGGGGTACACGCACGTCGAGCTGATGGGCGTCGCCGAGCATCCGTTCGACGGCTCCTGGGGTTACCAGGTCGTCGGCTACTACGCGCCCACGGCCCGCTTCGGCACGCCGCAGGACTTCATGCAGTTCGTGGATCGATGCCACCAGGCCGGCATCGGCGTCATCATCGACTGGGTGCCCGCGCACTTCCCGCGGGACGAGCACGGCCTCGCGGAGTTCGACGGCACGGCGCTCTACGAGCATGCCGACCCGCGCCTTGGTGATCACACGGACTGGGGCACGAAGATCTTCAACTACGGCCGTCACGAGGTGCGCAACTTCCTCGTGGCCAACGCGCTGTACTGGTTCGACCAGTACCATGTCGACGGGCTGCGCGTGGATGCCGTGGCCTCGATGCTGTACCTCGACTACAGCCGCAGGCAGGGCGAGTGGGTGCCGAACCGCTATGGCGGTCGCGAGAACCTCGACGCCATCGACTTCCTGCGCCAGCTCAACGCCGCGGTCGGCCAGTACCACCCGGGCGCCCTGATGTTTGCCGAGGAGTCCACGGCCTTCCCCGGGGTCACGCAGCCGGCGCACCTCGGCGGCCTCGGCTTCCACTTCAAATGGAACATGGGGTGGATGAACGACAGCCTGCGCTACGCCGCGCTCGATCCCGTCCACCGCCGCTACCACCACCAGCTCGTCACCTTCTCGTTCATGTACGCGTGGTCGGAAAAATTCGTGCTGCCGATCTCCCACGACGAGGTCGTGCACGGCAAGGGCTCGCTGCTCGACAAGATGCCGGGCGACGAGTGGCAGAAGCGCGCGAATTACCGCTGGTTCCGTGCCTACATGACGGCGCATCCGGGCAAGAAGCTGCTGTTCATGGGCAGCGAGTTCGGGCAGTGGCGGGAGTGGCGCGACGAGCATTCGATCGACTGGCACCTCCTCGAGGACCCCGCTCACCGCGGGCTGCAGTCGCTCAACCGCGAGCTCAACCGGCTCTATGCGAGTCTCGCCGCGCTGCACGCGGGCGACGCGGATCCCGCAGGGTTCGCCTGGATCGACCTGCACAACGCCGATCAGAGCGTGTGGGCTTTCCTGCGCCGTGATCCGGCGGACGCCGGCGGCGCGCCGGTCGTCTGCGTGTTCAACGCGACGCCGGTGCCGCGCGACGATTACTGGATCGGCGTGCCGGAGCCCGGCACCTACCTCAAGATCCTGGACACCGACGCGCGCGAATACGGCGGCTCGGGCTACTCGGTGTCCGAGCGGGTGACCGCGGACGAGCATCCGATCCAGGGTTTCCCGTTCAGGCTGCGACTTGCACTGCCGCCCCTCGGGGCCGTGTTCCTGCGACCGGACCGCTGACGGGCGCGCGCATGCAGCGACGGCCGTTCGGTTCCACCGGCCTGCAGGTGCCCGTGCTTGGCTTCGGAGCCATGCAGGCGGGTGACCCGGGACTCGCGGACGAGGACGCGGCGCGCCTCCTGAACCACGCGCTCGACCTCGGACTCACGCTGATCGACACGGCGCGCGCCTACGGGCTCTCGGAGGAACGCATCGGGCGCCACCTCGCCCGCCGCCGCGACGAGTTCGTGCTGTCTACCAAGGTCGGATACGGGATCGACGGCATCCCGGACTGGACGCACGACTGCGTCGTCGCGGGCGTGGACGCCGCCCGCGACCGCCTGCGCACCGACGTCATCGACATCGTCCACCTGCATTCCTGCGGCGTCGAGGTCCTCGAGGCCGGGGGCGTCGTGGACGCGCTCGAGCGGTGTGCCGCCGCGGGCAAGCTGCGCGCCGTCGCCTATTCCGGTGACGCGGCGGCGCTGCGTTACGCGATCGGGTGCGGAGCGTTCGGCGGCGTGCAGGCCTCCATGAACCTGTGCGACCAGCAGGCGCGGCGGCCGCTTGCCGAGGCACGGGCCTGCGGGCTTGGGACGATCGCCAAGCGACCGCTGGCGGGCCGTCCCTGGCAACCGGCCGCGTCGCCCGTGGACCCGGTGCACGCCGAATACAGTCGGCGATTCGCGGCCCTGCGCGCCGAGCCCGGCATCGAAGCCGACGACTGGGACGACGTCTCGTTGCGCCTGGTCGCCTACGAGCCAGGCGTAGATTGCGTTATCGTCGGCGGGACCCGCATGGTTAACCTCGAGCGGAATCTCGCGGCCGTCGCGGCCGGCCCCCTGGACGCATCGCTCCTGGCGGCGATCCGTGGCGCGTTCGACCGGGTCGGCACGCACTGGCAGGGGCAGGTCTGATGAACGACGCCGTGAATCCGATCGAGGCTGCAACGGGGCCATTCCTGGAGCCGGGTTCGCCGCAGCCGCTGGGGGCCAACCTGACCTCGCGCGGCGTGAACTTCGCCGTCTTCTCGGCGCACGCACACTCGGTCGAACTCTGTCTCTTCGACGCCCACGGGCACGAGACCGCGCGGCTGCCGCTGCCGTCGCGGACGGGGGACATCTGGCACGGCCTGCTGCCCGGCGCCTTCGGCGGGCCGGGGACGCTGTACGGCTACCGGGTGGACGGACCGTACCAGCCTGCGGACGGTCATCGGTTCAATCCGTCGAAGCTCCTCGTGGATCCCTGCGCGATGGCGCTGGAGGGCGATCTGACCTGGCATCCCGCGGTCCGTGGCGCGGAGACGGGCGACGACTGGATTCCGGACGAGACCGACAGCGCGCCCTACGTCCCACGATGTCGCGTCGTGGACCCGGCCTTCGACTGGGGCGGCGTTCGGGCGCCGAGCGTGCCGTGGCGCGACACCGTCATCTATGAACTGCACGTCAAGGGGTTCACGCAGCGGCATCCCGGCGTGCCTGACCACCTGCGGGGCAAGTACCTCGGCCTGGCGCACCCCACGGTGATCGACTACCTGCGCAGGCTCGGCGTCACCACGGTGGAACTGATGCCGGTGCAGTCGTTCGTCACCGAGCAGTTCCTCGTCGAGAAAGGACTCACGAACTACTGGGGTTACAACCCGCTCGCGTGGTTCGCGCCCGACGCGCGCTACGCGATTGCGGATGCCGTGGTCGAGTTCAAGACCATGGTGCGGGCCCTGCACGACGCGGGGATCGAGGTCGTGCTCGACGTCGTGTTCAACCACACGGCGGAGGGCAACGAGAACGGGCCCACCCTGAGCCTGCGCGGATTCGACAACCTGACGTACTACCGCCTCGTCCACCAGAACCGTGCCCAGTACAAGAACTTCACGGGTTGCGGCAACACGGTCAGCTTCGACGATGCCGCGGTGCGCGGACTGGTGCTCGATTGCCTCCGCTACTGGAAGGACGAGATGAGGGTGGACGGCTTCCGGTTCGACCTGGCACCCGTCGTGGGCCGCGATCCGGGCGGCTTCAACCACAACGCGCCATTCTTTGCGGCACTGCGCTCGGACCCGGTGCTCGCTTACGTCAAGCTCATCGCCGAGCCCTGGGACGTGGGGCCCGGTGGCTACCAGCTCGGTCATTTCCCGGCCGGCTGGTCGGAGTGGAACGATCGCTATCGCGACAGCATGCGCGCCTTCTGGCGCGGCGATCGCGGACTGGTGGGAGCCTTCGCCGAGCGCTTTGCCGGCTCGAGCGACCTGTTCCGCCAGCACGGGCGCAAGCCCACCGCCAGCATCAACCTGATCACCGCCCACGACGGCTTCACGCTGCGCGACCTCGTTTCGTACAACGATCGCCACAACGAGGCCAACCTCGAGAACGGCGGCGACGGCCATTCGCACAACCTGAGCTGGAACTGCGGCGTGGAGGGTCCTACCGACGATCCGGCGGTGCTGGAACTGCGCTCGCGGCAGGTGCGCAACCTGCTGGCGACCCTCTTCCTGTCGCAGGGCGTCCCCATGCTGCTGGCCGGCGACGAACTCGGGCACTCGCAGTCAGGCAACAATAATTCCTATTGCCAGGACAACGAGCTGTCGTGGATCGACTGGAGCCTGCTCGAGCGCAACGAGGGCCTGGTGGACTTCGTCCGTCGGCTGACCGACCTGCGCCGGTCACGGCTGTGGCTGCGGCGGGATACGTTCCTCAAGGGAACGCGGCGCACGGCGGGGACCCGCGACATTGCCTGGCTGCACCCGTCGGGCCGGGAGATGTCCGAGAGCGACTGGAGCGACGGCACGCTGCGATGTCTCGCGCTGCAGATGACCGGTACGCCGTATTCCCGGGCCGCGACGGAAGGTGACCTGCTTGCGGTCTTCAATGCAGACGAGTCCGAGGTGGATCTGCTGCTGCCCAAGGCTGCCAACGGCGTCGCCTGGCGCGTGCTCATCGATACCGCGGGCCCGGACGAGCCGTCCGACGAGCGTGTTTTGCGCTGCAAAGAGATTCTGCGACTCGCACCACGCTGCACCATTCTGCTCGAATCGCTCGACGCCCCGGGCTGAGACGAGAGGCGCCGCGGCCGGTGCTGCAATGCACCGCCCGTGGACAGCGGCTATACAAGATTTTCCGGTCTTGCCTCAGGCACGCCTTTAGTGGCATCGTCAGCCCTGACCCGCACCCGCCTCACATCAGAACGGCGTCGGGTTGCGCTGCACCGTCCGAGCTCACAGGGGAGTGCTCTCGTTTGGACGTGACTGTTCTCGATCCTCGGAGCGACGCGTCCGCCGCGTCGCTGCTGGCCGATTCAGGCTGGCACGCCGCTACCCCGCCCGGCGAATCGCATTCGGCCGCATGACCAGGAGTGTGTCCATGTCGCGCTCTTTCCGTGACCTGTTGAAACTTTCCGTCCCCACCCTCCTTTCCGCCGCGTTGCTCTCCGGCTGCGGCGGTGGCAGCAGCGGATCGGCCGATCTCGATCAGGGTGGCTCGATCACCTCGCCGCCACCACCCGTTACGGTGACGGAATCGTTCAATTTCAAGGCGACCGCGGACTACTTCGTCGTCGGCAGTCCGCCGATCCACGCGCGCTTCTCCGGTGGGCAGGCCCTCGGCAATGGCGCCTGGATCATCCCGTCGGGCCAGACTGGCGTGGTGGACTTCGGCACGCCGGCCGATGCGGTCAAGTTCTCGAGTCAGGACAATTACACCGCGGCCGCCCCGGCCGCCGCGGCGGCGGCGCAGAAGACCACGCTGCTTCCGCGCGCGTCGAGCAAAGTCGACGCACCGTTCGATACATCCATGTTCGTGCGCGGCTCGGTGCAGGGAGACTGGGCCGCTCTGCCCGAAAACCAGCTCCAGGAGGTATCGGACAACGTCCTCGAGGTGACGATTGCCCTCGAGCCCGGCGACTACGAGTTCAAGGTGGCAGATCCGGGCTGGACCGGAATCACGAACTGCGGTGCGGACACCGATCCCACGCCGGTCGTCGTCGGAGTTCCGTTCACGATGCAGTGCGATGCCTTGTCGCAGAACCTGCTGCTGACGATCGCGGCAGCAGGCGACTACAAGTTCACCTTCGACGCCACGGGCGACGACAAGACCGCGCCGAAGATCACGGTGGCAAAGGACGAGGGGGACAACGGAGGCGGCGGGCCTGGGCCCGAGCCTGAGGAAAGCACCGAGATCCGCATCTACGCCGTGGATGTGCTGACGGCGGGTGCACAGCCGAGCCTCCTCAAGACGATAGCCGGCGTCGGCCGGCTCGACGTCGACGAACTGCGCCAGGGTGGTGCCACTCGCATCACGCGCATCGAGATCGAGAACCTCGGGACGGCCGGTGACGTCGGCATCGAGGACTTCGCCTGGACGGCCAATCCGCGCTTTGCGCCGTCGGCGCAGTCGGCCGACATCTTCTATTCGCGCCCGACGGGCAGCCTGGCGGGCACCAAGATCGTCGTCGGCGGCACGTCGTACGACTGCGTGCCGACGACCGACAACGCCTTTGGCTGCGTCGCGCGCGGCGTGTCGGTCACGCCGTTCGCTAACGCCAGCATGACCGTCACCAATGCCGACGGCAGTTCCGAGACGATCACTTTCAACGGCGGCAGCGGAACGGAGGACATCTATGCGTTCTCCGGCAGCCCGGTCGCCCGCATCGGCACGCCCGGCGAAGAAGGCAAGGCGCTCGCGGCCCTGCCGCGCAACGAGAACGAGGTCATCCTCTTCTACAAGCGTGCCGACGACAACTACACCGGCTGGGGACTGCACCTGTTCCCGCTCGATCCGGCGGGCGATGCCTGGACGGCCTTCCCGACGCCGGGCGAGTTTCCGTACGAGGGGATCGATCCGCAGTACGGTGCGTACTTCCGCATCGCCCTCCCGGGCAGCGAAAGCCCCCGCTACAGCAACAGCCCCGACCCGATCACCACGTTCCCGACGGCGCTGGGCTTGATCATCCACAAGGGCGACAGCAAGGATCCGGGTCCCGACCAGGTGATCCGCATCGCCGAGAGTGGCAACGTCGTGTTCGTCGTTTCGGGCGTGAACGACGTGAGCACGGTGCCCCCGGGTACCGGTACCACGCTGCGCATCTCCGGGTCGGCAGCCCACTGGGTCGACGGTGACTCGTTGCTCTGGTCGCCGTCGACTGACGTGACCCGCGTCGAGTTGCTGTTCTCGCCGGACGCGTCGATCAACGCGGGCCTGCAGGGCATCACCGGCACGTACGAGACCATCGTTCTCAACCCGGGGACCAATCCCGAGCCCGCGTTCAACGCGCAGCTGCATTCGCTCAAGGCCTGGGACCTGCCGGCGACCGCGACCGCCCGGGGCAAGGATCTCGCCCGCGGCCAGCTGGTGGCCATCGGCCGCAACGCTAACAACGAGGCCGTGGCGGGCACACTGGTCCAGTTCCCGGGGGCGCTCGACGCCCTCTACGCCGCGGAGGCCTATGGCAAGGCGCTCGGCGCAAGCTATACGTCCGGCGTGCCGTCGCTTGCCGTGTGGGCTCCGACCGCGCTCAAGGACCCGGGCGTGAGCGTCAATGTCTACGACGCCGCCGGTGCGAAGATCGAGACCAAGCCCATGACGCTCGACGAGGCGTCGGGTGTGTGGAGCGTCGCAGGCACGGCGGACTGGGACCGCAAGTTCTACACCATCTCGCTCCGTGTCTATTCGTACGCGACGAATTCCATCGTCACGAACGAGGTCACCGACCCGTACTCGGTCAGCCTGTCGACCGACAGTGTGCGCAGCCAGTTCGTGAACCTCGACGACGCGGACCTCAAGCCCGCGGGCTGGGACTCGCTCACCGCGCCGCCGCTCGCCGCCCCGGAGGACGCCGTCCTCTACGAACTTCACGTGCGTGACTTCAGCATCGCCGACTCCTCCGTGCCTGCCGGCGACCGCGGCAAGTTCACCGCCTTCGATATCCCCGGCACCGCGGGACGCCAGCACCTGCAGTCGCTTGCGAGCCGCGGGCTGACGCACGTGCATATCCTCCCCGCGTTCGATTTCGCGACGGTGAAAGAGAACCGGGCGGACCGCGTCGAGCTCGAGGACCCCGTCGAGAAACTCTGCGAGAAGAACGCCGCGGCCGCGAGCCTCTGCACCAGCGATGCGGGCAAGACCATCCGGCAGGCGATACAGGACGCAGTCGCTGCCAACCAGCTCGACCGCCCGGCACAGATCACCGATTGGATGCGCGACCTCGACGGCTTCAATTGGGGCTACGACCCGTTGCACTTCGGCGCACCCGAGGGCAGCTACGCGACCGACCCGAACGGTGCAGCGCGTGTCCTCGAGTTCCGGCGCATGGTCAAGGGCCTGAACGACATCGGGCTGCGCACGGTGATGGACGTGGTCTACAACCACACCAATGCCTCCGGGCAGAACGGCCGTGCGACCCTCGATCGCCTGGTGCCCGGCTACTATCACCGGCGCGACAACGTCAGCGGCAACGTCCTCAAGGACTCCTGCTGTGACGACACCGCGGCCGAGTTCAAGATGATGGAGAAGCTCATGATCGATACCGGCGTCACGTGGGTGCGTGACTACAAGGTATCGGGCTTCCGATTCGACATCATGACCTTCCACCCGCTGGACTCGATGGAGATGTTCCAGGAGGCGGTGAAGGCCATCGACCCGTCGGTCTACATCTACGGTGAAGGCTGGAACTTCGGCGCCGTGCAGGACGACAAGCGCTTCACGACGGCCCGCCAGGCCAATCTGGGAGGCACGGGCATCGGCAGCTTCAGCGATCGTATCCGCGACCCGGTGCGCGGCGGCGGGCCGTTCGACAGCGGCGCTGCGCACGTGCAGAGCCAGGGCTTCATCTCGGGCTGGTTCTACGCCCCGAACGCGTCGAACAGCGGCAGCGCAGCGGAGCGCGACGCGCTGATCGAGGACACGGACAACATCCGGGCCTGGCTGGCCGGTGGCCTTGCGAGCTATCGCTTCACGAATGCGGCGGGCGAGATCACGACGGGTGCCGAAGTCGACTACCGGGGCCAGGACTCCGGTTACACGCAGGACCCGCAGGAAGCGATCAACTACATCTCCAAGCACGACAACGAGACGATCTGGGACATCAGCCAGTACAAGCACGCGGCGGGCACGCCACTCGCAGAGCGGGTGCGGGCCGACAACGTCGGCATGTCGGTGATCATGCTGGCTCAGGGGATTCCGTTCCTGCAGGCCGGCACCGAGATCCTGCGGTCGAAGTCCATGGACCGGAACTCGTACGACTCGGGCGACTGGTACAACGAAATCGACTGGACGCGTGCGACGTCGAACTGGAACAAGGGCCTGCCGCGGGCTGCAGACAACCAGGGCAACTACGACCAGGTGAAGAACGTCATCCTCGACGTCACGGCGGCCCAGGACCAGGCAGCCCGCGAGGCGGCGCTCGAGAACTTCAAGGAACTGCTCGCGATCCGCAAGAGTTCGCCGCTCTTCCGCCTGCGCTCGCAGGCCCAGGTCGACCAGCGCCTGAAGTTCTACAACACGGGCCCGTTCCAGGTCCCGGGCGTCGTCGCCATGGGGATCGACGGCTGCATTGAGCCGGGCCTGGCGCCGACGGACGGCGCGTTGATGGTGGTCGTCAATGCTTCCGACGACCCGCGGACGCTCAACCTGTTCGGCGGAGAGACCTGGACGCTGCACCCGGTTCAAGCGGCCTCCGCGGACCCGGTCGTCAGGACCGCAATGCACGATGCCAACGGGTTCTCCGTGCCGGCCCGCACGACGGCGGTGTTCCGTCGAGCAGAGCAGACCTCGTGCGCACCGTATCCGCGCGACCTGTTCGTGCGCGGTGGCTTCAACGACTGGGGCAATGGTCCGACGCCCGTCGAACCGTACAGGCTGCTCTTCCTTGGCGGCACGGACTACTCGGTCTCGGCGCCGATCGGCACGGCCGGCAACTACGAGTTCAAGATCGCGGACGCCGACTGGACGGGCGACACGAACTGCGGCAGTCCGGCCGGCACGCTCGGCGTCCGGCTCGGCATCCCCGTGACGCTGGCCTGCAGGAGCGACTCCGGCAACCTCGCGATGTCGGCACCCGTGGCGGGTGACTACACCTTCGATCTCGACGCCACGAGCACGGCGAACCCGGTGCTGACGGTGAGCAAGTCGCCGCCGACGCCGATCACGCTATACGTGCGGGGCGGCTTCAACGACTGGGGCAACGGCCCGGCCCCGACGGCGCCGCTGGCCTGGGACGGCGTGAGTACCTACCGTGCCACCGTCGACGGACTCCCGGCGCAGTCGACATACGCGTTCAAGATCGCGGACAACGACTGGGGTGGTACGACGGGGGGCGCGACGAACTGCGGAGCCGTCACCGAAGGAACGCCGGTGACCATCGGCCAGCCGTTTGCGCTGACCTGCGCCAGCAGTTCGCAGAACATGTCGATCACGTTTGCGGACGCCGGGAACTACCTGTTCGCGGTGGACTGGGCCAACCCGGCCTCCCCGCAGCTGAAAGTGGAGCGCGTCCCGGTCGACGTGCCGATCTTCGTGCGCGGCGTCGGCGGCGACTGGTCGGATGGCGTGCAGAACCAGATGAGCTACCTGGGTGGCGGCATCTACGCCCTCAACAAGCCCGTGGCCGCAGCGGCGACCAGCTTCAAGATCGCGAGCTCCGACTGGTCGACAGTGGATTGCGGGGCAAGCTCATCGGGAACGTCGATCGCGGTCGGGACGCCGACGCTGTTTACCTGTGGTGCAGGCACCTCCGATGTGGGGCTGACGCCGGCCACGGCCGGGACCTACACGTTCACGTTCAGGCGTATCGATGCGGCATCTGGCGAGGTGACCGTGACGGGTCCGTGACGGCCGGCACCTGATTGATCCAGACTCACCGGCCTGGCACTCGAGAGGGTGCCGGGCCGGTTTTCTTTCGGAGTCGACGGGTTGCGCAGGAAGAACAGGGAAAGGCACCGGGAACGGTCGATCGCCCCTGCTGAGGTGGAGACGTCGAGCGGGCGCCATCTGCGGGGTCCGCGGCGGGCGGTGCTCTGGGCGGTCGTCTTGTCTCTGCCGTTCTTCGTGCTCGGTGGGATCGAACTCGCACTGCGGATCGCCGGGTTTGGTCACGACCGTGAACCGCTCTTCGTCCCGAGTCCGCAGCACGCCGGGTACCTGCAGGCGAACCCGCGGGTGGTGACGCGCTTCTTCACGGACCCGGCGAAGGCGCCGGGCGTGAGCATCGAGACCGCCTACTTCCGTGCCGACAAGGCGCCAGGCACGTTCCGCGTCTTCGTGCAGGGCGAGTCGAGCGCCGCGGGCTTTCCCTATGGGCTTGGCGCCGCGCTGGCAGGCGCGCTCGATCGCCGCCTGGAGCGTGCCTTTCCGAGCCGGGAGATCGAGGTGATCTCGACGGCGATGGCAGCAGTAAACTCCTACGCCTTGCTCGATTTCGCCGACGAGATCATCGAGCAGAAGCCGGACGTGGTGCTCGTGTACGTCGGGCACAACGAGTTTCTCGGGATCCTGGGCGTTGGCTCGAGCATGCGCCTCGCGGCCTCACCCGCCCTGACGCGGGCGTTCCTGTCGGTCCGCGACTGGCGGCTGTTCCAGTTGCTGGCCGTGGCGTATGCGGGCCTCGGCGACGCTCCGGCAGCACGACCCACGGACGGCGGTGATTCGCTGATGGCGCGCGTGGCCGGGGAGCGTTCGATCAGCCTTGGTTCGGAGCCGTTCGAGCGAGGCGTCGAACAGTTCCAGACAAACCTGGGCGCACTGCTTGCGAAGTACCAACGGGCCGGCGTGCCCGTACTGATCGGCACGCTGGCGAGCAACGAGCGCGACCAGCCGCCGCTCGCCGTCCTGACGGGCGCGGAAACGGACGCAGCCGGCGCCGCCAGGACCGCGTACCACGCTGCGCAGGACGCCGATGAGGCCGGCAACCATGACGCTGCCCGCGAGGGCTATGCCTGGGCCCGGGACCTCGATCCATTGCGATTTCGTGCGCCGTCCCGGTTCAACGAAGTGGTTGCCGAAGTTGCTCGCACGCACGGCGCCACCGTCGTCGACGTGCACGCGGCGTTCGTCGCGGCCAGCCCGAACGGGCTGGTAGGAAACCTGCTAATGCTCGAGCACGTGCACCCGAACCTCGATGGATACTTTCTCCTCGCGGACGCGTTCTACGACCAGCTGCTGACCCTGCGGCTGCCGGGCGCGCCCGAGGCCGGGATGACGGAGGCGGAGGCCCGGGCGGACCTGCCCGTGAGCGATGTGGATCGTTACCTCGGAGACTACAAGGTGTTGCGCATCAAGGCGGGCTGGCCTTTCGTGGAGCAATACCGTCCGCCGCAGTTGCCACCGCCCGCCAACGAGGGACAGCGCATCGCCCAGGACCTGTATTACGAGCGTACATCCTGGACACAGGCCCAGGAACGGCTCAGGGCTCACTACCGTGAATCGGGTGACGTCACCGGGTATGCGCACGTCACGTCCATCCTGGCGGACGCTTTCCCGTTCGCGGCCTCACTGCAGTTTGAATCGGCGGCGGCACTGATCGAACTCGGCCGCGCACAGCAGGCCGTGCGCTACTCGCGGCGCAGCGTGGATCTCGATCCACGCCGTGTGAACCACTGGCTCGTCCACGCACACGGTTTGCTGCTCAGCGGCCGCGAGGACGAGGGACGTGCGGCCCTCGGGCGGGTGCTCGAACTGGAGCCCGGCAATCCAACCGCCCGCCAGGTGCTCGGGGAACTCGACCGGAGGTGAGGGGTCAGGGGGTCGTGGCCGCGCCGCGGCGAATCTCCGCGAGCCAGTACTGCGCCCGCGCGTCCTCGGGATGCTGCGCGAGGATCGCCTCGAGCGTGGTGATAGAGTCCTCGACGCGGCCCCTCATGAACTGTGCCTGGGCCAGCGACAGCCGGTATTCGATCGTCGCGGGGTCGAGCGTGATCGCGCGCCGCAGGTAGTGCTCGCCGCGGACCGCCTCGCCGGCCTTCAGCAGCAGGCGACCGGCGACCGCCTGGGCATCCGCGCGATTCAGCAGGGCCTCTGCGAGGTTGGCGGCGACGCGCGCGGCCTCCTCGTCGTTCCCCTGTTGCTGATACCAGACCAGCGCCTCGTTCATGGCATCCACCCAGCTCAGGCGGCCGCCGAACCACGACTGTGCGATCTCCTCGACCCGGTTGGCGGGTGCGGGCAGCGTCGTCGCGCGGCGCTCGGCGACGAACGGCCAGTCGTTCCTGAGCGTCGCGACGCGATGCTCGCCGTTCAGCCGGTCCACCTCGGTCACCGGGATCTCGCGCCACGCGGTCTCGTCGTCCACGTTCGCCATTGGCGTCCCGAGTCGCTGAACGATGGCCGGGAAGTACGCGCTCGCGAGCCGGAAGTAGCCCTCGACGTTCGGGTGCACGTGCTCGAGCATGAGTTCCCTGCCGATGATGCCGTCACGGGAGGCAGCCGCCAGGGCGCCCTGGACGTCCACGACTGTCGCGCCGTGCCGCGCTGCCACCTCGCGGATCACGCCGTTGAAGGCCTCGGGCGCACGGAAGCGCAGCTCGTCACGGTCCTTGGCGGCAATGTACTCAGCGCGCGCATCGGCGAAGCTGCCCTCCGACTCGAGCGCGCGTGCCCGCTGGAACCTCGCCTGCGCCGAATCCATCGGGTCGTCACCGCTGGCAAACGGTGGCTGGTCGCGCTCGTTGCTCGCCAGCGTGCCGATGAACACGGGGATACCGGCCGCCTGGTACTTGCCGAGCAGACGCTCGAGGTTGCCGCGGAACTGCTCGAGGCCGCGCTCGTACAGGGTCGACCCGAGCGGAATCGAGCGCTCCCGGGCGACGCGGGCCATCAGGCTGCCTTCGCGCGTTGCGAGCGCCTCCGGTCCGGTGCCGAGCTTGCCGAGGCCGCGTTCGAGCGCACGGTACAGGTGCAGGCGACGCAGCTTCGCGACGGCGCGCGCCAGTGCAGGCGAGTTCGCGCTTGCGAGAGAGGAGCCGACGCCACCGATGCCCAGGTACTCATTGTGGCCCGCGTAGATCACGACCGCGTCGGGCTGCCGGGCGATGACCTCGTCCGCGAAGTCGAGCAGCGCATAGCTGGTGACTGCGGCCATGCCGGTATTGATCACCTCGACGTTGCGCTCGGGATAGGCGCGCTGAAGCCGCTGCTGCAGCAGCGCGGCGGGCGAGGCCCAGCGGCCGTAGGGGAAGCCAGCTGCGGTCGATGCGCCCTGCACGAAGATGCGCAGGGTGCCCGGCGCCCTGGCCGCCGGAAACCACGTAGTATCGATGCTGACCTCGGGTGCACGCCGCGGGTCGGGAAAGAACCGATGCACGGCTTGCGGGTTCGGCTGCAGGAACCCCGGCGCACTCGGCACCGGGATGAAGAGCGGTTCCAGTACGCCTATCCCTGCCAGCCGCAGTCCCCCTTCCGTGGCGGCGAGCAGCAACAGGGGTGCCAGCGCGGTGATGGCCATGAAGATTCCACGGCGGCGGCGGCGCGCTGGCGGGGTCCCGGGTGCCGTTGCAGCGGGAACCGGGGCGGGCGGATTCTTGCGCTTCATGGGTGAAACGGCGGCGAAACGGCACGACCCCTTTTGCTACAGTGCCGGCGACTGACAGGGGCCGCGCGTGCGAAGAATTCTAGGGATTTCCGCATATTATCACGACGCTGCCGCGGCTCTGGTCGTCGACGGACGGGTCGTGGCCGCCGCACAGGAAGAGCGCTTCACGCGCCAGCGTCACGACGCGGCCTTCCCGGCGCAGGCCGTGCGGTTCTGCCTGGAATTCGCGGACCTCGGCCTCGCCGACCTCGACGCGGTCGTGTTCTACGACAAGCCCTTCCTGAAGTTCGAGCGCCTTCTCGAGACCTATCTCGCCTGCGCACCGCACGGGCTGCGCTCGTTCGTGGCGGCCATGCCGGTCTGGATCAAGGAGAAGCTGTTTCTCAAGGCGGAGCTGCGCCGCGAACTGCGCGGGCTGGCCGGCGACGGCGAGCCAGCTGCCGCGCGCTGCTCTTCAGCGAACATCACCTCTCGCATGCGGCGTCGGCGTTCTATCCGAGTCCGTTCGAGCGGGCAGCCGTGCTGTGCCTCGACGGCGTCGGGGAGTGGGCGACGGCCTCGGCCTGGGTCGGTTCGGGCGCTCGACTGGAGCCGCGCTGGGAGCTGCACTTCCCGCATTCGCTGGGGCTGCTCTACTCGGCGTTCACGGCGTACACGGGGTTCAGGGTCAATTCCGGCGAGTACAAGATGATGGGCCTGGCACCCTACGGCGAACCGCGCTATGCGGATCTCATCCGACGGCATCTCGTCGACGTGAAGCCCGACGGCACCTTCCGGCTCGACATGCGCTACTTCGCCTATGCGACGGGACTGCGCATGACCAGTGCGCGGTTTCACGAACTCTTCGGCGGGGCGCCTCGACGGCCGGACGAGCCCATCGACCAGCGCACGATGGACCTGGCGGCCTCGATCCAGCAGGTGACGGACGAAATCGTGCTGCGGCTCGCACGCAGCCTGCGTGCGGAGACGGGCGAGCGGCAGCTCTGTCTCGCCGGTGGCGTAGCGCTCAACTGTGTCTCGAACGGTCTCCTGGTACGCGAGGGAGTCTTCGACGACGTCTGGATCCAGCCCGCGGCCGGCGATGCCGGGGGCGCGCTGGGCGCGGCGCTGCTCGCATGGCAGCACGCAGGCGGAGCCAGGACGCCGGACGCTGGCCGCGATGCCATGTCCGGGGCCTGCCTGGGGCCGGCGTGGTCCGACGACGAAGTGGAGCAGTTCTTCTCGAGTCACGGCCTGCCCTACGAGCGGCTCGACCGCGACGGGCTGCCGGATCGCGTGGCGGGGCTGCTGGCAGACGGCGCCATCGTCGGCTGGATGCAGGGTCGCATGGAGTTCGGTCCGCGTGCCCTCGGGAACCGGTCGATCCTGGCCGATCCGCGCAACCCCACCATGCAGCGGGATCTGAACCTCAGGATCAAGTTCCGGGAATCGTTCCGTCCCTTCGCTCCCGCGGTACTGCAGGAGCACTTGCAGCAGTACTTCGAACTGGATCGGCCGAGCCCGTACATGCTGCTCGTCGCTCCCGTGCGGGGCTCGCGGGTGGTCGGCCGCGGCGGGCAGGATGGCCCGTCAGGGCTGGATCGCCTGCGCGCGGTGGATTCGCCGCTTCCCGCGGTCACCCACGTCGATCGCAGCGCCCGCGTGCAAACGGTAGATCGCGACACAAATCCGGCTTTTCACGCCTTGATCGAAGCATTTGGACGCCGAACCGGCGTCCCGGTGTTGATCAATACCTCCTTCAACGTGCGCGGCGAGCCGATCGTCTGCAGTCCGACCGACGCGTATCGTTGCTTCATGGGGACGGCCATGGACTACCTCGTCGTCGGATGCTGCCTGCTGCGTCGCGAGGCGCAACCGCAGGATCACCCGCTGCTGGCGGGTCGGCGCGAATTCGCACTGGATTGATCCATCGACATGCGCCGACTGACCTCACGCGACACTAAGGATCTCCGTGGCTTTGGACTTGGTCTCGCGGGACTGCTCCTCGCGGTCTTCTGGGTCGTCCTGCCGTGGCTGGGTGAGCGGCCCCGGCCCGCGTGGCCGCTGGTCGCGAGTGGGGTCCTGGCCACTGTCGCCCTGGCATGGCCGGCGGCGATCCTGCCGCTCTACCGGGCGGTGTTGCCCGTCGCCAGGCTCATCGGCACGATAAATACGTGGCTGCTGCTCGGTGCGCTGTTCTTTGGCATCCTGACACCGGTGGGCTGGGTGCTGCGCCGGCTGGGCCGCCTGCAGTACGAGAACCGGTTCGACCCTGGCGTCACCAGCTATCGCATCGACGTGCCCGTGGACCGCGACGTGCGTCTCGAGGAGCCTTTCTGAATGGGTGAATTCCTGCGCGACCTCTGGCAGTTCATGCGGGTACGCAAGAAGTACTGGCTGTTGCCGATCATCCTGGTGCTGGTGCTGCTCGGGGGCCTCGTCGTCGTGAGCCAGCAGTCGGCGCTCGCGTCGCTGATCTACACCGTCTTCTGAGTCCGGACAGCCGCGCTGCGACCGCGCGGTAGTCCCGTCCGGAAAAGTTCTGACAAGGGTTTGTTCAGGGTTGATTTTTTGCGTTGCACCGTGCAACGCTCGTTAGGTTGCGGTGTTCCACCGCAGCGCAACTACAACACGGTCGGCGCGGGAGATGCGCAAGAAGAAGGGAGACCAGGGAACGACCGGTCGCTGGCGACCACGGGCAGCGGTTGGCGGGTTGTCCTGCGTCGTCGCATGTCTTGCGATCATGGGTTGTGCGAGCGCGCCGGCCGGTGCGCCGCCGGGCCCGTCGCCGGCAGCACCGGTCACGGTCGTGCCACAGCGGGACTGGTCCGATGCCGTCCTCTATTTCGTGATCCTGGACCGGTTTGCCGACGGCTCCGGTGCCAACAACACCAACGTCGATCGGCAGAATCCGGGCGGTTTCCACGGCGGCGACTTCGTCGGCCTGGCCGCGCAGATCGACGAGATCGCGGACCTCGGCGCCACGGCGATCTGGATCACGCCCGTGGCGCGGCAGATCGACTTCTGCCCACCCGCGCAGGCCCCGACTGGCGTCGCCGTTCCCGGAGGCTGGTTCGAGCACTGCGCGTTCCACGGCTACTGGGCAGACGACTACCAGTCGGTCGACCCGCGATTCGGCACGGAAGCCGAGCTCAAACAGCTGGTCGAGGCTGCGCACGCACGCGGCATCAAGGTGCTGCTCGACGTCGTGTACAACCACGTCGGTTACGGCTCGAAGTACCTGGAGAGCCCGGCCACCGCCGGCTGGTTCCGTACCAAGCCGGTCGAATGCGCGACGGACGAGCTGCGCTGCCAGGTGGGGGGGCTGCCCGATTTCCGCACCGAATTGCCCGAAGTCCAGGACTACCTGCTCGACGCGCAACTCGGCCTCGCCGCGCGTACCGGACTCGACGGTTTCCGGCTCGATACCGTGAAGCACGTCGAGCACGAATTCTGGCAGCGCCATCGTCTCGAAACGCGTCGCCGGGTCAGTCCGGACTTCTTCCTGCTGGCCGAGGTCTGGGGTGGGTCCGCGACCGTCCTGGACGCTTACTTCGCCAGCGACGAGATGGATGCGGGCTTCGACTTCACGTTCAAGGGCAGCTGCGAGAGTTTCGTGCAGGGCAAGGGACGCACCATCGCGTTCGCGTCCTACCTGGAGAAGCGCCACAAGGTCCGCGACGGTTACCAGCTCGCGCACTACCTCTCCTCGCACGACGAACCGATGGCGCTCCACAACCTCGGCGGCGACAAGGACGCGTTCCGGCTCTGTGTCGCGCTGCAGATGACCTCGCTCGGCATTCCCACGATCTACTACGGGGAGGAAGTCGGGCGGACGGGCAGCGTGTGGCCGCTCAACCGCAACGACATGCCCTGGGGTGCACGTGGCGTACTGCCCGGCAAGGGCGTGAAGCGTGACGAGGACCTGCGCGCCTATTACCGCAGGCTCATCGATCTGCGACGCAGCCACCCGGCGCTGTCGCGCGGCGAATTCACGCGATTGTCGTCGGACGGCGACCTGCTCGTCTTCGAGCGGTCCGATGCCGAAACCGGCAATCACGTCGTCGTCGCGGTGAACCGTGGCGGCCAGCAGGCGAGTGCGGCAGTCGACGCGCCGGCCGCCTGGGGTGGCGCGGCCATCGAGGCGATCACGGGGGCCGCCGCGCCGATCGACGCCGGCAAGCTCGCCGTGACCGTACCACCGCGCCAGGCGCGCGTGTTCGTTTCAACTACCGACAAACCAGGAACCGGCACCTGAGAACATGGCCCGAATAGCATTCCAGGGAATCGCAAAGCGCTTCGGCGACGTCAGCGTCATCGAGCAGCTCGACCTCGAGATCAAGGACCATGAGTTCATGGTGTTCGTCGGGCCCTCGGGCTGTGGCAAGTCGACGGCGTTGCGGATGATCGCGGGGCTCGAGGAACCCAGCGAGGGCACGCTGGTCATCGGCGACCGTGTCGTCAACGACGTGCACCCGAAGGACCGCGACGTGGCGATGGTGTTCCAGAGCTACGCGCTCTACCCGCACATGACGGTGCGGGAGAACATCGCCTTCGGCCTGCGCATCCGCAAGATGCCCGAGGCGGAGATCGAGAAGCTGGTGGACGAGGCGGCCGGCATCCTCGGATCTGAAGCCGCTCCTCGATCGCAAGCCGAAGGCGCTGTCGGGCGGGCAGCGGCAGCGGGTCGCGCTCGGCCGCGCCATCGTGCGCAAGCCGGCCGTCTTCCTCTTCGACGAGCCCCTGTCGAATCTCGACGCCGAGTTGCGCGTGCAGATGCGGGCCGAGATCTCGAAGCTGCAGCATCGCCTGAAGACGACCACCGTCTACGTGACGCACGACCAGGTCGAGGCGATGACGCTCGGGCACCGGATCGCGGTGCTGGCGCCCATGGGCAAGGACCGCAAGTCCAACCTCAAGCAGGTCGGCACGCCACTCGAGCTCTACGACAAGCCGCAGAACGTGTTCGTGGCCAAGTTCATCGGTACGCCGAACATGAACATGGTGCACGCAAAGGTGAACGACGACGCGAGCGGGCTGCAGGCGAGCGGCTTCGCGGTCCCGGTGCCGGATAGATGGCGCGCCGGCCTGCGGCCGCTGGCCGGGCGCGACGTCCTCATGGGCGTGCGACCGGAGCACGTCGGCGAGGCCGAGGCCCATGCCTGGAAGGCGACGGCGCCGCTCGGCGGCACGATCGAGATCGTCGAGACCATCGGCCACGAGGTGATCGTCCACTTCCGCTGCGGCGACGACATGATCATCGCCAAGCTCGGCGCGCACCGCATTCCCGGATTCGGCGAGCAGATCGAGCTGGCAATGGATTGCGACGCCATCCACCTCTTCGATCCACAGACGGAGCAACGCCTGCCCGGCTGAGTGCCGCGGCGGTGCATCTGGAGTCAGTCAAATGAGCGGGACCAAGTACGGATTGATCGGCACGGTGTTCGCGGCGGCGCTGGCAAGCGGATTGCTCGCGGGAGCGAGCGCGCGGGCCGCCACGGACCTCACGGTCTGGCATGCTTACCGCGGTGACGAGAAGGCAGCCTTCGAGAAGGTCGTCGGGATGTACAACGCGAGGCAGACGGACGTCGCCGTCAGGACGCTTGCCGTGCCCTACGACGCGTACGCCGACAAGATCACCGCCTCCGTCCCGCGCGGCAAGGGTCCCGACGTCTTCATCTTCGCGCAGGACCGCCTCGGCGGCTGGGTCGAAGCCGGGGAGACGATCGAGCCGATCGATTTCTTCGTCGACGACAAGGTCGTCTCGCAGCTCGTGCCGGGAATGATGCCGGCGATGACCTATCGCGACACGATCTATGGCCTGCCTCTCAACTACAAGAGCATCGCCATGATCTACAACACGGCGATGGTGAAGACCCCGCCGAAGACCACGGGCGAGCTCATCAAGGTGGCGAAGGGCCTCACCAACGTGCCGTCAGGGCGCTTTGGTCTCGCCTACGAGTACTCCAATTTCTTCTTCCACGCGGCCTTGATGAACGCCTTCGGCGGGCAGGTGTTCGCGCCGGGGCCGAAGCCCGTGATCGACTCGCCGCAGAACGTGTCGGCCGTGAAGACCATGCTCAAGTGGTACAAGGAAGACGGCATCCTGCCGGCCGACCCCTCCTCGACGCTGATCGCGAGCCTGTTCAACGAAGGCAAGGCGGCCATCGTGTTCTCCGGGCCCTGGTTCCTGGGGGAGGTCCAGGACAAGGTCAAGTACGCGATTGCCCCGCTGCCGACCGTGGACGAGGCGGGCGGCAAGCCGATGCGGCCCTGGCTCACCGTCGAAGGGGTGTACGTTTCCGCCGGCTCGAAGCACAAGGACGCGGCCTACGCGTTCGCCGAGTATCTCGTGACCACCGAGGCGGCGCTGGTGCTCGCGCTCGAGGGTGGGCAGCTGCCGACCAACAAGGCCGCCTACGCGGATCCGCGCGTCGCGAAGAACCCGACGCTGCAGGGATTCCGCAAGCAGCTCGACACCGCCGTGCCGATGCCGAACTACGCCGAGATGACCTTGATGTGGTCCCCCGTGACGACGGCGATGAACAAGATCGTGAAGGGGTCGGCGACGCCCGAGGTGGCCTTGAAGGAGGCACAGGCGAGCGTCACGGACAGCATCTCGAAACTGCGCAAGGGCCGTTGAACGGGAAGGAACACGGCAGGTACACGTGAGCGAGCTGGCGCACTATCGCGCGACGCAAAGCCGGGCAGCCGACACGCCCGCGCGCCGCACGCTGCGCTTCCTGCTGCAGCCGGCCGCGCTCGGCCTGCTGCTGGCCCTGCTCGTGGCGGCGCTGCTCGGCAACTGGTTCTACCGGCAGGCGACCGGAAGTCTCGTCGCGGACGAGCGGTCACGGATCGCGATCCTCGAGGGGTCGGCGCTGGCGGACTTCGTGGCCGGCAGGCTGGCCATGGATCCCGATGACACCGCGTCGCTGCAGCAGTCGCTGCTCGACTGGGTGGACCGGTCCCCGTACGACGACCAGATCCGTGTCGTGCGGCTCGGGGGTGCGCGGCTGCTCGCGTCGACGTATGCCCCCGAGCGCGCCAACGAGCTCCCGAGGCGACTGACGCGCGACGAGAAATGGCTGTACGACCTGGGCCAGGAGCTTCGGGCGGCTGCGGATACCAACGCCGCCGAGGGTGTGTTCCGCAAGCCCCAGATCGACGTGAGCCGTCCCGGGCAGGGTCGCATCCGCGTGACCGTGCCTTACCTGGCCGACGGCGCGATCGCGGGCTTCGTTCAGCACGAACGCCCGCTCGAGACCGTTCCACCTGCCCGCGCACCGCTGCCGCTGCTGCTGGTAATCGTGCTGCCGCTGGCGATGCTGTGGCTGGCGGCCCTGAGGCTCAACCGGGCGGGCGGCGTCGCATCGGGTGCCGCGCGGTGGGTGCTGTTCGTGGCTGCGCTCGTCCTCTTCTCGGCGGCCTGGTACGTCTATGCCAGCCGTGCCCTGGCGGGACTGGAGGACGTGGCAATGGCCGGCCAGGCGGCAGTGGCAGATGCCTACGGGGACCTGCGCGCGCGGGTGACCGGCGAGGCGGCGGTCCAGGCCACGGCAGCCGGCGAGCCGAATCCCTGGGATGTGGACGAGTTCCAGCGGCCGCGGGGTCTGCTCATGGCGGACGGGGCCGTCGACACGGCGGCGACGCAGGCCGCCCTTGCGAACCTGAAGGCGCCGTTTGCCCGTGCGCTGTGGGGCAACTGGGCGCTGGGGGCCGTGATCCTGGCGTTCTTTGCCCTCGGGGTTGCGCGCAAGCTGCAGGAGACGCTGAGCGAATACCGCTACGCCTATTTCTACGTGACGCCGGCGATGGTCGGCATGCTGGTCCTCGTCTTCTTCCCGTTCGCCTATGGCATCACGCTGTCGTTCACCGGCCAGACGATCTTCAACACCAACCAGCCGCTCACGGAACTCTGGGTCGGGCTGCAGAACTACGCCGACATCATCGGCGATTTCGACGTCGCCCGGCGCACCGCCGCAGGCTGGGTGATCAACTACCAGAACTTCTACTGGACCCTGTTCATCACCATCTGCTGGACCGTCTCGAACGTCGCCGTGGGCGTGACGCTCGGCATGATCCTGGCGCTCACGCTCAATACGCCCGGGCTGCGCTTCAAGCCGATCTACCGGGTGCTGCTGATCCTGCCCTGGGCCATCCCGAACTACATCACGGCACTCATCTGGAAGGCGCTGTTCCACCAGCAGTTCGGGGCCATCAACCAGGGCATCCAGATGCTCGGCGGCGAGCCGGTGGCCTGGTTCGACGGCGTGTTCTCGTCCTTCATGACCGGGCTCGCCACCAACGGCTGGCTGTCCTTCCCGTTCATGATGGTGGTGATCCTCGGCGGCCTGCAGTCGATCTCGGCCGACATGTACGAGGCCGCCACCGTCGAGGGCGCGACGCGACGCCAGCAGTTCTGGAGCATCACCCTGCCGCTCCTCAAGCCCACGCTCGTGCCGGCGGTGATCCTGTCGGTGGTGTGGACCTTCAACATGTTCAACGTGATCTACCTCGTCTCGGGCGGCGAGCCCGCCGGCGCCAACGAGATCCTGATCACCAAGGCCTACAAGATCGCTTTCGAGGAATACCGCTACGCCTACTCCGCGGCCTACTCGACCGTGATCTTCCTGATCCTGCTGGTGTACGGGGTGTTCCAGACGCGGATGACCCGGGCCACTGAGGCGGTGCACACGTGAAAGGCAGCTGGGCAGGCAAGGCGGACCGCTCGCACGTGCTGCTGCACGTGTTCCTGGTCCTGTTCACGCTCGTCGCCATCTACCCCGTCCTGTGGGTCATCAGCGTGGCGTTCTCGGGCACCCAGAACCTCGCCTTCGCCGACGTGCCCCCGGATCCCGGTTTCATGGACCGCGCGCGGGCCATCGTGCCCTGGCCCGGCACCCTCTCGCTCAAGAACTTCGTGGACGTGCTGACGGAACAGCCGTTCCTGCAATGGATTCTCAACAGCGCGATCGTCGCCGCCGCCACGACCGTCGTGGGCGTCTTTCTTGCGTGCACTGCAGCATACGCATTCTCGAGGTTCCGCTTCCCGGGTCGGCGGGCCGGGATGATGTCTTTCCTGGTGTCCCAGATGTTCCCCGGGACCCTGCTGCTCGTGCCCCTGTACATCATCATCGTCAGCTGGCTGAAGCTCGGCAACTCGTTCATCGGGCTGGTCCTGGTCTACTCGGTCACGGCCATCCCCTTCTGCGTATGGATGCTGAAGGGATACTTCGATACGATCCCGATGGAGATCGAGGAATCGGCCATCATGGACGGCGCCTCTCGGCAGACGATCTTCTTCAGGATCATCCTGCCCCTGGCAAAGCCGGCCGTGGCGGTCACCGCGCTGTTCTCGTTCATGACCGGCTGGAACGAGTTCATTCTTGCGGCGACCTTCCTCGAGGAAGAAGCAAAGTACACGGCGCCGGTGGGGCTCAAGTTTTTCGTCGGAGGGTTCACCTCGCAATGGGGATACTTCGCGGCCGGATCGATCATCGTGTCGCTGCCGGTCGTCGTGCTGTTCCTGTTCCTGCAGAAATACCTCGTCTCCGGCCTCACGGCCGGTGGCGTCAAGGGATGACGATCGGCCACCCCCGCGGGGGCGTTGCAAACGGATAGACCGGAGGGATGACGCTCATGAACAATCAGGCTCGCATTTCGATCTGTGCGCTCGCGGTGGGGATTGCGCTGGCGGGAGCGGCACGCGCGGAAGACGTCAAGTTCATGGATTCCACCGGCGACGACAAGGGGCCCGGGGACCTATGTCTATCCGACCGACGCCGTGTACCTGCCCGGTTCCTTCGATCTCGTCGAGTTCGAGGTGACAGGCGGTGACAATCCCGACTTCAAGGTCACGGTGAATCAGCGCCTCGCCGATCCGTGGGGCATGGGCGTCGGCTTCGCCACGCAGATGGTATTCATCTACATCGACAAGGACGGCGTGGCCGGCAGCGGCCACACGGCGGGGTTGCCAGGCACGAACGTCGTTTTCGCGCCCGACAGTGCCTGGGAAAAGGTGGTGGTGCTCTCGCCGCAGCCGGCTTCACGCGTCAATGCCGAGATCAAGGCGAAGGGTGGCGACCTGGCGGCCGACATCGTCGTGCCGCGTCGCACCGTGGGATCGGGCAAGACGATCTCCGGGAAGGTGAAGATCGACGATCTCGGTGGCGGCGACCCCTCGACATGGGGGTACCAGGTGGTGGTTCAGTCGAACGAGGGCTTTCCGGACAAGACGGACTTCCTGACCCGCAAGGTCAATGAATACGAGGGCCAGCACCGCTTCGGCGGCGGCAACGACACGGACTGCGACCCGCACGTCATGGACATCCTCGCGGGCAAGGGCGAGGGCAAGCCCGAGGAGGCGCAGGCGCAGTACGACATGCTGGCGTACGAGTGCGGGGCCGACGGTAGTTCCGTCAAGAAGGCGACGCTTTCCGTCGTCCGCAAGTAGCAGGGCTTCCGCGGCAGACCGGTTCAGAGGGGATCAATAATGAACTTTCGCAACGTGACCCTTGCGGCGACGGTCGTGGCGACACTGGGGCTGGCGTCCCAGTCGAGCGAGGCCCAGCAGACCGAGTACGGACAGATCAAGTGGTTCGGCAGCGTCTACGGCAAGTTCCTCGACGGCAATCGCCGCTACGAGGGTGGTCTGTTCAACAACGCCGAGTCGACGCCCGGATTCGCTGGCGGCGACCAGGGCCAGGGCATGGAACTCGAGCTCATGATGAACTCGCAGGTGTCCAAGCAGGTCGAGATCGGCGCACGCATCCACAGCCGGTTCTACGGCAACTACTGGTCGAACTTTGGCGGCTTCGGCCCGGCCGAGCAGGACCCCCGCACCAACCAGTACTTCAAGCTGCGCGGGGCCTGGGTGCGCCTGACCCCGGGCTACGACTGGGTCGATTCCGTCACCATCGGCAACTCCGATTTCGGCATGTTCGATCCCTGGACCCAGGGCAAGTACCGCTACATCGATCGCGATAACGCGGGCGGCTTTCTGTTCCAGGGTTCGGCGCTGAACCGACAGCTGACCTGGGACGTCGCCCGGATATCGCTGGCGAGCTATTTCCAGGGGGTCGGCTTCAACACCGGCGACCTGGTGGCCAACGACGCGAACTACGTCGGACAGGTCAAGTATTCGCCGAGCCCGGACTGGAATGCGGCCCTGATCGGCATGTACGCGCGCGACAAGGAAGTCGACGAGGACGATGCCAACCCGTTCAACGGGTTCGGCACCACGACTCGTTTCGACAACGCGGTGGTCGGCGTCAAGGGCCAGTACTCGGGGCTTGGCTTCGTCGACATCCGCGGTTCTTACTATCACAGCAACCTGAACGTCGAAGACGGCGTCTGCGATTCCAACAGCCTCGAAAGTTGTCGGTTCAGTCCGCTGCTCAAGGAAGACGCGAGCGACGATGCCTGGACGATCAACCTCGACTTCAACCGGCTGTTCATTGATGGCCTGTCGCTCAGCGTACAGTTCTTCGACATCGGGTCCGACTACCAGTCGCTCACCGCCGCGCGTCGAGAGGCCGACGTGCTGATCACGGAGGGCCCCGAGGGTTCCTGGCAGTGGGGACTGCCGGACTACAACACGGGCAGCCGCACGGCGCCCGGATCATTCGGCGTCGGCTACGGTGGCTGGAACGGCGAGGTGCAGCAGGTCGTCTCGCTGATGCCTGACAACGACTTCGCGGACTTCGACGAATCGTACGTGCACTCGGTCATCGGCTGGAAGGGCGTCACCCTGGTGCCGAAGTTCATGTTCGGCGACTGGGAGTTCTCCGGCGAGTACAGCTACGTCGATTTCAACACCAACTGGCAGGCATGCGGTGGCCAGGACAAGGACGTCGGTTGCATGTATCCACGTAACGAGGGCACGCACGCCTGGGGCCTCGGCGGCGACTGGCGCTCCCCGTACGCGCCCTATCAGGATCGCCAACTGGAGATCTTCGCGATCAAGGCCAAGTACACGCTCGATCTCGGCAACGGCGTGGACCTGATGGCCCGCTACAAGTACGTCTCCGACGAGGATGACCGCGTCACCAAGTCCAGGTTCCTGACGGACGCCTACGATGGCTACCCGATCGCAGCGGGCGCCGGCCTGAATCCGGACTGGATTCCCAATGTCGGTTTGGGGGGATGCCTGAGTTGCGACGACCGTCGTGCGGACTACGACACCATCGCGTTCAGTGCCGGCTACCAGTTGACGCCCGACCTCTACTCCCGGCTGATCTACGAGTGGCAGCAGGTGGAGTTGATCGACGGCACCATCGACGTGGCGCCCGTCGGGCTGGGGTTCGAGGGCGCGCCCGGAAGCTACACGGAGTACCTGACTGGTGAGCACGTCAAGAACCGCGTCGGGCTCGAATTCACCTATTTCCTCGCCGGCGTGAACTTCGGCGGTACCTTCGACTATTTCTGGGGCGAGTACGATCCTGAGTTCTATACCGACTTGAACGGCAAGCGTGTCAAACTGCTGCCCGCACCGGGCGTCGATTCCTTCGCGACGGCGCTCGGCAACATTTCGACGAATGCATACGACATCGGCCAGTACCGGATGAAGATCTGGATGAAGGTCGGCTTCTGAGACGGCAGTCGTTCTGAACCGGGGCGGCCGCGCGCAAGCGTGACCGCCCCGACTTTTCGAGGGCAAGGCAGCAACCATTGACTAGTGCGCTGACACGGAGCCTGTTCGTCGCGGCCCTCGTGCTCTTTTCGACGGTCCCGCGCGCAGAGACGCTCTTCGCGCTGGAGGACGTCAAGGGCGACGACAACGGCGCCGGCGTGCTCATCTACCCGAATCGTGACGACCTGCAGCCGGGCGACCTCGACCTGGTCCGGTTGTCCGCGGAGCAGCGATCGGACGGGATCTGGTTCATCGCCGAAATGGCGCAGTCCATCCGCAGTCCGGTCGGAAAAGTCACGGAAATCGGACAGACGCCGATGGAGCAGCTCGCGCGCAACGGCTTCTACACCTTCAATCTCGACATCTACGTCGACACCGATCGAGTCTCGGGCGTCGGACGTGTAGATACGGTTCCGGGCAGGGGCGTGACGGTGGATCGGAGCTTCGCGTGGGAGAAATGCATCGTGCTGACACCGCGCCCGGACATTGCGCGCACGATGCTGCAGATGTTCTTCGACACGGAATTCGAAACGGAACTGCGTGCCCGGCAGGGCAAGGTTTCCAAGGAGGAACTCCGCGAGCTCCAGCGCCAGTCCGAAACCCGCGTGACGGACCAGTACTTCTTCCCGACCAGGGTGCGGGTCTCCGGACGCAAGGTGGAGTTCCTGGTACCGACGGAGTTTCTCGGTGATACGCCGGGCCGCAGCTGGGGTTACACGGCGATCGTGACAGGTGCGGATCTCGAGCAGACTGGCCGGCTCGGTCTCCTGCCACAATCGCAGCCGGCGATGATGACGATGAGCGTTGGCCGGGGCATTCGCTGGTCGCAGTGGGGTATCCGCTCGGACGTCGACGAGGGGACACCACCGGTCGTGGACCTGCTCGCGCAGGATCCTGACGCCCAGGTCAACGCGCTCGGCGACTACGACATGGTCGCGGGCCGCCTCGCCGCGGTGCCCGGCGTCGCGCCGGATGGCAATGTGGCCCTGGCCGCGACCGGGACGGCCCTGACCGTCGAGCAGGCAGCCAGGATCGACGAAACCGGGAGCCGCGGCGGCGTGGGACCGGCCGGTACCGAGGGGTCGCCGTCGCCCCCGGAGCGCCGCACGGTCCCGGCCCGCCTGCGGACCCTCAACGAACTGCTGGGGGAAGGCCTGATCACCCAGGCGGAATACGACGATCTGCGCCGCAAGATTCTGACGGACCTCTGAACATGCTCGATCCGTTGCTGGACAAGCTCGCCCGCAGCCGCGGCATCGGCGACGCCTATCACGACTACCGGGGCGAGCTGCGCACGATCGGCGCCTCGACCAAGAAGGCGATCCTTGCGTCCATGGGCTGCAACGTCACGGACGCAGACGCCGTCCAGCACGAGATCGAGCAGCTCGATGCGGAGCGCTGGCGGTCGCTGCTGCCGGCAGTGAGCGTATTGCGGCCGGGTCGAGGCGTCGTCATCGTTGCGCTCCCCGCCGACGCCCTGGAGCAGCCGCTCGAATGGCGCGTCGCACTGGACGGCGGCGGTTTTCGCGAGGGTCGCGCACAGGCCAGCGAACTCGGGGAGGTCGAGCGTCGCGAACTGGACGGCCGCTGGCTCACGCGGCGGATGCTCATCCTGCCCGAGGACCTGCCGATCGGACAGCATGTGCTCCGGGTCCGGGCCGGTGGTGGAGAACCCGCCGCATGCGCACTCATCGTTGCTCCGGCACGTTGCCACGAGCCGGCCGAACTTGCCGAAGGCAAACGCTTGTGGGGACTCGCGGTGCAGCTCTATACGCTGCGCTCGCCCGAAAACTGGGGCATCGGCGATTTCAGGGACCTCGAGTCCGTGGTGCGCCTGGGGGCCGCGCAGGAGGCAGCGTTCATCGGCCTCAACCCGCTGCACGCGCTGTTCCCGGCGAACCCGGGGCACTTCAGCCCGTACAGTCCCTCGACACGGCACTTTCTCAACGTGCTCTATGTTTCGGTGCCGGACGTCCCGGACTATGCCGAGTGCGCCGACGTGCGCGCCGCCGTGGAAGCAGCGGACTTCCAGCAGGAGCTGGTCCGGCTGCGCTCGACCGCGAACGTGGACTACTACGGCGTCTCGCAGGCGAAGCTGCCGCTCCTGAGGCGACTGTTCGAGCACTTCCGGCGCGAGCATCTCGGCCGTGACACCGCGCGCGCGCGCGCCTTCGCCGCGCATGTGCGCGAACGCGGCGAGCCCCTGCGCCTGCACGCACTGCACGACGCGATCGACGAGCACGTTCGCCCGCAGGATCCCGGGCGCTACTGGGGATGGCCGACGTGGCCACCGGAACTGCGCGATCCGGCCCATCCGGGGGTCCGGGAGTTCGAAACGCAGCATCGCGAGTCCGTCGAATTCCATTGCTGGCTGCAGTGGGTCGCCGACGAGCAACTGGCAGCGGCGCAAAGGCTGGCGCGGGAACTCGGCATGCGCATCGGGCTCTACGGCGACTATGCGGTCGGCGTGAATCCCAGCGGTTCGGAAACCTGGTCCGACCAGCGTGTGTACCGCAATGGCGCCGGGGTCGGCGCTCCGCCCGATGCTCTGGCGCTCAAGGGCCAGGACTGGGGCATTCCGCCGCAGGATCCGCACGCGCTCATCGCGGAGAGGTACCGCCCATTCCGCAACCTCATTGCCGCGAACATGCGCCACTTCGGCGCGCTGCGGCTCGATCACGTGATGGCCCTGTTCCGCCAGTGGTGGGTGCCCCGCGGTCTCGGCGCCACCGAGGGCGGCTACGTCCACTATCCGCTGGACGACCTGATGTCGGTGCTGGCGCTGGAGAGCGAGCGACACCGGTGCCTGGTGGTCGGCGAGGATCTCGGCACGGTGCCCGACGAGATGCGCCATGCGATGGCGGAGTTCGCCGTCTACTCCTACAAGGTGCTGCTGTTCGAGAAGCACGCCGACGGACGCTTCCGCCGGCCCGAAGAGTACATGCGCCGCGCGATTGCAACGGTCACGACCCACGACCTGCCAACGCTGCGCGGATACTGGGCGGGCGGCGACCTCGAACTGAGGGATCGGCTGCACCTCTATCCCGGTGAGGAGATTCGCCAGCGCGTGTTCGACGAGCGTGTCCGCGACCGAGCCCAGTTGCTCGCGGCCCTGGACTCCGTCGGTCTGCACCCCGAATCGAGCGGTGCCGCCGAGCATGGCTACTCGGAGCAGCTCGCGCACGACATCCATCTCTATCTGGCCCGGAGCGCCGCGGCGCTCGTGGTGCTGCAGTTCGAGGACCTCATCGCCATGACCGATCCCGTCAACGTGCCGGGCACCAGCCACGAGCACGCGAACTGGCAGCGCAAGGTGACGACCGACATCGACGATGCGTTCGGCCGGGAGTCGTCGCTCAGGCTGTTCGCGGACGTTCGCCGGGCGCGGGTCTCTTAGCTGTGGATCGGGGTCGTACTCCTGCTCTCGCGGCCGGAAACGCGCAGAATGGCCACGCGGAATGCGACTGGAGGACGGAACAGTGATTCGTGCGCTGGTCTTCTTCGCGGCACTGTTCGGAATGGCCACGGCCAGTGCCCAGGACATCTCGTCGCCCGCCAGTGAGTGGCGCAGCTACTGCCAGACGTATCTCGAGGCAGTCGACGGCAACGCCGCAGCGAGCGACCTCGACGTCACCTATTGCCTGGGCGTCACCAAGGGCCTGCTCAATGGCCTGCAGATCGGCAGCCAGATCGGGGCGCTCAGTTTCGGCTCGCGCATCGCCGTGAAGTACAAGCTCGATGCAGACGAGGTCTTCAAGCTCTTCCAGACACAGGATCCCGCGAGGCTGATGGGCATCTGCAGTCCGGCGTCGAGCAACGCGGCCGACCACGTCAAGGCCGTCCTGGCCTACCTCGAGAAGAACCCCGACGACCTGAAGCGACCGATCGGCGAGGTCTTCTTCGAGGGCCTGCAGGCCGCCTATCCCTGCCCTTAGCGGCGGCCGAGTCTCGTCTCGGGCGCGAGCGTCCAGCGCCCGTCCGTGCCCGGGCACGCGACGCCGCGGCCTTCGCTCAGCCCGAACCTGTCCGTCGCGGTCAGACGGAACTTCCGGCAGCCGTCCGTCGATTCCTCGTCACGGGCCGGCGTGAGCTTGTAGGAAATCGCGGTGTTGCGGTTGGTCCACGTGACGGTCTGGCCGGGCATGGCCAGTTCGAGGCTGTGGCCCACGCAGGAGCGATCGGCCTTGTCCAGGCGGCGTCCGACCTCTGCGCCGATGGCCGCGCCCACCACGGTGCCGACCACGATGGCGACGCCACGACTTTCGCCGCCGGCGACTTCGGAGCCGATGATCCCACCTGCGACGCCGCCAAGCACGGCGCCGATCTCGGCGCGGTCGCAATGCCCGGAGCGCACGCCGTAGTCGCGCTCCCAGCTGCGACCGCTGTACCCGGCGTAGGTCGGGTCGTTCTTCGAGCGCCAACCGTGCGCCGGTGCCCACGACGGCGGGGTCGCGAGCGCAATGCAGGGCAGCGCGATGATCAGGACCAGGAGCGCCCGCGCGAGGATCCGGCGGGCGCGCGGCGAGAGCGCCTGTGGCGAGATCGCTGACCCAACGATGGTCGTGACGTTCATGCGGTTCTCCTCGTTCCCTGCGGGGCACGTGACGCCCCGCGCTGGATGAGACGCTACGCTCGCGCAACCACGCCGGTGATGCAGAACCGGCAATGCGTGACGACGGTCACGCGTCTCCGGGCCATTACGTCAAACGCGGTAGGATCAAGCGTGATCGCGAAGGAGGTGCGCCATGCCCACGAGTGAACTCACCCTCGGCCAGGACATGAAGGTCAACCGGCTCGGCTACGGTGCAATGCGTCTGTCGGGCGCCGGCATCTGGGGCGATCCACCGGATGTGGACGCGGCCCGGCGCGTTCTGCACCGGGCGATCGACCTCGGCGTGAACTTCATCGACACGGCCGACGCCTATGGGCCCGAGACCAACGAGCGACTGATCGCTGCGGCACTGCATCCCTACCCGGCGGGACTCGTGGTCGCGACCAAGGGGGGCATCGTCCGTCCCGCGCAGGATCGCTGGGAGCGCGACGGACGCCCGGGTCATCTGCGGGCGGCCTGCGAGGCGAGCCTGGAGCGACTCCGGGTCGATCGCATCGATCTCTACCAGTTGCATGCCATCGATCCGGCCGTCCCGTTCGAGGACTCGATCGGCGAGACTCGCAAAGCTGCAGAAGGAAGGCAAGATCCGGCACGTCGGCGTGTCGAACTTCGAGGCGGACGAGCTCGCGCGCGCCCGCGCGATCGTCGACGTGGTCTCCGTGCAGAACCGCTACAACGTCTCCGACCGGTCATCGGACCCGGTGCTCGCCGTGTGCGAGCGGGACGGCATCGCCTTCATCCCGTGGTCGCCGCTTTCGCAGAGTCCTCGAGATTCCAATGCCGCGTCGAGGACGAGGCTCGAGGCGTGGGCCGCCGGACGCGGCCTCAGCTTTCCGCAGGCAGCCCTCGCCTGGCTGCTGGCGCGTTCGCCGGCCATCCTGCCGATCCCGGGCACTTCCAGCGTGAGTCACCTCGAGGAGAACGTCGCCGCTGCCGCCGTGCGCCTGACGGCCGGCGAGATGCAGTCGATCGGCTGAGCCGACGCGGCCCCGGCGACCGGTTCCCGGCTGTCGGCGTGACGGAATCGCGATGCTGGCCGCAGGGACGAATCAGTCTGCGGGTCTGAGAGCGGCCTCGCGGTCAATACGTATATCTGGCGTTCCCAACCGGTGCAGACTGATTATGTCGTACGAGCTGTCACGGAGGGCGCGCGCGGCGCGGCTTCCGCGGCTCGCCAGTCGTCGCCGTGCAGAGGAGCAACGCCATGATCCGGGCACTGACGATTTTTTCCGGGGGGCAGGCGGGGGTCGACCGTGGTGCCCTCGACGCCGCACTCGAGCTGGGAAATCCGTGCGGCGGGTGGTGTCCGCGGGGTCGATCCGCCGAGGATGGCCCGATTCCGTCGCGATATCCCCTCCACGAGACCGAAGGTGGCTATGCGGAGCGCACGCGACGGAACATTGCGGAGTCGGATGGAACGCTGATCCTGCATCGGGGTCCCCTCAGCGAGGGCACGCTGCTCACGCTCGAGATCTGCCGGGAACTGGGCAAGCCCGTGCGGATGGTGGACGCCGACACTTCGAGCCCGACCATGGCGGCCATCGATGCGATGCAGTTCATCGAGGCCCACGACATCGAGCGCCTCAACGTGGCGGGACCGCGCGAAAGCCATTGGACGCACGCCTACGACTACGCCTTCGACGCCGTGCATTCCCTGATCGTCATGCTGTGGCACGACGAGCACGGGACGTCCTAGCCCGGATCAGAGCCCGAGCGTCCTGAGCCAGAGGCCGGCGATGGTCGAGAGTCCGACGTCGCGGCGCGCGATGCGGCCGCGTTCGTCGATCACGTAGTACGTCGGATAGCCCTGGATGCGGTAGGCAGCGCCAGTGGCCGGGCTGCCGGCGAGCACCGGCATCTTCAGCTGGTGCCTGACTGCGTACTCCCGGAGTTCGTCGGTCGTCGACCAGTCGAGCCCGACCAGCAGGACCTGCACCTCGTCGCCCCGCCAGCGGTGGAACCAGCGCAATTGCGGCGAACTCGCCGCGCAGACGCCGCACCATGGGGCGAAGAAATAGATGACCGCCGGCTTGCCTGCGAGCTCCGTCGTGCTCCATGGCCGCCCTTTGAGATCTGGAAGCTCGAAGGTGGGCGCGAAGGTTCGTTCGTCGGCGGGCAACAGGCCGCGTGCGCGCCAGGCCTGCAGGCCGGCCACGACCAGGACGACGACGAGCGCCTCGAGCAGGAAGCGCTTCAGGCGCGGATGGCCGGCAGGCGGTTCGGACATCGATCGGATTGTCCGGTACTCCGGCGTCAGCGGCCCTTGCGCGGCCTGCCCCGTCCGGGCACCTGCGGCAGCCCCGTGTGCTGGGTTCGGAACGGTTGCGCGGATTGTGGGCCCGCCGGCCGTGCGGCCTTGCGCCTGCCTTCGTGCGACGTCCCGGTGCCGATCGGCTGGTAGGTCGGCACGAGATGCTGCTTGCCGTTGCCGATCAGGTCTGCGCGTCCCATGCGGCGCAGGGCCTCGCGCAGCAGCGGCCAGTTGTTCGCGTCGTGGTAGCGGAGGAATGCCTTGTGCAGCCGGCGCACCCGGATGCCCTTCGGGACGTGAACGTCTTCCGAGCCCGGCGTCACCTTGTGCAGCGGATTCTTCCCCGAGTGATACATCGCCGTCGCCGTGGCCATGGGCGACGGCAGGAACGCCTGCACCTGGTCGGCGCGGAAGCCATTGCGCTTCAGCCACAACGCAAGCTCGAGCATGTCCTCGTCCGTCGTGCCGGGATGCGCGGCGATGAAGTACGGGATCAGGTACTGCTCCTTGCCCGCCTCCTTCGAGTACTTGTCGAACAGCGCCTTGAAGCGGTCGTAGGTGCCGATGCCGGGCTTCATCATCTTCGACAGCGGGCCCTCGGCGATCGCCTCGGGGGCGATCTTGAGGTAGCCACCGACGTGATGCTGCGCCAGCTCCTTGACGTACTCGGGAGACTCCGTGGCGAGGTCGTAGCGCACGCCGGACGCGATCAGCACCTTCTTGATGCCCGGCAGCGCGCGTGCGCGGCGATAGAGCCTGATGAGCGGTGCGTGGTCGGTGTTCAGGTTCGGGCAGATCCCGGGGTACACGCACGAAGGCTTGCGGCAGGCGGCCTCGATCTCGCGCGACTTGCAGGCGAGCCGGTACATGTTGGCCGTGGGGCCGCCGAGGTCGGAGACGACACCCGTGAAGCCCGGTACCGAGTCTCGCACCTGCTCGATCTCGCGGATGATCGAGTCCTCCGAGCGGCTCTGGATGATGCGGCCCTCGTGCTCCGTGATCGAGCAGAACGTGCAGCCGCCGAAGCAGCCGCGCTGTATTGCGATCGAGAAGCGGATCATCTCGTAGGCGGGAATCTTCGCGTCGCCGTAGAACGGGTGCGGGACCCGCCGGTAGGGCAGTTCGTAGACCGCGTCCATCTCCTTCGTCGTGAGCGGGACGGGCGGCGGGTTCAGCCACAGGTCCGTGTCGCCGTGGCGCTGCACCAGGGCGCGCGCGTTTCCGGGGTTCGACTCCTGGTGCAGGATGCGCGACGCGTGTGCGTAGAGGATCGGGTCGTTCGCGACCTGCTCGTACGAGGGCAGGCGGATCACGCTCGTCGCGCGATCGGCGTTCTTCGGCGGGCGGCGGTGGAATCGGAGCACCGATTCACTATTCGCTGCGGCTCCGTCGCCACGGACTTCCGGTTCGCTCCGGGAGGACGCCGTGAACCCATCCCTGGGGGCTCCGGGCGCGGCGTCCATGCCGCGCACGGCCTCCCGGAGCGAACCGGAAGCCCGTAGCGGCGTCGCGTCGGTTGCGGCAGTGCGGCGTCCGCCCGCAGAAGCCGGGATCGATTCCACCGCATACGGATCGACCGGCGGATTGATCGGTCCCGGCGTGTCGATCTGTGTCGAGTCGATCTCGGTCCAGCCATCGGGCAGTCGCCTGCGCGCGAAGGCCGTGCCGCGCAGGTCGTCGATCTCGTCGATGGGCGTGCCCGCCGCGAGCCGGTGCGCGATCTCGCAGATCTGCCGCTCGGCGTTGCCGAAGACGAGCAGGTCGGCCTTCGCGTCCATCAGCACCGAGCGGCGCACTTTCTCCGACCAGTAGTCATAGTGCGCGATGCGGCGCAGCGAGGCCTCGATCCCGCCGACCACGATCGGTACGTCCTTGAAAGCTTCGCGCGTGCGCTGCGAGTAGACGATCACGCAGCGGTCCGGCCGGGCGCCGGCGACGCCGTGCGGCGTGTAGGCGTCGTCGCTGCGGATGCGGCGATCCGCGGTGTAGCGATTCACCATCGAATCCATGTTGCCGCCGGTGATGCCGAAGAACAGGTTCGGCCGGCCGAGTCGCATGAAGTCCTGAGTGGACTGCCAGTCCGGCTGCGCGATGATGCCGACGCGGAAGCCCTGCGCCTCGAGCACGCGCCCGACGATGGCCATGCCGAAGCTCGGGTGATCGACGTAGGCGTCGCCCGTCACGAGGATGACGTCGCACGAATCCCAGCCGAGCTCGTCCATTTCCGCCCGTGACATGGGCAGGAATGGCGCCGGGCCAAATCGGTGGGCCCAGTGCTTGCGGCGGGAGAAGAGGTCGCGGGCCGGTGGCATGGCGCGCAGTTTAGACCACGCCGCGCCCGTGCCCGGCGAGCCAGCGGGTCCGGCCGGAGGCACCGTTCCGGGCCGGTGACGAGCGCTACGACCTCCGAACGAAAGATCCACATTTATTGGAAAGAAAATAGACAGAAAGTTTCTGTAGAACTAGAATTGGTTCATGGCAGTGACAGTTCAACGGTCCTCGCCCAGCCCGGATGAGTCCTCGGTCCTGACCAAGGCCGTCACCCGGGCGGCGTCCCTGCTCGGCCTGACGCAGCGACAGCTGGGCACCATCCTCGGCCTCTCGGCGCCGACGGCCTCGCGGCTCTTTGCGGGCAGGTACCGGCTATCCGCTGCACGATCGAAGGAATGGGAACTCGGCCTCCTGTTCGTCCGGCTCTTCCGGTCCCTCGATGCGCTGTGGGGTCACGAGGGGACGGCGCGCGCATGGCTGTCGGGCTACAACACCGCACTCGGTGCGGCGCCGCTCGAGCTGATCCAGAGTGCCGCCGGCCTGGTCCGGGTCGTTGACTACCTGGACCACGCTCGCGGTCGGGTCTGAGGCCCGCCCGGCGGCGCTCGACCTCTGGCGCGCCGTCGAGGCGCAGCACGTCGCATCGACGATGGCACTGGTGGATTCGGTCGCCGAGCAGGCCGTGCTCGAGCGTCTCATCGAAACGTCGAAACCCCCTGTGCCCCGCGAGGTCGCTCGACTGGGGTTGCACTGGCTGCTGTTCACACCGTTCCGCTACGCGCCGCCGCCCGGCGGTTCACGCTTCCGCGGACCGAACGATGCGGGGGTCTTCTACGGAGCGGAACAGCTGCGCACGGCCTGTGCCGAGGTGGGTTACTGGCGCTGGCGGCACCTGCGGGACACACCCGCCATCGCCTCGATGCCGCCCCGTCCTCAGACCGTGTTCAGGGCGCCGGTGGCCGGCCCGGCCATCGATCTGCGCGCCGCGCCCTTCGATCGTGACCACGCAGAGTGGACGCATCGCTCGGACTACGCGCCGTGCCAGGCGCTGGCGCGCGTGGCGCGCGAGGCTGCGGTGCCGCTGATCGTCTACGAGTCCGTGCGGGACTCGCGCCGCGGGAGTTGCACGGCCGTGCTCGATGCCGCCGCTTTCTCAAGCAGGCTGCCGACCGAACAGCAGGGCTGGCTCCTCACCGTGACCCAGGCCCGCGTGATCTGGCAGCGAAGCGACCCGTTGAACCCGGGTGTGTTCGAGTTTACGGCGGCGGGCTGGCATTGATGCGGCTGGCCGCTTCACGCCAGCGTGTGATAGACCTTCTGCACGTCCTCGTCCTGCTCGAGCTTGTCGATCAGCTCGAGCACCTCGGTGGCCTGCTCCTCGGGGAGCTCGGTCGGCGCCTGGCAGATGTATTCCTGCTCGGCCGAGATCGGTGTGATGCCGCGGTCCTCGAGCGCCTTCTGCAGCGTACCGAAGTCCTCGAACAGGCAGCGCGCGACCAGCTGGGGTTCGTCCTTCTCGCCCGTGCTCTCGCCGAATTCCTCGAGGCCGTGATCGATCAGGTAGAGCTCGAGGTCGTCCTGGTCGATGCCCTCGGGGCTGAGTCGGAAGACACCCATGTGCTTGAACTGGAACGCGACGCTGCCCGTGGTCGCCAGGTTGCCACCGTTCTTGCTGAACGCGTTGCGGACGCTCGCGACGGTCCGTGTCGGGTTGTCCGTCGCGCACTCGACCAGGATGGCGACGCCGTGCGGGCCGTAGCCTTCGTACATGATCTCTTCGAAGTTGGCGGCGTCCCGGCCCGAAGCCCGCTTGATGGCGGCCTCGACCTTGTCTTTCGGCATGTTGACCGCACGCGCATTCTGGATGACGCGACGCAGCGCAGGATTGGAGGCCGGGTCGGGTCCGCCGCTCTTGATCGCGATCGTGATTTCTTTGCCGATCCGGGCAAACTGCTTCGCCATCCGGTTCCAGCGGGCGAACATCGTGTGCTTGCGGACTTCGAAAATGCGTCCCATCGTGTCTGGTCTGCTCCGGCGGGGCGCGCAATCTACCCGAGCGCGCGTTCGAGGCCAATGGCGTGATTCGACGTATTATATGCAGCTGTCGAACAATCGGTCCTGCATCTGTTCGCGACCGGACTCGATTGTGAAACCTGCCTGCATACACTGATGACTCCCGAGGAGGGTCGGAGATGAAGCGATTCCTTGCTGCATGGCTGCTGCTGGGGGTGTCGAGCCCGGCACTGGTCTGCGCCGCGGATGCGGCGGCTACCGCCCCTGCCTGGATCGAAGAGGGCCGCCAGCTGGCTCAGCAACTCGGCGGCCAGCTCAAGGCCGAACTCGGTCGCGCGATGAGCTCGGGTGGCCCGGTCGCGGCCATCGCGGTCTGCAAGACACGTGCGCCGGAAATCGCTGCCCAGCTCTCGAAGGACTCCGGGGCGACGGTGGGCCGCACGGCCCTGCGGGTGAGAAATCCGGCCAACGCGCCCGACGGGCTCGAGCGCGCTCTGTTGGAGCAGTTCTCCGAAGAACTGGCATCCGGACAGTTCACCGGTCCGCTGGAGGCCGCCTTCGAGATCAACCGGGGCGGACAGGTGGAACGGCACTACATGCGCGCCATCCCGACCGACCCGCTGTGCCTGACCTGCCATGGTTCCGCACTCGCGCCGGAAGTCGCCACGGCCATTGCACGCGACTACCCGGGCGACCAGGCCACGGGCTTCGAGGCCGGCGACCTGCGTGGGGCCTTCAGCGTCGTCTGGCCACCCGCATCGACGTCGCCCCCGGCCCCCTGATCGCACTGCCCCGCCGTTGCGCTTCTACCATCACTACGTCTTCCCGTACGTCCTCGACCTTGCGATGTCGAGCAGGCTGCTGTGCAAGCCGCGTGACCGCGCACTCGCGCCTGCCCGGGGTCGCATCCTCGAGATCGGTTTCGGGACCGGGAGAAACCTGGGCCACTATCCAGCCTCGGTGCGCCGTATCGAAGCGATCGATCCCGATCTCGATCTCGACCGCGTGTCTCTGTCGCGAATCTCCCGCGCGGCGATCGAGGTCGACTTCCACCATCTCGACGCCGAGCATCTCCCATTCGAGGATGCACGGTTCGACACGATCGTGAGCACGTTTACGCTGTGCTCGATCCCGGACGTCGTCCACGCGCTGGGCGAAGTCCGACGTGTGCTCAAGCCCGGGGGGCAGTTCCTGTTCCTTGAGCACGGCCGCTCTCCGGACCGGTCCGTCGCGCGCTGGCAGAATCGGTTGAACCGGGCATGGAAGCCCGTCTCGGGCGGATGCAACCTCAATCGCCCGATGCGCGAGCTCATCGCGGATTCCGGTCTCGAGATCGGGCCGGTGCAGAACTACTACCTCAAGCATGCGCCGCGCTTCGTTGGATACATGACGGAAGGTGTCGCGCGCCGGGCGTGACTGGCGCCGGAGCGACGCACGACTCCGTGGCTTGCTGCAACGCGTCGTGACTCGATCGGCGCAATCACGTAGAAACAAGGAACCCTGGCGTGACCCGCGGCACACAGGGACGGAACTCCACTGGGGGATGCCTGAACGGGGGTCGCGGGCCGGTCAAGGAAGGCCATAAGAGGGGAAAGCCGTGAGCGGCGGTGGCTGCTCGCGGCTTTTCTTTGTGTCGCCGTGCCGTAAACTGACATTGATGGCCTGCCAACCCGCAACGTCCCCGACGGACGCGCGGGGTATCGAGGAGACCCGGATGAAACGGCGAGTTTCGGCCATGGCGCTGCTTGCGCTCGGCCTGGCGACCATCGGTGGCTGCAGCGTCGAGCACGACGGAGAGGATTCCGTCTCACACCAGTTCGGCTCGGATTACTTCGGCGCCGGCGGCATGTTGAACGTGACCGACGCCATCGAGGGAGACGCCTTCCTGGCGGGCGGACAGGTTGCCATCGCGAGCGAAGTCGAGGGCGACCTCGTCGTGGCGGGTGGGGAACTGTCGATTGGCGGCGCCGTGGGAGACGACCTGTACGCGGCGGGCGGCAGCGTGCAGCTCGATGCCATCGTCGCAGGCAACGCGCGTGTCGCAGGCGGGGACGTGGCGGTCGGTCCGGCGACGGTGGTGGCCGGCGCCCTGTCCCTGACGGGTGGCCGGGTGGAGTTCGACGGCAATACCCACCAGTACCTCCAGGCCTCGGGGGCCTCGGTCCGGATCAATGGCGAAGTACACGGCGATGCCGAGATCCGTGCCGAGGAACTCAGCATCGGGCCGGAAACGCGAATCGGCGGCCGTCTCGTCTACCGCGGCCCGCAGGAGCCGACGATCCCGGACGGTGCGGTGATCGCCGGCGGACTGGAGTTTCACCCGAAGAGCGCCGGCCACTATTTCCAGGATTCATCGCAGCAGGCACGCGATACGGTGAAGGGCGTCGGTTCGTTCCTGTGGTTCATCGGCGTGTTCGTGGCCGCGGCGCTGTTCCGGGTCCTGTTTCCGCACTTCGCGAGCAGCGCAGCGGCGGTCATCGGACGCAAGCCCATGCAGTCCCTGGGGCTGGGCCTCGCGATCGTGGCTTGCGTGCCGTTCGTCGCTGTCGTGCTGCTCATCACCGTGATCGGGATCCCGCTCGCGCTGCTGCTCATCCCGCTGTACCTGCTGGTGCTGTTTCTCGGGTGGGCGACGGCGGCCCTGTTCGTCGCCCAGCGGGGTCTCGCGACGGTGCGACCCGGACGTACTCCGGCGCTCGCCGGGCAACTCCTGGCGCTGCTGCTGGCCCTCGGGGTGCTGTGGTTGCTGCGGCAGATTCCGCTGGTCGGCGGGCTGATCGCCTTGGTCGCACTGCTCGCGGGCATCGGTGCCCTGGCCTGGCAGGCCTGGAACGGTCGCCACGTCGCCGCATGAGTTACTGGCCGCACCTGATGGCCGTACTGGTCGGCGCCGGGCTCACCATCCAGATCGGCATGAACGCGACCGTTCGCCTGACGATCGGGTCCCCGGTACTGGCGACGGTGATCAATTTCGCCATCGGACTGGTAGCCCTGGTGCTGGTCGCCGTCGCGAGCGGGGCCCGGATGGCGCCGGGCTCGGCGGCGACCGTCCCGGCCTGGGCGTGGCTCGGCGGACTGCTGGGCGCGATCTACGTGGCGGCCACGACCGTGCTCGGGCCGCGTCTCGGGGCGGCGGCCCTGCTCGCACTGACGCTCGCGGGACAGATGGCGGCCGCGCTCGTCGTCGATCACCTGGGCGCCATCGGATTTCCGCAGAACCCGGTGACGCCTGCCCGGCTGCTCGGCACGGCCCTGCTGGTCGCCGGCGTCCTGCTGATCATGCGTCGCTGACCGCACAGGAGGGACCCATGGCACGTACACCTTCGACCATGCTGGAACTCGGCACCCCGGCGCCGGACTTCCGCCTGCCCGACGTCGACGGACGGATGCACGCGCTGGCCGACTTCGCGGACGGCCCTGCGCTGCTCGTGGCTTTCATCTGCAGCCACTGCCCGTTCGTCCGGCACCTGCGGGGCGAGTTCGCCGCGTTTGCGCGCGAGTTCGCCGCGCGCGGGCTCGCCGTCGTGGCGATCAACTCGAACGACATCGAAGCCTATCCGCAGGACGGGCCCGATGCGATGCGCGAGGAGGCCGCGGAACTGGGCTACGTGTTTGCGTACCTGCTTGACGGGTCGCAGTCCGTGGCCAAGGCCTATCGTGCCGCCTGCACCCCGGATTTCTACCTGTTCGACGCCAGCCGCCAGCTCGTCTACCGGGGTCAGTTCGATGCCAGTCGACCCGGCAACGGACGACCGGTGACCGGTGCCGACCTGAGGGCGGCCGTCACCGCGACGCTCGCAGGGGGCACGCCAGCGCCCGAACAGCACCCGAGTCTCGGCTGCAACATCAAGTGGCGGCCGGGCAACGAGCCCGACTACTACGGCGGCTGACCGACGCGAATCGCGGGATCAGGGTTTCGCGCGCCGCGCGGGAAACTCTTCCATGATGCGCCGTGTCATCTCCTCGAGCATCCGCACGCCCGCCTCGGGTGAGTCGACGCGGACCTCCGCCTGGATGCGGCCCCGCCAGATCAGGCGTCCGCTCGCGGGGTCCTCGACGAACACGATGACGGACCCGTCGCGCACCGACTGCTCCCGCGGCAGATCGGAAGCGGGTGGCAACGGTGGGCCGCTCGGCGACAGCACCTCGGTCGGCGACGGTGCGCCGATGCGTCGTTCGTCGGAGAGCACAAAGCGCTGCGTTCCGGCGACCTGGTAGGTGACGATCATGTCGGCCGCTGCCCCGGTCGCGGCTTCGACATAGCCCTTGCGGGTGAGGCCGCTCGTGACCACGCCGCGAACGCCGGACTCCGTGGCCTTGACGAGTTCCGGCTGGACACCCGAGGCCGAACCCAGTTCGCCAGGCTTCCAGACAAAGCTGCGCCGGGCCGCGATATCCGATTCCGGCGCCTCGAACCTGTCCACGTCCCAGGTAGTGACGCATCCGGCCATGAACGCCAGGCATGCCATTGCGATCCATCGGTTCGGCTGCATCAGGATCTCCTGCGCAGGCGTCTCAGTCCCTGCTCGACGAGCGAGTATACGGCGGGGACCACGACCAGGGTGAGCAGGGTGGAACTCACCATGCCGCCGATCACGGCGATCGCCATCGGGCCGTTGGTGTCCGCGCCGGCACCGAGTCCGAGCGCCGCGGGCGCGAGCGCGAGGATCACCGTCATTGAAGTCATGAGCACGGGGCGCAGCCGGACCGGGCAGGCCTCGCTGAGCGCGTCCTCCACACCGCGACCCTGTTCCCGCAGCTGGTTGGTCAGGTCCACGAGCAGGATCGAGTTCTTCGCGACCAGGCCCATGAGCAGGATCAGGCCGATCATCGATACGAGGTTGAGCGAGGTGCCGGTGATCCAGAGTGCGAACAGGCCGCCGACGACCGCGAGCGGCTGCGCCGTCATCACGATCAGCGGCTGCAGGAACGAGTTGAACTGGCTCGCGAGCACGATGTAGACGAGGGCCAGCGCGAGCATCAGCGCGATCTTCACGTAGCCAGCCGTCTTGGCAAACTCGCGCGCCCGTGCCTGCAGCTCCATCGAGTATCCGGGCGGCAGCAGTCCGGCCGCCTCGGTACGCACGAGGTCGACCGCAGCACCGAGCGGCATGGTCGGGTTGCTGTAGAAGTTGGCCGAATACTGCAGCCCGAAACGCGTAATGACTGCGGGACCGACCATGTCCGTGGCGCGGGCGACGGTGTCGAGCCTCACCATCTGGCCCGTCGGGGTCCGCAGGAAGATGCGCCGCAGGTCGTCGGCAGTGGTGATCTCGCCGTCCGCGGCCTTGACGCGGATGTCGTAGCGGTCGCCGTCGCCCGGGTCGTCGTTGTACTTGGCGATGTCCACGCCGCCGGCGAGCATGTTCACCGCATAGGCAACGTCGGCGCCGGAGAGGCCGACGTCCGCGGCGCGCACGCGGTCCACCTCGAGGCGGAGCTGCGGCAGGTCGAGCTGCAGGTCGAGGTCGATGCGGCCGAGTTCGGGGGTCTGGCCGAGGCGGCTGGCCAGCTCGCGCGACAGCGAGGCGACGTTGTCGAGTTCCGGGCCGACGATGGCGAACTGCAGCTGCTCGCCGCGCATTCCGCCGATGGGCGAGGGCGCGGCCGCGAACGCGAGCACCCCCGGAATCCGGGCGAGCTCCGCCTGCAGTTTCTTCAGGAACTCCTTCTGCGAGATCTCGCGCTCTTCCCGCGGCACCATGTTGACGAACGCGATGCCGTTGTTGACCTGCGCGGTGCCGCCGATGCCGATGCCGATGAACGCCGTCACCACCTCCGGGTGGCCGCGGATGGTCTCGTCGATTTCCTGGAGCAGGTCGTCCATGGCCGGCCGGCTCGTGCCGAGCGGCGCCCGGAAACTGACGATGAACCGGCCGTCGTCTTCCTCCGGAATGAAGTCCTTGCCGATGCGGGCGAAGAAGAAGCCACTCGACAGCACGACCGCGATCGTGGCGACGACCACCGTAACGCGGTGATCGAGGGCCCAGGCGAGCGCGCGGCGATAGCCGCGGTCGAGCCCGTCGAGCAGGCGGTCGAAGAAGCGGTAGACTGGCCCGTGCCCGACCGACACCTCCAGGAAGCGCGAGCAGAGCATCGGCGTGAGCGTGAGCGACACGAACAGCGAGACGAGCACGCCGACCGTCACGACGACGGCGAAGGACTGGAAGAAGCGCGCCACGATGCCCTCGAGGAACAGCACCGAGCCGAAGATCGACACCAGCGTCAGGCTCGCCGCGATCACCGCAAACCCCACCTGCTGCGTACCCTCGATGGCCGCCGCGTGCCGCTCGATCGCGGGGTTCTCCTCGCGTCTGCGGTAGATGTTCTCGAGCACCACGATGGCGTCGTCCACCACGACGCCGATCAGCAGCAGCAGGCCGAGCAGGGACATCTGGTTGAACGTGTACCCGAGGAAATACATCGTCGCGATGGCCCCGAGCAACGATACCGGGATCGCGGTCGCGACGATCAGCGTCGAGCGGAAGCTGCGCAGGAAGAACCACACGACGAGGCCCGCGAGGATCGTGCCCTCGACGAGATGATCCTCGAGCGCCGCGACGATCTTGCGGATCGGTGCCGAGTCGTCCGACGACACCTGGATCGTCAGGCCTGCCGGCAGCTGCGGGATGATCTGCTCATCGAGGCGCCGCCGGACATCGTCCACCAGCTTCACGGTGTTGTAGTTGCTGACCTTGATGATGCCGATGCCGACGCTCGGCGTGCCGTTGAAGCGGATGACCTGCCGGTCGTCCGCGAGTCCGTCGACAACGGTGCCGAGGTCTCGCAGCCGCACGGGCGCGCCCTCGGCGTAGCGCACGATCATCTCTCCGAGTGCCTCCGGGCTGTGGTACTCGAGGTCGAGCTTGATCAGGCTCTCGTTCGGGCCGCTCTCCAGGAACCCGCCCGGCAGCTGGACGTGCTCGGTGCGGAAAGCATTGCGCACGTCCTGGGCGGTGACGCCGAGCGCCGCCATGCGATCGAGGTCGAGGTTGACGCGGATGGTCCGTCGCCGTTCGCCGCCGATGATCACCTGGCCGACGCCCTCGACCGTCTCGAGCCGCTTCTTGACCACCTGTCGCGCGTACTGATTGAGCTGCTGCGTGGTGCGGTCGCCCTGCAGCGCGAGCCACATCGCCGCGGACGCGCCGACCTCTACCTTCAGCACCACGGGCGGGTCGGCATCGTCCGGCAGCTGGCGCAGCACCTGGTTGACCTTCGCCTGGACCTCGGAGAAGGCGACGTCGATGTCCTTCGACAGGCTGAAGGTCAGGACGACCGACGATACGCCGGGACTGGAGCGCGACTGGACGAAGTCGATCCCCGGCACGCTGTTGACCGAGGTCTCGATGATGTTGGTGATGCTCGCGTCGACGATGTCCGGGTTGGCGCCGGGCAGGACCGTCGTGACCGAGATGACCGGGAACTCGATGCGCGGGAAGCGATCGACGCCGATGCGCTGGTAGGCGACGAGGCCGAAAAGCACGAACACCGCGCTCGCCATGAGAGCGAGCACGTGCCGCCGGACGGACAGTTCCGCCAGCTTCATGGCGCGGATTCCGTACCGCCCGCCTCGCGCACCGCGACCAGGGCACCGTCGGTCAGGAAGCCCGCGCCCGACAGGACGACCGCTTCGCCGGCCTCGACGCCGGCCAGCGCCTCGGCGTGCTCAGTGGTGCGGATGCCGATGGTGACCTTGCGCTCGGCGACCTTGTCGTCCGTCACCACGTACACGACGTCACCGGCCGGTCGGCGCACCACACTGCCGGCGGGCACGACCACGCCCTCCCTGGCCGCGAGCACGACCCGCGCGGTGACGCTGCCGCCCGGCGGCCAGTCCGTGTCCGCGGGCAGTTCCACCAGCGCCTCGACCGCGCGGTTGTTGGTGCCGACCATGGGCCGCACCTCGGTGATCGCGCCGGTGAAGGTCTCACCCGGCCGGGCGGGTTGTTCCATCGTGATCACGAGTCCCGGCCGGAGCTGGCCCGACAGGCGCTCGGGGAACGGCAGGACGACACGCAGGCGCTCCATGCCCACGATGGTGACGATCGGCGTGCCCGGGGTGACGAAGTCGCCGACCGAGATCAGCCGCCGCTCGACGATCGCGTCCACCGGGCTCCTGACGCGCGTGCGATCGAGCCGGTACTCGGCTTCGGCCAGCCGCGCCCGGGCATCGTTGAGCTCCGCTTCGCGTGCGCTCTGCTGCGCGACGGCTTCCTCGAGCATGCTCTCCGACACCGCCTTCGAGCGCAGTTCCTCGTAGCGCTTCACGGTGCGACGCTGATTCGCGAGCAGCGCCTCGAGGCGCTCCACGGTCGCCCGCGCCGAGGCGACGGCCAGCCGCTGCGGCTCGCCGTCGAGTTCGGCCAGGACCTGGCCCCTGCGCACCACGCTGCCGCCGTCCACGTGCAGGCGGATGAGCCGGCCGGAGGTCTCTGCCGCGAGCGCCGGGGCTTCCATGGATTCGACGCGGCCGACCGTGGTCTCGATCGCCTCCACGCGTTGCAGCGTGGCCCGTGCGACCGTGACGGGCGTCTTGCGCACGGCGGCCGGCGCGTTTCCCGACTCCTGGCCGCCGCAGCCCGCGGTGAGCGTGGCCAGCGCGATGAGCGTGAGCGTGAGTTGCAGCGGTCGTCGAGTCATGGGGAGTCCTTGGGGACGGGTTCGGCGGTCGGGGCGAGCCCGTGATAGAGCAGGCGGGCCAGCTCGGTGGCGTACGATTCGGTGGAGGCCGTCACGCTCAGGTCCGGGTTGCGCCGGACCAGGGCCGAACTCTGGAACAGGAACCAGTTGGCGGACAGCAGCAGGAAGACGGCCAGGCCCGGGTCGATGTCGGGGCGCACCGTGCCGGCGGCCTGTCCGCGGCGCAGCGCATCCACCAGCAGCGAAAAATTGCGCGTCATCTCGCTGCCGGCGAGCAGGTCACCCGAAACCGCGTTGCCGCTCAGCATCTCGCGTGCGATCAGGCGCATGGTGCCCTGCATGCGGGTGAGGCGTTCGACGTGCGCGGCGGCAAACCCGCGCAGGCTGCCCTGCAGGTCGTGCGCCGGATCGAGCAGCGGGATCAACTGCTCGCGGAAGCCGGCAAAAGCGTCGCCGACCAGCGCCTCGTAGAGCGCCCGCTTGGTCCGGTAATGGTGGAAGACGGTGGCCTTGCTGACGCCGGCCGCGGCCGCGATCCCGGCCATCGACGTGCCGGCATAGCCACGGTTCGCAAACAGGCGCCGGGCGGCGCTCTGGATGCGTTTCGCGCCGGGAGCCGGGGCGCGGCGGCGGGCGGTCTTGCGGGCCATGCGGGGATCCTACCACTGACCGACCGATCGGTCAGTCAAAGGCGGGGCCGGCGACGCATCCGCGCCCTGGGGCCGTGCACGCCGGGCGCCGGCCCGGGCGAACTGTGACCTGCATCGCGCAGGTGCTGCCGGCTTTGGTGCATCTTGGCGCCGGGTGCATACTGGGCGCCCGCTGAGAACCCGTACATGAAACGCCGCATCTACACGGCGGGCGGTGTGTCGGGACGCGCTGGAGCCGAGGCGCGGCCATGAGAACCGTCCTGCTGGCATACGAAAGAGACCAGGACCTCGCGGCGATCGAGACGCTGCTGCAGTCCCGGGGACATCGCGTCCTCAAGGCCCGCTCCGGCGTGGATGCGCTCGACGCGGCTCGCCACGAGAGCCCCCACGTCGTCCTGAGCGACGTCCTGCTGCCGAAGCTCGACGGCTTCACCCTCTGCCGGCGAATCAAGGAAGACCCGCTTTTGCAGCACCTGCCGGTGCTGCTGCTGACCTTCCGGGTGGAAGGGCCGAAGTACGAAGCGTTCGCCGCCGAGGTGGGCGCCGAGAAGTTCTTCCCACGTGGATCGAAGCTCGAGGACGTCGCGCTGGCGATCGAGGAGCAGTCGCCGGGCTCGGGGACCATGCGCATGCCCGCGCTGGTACCGGAGCTGCTCGAACGACGCGAGCAGGACCGCCGTCGGCTCGTCGAGCTCGGGCGGCAGGTCCGGGAACTCGAGGGCACGAAGCAGCAGCTCGCGGTCGCAGAACGCGTCGCGCGGGAGAAGGCGGAGCGCGAGGCGCAGGAGCGCAAGACGACCGCCGCCGCCGACGCTGCCCGGATCGGCGAGCTGCAGGCACGGCTCGCGGAACTGGAGGCGCGCGAGCAGGAGCTGGCCCGCGCCGAGACGCAGGCCCGGGGTGCTGCCGAGGAGAGCAAGGCGGAGCTTGCGCGCGTCGGGGTGCTCGAGGCCCGGCTCGCCGAACTGCAGTCGACGCGGACGCAGGCACTGGCCTCGGCGGCCGACGCCGAACGCGCCTTCGCGTCGCAGCCCGTGCCGACCTGGCTGTCCGACATGGAGTCACACGAGCTGCGTGCGGTCAGTGATTCCGCCGCGGCCTTGTTCGGCATCGCGCGGGAGCGGTTGATCGGTCGCCCGATCGTCGAGGTCCTGCCGGGGTTTGCGCCCGGCGAGGATGCGGCGCGGCCCGTCGACTGCGTCCTCGAGCGTGAGGACGGGCCACCGCGGGTCCTGGAGCTCAGGCGCCAGTCCGTGTCCTACGCGGGGCGCCCGTGCTGGCTCACCTCGGCGCGGGACGTGACCGCCGAGAGAGCGGACCGCGCCGCCCACCAGTCGGCGGCGATGCGTGCGCTGGCGCTGGAGGAGGCACCACTCGCGACCTGCCTGGTCGACGCCGAGGGCGTCCTGCAGTACGCCAACGCCGCTTTCTGCGGCCTGATGGGCCTCGAAACGGCGGACGTCAGCTCGAGTTCGTTGAAGCGGTTCGAGGTGCCGATCGAGGGTGAACCCACCATCCGCAGCATCGCCATCGGCGGTGGGGGGCTCGTGGTGCGGGAGGGCCAGTGGCGCCGCGCCGACGGCTCGCTCCTCGACGTCGAGCTGGCATCCGCGCCGATCGAGGACCTCGGCAGCGTGCGCGTGGTCGCCGTGCGCGACGTTTCTGCACGGCGTCGTGCCACGCAGCGCACGGAGCGCGAACAGCGCCGTACCGCCGCACTGCTGGAGCTGGCACAGCGGTTCCATTCCATGACGGAGGCGGAGATCCTCGCGGAGGTCCTGGACCTGCTCGCGCAGCTCACGGGCAGCGCCTCGGGATACGTGTTCCTGGCCCTGCCGGAGGCAACGCAGGTCGAGCTGGCCGCCGCGCGTGGCGAGGTGGAGGACCAGGACCTGGCCGTCCTCACGCGCTGGCGGGGAGCGCCGCCCGCGGACACTGCGCTGAACGAGTGCCTGCAGTCGCAGCGAACCGTCATCCGCAGCGTCACCGAGGGCACGGGAGCCCTGCGTCAGGCAGGCCTGCCCGGGTCATTGCGGCGGCAGCTCTGCGCACCGATGGTCGACGGCGGGCGACTCGCCGGCATCCTGCTGCTCGCCGACAGGACGCAGGACTATGAGGAGGAAGAGCAGCGCCATGCGGCGCACGTGGCCGACGCGCTGTGGAAGATCCTGCGCCGACGCCGCTCCGACGCCGAAGTCGTGAGCGCGATGGACCACATGGAGCGCGTGATGCTCGCGACGGTGGAGACCCTCGCGGCGCTCACAGAGGCACAGGACGGTAGCCGGGTCGGCCGCTCGAGACGGGTCGGGGACCTGTCCGCGAGCATCGGCACCGCCATCGGCCTGCCCGGTCACAGCGTGCGCGGCCTGCGCGTCATGGGACAGCTCATCGACGTCGGGATGCTGCACATCCCCCGCGAGATCCTCTGGCGGCCCGGCCAGCTCACGCCCGAGGAGTACGAACTCGTGAAGACGCATCCGGAGCGGGGACACGAGACCCTGCGCCGCATCGAGTTCCCCTGGCCCGTCGCAGAGGTGGTGCACCAGCACCAGGAGCGTCTCGACGGGTCGGGTTATCCTCGCGGGCTCCAGGGAGACGAGATCCTGCTCGAAGCCCGCATCGTCGCCGTCGCCGATGCCGTCGAGGCGATGCTGTCGCCGCGTCCGCAACGCGGCGCGCTTTCGCTCGCCGCCTGCCTCGAGGAGCTTCAATCCCAGGCGGGCCGCCGTTACGATGCGCGGGTCGTCAAGGCCTGCGTCAAGCTGTTGCGCGAACGCGAAACACGATCAGAAGGCGAAGCGTCCGTCGGCCAGCGGATCGCCTGAGGCGAGCGAATGCAGCTCGAGTTCTACGGCGGGGCCGGTGAGGTCACCGGCTCCTGCCACATATTGACCGTCGGCGGCAGGCGCCTGCTGCTCGACTGCGGCATGATCCAGGGGGGCAGCGCCCCCGACGACAGGAACCGCGCGCCGTTCCCGTTCGATCCGGCCGAGGTCGACGCGGTGGTCCTGAGCCACGCCCACATCGACCACAGTGGCCGCCTGCCGGTGCTGCGCAAGCGCGGGTTCCGCGGGCCCGTCTACACGAACCCGGCCTGCCGCGACCTGGTCCGCATCCTGTTCTCGGACGGCGCGACCATGGCAGAGCGTGACGCCGAGCGGCAGAACCGCAAGCGCCGGAAGTCCGGCGACAAGCGGCGGGTCGAGCCGCTCTACACGCTCGAGGATGCCCTCGCGGTGCTGCAGCAGTTCCGCACGGTGCGCTACGGGCAGGCCAGCGAAGTCATCCCGGGCGTCGAACTCGTATTCCGGGATGCCGGCCACATCCTCGGTTCGGCGAGCGTCTGGCTCACCCTGCGCGAGGGCGCGACCGAGCGGCGGCTGGCCTTCAGCGGCGACCTCGGTCAGTACGATTCGCCGATCCTGTGCGATCCGGAGCCGGGTCCCGCGGTCGACCTCGTGCTCATGGAGAGTACCTACGGCGGCCGGCTGCACCGCGATCGCGCGGCAACCCTCGAGGAACTCGGTGGGATCCTCAGGGACGCCAGCCGCGACGGCGGCAACGTCCTCATCCCGGCATTTGCGGTCGGCCGCAGCCAGGACATCCTCTACGAGCTCGCCACGCACTTCGAGGCCTGGCATCTCGACGACTGGAAGATCTTCCTCGACAGCCCGATGGCCATCGAGGCCTCCGAGGTCTACTGGAAGCATGCCGACCTCTTCGACGAGGAGGCCCGGGAATGGCGCCGGCGGGCGCGCAGCCTGCCGCCCCTGCCGAACCTCAGTCTCTGCCGCACGGCGGAGGAATCCATGGCGATCAACCGCATGACGCATGGGGCCATCGTCATTGCCGGCAGCGGCATGTGCACTGGCGGACGCATCGTCCACCACCTCAAGCACAACCTCGCGCGCCCCGAGTGCGACGTGGTCTTCAGCGGGTTCCAGGCGCAGGGCACGCTCGGCCGTGCCATCGTGGATGGCCGCGAGGAAGTCCGCATCCACGGCACACGCATCAAGGTTGCGGCGCGCGTTCACACTCTCGGCGGTTTCTCGGCGCACGGCGACCAGCGCGACCTGCTGCGCTGGTACGACGGAATCGGCGGTCGCCCACCGGTGTGGCTGGTCCATGGCGAGCGATCGGCATCCGAAGGCCTGAGAGACAAGCTCCTGGCGCAGGGCGTGAGCGCCGAAGTCGCCGCCCCGGGGGTCGTCGTAGACCTCGGAGCCGTCGCATGAAGCAGATCGTGGCTCGTGCGATCAACGCGCGGCCCGCGGAACTGCCGGGCGCGCTGGCGGCGTTCGCGTGCGCGTTCTCGATGTTCTCGTCCTACGCCATCCTGCGCCCGATCCGCGAGACCATGGGTATCACGTCGGGCGTGCAGACGCTTCCGGCACTCTTCTGGGCAACGTTCGCCGGCATGCTGCTGGTGCAGCCCGTGTACGGCTGGCTCACGTCGCGTTTCCGCCGCTCGGCCTTCCTGCCGTGGGTGTACCTGTTCTTCGTGCTCAACATCCTGGGCTTCCACGCCTGGTTCAACCTGCAGGAAGACCATACCTGGATCGCCCGGGTCTACTTCGTCTGGGTCAGCGTCTTCGTGCTGTTCGTGGTGGCCGTGTTCTGGAGCCTCATGGCGGACGTCTTCAGCCGTGAGCAGGCGGGGAGGCTGTTCGGGTTCGTGGCGGCCGGCATCAGCACCGGGGGGCTGTTCGGCCCCTTCGTGGGCAGCCGGCTTGCGCAGCCGATCGGCACCGTGAACCTGCTGCTCGTGTCGGCGGCGATGCTGGCAATATCCCTCGGCTTCATGTTGCTGGTGCTTCGCTGGCACCGGCGCCACGGTGAGAACACCGAGCCGGGCGTCGACCGGGACGCGCGGCTCGGCGGCTCGGCGCTGGCGGCGTTCCGGCAGGTGATGGAGTCGCCCTACCTGGCGCTGATCGCCCTGTTCGTGTTCCTGCTCACGTGGGTCTCGACGTTCCTTTACCTCGAGCAGCAGGCGATGGTGGCCGAGGTGTTCACGGACCGGGACTCGCGGACCGAGTTCTTCAACACCATCGACTTCTGGGTGCAGGCGGGATCGCTGACCATGCAGCTGTTCGTGTTCGGCCGCCTCTACCGCTGGCTCGGCTTTCGCGCCCTCATCGTGTCAGTGCCGCTGCTGATGGCCGCCGGGTTCGCGGCGCTGGCCCTCGTCCCGACGTTCGCCGTGCTGGTGGCCGTCATGATGATCCGTCGCATCGGCGAATACTCGATCACGCGGCCGTCGCGCGACACGCTCTACACCTCTGTCACGCGGGAAGAGCGCTACAAGGCGAAGAGCCTGATCGATACCTTCGTCTACCGGGGCGGGGACGCGACGTCGGCGTCGGCGCATGCGCTCGTCAAGTCGACGTTCGGTCTCGGCCTGAGCGGTATCGCGTGGTGCGGGGCGGCGCTGGCGGGACTCTGGGCCGTGGTCGCCTGGGTGCTCGGCACCAGGCACGTGGCGCTCAATCGTCGACGTTGAAACGCAGGGTCACCGAGGTGCGCTGGGGGACCGGCTGTCCGTTCACCACGCGCGGACGATAGCGCCAGGCGCTGACGGCCTGGCTCGCGGCCGGCTCGAAGATTCCCCGCGGATTCGCCTCCACGACGTCGACGTCGCGGACCGTGCCCTGTTCGCTGACCGTGAACTCGACCTCTACCCACCCCTCGATCCGGTTGCGGAACGCGTCCGCCGGATACACGGGTTCGACGGTGGACAGCGGCTCGAGGGCCCTGTTCGCGATGCCGGTCGGGATCTCTTCACGTACCGGCGCAGCGGGCGTCCTCTGCTGGACGTCGTCCACGTACCCGGCGATCGCGTGCTTCGGGGCCGGCGGTCCGCGCTCGATGATGCCGCTGCCGCGCTGCGTTGCAACCGCGGCGGTGGTGATGCCGGTCGGCGGCGGAGCATTGACGAATCTCGGTGCCAGGGGGTCCGGAGACACGCGAACCGGCGTCGCGGACGTTGGTCCGTCGGTCGGCAAGGACGGCAGGCTGACGGGACCCCGCAGGGGTAGCGCCCGGTCCTCCTCCCGACGGAGCGGAGCGGACCTTCCCCGGTCCGGCGCAGTCGGGACCGGTGTGCGTACGACGGGCGTGGCCGCCGCGGGTGCAGGCGCAGGCGCGGGCGCGGGCCGGACCCGGTCGGACGACACGGGCGGGGGCTGGGGCATGGGCACGGACGCGCGCGCGGGCGGCTCGGCGGGTGTCTCGAGCCGGACCAGCAGCGCGCGTGCCGCCGCGTTGCCCGGTTCCACCGCGAGCACGCGTTTCGCGATGCGACGCGCCTCGTCGGCGTCGCCCGCCGCGGTCGCCCGGTCGGCGGCGGCCAGCAGTGCATCGACGGTGGCTCGGAGGCCCGCACGGGCCTCGGCGTCGTCCGGACGCGCCAGCAGCACGGCGGCAAACAGGTCCAGCGCGTTCCGGCCGGGCGGCGCCTCGTAACGACCGGCGGCCAGCGCCGCGCGCGCGCGTGACAGCACCGGGTCCGCGAGCGGGCCCGTCGCGGGTGCGGGTGTCACGACCGGAGTCCGATCGGTTTCCGCCGGCCTGCCGGATTGCCTGGGCATCAGCACCACCGCGATCAGCGCGAGGAGCAGCGCGAGTCCGACCGTCGCCAGAAGCCACCTGCGAGGCCCGAGCCGGGAGCGGAGTTCCTTCACGATCGGCAACAGCGGCTCGGCGACTCGGCCGCCGCGACGCTCGACGTGGCTGCGGATGGCAGCGCTGACGAACATCCCCGCCCGCTTCGGGGTGAGGGGCTTGTGCATGAATCGATACACCAGGCCGTCGCTGATCAGGTTCGCCAGCACGGACTCGTCGTCCCGCCGGCCGGCCACGACGATGACCACGTCCGGGAACTGCTCGACAATCTGCTGGATCAGGCTGGCCGGTTGCGCGGATACGGCCCCCATGTCGACGAGCAGCACGCCGCAGCGTCCGGTCAACAGCAGATCGACCGATTCCTCCGCGGAGCGGGCGCGCCAGACCGGGTTCCGCTCACCCACGGCATGCCGGATGGCCTCGAACAGGGCGAGATCCCCCGAGAGGACGACGATGTCCACGAGGACGCACCCGGAGGGCGCTTCGTCCACGCGGGTGACAGGCAATCGGGCGGTCTGGGAGTGCACCTGTGGATTCCGCACCACCGGTGACCGAAGATCCACTGTCGGCTGGCGAAAACCTGAGGCAATTCAAAGTTCATGCAGTCCACCGCGCCTTGCGGTCGGCGTGCCGATGCTGCAGGGCAGCAGCCACGCATTGGGTGGGTCACTCGACATAATCCCGGGGCGCGAGCATGATCGGCCGCGGGGTCATCCACGATCGGCCAGCCGGCCCAGGGGCATGCATGAGGGAACTGGTCACGTTCGCCTCCAAGGTTGCCGTTCAGCATCGGGCCACGCTCGAGCGCCTGCTCTTCTTCAACGGCTGCCAGGATCGAGTCGCGCGCGGCATCGTGGACGTGATCGATCGCTACGGATCCCCGGAGATACAGGCCGATGGGGAATGGCTCCGCATCCGGCTGGGTGGCCTCCCGGAGGTGCAGTCGCTGTTCGCCGTCGAGTCGGCCACCGGGCGCCCGATCGGCGTCGCCATGTATGTGCGAGCGGACCTCGAGCACGTCACCGTGCTGCACATCGGGCTGAGCGAGGAATACTGTGCCGGCGGCGAGCGGGGTGGATGGAACCTGCTGCTGCGCCTGATGAAGGAGATCCGTCGCTCGTCGCGTCGTGTGAAGGGCGTACGGCGGTTGAGCGTTCTCTACGGTACGCAGAGGACGCGCGCGCAGGCCTGATCAGCGGCCGGGGCGTGCCTCGCCCCGCAGGTCGGCGATCATGGCGCGCACGGCGCGCAGCTGCGGGGCACGCTGCGTCGCGTATTCCGCGCCCTCGTAGCCCCACCAGTCCCAGCAGCCATTCGGATTGAGCGGCTGGAAACTCGGCGCTACCTGGGGAAACAGCAGCACGATCCGGTTGGCCTCGGCGAGCTCGAGGTAACCTGAGCGGCGTACGAACTCGGCCCCGATGTACGACGCTCCCTGCTTGCAGCCATGGAAGACGACGTGCAGGCGGCAGTCGCCCGCGGCGCCGCTCTCACAGCCCGCGGGCACGTAGAGCCATCCGCGCTCTGCCAGCCCCGCGCTGCCCGCCGCCGACGCGTACGGGCGCTGGTCGAATTCCGACAGGCCGGCCGGGTCGGGGTCCCGGCCCGCGTCGAGCGGGCCGTACAGGTGCACGAGCAGTGCGCGGGCGCCGTCGAGGTCACAGTCCCCGAGGAAGGGTGGCTCGGTCGCATCGCAGGGGGCGGCCGCGTCGTCGTCCGTCGGAAAGGTATGCCCGGCCCGGGGATGCTCGATGCGCGTCACCTGCGCGGGGTCGACCAGCGCGCGGTAATACGTCTCGAGCGCGTCCACGACAGAACGATGGACGACGGAGTCCGCCGCGCCGTGGAAGATCCAGACCCGGTCGTCCGCAAGTCCGGCAATGGGATCGACCAGCCCTTCGAGGGCGAGCCGGCTCGTCGTCTCCAGCAGTTGGTCGGTGGGGATCCCGTCGTCGCCCTTCATGCAGCGACCGAGCGCAAGGCGCATCGACGATTCGGCGCACAGGTAGGGTCCCGCAGCAATGACGCCCGCGCCGTGAACCAGGGCGGAATATGCCACGTGCAGTTGCACCGCCATGTAGCCGCCGGCAGAGACGCCGGAGACCGTCATGCCGCCGGACTCGATCGGCAGGGCGGGCAGTGGCGCCGTCGACGACGCGGCGTCCTCGCCGTGTCCGCATCCCGACAGCGCCAGCAGGACGAGCACCCCGGCCAGGCACGCAGCGACGCCGCGAATGCGCGCGAAGCCCCTGTTCATGGCCACCCGTCCTCTGGTCCCGTCACTGCGCCGTCCAGCCGCCATCCACGGCAATCCACTGGCCCGTGACGTTGCGGGCCACGTCGCTCGCCAGGAACTCCACGATGCCGCCGAGTTCGTCGATCGTGACGAAGGCGCGCTTCGGCATCGGCTTGAGCATGATTTCCTCGATGACCTGCCGTTCGGGCAGGCCGTGCGCCCGGGCCTGGGCCGCGATCTGCGCATCCACCAGCGGCGTGCGCACGTAGCTCGGGCAGACCGTGTTGATCGTGATGTCGGTATCCGCCGTTTCCAGGGCGATCGTCTTGGCAAAGCCGATCAAGCCGTGTTTCGCGGCGACGTAGGCGCTCTTGTAGGGCGATGCAACGAGCGAATGGATGGAGCCGACGTTGACGATGCGTCCGAACCCCCGTCGCCGCATGCCGGGCAGCACGGCACGCGTCAGCATCGCGGGGCCCGTGAGCATGACGGAGACCAGCAGTTCCCACCGCTCGCGGGGGAACTCCTCGAGTGGAGCCACGTGCTGCAGGCCGGCGTTGTTGACCAGGAGGTCGGGGCCGTCGGGCTCCAGATCGGCGATGGTTGCGTCGATCTCCTGCGCCGAGGTGACCTCGAGCCGGCGGGCGGACACCCGCAGCCCGCGGCCCCGCAGTTCCGAGGCCTCGCGCTCGACGGCAGTCGCGTCGCGGTCGGAGAGGCACACGTCGTGGCCGTGCTCCGCCAGATGCCTCGCGATGCCGAGGCCGATGCCGCTCGCGGCACCCGTGACGAGCACTCGCATCGTCCTCGCCCTCCCCGGATGCATGATGGCGTCGATGACCCCTCTGGCGCCGGCGGCGGGTTGCGACCGAGCAGGAACAACGATTCTGGGCAACGCCCGCCCTTCCTGCAACGCGACTCGCCGCGGTGCAACGCCAATGGCAAGATCGTGACGCGCAAACCGCGCGGAAGACGTCCTGGTCCGAGGGGCGGGAGACCTCCATGAACGGCACCGCCTGGCAGGACCGGTACTACGCCTCGGCGGATGGGCTGCGCCTCTACTATCGCGACTACCCTGCGCTCGAGCCCGGGCGGCTGCCCGTGCTGTGCCTGCCCGGCCTCACGCGCAATTGCCGCGACTTCGAATCGACCGCCCTGCGCCTGCGGCTCGCACGCCGCGTGCTGACCCCGGATCTCAGGGGCCGGGGACGCTCCCAGTACGACCCGACCTGGCAGAACTACCATCCAGGCACGTATCTCGATGACCTCACCCGCCTGCTCGCCGACGCAGGCACCGGCCGCGCCATCCTGCTCGGCACCTCGCTCGGCGGGATCCTCTCGATGCTCATCGGTGCGACGGTGCCGCGGGTGGCTGCCGCCGTGATACTGAACGACATCGGACCCGAGGTGGCGCAGGAGGGCCTGCACCGCATCGCCACGTACGTCGGCCGGAATACACCGGTGCGAAACTGGGAAGAGGCCGCCGCACAGATGCGTGCGACCTACGGGATGGCGATGCCCGACGCCACGGAACAGGACTGGCGCGCCTTTGCGCGGCGCAGTTTCTCGGAGGTGGACGGCGTGCCGCGCCTCGACGTCGATCCCGGCATCGGCGAGGCGGTCAGGGCGGCGCCGGCCGGAGCCGCGCCCGACCTGTGGTCCGTGTACGCTTCACTGAAGTCGCTGCCCGTTCTCGCGCTGCGCGGCGAGCTGTCGGACGTGCTGTCGGAAGGCACGTTCGAGCGCATGGCGCGCGAAAAACCGGATCTCCTCCGGGTCACGGTCGCCCGTCGTGGTCATCCGCCGCTGCTCGACGAGCCTGAGAGCATCGGCGCCATCGACGAGTTCCTGGCGACGCTCCCCTGACGGCGGCATCCTGCCGCCGATCGTACCGGCGGTGGAACTGGTCCTGTTTTCCATTCAGGCCGGTCCGGGTTTAAGGTTCACATCATTCGACCACAGACCGGCCCTGACAGCTTGCGATCGTCCAACTTCGCCATCCTGCTGATCCTCGGCGCGCTGGGCGTCGCAACGGCGTGTGCGCTGCTCGCGCCGCTCGGCTGGCCGTTCGAGCTCTTCAGCCACTTTCGCGCGCAGTACGCCGCGACCTCACTGCTGGTCGCGCTGCTGCTCGTGTGGCGGGAGCGCCGGGCCCTGGCCGCAGTCGCGGTCTTCCTGGCCCTGTGGCACTCGGTGCCTGGCGTCCAGCGGGCGCTGGCCGGGCCAGCGGCAGTGTCCTGCGACGGTCCGGCGATTTCGGCGGCCACGGTCAACCTGCAGTTCACGAATCACGATCCGCAACGCTTCCTGGACTGGGTCGGGGAGCATCCCGTCGACCTGCTCATCCTGCAGGAGGTCACGGAAGACTGGGCAGCGGCATTGGAGCGACTCGACGCGTATCCCTACCGGCAACTGCTCACCCGGGAGGATGCGTACGGCATCGGAGTGCTGAGCCGCCTGCCGCTGGACGAAGTTTCGCCTGTCGATCTCGCGGGCGACGGCCTGCCATCACTCGACGGGGTGCTTAGCCTGCCTGGCCAGGAGCTGCGATTCCTCGCGTTGCATACCCGCTGGCCGATCCTGCCGCGCCTGGCACGGTCGCGTGACGTCGTGCTCGGACGAACGGCCGACAGGGTTCGTGGGTCGGCCCTGCCAGCCATCGTGCTGGGCGATCTCAATCTCACGCCCGACGCGCCTGCGTTCGACCGCCTGCTCGACGAATCCGGCCTGCGCGATGTCATGGACGGGCGTCGCTGGCGGCCCACCTGGCTCGCCGGTTTCTGGCCGCTGGCGCTCAGGATCGATCACATCCTCGTGTCGCCCGACCTGTGCGTCGAACACGTGGAGGTCGGTCCGTCGATCGGCTCCGACCACCGGCCGGTGCTGGCGCGGCTGCGAGTGCGGTTGCCCGCGTCCGCGGCTTCCCCCGTCGCGACCGCCACGGAAAGGCGCTGATCGCAGATCACTCGGCCGGCAGTGTCTCGCCGGTCGGCGGCGGAAACTCGCGGCAGCACTCGGCCAGCCAGCCGCGGAAACGCACGACCTTCGGCAGCGAGAAGTTCTCCGGAGGCGCCACCAGGAACCACGCGCTGTGCTGCTGGACACTCGGCATCATCGGGCGCACCAGGCGGCCCGCCGCGAGATCCGCGGCGACGAGCGACCAGCGGGCGAGTGCGACCCCCTTGCCCTGCTCGACCGCGGCCAGCGTCGCCGAAGCGTCTTCAGGCGCGGGCAGCGTTTCGGTGCGCGTGGTGTCGCCGCCGACCCGGCGCAGCCAGTCCACCCAGGGCTCGGAGCGGCTGTGCAGCAGCGGATACCTCGTGAAATCGGCCACGGTCTCGATCGGCCCGAGACTGGCCAGCAGTGCCGGGCTGCAGACCGGGAAGACCCATTCCTCGAGCAGGCGCTCCGTCCTGAGCCCGGGCCACTGGCCACTGCCGTACACGATCGCCGCATGGAAATCGTCGCGACCAAAGTCCAGCGCAGCGCGCGCGGGTCCGAATCGCACCTCGATTTCCGGGTGACGCCGGGTGAACTCGCCGAGGCGGGGCAGGAGCCAGCGCTGGAGGAATTCGCTGGGTACGCTCAGGTTGAGCATGCCGCCCACGCGCTCGCGCCGGATCCGGTCCACCGCACGCCGCAGCTCCTCGAGTCCGCGGCGGACGCCCGGCAGCAACTCGGCGCCCTCCTGGGTGAGCGCAACGGCCCGCGTGTGGCGACGGAAGAGGGGCACGCCGATATCCGCCTCGAGCGACTTGATCTGGGCGCTGACGGCGGCAGTCGTGACGCCCAGTTCCCGGGCGGCCGCCGTGAAGCTCAGGTGCGTCGCGACGGCTTCAAAGACGCGCAGCGCGTTCAGTGGCAGGCGTTCGATAGCGGCTGGCATGGGTGGGTCCTGATCAACAAGGGGTTGACAATACTCAGGAGAACGCCCTGCCGCAAGGCATTATCCGTAGCTCTGTCGAGGGAATCTGAAAAAAGAGTCGGCCTCGGATATGCTGTCGCCATGCCCACCCAGGCATTGTTTCCCACGCTGGTCTATGCAGCCCGCCTGCAGGACACCGGCTGGAAATCGCTCAATGACCGGCTGCTGCAGGAGTGCCGCCAGTACCGGGAGGATGACGTGGCCGGTCAAGCCTGGTCGGCGACGCGTTATCCCGGCGGCTATACGTCCTATGGTTCGCTGAGCCGCATGCATACGCTGTCGCCGAGTTTCGCCGCGCTGGACCGTGCGCTGCGACGGCACGTGCGGGCCTTCGCACGCTCGCTCGAGTTCGATCTCGAGGGGCGCGAACTCGCGATGACCGACTGCTGGATCAACATCATGCCGCGGAACGTCGTGCACAGCCTGCATCTGCACCCGCTCTCCACCATCAGTGGTACGTACTACGTGCGGACGCCCCGGGGTTCAGCCGGACTCAAGTTCGAGGACCCGCGGCTGGATCGTTTCATGGCGGCACCGCCGCGTCGCGCCGACTGCCGTCGGGCGAACTGCGCCTGGGTGACCGTGCCCGCCGAAGCGGGCCAGGTCGTGCTGTTCGAGAGTTGGCTGCGTCACGAAGTCCCGCCCAATCCCTCGGCCTCGGAACGGATCAGCATCAGCTTCAACTTCAATTGGTTCTGAGATCCCGTGTGACTCCCGGCGACGCCCGGCCGCCGGTGCCGCTTCCTGAATCTGTGTCCCCGTCTCCCTCGAACTTGCAGGGAGGACGGAGATTCTCCATGGCCACTGCCCGCCACCTGGGCGCATTCACGCTCACCCTCATGCTGACCGCCTGTTCGTCGGCGCCCTCTATCCCGGTTGCCCGGAACGTCGACCTCGAGCGCTTCATGGGCGACTGGTACGTCATCGCCAACATCCCGACGTCACCGGAGCGAGGGGCGCACAACGCCATCGAGTCGTACCGCCTGGACGAGGACGGCAGCATCGCAACGACGTTCACCTTCCGGGAAGGCTCCTTCGACGGTCCAGAGAAGGTCATGAGGCCCCGCGGTTTCGTCCGGGACCGGGACTCGAATGCGGTCTGGGGCATGCAGTTCGTCTGGCCGGTCAAGGCTGAGTACCTGATCGCCCACGTGGACGCGGACTACACCGAGACCATCATCGCCCGCAGCCGCCTTGACTACGTCTGGATCATGGCGCGGACGCCGACCCTCCCGGAGGACGACTACGCGCGACTCCGGCAAATGGTGGCCGACCTCGGCTACGATGTGGCCGAGCTTCGGAAAGTACCCCAGCGCTGGTGAGCGGGGTTGCGTTCGTGGGAGCAGCGCTCCCGGAGGACTGGATGAACCTTCGATCCTTGCCGCTGATGCTGGCAGCCGTGCTCGCCGTCGCCGTGGCAGTCGCCGCCGACGTGTCCGTCGTACCGGTGACGCAGGACACGCTGCTGGAGCGGCAGCAGGCCGATGACGACGCGCTGTTCGTACTCGACGTGCGCAGTCCCGAGGAGTTCGCCTCGGGCCACGTGCCGGATGCCGTGAACATTCCCTACGACCAGGTCGCGACGCGACTGCACGAGGTGCCGAGGGACAAGGACGTCGTGTTGTATTGCCGCTCGGGTCGCCGGGCGCTCATTGCGGCCGACACGCTGGCTGCGAATGGTTATACCCGGCTGCAGTACCTCGAAGGCGACATCGTCGCCTGGATCGACAAGGGACGGCCGACGGAGACCCCCGGGGATGCCGCGGCCTGCGTCGCGGCGCTCAAGGGCGGCGGCCCTGCTGAGCAGGCCTGCGCTGCGCCCTGACGGCACTCAGCGGCCGAGGGCCCTGTCGAGATCGGCGATCAGGTCGGACGGATGCTCGAGTCCGATGGACAGCCTGATGAGGTTCGGCGGCGTCTGCGTCCCGGGACCCTCCATCGATGCGCGATGCTCGATCAGACTTTCCACGCCTCCGAGGCTCGTGGCCCGGGTAAACAGGTGCACGCGCGCGACCACTTCGAGCGCCTCGCGTGCGCCGCCTGGCACCTCCATGGACAGCACGGCGCCGAACCCGTCCCGCATCTGGCGCGCCGCCAGCGCGTGGCCCGGATGCCCCTCGAGGCCGGGGTAATGCACCCGCTCTACCCGCGGGTGCTCGTGCAGGAAGCGCGCGACGGCCGCCGCGGTCGCAGCCTGGGCCCGGACGCGCAACGGGAGCGTCGCCAGGCTGCGCAGCAGCAGCCAGCAGTCGAAGGGTGCAGGTACGCCGCCGCCGGTGCCCTGGAAGTCGCGTAGCCGCTGCAGTGTCGGCCCGTCTTCCCGCGTGACGACGATGCCGCCGAGCACGTCGCTGTGTCCGCCCAGGTACTTGGTGCTGCTGTGCATCACGAGGTCGGCGCCGAACGCGAGCGGCTGCTGCAGGACCGGGCTCGCGAAGGTGTTGTCACACCCCAGCAGCGCGCCCTGGCCATGGGCAAGCGCAGCGAGTCCTGCGAGGTCGCTCACGCGCAGCAACGGGTTCGAGGGCGTCTCCACCCAGAGCAGTTTGGTACGTGGCTCGAGCGCGCGCCGCACGGCATCGAGGTCGGTGGTGTCGACGAAGTCGGCCGTCGCGCCCCATCGCGGCAGGATCTCGCGGAGCTGCCGCGCCGTCCCGTGGTAGCAGTCGGAGGAGCAGAGGATGCGCCCTCCCGGTCCGGCGAGCGTGAAGGCGGCGAGGCTCGCCGCGGACCCGGACGCGAAGGCGACGGCTTCGCGGCCGCCTTCCAGTGCCGCCACGGCGCACTCGAGTGCCGTGCGGTTCGGGTTACCGCTGCGCGTGTAGCTGTATCCGTGAGGGTAGTCGCCGTCGGGCCCACGCTCGAACGTCGTCGACAGGTGGATCGGTTCGCGCACTGCGCCGGTGGTCGCGTCGGGCTTGCGGCCAGCATGGATGGCAAGGGTTTCGAGTTTCATCGGGGCGGCTCGTATTCCTGCAGCCCGACCACCAGCATGCCAGGGCCGCCATGGACGCCAAGTGCGCTGCCGAGCGGCATCAGTTGCGCCGAAACGACGTTGCCCCCGGCGAGCCGTCCGAGCAGCCATTGGCCGTCGGGTTCGCAGTCCGCATGGCCGACCAGCACGCGGTAGCTGCAGTCGTCGCGCATGCGGCGCCGGACGAAGCGCGCAAATTTCTCGCGCAGGTCGCGGCGTCCGAACAGCACTCCCCCGGCGGTCACGCGGCCCTGGCGGTCGTTGTGCAGCACCGGCATCAGTTGCAGCGTGTCGGCCACGCGCTTGACCCAGCGCGGCACGCGCCCGCCGCGCACGGCGAAGTCGAGCGAGCCGACCAGCCCGAACGTGCGGGTCTTGCTCAGGATCGCACGCGTCGCCTCGATGACTCGCGCGGCGTCGTAGCCCGCCTGCGCGCACTCCGCCGCGTACATCGCCACCAGTCCCTGGCCCAGCGACGCGTTCATGCTGTCGACGACCGTCACCTTGCCACGCCCGCCGACCCGTGAAGCCGCCGTCTCGGCGGCACCGCAGGTGCCGCTGGCCTGCCGCGTGATGTTGACCGAGACGACGGCGTCAAAGTGCGATGCGAGGAACTCGAACTGGCGACGGAAATCCCCGGGCGGCGGCTGGGAGGTCTTCGGGTGCTGCGGATTGCGCGCAATTTCCGCGAAGAACTCTTCCGGCGTGATGCCGACCTTGTCGAGGTAGCTGTGCTCGCCGAAATGCACCCGGACCGGCACCATGTGGATGTCGAGCCGGTCCATGTCCTCCTCCGGGATGTCGGCGGCCGAATCGGTCACCACAGCGACCCGCCGACCGGTAGCGTGCGCGGCGTGCTGCTGACGCTGCATGTCGTCGGTTTTCTCGCCGGAGACTTCGCCGAACCGGGCCGCCACGCGGAAGACCTCGGCCGGGTCGTTGACGTGAATGTGCACGCGCACTTTCTTCTGCAGACCGGCGACGACCAGGCTGCTGCCGAGGCTCGACAGCTGCTCGCGCAGGTGACGGCGGTCCACCTGTTCGCCGATCACCACGCATTCGGTGCAATAGCGGTGGGTGAGGTGCTCCTCCTGGCCGGCGGTCTCCTCCGGCGCACCGAGCGGCATCGCAGCCGGTACGATCACCTCGGGCTCGTCCTGCGAGCCGCTCGACAGATACTCGGTCATGCCCGCGATCAGCTCGACGAAGCCCTGGGCCCCAGCATCCACGACATTCGCCCGCCGCAACGCCTCGAGCTGGAAGGTCGTGCGTTCGAGCGAGATCTGTGCCGCATTGACGCCGCGGTGCAGGATCGCGGTGAAGTCGCGCACGCCCTCGGAACGCACCGACTGCACCTCGTGCGCGAAATCCGTGAGCACGGTCAGGATGGTGCCTTCGCGCGGCTCGCTCAGGCTGTCGCGTGCGTAGGCCGCGCCGCCATGCACGCCGTCCGCGAAGTCGTCCGGCGTCAGGTCCCGGAGATGGCCGAGCCGGTCGCAAAGGCCGAGGAAGAACTGCGCGAGGATGGCACCCGAGTTGCCGCGCGCCCCGTCGAGGGCGGCGTCGGCGATGCGCGTCAGCGTCTTGCCCGCGTGGCTGTCCGGCCACCGCTGCAGCGCACCGAGGACCGCGCTCATGGTCAGCGCGAGGTTGGTGCCGGTGTCACCGTCCGGCACCGGGAAGACGTTGATCTTGTTCAGATGCTCCTGGCGCGACAGCAGCCGGGCGATGCCCGCCTTCAGCGCGCGGTTGAGGCGCAGTCCGTCGAGGCTGTCGGCCATCACCGCGGCGGTGTTCACGCAGGGCGCTCCGGACCTCAGTCGCGCGGCAGCAGGAACCGGCTGCCATGCGCTTCGAGCACGACGCCGTCGCTGGTGATCTGCTTGACGGTGGCGCCCTCCTGGGTCGTTTCGCCTTCGCGGTACTTGCGCGAATTGATGAACACGAAACGATCCTGGGGCCGGGTCGAGTAAACGTGCAACTCGAGCCTGAGCTCCGGCAATCCGGAGCGTGCGGCGATTTCGTCGGCCAGCGGCAGGTTCGAGGTTGGCGACGGCGGCGGATTGTTGGGCGAGGTCACCGGGTAGCTCTCCGGCAGCGTCTCGTAGACCACTGACCCGCCCCGCCGCGGGGCTGCGGAGACCGCCGGCGGTCCTGCAGGGGGCGCCGCCGCGCGCGCCGCCGCCTCGGATTCCATGGCGGGAACCTCCGTCGATACTTCGTCGGCGAGCGGGTTGCGTCCCGCGGACTCGACCGGTGCGGGTTCCGCGGGCCGCAGCATCGGCGGCGGCGAAGTCGCCGGCCGTGTGCGCGTGACCGAGGCCTGTGCCGCCGGCTCCGGGGTGGGCGGAGCCGACGCCTGTCCGGCGGCCGCGTTCTGCGCCGAAGGGGCCGCGGGTGCGGTCGTCGTCGGCTTTCCGGACCGGTACAGCAGCAGCCCGCCGATGACCAGCAGATTGACGAGGAGCAGCACGATGGCGGCGGTTCCCCACGCGTTCGTCCGCGGACGGGGTGCGGCGACCGGCACCTCGACCAACGCCGGGCCCGTCTGCCGCTGCCGCTCGTGCTCGGACTTGCGCAATGCATCGAGGATGAACGACATGGCCGTCAGCCTCCGGCCGCAGGCCCGACGATGGTCGGCGACCCGGTCGCGTTGAGCACCGTATCGAGGACGATCTGCGTCTGCACGCCTGCGACACCGTCCACGGCGAGCCGGTTCTGCCGCTGGAACTCCTGCACCTCGCGCGTCAGGTCCTCGTCGTACACGTCGGGGCCGGTCGGCGCGGCGGGCAGCCCCTGGGCAGCCCGCAGGCTCTCCCGCAGCCAGCGTACGTCGTCGCCGCGCATGCCGGGCGCGAGCGCCTTGACGACCGCGAGCGGCGGACGCCACAGCAGCAGGAAGTCGCCGAACCAGTAGCGCGACAGCGCCGTGATGGAGACGTCCTGCGACTCGCCGCCGAGATCGAGCGTCGCCTGCTCGTCGCTGAGCCCGGTGAGCAAGACCTGGTGCGTGCGGCCGACGTCGTCGGTCAGCGTCAGGATGGCCGGCCGGTTGAGCGTCCGCAGCTGCGCCCAGGAACCCTTCTGGAACAGGCATTCGAGCCCCTGGCGCCCGGCCTGGTCGCAGCCGCGACCACGCGACGGTTCGTAGGCGGCGCCCCACAGTGCGAACAGCCGGCCGAGCGCGGCTTCGGTCGTGGTGTCGTTGGCGTGACGTACGAGCAGCTCGGCGAACGGCACGACGGGCGCGGCCGCGGCTTGCTCCTCGCTCGCGGTCCCCGCGGCGGCGTCGGGCGCCGTCCCGGTGGGCTCTGCAAGGTCGGGACTCGCGGCCACGGGCTCCGGCGGCGTGGCCGGCGGCCGATGCGCGAAGGTCCACAGGCCGACGGCGAGCACGGCAAGGGCGCCTGCAACCGCGGCGGCCGTCGTCCACTTGAGCCAGGGCGCGGGAACGGGCCGCCCGTACACTTCGGATGCCGCCTGGCGCACCAGCGCGGCTCCGGCCCGGTGTTCCTCCTGGGTAAACGCGCCGAGCAAGGCGCGATCGCAGATGACGTTGATGACGCGCGGGATGCCGCCGCTCAGCCGGTGGACTTCGCGCAGCGCCGACGGGGTGAAGACCTCCGCGGTGGCGCCTGCCACCCGCATGCGGTGCTTCACGTAGCCCGCGCTCTCCTCGCTGGAGAGCGGGTTCAGGTGGTAGCGGCCGGTGATGCGCTGGGCCAGTTGCCGCAGGTCCGGCTGGTCGAGCAGTTCGCGCAGCTCGGGCTGGCCGATCAGGATGATCTGCAGCAGCTTGGTGGTCGCGGTCTCGAGATTGGTGAGCAGGCGAACCTGCTCGAGCGTCTGCGTACTGAGATTCTGCGCCTCGTCGACGATCAGCACCACGCGGCGGCCCCGGGCGTGCGTGTCGAGCAGATGGCGCCCGAGCAGGTCCATGAGCGTCTTGGTGCTGCCCCGGCCCGCCTCTGGCACGGGCACGTGCAGTTCCTCGCAGATCGTCAGCAGGAACTCGGCAGGGGTGACGCGCGGGTTGAGGATCAGCGCCACGTCGGCATGACCCGGCAGCTGCTCGAGCAGACTGCGGATCACGGTGGTCTTGCCGGTTCCCACCTCGCCGGTCAGCTGGATGAAGCCACCGGCCTCGTTGATGCCGTAGAGCAGGTGTGCGAGCGCCTCCGCGTGCCGCTCGCTGAGGTACAGGTAGCGGGGATCAGGCGTGATCGCGAACGGCTTTTCCTGAAGTCCGAAAAAGCTCGTGTACATGCAGTTCCAGGCCGGTCACCGGCGCGCGGGGGTCGGTCGCCAATGATGCCTGCCCCGGACGGGCAAGGCTAGCGCGGGCGGCGGGCGGGGATACCGGCCTTCGAGGTGAGCGCGCTCGCCGGCTTGAGCGCCACGCTGCCGAATCGCTCGCGGATCCGGTCGACGGCCGCATCGAGTTCCCGATGACGCGCCGACTCGGCCGTGGTGAAGAGGTCCATCTGCACGGCGGGCGCCAGCTCGCTGACACCAACCCCGACCAGTCGCAGGGCGGCTCGCGGCTGGGTCGCGAGCCAGGCGTCGAGCAATTCCCTGGCGATGGCCGTGATGACCTGCGTCTCCTGGGTGGCTGGGTCGAAGCGACGCTGCCGGGTGAAGGTCGTGAAGTCTCCGCGACGGATCTTCACGGTCACGCAGCGCGCGGTGAGTTGCTTTGCGCGCAGCCGCCCGCAGACCTTGTCCGCCAGGCGGACGAGCTCCGTGCGCAGGCGCGCGTGGTCGGCGATATCCTGCTCGAAAGTCTCCTCAGCGCTGACCTGCTTCTCGTCCCGATCGGGGATCACCGGGCGATCGTCGATCCCGGCCGCGCGCTGCTGCACCCGTTCCGTATAGCGCCCGAACACCGGTCGCAAACGCGCGGCGTTCGCGACGCGAAGCTCGCCCAGCGTGTGGATGCCGAGCGCCTCGACCCTCGGTGCCGTCTTGGCGCCGAGTCCGAACAGCCTGCGGATCGGCAGCGGGTCGAGCAGCGCACCGACCTCGTCCGGCCCGACGATCACCAGCCCGTCGGGCTTGCGCAGGTCGGAGGCGATTTTCGCCACCAGCTTGTTGGGTGCGACACCGACCGATGCGGTCAGGCCGGTCTGCTCGTGGATGAGCCGCTTGATCTCGAGCGCGATCCGCCCGCCGTCGCCGAGTGCGCCGATGCTCGCGGTGACGTCGAGGAACGCTTCGTCGAGCGAGAGCCCCTGGACCAGCGGCGTGAATTCCTGGAAGACCGTGAAGATCTGTCTCGACACGGCAGCGTAGTGACCGATGCGCGGGGCGACGCAGATCGCCTGCGGGCACCGGCGCAGGGCTTCGCGTACCGGCATGGCCGAGTGGACACCGTAGCGACGCACCTCGTAGCTCGCGGCGGCGACGACACCGCGGCCGCCAGTGCCGCCCACGATGACGGGCTTGCCGCGCAGCGTCGGATCGTCACGCTGCTCAACGGACGCGTAGAACGCATCCATGTCGACGTGCAGGATGGTGCGGGAGCGCATCGGCCAAGGATACGTCGGACGGGTCGAGGGGTCGCGACATCCGGTCGCTGGCGCGGTGCGAAAGAGAGATAATGGCCGCCAGCGAGCGGTCGCGCCGCAACCGCCAGAGGAGCTTGCCATGACCCATCACATCGAACTGCCCCCGCTGCCCTATGCCCAGGATGCGCTGGCGCCGGTGATTTCCGCCGAGACAATGTCGTTCCACTACGGCAAGCATCACAAGGCGTACGTGGACAACCTGAACAAGCTCGTCGCGGGGACGGACCTTGCCGATGCGCCCCTCGAGAAAGTCATCGCCGCGGTTGCGGGCAAGGCCGACAAGGTCGGCATCTTCAACAATGCCGCGCAGACCTGGAATCACACCTTCTTCTGGAACAGCCTGAAGCCGGGCGGCGGCGGTGCCCCGAGCGGCGCGATGGCGACGGCGATCGACGCTTCCTTCGGCGGCCTCGAGAACTTCAGGAAGGAGTTGTCTAACGCCGCGATGACGCAGTTCGGTAGCGGCTGGGCATGGCTCGTGGCCGAGCAGGGCAAGCTACGGGTGGCCAAGACCGGCAATGCCGAAACGCCGCTCACGTCGGGCGCCACGCCGATTCTGACCATCGACGTGTGGGAGCACGCCTACTACCTGGACTACCAGAATCGCCGGGCGGATTTCGTCGCGGCGGTGATCGACAAGCTGCTCAACTGGGAGTTCGCCAGCGCGAACCTCGCCCGCGCCGGGTAAGCCCCGGTCGCATGGTTCAGAGCGTCAGCGCCGTGTAGGCAAGCAGGCCGACGCCGGTGAAGACCAGGCAGATGAAGTACGCCAGCCCGAGCAGTGCGAACTTCGGCAGGGTCTTCCACCAGCGCTGCTCGTATACGCGGCGCATGGCCCTGAGCAGGTACCAGGGCACGTAGAACAAGAGCGCGGCGCTGAGGGCGCCCTCCGCCACCTTGAGACCGGCGGCGATCGGCCCGCTGCCCGCCAGGCCTGACAAGCGCTCGAGCAGCAGCACGGCGATGCCCGCGAGGAAGAAGAACGCGTGGAAATGCACCACGAACAGCAGGTGCTCCACGTAGTAGCGGCCCGAGCGGATGTAGAGCACGGCCATCACCGCCGCGATCAGCGGCAGGAACAGGAACATCATCTTCGGGATGTTCTCGAACAGCGCGCGACCGAAGCTCTGCTGGTCCGCGACGATCTTGCGGCAGGCCTCGCGCAGCCGGGGTTCGTAGCGCTCCAGGAACGGCCCACCCTCCACCTTGAAGGTCTCCTCGCTGCACGGGTCGGAGATGAACTTCGCCGCGGCCTCGCGTTCGGCCGGGGTGGCGGCAGCGAGGTCCCGCTCGAGGTCCTTGCGCACAGCCTCGCGCTGCGCCACCGGCAGGCGCTTGACGATCTGGTCCACCAGGTCACGTGCTTCGGGCTCGAGCGTGCGTGATGCAGGGACGGCCGCGGGCTCGCGGGGCTGAGTCGCATCGGCCGCGGCCGGTCCGCTGCTGCCGGAGGACGCATCGCCGCCACCCAGCTGGATATCAAAGCCGCCGGAGGGCGCATCGCCGCCACCCAGCTTGATGTCCGCGCCGTCCTCGTCCACCTGCACGATCTCGCTGCCCGGATCGGACAGCGATGCCAGCACGAAGAACACCAGGCTCAGCACGAGATACATGCGGAACGGCGGCGTGTAGCTCGCGCGCCGGCCGCGCAGGAACTCCTGGGTCAGCAGGCCGGGACTGAACGCGAGCGGCCGCAGCGTGCGCCAGACGCGCGAGTCGGCGTCGAGCACGTCGCCGATCACGTCCTTGACGAGCCCCCACAGCGACAGCACGCGCACTTTCGCCGGCTGGCCGCAGTGCGAGCAGTGCTGGCCGGTGAGCACCTCGCCGCAGTTCAGGCAGTTCTCGGTGGAGACGGCGCCGCGGATGAACTCCTCGCGGTGCGGCAGGACCCTGCGCTCCGCGTTGAACCGGCTGCCGAAGCGCGCCACCCCGGCCGCGCGCATGCGTGGCGCGTGCTGCGCCAGGTAGTCGTCGAGCGCGGCCTGGTCGCGCAGCCGGTACTGCACGACCCGGCGTACGCGACCCGGCGGCGCAGAGGCGTCGTCGAGGATCTCGGCCGAGCGGAAGCCCTCGAACTGGAGCATGTCCGCGATGTGGTCGCGCAGCCAGGTGTCAAAGGGCGCTGCGATTTCCGCGTCGGCCTCGAGGTTGACCTCGTAGACGACGCCCGGGCTGGGAAGGCTTGGCTGCACGGCGCAAGGTTAGCAAAAGAAGCGAGCCGGACGGGTCCGCCCGGCTCTCGACGTCGACGCGTCGCCTCGTTCAGGCGATGTTGCGCAGCGGCCGGGCGGCGGATTCGGGTCGCTCGCCCGCCATCAGTTCCTCGGTCGTGAAGTCGTCGACGTTGATGATGTCCATGACTTTGCGGTCGTAGTCGCGCAGCAGCTGGGCCTCGGACTCGTTCAGCAGGCCGATGGCCACGCCCTGCTCGATCTGGCCCGGCAGGTCGAGGGCGGTGATGCGGCCGGTCTTGACGCCCTCGACACGCAGGCGCTTCTCGAGCGGCTCGGCGCCCATCGACAGCACGAGCGCTTCCTGCAGCAGGCCGAGCGGATTGCCGGGCTCGATGGTCTTGTAGATCCCGTGGGCCAGGCGTTCCCGCGTTTCCGACGGCTGCATCAGTGGCTCGACGATCCGGCGTCCGAGCCGGTCGCTGGGCGCGAAGTAGGTGCGGGCGCGCGGGAAGACCACGATGCGCATCAGGCCCGCGACCCAGCGGTTGGGGAAATTGCGCAGGAAGCCGTGCAGCTGCTCCTGCGCCTCGTAGAGCAGCGTTCGGCAGCTCCACTCGACCAGCGGCAGGTCGGCCGCCGGGCGACCCTGGTTCTCGTAGTGCTTCAGCACCATGGATGCCATGTAGAGGGCGGACAGAACGTCACCCAGCCGCGCCGACAGGTGCTCCTTCTGCTTCAGGTAACCGCCCAGCGTCAGCATCGCCATGTCCGTCGCGAAGGCGAAGGCCGCGCTGAACTTGTTGATGTGCTGGTAGTAGCGCCGCGTCGCCCCGTCCGTGGGTGCATCGGAGAAGCGCGCCATCGTCACCGCCATCACGAAGGAGCGCGCGGCGTTCGAGAGCGTGTAGCCCGCGTGGCCGAACAGGGCTTCGTCGAACTCGCGCAGGCTCCGCGCCTTGTCCTTGACCTTCGCCGCGTTCATCTCCCTGAGCACGTACGGATGACAGCGGATCGCGCCCTGGCCCAGGATCATCAGGCTGCGCGTGAGGATGTTGGCGCCCTCGACGGTGATGCCGACCGGCACCACCTGGTAGCCGCGACCGAGGTAGTTCTTCGGGCCCAGGCAGATGCCCTTGCCGCCCTGCACGTCCATCGCGTCATTGGCGACCTTGCGACCGAGTTCGGTGCAGTGGTACTTGAGCATGGCGGCCGGCACCGAGGGCTTCTCGCCGCCGTCGATGGCCCCGGTGGTCACCGATCGGGCAGCGTCGATGATGTAGGCGGCCCCGGCCATGCGGGTCAGCGCCGCCTCGACGCCTTCGAACCGGCCGACGGGTTGCGCGAACTGCTTGCGGATGCGCGCGTAGGCAGTCGAGGCGTAGACGCCCGCCTTCGCGCCGCCCGCCGAGTTCGACGGCAGCGAGATGCAGCGCCCGACCGACAGCTGCTCCACCAGCATGCGCCATCCCTGGCCGGCCATCTTCGGTCCGCCGATGATCGCATCGAGAGGCACGAACACGTCCTTGCCCGAGAGAGGACCGTTCTGGAACGGGACGTTGAGCGGGAAATGCCGCCGACCGATGCTGACGCCGGGCGTGCCGCGCGGGATGAGCGCGCAGGTGATGCCGTAGTCCGTCCGCTCGCCGCCGAGCAGCTTGTCCGGGTCGTAGAGCTTGAACGCGAGGCCGATGACGGTCGCGACCGGCGCCAGCGTGATGTAGCGCTTCGAGAAGTTGAGGCGGATGCCGACGACCTCGTGGCCGTCGTGGATGCCGCGGCAGACGACGCCAGTGTCCGGGATGGAGGCGGCGTCCGAGCCGGCACGAGGCCCCGTGAGCGCGAAACACGGCACATCCTCGCCACGCGCGAGGCGCGGCAGGTAGTGATTCTTCTGCTCCTCGGTCCCGTAGTGCAGCAGCAATTCAGCGGGGCCGAGCGAGTTTGGCACCGCGACCGTGGAGGAGCAGGTGGCGCTGCGGCTCGCGAGCTTGACGAGCACGCAGGAATGCGCGTACGCGGAGAACTCGAGTCCGCCGTACTTCTTCGGGATGATCATCGCGAAGAATCCCTTCTTCTTCAGGAAATCCCACACCTGCGGCGGGAGATCCGCGCGCCGGTGAGTGATGTCCCACTCGTCGAGCATGCGGCAGAGCTCCTCGCACGGACCGTCGAGAAAGGCCTGTTCCTCCGCCGTCAGCTGCGGCGCCTTGGCCGACAGCAGCTTCGACCAGTCGGGCCGGCCCGTGAAGAGTTCGCCGTCCCACCACACCGTGCCGGCTTCGAGCGCCTCGCGCTCGGTATCGGACATGGAGGGCAGCATTCGCCGGTAGACCATCAGGAATGGCTTCGTGATGTAGCGCAGCCGGAAGGCGTCGACGTTGAGCAGCACGAGCCCGGCGAACGCCACCCAGAGGGCGATCGTCCAGGGCAGCGAGCCGCCGCCGAACAGGGTGTAGGCGCCGAGCGCAATGCCGACCGCCGCGGTCGCCGCACGCAACGATACCCGGTGGTAGGCGAGGTACAGTGCTCCGCCGAGGAAGAGCACGAGCCAGAGGAAGAACATCGTCACTGCTGCAAGACCTCGCAGTGTGGGCGGGGCGACACGCCCCGCGAACGAGCCGACTATGCCGAATCATGCTGCGACGCCGCAAGCGCAGATTTTTCAAGCGCCGCAAGCACTTGCTTCGTCAGACCGGGCGCAATGGATGCAGTTTTCCCGAGGCGTCGATTGTGCAGTGCAGTAAGGCTTGAGTTTCAACGACATAGTGCCCGACCCAGGGCAGCCCCTGGGCTGCCCGGAAAGCAAACGGCGGCCTTCCGGCCGCCGTCCGCACGCTCCGTCGAAGCTCTCGGGCGGCGCTAGAGCAGGTCCTTCACGCCGTCGCGCTCCTCGGTGAGTTCCTTGTAGGTCGCGTCCATCCTGCCGCGGCTGAAATCGTTGATCGCGAGGCCCTGCACGATCTGGTAGTCGCCGTTGCTGCAGGTGACCGGATACCCGTAGATGACGCCCTCCGGGATCCCGTAGCTGCCGTCCGAGGGCACGGCCATGCTCACCCAGTCGCCGGCTGGCGTGCCCTTGACCCAGTCGTGGATGTGGTCGATGGCCGCGGATGCGGCCGAGGCCGCCGACGATGCGCCACGCGCCTTGATGATGGCCGCGCCGCGCTGCTGCACGATCGGGATGAACTGCTCCTTGTACCAGCCGTCGTCGACCACCGAGAGCGCCGCTTTGCCCTTGACCGTCGCGTGGTGCAGGTCGGGGAACTGCGTGGCGGAGTGATTGCCCCAGATGATCACCTTGTGGAGGTCGGTGACGTGGGTGCCGGTCTTCTCGGCGAGCTGGGACAGTGCGCGATTGTGGTCGAGGCGCACCATCGCGGTGAAGTTGCGCGGATTGAGGCCGGGTGCGTTCTTCATCGCGATCAGTGAATTCGTGTTGGCCGGGTTACCCACCACCAGCACGCGCACGTTGCGGTCCGCGACGGCGTCGAGCGCCTTGCCCTGCGCCGAGAAGATCTGGGCATTTGCCAGCAGCAGGTCCTTGCGCTCCATGCCCGGGCCCCGCGGCCGCGCACCCACCAGCAACGCCACGTTGCAGTCCTTGAACGCGACCAAGGCGTCGTCCGTGGCCACGATGCGATTCAAGGTCGGGAACGCGCAGTCATTGAGTTCCATGACCACGCCCTGCAGCGCAGGGAGTGCCGGTGGGATCTCGAGCAGGTGCAGGTTGACGGGCTGGTCCGGGCCGAGCATCTGGCCGGAGGCCACGCGGAAAGCGAGCGCGTAGCCGATCTGGCCCGCACCGCCCGTGATCGCGACGTTGACAGGGGTCTTCATGAAGTATCTCCGCTGGTGTTCTTCGGTGTCGCAGGACACGGCGCCGCGCCTCGTCGGGACGCCACGTGCAACGTACGCCGAATGTTAGCAGTGAGTGGCCCGTGCCCCCTGTAAGGGTCTGCCGACGGGTGCCCGGTCACAGGGCTTGCATTAGATCTACTGTTGTAGTTAACTATAACAGTACACACGGTAAGCAAGTGACAGGGAGCGGGGGTGGAAAGGATGCGGGCAGGCAGTAGGTTCCTCGCGGTGATCCTGGCGGCGGCCGTCTGGATCTTCGCCGGAATGTCGGTTGCATCGAGGCCGGTGGCGCAACAGGCCATCACGCCATCGGTCCTCGATGTGGCCGCGTCGTGCGCGGCAGCAGTCATGGACTGACTCCGTCGGCCGGTGCCAGTGTTCTGCTACAGTACAGCAGCGCACCACCGTGCCGCCGGCCCGCATGGACTCACACTGGAACGACAGTCAGCCGATCTACCGCCAGCTTCGCGACAAAGTGGTGGCGATGATCCTGGAAGGCGTGCTGACGGACGGCGACGCGTTGCCGTCCGTGCGCAGCGTTGCCGCCGAGTTTTCCCTGAACCCGCTCACGGTCCTCAAGGGTTACCAGCAGCTCGTCGACGAGGGCCTCGTCGAGAAGCGGCGCGGCCGCGGCATGTTCGTCACGCCGGGTGCGCGGGCCAATCTGCTCAAGGACGAGCGCCGGCGATTCCTCGAGCAGGAATGGCCCCGGGTCATGGCGACCATCGAGCGGTTGGGGCTGGACGCGGCCGGGCTGCTCTCCGGCAAAGCTGACCGGGACTAGGGCGCGTTCGCAGCGCGCTCATCCGCGCTGCCCGGCGGGCGCGCACATGAGCGCGAGGGAATGTTCGACGAAGACGTCGACCGGGATGCCCTCGTGCTCCATCTGGCCGGCCTTGGAGGCGGCGATCTGGATCATCCCGTGCGAGAACGCCCACAGCGTCAGGGCCGTGACATGCGGGTCGCCGAAATCTACGGGCCGGTGTGCTGCGAACGCCCGGGCATAGGTCCCATCCATGACCCTCATCGGCAGGTTCTGTTGGTCCGGGCCAGCCGACTGAGGACAATGTCGGACCATAAACGACCCTGCGTACAGCGAGGAGCAACCCATGCACAGCACCCGGATCGACCTTTCGGCCAAGACGCGAACCAGAGTCATCGCATTGCTCAATGCGCGACTGGCGGATGCCATCGACCTGCAGTTGCAGGCCAAGCAGGCTCACTGGAACGTCAAGGGTCCCAGCTTCATCGCCCTGCACGAGCTGTTCGACACGCTGGCGGACGAGCTCGACGGGCATGTGGACGAGATGGCGGAGCGCATCACGGCCCTGGGCGGGATTGCCGAGGGCACGCTGCAGGCCGTGGCTGGCCGAACCCGGCTCGAGGCCTATCCGCTCGAGATTGCCGACGGACGGGCCCACCTCGATGCGCTGGCGGCGGGCTACGCCCGGGTTGCGAAGGCCGTTCGCAAGGCGATCGACGAGGCGGCCAAGGCCGGTGACGCCGATACCAGCGACCTCTTCACGGGTGTCTCACGCGGCCTCGACAAGGGCCTGTGGCTGCTGGAGGCGCACCTCCAGGCCGATCGCTGACAGCGCCCTCGAACTCAGCGCAGCTCGGCGCCGGCGACGACGGCCGCGGCCGCGCGGCGCGCCTTGTCACGGGCTTCGCCGAGGCTCGCAGCCCGCGCCAGCGTGACGCCCATGCGACGACGGCCGCTCACCTCCGGCTTTCCGAACAGCCGCAGCTGGGTGTCCGGTTCGGCGAGCGCGTGCTCGAGTCCGTGATACCTCACGTCCCGCGAGCGACCTTCGAGCAGCACCGCGCACGACGCCGCCGGTCCCGCCTGGCGGATCACCGGGATCGGCAGGCCGAGGATGGCCCGGACGTGCAGGGCGAACTCGGAGAGATCCTGTGAGATCAGCGTCACGAGCCCGGTATCGTGGGGCCGTGGCGACACCTCGCTGAACCAGACCTGGTCGCCCTGTACGAACAGCTCGACGCCGAAGAGCCCGTGGCCACCGAGGCTGTCGGTGATCGCCTCGGCGATGCGCCGCGCCTCGGCGAGCGCGGTGTCGCTCATCGGTTGTGGCTGCCACGACTCGCGGTAATCGCCGTCCACCTGAAGGTGGCCGATGGGGGCACAGAAACTCGTGCCGCTCGCGTGCCGTACCGTGAGCAGGGTGATCTCGTAGTCGAAGCGGATGAAGCCCTCGACGATGACGCGTCCCGCGCCGGCGCGGCCACCGGCCTGTGCGTAGTCCCAGGCTTCCTGCGCGTCGTCCGGGTTCCTGACGATGCTCTGGCCCTTGCCAGACGAACTCATGACCGGCTTGACGACGCAGGGCATGCCGATGCAGCCGATCGCTGCACGGTACTCCTCGAGCGTATCCGCGAATCGGTAGGGTGAGGTGGCGAGACCCAGTTCCTCAGCCGCGAGACGCCGGATGCCCGCGCGGTCCATCGTCAGCCTCGCCGCCCGCGCCGTCGGGATCACCCGGAAGCCCTGGGTCTCGAGTTCGAGCAGCGTGGCGGTGGCGATCGCCTCGATCTCCGGCACGATCAGCGCCGGCCGCTCCGCCAGCACGAGCTCGCGCAGGGCGGCGGGATCGAGCATGTCCAGCGTGCGGGAACGGTGGGCGACCTGCATGGCGGGAGCGTCGTCGTAGCGGTCGGCAGCGATGACCTCGACGCCGAGTCGCTGCGCCTCGATCGCGACTTCCTTGCCGAGTTCGCCGGCACCCAGCATCAGGAGACGCGTGCCGGATGCCGAGAGCGGGGTGCCGAGAGAGGTCATGGCGGTACGACGAGTGACGGGGGAAAGACCATGTTAGCGATATCCGCTATCCCATCAGGAGCCGGTTTTCTCCGCGCTCGAGGTCGTCCGGCGCACCCCACAGGACGAGCACGTCGCCTTCGCGCAGGCGGGTCGTGGCATCGGGCTCGCGTCCCACGATGCCCTCGCGCCGCAGGGCGGTCACGACGATCTTGCCCCGGTCGAGGCCGAGGTCGCCGATGGTACGGCCGACCGCGCGTGCGCCCGGCGGCAGCACGACCGTCCTCAGCTGCTGCCCGAGCGTGTGGCCCTCGCCGCTGATTGCCCGGGCATCGTGCCGCCGGAAGACGCTGCGCAGGATCGAATAGCGGTCATGGCGGATCTCCTCGGTGGTCTCCAGAACGTCGCCCGCCGGGACATTCAGGAACAGCAGCACGTGCGACACCAGGGACAGGCTGGTCTCGAAGATCTCCGGCACGACCTCCGTGGCGCCCGCCGCCAGCAGCGCCTCCAGCTTCGAGTCGTCCTCGGTGCGCACCAGGACGGGCACGTCGCTGCGCAGGCGGCGGACCGCACGGACCACCCGCTGCGAGGTATCCGGTCCCTCGAACGAGACGACGATCACGCTCGCGTGTTCGACCCCCAGCGCGCGCAGAACTTCGGGCTCGGACGCGTCGCCGTACACGACGGGGTCCCCGGCTTGCCGGGCGTCGCGCACCCTGAACAGGTCGAGGTCGATGGCGATGAACTCGAAACCCTGCTTCTCGAGCACCCGCGCCAGGTTCTGGCCGACGCGTCCGAAGCCGCAGATGATGACGTGCTCGCGCCGGGCGAGTTCACGCGTGGCGGCGGTCTCCAGCGCGATCTCCGACGGCGTGCCCGTCGGACGGCGCAGGACGAAGTCCGCGATGCGGCTGTTGTAGCGCACCAGGAACGGACCGACGAACATGCTGAGTGCGATCGTGGTGAGCAGCGCCTGCACGAGTTCGGGTTCGATCATGTGGCCCTTGAGCAGCAGCGTGAGCAGCGCGAACCCGAACTCGCCGCCCATGCACACGACGATGCCGGTGCGCAGTGCCTTGCGTGCGTTCGGCACGAACTGCCGGACCACGACGAAGATGATGACTGCCTTTAGGAGCAGCAGTGCCGCGAGCATCGCCAGCACGAGGGGCAGCTGCAGAAGCAGCAGCCGCAGGTCGAGCAGCATGCCGACGGAGACGAAGAAGAGGCCGAGCAGGATGTCCTGGAAGGGCTTGATGACGGCCTCCGTCTGGTGACGGAACTCCGTCTCCGAGAGCAGCATGCCCGCCAGGAACCCGCCGAGAGCCATCGAGAGCCCGAGCGCATGCGTCGACCAGGCCGCGCCCAGCGCCACGAACAGCACCGTCAGGGTGAAGGTTTCCGAACTCCGGTGGCGTGCGATCTCGCGGAACAGCGGGCGCAGCAGCCAGCGGCCGAGCAGCAGGACGAGCAGCAGTGCGACGATCGCGCGCCCCACCATCCCGAGCAGCCATGCCGGGTTCAGCACGTCGGTCGCCGTTCCGAGCGCGGTCGCCAGGGCGAGGAACGGCGCGAAGGCCAGGTCCTGGAACAGGAGGATGCCGACGGCCAGCCGTGAGTGCGTCCGGTTGATCTCCAGTTGTTCGCCGAGCTGGCGGACCACGATCGCGGTGGACGACATGGCGAGGGCTCCCCCGAGCACCACCGCAACGGCCGGCTCCACACCGTAGGCCCAGGCCGCACCGCCAAACGCCAGGGTCGTCAACAGCATCTGCAGCCCGCCGACGCCGAGCACCTCGGCCTTCATCGCGACCATTCGCGCCAGCGAGAACTCGAGTCCGAGCGTGAAGACCAGGAATACCACGCCGAACTCGGCGAGGAGGTGTACCGCTTCGGCGTTCGAGGCGAGCCCCAGCGCATTCGGTCCGAGGACCATGCCAACGACGAGGTAGCCGAGGATGGGCGGCAGGGCAAATCGTCGCACGAGGCTCAGTACGGCGACGGAGCCGGCCAGCAGGATCAGTATCTGGGAAAGGATGTCGCTGCCCATCAGTGCTCACCAGGCGCCCGACCCGATGCTAGCATTCCGGCGGGTGGCATGCGGTCGGCCAGGAGCGCAATGGATTCTTTCGTGGAGTTCGACCGTGCAGTGGCAGTCCTGCGGCTTGCGGGCGACTGCGGCATGGAAGACGCTCCGGTGCTGGCGCGGGAGCTCGAGCGCCTGTCTGCCACCGCACCGGCGGAAGTGCGAATCGATCTCAACGGCGCGGGCGCGATCGACATCGGTCCTGCCTGGCTGCTGCACGAATCGCTCGCGCGCTGGCGCGCCGCCGGTGTCGACATCGCGATCGAGGGGCCGATCCCGACCCATTTCGAGTATTTCGCCGACCTCGTCGCCCGGGACGACGGTGCCATGCCGGAATCGGGGCGGCGATCGATCGTCGCGCGCCTCGCCGAGGTCGGGCGGCGCCTGGAGGAGCGCTGGCAAGGGTGGTACGAGGCGCTCGTCTTCGGTGGGCATCTCCTCGTCAGCGCGTCGACGGCCTGGCGCACGCTCAAGCGCATGCGGATTCCCTCCGTCGTGCGCCACATGCACGAGACGGGCGTGCAGGCGATCCCGGTGGTCGCGGTCATCGCATTCCTGATCAGCGTCATTTCGGCGTACATCGGCGCCCAGCAGCTCCAGCCGTTCGGTGCCGAGATCTTCACGGTGGATCTCGTGGCGATCGGCGTGCTGCGCGAGCTCGGCGTCCTGCTGACGGCGATCATGGTCGCGGGCCGGACCGGCAGTGCCTACGCGGCGGAACTCGGCGTCATGAAGCTCAACGACGAAGTGGACGCGCTCGAGTCGATGGGGATGAACCCGTACGAGGTGCTGGTCCTGCCGCGTGTGGTGGCACTGGTGCTGGTGCTGCCGCTGCTCACCATCGTCGCGGACGCGATGGGACTCCTCGGCGGCGCACTGCTCACGACCTACCTGCTGGAGTTGCCCTGGCAGCAGTTCGTGATGCGCCTCGACTCCGCGGTGGGAGAGACGACCTTGTGGGCCGGCCTCGTCAAGGCGCCGGTGTTCGGCCTGCTCATCGCGCTCACCGGGACACTGCGCGGCCTGCAGGTGCGCGAGTCGTCCCGGGAACTCGGTCGGCTCACCACCGTCGCCGTCGTGCAGTCGATCTTTCTCGTAATCTTCGCCGACGCCATCTTCGCCATCTTCTTCCTCGAGATCGACTTCTGATGTCCACGCCGGCCCCGCTCATTTCCGTCCGCGGCGTGGTCAACCGGTTCGGCAGCCAGGTGGTCCACGACGGTGTGAGCTTCGAGGTTCTGCCGGGCGAGGTCTTCGGGATCGTCGGCGGGTCGGGCAGCGGCAAGAGCGTGCTCCTGCGGACGATGCTGGGCCTGCGGCAGCCCGACGCGGGGACCGTGGAGATCGAGGGCCGGGACATCACCGCGATGGGCGACCGGGAGCTGCGCGAGGTCAAGCGGCGCTACGGCGTCACCTTCCAGCATGGCGCGCTGTTCACCTCGCTCACCGTGGCAGAGAACGTCACGCTTCCGGTGGCGGAAGCGCTCGACCTCGGCGAGGCAGCCCTGCAGAAGCTCCTCGAACTCAGGCTACGCATGGTCGGACTGCCGCTCGACGCATCGACCAAGTACCCGGCGCAGCTCTCGGGCGGGATGGTGAAGCGGGTGGCGCTGGCCCGGGCCCTGGCCCTGGACCCGGTGATCCTGTTCCTCGACGAACCCACGGCGGGGCTCGATCCGATCGCCGCGGCCAGCTTCGACGAACTCGTGCTGTACCTGCGCGACACGCTCGGCCTCACCGTCGTGATGGTCACGCACGATCTGGACACCCTCTCGCGGACATGCGACCGTGTTGCCGTGCTCGTGGATCGGAAGGTGATCGTGGATACCCTCGAAGGCATCGTCGCCCACGACCATCCGTGGATCCGCGCCTATTTCCATGGCGAGCGAGGGCGGGCCATCCGCGAGGCCGGGGAAGACCACGATGGAGCGTGACGCGCGCTACGCTGCCGTCGCCCTGTTCGTACTGGCCGCGATCGCAGCGGCGTTCGCCTTCGTGTGGTGGTACTCGGGCAAGGGCGATCGCCGCGTCTACGAGCGCTACGAGATCTACTTCGAAGGCTCGGTCAGCGGACTGGCCCAGGGCAGCCCCGTCCGCTACCTCGGCGTGGACGTGGGGCGAGTGGAGAACCTGTCCGTCGATCGCGATGACCCGGGGCGTGTCAAGGTTGTCACGGAAGTGGATTCCGACACGCCGCTGTCGGGCGCGACGCGGGCCCGGCTCGGCCTGCTCGGCCTCACCGGACTGCTGTACATCGATCTCCAGCTCGACCCGGAGGCCGATGCCGACGAGCGCCTGCTCGAGGGCGAGCGGTATCGCGTGATCCAGTCGCGCAAGGGCGACATCGAGGCATTCCTGGAGAAGCTGCCCGACCTGGTGGCTCACACGGCCGCGGTCGTCGCCAGGGTCGAAACGCTGCTGGGCGACGAGAACCTGCAGGCGGTCGGCGATTCCCTGCGCAGTCTCCGCGAAGCGTCGGCCAACCTGCCGACACTCTCGCGCGACGCGGCATCGCTTGCGTCCGACCTTCGCGGCACGGCGGTCGAGCTCGGTACGCTGGCGCGCAGCCTGCAGTCGATTGCGGCCGATTCGCGCCAGGACATCGAGGTTTCCCTCGAGAACGCCGGCGTCGCCGCGGAAAAACTCGCACGCACGGCCGCAAGCCTGGATCGCATCGTGACGAGCAACGAGGCTGTGCTCACCAGTTTCGCCGGCTCGGGCCTGACCGAACTGCAGCAGCTGCTGGTCGACGTGCGTGACGCGAGTGCCGAGGTTCGTGCCCTGGCGCGATCACTGCGCGAGCAGCCCTCGAGCCTGCTCAAGGAGCCGAAGGAGAGTGGCGTGGAGATCGCACCGTGAGGATGTTCGCGGCATTGCTGCTGGCCACGCTGGCGTGCACGGGCTGCGCGGGCTCGCTGCTCGAATCGCGCAACGAGGCGCCGGAGGTCTATCGTCTCGTCGGGCCCGCGCTCGCGGATGGCGGGCAGCGATTGCCGCTGGTGCTCGGTATCGCGCCGCTGCGAGCCGCGGCGTCGCTCGATACCGCGCGCATCGCGGTTGTCGAGCCGGACAGCCGCTTCGACTACTTCGCCGGGATGCGATGGTCGGACGCGGCACCGGAGATGCTGGGGCAGCTGATCGTTCGCTCCGTCGCGGCGGACGGGCGATTCGCGACCGTCGTTGCGACCCCCAGCCGCGTGCCGGCGGACCTGCTGCTGGACGTCGAACTGCGACGGTTCGAGGCCGTCTACGTCACCGGTATCGAGGTGCCACGCGTGATCGTCGAGATGCAGGTGACGCTGATCGATAACCGACGCGCTCGCAGCCTGGTGAGTTTCGTGCAGTCGGCGTCGGCGACCGCCGCGGCGAATGGCCAGGTCGCGGTGCTGGCGGCCTTCGAGCAGGCGACGGCCGAGGCGCTGGTTTCGATCACGACCCGGATCCGGGAATCCGCGGACGGCGCGGCGCGCTGACGGGCGGCCGCGGACTCGATCTCAGGCGGGCAGCATGTCCATGCGCTGCTCGAACTCCGCGTGTCCGTCGAGCACGAGGCACTGGTCCGGCAGGGCCGAGCGCTGCAGGGCACGGCAGCCCCCGCCCCCGATCCAGAGGGTCGTTCCGGGAGGCAGCTCCTCCGTCAACGCATGCAGCTGCGCGACCACATCGCCCGGCTGCTCCTGCAGGACGATGCTCACGGCCACGATGCGGGCGCCCACTTCCCGCGCGTAGTGGGCGATCTCGCGGGGCGGCAGGTCGGGCCCGAGGTAGTGGGTCTTGAATCCGCGGCTCGCGCAGAGCATCGCGGACGTCAGCAGCCCGAGTTCGTGGCGCTCACCTGGGAGGGTCGCGAAGACGATGGGCTGCCGGCGGGCAGTGCGATCGTAGGTGTCGAGCATCAGGTCGACGTGGCGACGCACGATCGTGGATACCAGGCGCTCCTGAGAAATTACCAGTTCCCCGCGATGCCAGCGTTCGCCGATCTCGTGCAGGAGCGGGCGCAGTACCTCGTCGACGAGACGCTGCGGCGGCAGCATGGCGATGGCCAGCGTCAGCGCCTGCTCGCACTCGGCGGCGCGGAAGTTCTGCGCGGAGTCGAGAATGCGCGTGGCGAAGGCATCGGACATGGCCTGTACGCGCCGGTCGGCGGTTTCGTTCAGCAGGTCGGCGATACCCTCCTCGCTCAGCCCGACCAGCCGCCCGATCGGGTGGCCACGCTCGGTCGCCTCGCGGAGGCGACGCAGCCGTAGCACGTCGTCGGCGTCATAGACCCGGCGGCCGGACGCATCGCGACCCGGAACGACGACCCCATACCGGCGCTCCCAGGCGCGCAGCGTCTCCACGGTCAGACCGGTGGCCTGGGCGACGGCCTTGATCGAGTACATGCCGGGATGATACGTGAGTCGGCGAGCTTGTAAAGGAAGTTTACAATAAAAAGCTGTTCAATAGCTTGACATACGGATGGGGCGCCACTACGCTATCGCCGTCAACAAAGACCCCCGTTTGGGCGGAAGTGATTCCGCCCTTCTTTTTTTCTCCGACGGGCGGAACCTGGATTCAGGCTGGCAGGTTGAGGACCGGGTGCCTCCCGGTCGCCTGCTTGATGAGTATCTCGAGAAAGTCCTCGGCCGCCACGGGTTCGCCGAACAATCGCCCCTGTCCGAACTGGCAGCCGCACAGCAGCAGGAACCGCAGCTGTTCTTCTGTCTCGATGCCCTCCGCGAGCACCTGCAGCTCCAGGCTGCGCCCCATCTCGATGATCGTCCGCACGATGGTGGCGTCGTCGGGGTCGGTGGCGGCATTGCGGACGAACGACTTGTCGATCTTGAGCGTGCCGATCGGAAACTGCTGCAGTGCGCTCAGGCTCGAGTAGCCGGTGCCGAAATCGTCGATGGACAAGTGAACCCCCATGGCGCGCAGTTCGTCGAGCAGCGGCAGGGTGCGATCGGCATCCATCATCAGGGTCGTCTCGGTGATCTCGAGTTCCACCTGCCGGGGCGAGACCCCGTGCTTCTCGAAGACCGACCGACAGTGCGGAATGAAGCTCGCGTGGCTCAACTCCTTCAGCGACAGGTTGATCGCGATCATGCCGGGATCCGCCAGCCGCAGCTTCCAGGCCGCGTAGTCGCTGCAGACCTGGTTGAGCACCCAGGCGCCGATGTCCAGGATCAGGCGCGATTCTTCGGCGAGCGGAATGAACTGCGCTGGTGCGATGTCACCGTGTCCCGGCAATCGCCACCTCAGCAGGGCCTCGGCTCCCACGACCCGGCGCGAGGACAGCTCCACCTTCGGCTGGTAGCGCAGCACGAACTCGTTCCGTTCGAGCGCGCGCCGCAGCTTGCTCTTGAGCAGCAGTCGCTCCACGGCAGCGGCATTCATCTCCGGCGCGTAGAAGACGTGGCAGTTACGACCGGCACGCTTGGCGTGGTACATGGCGGCATCCGCGTTGCGGATGAGATCGATCACGTTGTCTGCGTCCTCGGGGCAGGTCGCGATACCGATGCTCGCGGTCACCACGATCTCGTGATCGCCGACGTGCAGCGGGCGCGACACGTCCTGCAGCAGCAGGCGCGCGAGTTCCCCGGCCTGCTCGTGTCGGTCGATCGCGCCGTCGAAGGCTTCGAGGAACACCGCGAACTCGTCGCCCGCGAGCCGCCCGACCACCGACTCCTTGGGCAGAGCACGGCTGAGTCGTTCGCTCAGCGTCTCGAGCACGCGGTCGCCCGCCGCGTGCCCGAAGGTGTCGTTGATGTCCTTGAAGTTGTCGACGTCCACGTAGAGCAGCACCAGGCCGCGCTGCTGCCGCAGGCAGCGCGTGATGGACTGGTGCAGCAGGTGCTGGAACTGCATGCGGTTCGGCATCTTCGTCAGCATGTCGAATCGCGCCAGGTAGCGGATGCGCCGCTCGGCGCGCTTGCGCTCGGTAATGTCGCGCAGGACGAAGATCCTGCCGCGGAAGCCGGGATCCTCGGTCGAGACGAGCGATGCGCTGACGGAGACCGGGATCGTCTGTCCCTGGGACGTCTGCACCACGGTCTCGCCCGGGTCGGCGAGCACCTTCTCGGGCGCGAAGCCGGCACGGTGCGGCTCCGCGATCAGCGAATCGAGCTCGCGTCCGGCCAGCGCCTCTGCCTCGTAGCCCAGCAGCTCGCACGCCGCCGCGTTGACGGTGCGCACGCGACCGTCGGTGCCCGTCACGAGCACCGCATCGCTCATGCTGTTGAGCAACCTGTCGAGGTAGTCGCGGGAGATCGTGGTGCTCGTGAGCGCCTGGCGCATGCGCTCCAGCGCGACCTCGAGCGCGGCCACCTCGGGCACGCCGCTCGGTCGCACGGGCTCGGAATGCAGTCCGCGGCCAATGCGTCCGGCGTTGTCCGCCAGTCCGGTCATGGCCCGATCGATACGGGAGACGACCGCCGAGGTCACCCAGGCGGCAACCAGCGAGAGCACGAGCCCGATGCCGACGACGAGCGGCACGACGGTGGAATACGTGTGCGGCAGCAGTTGCGCCAGGCCGTCGCCGACTGCGACGAGTGCCGCCGACGGGTCCGCCGTCCGAGCCGAGGCCAGCGCGTCGAGCAACGACTGGATGTGGCGTTGCTGGTGACGTCCGCTGAGCACGATCGTCAGCGCCACTGACGCGGTCACGAGCAGGCCGGCCACCAGCACCGTGAGCATGTATCGAGTCTTGAGCCGCATTCCCCGCATGTCCGGCCATCCCGCCCGTGCGGTGCCCCCTCCGGATCGATGGATCTCTTTATCTGTCTGCCGGGCCATCATAGTCCGCGAACGCACCGCGGGGCGAGTGGCATTAGCGTCCAATCCGGCATGAAAAGTGCCAAGTTTTCCGACATTGGCAAGGTGACGCGATGCCGCGACCGGCCGTCGCAGTTCGGTATGCTTGCTGCGGAGGCCAGCAGCGCATGAACGAACTCGAACTGACCGGCCGGGCCCGGACGCACATCGTGGAGCTCGAGCGGCCGCGCTGCGCGCTGCACTACGGTGCCGCCACGTCGTTCCTCGCCATGCGCGATGCCGCGGCGCAGGCGGGCATCGATCTCGCGGCGGCCTCGAGCTTCCGCGACTTCGATCGCCAGCTGCACATCTGGAATGGCAAGTGGCGCGGCGAGCGGGCACTGCTCGATCGCAGCGGGCAGCCGCTGGACGCGGCGGGCCTCGGGGAGGCTGCGCGGATCGACGCGATCCTGTGCTGGTCGGCGCTCCCCGGGGGCAGCCGGCATCACTGGGGTACGGACGTCGACGTCATCGATGCCGCTGCGCTGCCGCCGGACTACCGGTTGCAGCTGGTCCCGGAGGAATACGCAGCCGGCGGCGTGTTCGAGCGCCTGACGCCATGGCTCGACGAGTACATGGGTCGCTTCGGGTTCTACCGTCCGTACTGCGACGGCGGGCAGGGCGCCGGCGCCGAGCCCTGGCACCTCAGCTACTGGCCGGTTGCCGCGGAGGCACTCGAGGCGCTGACGCTTCCCGTGCTGCGTCGCGCGCTGGTCACGAGCGAACTGCTCGGGAAGGAAACCGTCCTCGAGCGCCTGCCCGAGATCTACACGCGCTTCGTCCTGGGAGTGCAGTCGCCCGCGCCAGTTGCCGGTCGCGCAGCTGCGCGACCCGGCTGACGAACCACGCCGGCAACCGGCGCTTCAGTCCCCAGACCGACCGGTCGTCCCGGGGCCACATGATGTGCAGGCGTCCGTTGGCCGCGGCTTCAGGAATGACCCTCGCCGCACCGGTGATGGACGCGCGCTTTGCGCGGAAGCGGCGGGCCAGTATCGTAGCGGTGTCCGTCCTGCTCATCGCCGCATGCTGACCGCGGCGAGCCCGTGATGCGAAAGGTCCACACCGCCGAATCCCTCATAGAGATCGCGCACCTGCGCAACGTCCTCGAGTCCGCCGGCATCGCCTGTGTGGTGCGCAACGACCGGCTCGGTGGCGTGGTGGGCGAAATCCCCTTCGTGGAATGCTGGCCCGAGCTGTGGGTCCGCAGCCCGGGACAGGCCTTGCGCGCGAAAGGCCTGATCGACGAGGCACTGCAGTCCGGTGCGGAGGAAGACCCCTGGGCCTGTCCGGGGTGCGGCGAGCAGATCGAGGCGCAGTTCATGCAGTGCTGGCGGTGCGCGGCCGTGCGGCCGGAACAGGAGTCGAACGGTTGACGACGCTCACGATCGCGGGACGATTCAATGGTCCACCCGATTCAGGCAACGGTGGCTACGTCTGTGGCCTCGTCGCCGCGACGCTGCGGGCCGATGTCAGGGTGCGATTGCTCGCGCCGCCGCCGCTCGATACGCCACTGACGCTCGACGCCGCGGGCGAGGGCGAGTGGACACTGGCGGGCCCTGCGGGCGCGGTCGCGAAGGCATCGTCCGCCCGGCTGGACCTCGATGTGCCATTGCCGCCGCGCTACGTGCAGGCCGTCTGGGCCTCCCAGCACTACGCGGGCTTTCGTGAGCACTCGTTTCCGGACTGCTTCGTCTGCGGCCCGCACCGGCGTCGCGGTGACGGACTGCGTATCTTCCCCGGCATGCTCGACAGCGGCATCGTGGCGGCACCCTGGCTGCCTGCCGATTCGCTGGACCGTGGCGACGGCAGGGTCGCTGTCGAGTTTCACTGGGCCGCGCTCGATTGCCCGGGCTATTTCGCGGTGTCCGGCGGCCGTCGCATGATGCTGCTCGGCGAGATGCAGGCGCACGTCGACCGGCGCGTCCGCGTTGGCGATCCCTGCACGGTCATCGGCTGGCGAATCGGCATCGACGGGCGCAAGCACACGGCGGGCACGGCGATCTTCGACGAGGACGGCGAACTGTGTGCCCGTGCCCGGGCGACCTGGATCGAGGTCAGGGGCGGCGGCGCGTGACGGCGGGAGGCGCAACGGTCGTCGCGGCCGGCCCGGCGGTGGTCCCGGCTGTCCGGTTCACTTCCTCGCCAGCATGATCGCGAGCGCGCCCGCCGCGCACAGCACGACCCCGGGCCAGGGATTGAAGCTCACGGCCAGCCAGACGAGACCGCCGAGCAGCGTCACGGCGCCGACGACGGTCGCGTCCCGCCGACGCGCGCTGGCGCGGATCTCGGCGCGGAGTTCGTCGATGCCCGGCTGCTCGACCTTGATCCGGAAGTTTCCCTCCGACGCCTGCTGCACCGCCTGCTGCAGGATCTGCGGCAGCGTCCTGACGGCTTCGCTCAGGTCGGGCAGCTGCCGCCGCAGCTGCTGCGCGAGGTTGCGGCCGCTCAGCCGGTCGGCGGCCCACTCCTTGAGGACCGGCTGCGCCGTCTCCCACAGGTCGAGCTGCGGGTAGAGCTGCCGGCCGAGACCCTCGATCTGGAGCAGCGTCTTCTGCAGCAGGATGAGCTGCGGCTGTACGTTCATCTGGAAGCGGCGCGCGGTCTCGAACAGCCGCAGCAGGACCTGCCCGAAGGAGATCTCCGACAGCGGCTTGTTGAAGATCGGCTCGCAGACCGTCCGCACGGCCGCCTCCAGCTCGTCCACGCGGGTGTCGGCCGGCACCCAGCCGGAGTCGACATGCAGCCGCGCGACGCGATGGTAGTCGCGATCGAAGAAGGCCAGGAAATTCTCAGCGAGGTAGTGCTGGTCGCGCGCATCGAGCGAACCGACGATGCCGAAGTCGACGGCGCAGTACTTCGGCCGGTCGGGATCCCCCAGCAACACGAAGATGTTGCCGGGATGCATGTCGGCGTGGAAGAAATTGTGCCGCAGCATCTGCGTGAAGAAGATCGTCACGCCGTTCTCGGCCAGCCGCTGGATGTTGGTGCCGCGCCGACGCAGTTCGTCGAAGTCGCTGATCATCACGCCATGGATGCGCTCCATCACCATGGCGGCGGGGCGGCAGTAGTCCCAGTACACCTCGGGAACGTACAGCAGCTCCGAGCCGGCGAAGTTGCGCTTGAGCTGCGCGGCGTTGGCGGCCTCCCGCATCAGGTCGAGTTCGTCGAGGATCGTCTTCTCGTATTCGCGTACGACCTCGACGGGGCGCAGGCGGTGTCCGTCGCCGGCGTAGTCGAGCACCAGGCGGGCCAGTACGTGCATGACCTCGAGGTCGCGCTCGATCAGCGCCCGGACGCCGGGGCGCACGACCTTGACCACGACGTCCTCGCCGCTGCGCAGCCGGGCGGCGTGCACCTGTGCGATGGACGCGGCGGCGAGCGGCGTTTCGTCGAACTGCTCGAACACTTCCGTGACCGGCCGTCCGTAGGCGCCCTCGACGATTGCGCGGGCCTCGGCCCCCGGGAAGGGTGGCACGCGGTCCTGCAGCTTCTCGAGTTCGTCGGCGACGTCCGCCGGCAGCAGATCGCGCCGCGTGGACAGCGCCTGGCCGAACTTCACGAAGATCGGGCCGAGTTCCTCGAGTGCGAGGCGGATGCGCTCGCCGCGGGAGCCGCCCTTGCGGCGCTCGAACCACGTCGCGGGCGACAGGTAGAAGGCAAAGCGCAGCGGCCTGAACAGGTGGGCCGCAAGGATGATCTCGTCCAGCCCATGACGCACGAGAACGCGCTGGATCTGCAGGAGGCGGCCGATGACACGTAGGCGCATGGGTTGACCGGGGTGGAGTTCGTGGGCGTGGCTGCCTGGCCCGCGCCGCTAGTTCTTCGGCAAGGACACGCGGCGGGTTTCCAGTCGCGACAGCCGGGTCTCGATGCGGTCGGCATCGTCCCGCAGGCGATCGACGCCCTCGAGGAACTCGTCCACCTCGACGCCGGTCGGCAGGTCGCGACCCTCCTCCTGGAGGAACTCCACGACACTGCCGGTCAGTGAACGGGACGCCTTGCGTCCCCAGTCGAAGAGCCCGCGGGCGACGTTGGCCATCTGCCGGGCGGCGACGTCGCCGACGACGCGGGCCAGTTCCTCCTCGACGTCCGGCCGGGCCTCGGTGAGCAGTTCGCGGAACTTCTGCGCCACCTCGGCGTCGCCCTCGATCCGCACGCTGCCCCCGCGCAGGGCCCCCTCGCCCTGGGGTCCGGCGAGCGCGAGCAGAGCCACCGGCGTGCCCGAGAGACTGGCATCCGCGGGACCCTCGTGGCGCGGCGTGAGCCGCAGACGCCCACCCTCCGCGTGGAAGAAGATCGCGACGGGCGTGCCCTCGGCCGTGAGCGACATCACGCGACCGTCGAGCTGCCGCGTGAGCGCCAGCGCGCGACGCGACTCCGCGACGTTGCGGTTCAGCACGGCCTCCAGGCGATCCAGCAGCATCTCAGTACCGGAATCCCTTGTGCAGGGCGACGATGCCGCCGCTGAGATTGTGGTAACGGCAGTCCTCGAGGCCGGCCTCGAGCATCATGTCGCGGAGCGTCTCCTGGTCCGGGAAGCGACGGATCGACTCGGCGAGGTACTGGTAGCTGTCGGCGTCGCCGGCAATCCGGCGACCGAGCCAGGGCAGCACGGTGAACGAATAGGCGTCGTAGACGGGCTTCAGGCCGGGGAGCACGGGCTTGGAGAACTCCAGCACCAGCAGGCGGCCGCCTGGCCGCAGCACCCGGCGCATCGACGCCAGTGCAGCCGGCTTGTCGGTGACGTTGCGCAGTCCGAAGCCGATGGTCACGCAGTCGAAGCTCTCGTCCGCGAACGGGAGCACCTCGGCATTGGCGAGCGAGAAGCGCACGTTGCGCATGAGTCCCCGGTCGAGCAGGCGATCGCGCCCCACTTCGAGCATGGCGGCATTGATGTCAGAGAGCACCACCAGGCCGTGCTCGCCGACCTGTCGGGCCATGCCCGCCGCGAGATCGCCGGTGCCGCCCGCCACGTCCAGCGCCGCCTGTCCGGGACGCAGTCCGGTCTGCGACAGCGCGTAGCGCTTCCACAGGCGGTGCACGCCCGCGGACATCAGGTCGTTCATCAGGTCGTACTTGCCGGCCACGGAATCGAAGACGGCGCGTACGCGCTCGGCCTTCTCGGCCGCGTCCACTTCCTGGTAGCCGAAGTCCACGGTGCCCGGCCGGGAACCGCGCGGCGTCTGCGGGGTGTTCTCGCTCATGAGGGCCGCATTCTACGCGGTTAGCCGGTTGGCTGGTTCGGCTGCGCCGGGTCACCTTTGATCCGGGGAAACCCCCGGGGGCTCAGGCCCGCCGGTGCTTCGGCACCGGCGTCGGGTAGGCCAGGCCGAGCCCGGCGACGCGGTCGAGGTAGTGCTGCCACTTCTCGGCGTAGGTGGTCCCGAGCTCGTGCAGGTACTCCCAGCTGTACAGCCCGGAGTCGTGGCCGTCGTCGAAGACCAGCTTCACCGCATAGTGGCCGACGGGCTCCGCGGCACGGATGCCGACTTCGTGCTTGCCGAGCTGCAGCGTCTCCTGGCCGGGCCCGTGGCCGCGCACCTCGGCGGAGGGCGAGTACACCCTCAGGTACTCGAACGGCAGCTCGAACCGGGTCCCGTCGTCGAACGCCACTTCCAGCACGCGGGACTTCGTGCGCAGCCTGATCTCGGTCGGTGTCACGTGGTCACTCCGTCTTCAGAGGATGTATCGCGCGAGGTCTTCGTCGCGCGCGAGCTCGCCCAGGTTGCGGTCCACGTACGCTGTATCCACCACCAGCGTCGAGCCGGCCCGGTCGGATGCCTCGAAGGACACCGTCTCCAGCAGCCGTTCCATCACGGTGTGCAGGCGCCGCGCGCCGATGTTCTCGGTGCGCTGGTTCACGTCGAAGGCGACCTCGGCCAGACGCCGGACGCCGCCGGCGTCGAACTCGAGGCGGACACCCTCCGTCGCCAGCAGGGCCGCGTATTGCGTGCAGAGCGACGCGTCCGGCTCCGTGAGGATGCGCACGAAGTCCTCCACTTCCAGCGCCTGCAGCTCGACGCGGATCGGGAGGCGGCCCTGGAACTCGGGAATGAGGTCGGAAGGCTTCGACATGTGGAAGGCGCCCGAGGCGATGAACAGCATGTGATCGGTCTTGACCATGCCGTACTTCGTGCTGACCGTGCACCCCTCGACCAGTGGCAGCAGGTCCCGCTGCACGCCCTCGCGCGAGACGTCGGCGCCCATGGTTTCCTGGCGACGCGCGATCTTGTCGATTTCGTCGATGAAGACGATGCCGTTCTGCTCCGCGTTGCGCAGCGCCTGTGCCTTGAGTTCGTCCTCGTTGACGAGCTTCGCGGCTTCTTCCTCGGTGAGCAGCTTGAACGCCTCGCGGACGCGGAGCTTGCGCTGACGGGGCCGGCTGCCGCCGAGGTTCTGGAACATGCCCTGCAGCTGCTGGGAGAGTTCTTCCATGCCCGGCGGGGCCATGATCTCGACGCCCATCGGCATGGCGCGCACCTCGACCTCGATCTCGCGCTCGTCGAGCTGGCCCTCGCGCAGCATCTTGCGGAAGCGCTGGCGGGTGTCGCTGTCCCGCGGCGGCTCCGGCTCCGTGCCGAAGCCCGTCGCGCGCGGCCGGGGCAGCAGTGCGTCGAGGATGCGCTCCTCGGCTGCATCCATCGCCCGGTGCCGGACCTTGTCCATCTCGGCTTCCCGGGTGAGCTTGACGGACACGTCGACGAGGTCCTTGATGATCGAATCCACCTCGCGCCCGACGTAGCCGACTTCGGTGAACTTCGTCGCCTCGACCTTGATGAACGGCGCATTGGCGAGCCGCGCCAGGCGCCGCGCGATCTCGGTCTTGCCGACGCCGGTCGGTCCGATCATGAGGATGTTCTTGGGCGTGATTTCGCCCCTCAGTGCCTCGCCCACCTGCATGCGGCGCCAGCGGTTGCGCAGCGCGATGGCCACTGCGCGCTTGGCCGCGGCCTGGCCGACGATGTGCTTGTCGAGTTCCTGGACGATCTCGCGGGGGGTCATGTCCGACATCAGCCGAGCGCCTCGATCGTGACGTTGCGGTTCGTGTAGATGCAGATGTCCGCCGCGATCTCGAGCGCCTGCTCGACGATCGAGCGCGCATCGAGAGAGGTGCTGCGCAGCAGGGCGAGTGCCGCGGCCTGGGCGAACGCGCCGCCCGAGCCCACGGCCATCAGGTCGTTCTCGGGCTCGATGACGTCGCCGTTGCCGGAGATGACGAACGAGTGGGTCGCGTCCGCGACGCAGAGCAGTGCCTCGAGGCGCCGCAGGCTGCGATCCGAGCGCCAGTCCTTGGCGAGCTCGATCGCCGCGCGCGTGAGGTTGCCGAACTGCTGCAGCTTGGCCTCGAAGCGCTCGAAGAGCGTGAACGCATCCGCGGTCCCGCCGGCGAAGCCGGCGATCACCCGCCCCTCGTGCAGGCGCCGCACCTTGCGCGCATTGCCCTTCATCACGGTGTTGCCGAGCGTGACCTGGCCGTCGCCGCCCATGGCCACGACGCCGTTGCGCCGGACGCAGAGGATCGTGGTGCCGTGGGGATCGAACGTGGACATCCTAGGACCTCTTGCGCTTCGCCCGCGGGTGCGAAGCGTCGTAGATGCGGGCGAGGTGCTGGAAATCAAGGTGCGTGTAGACCTGGGTCGTGCTGATGTTCGCGTGGCCGAGCAGTTCCTGGACGGCGCGCAGGTCGCTGGAGGATTCCAGGAGGTGAGAAGCGAAGGAGTGCCGGAACATGTGGGGATGGACGTGCTCGGGCAGTCCCTGCAGCCGCGCCCAGCGCGCGATGCGCCGCTGGACGATGCGCGGACCGAGGCGGCGGCCGTTCACGCCGATGAAGACGGCCGGCTCGTCGACGGCCGCGAGGAGGGAACGCTCGCCCAGCCACCGGTCCAGCGCTTCGGCGGCGTGCCGGCCGACCGGAACGATGCGCGCCTTGCGTCCCTTGCCGAGGACACGCACGGTCCGGTCCCGCAGGTCCAGGTCGGTGAGGTCCAGTCCGAGCAGTTCCGCGAGCCGCAGCCCCGAGGAATAGAACAGCTCCATGATCGCCTTGTCGCGGACGCCGAGCCGGCCGTCCGCGCGGAATTCGAGCAGGCGCGACATGGTGTCGGCATCGAGCGTGGTCGGCAGGCGCCGTCGTGCCTTCGGGGCCTGCACGTCCGCGGCCGGATCGTGCCGCAGTTCCCCTTCGCGGATCAGAAAGCGGAAGAAACTACGGGCCGCGGACAGCCGGCGCTGGATGCTGCGCGGGGCCAGGCCACGCCGATGGCACTGTGCCGCGAAGCTGCGAACGTGCTGCGCGTCGAGTGCGCTCCAGGCCTCGATGCCCTGCGCGGAGCAGTACTCGAGCAGCGCGTCGAGATCGCGTCCATACCCGCTGGCCGTGTGAGGGGACAGCTGGCGCTCGTTGCGCAGGCTGTGCAGGAAGCGACTCACGCCGCCCGCGAGCGCTTCGCTCATTTGATGCGAGCGTTGATCGCCTCGGTCACGATCTCGCCGATGCGCACCAGGAAGTCCGTGCTCATCGTCGGCAGGTAGCGCTCGGTGTCGTTGCTCGCGATGGCCAGCAGCCCCATCGAGGCGCGCTCGCCGAGCGGGATCAGCACGGTGGAGCCGATCTGGACGCCGTCGGGGCCGAACAGGTATTCGCGCTGCGTGTCGCGGATCTGGCCACTGCGCGGTCGCGCCGACTCGAAGAAGGTCTCGAAGATCTTCAGTTCGGGGCTGCCGCGCGGTACGACGCGCAGGTGCGCGCTCGCCTGCGCGTCGACGCCGGTGAGCGTCGGGTCGGTAACGAGCACCACCCAGCGGGAGGCGCCGAAGTCCTCGCGCAGCGACGTCTCCAGCCCGGCGACCACCGCCAGGAAGTCGCCGGCGCGCAGCAGCCGACGGGTGAGACGGTGCACGCGGTCGGCGATGGCGTCGCTCGCGCGACCGTTCTCGATCAGGCCGCGCAGTTTCTGCTCCAGTGCCGCGTGCTTGTCACGCAATACCAGGACCTGGCGTTCCACGAGCGAGACCGCGGCGCTGCCGCGCTGATGCGGCAGCTTCAGGCGGGCGAGCACGCTCGGGTGCCGCTCGAAGAACTCCGGGTGCGCAAGCAGGTGCTCGACGACCTGCTCCTCCGGGACGCCACCCGGCTCGACATCACGAATCGGCTGCTTGTTCATGCTCGTTCCCCCGGAGCGTCCGGAATGTCCACGTGGCCCTCGAAGGCCGTTTCGGCCGGACCGGTCAGCCAGATCGGCTCGCCCGGGCCGGGCCACTGCACGATGAGTCGTCCGCCGGGCACGTCCACCCGGACCTCCTCCGCGAGCGGGCCGTGTCGCCGGCCGATCGCCACCGCCGCGCAGGCGCCCGTCCCGCAGGCCCGGGTTTCGCCCACGCCACGCTCGTAGACGCGCAGGCGCACGTGGTCCGGCGCGACGATCTCCAGGAATCCAACGTTGACCCGGCGTGGAAAGCGCGGGTGATTCTCCATCGCGGGTCCCACGCTGTCCACCGGCGCGTCCTTCACGGAGCGGACGCGGATCACCGCGTGCGGGTTGCCGACGGACACCGCGCCGAACTCCACCGGGCCACCGGGCAGCGAGACCGAGTAGCCCGGCGCTTCTTCCGGCGCCTCGAAGGGCAGCGAAGCGGGGCGGAAGTCCGGCACGCCCATGGCCACCGACACCAGTCCGTCGGCGCGCAGGCGCGCATTGACGATGCCACCTGGGCTGTCCAGGGCGAGCATGCGCTCCCGGTCGGCCACGCGGCTGGCCACGAGGCGTGCGATGCAGCGCGCGCCGTTGCCGCACTGCTCGACCTCGGAGCCGTCCGCATTGAAGATCCGATAGTAGACGTCCGTGCCGTCGCGCCTCGGCGGCCCCAGGACGAGTGCCTGGTCGAAGCCGACGCCGGTGCGGCGATCGGCGAGTCTTCGCAGCGTTGCGGGCGGGGGCAGGTCCCCGGGCCGCGGGGCGTCGAAGACGATGAAGTCGTTGCCGAGACCATGCATCTTCGTGAAGTCGAGCCGCATGGCGCAAGAATAGCCGAAACGGCCCTTCAGCCCGCGTTCGCGTCCATCCCGGCAAGGCTCGCTGCAATGCCTTCGTCGAGCGTGGCGTAGCGAGGTTCCACGCCGAGTTCCTCGCGCATGCGGCGATTGTCCACGCGCCGGGACTCGACCAGGAAGGCCAGCATGCCCGGACTGATGCGCCCGGCGGCCTCCGCGAGTCCGACGAGTGGCGGCGGCGGCAGCCCGGCCAGCGCCGCGGTCCGCTGCAGGAACACGGTCGTGCTCGACGGGTCGCCGTCCGTCACGTTGAAGATTCCCTGCACGGGGCGTTCGAGTGCGGCAATGCAGGCGGCGACGAGATCGTCGACGTGGATGCGATTGCCGGGCCCCGCGTCCGCCGGGTCCAGCGCGGGTTCGCCGCGGCGCAGCCGTTCGAGCGGCAGCCGCCCGGGACCGTAGATCCCGGGGACGCGCAGCACGCTGCAACGGACGCCCCGGGCCGCACACCAGTCCTGGGCCAGCCGCTCCGCCGCCAGGCGGCGGCGTGCCCGCTCGTTCGACGGCAGGGTGGGCGACGCCTCGGTGACGACTGCGCCCCGTACGTCGCCATAGACGCCCGTCGTGCTCATGTACAGCAGAACACGTGGCCGCCCCGGGTCCAGTGCGTCCAGGAACCGCTGCAGTCGAGGATCCGAGTCCCCGGACTCCGGCGGTGGCACCAGGTAGGCTATCGCGGCGCCGTCCGCGGCTGCGCCGAGCGTGCCCTGCGCCGTGCCCACGTCGAGATCCACGCGCAGCGGCTCGATGCCCTCAGCCCGCAGCCGCGCCACGGCAAGCTCCGAGCGTGCCAGGGCACTGACGGGCCCCCGCGACCCCAGGCGCTCAGCGAGCCGCAGGCCCGTGTAGCCGCACCCGGCGATGAGAAAAGCCTCATCCATGTTTCCAGCATACGCGAACCGGTCCCATGGCCCGTCGCATCCCGACTTCATGGCATCCTGCCGACATGTTGCAGATTACACTCGTGCCGGGCGGCGAGACCTTTGCCGCGGAACCCAGCGAACCGGTGCTGGCGGCCGCGCTGCGTGCCGGACTCAACCTGCCGCACAGCTGCAAGGGCGGGCACTGCGCGTCCTGCCGTGCCCGGATCGTCGGCGGCGAATTCGAGTATCCCGGCGAGCGGCCACTCGGATTGACCGAGGACGAGGCCCGGCAGGGCTACGCACTGCTCTGCCAGGCGCGTGCGCTGACCGACCTCCGGGTCGAGACGCGCGAGGTGCGGCCTGCGCCGGACGTCGAGGTGAAGAGCCTGCCGTGTCGCATCGAGCGCCTCGACCGCGTCGCCGAGGATGTGATGGCGGTCTTCCTGCGACTGCCGGCCGTGGAGGAGCTCCACTTCCGGCCCGGGCAGTACCTGGACGTGATGCTTTCCGAGGGTCGGCGGCGCAGTTTCTCGATCGCCAGTGCGCCCGCGGACGGAGCGCTCGTCGAACTGCACGTGCGGCGCGCTTCCAGCAGTGGATTCACCGGCCAGCTGTTCGACCGCATGCGGGCCGGCACTCTGCTGCGGATCGAGGGTCCGCTCGGACAGTTCTGGCTGCGCACCGAATCGCCGCGTCCGCCGCTGATGATCGGCGGGGGTACCGGCTATGCGCCGCTGCGGGCCATGCTGCGGCAATTGATCGCGACCGGCGATCGCCGACCCGTCACGCTGTACTGGGGCGCGCGTGGCGTGCACGACCTTTACGAGCACGAATGGCTGACCCGCCTGGAGGCTGAGCGGCCGGGATTCCGCTACTGCCCGGTTCTCTCCGCGCCGGTGACAGGGGATCCCGTGTCGTGGCCGGGACGGCGTGGGCTCGTTCACGAGGCCGTCCTTGGGGAGTTTCCGGACCTGGCTGCATTCGATGTGTACGCCAGCGGGCCGCCTTCGATGATTGAGGCCATCCGGCGCGAATTTCCGCAGCACGGCCTGCCGCGCGACCAGCTCTTCTTCGACTCCTTCGATTACGCGCCGGATACGCTCTCCAGGCTCGGGCAGGCCGGCCGCGGATGAGCCGGCGGCCGCGGTCTCAGTAGCGGCGCAGCCTGACCCGGGGCAGGTTGGGGCGGCGACCCGCCGACTGCGTCACGGCCTGGCGCAGGCAGCGCATGGCCTGCTCGCGCTCGCCGATCTGCTCGAGCAGGTCGGCGAGGATCAGGCTGTTCTCGGCGCTTGGCCGGCGGGCGATGCTCGCCTCCAGGTAGCTCAGGGCCTTGCCGAAGAGCTCGGCCCGCAGGCACAGGCGCGCGCAGCTCGCCAGCAGTTCGGGGTCCTCGGGCCGCTTGCGCAGCCATCCCTCGGCGCGCTCCAGCGGTACCAGTGGGTCCGGCAGCACGAGGTCGCCATACAGCCGAGTGGCGGCCGCGTCGCCGGTCTCCTCGACGAGATCCCGCAGCACGTGCTCGGCACCCGGATGATCCGGGCAGGCCATGGCAGCGCGCGCGTAGGTGACGATGGATTGCGGCAGCTTGCGGACCGCACGCGGCAGCTCGGACCACGCCTTGTCCAGCGCCGGGCGGTCGCCGTGCTCGCCGGCGGCCCGAACGTCCGCCAGGCGCACCTGGGCAAGCAACTCGTTCACCTTCTCCTCGGGCAATTCCTTCGCACCGAGCAGGCGGGGTCCCAGCTGCTGCAGCTGCGGCGTGCGACCGAGCTTCTGGCACAGGCGTGCCATGAGTTCCAGCCCGCGGGAATTGAGGTCGCCCGAGGCGTCGAGCTGCTCGAGCGTCTGCAGGGCGGCCTCGTCCTGTCCACGACGCATCTGCATCTCTGCGAGCGTCACCAGGGCGGCAGCTCTCGCTTCCGGAGCATTCTCCTCGGCCCGTGCGAGCCACTCGTCCCGGCGGTCCGTGGCGTCGAGCAGGTCCGCCGCGCGCGCCGCGACCAGGTAATTCGCGGCCGGCGAATCGGCATCGGGTGCGGCACGGCTCAGCAGGTCCTCCGCGCTCCTCCACTGTCCGGCGGCGAGATCGAGCAGGCCGCGCTGGGTGTCCTGTCGGGCCCGCCTGCGCCGTCGTTCGGACCTCAGCTGGGCGAGACGCTGGCGCGATGCGAACGCACGGCCCAGGGCAGTTGCCAGCAGGTAGCCGGCGGCAATGGCCAGGACGAACACCGGCAGCGTCGTCTCGAAGAGCCAGCGCCCGGCGCGGATCGCGACGTAGCCAGGATCGGCCAGCAGCAGATGAGCCAGCAATCCGCCGCCCACGAGCGCGAGCGCAACGATCGCGGCCCCCTTCATGGGGGAGCGGAATTGCCGCGGATGACGCCCTGGAGCAGGCGCCCGGCGGCGCCGATCTCCGGAAGCGCCGGATCGATGGTGATCGTGCCGAGGTCGGCGAGCTCGACGACCGCCGCCGCCACCTCCGGCGCCGCCGGGTCGAAGTACTGCTCGAGCCAGACCCCCGCCGTGCGCAACGCCTGGTCGTAGGCCGTCCCGTCCGGCTGCATTGCGGCGATGCGTGCAGCGAACAGCAGCAGTTCGAGGTGCTGTCGCCGCAGGGATTCCTCCTCCTGCGTGACCAGTCGGGCGCTGGCCGGATCGATACGCCGCAACGAGAAGAGGTCGCCGATGGCCAGCCGGATTCGCTGCCATGCCCGTTCGAACGGGCCCGACGCAGCGGGTGCCGGCTCGGTCCGCCGGCCCTGCGAGACCGGCATGCCGACCACCGGCAACGAGGGGACGGAATCCTCCAGCCTGCCGATGCGGGAGAGGACCTGGCCGACGTCGGGCGGCGTCACCGCTCGCAGCGCTGCGATCTCACCACTCAACTTGGCGCGCACCTCGCGCACGGCCGGGTCGTCGATCGTTGCCAGGCGCGCGTCGGCGGATTCCATCGCGGCCAGCGCAGTCTGCACATCGTCCTCGAGTTCGAGCCGGCGCTCCGCGAGTTCGAGGAGGTAAAGTGCCTCGGCGCGAACCCACGCACGCTGGGGCGCCTCGGTTCGCGCCCGCAGCTCCTCGACGCTCTGGCCGAGCTCGTTGACCTGGGCCGGCACCTCGCGCAGGTCGCGAACCTCGGTACGCCAGGTGGCGCGGCTCGACTCGAGGTCGGCGGCCATGGATTGCAGCCGGCTCTCGATCCGGCCCTGGGCGCTGCGCAACTCGTTGACCTGCCCACGCAGGCGGTCGATGCGTTCGTCGAACTGACCGAAGCGCCAGTGCGCGTAGATGGCCAGCAGCAGGCCGAGGACGACCAGCGCGACCAGCATCGGGCTGACGCCGTGGCCGGTACGGCGTGACTTGACGTCGGTGGTCAGGGATTCGATTTCGGCGGACATCGGCGTCGTGGCGCGGAGCGTGAATGCGCGCCCGGAGATGCTATCACGCGGCGCCGGCCGGCCCGTCCGACGCGGTGCCCGGCGCCACCAGGGCCTGGAACATCGCGCCATCCTCGGCGCTCTCGGCGACGAGCACGGGGCCGCGCCAGCCCCGTTCGCGCGCGGCCGCCGCGACCCGCTGGCCGGGGACCAGCAGCCGGGCGTCGCGGAGCCGCGGGAAGTCCGCTTCGGGCGCGAAGCCAGTCAGCGCCGACAGGCCGTCGACGCTGGTGATCGCAATCACCATGCGGGGACGGTCACAGGCGCTGCGCAACGCATCGAGTGCGACGGCATCCGGCACGGCAACCAGCCGCCGGTACAGGTCGCCGCACACGACCTCGGCGCCGCGCCGGGCCAGTTCGGTCGCCAGCAGTGGACGACCACCGCGACCCTTCAGGATCAGGATTCGCTGTCCGCGGACCGTCTCGAACGGCGCGAGCGCCAGCAGCCCCTCGGAGTCGGACGACTTCTCCGGGATGGCCTGCACGGCGATCCCGTGCTCCTCGAGTGCACGCGCCGTGCCGCGGCCGACCGCCGCGACCCGGGTCCGCCCGGGCCGAGGGAGATGCAGCCATGCGAACTCCACGGCATTCGCGCTGGTGAAGACCGTCCAGTCGTAGTCGTCGGGAACCAGCCGGGCGCGTTCGTCCTCGTCGAGCGTCAGCGGCTCGATCTCGAGCGCGGGCAACAGCAGCGGCGTCGCGCCGGCGGCCTGCACCAGGGTTGCGAAGCGCCGTGCCTGCGCCGCGGGACGCGTCACGACGACGGTGACGCCCTCGAGCGGGGGGGTCACGACGCGGTAGCCGCCTCGTTGCGCAGGCGCTCGAGCAGGGGACCGGCGCCCGCGGCCTGCATCCGTGCCGCCAGTCGTCGCCCCAGGACCTCCGCATCCGTCGACGCACCGCGCTCTACGTCCCGGTACACCTCGCGGCCATCGGGCGAACCGATGAACCCGTGCACCACGAGGTTGCCGTCCTGGAGAAGCGCGTGCGCGGCGATGGGCGAATGACAGCTGCCGCCCAGCGTCTGCGCGAACGCCCGTTCCGCCCGCAGGCGCACGAACGACTCCTCGTGATGCAGTGCGCCGAGCGCCGCACGGCTCGTCGCGTCGTCTTCGCGGCACTCGATGCCGATGACGCCCTGACCGACCGCTGGCAGCGACAGTTCGTGCCCGAGCACCTGCGTGATGCGGTTCGCGAGACCCAGCCGTTCGAGACCCGCGCAGGCGAGCAGGATTGCGTCGAGGGCTCCCTCCTCGAGGCGGCGCAGCCGGGTGTCGACGTTGCCCCGCAGGAGTTCGAGGCGCAGGTCGGGCCGCGCACTGCGCAGCTGGGCCTGGCGGCGCGGGCTCGACGTGCCGACGCGCGCACCCTCCGGCAGTTGCTCGAACCGCGCGTGGCGCAGCGACAGGAACGCGTCGCTCGGGTTCGCGCGTGGCAGGACCGCCGTGATGCAGAAACCGGGCGGCAGTTCGCTCGGCACGTCCTTCATGGAGTGCACGGCGATGTCGGCGTGCCCACCCTGCATGGCCACCTCGAGTTCCTTGACGAAAAGACCCTTGCCGCCGACCTCCGCCAGTGCACGGTCCTGGACCCGGTCGCCCTGCGTGCTCATCGGCACGAGCTCCACCGGAAGATCGGGATGGGCCGCACTCAGCAGGGAGGCCACGTGCTCCGCCTGCCAGAGAGCGAGCTGGCTGCGGCGTGTTGCGATGCGTATCGGTTCAGGCACTTCTCTCTCCAGGGTCGTTGGCTCGGGCGCGGGCTCGTGTGGCCTTCAGTTCCTCGCGTTCGTAGCGGTACAGCGCGACCAGCAGCCCGAGCACGATCGGGCCCACGAACAGGCCGATGAACCCGAACGCCGCGAGGCCGCCCATGACCCCGATGAACACCGCGAGCGTCGGCACCTCGGCCCGGCCGGAAATCAGCAAGGGGCGCAGGAAATTGTCCACCATCGAAACGATCAGTACGCCCCAGGCGGCCAGGAAGACGGCGTGGCCGTGGTCGCCGGTGATCGCCAGGAACAGCGCCCCTGGCACCCAGACCAGCCCGGCGCCGACCATCGGGATCAGGGCGGCGATGGCCGCGATCACCCCGAACACCAGCGCGGAGGGCAATCCGGCGATCCAGAACCCGAAGCCCACCAGCGCGCCCTGCGCGAGCGCCGTGAGGCCGATGCCGAGGAACACCGCGCGAGTGACGTCGCCCAGGTGCTGCAGGAGCCGGGCGCGCCGATCTTCCTCGATCGGCAGCATGCCGCCGACGTCCCGTGCCAGCTTCGGGCCGTCCCGCAGCACGAAGAAGAGCACGAACAGCATGAGCATGACGCTCACGGTCGTGCCGAGCGCGCCCATGACCATCGTGCCGCCGGAGGCCATCAGCGCCTGCAGCAGCTTTTCCGTTCCCTCCACGAGCCAGCCCTGCACCTGGGCCAGCGAGATGCCGGCATTGGCGTGCAGCCAGGCCAGGCCTTGGTCCAGCCACGGCAGGTTCGGCATCTCGAACTTGGCCCCGGGCTCGATGTCGGGCACGTGCTGCTGGAGCCTGCGCAGCAGGTGCGCGGCCTGCGCGGTGACGGCACCGGCGACGATGGTGACCGGCAGCAGAAAGAGCAGGACGGCGATCGCCAGCGTGATCGAACTCGCCAGCCGCACACGTCCGCCGAGGCGCTGCGTGAGCTTCAGGTTGAACGGTGCCAGCAGCGCCCCGAGCAGCATCGCCCACAGTAGCGGGCGCCACAGCGGCTCGACGATGCGCCAGACGAGATACGTCATCGCCGCGAGCAGCACCACGGCCCCGAGCCGCGTGAAGAAGCGCCGGTTGCCGAGGCCCGGGTCGTCCGTCAGCGTGACCGTCGACTCGCCGACCTCGTCGCGCGGCTGGTTCATTCAGCCGCCACCCTTGATCTGTCGCAGGGCATCCGCCGCGTGGCGGCGGCTCACCGGCAGCACTTCGCCGCAGTCCTTCATGCGCACGAGATAATGACCGTCGGCGGAGCGCTCGATCGCGGCGACGTGTTTCACGGCCACCAGCGAATTGCGGTGGATGCGCACGAAGTCCGGGGCGAACTCCGCCGCCAGCGCACGCAGCGACTCGTCGATCAGGTCGCGACCGTCGCCATGGTGCACGGTGACGTACTTCTGGTCCGCCGCAAAGTAGCGGATGGTCTCGACGGGAATCAGTCGCAGCTGCTCGCCCAGTCGTGCGCAGATCTGGGCACGCCGGCGGCCCAGCTGCGATTGCTCCGCGAGGCGCAGCAGTTGCGGTGCCGCCACGCGCGCGGCGTGGCGGATCGCCCGTACCAGTTTCTCGTGGCGCACCGGCTTGAGCAGGTAGCCCACGGCCTGGGTCTCGAAGGCCTCGAGGGCGTGCTGGTCGTAGGCGGTCGTGAAGACCACGGCGGGGGGATCCTCGAACGCGTTCAGGTGCCGGGCCGCCTCGATCCCGTCCATCCCGGGCATGCGGATGTCGAGCAGGACGACGTCGGGCGAGAGCTGCGCGCACAACTCGAGTGCCTCGTGCCCGTTGCCCGCCTCCCCGATCACCGCGACCTCGCGGATGTCCTCCAGCAGGCGGCGCAGGCGCGCGCGTGCCGGGGGTTCGTCATCGACGATCAGCGTGCGAATCGCGTCCGGTGCCGGGCTGTCTTCGTTCATGCGCAGGGCGGCATTGTCCACCGACGCGCGGTGCGCTGTCACCACGACTCGCCGCCGCCCGCGGGATCGAGCACCAGCGGGAAGCGGATCGTGACCCGGAAACACGACTCGCGCTCGTCTACGGCGACGGATGCCCGCCCGGGAAAGGCGAGGTCCAGTCGCTGCCGGATGTTGTCGAGCGCCATCCGGTTGCCGGAGCGCACCGCCCGGGCCATGGCGGACACCGGGTTCGCGACCTCGATGACCACGTCATCGCCGTCGCGACGCCCCTCGACCGTGACCGTGCCACCCTCCGGCAGCGGTTCAATGCCGTGTCCGATGGCGTTTTCGAGCAGGGGCTGCAGCAGGAGGCTCGGCACCACGGCCTGCGCCGGCAGCTCTCCGACCCGCCAGCGGACCTGCAGCCGGTCGCCGAGGCGCAACTGCTCGATGCGCTGGTAGATGCGCGCGACCTCCAGTTCCTCCCGCAGCGTGATCTGCGCGCGGGCTTCGCTCAGGCTGACGCGGAAGAGGTCCGCGAGGTCCTCGATGGCCTCCTCGGCCCGGCCGGGGTCCGTGCGCGTCAGCGAGGCGATCGTGTTCATGCTGTTGAACAGGAAATGCGGCCGGATGCGCGCCTGGAGCGCGCGGATGCGCGAGCGCGCCTCCAGTTCCACGCTGCGCCGCCATTCGTTCGAGACGTAGAAGTAGCGCAGCGCGAGCGCGCCGACGATCGCCGCGATGCCGAGGTTGGGCAGCAGGAAGGCCCAGTGCCGATCCGGGAAGATTGTCGAGTCGACGCCGGTGCGCTCGGCCCAGAGGTGGCCGAACCAGTAGACGAGTTCCGACACCACTGCCACGGTCCCGACCATCAGTCCGAAGGCGCCGGCGATCGCCGTCTGCAGGGCCTGACGGGCGAGCCATGGCCGTGCCTTGCACAGCATGGCGGCGCAGAGCAGGCCGGTCCAGAGCAGATAGGCGGAGGTTCGCGCGAGGTCTGTCCAGAACGTTCCCGCCAGTGGCTGGCGGGCCAGCGACAGTACGAGGGCGAGCAGCGCCGCCATCAGCACGATCGCGAGAACTGCGCGTGCTTCGCAGAAATCCGGCAGGAAGAAGCCGCGCCCGTCCCCGGCGTCGGCCGGTGCGGGACGCGGAGTGTTCATTTTTCCGGCTGGCCCAGAGCGGCGGACTCGAACATCGCGGTCTTCAGGCGGAAGATCGTCGAGATGTCCTCGTCGCCATGGCCCTGCTCGATCAGTCGCCGGTAGTGCAGCAGCGTCATCTCGATGACCGGCAACTGAACGCCGTGGCGAGCTGCCATCTCACGGCAGATCTTCAGGTCTTTCTCGTGCAACCGGACGCGGAAGCCCGCCGGATAGTCATTGCGCACCATGTTGGGTGCGCGATGCACGAAGTACCAGCTCGAGCCGGCGCCCTTGCCGAGGGTGTCGACGAGTGCGTCGAGCGGCAGGCCCTCTGCCTTGGCGAAGGCCATCGCCTCCCCCACGGCCTGGATGATCCCGGCGCACATGATCTGGTTGGTTGCCTTCGCCGCCTGGCCGGCACCGCTCGGCCCGAAGTACGTGATGGCGCGACCCATGGCCGCGAGCACCGGCTGTGCCCGTTCGAAAGCAGCCTTGGCGCCACCCACCATGATGGCGAGCGTGGCGTCGCGCGCTCCCTCGACGCCGCCGCTGACGGGCGCGTCGAGGAACTCGACGGAGTGCCCGGCCAGTCGTCTCGCTGCTTCACGGGCAGTGTCCGCGGCGACCGTCGAGCAGTCGATGACGATAGAGTGCGGGCGCAGGGCGGGCGCCATCGCATCGATGACTTCGAGCACGTCCGCGTCGGCGGAGACGCACGAGACGATGACGTCGCATCGCGCGGCGAGGTCGGCGGGAGTCGCGGTGGCGACGATGCCCAGTTCTTCGGCGAGTTCCTCGCCGCGCATCGCCGTGCGGTTCCACACCGCGCGCAGCAGGCCCGCCCGGTGCAGCGAGCGGGCCATGCCACGTCCCATGCTGCCCAGGCCGATGAAACCGACGTCGGGCGTCACGTCACCGTCCGCCGCAGAACTCGTCCATCGCCTGCCGGGCATTGGCGCGGGCCGCGTCGAGCTCCGCGTCCGAGAGGTAACGCCGTTCGCCCTCCCCGGACCCCGGCTCGTACAGGCGCCGCGCGTTCATGTAGGACTCGTAGCGCTGGCGTGACTCGACGCAGCGGCGGGCACGATCCTCCTCCGTCAACTCCTTGGCCTTGCGCGCTTCGGCGGCTTTGGCTGCAGCGGCGGAGTCGGCTTCGTCGGCAGCGTTGAGCCGCTTCATCTCCGCCTCGTAGCGCTGCTGAACCTCCACGGTGTCGGTCGTGGCCGTCCGAACGTCGAGCTTCTGGGCGGGCAGCGTCTGGGGCTTGTCCGTGTAGACGGGTCGGCCCTGGGGGTCGGTGGACTTGAATACCTCGCTGGCATGCGCGCCGACGGCCAGCAGCAGCACCGCCGCGATGATAACGGTGGGTTTCATTCGAGCGGCCTCCATGTCTACGCGCGGAGTCTAGCAGGAGGCGACGCATTGTCGCCGTCCCGCTGACCGGGCTAATCCAAACTGCGACACGGAGCCCATCAGTGCGGTCGGCACCCGGCAAAAAAAGGTTCTTCTCCGATCTCCGGGGTGAGGTGAGCGGGCTCACGGTCACCACTGCTAACTTGGTGTTGTCTAGGCATCAAGGGCAGGAGGGCGACCGTGGCCCATAGCCATCCTATTTCCCGGCTGGGAGGCTGGGAAGGGTATACGGTCAGGGAGGACTGGAGCGAGGTTCGGGCCGGCCGGCCGTGGTGTTTGATCCGGCTCGAGCCGATCCGCGGCCAGCAGCGTTGTTGTAGCGGCTGCGGCGGGTTAACGACGGCCATCCATGATCTGGAAGACCGGCGGGTCCGCGACCTGCCGGTGTTCGAGCACCGCGTCGAACTGGTCGTGCCGCGGGTGCGGGTTGAGTGCCCGCGCTGCGGCCCGAAGCTCGAGCGACTGTCGTGGCTCGCCCCGTACGCTCGAGTGACGCAGCGGCTGGCGGAGTCGGTCGGACGACTCTGCGAGGTCATGGCGATCCGCCATGTCGCGCGGTACTTCGGGCTCGACTGGAAGACGGTCAAGGACCTCGATCGCGCACGCCTGGAGCGCTCGCTCGGCCCGGTCGATCTCGACGGAATCGAGATCATTGCCTTGGATGAGTTCGCGATCCAGAAGGGCCACCGTTACGCGACGGTGATCGTCGAGCCCACGCGCAAGCGCGTGCTGTGGGTCGGGCGCGGCCGGGGCCGTGAGGATGTGCGGCCGTTCTTCGAGCTGCTCGGGCCCGAGCGCTGCCGACGGCTGCGCGCAGCGGTCATGGACATGAGCGCCAGCTACGAGCTGGAGGTTCGCCGCCACTGCCCGAACGCGGCCGTGATCTTCGACCTGTTCCACGTCGTCGCCAAGTACGGTCGCGAGGTCATCGACCGGGTGCGGGTCGACCGGGCCAACGAGCTGCGCAACGACCGACGCGGTCGGCGGGTGGTCAAGGGTGCCCGCTGGCTGCTGCTGAAGAACCGCGACTCACTGCGCCCGGGCGAGGACGTGGAGCTCGAGGAACTGCTCGCGGCCAACCGCGACCTGTTCGTCGTCTACGTGCTGCGCGACGCCCTGAAGGACCTGTGGGGCTATCGCCATGCCGGCTATGCGGCCCGCGCCTGGAAGAGCTGGTACCGCAAAGCCCTGCGCAGCGGCATCGAGCCGCTGATCCGCTTCGCCCGCCGGCTGCGGCCCTACCTGCCGGGGATCCTCGCCCACTGCCGCTGGCCGCTCGGCACCAACCTCGTCGAAGGCATCAACAACAAGATCAAGGTCATCAAGCGGATGGCCTACGGCTTCCGCGACGACGCCTACTTCTTCCTCAAGATCCGGGCCGCCTTCCCCGGAGTTGGGAGATGAACCCAAAAAAAGCGGACGCCGAAGCGTCCGCAAGCGGGGGAGAGGGCGACCGGACCAGGAACCGGCCGCCCTCCACAGACACGGTCAGAGGTTGTAGCCGCGCTCGTCGTGCAGCGCGAGGTCGAGGCCGAGCGATTCCTCCTCGGCGGAGACCCGCAGGCCCATGACGGCGTCCACGAGCTTGAGCAGCACCCAGGTGATCACGCCCGTGAAGACCACGGTGAACAGCACGCCCTTGATCTGCACCCAGAGCTGGCCGCCCATCGTCGCCTCACCCGGATCCCACACGCCGCCGAGGGCAGGGAAGGCGAAGATGCCCGTCAGGACGGCGCCCACGATGCCGCCGACGGCGTGCACGCCGAACACGTCGAGCGAGTCGTCGTAGCCGAGGCCACGCTTGAGCCGGGTCGAGGCGAGGAAGCACAGCACGCCGGCGGCGACGCCGATCGCGAGCGCGCCCATGGGGCCCACGGTGCCCGAGGCGGGGGTGATCGCGACGAGTCCCGCCACCGCGCCCGAGGCGATGCCGAGCACGCTCGGCTTGCCGTGCGACAACCACTCCGAGAACATCCAGGCGAGGGCGGCCGTCGCCGTCGCGATCTGGGTCACGAGCATCGCCATGCCGGCGGAGCCGCCGGCGCTCACGGCGCTGCCCGCGTTGAAGCCGAACCAGCCGACCCAGAGCATCGCCGCGCCGATCACGGTGAGCGTCAGGTTGTGCGGCGCCATCGGCGTCGTCGGGAAGCCCCTGCGCTTGCCGAGCACGAGTGCCGCGACGAGGCCGGCGATGCCGGCGTTGATGTGCACCACCGTGCCGCCCGCGAAGTCGAGCACGCCCCAGTCCCACATGAGCGCGCCGTCGCCGCTCCACACCATGTGCGTCATCGACGTGTAGACGATGGTGAACCACAGAGTGAGGAATACCAGCAGCGAGGAGAACTTCATCCGCTCGGCGAAGGCGCCGACGATGAGCGCCGGCGTGATGATCGCGAACGTCATCTGGAACGTGGCGAACACGGATTCCGGGATCGTGCCGACCAGCGCGTCGACGCCGACGCCGGACAGGAAGGCCTTGCCGAACCCACCGATGAACGAATTCAGGTTGACCTCACCCGCGACCATGCCGGTGGTGTCGAAGGCCAGGCTGTAGCCATAGACCGTCCACAGCACCGTCATCAGTGCGGTGACCGCGAAGCACTGCATCAGCACGGACAGCACGTTCTTCGAGCGGACCATGCCGCCATAGAACAGCGCGAGTCCCGGGATGGTCATGAACAGCACGAGCACGGTGGAGGTGAGCATCCACGCGGTGTCGCCGGAGTCGAGGGTCGGGGTCTCGTCCTGCGCGTGCCCGAGCACCGGGGCGAGCAGGGGCAGCAGCGCCAGCGCGTAGCGCAGCGTGCCGGTGATGCCTGGAAGTCTGGAACGAGTCACTTTATTTCTCCTGGTGCGCACTGGGGAACGGAAAAGCCTGCGGCGGTCGGGCCTAGACGGCCTCGCCGCCGGTCTCGCCCGTGCGGATCCGCACGGCCTGCTGAATCTGGGTGACGAAGATCTTGCCGTCGCCGATCTTCCCGGTGCGGGCGACGTTGGTGATCGCCTCGATCACCTGTTCGACGACGGTGTCGTCCACCGCGATCTCGATCTTCGTCTTGGGCAGGAAGTCGACCTGGTACTCCGCACCGCGGTAGATCTCGGTGTGCCCGCGCTGCCGGCCGAAGCCGTGCACCTCGGTCACCGTCACGCCCTGCACACCGATGTCGGCGATCGCCTGCCGCACGTCATCGAGCTTGAATGGCTTGACGATGGCGGTGATCAGTTTCATGGGGCGGTCTCCCTGCGAGGGCCTGTCAATGGCTCGCGATCCCTCGATGCAGGAACCGTGCCATGCCCAGTGGGCCCTCGCAGAGCGCCGCAGACAGCCGTCCGCACGCCGTCGCGCACCATCTTGGAGCGCTGGTACCGCTGCGGCGCATCACCGCGGAGCGCCGACCGTCCCCGGGGTGCACAGGGGGCGATCGCACGCTCGCTGCCGCGCGCTCGTACACTACGGCTCACCTCTACCCTTGGGCTCCCTGCCATGGCCTTCGATCCGAGACTCATCGACGACCTTGCCCGGCGACTCGCCGGTTCCGTCCCCGAGAGCGTCGTCGCCCTGCGGCGCGACCTCGAGCAGAACTTCAAGGGCGTGCTGCAGTCGCAGCTGGCCCGGCTCGACCTCGTCACGCGCGAGGAGTTCGACGTACAGGCCGCCGTCCTGAAGCGCACTCGCGAGAAGCTTGCCGGCCTCGAGAAGCGCCTCGCGGAGCTCGAGCAGAAGGCATAGGCAGGCGCCGATGGCCGGCATCCGCATCATCGGCAGCTACCTGTCGCCCTACGTCCGCAAGGTCCTCGCCTGCCTCGATCTCAAGCGGCTCGACTACGAGATCGACCCCATCGTTCCCTTCATGGGGGACGATCGGTTTACGCAACTGAGCCCGTTGCGTCGCGTACCGGTGCTGCTCGACGACCGGGTGACGCTTACCGACTCGACGGTGATCTGCGAGTACCTCGAGGATCGCTACCCGACGCCGCTACTGCATCCCCGGAACGTCGCCGATCGTGCGCGCGCCCGCTGGCTCGAGGAGTTCGCCGACTCCCGCATGGGGGACGTATTCATCTGGGGTCTCTTCAACCATGCCGTGATCGCGCCCGCCGTCTGGGGGGCGCCCCGTGATCGTGAGCTGATCCAGCGGATCGTGACCGAGGAGATCCCGCCGGTGCTCGACTACCTGGAGTCGCAGCTCCCGGGTGCGGGCTTCCTGTTCGGCACGCTCGGGATTGCCGACATCTCGATTGCGTCATTCCTGCGCAACGCAGCCCTCGCGCGCTTCACGGTCGATGTCGAGCGGTGGCCGGCGACGGCACGGTACGTCGACCGGGTCCTCGGGGAGGACTGCATGGCGAAGTTGCAGCCTTTCGAAGTGGTGATGCTGCGAACCCGCATTTCGGAGCAGCGGGCAGCACTGGCGGCCGCCGGCGCGCCGCTCAGCGCGGATACGGTGGGCGGCGAAGTGCCGCGCCGGGGCGTGCTCCGACTGCTGTAGCGGTCGTCATTGCAGGAGCCGTGGCCCGACGTCGACGGCGATGAATGCGGCCATCGCCAGCAGGAATACGCCGAAGACGCGCCGCAGGGTCGCCTGCGGCAGGCGCCGTCCCAGCCGGTGGCCGGCGAAACTTCCCGCGACGCCGATCGCGGCGATGGCGAGGAGAACGGGCCAGTCGAGTTCCAGGCCCTCATGGTCCAGCACGCCGAGGTACTTGGCGAACCCGGTAAATGCGTTGAGCGCGATGATCGCGAGGCTGGTACCCACGGCGTCGATCATCGGCACGCCGGCGAGCAGCACGAGTGCGGGGACGATCAGGAATCCGCCGCCCACGCCGACCAGCCCGCTCAGCAGCCCGACGCCGGTACCGCCGGCCACCACCGCCAGCCGGCTTGCCTCGCGGCCCGGTGCGGCCGCGACGCCTCCACGCAGCATCCGCCAGGCCGCGGCCAGCATGACCGCCGCGAACAGCGCCAGCTGTACCGCACCCGGCACCCATTGGGCGAGGCTGGCACCGATCCAGGCCCCTGCCATTCCCGGGATACCGAACCAGCCGACCTTGCGCCAATCGAGTTGCCGCCCGAGCGCATAGGGGACGCTGGCCGCCGCCGCGATCAGGCCCACGACCAGCAGGGAGCCCCCGATCGCCAGCTTTTCAGGCTGACCGACGAGGTAGTGCAGCACCGGGACGGTGAGGATCGATCCGCCCGATCCCAGCAGACCGAGACTGAGACCGATCGCGAGTGCGCCGAGCAGGGCCAGGATCACCGGGCCCTCCGGATCAGTCTTCGCACGAGGAGCGTGGTGCGCGGCGTCGTCCGGCCGCGGGGGACGGCGCGTCGTCGTGCGCGCAGTAGATGTCCTGCAGCAGTGCCATCACGCGGACCACCGGGCCGTCCGGCAAGGAATAGTAGATGGTCTGGGCCTCGCGACGCGTGTCCACCATCCCGGATTCCCGCAACAGCGCCAGGTGCTGGGAAAGGGCAGACTGGCTGAGATCGAGCTTCTGGTTGAGTTCGCCGACGGAGAGGGGGCCTTCGAGGAGGTTGCACAGGATCAGCAGGCGCTGCTCGTTGCCGAGCGCCTTGAGCAGGTGTGCAGCGTCACCCGCATGCTCCTGCATGCGCTCTGCAGTGAACGCGGCATCCGACAGCGGCTGCGGTGGACGACGGGCGTCGGGCGACATGCTGGGTAGTCTCCGGTCAGTGGCCGGCATTTTAATTCAGTGTTGACTAATTTAGCAACAGCTAATATTCTCACGCCGCACACTCCGCAGGGGACCGTCCGATGCACCACGATACCCATGTCCACAACGCGACCCCCGAGCAGGTCCAGGCCTGGCTCGGCAAGGGCGAGATCCTGCTCGTCGACGTCCGCGAGCCGCACGAGTACGCGTTCGAGCGCATCCACGGCGCCTTGCTCTATCCCTTGTCCACGTTCGACCCGCAGGCGCTGGCCACCGAGGGGCGCAAGCTCGTCCTGCAGTGCGGGTCGGGCAAGCGCTCGCTGATGGCGGCCCACAAGCTGCAGGCCGCGGGCCACGGCGAACTGACGCACCTCGCCGGCGGCCTCCAGGCCTGGAAGGCGGCCGGCCTGCCGGTGATCCGCATCGATCCGCAGACGGGTCGGCTCGTCGACGACGGTCGCCGATGATCCCCCCTGATGAAGGCAAGCTGATGAGCATCGACAGATTCGTGATGGTGTTCGCCGGAATGATGATCCTGGCCAGCCTGCTGCTCGGCCTCTACGCGAGCCCGTACTGGTACTGGCTGACCGCGTTCGTCGGTGCAAACCTGCTGCAATCGGCGTTCACCGGCTTCTGCCCGCTTGCGTTGATCCTGCGCAGGCTCGGCGTGCCTTCCGGCGCGGCCTTCTGATCCCGAGGAGAGTGCGATGAGGCCAGCAAGCCTGCTGCGGGCGAGCGCGCTGCTCGCGATCCTGACGGGCCTGGCGCCCCTCACCGCGCTCGCCGACGCGACGCAACGGGCCGCCACCGACGGCCTCGCCACGCTCGAAGTGGTGGTAGAGGCCGCGCCGACCGAGCGCCTGCTCGACGGCACCGTCGAAGCCGTGAACCAGGCGACCGTCTCCGCCCAGACCGCGGGGCGGGTCACCGAGGTTCTCTTCGACGTGAACGACGTGGTGCCCGAGGGTGCGGTCCTCGTTCGCATCCGCAGCACCGAGCAGGTCGCGAGCCTCACGCAGGCCCGGGCGGCGCTCACGGAAGCAACGGCACGCGAGTCCGAGGCGCAGACCCGCTATCAGCGCATCCACGACATGTACCAGCGTCGCGTCGTCGCCAAGGCGACGCTCGACGAGGCCCGGGCGGCACGTGACGCAGCCGTCGCGCGCCTCGCGGCGGCACAGGCCGGACTGGAGGCGGCACGCGAGGGCGTGTCCTACACCGAGATCCGCGCACCCTACGGCGGCGTCGTGACGCAGAAGCACGTGCGCGTGGGCGAGACCGTCGCACCCGGTGCACCGCTCATGACCGGCGCGTCGCTCGACGCTTTGCGCGTCGTGGTCGAGGTGCCGCAGAGCGTCATCGCCCAGGTGCGCGAGGTCCGCAAGGCCGCGGTGTACGTGGACGACCGGCGCATCGAGTCCACCGGTCTCACGCTGTTCCCGTCGGCGCAGCCGGAGTCCAATACATTCCGCGCGCGTATCGAACTCCCCAGGGGGGTTTCGGGACTCGCGCCCGGCATGTTCGTCAAGGTCGGCCTGGTGGTCGGCGAGGCCGAGCGACTGCTGGTGCCGCGCTCCGCCATCGTCGAACGTAGCGAGATGCGGGGTGTGTACGTCGTCGGTCCGGATGGGCGGGTCTCGCTGCGGCAGGTCCGGCTCGGTCACGTCCGCGGCGACCGGATCGAGATTCTCGCCGGCCTCGCCGCGGGCGATCGGATCGCGCTCGACCCGGTGGCGGCCGGCCTTCGGGCGCGGCGGCCGGTCAAGCAGGATGACTGAGAAACTCGGCTTCAGCGGGCGCGTCGCGCGCCTGTTCCTCGACAGCGAGCTCACGCCGCTGCTCGGATTCACGGCGCTGCTCCTGGGCCTGTTTGCGGTCGCCGTGACCCCGCGCGAGGAGGAACCGCAGATCAACGTGACGATGGCGAACGTCATCGTGCCTTTCCCCGGCGCCGCTGCCGAGCAGGTGGAAAGCCTGGTCGCCACGCCGATGGAGAAGGTGCTGGCCGAGATCTCGGGCGTGAAGCACATCTACTCGGTCTCGCGACCCGGTGTCGCCGTGATCACCGTGCAGTTCGAGGTCGGTGAAGACCGCACGGAAGCCATCGTCCGGCTCTACAACGCCATCTACTCGAACCAGGACTGGCGACCGCCCGGCGTCGGCATACTGCAGCCGCTCGTCAAGCCGAAGGGCATCGACGACGTACCGGTGCTGAGCCTGACCCTCTGGACGCAGGACCCCGAGCGCGGCGCACACGAGCTCCGGCAGGTGGCCCATGCGATCGAAGCGGAGATCCAGCGCGTGCCTGGCACGCGCAACGTCTATACGATCGGCGGTCCCGACGAGACGGTCCACGTGACGCTGGACGCGCAGCGCCTCGCGGGCTACGGCCTGACGGTCAACGAACTCATCGCTTCGCTGCAGGCCGCGAATGTCGTGCAGCACGCCGGGACACTCGTCTCGGGTGGTGCCAGCGTGCCGGTGCAGGCTGGGGAGTTCCTCGCCGACCGCGACGAGGTGGCGCAGCTGGTCGTCGCCGTGCACCAGGGGCGACCGGTATACCTGCAGGACGTCGCCGAGGTCCGGGCGGGCCCGGACCAGCCCGAGCAGTTCGTCACCTTCGGTACCGGCCCGGCGGCGGGCCAGAAGGGCATCGACTCGACCGGCACGGCACCGGCCGTCACCATCGCGATCTCGAAGAAGCCCGGCGAGAACGCCATCGACGTCACGCGATCGGTGCTCGAGCGCATCGAGCTGCTGCGCGGAACGTACATCCCGGACGGCGTCGAGGTCACCGTCACGCGTGACTACGGGGAAACTGCCAACGACAAGGCGCAGAAGCTGATCCAGAAGCTGATGTTCGCCACCGCATCCGTCGTGCTGCTGGTATGGCTCACCGTCGGCTGGCGCGAGGCCGTGGTCGTCGGCGCGGCGGTCGTGATCACACTCGCGGCGACGCTGTTCGCTTCCTGGGCCTGGGGCTTCACCATCAACCGTGTCTCGCTGTTCGCGCTCATCTTCGCGATCGGCATCCTCGTCGACGATGCGATCGTCGTGGTCGAGAACATCAATCGTCACATGGGCCTCTACCCCGGTAGCCTCGGCGAGCTGATTCCGCGCGCGGTCGACGAGGTGGGTGGCCCGACGATCCTTGCCACCTTCACCGTCATCGCGGCCCTGCTGCCGATGGCGTTCGTCTCGGGTCTCATGGGGCCCTACATGAGCCCCATCCCGATCAACGCCAGCATGGGCATGCTCATCTCGCTCGCGATCGCGCTGGTGTTCACGCCCTGGCTTTCGAAGCGCATGCTGTCCCACGCGAACGCGGCTGCCCACGCGGAAGCGGAACAGGATTCGCGGCTGCAGAGGCTCTTCGAGCGGGTGATGTCGCCGTTCCTGCGTGGCGACGTCGCCCGCCCGCATCGCCGCAAGCTCTACCTGGGGACACTCGTCGCCATCGTTCTCGCCGTCTCGCTCGTCGTGGTGCAGTGGGTCGTGATGAAGATGCTGCCCTTCGACAACAAGTCCGAGTTCCAGGTCGTCGTCGACATGCCGGAGGGAACCGCGCTCGAGGAGACGGGTCGCGTCCTGGAGGAACTCGCCGCGGAGATCGCGACGCTGCCCGAGGTGACCGACTATCAGGTCTATGCCGGCACCTCGGCGCCGATCAACTTCAACGGGCTGGTGCGGCAGTACTACCTGCGCTCCGGGCCGGAACTCGGCGACATCCAGGTCAACCTGGTGGACAAGCATCACCGGGACCGCAAGAGCCACGAGATCGCGGTCGCCGCGCGGCCGGCGCTCGCCGCCATCGGCCAGCAGCACGGTGCCTCGGTCAAGGTCGTGGAAGTACCGCCCGGGCCGCCCGTGCAGGCGCCGCTGGTGGCCGAGATCTACGGGCCCTTCAAGGACGTTCGTCACGAACTCACGCGAGCCGTGCGCGCCGTGTTCGCGGACACCCGCGACGTCGTCGACGTCGACGACAGCCTCGAGGCCGGCAGCGCCCGCCGCGTCGTGACCATCGATCGCCAGAAGGCGGCGCTGCTCGGCGTGAACCAGGCCGAGGCCGTACAGGTGCTGGCCGCCGGGCTCGGCGGCTTCGACGCGACGTACATCCAGGCGGGCCGGGAAACCTACCCGATCCCCGTGCGCCTCGAACTCGGCGTGCCGGACAAGGCGGACATCGTCAGCGTGCTCTCGCTGCAGGTCCGCTCGCGCAGCGGGGCCCGCGTGCCGCTGTCGGAGATCGCGACCGTCGAGACGCGCGAGTGGGACCCGTCCATCTACCACAAGGACCTGCTGCCGGTGACCTGGGTCACCGCCGATGCCGTGGGCGAGCTCGACAGCCCGCTCTACGCCATGTTCGACATCGTGGGTGCGCTCGGGGATACCCTGCCCGCCGGCATGGACGTCGAGCAGCGCTTCTTCAGCCCGCCCGAGGACCCCTACCGATTCACGCTCAAATGGGACGGTGAATGGCAGATCACCTACGAGACCTTCCGTGACATGGGTCTCGCCTATTCGGTGGGATTGATCCTCATCTACCTGCTGGTGGTCGCCCAGTTCCGCTCATACGCGGTGCCGCTCGTGATCATGGCCCCGATCCCGCTCACCGTGATTGGCGTGATGCCGGGACACGCCCTGCTCGGCGCCCAGTTCACGGCCACTTCCATGATCGGGATGATCGCGCTCGCGGGCATCATCGTGCGCAACTCGATCCTGCTGGTGGACTTCATCAACGTCGAAGTGGCGGCCGGCCGCGATCTCGCCGATGCAGTGATCCGCGCCGCCGCCGTGCGCTCACGGCCGATCGCGCTCACGGCCGTCGCGGCGATGACCGGCGCCTTCTTCATCCTCGACGACCCGATTTTCAACGGGCTCGCCGTTTCGCTGATCTTCGGGATCCTGATCTCAACGGTGCTGACGCTGGTGCTGATCCCGATCCTGTATTTCAGTTATCGCAACAGACGTCAGCGCACCTGAGGCGCCAAAGGGGGATTCAATGGCAAGAGTTATCGTGATGGGTGCGGGTCTCGGCGGCGTCGCGTGTGCCTACGAGATGAAGAAGAAGCTCGGCAAGGCGCACGAGGTGACGCTGGTCGGCAGCAGTGCCTTCTTCGAGTTCACGCCCTCGAACCCGTGGATCATGGTTGGCTGGCGCACCGCTCCCCAGACGCGGGTGGACCTGGCCCAGCCGCTGGCCGACAAGGACATCCGCTGGGTGCCGAAGCTGGTGGAGGCGATCGACGCGCCCGGCTCGACGCTGAAGCTCGTCGACGGCAGTGCCCTGGCCTATGACTACCTGGTCATCGCGACCGGTCCGAAGCTGGCGTTCGAGGAGGTGCCGGGTCTCGGCCCCAAGGGGCACACGCAGTCCGTGTGCACGCACGAGCACGCGCTGGCGGCCTGGGACCAGTACCAGAAGTTCGTCCAGGACCCGGGGCCGATCGTCGTGGGGGCCGCGCAGGGCGCGAGTTGCTTCGGACCGGCCTACGAGTCGGCGATGATCCTCGACACCGACCTGCGCCGGCGGAAGATCCGCGACCGCGTGCCGATGACCTACATCACCTCCGAACCCTACATCGGCCACATGGGTCTCGGTGGCGTCGGCGACAGCAAGGGGTTGATGGAATCGGTACTGCGCCAGCGTCACATCAACTGGATCACCAACGCCAAGGTGCTGGGCGTCGAGGCGGGCGTCATGACCGTCGCCGAGCACGCCGAAGACGGCTCGGTGAAGAAGGAGCACAAGCTGCCCTTCAAGTATTCGATGGTCATCCCCGCCTTCAAGGGCGTCGACCCGGTGGCGGCCGTGCCGGAACTCTGCAACCCGCGCGGCTTCGTGCTGATCGACGAGACCCAGCGTTCGAAGAAGTACCCGAACATCTACTCCGCCGGTGTCTGCGTGGCCATCCCCCCGGTGGAGGCGACGCCGGTCGCGACCGGCGCACCGAAGACCGGCTACATGATCGAGTCCATGGTCAGCGCCATCTGCGAGAACGTCGCGGCGGAGATTGCGGGCCATCCCGCGACGACGCGCGGTACCTGGAACGCGATCTGCCTGGCCGACTTCGGCGACACCGGTGCCGCGTTCGTCGCGCTCCCGCAGATTCCGCCCCGCAACGTCACCTGGGCGAAGGAGGGCAAGTGGGTGCACCTTGCGAAGGTGGCCTTCGAGAAGTACTTCCTGCGCAAGGTGCGGATCGGTTCCGTGGCGCCGCTCTACGAGAAGTACGTCCTCAGCACGCTCGGCATCGAGTCGCTCAAGTCGTGAGGAGGGCACGCGGATGACGCCGGGCGGCAGGCATCGAATCGTCGGCGCAGTGGCGCTGGCGTGCTGGTTGGCGGCGCCGGCATGGGGCGCCGAGACACTGCAGGACGCGTGGGCACGCGCGCTGGTGAACGACCGGGGACTCGCGGCCGTGCGGAGCCGGGCCGAGGCCGCGGATTTCGACGCCGCCGCTGCCCGCGCGCAGCGCTGGCCGACGCTGGTCGTCGGCGGTGGCTACACCTGGCTCGACGATGCCCCGGCCTTCGACTTCTCGTTCACCGGGTTGCCGATCACGCCGCCCGAGATCTTCGGTGGAGATGATTTCGCGATGGGGTCGGCAACCATGACGGTGCCGCTGTTCACCGGTGGTCGCATCTCCTCGGGCATCGCGGCGGCCGAAGCGCGCGGGCGGGGAGCCGGGGCGGCGGCGCTCGGCGCGGAGCAGGACGTCAAGCTGGCCCTGGCCGAATCCTATGTCGGGGTGCTTCGCGCGCGTCGCGCACTGGGCGTCGCGGAAAGCAACGTGCGAACCCTCGAGGCTCTGGTGAGCGACATCAGCGCCATGTTCGAGGGCGAACTGGTGCCGAAGAACGACCTGCTGGCCGTGCAGGTGGCCCTGGCAGATGCCGAGCAGAACCGCCTGCGCGCCGCGAACGCCGCGGAGATCGCACTGGCGGCCTACAACCGGCGCCTGGGCGAGCCACTGGAGCGACCGGCCGATCTCGAGGAAACTCTGCCCGTGCCCGAGGACCTGCCGGCAGGCCTCCCGGCACTCGTCCAGCAGGCACTCGAGCAGCGCAACGAGATCGTGGCCCTGCAGGAGCAGGCAGTGGCCTACGGCGAGCTTGCCACGGTAGAGCGGTCGCGCGTCCTGCCGCAGGTCAGCCTGAACGCGGGCTACAACTACCTCGAGAACCAGTTCCTGGATGACGAGGAGTTTGCGGTTGCCGGAGTGGGTGTGCAGTGGGCCCTGTTCGACGGAGGGCAGTCCCGCAAACGCGCGGCGGCATTGGAGCGGAACCGCCGTGCCGCCGACGAGCAGCGCGCCGACGTCGAATCCTACGTCGCACTCCAGGTGCGTCAGGCATGGCTCGACGTCGAGGAAACCCGTCGGCGGATCGAGGTGACGGCTGGCGCCGTCGAGCAGGCCGAGGAGAACCTGCGGATCGCCCGCGAGCGCTATGGCGTGGGTCTCGGCACGCAGACGCAGTTGCTCGAGGCGGAGACGCTGCGCGTCCAGGCGCTCACGAACCGTGACAACGCGATGCTCGACGCGGGGCTGGCGCGGTTGCGGCTGGCGCGGGCGGTCGGGTCGCTGTAGCAGTTCCGCACGGCTTCTGGGTCTCGTTGGCTGGGCGGTGATGCCGGATTCGTCCGGGCTCGCGAAGAAGACAGGCTCGCCCGGACGAACCCGGCATCGCCGCCTGAGGTCCTGCGCCTGAGCGATTTCAGACGGGGACAAGTCCCGTCTGAAATCGCACGGCGCATGCAGGGTCCATCAGGCCGCGCTGATCGATACCGGTCGCCGCTTCGGCAACCACGATGGCGTTGCCACCGCGGGGGCGTCGCGCCGTTCCTGGACACCACTTGCGCCGTGCGAAGGCCGCCGCAAGGCGGCTGAGCCCAGGCGCCGAGCCTCCAGCGCTCCGTGCCGGGTGTGTTTCGACCAAGCGATTACCGGGGAGCGACTCGAAACACACCCGGTACGGAGCGCCTGCCACCGGCTTCGCGGGGCTGCGGAGACGCTCAGGCCACGCGTGCTGCGCCCGCAGCCGGCCCCGCCGTGAGCGTGCGCCCGAGCTTGCGGGAGCCGAGCGCCGCCGTGAATCCGCGCCCGTCCCAGACCTCCTCGCCCGCGATGAACACGCCCGTGACGACGCCGTCCGAGCGGTTCACGAGCTGCTCGTGCTCGAAGATGTCGCGATAGACCATGCGGCGGCCGGCGTCCGTGTCGTAGCGACGCAGCGCCTCCGGGTCCACGAGCACGAGGTCGGCCTGTGCACCCGGATCCAGTCGGCCGGCATCGATGCCGAAGAATTCCGCCGGTTCACGCGTGAGTCGGCGGACCGCCTGCGCTACGCGTGACAGGGAGCGACGTGCCGCAACCTGCAGCGTGAGCAGGTTGCCGTCGAAGAACGCCAGGTTGATCAGGTGGGCACCGCTGTCGTTGAAGCCCGGCAGCATGTGCTCATGAAACAGCAGGCGCTCGAGGATCTCGGGTCGGTCGTTGGCAACGGTGAACCACCAGCGCAGGTCGCGGTCGTAGCGTCGCACGAGATGCAGCAGGAACTCGCCTTCGCGGCCGACCGGTGACGGGAACGACGCCAGGGCCTCGGCCTCGGCCGGGCTGCGCGCGGCATCGCCCTGGCCCGACTGGTGGGCGATCAGTCGACGACGGATGGCCCCGAACGTCTCGCCGCGCCACTCGGGCACCGGGCAGCGCTCGACCGTGAGCGCGTCGAGGTCCCGGTTGAAGGTCGAGACTGCGCGCGCATCGTGCCATTCGCGGACGAACAGTTCGCCGAACGCGTCGGTCGCCATGATGCGGCGACGCGACCCGACGTCCTCGATGTCACAGGCCATGAGCTGCCGCGACGATGCGAACTCCTCGAAGATCGGGCAGATCGCGCCTTCGGCGAACATCCGGAACGGCGTCGCCAGTACCTGGAAGTGGAAGCGTCCGTTCACCAGCCGGGAGTTGAGCAGGTCGGCGATGGCCGGGAACAGTCGCCAGGTGTTGCGCTCGTGCGTGAGGTCCACGGCCGTCAATGCGGACGTCTTCAGGGGCCGGCGGAACAGTCGGCCGCTCGTCAGGAAGAAGCGCAGGAAGGTGGCGATGCGGTTCGAGGCGTCGGGCGTGCACTGCCAGACCCGGTCGTAGCTGCGCACGGTGCGCAGCAGCGCGCGTAATTCGCCGAGCGTCGCGTGCTGCGCCGGAATGCGGCTGTCGGTGTGCGGCGCGTTGGCAAGGTAATGGAAGGGAATCGCGTCGGTCGAGAAGCCGGCGTAGCCCTGGCGCATCGCCGCGTCGAGCAGCTCGGACATCCGCGCGAGCTCGGCGGGCCGCGGTTCGCGCGACACGGCGGCCGCCGTGCCCATGACCTCGATGCGCAGCATCGAATGCGGCACCAGCGGCACGATGTTGGGGCCGAGCGGCAGCCGCTCGAGGTGCTCGAGGTAGCCGGCGGTCGTGGTCCAGTCGATCCGGTCCACGACCTTGCGCAGGACGGATTTCGGGATGTTCTCCACGCGTGCGAAGCAGTCGAGGATCGGATCCTCGCCGTTGCGGCGCTGGGCCCCGAATGCCGTGCCGAGGCTGCAGTTGCCGACCACGACGGTCGTCGTGCCGTGGCGTACGGACTCCGGCAGGCCGGGGGCCAGTTCCACCTCGAGGTCGAGATGGGTATGGATGTCGAGCAGTCCGGGCATGAGCCACTGTCCCGTGGCGTCGATGACGCGCCGGGCACGGCCGGGATCGAGCGACGGACCGCGGGCGGCGATGAGTCCGTCGGCGACGGCGATGTCCTCCTGGCCCGGCGGCGACCCACTGCCGTCGAAGACGAGCGCGCCGCGGATCAGCACGGTCCAGTCCGCGCTCACCGGCAAGCCTCGCCCCGTCCGAAGTCTGGTCGCCCCGCCTGTGGTGAATGAATCATGTCGGCAGCACCCGACCCGGATTGAGAATTCCCCGTGGGTCGAGCGCCGTCTTGAGGCGCCGCATCAATTCGAGTTCGGCATCGGTCCGTGACAGCCCGAGCCACGGCTGCTTCTCGAGCCCGATGCCGTGCTCGGCCGATACCGAGCCGCTGCGCGCGGCCAGCGGTTCGTACACGCAGCGTTCGATGCCGACCTTTGCGTCGCGACTGGCCGGGCCCGCCGCAATGATGTGCAGGTTGCCGTCCCCCAGGTGCCCGAACACGAAGCGGCGGTAGGCCGGCCAGTCGCGCTCGAGGTGCGCGATGACCTCGCTCACGTAACTTTCCATTTCCGTCACCGGCAGGCTGACGTCGAACGCCACGGGCATGCCGCAGCGAAACAGGGATTCGACGTCGTCACGCAGCGCCCACAGTGATTCGCGCTGCGCCTCCGAGGAGGAAATGACCGCGTCGGCCACGATGCCCTGCTCGATCGCCTCCCCCAATGCCTCCTCGAAGCGCGCCTGGTCGCGCGAGGCGTCGCCGCCCGATGCCTCGATCAGCACGTAGTAAGCGTAGTCCTGCCCGATCGGGGGCGAACCCTTTGCGGGCGGCGTCGTGACGAGCCGGTAGAATTCGTTCCACATCACCTCGAAGGCCGAGAGCCCACCGCCGAGGGCCGCGTCCATGTGCTTCAGCAGCTTCGTCACGTGCGAGAACTCCGTGCAGCCGACCATTGCGCTCTGCACGCTGCGCGGCGCCTCCCGCAGGCGCAGCACCAGCCGCGTGACGATGCCGAGCGTGCCCTCGCTGCCGATGAACAGCTGCTTCAGGTCGTAGGCGGCGTTGTTCTTGATCATGCGGTTCATGGAGGAAATCACGGTGCCGTCGGCCAGCACGGCCTCGAGCCCGAGCACTGACTCGCGCGTCATGCCGTAGCGGATCACGGAGTTGCCGCCTGCGTTGGTCGCAACCGTCGCGCCGATCTGCGCCGACCCACGTGCGCCAAAGTCCACCGGATACAGCAGGCCGTTTTGACCGGCCTCCTCCTGCACGACCTCGAGCGGCACGCCTGCCTCGCAGGTCATCGTCCGGTTGACCGGATCCACCGACTCGATGCGGCGCATGCGCTCGAGCGAGAGGCCGACCTCGCCCGGACCGGCGACGCAACCGCGCACGAGGCCGGTGAGGCCGCCCATGGCCACCACGGGCTGACCGGTCGCGTGGCAGGCGGCCAGCGCACGCGACACCTGATCGGTGCTCGAAGGACGCAGGATCGCGAGCGCCTGACAGGGGCTGTGATCGAGCCAGCCGACGGCACGCGCTCGTACGGCGTCGCCGGTGACGATGCCTTCGGACCCCAGGATCCCGGTCAGCTCGTGGAGCAGGTCCATGGCTCATTCCCCCGTTCAGTGCTTGTCGGCAGGCGCATCGTGAGGCGCCCGGTCACTGCCAGTCGTCGAGACCCGGGACGAGGCTCGCGACGACCTCGTCGAACGCACCGACCAGCGACTCGACCTGTCCGGCCGTCGTCGCCGGCGACACCAGCATCATGTTGTGGAAGGGCGCGATCAGGCAACCTCGGTTGAGCAGGGCGAGGTGGATGGCGCGCTCCAGTGCGGGCGCATGGGCAGCCTCCGCCTCGGTGCCGTTGCGCAGCGGTCCCGGCGCGCAGATGAACTCGACGCGCGCGCCGACGCGCACGACGTGCCAGGGCAGCCGGTGGTGTGCGACGGCCGCCTGCAGCCCGGCCGCCAGCTGCCCCGCCAGTGACTCCATGTGCCCGTAGGCCTCGGGCGTCATGACGTGCTCCAGCGTGGCCCGCATGGCAGCCAGCGACAGTGCGTTGGCGGACAGCGTCGTTCCCATGCCCGAGTGGCCGGGCGGCATCTGCGAGCGTGCCGCGGTCAGTCGCCTTGCGACATCTTCCGAGAATCCCCAGACGCTCGCGGGCACGCCGCCGGCGATCGGCTTGCCGAGCACGAAAAGATCGGGCTCCAGGCCGTGCGCCCGTGTGTAGCCACCGGGTCCCGTCGAGATCGTGTGGGTCTCGTCGATGAGCAGCAGCGTGCCGCTCTCGCGCGTGAGTCGGCGCAGCGCTGCGTGGAACCCGGGGTCGGGCAGGACCATGCAGGAGTTCGTCATCACCGGTTCGGCGATCACGCACGCGACGTCGTGCCGCGACAGGGCCTGCCGCAGGGCGGCAACGTCGTTGAACTCGACGACTCGCGCGAGCTGCGTCAGGTCGGCGGCCTGGCCGAGCAGCCCGGGCCGGTTCGCCGGGCGACCGTCCACGAGGCGCACGAAGGTTTCGTCGACCGTGCCGTGATAGCAGCCGTTGAAGACGAGGACCTTCGGGCGATCGGTCACCGCGCGCGCGACCCGCAGGGCGAAACGGTTCGCATCCGTCGCCGTGGTCGCCACCTGCCAGTGCGGCAGGGCGAAGCGCTCGGTGAGGAGACGACCGACGGCGAGCGCATCCTCGGTCGGCAACATGTAGGTCAGTCCCCGGCCCGCCTGGCGCGTGATCGCCTCGGCGACGGGTGCCGGCGAGTGACCGAACATGGAGCCTGTGTCGCCGAGGCAGAAGTCCGCGTATTCGTTGCCGTCGATGTCGCGGAGCACGGCCCCCCGTGCCGATTCGACGAGGAAGGGGAACGGCATCGACCAGTCCCGCATCCAGTGCATCGGCACGCCTTCGTAGAAGCCGGCGATGCCGTGGCCGACCCGCTGCAGGGACCGGGGATGGCGGGCAACGTACTCGGCGCTCTCGGCCTCGAAGGCGGTGGCGATACGCGCCAGCGGGATGCCGCCGGCAGGGTCCGCGTGCATGGGCAGTTCCGTCGCGCGGTGAGGGACGACCATTCTAGGGCGCCGCGGCGGACACGGCGACGGTCCTCGATGCGTGGAGTTGACGGTCCATCACGGCCCATGGATACTGCACTGCGACATGAACGTGCGGCCGGACAACACGCTTTTCCGCTGGTGGTGGGGCCACTCCTGAGGAGTGGGCCCGGACGCGCACGTCTCGTTCGCAGAATTCCTGGGACCCATCTCCGCGAGCCAACGGGGATGGGTTTTTTGTTTCACGTTCCCGGATCCTCGCGACTGAGGAACCGTCAGTGACGACCAGTCTGTTCGACATTTCAGCCGACCTCGACACGCCGGTGTCGGCCTACCTGAAGCTGAAGCCGTTCCGTCCGCGTTTCCTGCTCGAGAGCGTCGAGGGCGGCGAGCGGCTGGCGCGCTATTCGTTCATCGGTTTCGGGGACTGCCTCGAGTTCCGGCTCGATGCGTCGGGGCTGCGCCTGGGCGACGAGCGTCTGCCGCGTCCGGCGGACCAGGCCGGCCTGCTCGCGGTCCTGCGGAGAGCCCTGGCCGAGGCGCCGCGTCCCGAGAGTGCCGTCCCGGGCTTTCCGCTGCTCGGTGGACTGGTCGGTGTTGCAGGCTACGACCTCGTCCGCTTCTTCGAGCGGCTGCCGACGCAGGCCCGCATCGACGACGACTGCCCGGAAGCCCACTACATCGCGCCGCGTTCGCTGCTGGTCTTCGACCACCTGACCCGTCGGGCCGCCCTGCTGCACGCCGGCTCGGAACACGAGCGCCAGTCGCTGCGACGCGAGGTCATCCGCGCCCTGCGCGGCGGGCTGCCGGGGCCGGCCTGGCAGGCGAGCTTCAGTGCGCCGGAGGCCAGCCTGTCCGAGCAGGAGTACCTGCAGGGCGTGGCCCGCACCCAGGACTACATCGCGGCCGGCGACGTCTACCAGCTGGTGCTTTCCGTGCGTTTCGCGGGCCGCTGCGACCTCGATCCGTTCGAGACCTACCGGGCGCTGCGCCTGCTGAATCCCTCGCCCTACATGTACTACTGCGACCTCGGCGATCGCGTCGTGGTGGGTTCCTCGCCCGAGGCGCTCGTGAAGCTGAACGGCACCCGGGCGCAGATGCGCCCGATCGCCGGTACGCGTCCGCGGGGGGGCGACGCCGCGGAGGACGCGGCCCTCGAGGCCGAGTTGCTGGCCGACCCCAAGGAGAATTCCGAGCACGTCATGCTGGTCGACCTGGCCCGCAACGACCTCGGCCGGGTCGCGACCGCTGGATCGGTCCACGTGCAGCCGTATCGGTCGATCGAGCGCTACAGCCACGTCATGCACATCGTGAGCGGTGTGAACGGCACGCTCGCGCCGGGCAAGGACGCGTTCGACCTGTTCGCCGCGGCGTTCCCGGCCGGCACGCTCGTCGGTGCGCCGAAGGTGCGTGCGATGGAGATCATCGACGAACTGGAACCCGTGCGCCGCGGATTCTATGGCGGGACGGTCGGCTATTTCGGCCACGGCGGCGACATGGACCAGGCCATCACGATCCGCACGATGGTGTTCCATGGCGACACCTACAGCTACCAGGCCGGCGCCGGAATCGTCGCCGACAGCGTGGCGCTCAACGAGTACCGCGAGGTGCTCGCGAAGAGCGCCGTCATGAGGCGTGCGCTCGAGCTTGCCCGGGAGGGCCTGTGATGACCGCGCCGCGGCTGCTGCTGGTCGACAACTACGACAGCTTCACCTACAACCTGGTCCAGGCCTTCCTGGTGCTGGGTGCCGACGTGCTCGTGCACCGCAACGACGCCATCACGGTGGCCGATGCGAAGTCGCTGGCACCGACTCACCTGTGCATTTCCCCCGGCCCGGGCACGCCACGCGATGCGGGCGTGTCCCTCGAAATGATCTCCGCGTTTGCCGGTCAGATCCCGGTGCTCGGCGTGTGCCTCGGGCACCAGTCCATCGTCGAGGCGTTCGGCGGCGAGATCGTGCGGGCGGCCCGCCTGATGCACGGCAAGATCTCGCCGGTGCATCACGACGGTCGCGGCGTCTTCGCCGGGATGCCGCAACCATTCGACGCGGGTCGCTACCACTCGCTGATCGCGCGCCCCGAATCGCTGCCTGCGGTGCTCGAGGTGACGGCACGCACGGCCGAAGGCGAGATCATGGGAGTGCGGCATGCCGATCTCGTCGTCGAGGGGGTGCAGTTCCATCCGGAGAGCGTGCTGACGCCGGAAGGACCGCGGCTGCTCGGCAACTTCCTGCAGTTCGCCGGCGGCCGGCGCTCCGCCTGAGACAGCGTGATGAGCACACTGCGGGAGACCCTCGAGAAACTGCTGGAGCGGCGTGACCTGAGCGAGGCCGAGGCGGGCCGCCTGCTGGTCGAACTGACCGATTCCACGGTCGCGCCCGCGATGGCGGGCGCCCTGCTCGCGGCATTGCGCTCGAAAGGCATTACCCCCGATGAAGTCCGCGGGTTCGCCGCTGCGATGCGCGGGCTGGCCCGACGGCCCGACCTGCCGCCCGGTCCCCCGGCGATCGACATCGTGGGCACCGGCGGCGACGCGTCGGGCAGCTTCAACCTGTCGACCGGGTCCGCGCTCCTCGTTGCGGCGATGGGCGTACGCGTGGTGAAGCACGGCAATCGTTCCGTCTCGAGCCGCTCCGGCAGCGCCGACTTGCTCGAGGCCCTCGGGCTCCCGCTGCCGCTCGACGAGCGCGCCGCGGGCGAATGCCTCGCGGCGACGGGATTCACGTTTCTCTTCGCGCCGCACTACCACCCGGCCATGAAGGAAATTGCGCCCGTGAGACGAGCGCTCGGGGTGCGCACCGTGTTCAACCTGCTCGGGCCGCTCACCAACCCGGCGGAGCCGCCGTTCAGCCTGATCGGCGCCTACAGTGCCGGGTCCGCGAAGCTGATGGCCGAGACCCTGGCCGGCATGCCGGTCGAGCGCGTCTTCGTCATCCACGGCGAACCGGGATGGGACGAGGCCACGCCGGTGGGCCCGTACGAGCTCTACGACGTGCGGCCGGGACGGGTGACCCGTGAAGTCCGGGACGCCCGCGACGTCGGCCTGCGGCGCTGCAGCCCGGCCGACCTGGCCGGCGGCGATGCCGCGCACAACGCGCGGGAACTGCGCGCGGTCTTCGCCGGGCAGGATCGCGGCGCCCACCGCGACGCCCTAGTGCTCAATGCCGCGCTCGCGCTCGAGGTCACGGGCGCCGTGCCCTCGGCCGCGGCAGGCGTCGCGGCGGCCGCCGCCGCGATCGACCGCGGCGATGCCGCAGGCCTGCTCGAGCGCCTGGCGGTATTTGGCCGAACGGCGGCCCGCTAGCGCATGGGATTGCTGGCCGACATGCTTCGCTCGAGCCGGCAGCGCGTGGCCGAGGCGCGCGAGCGGGTGCCGGAGGCGGCGCTGCGGGCGGCGGTGCTGGGCCTGCCGCCGCCACCGCGGCTCATACTCGATCACCACGGTTTCGACATCATCGCGGAGATGAAGCTGCGTTCCCCTTCGCTCGGGGACCTCTCGGTGGCGACGGTGGACCCGGTGCGTCGCCTGGAGGGATATGCCGAAGGCGGCGCGGCGGTCTGCTCGATCCTGACCGAGCCGGAGCGTTTCGGTGGCGACCTGGAGCACCTGCGCCTCGCCGCCGACGCGCTGCAGGCCTGGGGTGTGCCGGCGATGCGCAAGGACTTCCTCGTGGACCCGTACCAGGTCCTCGAGGCCCGGGCCTGGGGCGCCTCGGGCGTGTTGCTGATCGTCCGCATGGTTCCGCGGGAGCAACTGGTCGCCCTGCTCGATTGTGCCGCGGAGCAGGGGCTGTTCGTGCTCCTCGAGGCGTTCGACGCCGACGATCTCGCGCTGGCGGGCGAGATCGCGCGTGAGCGCGCCGGGCGCGACGAACAGGTGCTGATGGGGCTCAACTGCCGCGACCTCGAGACGCTGGAAATCGACTTCAGCCGCTTCGCCACGCTGCGCGGGCGCCTGCCGCTCGAGTGGCCTGCCGTCGCGGAGAGCGGCGTGCAGTCACCCGAGGATGCCGCGCGCGTCGCGGAACTCGGCTATCGCCTCGCGCTGGTCGGCACGAGCCTGATGCGCCGGCCGGACCCTGCGCGGGCCGTCCGCGAACTGCTGGAGGCGGGCCGCCGGGCCCTCCCGTAGACCGGCATGGAAGCGCTCTGGATCAAGATCTGCGGCCTGCGAACCCCGGAAGCGATTGCTGCGGCAGCCGAGGCCGGTGCCGATGCGGTCGGCTTCGTGTTCCACGCCGCCTCGCCGCGCAACGTCTCGATCGAGCAGGCGCGCGCCTTGCAGCGTGCCGTGCCGACAGGCGTGGAGCGCGTGGCTGTGTTCCTGCACCCTTCGCAGGCACTCGTCGACGAAGTGCTCGCGGCCGTCGAGCCGGACTGGCTGCAGACGGATGCGTCCGACCTCGTCGGGCTGCGCCTTCCGTCCGGGCAGCGCGTGCTGCCGGTCCTGCGCACCGGGGCCGGGTCGCCGGCCGCGGTGCCCACCCGCTGCCTGCTCGAAAGCGGACGGAGCGGCGCGGGCGAGCGTGCGGACTGGAGCGAGGCCGCACGTCTCGCGCGCCTGACCGAGGTCGTGCTCGCCGGGGGACTGGATCCGCGCAACGTCGGTGATGCGCTGCACGCGGTGCGCCCCTTCGGCGTGGACGTCAGCTCCGGCGTCGAGCGCGAACGCGGCGTGAAGGACGAGGACCGCATCCGGGAATTCATCCGGGCTGCCCGCGCCGCGGAGCGTGCCCTGTGTGCTGAGGAGAGTCGTTCATGAGGACCGAGGCCCTGGAAATCGATCGCAAGGCGTTGCTGGCCCAGGTGCTGGGCGGCGCGTTCCCCGACGAACGCGGTCGCTACGGGCCGTTCGGCGGCCGCTACGTGCCGGAGACGCTGGTGCCGGCCCTGGATCGCCTGGAGCAGGGCACGCGCAGCCACCTCGCCGACGCCGGGTTTCGCGCAGAGCTCGAGTCGGAACTGCGGACCTGGGTGGGACGTCCGACGCCGCTGACGTTCGCACGGGCGCTGTCGCGGCGCTGGGGTGCCGAGGTGTGGCTGAAGCGCGAGGACCTGGCTCACACGGGCGCACACAAGATCAACAACGCCATCGGGCAGGCGCTGCTCGCCAGGCGCCTCGGAGCGAAGCGCGTCGTCGCCGAAACGGGTGCCGGCCAGCATGGGGTTGCCTCGGCCGCCGCCTGCGCGCGCCTCGGCATGCCCTGCGTCGTGTACATGGGCGCCATCGACATGGAGCGGCAGGCGCCGAACGTGGGCCGCATGAAGCTGCTGGGTGCGGAAGTGGTGCCGGTCACCGGTGGGGACCAGACGCTGCGGGCCGCGATCGATGAGGCACTGCGCGACTGGGTCTCCGATCCGGACGGCACCTACTATCTGCTGGGGTCGGCGGTCGGGCCTCACCCGTATCCGTACCTCGTGCGCGAGTTCCAGTCGGTGATCGGCGTCGAGGCGCGCGCCCAGATGCTCGAGCAGGCGGGGGCGCTGCCGGACGTCGCCGTCGCCTGCGTGGGCGGCGGTTCGAACGCCATCGGCCTGTTCCATCCGTTCGTCCGCGACCTCGACGTGAAGCTCCTCGGCCTCGAGGCCGGCGGCACCGGTACGGGCCTCGGCCAGAACGCGGCGTCGCTCGCCTACGGTACGCCGGGCGTCCTGCAGGGCTGCTATTCCCTGCTGCTGCAGGACGAGCACGGCCAGATCCAGGAAACGCATTCGGTCTCCGCGGGCCTCGACTACCCGGGCGTCGGACCCGAGCACGCGCTGCTCGCGAGCATCGGTCGGGTCAGCTACGAAGCCGCCGGGGACGACGAGTCGCTCGAGGCGCTCGCGGAATGCTGCCGCTGCGAGGGCATCCTGCCGGCGATCGAAAGCGCGCACGCTTTCGCCGGCGCCCGGCGCTACGCGAAGTCGAACCCGGGCAGCCGCATCCTCATCGGCCTGTCGGGCCGTGGCGACAAGGACATGCCCACCTTGCAGCGCACGCTGCTCAAGGGAGCGCAGTGATGAGCCTGCCGCGCGACACGATCAGCGCCGCGATCCGTCACGCCGCGGCGGCGGGCCGCCCGGCGGTAGTCGGCTTCATGACGGGCGGGTTTCCGGATCGTGCCGGTTTCCGCGCAAACCTCGAGGCGATCGGTGCCGCGGCCGACGTCGTCGAGATCGGCGTGCCGTTCTCGGACCCGATGGCGGACGGCATGACCATCCAGCGCGCCAGCCAGGTCGCGCTGCGCAACGGTTTCACGCTGCCCTGGCTGCTGGGCGAACTCGCAGGCATGACGCCTCGACCCCGGGCACCGCTGCTGCTCATGAGCTACCTGAACCCGCTCCTGGCCTATGGCCTCGATCGACTGCCTGCGGCGGCGCGGCAGGCAGGCGTCGCGGGCTTCATCATCCCGGACCTGCCCTACGAGGAGAGTGGCGACGTGCGGGCCGCGCTCGACGCCGAGGGGCTCGCCCTGGTGCAGATGGTCACGCCGGTGACGCCGCCCGAGCGACTCGTGATGCTGTGCAGGGCCAGCCAGGGCTTCGTCTACGCGGTGACGATGACCGGGACCACGGGCCGGCAGGTGGCGGTCCCGGACGAGGTGCTGTCGTACATGGACCGGGTGCGGGCCGTGTCTCCGGTACCGGTCTGCGCAGGCTTCGGCATCCGCAGTGCGGAGCAGGTTGCCCGCATGAAGGGGCACGTGGATGGTGTCGTCGTCGGCTCCGCACTGGTGGAAGTCCTCGAGCGCGGCGAGGATCCCACGGCGTTCCTGCGGGCGCTCCGGGAATGAGCGGGCCGGGTTTCAACCGCGGGCGGGGGACACGGCCATGACGGTCTCGATCTGCGTCTTCTGCGGTTCTTCGTTCGGCGACGATGCGCGCTATGCCGAGGCGACGCGAGCAACCGGCCGGGAAATTGCCCGGCGCGGCTGGACGCTGGTGTATGGCGGCGGCAGCGTCGGCCTGATGGGCGTGCTGGCCGATGCGGCCCTCGATGCAGGGGGCAACGTGGTGGGCGTGATTCCCCGCTTCCTCTATGACCGCGAGGTCGGGCACGACGGCCTGTCGGCGCTCGAGATCGTCGCCTCGCTCACCGAGCGCAAGCTGCGCATGGGTGAACTGTCGGACGTCTTCCTCGCGCTGCCCGGCGGCGTCGGCACGCTGGACGAACTCTTCGAGGCGTGGAGCTGGTCGCAGGTCGGATTGCAGCAGAAGCCGAGTGGCCTGCTGAACGTCGCGGGCTATTACGACGATCTCGTGGCCTTCCTCGATCGAGCCGCCGCCGCGGGCTTCATGAGGCCGCAGCACCGGGCGCTGCTCGAGGTTTCCACCGATCTCCCACGGCTGCTCGATGCCCTCAGTCACGCAGCGGCTCGAGCCCGCTGAGGGTCGCGATCAACCCGCCAACGCCGTCCAGCCTGAGATCGAGGCGTGCGCCGAGGACGTCGGCGATGGCCTCGGACAGCGCGAGGCCCAGCCCCGCATGGGCGCCGCCGTGGCCGCTGTCGATGCGGAAGAACCGCTCGCGCAGGCGGGCGAGGTCGTTTGCGTCGAGATGCGGCGCAGGATTGGCGATGCGCAGCGATCCGTCCGCGTCCAGTGAAACCGAGATGGTGGACCGTTCCGGCGCGTGTGCGACGGCATTGCCGACGAGGTTCGCGATGAGACGCTTCAGCAGGGTCGCATCCGACAGGATCCAATGCTCCCGTGGAAGCCGGGCGTCGATCCTGAGCCCGCGGTCGCGGGCGGCTGGCGTCGAACGCTCGAGTTCGCCACGCACCGCACCGGCGAGCTCGAGTGGCTCGGTCTGCGGCCTCTCGTTGCCGGCTTCATAGCGCGCCAGGGTCAGCAGCGAATCGATGATCAGCTGCAGTTCCGCCGCGGTCGCACCGACCTCGACGAGAGAGGCGCGAATCTCGTCCGTCGTCTGCGCCAGCGAACCGACGTCGGCGAGCATGCGCAGCTCGGCGAGCGGCGTGCGCAGTTCGTGTGCCACGTTGCGGGAAAACCGGCGCTCCCGCTCCAGGGCGGCCAGCAGGCGATCCAGGATTGACAGTGTCTTCTCCGCAAGCGGCTCCAGCTCGTCCGGGAGCGGATCCATCTCGAGCGCGATGCGCCGAGGCGCCCGCGGATCGATCCTGGCGATCTGTTGCGCCAGCTGCTCGACGGGCTCGAGTCCGCGTCCGACGGCATATCGAGCGGCCGCGACGCCCGCGACGAGGGCCGCGCCGGCGACCATCAACATGATCCAGTGGAGCCGCTGCTCCAGGAGCTCGAGCGACTCGATCTCCTTGGCCACGACGACGGTCAGTTCGCCGCGAGGATCACCGGGGGCGAGCCGCAACCTGCTGGCCGTCGCCAGCCCGCCGTGGCCGTCGGGCAGTTGCAGCGGGTAGCTGCGCTGGCCGGTCAGGGCGGCCGCGACCGGTGTCGGCAGGTCGCGTCCAGCACTCGACTCGGATCGGGCCAGCGTCCGGCCACTGCCGTCCCAGACCTGGAAGAAGTCCTGGTGCGCCGCGGAACGAAATTCGATCAGCAGTTCCACCTCGCTCTCGCGGCCCGGATTGGCGGCGGCATACTCGACCAGGGATTGCACGCGCAGCGCCAGGGCTTCCTCGACGCGCGCATACATCTCGTTGCGCAGGATGCCGTGGAAGACGAAGAAGCTGAGAAACAGCGTCAATGCCAGTCCGACGGACAGGTTGACCGTGATGCGCCTCGCGAGCGACGGATGCGCCTGATCAGGGAACCACATAGCCGAAGCCGCGACGCGTCTCGATCAGTTCGGGCAGTCCGGCGTCCATCAGCTTGGCGCGCAGAGTGCTCATCAGGGCTTCGATGACCTTGTCGGAGGCATCGCTGTCGCTCGCGTACAGCTGCTCGAAGATGGCGGAGCGGCTCAGCACGTGGCCGCGGCGATGCAACAGCAGCTCGAGCAATGCGTACTCCTTTGGCGTGAGCGGCAGCACCGCGCCGTCGACCCGCGCAAGTTTGGCCGACGTGTCGATGCTCAATGTGTCGAGGCTGAGCACCGGCGAGGCGTCGTCCGCACGCCGCCGCGCCAGCGCCTGTATGCGGGCGCGCACCTCGTCGAAGGCGAAAGGCTTGACCAGGTAGTCATCCGCGCCCAGGTCCAGCGCTTCGACGCGGTCGGAGACGTGGTCGCGCGCCGAGAGGACCAGGATCCGCGGCTTGGTGCGGCGCGGCAGCAGCTCACGCAGCACCCGTACGCCGTCCATACGTGGCATCACGAGGTCGAGGACGACGACGTCGAACGGCAGGCTGGCGAGCAGCGCCAGGGCCTGCACGCCGTCGGCGGCCGTTTCGACGGTCATGCCCTCGGCACGCAGACCCGTCGCCAGCGACTGCCGCAGCCGCTCCGAATCGTCGACGACGAGCACGCGCATGCAGCTAATGTGGACAGGCGTGTCCAACTCCGCCATCCGTATCGTCAACGAGGCTCCCGTCGCGGGCGCGGCTGGCCGACGGGCAGCCGGCCAGCCATCCAGTCGACGTCGCGCGCAGGTCACGGAGCCACGAGTTCCTCCTCGTCGATGAATCGTGCCGCGTAGGTGCCGGCCCAGCCCGTGTCCTCCTCCGCCTCGCCGTCGGCCGCCATGCTCAGGGTGAGCGCCAGCCAGTCGCCGCGGAAGCCGTCACGCTCGAGTCCAAGCGAGGTGATGAGCGCACCGGCGGGCGCTTCCGGGTCCACCATCGCCCCCGGCAGACCGGTCTTCAGCAGCGTGAACAGCTCGCCGACCTGCGAAGGCAGGATCTCCCGAAGGTAGATGCCGTCGGAGCCATCGAACGATCGGGCCTTGATCGCCGACAATGTCGGCACGCCGCTGCCGGACACGGCTCCGAACGTCGCCGTGCGCCAACGGGCCAGGTGCGCGCTCTCGTCGCCACCTTCCTCGCCGCCGCCCACGCCGGGCGCGCGACCGGAGAAATTCCAGTAGACGAAGTCCTTGAGATCGTCGCCCGTCCTGGCCACCGGCACGGTCCGGCCGAGCCGCATGTCGCGCAGGAAGAAGCCCTGGTGGACCGGGACGTACCGGTACGGGTCCCTGGCTGTCTCCGTCTCGCAGTAGGCGATGACGGCGGCATTGCCCTCCTCCGGACAGTGCATCGCGATCTCGTGCATCTCCTCGCCCCAGCTGCCCCAGAACAGCACGTGGCGTCCGTTCGACGAGAGCGACACCGCTTCGCCGAAGCTCGTGAACGTCTCGCCGTCCTCGCCGGGAACGGCATCGCCGATGGCGACCACCGTCTCGAGCGCGATCGGCTGGGGTCCGAGCCTCGCGCGATAAATGCCGCCTGCGTGCGGGTCCGCCTCGTTGTCGTACCCCGCGAACACGACGTACTTGCCGGCAGCGCTGGGCGGTGCGGTCGAGCCGAACGGGATCGTGGTGCCCGGAATCATCGTATAGGAACTCGCGATCAGCTCGATGGGCGCCAGGCCACGGCTGGCCGCCACGTTCCGATAGAAGACACCGGTCTTGCCGACGCCGTTCACCGTGAAGTTGCCCTTGAACACGACCGTGTTGCGCCCGGTGATGGCGGGGGAGCCTGGGAACTGATCGAATCGGGTGACCCCCGGCAGCCCCGGTACCGGCACCTTGAAGTGCGCGAATCCAGCCACGTTGCCGAGCATGCTCGCGCCGGTCGTCGGCATTCCGGCCGGGTTCGTGTAGACGCCGGCCGTGCCGGTCCTCGTCTCGGCTCCGTCCAGCGTGTACTCCCAGACCGGCTGGGACTGGCCGCGCGTCGCGATGGTGTCGGAGCCGCTGTCGATGCGCGGTACCGACGGGAACTCGTTGAAGGCTGCGGCCTGCCGGTCCGGCCCGTACGTCGCATTGTTCGGCTGCGGAACGCTGCCCCCGCGCCTGAACACCGTGACGATCGGGCCGTAATCGCCGAGGTCGCGCACATAGATGCCGTGTTCCGGCTGTCCCTGGCCGCCGCGACTGCGCGCGCGGAACACGACCATGCCGCCGGTGTTGACGGCCGGCTGGTTGTAGCTGTTGAAGGTCTTGGTCGTCTCCGGGATCAGGTCGCCGTTGTTGGCGACCGTGTACCACTCGTAGGTCAGGTCGCGCGCGGCCGCGGAGGGTGCCCCCGCGACGCACAGGAACGCCGCTGTTGCGGCGAGGATCGTCCTGGATTCCATGGTGTGCCCCCAGTCTGGTGCATGAAGATCAGCCAGTGCTCCGCCCCGAAGCCCGCCCGGCCGACCGGCGCGACCGATCGGTCGGGGGGCGTTCCGCCGGCGCGTGGCCGGCGGCTGGGGGCTCTTACCTGCCAGGGCGCGGCGGCTTGCCGCCACCGCCACCGCCTGCGACTACGATCTCGAGACTGGCCTCGTTGCCAAAGCACACACCGGCACTGCAGCCGCCGCCAAAGTCGACGTTATTGAACGTGTAGGTGATGCGGTAGGTTCCCGCCAGCTGCACTCGCAGGTTGTATCCGTACACGATCTTGCCGGTCGCGTTGATCTCACCGCTTGCGGTCCCGTTGTACGCTGCGGGTGTTACCGGGGCTCCATCGACGATCCGCTCGATCCTGAGCCTGGCAGTCGGGTCAAACACGACGGCCCCGAATGTGCCGCCGTCCGGCAACGTGTCACCGACCGTATACGGGACTGGATCAAAACCGAGCTCCAGTGATCCGTCTGCCCAGTGACCATAGTCAGACTCGCGATCGAGTTCGCTGGGCTCGAGCTTGATCACGAAGTAGCCTTCCTGCCCTGATGCGACGTCCGTGTCCCAGAGCACGAGCTCGACCCGGATCGGGCTGCCGACCTTCAGGCTCGCGGAGCCTCCCGCGAGGTTGTCGCCCCATTTTCCCAGGACGTTGACAGGAGTTGAGATGGCGGTGTGGCACGGCGCCTGCCACTTCGCGTCGCGCTGGACGTAGTAGTAACCCTCGTACACGCAGACCGGTCCGCCTTCATCCTTGGGTGGAGCGCACTCCTCCGGGTAATGCATCGGGGCCTTGTCGGGCGACACCAGTGCCGTAAATCCGGTCGTGGGGCAGTCGATCGCAAACGTGCTTCCCCCACCCGCCATAATCGCCGGCACCGACAGATTGTTACCGACCTCCGACGTCGGCTTGTTTCCCTTACCCTCCGGCGGGCCCTTGACGCCGCCCGGGGCGGCCATTGCGACCGCGCTCGCAAGCAACGTCAACCAGATTGCGGATTTTAGATTCTTCGATTTCATTTCGAACTCCTTGCTCTGGCCACCTCGCGAACCCCTCACTGGAAGCCCGCGATACGGCCGTTAGCGGCGTCCTGCTTTTTGTTATTGCTCTTGGCGCCCCCAGCCACACACTGACCACGACGGCCGGGCCGCATTTGCCTGCGGCCCGGCCGTCGCTCCCTACTTCTGTCCCTCCTTCGCACGTGCCTGCTCGAGCAGCCCAAGCTGCTCCTCCAGGCGCGTCTGTTCCTGCTGCATCAATTGCTCGCGCTCGCGGACCTGGGCGAGTTCGCCGTCGAGCGCCTGCTGTCGCTGCTGCAGGCGATCGCGTTCCTCGGCCTGGAGCTGCAGGCGCTGCTGCATCTGTGAACGCGTCTGCTCGAGGGTTCCGCGGCGTTCCTGGTACTGCTTCTGGTTCAGGCTTCCCGCCTGTTCCGTCAGGCGTGCCCGTTCCTGCACGTGCAACTGTTCCTGTTCGCGTGTCCGCTCGCGCTCCCTGGCCGTCGACTGCTGCTGTGCCTTCAGGCTTTCCTGCTCCTGCTTCAGCAACTTGTCCTGGTCACGCAGCCGGTCCCGGTCCTGGTCGTGCAGTCGCTGCTGGTCCTTGAGCTGGTCGCGGTCCCGGTCGTGGTCACGCGCCCGGTCCATGTCCTGCTGAACGTCGCCGCGCTGCTGCATCGCTCCCGACTGCGCCTGCGGGCCCTGCATGCCCGTCCCGGCACCGCCCTGGCCGTGGCCGGCCTGTGCCATCGCCGGTCCCACGGACACCAGCAATGACGCCAGCGTCGCGATCGTCAGTCGAATGGTCCTGTTCATGCGCCCTCCTGGGATCCGCCGGATCGGCTCTTTGCCGGGTGATCGGCTGGTCGAGCCGGGGGACCTTCAGGCTCCACTGTGCGCAGTCGACCTTAAGGAATGCTCAAACCCACGCATTGCGAAATGGCGCTGCGGGGAACGCAGTCAAAGAGTGAGAATCGACCGAGCGCCCTTGCGAGCCGCAGGGGCGGGGATCTGGAAGGCGGATAGCGCGCGAGGAGTGGTCGGGGCCAGCGAGCGTGGCCGGGCCCGCTGGAATCAGGCAGCGCTCAAGGTTGCCTTGAGGTGCTCGATCACCAGCGTGCGCATGTTCTGCAGCGGGTTCTTTTCCCACGTGAAGCACGGGGGCTCGCGACGGAGCATGGACCAGCGCTTCGACTGCAGGACCTGCTTGAGGTAGTCGAGATTGCGCTCGATCGCCTCCATATAGGGGTTTCGTCCGCCGAACAGGACTTCCGCATAGCGGTACGCACCGCCGAATTCGCCGTCGAGTCGCGTGCGCGTGGTTTCGGCGACGAACTCCGGCGTCTGGCGCAGGACGTCCAGTCCGGAGCCGTAGGTGACCCTGAGGCCGCCTTCGTGGCGCGCGACTGCGATGCCGCCCAGGACGAACTCGGGGTACAGGCGGTCGCGGCACTTCTCCAGGTAACAGCGATCCGACATCTGCGCGATCATGTCGGCCGTACCGATGAGGTGGCCGACCTTGCGATCGCGCGGATCGTCGAGGCGGATCTGGTCGAAGCGCATTTCGTAACCGGTGAAGTGCACGACCAGCGTTGCCACGGGCACCCACTCGGCCATGCCGATCGTCGGCAGGTAGCGGGCGAGGAACCGCGCGCTGCGCCCGACGTGCGTGCGCGTGAACTCCGCACCGTTGCGATGCAGCGAGTCGTCGGTCTGCCGGATGTAGCCCGCGTCGTGAAAGAGCGCGACGACGAGTCCGAGCAGCGCGCGGTCAGCCCCGAGTCGCTGTTCCGGCGCGTGCGACCGCTCGTATCCCGCGAGCAGGCGCGCCATCGCGAGCGTGTCGTCCAGCGTGTGCTGCACGTCGTGATAGACGGTGTCGCAACCGAGGTAGCCTGGAAACTGCCCGTTGAACAGCCGTTCGAAGTCGCCGAAGGCGGCGCCGAGCCGTTCGACCGGACCGCCTGGCCAGGTCTGCGAATAGAGTTCCTCGACTGCGCGCCGCACGGACGCGACGGAACTGACCTGCACGGTATTGGTGACGTCGTAATCGCTGCGCCTGTACTGCATGACGTTCTTCTTTTCGTTCAGCGCGAGGCTGTCATGGCAATGTCACGGAGTGTAGTTCAACGATCGAGGAACACCAGAGTAAAGAAATCCGACACAGGGCGTTTCTACCCCTATATGTCAAAGGCTGCAACCACGGGCGCATGGTCCGAGGGGCGTTCGAGCTTCCGGGGCGTCTTGTCGATGTGACAGCCGCCGCATTTTTCCGCAAGTCGGGTGTTCGCGAGGATCAGGTCGATTCTGAGACCTGCGTTGCGCCGGAAAGCCATCATCCGGTAGTCCCACCAGGAGTACGACTTCTCCGGCTGGTCGAACTGCCGGAAGCAATCCACCAGGCCGGTGTCGAGCAGGGCCCGCAGTGCCGCACGCTCCGGCGCGCTGACGTGTACCGAGCCCTCCCAGGCCTTCGGGTCGTGCACGTCGCGATCCTCGGGGGCGATGTTGTAGTCGCCCAGCACGACCAGGTGGGCGTGCCGCGTCGATTCCGCGGCGACGTAGTCGCGCAGTGCGGCGAGCCAGCGCAGCTTGTACTCGTACTTCTCCGAACCGACCGACTGCCCGTTCGGCACGTACACGTCGATGACGCGCACGCCGCCGACCGTTCCTGCGAGTACGCGCTTCTGCTCGTCCTCGAATCCGGGGATGCCCGCGACGACGTCTTCGATCGGTGCGCGGGACAGCAGTGCGACGCCGTTGTAGGTGCGCTGGCCGCTGAACGCGACCGCCATGCCGAGACCCTCGATTTCCGCGCGGGGAAAGTCCGCGTCGGGCAGCTTGGTCTCCTGCAGGGCGAGCACGTCGACCGGATTCGCTGCGAGCCAGTCCTTGACGTGTGGCAGGCGGACGCGCAGCGAGTTGACGTTCCAGGTGGCGAACTGCATGGCGCGCCTACGCGGCGAGGCCCATCTGACGCAGCAACGGCTCGATCGCGGGCTCGCGCCCGCGGAACTCGACGAAGGCTTCCATCGCGTCGCGGCTGCCGCCGCGCTCGAGGATCGCGTGCAGGAAGCGTCGCGCCGTCGCAGGGTCGAAGACGCCATGCTCCTCGAACGCGCCGAACGCGTCCGCCGAGAGGACCTCGGCCCACTTGTAGCTGTAGTAGCCGGCGGCATATCCGCCGGAGAATACGTGCTGGAAGCTGTGCGGAAAGCGGTTGAACTCCGGCGCACGGATCACGGCCACGGCCTCGCGAACCTCGGCGAGGGTCTCGGCGATGCGCGGCGGGACGCCGGGGACGTACTCGGCATGCAGGCGGAAGTCGAACAGTGCGAACTCGAGCTGACGCACGGTCTGCATGCCCGCCTGGAAGGTCCGGCTCGCCTGCAGGCGGACCAGCATTTCGTGCGGCAGCGCTTCACTGGTCTCCACGTGGGCCGAGATGAGCGGCAGGACCTCGTCGCGCCAGGCGAAGTTCTCCATGAACTGGCTCGGCAGCTCGACGGCATCCCAGGGCACCCCGTTGATCCCGGCGACGCTCGGGCAACCGACCCGGGTCAGCAGGTGGTGCAGGCCGTGGCCGAACTCGTGGAACAGCGTCAGGACCTCGTAGTGCGTCAGCAGCGACGGCTGCTCGCCCGTGGGCGGGGAGAAGTTGCAGACCAGGTACGCCACCGGCAGGGCGCCCGTCCCGGCAAGTTCGATGCGACCGACGCACTGGTCCATCCAGGCGCCGCCGCGCTTCTTCGGCCGCGCGTACAGGTCGAGGAAAAAGCCCCCGCGCGGGGTGCCGTCGCGCTCGAGTACGTCGAAGTAGCGCACGTCGGGGTGATAGGCCTCGACGGACGGATTGGCGACGATGCGCACGCCATACAGCCGCATCACCACGGTGAACAGTCCCGCCAGCACGCGCGGCAGCGGGAAATACGGCCGCAGGGCTTCCTCGGAGACTTGCAGGCGCTCGCTGCGCATGCGCTCCGAGTAGAAGGCCACATCCCAGGCCTCCAGTGGCCGACCCGCGAATGCCTGCAGCTCCGCATACTCGCGCTCGGCGGCCGGCCGGCTCACCCGCGCCAGCCGCTGCAGGAATTCGATCACTTCCGCAGGGTCGCGGGCCATCTTGGTGGCGAGCGACGACTCGGCGAAGTTCGCGAAGCCGACGAGCTCGGCCGCTTCGTGCCGCAGCGCGAGGATCTCCGCCATGAGCGGGCCGTTGTCCCACTGCCCGGCGTGCGGTCCGCGGTCCGACGCGCGCGTGACCCAGGCTTCGTAGAACTCGCGACGCAGCGGTCCGCTCACCGCATGCGTGAGCACGGCCTGGTACGTCGGGGCATCCAGCGACAGCCGCCATCCGTCCTGGCCTGCCGCCTGCGCCGCCTCGCGAGCGCGTCGCAGGGCATTGGCCGGCAGGCCCGCGAGTTCCTGCTCGTCGCTCACGTGCCGCGACCATGCATTGGTCGCATCGAGCACGTTCTCGTCGAACTTGGCCTGCACGGTGGCGAGGCGTTCCATGACTTCACGGAATCGCTGCTTGCGGTCCGGTGGCAATGAGACCCCGGCCAGCCTGAAGTCCCGCAGCGCGTTGTCCACGACCTTCTTGTGCTCGGGTACCAGCGACGGGCCTTCCCGGTCGGCCACCGACTGGTAGGCCGCGCACAGGCGCTCGTTCTGGCCGAGTTCCGTGTGGTAGGCGGTCAGCAGCGGAAGACAGGCGTTGTAGGCCGCGCGCAGTTCGTCGTCGTTCATGACCCCGTTCAGGTGCCCGACGGGAGACCACGCGCGCGCCAGGTTGTGGTGCATGCGCTCGAGCGGCACGACCAGCGTTTCCCAGCGGTCCTCGCCTGCCTCGAGCAGCGCGGCGATCTCGTGCCGGTTGCGGTCGAGCAGCTCGCGAATGGCCGGTTCCGCGTGGCTCGCCCGGATCTGGCCGAAGGCGGGGAGCGGGGTGTCGATGAGCAGCGGGTTGGTCATTGCGCGGGTCCGTTACGGCGTCAGGACCGCTATTCTAGGCTCAGCCGAAGAACCCCTGCAGCAGCCAGCCGAGCGCGTAGACCGCCACGGCGAAACCCGCGAAAGCCAGGATCGCGCGACGGCGATAGCGCCGCGCGACATCCGTCTCGCGGAACGCCGCGATCAGGAACAAATGGCCGCTGTCCGGGCGTCCGAGGACGTTGAGGGCGGTCCCGGCGGGGCGCTCGATGTGCCGCTGGGTGACCGCATCCCGCGCCTCCTGCCGGGCACGCTCCCATTCCTCGAGACTGACGTGACCGTCGCCGTCGGCGTCGAAGCGCTCGGCGAGCTGCGCCTGGTCCTGCTTCCATTCCGCGAGCAGCGCGGTGACCTCGGCCTGCAGGTCGCGTTGCCCGGCGGCCGTGTGGGTGCGGAACTGGCCGAGCACGTACACGTGCTCGTGCTCGTAGATGCGCTCCTCGTAGTAGCGGTACTCGCGCTCGCCGAAGGGGTTGCGGGGCTGGCCCATTGGCCCGGTCGGCCAGGGGGCGTCGCCGTACCAGGTGGTGGACTCCCCGGTCAGGATCTCGGCGCCCGAGGGTTGCACGATGCATTCGCCCGTGCCGTCCTCGAGCAGGAACGGCTGCTCCGAGCGGCCGGAATTGACCGTCTGCCAGGTCGCCCGGCGCTTGCCCGGCGAACCCGATCCTGTTCGCCGCTGGACGCGATAGCGCCACCAGACGCAGGGTCGCTGCGTGAGCGGCGCGAGGTTCCGTGAGCCGTCGAGTGCGCGGCAGCGGCCGCCGAGCTCGACGTAGCCCTGGGCGGCGGAGCGGATGCGCGAGGTCGGAGTGTCCTCGACCATGCGCGCGACGTGCAGCCAGCGGAAGGCATACCAGCCGCCGCCGCCGACGGCGACCCCGAGCACCAGCAGCCAGAACCAGAGATCCGACGGATCAGCCAAACAGCTTGCCCAGGTCCACGTCGCGCTTCTGTTCCTCGGTGAACTCGAGCAGCGCCTGCGTCTTGAAGTCGAACAGCCGGGCCACGATCAGGTCGGGGAAGGTCTGGATGCGGATGTTGTTGAGGTTGACGGCCTCGTTGTACAGCTCGCGACGATCGGCGATGGCGTTCTCGAGTTCCGTGATGCGGCCCTGCAGGTGGCGGAAGCTCTGGTCCGCCTTGAGGTCGGGATAGTTCTCGGCCACGGCGAACAGCCGGCCGAGCCCCTCACGCAACTGCTGTTCGGCGGCGCCGAGCGCCGTCACGTCCCCGCTGCCCTGCGCCCGGAAGACGGCCGACCGGGCCTGCATGACCCGTTCGAGCGTTTCCTGCTCGTAGGCCATGTAGCGTTTGCAGGTCTCGACCAGCTTCGGGAGCTCGTCGTGCCGCTGCGTGAGCAGCACGTCGATGTTCGACCAGGCCTTGCGGACGTTCTCCCGCAGTGCGACCAGGCCGTTGTAGATGCGCACGACATAGACCGCTGCGACGAACAGCAGGGCCAGGAGCAACAGCGTTACGACGATCACGGTTCGTTATCCTCCGGGCTCGGTGTGCCCACGGTGCGCAAGATTGCAGTGTAGCGGCGTCGAGCGTCTACACTATGGGTCGCAGATTCGTGGATTTTCGGCCATGCCTACCCATCCGTACCGCGGCGTCCACCCCACCCTGGCCGAGGGCGTCTACGTCGACCCCACGGCCGTGGTGATCGGCGACGTGGAACTCGCCCGCGACGTCTCCATCTGGCCGATGGCGGTGGTGCGGGGCGACGTCAACTATATCCGCATCGGGGCGCGCAGCAACGTGCAGGACGGCAGCGTGCTGCACGTGACGCGCCCGTATCCCGGCAGCGACGCCGGCTGGCCGCTGCTGATCGGCGAGGACGTGGTGATCGCCCACAAGGTGACCGTGCACGGCTGCACGATCGGCCACCGGGTGCTGGTGGGTATCGGGGCCATCGTGCTCGATGGCGCGGTCGTCGAGGACGAGGTGATGATCGGCGCCGGCAGCGTCGTGACGCCGGGGAAACGACTCGCCTCCGGCGGCCTGTATCTCGGCAATCCGGCGCGGCGGGCCCGCGACCTGACCGCAGCGGAGATCGCGCGCATCCCCGTGATGGCGGGTTTCTACGTCGACCTCAAGAACGAGTACGCGGTCCCGTAGCGGCGCGTCGCTTGAGCGCCTCGAGCACCGGCGCCGTGTCCGGCCGGACGCCGCGCCAGAGCTCGAACGATTCCGCGCCCTGCTCGACCAGCATGCCCCAGCCCTGCTCGGCCCGCCCGGCGCCGAGCCGGAGTGCCCAGGCCACGAACGGCGTGTCGCCCACCCCGTACGACATGTCGTAGCAGGTGGTCATCGAGTCCACGACGTCGATCGGGACGACGGGCACCTCGCCGCGCAGGCCGGCCGACGTGGCGTTCACGATCAGGTCGAACCGCTGCAGCGCGAGATTGCCGAACTCGCAGCCCTTGACCGGGCCCAGCTCGTCGAACTCCTTCGCCAGCGCCACGGCCCGATCGGCCGTGCGGTTGGCGATCATAAGCAGGCGCGGCTTGAGCGACAGCAGCGGTCCGAGGGCTCCGCGGGCCGCACCCCCCGCGCCGAGCAGCAGGATGCGGGGCTCCGACCAATGCAGCCCGAGGTTCTGCGTGAGGTCGGCGAGCAGCCCGGCGCCATCGGTGTTGTCCCCGACGAGCTTCTCGCCGCGCCGGACCACCGTGTTGACGGCATCCGCGAGCTGCGCCCGGGGCGTGAGCTCGTTGACGAGGTCGGCCGCCGCCCGTTTGTGCGGCACGGTGACGTTGATGCCGCAGCCGCCGTCGCTGAAGAACTCGAGCACGTCGCTGCGGAAGCGCTCTGGCGGTGTCTCGTAGAGGCGGTACACCATGTCCTGCCCGGTCTGGCGGGCGAACAGGCCGTGGATGAACGGCGACCAGCTGTGCTGGACCGGGTCGCCGAACAGACCGTAACCGTCAGGCATTGAGCCATTCCGAGGCGCGACGGGCGAAGTAGGTCAGGATCCCGTCCGCGCCGGCACGCTTGATCGATACCAGCGACTCGAGGACGACGGCCCGTTCGTCCAGCCAGCCGTTGCCTGCGGCGGCCATGAGCATCGCGTACTCGCCGCTCACCTGGTACACGAAGGTCGGGACGCCGAAGCGATCCTTCACGCGACGGACGATGTCGAGGTAGGGCAGGCCGGGCTTGATCATCACCATGTCGGCGCCTTCGTCGAGGTCGAGCTGCACTTCGCGCAGCGCCTCGTCGGAGTTCGCCGGGTCCATCTGGTAGTTGTACTTGTTGCCCTTGCCGAGGTTTCCCGCCGAGCCGACCGCGTCGCGAAACGGGCCGTAGAAGCTGGAGGCGTATTTCGCCGAATAGGCGAGGATGCGCGTGTGGAGGTGCCCGCCGGCCTCCAGCGCGTCGCGGATGGCGCCGATGCGACCGTCCATCATGTCGGAGGGCGCCACCACGTCGGCGCCGGCCTCCGCATGCGACACCGCCTGGCGCACCAGCGCCTCGACCGTCACGTCGTTCACCACGTAGCCGGACGGGTCGATGATGCCGTCCTGACCGTGGGTGGTGAACGGGTCGAGGGCCACGTCGGTGATCACGCCCAGCTCGGGCAGCGCCTGCTTGAGCGCGCGGACCGCCCGCTGGGCGAGACCGTCCGGGTTCCAGGCTTCGCGCCCGTCGAGGCTCTTGGCGTCCGGTGCGGTCACCGGGAACAGCGCGATCGCCGGGACGCCGAGTTTCGCAACGGTCTCCGCCTCGCGGACGAGTTCGTCCACCGTCAGCCGCTCGACACCGGGCATCGAGGGCACGGCGACCCGCTGCTTCGTGCCTTCCATGACGAACACGGGATAGATGAAGTCCGCCGGCGTGAGGGTCGTCTCCCGCATCAGGCGGCGGGAGAACTCGTCGCGCCGCATGCGGCGCATGCGCACCCGGGGGTACTGGGACGGCTGCTGTGGGTCGGTCATCTGGGGCTCCGGTCGCGTGCCGGGCGCGGTTTACACCGGCGCGGCGCGAAGGCTATGGTGCGGGCCTGCCGACCCCGTGGCCGAGCGCCGGGGCGGACCGCCACCCGAGTCGAAATAAGGCCGCTGTCAGGCCGGTCTTTATACATGAACGCGCCATTTGCCGGAAAGCACGGGGAAACCGCATTTGCGAGGCTCTGCGACGAGCTGCGGCCGGACCTGTTCCGGTTCGCCTACTGGCTGGCGCGCGACCGGGAGGTGGCGGAGGACGTGGTGCAGGAGACCTTGCTCCGGGCGTGGCGCTCGCGGGAAAGCCTCGCGGAGTCGACGGCGGCCAAGCCCTGGCTGCTCACGATCGCCCGTCGTGAGCACGCACGCCTGTATGAGCGGAAGCGCTTCGAGACGGTGCCCGTGGACGACCTGGTGGGCAGTGAGTCGCCCGAGCTGGCGGCCGTCGAGGAGCAGGAGACATTGGACATGCGCCGGGCCATTGCTGCCCTCGACGCCGATTACCGGGAACCCCTGGTGCTGCAGGTGCTGATGGGTTTCTCCACGGCGGAGATCGCGAGCCAGCTCGGCCTGACGCAGGCCGCGGTGCTGACACGCCTTTTCCGTGCCCGCCAGAAGCTGCGCAGGCAGCTCGCGCCGGGACTGGACCCGGAGCCGGAGTAGCCATGGAGTGCCTGGAATTTCGCAGGATCGTCGGCGCGGATCCCCAGCATCCGGGGGCCGAGGCGCTCGAGCACGCGGCCGGCTGCTCGCGCTGTACCCGGTTCCTGCGGCAGACCCTGGTGCTGGATGAGCGCATCCGGGCGGCACTCGCGGTCCCGGTCCCGCCGAGCGCGCGGATTCATGGGCAATCATCGACCGCGACGCTGGTGCCGGGCATGGATCGGCGCCGATGGTACGCGCTGGCGGCCAGCATCGTGGCCGGCGTGCTGGTCGGGACGCTGCTGTGGGTGAGCGGCCCGCGCGACTCGCTGGCCCAGGACCTCGTCGCGCACCTGGCACACGAACCGCAGGCACTGGTCGTGACCGGGGAGCCCGAGAGTGCCCGGACGCTCGAGCAGGTGCTCGATCGTGGCGGCGTCCGCCTGCGTCCGGAGGTCGGCACCGTCTCCTACGCGAACAGCTGCTTCTTCCGCCGGCACGTCGTCCCGCACCTCGTCGTGCAGACCGACGATGGCCCGGTCACGGTGATGGTGCTGCGACACGAGCAGCCCGCGGGCCGGGTGGCGTTCTCGGAGGAGGGCTATTCGGGCACGATCCTGCCGGCCGGGCCCGGCAGCATCGCGGTGATCGGCCCGACGAACGTGGACCTCGAGCAGGTCACCGCGCGCGTCCTGTCGGCCGTGGAGTGGCGGCAGGACTGAGCATGGGCGCCCATGACTGCCCGCGCTGAATCGCCAGTACCGGACTCGCGCCCGCGTTGCGCCTGGTCGTACGCGGGCATGAGCGAGGCCTACTTCCGTTACCACGACGAGGAGTGGGGCGTCCCGGTCCACGACGACCGCAGGCAGTTCGAGTTCCTGATTCTCGAGGGCGCGCAGGCGGGCCTGAGCTGGTCCACCATCCTCAACAAGCGCGAGGGCTACCGCGAAGCCTTCGTCGACTTTGACGTCGAGAAGGTCGCACGATTCGATCGCCGCAAGGTCGAGCGGCTGATGAAGTTCCCGGGCATCGTCCGCAACCGGCTCAAGATCGAGTCCGCGATCTCGAATGCGCGGGCGGTGATCAGGCTGCAGGACGAAGTCGGCGGCCTGTCCGATCACCTGTGGTCCTTCGTCGGCGGGCGGCCCATCGTGAACCGCTGGCGCGCGATGAAGCAGGTGCCGGCCACCAGCGCCGAATCGGATGCGCTCAGCAAGGACCTCAAGCAGCGCGGATTCCGCTTCGTCGGCTCGACGATCCTCTATGCCCACATGCAGGCGACGGGCATGGTCAACGACCACACGGTCGACTGCTTCCGCTACGCGGCCTGCAAGCGGCTGCGATAGCCACGGCGGATTCGCGCGATCTCCGTGCGAACGCCGGCGTGACGGCAAGCTGAAGCGACGGCGATTTTCGCCAATGCCGCCACATTTCGACCGCGACCGTACGTGGCGACGCGGGTACAATCCAAGTATTACAGGTACCAGATCGATCAGATTCTCGTATGACGACCGTCACCGTTTCGCCCAAGTTCCAGGTGGTCATCCCGCTCTCGATTCGGGAGGCGCTAGGCATCCGGCCGGGCCAGAAGATCCAGGCGATCCAGTACCACGACCGCATCGAGCTCATCCCCGTTCGACCGATCCGCAAGGCGCGTGGTCTCATCAAGGGCATCGACACCACCGTGCCGCGCGACGACGACCGCGTGTGATGAACGTCGTCGATTCGTCCGGCTGGCTGGAGTACCTGGCGGACGGTCCCAACGCTGGATTCTTTGCGCCGGCCATCGAGCGTACGCCAGAGCTCGTCGTCCCGACGCTGTCGATTTTCGAGGTCTTCAAGCGGGTGCTGCAACAGCGCGACGAATCTTACGCCCTCCAGGTGACCGCGCTGATGCACCAGGGCCGTCTCGCGGACCTGACGGCCCCGCTCGCGATCGACGCTGCCCGGTTGTCGAAGACGGCGCGACTGCCGATGGCGGACAGCATCATGCTGGCCACGGCGCGGGCCTACGGTGCAAGGTTCTGGACTCAGGACCAGGACTTCGTGGGGATGCCGGACGTCAAGTACACGCCGGCCAGGTGAGCCTCACTCCGGCACCAGCCAGTCCACGCGCGTGCCGCCCAGCCCGTCGGGCGACAGCAGCCGATGCAGCTGCGGCAGCAGCGTCTTCAAGCGCTCGTCGAGCTGCCACGGCGGATTGACGATCACCAGCCCGGCGCCGGCCATGCCCACCTCGGCGTCCTCCGGCAGCACGTTCAGCGTCACGTCGAGCACCTTGCGAAGGCCGGAGCGCTCGAGCTCGCGGTGGAACCGCAGCGGACCGGCCCGGTTCGTCCGCGGATACCAGACGCAGACCATGCCCGTCGGCCAGCGCTCGTGCGCGATCCCGAGGCCTGTCATGACGCGGTCGAACTCGAGGTCTGACTCGTAGGGCGGGTCGATCAGCACCAGCCCGCGGTTCTCCCGCGGCGGCAACTGTGCCTTGAGCGCGGCATAGCCATCGCTTTCGAGCACCGAGACGAGCCGCTGCCGTCCAACGGCCCTCGACAGCGCTGCGGCCTCCTTGGGCAGTGTTTCCATCAGCACCAGCCGGTCCTGCGGCCGGCGCAGGCGCGCGACGATGAGGGGCGACCCGGGATACGCCGTGATCGCGCTGTGGCCCTTGCCCGCGGACTCGCGCACGAGATTGACGTAGCTCGCCACTTCGGGCGGGAGCGACGCCGCCGGTGCGTCGAGCAGGCGGCCGATGCCGTTCTTGTACTCGCCGCTGCGCTGCGCCTGCGCCTCGCTCAGGTCGTAGACGCCGCGGCCGGCGTGCGTGTCGAGGTAGAAGAACGGCGCGGGCTTCATTTTCAGGTGCTCGACCATCATGATGAGCACGACGTGCTTCAGCACGTCCGCGAAGTTGCCGGCGTGGTAGGCATGGCGGTAGTTCATGGTCGAGAGAGTACTGCACCACGGGGTGGAGAAGCCGGCTCGAGGGCGGCGCGGCGCCTGGCTGGCGTGCATGACCGCGATGCTCGCCGGGGCCTGCGCCAGCGGCCAGGACGGCCCACCGCCCCGGACGCCGCCGGAGGTCCGCATGAATGCGACGCTGCAGTCGATCACCGAGGCCGTGCTGGACGACGCGGCGCGCCTCGCCGGCGTCGAGCGATCCGCGCTCACGATCGTCAGCCGCGAGGCCGTCACCTGGTCGGATGGTTCTCTCGGCTGCCCGCAGCCGGGCATGGGCTACACGCAGGCGCTGGTGCCGGGATACCGGGTTCGCCTTCGGGCCGGTGATCGCGAGTTCGACTATCACGCGAGCGCCCGTGGGCAGTGGATCCTCTGCCCGCCGGGGCGTGCGACGGACCCCGCGCCCCGGGACGCCATCTGAACCAAAGAAAACGCCCCGGGGATTTCTCCCCGGGGCGTCAGTCGAGAACGACTCAGTGGTCGCGGTGACCCTTAGGGGGTATCCACGCGCACGATCGTCGGGGCCGGCATGCCGGTGGCACCGCCATAGGCGACCGAGCCGAGATAACGAGTCACTGCGGCCAGACCATCGAACGACAGCTCGATCGTTCCGGTCTCTCCGGTGACTGCCGTCGTCGGGGCTGACACGGTCATGTTGCCCTCATCGGCCGTGCCCAGGCCCCAGAAGTGCATCTGGAACGGCGACGACCCGCCGCCCGCGATGCCCCATCCATGGACATAGACCGTCAGGGCGATCGGACCACCGGTCGGGGTGGAGAACGTGAAGTTCACCTCCTCGTCAGAGCCACCCGCCGCACTCGAGCCGACTTGCGTGGATCCCTGGAAGACGAAGAGATCCAGGTCGCTCCCGGGCACCACGTCGCTGTCGAACAGCGAGAAGCGGGCGTAGGTCGAGCCGGCCGGGATGACCACCGGAATGGCCACGGTGCCGGTCGGATCGGCCGGATCAAACGTCTGGTCCGGATCCTGGTCGACGGTTCCCGCGGTGACGTCGGCGGGGATCATCCCGCGCGCCGTCGCCGTGAACGCCCCGTCGTAGCCGAACAGCACGCTGTAGGACCCGCTGACCTGCGTCGGCGCCCCGAGGGCAACCGGCCGCAGCACCACTGGGACGCGGACGTTGTGTGTGCCGTCCGTCCAGGTGATCTGTCCACCGGTGTAGCTGTTCAGCGGCGCCGTGGTCCTGGCGAAGCGGATGGTCAGTTCCTGCTCTTCGCCCGTGTTCAGCGTGAACGACGAGGGCGTGACGCTGACCGAGAAGCCGGTGAGTCCGGACACCGAGACAGAGTACGTGCCACTGGCGCCAACGTTCCGGACGGTACGCTTCACCTCCTGGATGCCGCCGAGATCACCGATGGCGATCGACGGCGAGTTGAGGTCGCTGGCGTCCCGCGGGTAGCCGGCGTTCCAGAGCGCGTTGCATGTGCCCGTGAGGCCCTCGGGCTGCTTCGCGCAGATGAAGGCCAGCCAGTCGTTGAAGCCAGAGTCGAACACCAGGCCCGGATTCTTCGCCAGGTTAGGCTGAACGTGGCCGGCACCCTGACGGAAGATCACCAGCGGATTCGTGTTCGGTCCATCGAGAACGTCACCCGCCGAGGTCATCAGGGCCGACTTGATCATCATCGGCGACCATTTCGGGTACAGCTCCTTGAACAGCGCTGCGAGGCCGGCCACGTGCGGGCTCGACATCGACGTGCCGCTGTAGAGGTCGAACAGTCGGCCGCTGTTTCCCGGAGGGGCCACGCCCGCCAGGATGTCCTGGCCCGGTGCGATGATGTCGGGCTTCAGCAGGTCGCCGTTGCCGGCCAGGAGCGGACCGCGCGAGGAGAAGCTCGCCGTGAACGGGGCCGGAGCGTTGTAGACGATCGTCGCCTGGTTGATCGTCGCCGTCGCGCCCGACGTGGCGGCATACGCCTTGAGCGCGTCACGAGCCGAGAACTGGAGTGGACCGTCGGGACGAAGTGGAAGTCGGCGTTGAGCGAACTGGTCGGATTGTTGACCAGCACCGCGCCGACGCCGCCCGCTTCTGCGACCGCAAGGCTCTTGTTGACGCGTGCGAAGACGCCGCGATCGCACAGGACGATCTTGCCCGCGACCTTGGCCGGGTCGAGGACCGGGTCGCCACCGGTGTCGGCCGTCGAAGCGCAGAGCCGCACCAAGTTCGGGTCGGCGCCTGGCAGACCAGCGGATTCGGAGTCGATGAACGGCGCAGGACCCACGGCGGTCGCGACCGACGCGCCGAAATAGGTCATGCCGTTGCCGAGCGTCACCGAGCCCTCGCCGTTACGGTTGTGCGTGCCTGCGGCAACCGTGGTGAGCCACGGGCCGGGGTGCGCAACCGTGCTGGTGGTCGGGCCGCTGTTGCCGGCTGAGGCGGCGACGAACACGCCCGCATCGGCGGCGAACAGGAATGCAATCTCGACCGAGTCACGGAAGCTGGTGCGCGAGCCGCTGATCGAGAAGTTGATCACGTCCACGCCGTCCGCCACTGCCTGGTCGATGGCCGCAACGCTGTCGGAGCTGAAGCAGCTGCCGCCCGTGCCGGTCTCCCAGCAGACCTTGTAGGCGGCGATACGCGCCCGAGGTGCAATGCCGCTGATCGGCCCGAAGGCCGCGGCGCCACCGGTCGTCGCCGTGTTGGCGTTGCCGCCGGACGTCGTGGCGGTGTGCGTACCGTGCCCGCCGAAGTCGCGTGGCGAGTTGAATTCCCACGGCAACTGCGCATCGATGCCGGCGTTGCCGCCCCAGCCCGAGTTGTAGTACCGGGCGCCGATCAGCTTCTGGTTGCAGTTGGCTGCGGTGAATTCCTCGCCTGGGGTGCACTTGCCGTGCCAGCCCGGGATCTGCTGATAGCCGAGCTTGCCGCCCTTGGTGGCGTTTCCGTTGACGCCGGTGCGGTCGGAGAAGCTCGGGTGCTCGGGCCATGCGCCGCCGTCGACGATGCCGATGATGACGTTCTCGCCCGTGGCTCCGGTCGTTTCCCAGAACCCGCCCGGCCCGCGAAGCCCGATGAAGTCCGGCGTTGAGGACGTATCGAGTTCGAGGAGCGTGTCCTTCTCGACCGCCAGCACGCCCGGCATCGACGCCAGTTTCTCGGCCTGTGCGGCGGTGAGTTCCGCGGCGAAGCCGTTGAACACGTAGCCGTAGCTGTAGAGCTTCTTGCTGCCACCGACCTGTGCCAGCACGTCATCGTGCCGCGACTCGAGGTAGCTCTTGTACTTGACGACCTTGCCGCTGTCCGGGTCGATCTTCTGGCCCGCGCGCGGCTTGGTGGCCGCATAGCCCTTGATGCCGCCCGCGTAGGCCGTGACCGGCTGCTCGGCGAGCCGCACGATGTAGGCGTTGTTGGTGAATTTGTCCTTCGCAGCAGCCTTGGCTTCGGAATTCGCCGGTGCCGCGACGACAATCGCTGGTACTGACAGTGCAGCCGTGGCCGTGAGAGCGGCCGTGGACAGCAAGGTCAGGATGGGTCTCTTGAGCATGTCTCCTCCTGCAGAACACTGGGTTCGGTGTCGGCTGGCAGGCTGGAGTGACGTCCATTCGTGCGCTTGTGCAGCCACGAACGGGCGTGCGCTCAACAGTTGAAACATCGTTCCTGCCCGCTCGTGCGGGTCTGTCCGATGCTTCGATCCGGCAACCCAGCCCTCTTGTTCTGTAGTGATCAAGAGCTGTGGCTTTGCGACCCCGCCTCGCGGCGGGTGTGCCCTTCGACGCTTGCCGTGCTGCGCAACGTACGCAGGTTCCGCTGCGAACACAAGAGTCGCGTGAGCCGTCCGGCCGGGAAATGACATAACATCGCTTTTCACTGGCGCGACAGGAGCTTGCGATGACCGGCTCGCGAACAGGACTGCCTGCAGTGCTCGTCGTCAGCGTCACGCTTGCGGGCTGCGCGGGCGCGCAGTCCGACGACGGCCGGTTCGCGGACGAACGGCGACGAGTGATCGCTGAGGGGCGCATGAAGAGCCCGCTGCCGGAGCGCGCACCGGCTCCGGTCACGCCGGTCAAGGGCGAGGCACCGGAGGATCTCGTGGCGCGACTCCGCTCCGACGTCGTTGCGCGCACCGGCGCAGATCCTTCGGAGGTGCATCTGGTCCGGGACGAGGCCGTGGTCTGGTCCGACGGCTCACTGGGCTGCCCAGAGCCGGGGGAGGCTTACCCTCAGTTCCAGGTCCCGGGCTATCGGGTCGTCTTCGAACTCGCCGGTCGCGAGTACGACTACCGCTGCGACGACCGGGGACATGCTCGCCTGTGCGAGCGCCCGGAGCTCGAGCGCACGACTCCGGGCCGGACGACGGACTGACCGCAACGCGCGGCGTGACCGGAGCAGCCAGTATCAGCGGCAGTCGAAAACAAAAGGGCCTCCCCCTGAGGGGGAGGCCCAGAGTCGCTCGATCCTGGAATCGGCTTACTTGGCGAAGATCAGCAGCGCCTCCGTGGCCTGCGTCGCCCCGCCCCGGTTGCCACCACCGCGGTCGCTGTTCGTCTGCAGCAGCACGCCGAGTTCGTCGCTGCTGCCCGGCGCCTGACCGAAGTCGTACACCGTCATGCTGCCGTTGCTCTTGCCCGGGACGTCGTCCGGCAGGCCGAGGTAGCGCTCGGCTCCCGGCGTCACGGTCAGACCTTCGATGAGATCACCAGGACCGCCAAAGTAGAAGTCCTGGGCCAGCACCGCCATGCCGACCGACCGCGTGCCGTAGTCCGCGGCGCCGAGGCCGATCTGCTCCGCGCAGATCGTGTGCACGGTGTTGCCGGTGTTGGTCGCGTGCTCGGCATAGAAGAACGCGTTGAGTGCACCGGTGGCCAGGTTCTGCACCCAGCTCAGCTGCCGACCGTCCGTGATCGTCGTCGGCCCGGACTGATCGCGGTTCAGCACCGCGTAGTCGTCGGTTCCGTCGCCATTCGTGTCGAGGAACACGATGTGGCTGACCGGCACCAGGTGGCTCTGACGTTCCCAGGTGTTGATGGCGAACTGCCACACGAACGACGGGTTCGCGGAGCAGAAGCCCGCCGGGACCGGGAAGCTCGCGGCGCCGACGGCACGGATGTCCGGCATCGGCGACTGGCCGCCCTGCGGTCCCTCAGGCATGTTCGGGCTCGTCGCCAGCAGCGAGAAGGCCGCGGTCTGCGCCGTGCCCACCCCGTTGTTGGTCAGCGAGACCGTGTCCATGCCACCCGAGAACGTGAGGCGGCTCCGTGCGACGACATTCGCGGCTCGGCGCGGCAGCACGTGCCACGGCAGGCTCAGCGGAGCCTTGCCGTCGTCGAGCACGAGGTAGCCGTCGAACTCGTTCGCCGTGAGCGCCGCGGGATTGGCACCCATCGCACCCGAGTTCATGAAGTTACCCGGCAGCAATGCGCCCCGGATAGTGAGCTTGACCGGCAACGTCGCGTCCTGTCCCGGCTGCACCGTCACCTTGCCCGGGCCCGTCACCGACACGGCGCCGGTCGCGGCGTCTTCCGCATAGCGGAACGTGGGCTTCACACGGTAGGTGATCGCCTTGTCGCTGTAGTTGCGCACGCGAACCTTCTTGTGGAAGGTCATGACGTCCTTGTTGACGTCCACCGCGCCGAAGCTCAGGCCGGCCGTGAGATTCGCGTCATCCCATGCCGCGGCTGGCGCGTTGAGCGCATCGAACACGCGCACTTCGCCGCCACCGATCCGTGTGATCGGTGCAAGGCCCCTGAACGGTGCCGTCTCGATGTCGGTTTCGGCGTTGTTGGAGAGCCGGGCCTTGACCTCCGCCGGGCTCAAGCCCGGATAGGCGTCGAGCAGGAGTGCCGCCGAGCCCGCCACCATCGGGGCCGCACCGGAGGTGCCGCCGAAGGGCTCCGTGCCCGTGCCTGATCCGGCCGTGGCCGACACCGAAGCGCCAGGCGCGCCGATCTCCGGCTTGATCAGGCTGTCAGGGTTACGCGGTCCGCGCGAAGAGCTGCCCACCATGGTCATGACCAGCGGCAGGTCGTTCGCCGGGTCGAGGCGCACGATGACACCCGCGCCGAGACCGCTCTTGAACCGGTTGGAATCCGCCTGGCTGATCATGTAGCCGGGTACCGTCGGCGTACCGCCGCCAAAGCCGCCCGCGAACGGGTCGCCCGGGGCCACGAGGCCGATGATGCCCGCGAGGCCGCCGCCGCCGGCGATGTTGCTGATCTTGATGCTGAAGGAGCACGCACCGCGATCGACCAGCACGATCCGTCCGGCCAGCGAGCCGGCGGGGAAGGCCGAGCAGCCGAGCGTGTTGCCGCCCGCGCCGTCGCCGAACTGCAGCGGCGCCTCGATCGGTGTCGTAAGCGGCGCTGACCAGGGCTGGAAGACGCCCGAATAGAGGCCCGCGATGCTAGCCGGCGCCTTCACCTCGATGCGTGGCTCGGTCGCGCTCGGTACGTTCGTCTGCGCCACCGAGATGGCCGTGATGGCCGCGGCGGGCGTGCCCGTCACATACGGCTTGTCGGAGCTGTTGCCCGCGGAGGCAACGGTCAGGACGCCGGCCCGTGTCGCATTGTCGACCGCGAACGCGAGGTCGTCGTCGAAGGCCTGGCCGTACGGGCTGCCGAGCGACATGTTGACCACGTCCATCCGGTCCGAGGTGTCACCGTCGCCGTTCGGATCGACGGCGTACTCCATGCCCTGGATCAGCGCGACACCGCTGCAACTCGTCGAGACCGCGCTGCAGACCTTGACCGCGTAGAGGTCGACGCCCGGGGCGACGCCCGCCGCGCCGCCGATGATGTCCGCGACGTGCGATCCGTGGCCGCCGGCGCACGGGGCACCGATGGAGGCCGGCCCGCAATCGATCGGGTCGTCGTCCGGGGCCAGCGGGCCGTTCGGCCAGGCCTCACCCACGAAATCGTATCCTTCCACGACCCGGGCGGTCGGGAACAGCCCGTCGCGGGTCGTCGTGCGGGGATCGGCCGTGGAGGTGCCATAGGCCTGCTGGTAGGCCTCGAGCGTGCCTGCGCCGCCGAACGCGACATGCGTGTAGTCGATACCCGAGTCGAGCACGGCGACCTTGACGTCCGTGCCCGTGAACCCGGCGTTCTGCACCGCCGTCGCGGTGATGTAGGGCACCGTCTCGGAGAGATCGAGCTGGTAATCCGCGACGCGGGAGATCCGCGTGACATTCGGGTCGCTCGCAAGCTTGCGGACGTCCTTCGCGTCCAGTTCCAGGAACACGGCGTTGGCGACGGTCTGGACGCTGGAAACGAGCTGGGCCGATTTGGCCGTCTTCTTGAGGCGAGCCGAGAAAGCGGACTGCTCTGCCTTCAGCATTTCCCTCTGCATCACCTGCTCTGACCCCGGACGCGCGCCGGACTTGGCCACCGCAGGCGAGCGCAGGTGAACCATGACCTGCACCCTGCCGCTGGCGCTGGCGAGCGAAGGATCGAATCGCGCCAGATCGCCACCTTCCGCGATCAACGGATCCTGCAACTTGAGCGAATCGAGTGCTTGCGGCAGCGACGCCGAATCACGCACCGCGCTGCGATCGGCCGCGAGGCTGTCCGGCACGACCGTCATCGCCGCCATGAATGTCAGGCAGCTGACGGTGCCGCTGAGCTTCCATCCGTCTTTCATGCTCATCAGGCTTTCCCTCGAATGTTTCTTGCGCCATCGCCCGTCGATCGACGGGCGATAACGGAAATGGCGGGCGTTGTCGCCCGCATCCTCAGCAGCCTGTCCGGCAGCCCGGCCCTCTTGTTCTCTAATGATCAAGAGCCGTGGCTTTGCGGCCCCGCCTCGCGACGGGTGTGCCCTTCGACAATTGCCGTAACGCGGAACCTACTGCGCGAAGACGACGAAAACAAGGTGTACAAGGACGACTTCGCCCCACGACACGACATAATCCCGATCCCGCGCGCGCGCGGGCGGTGTCCGGCAGAAGCCACGGAGACCCGCTGACGGTGGGTCGGGCGCGAAGATCCGTCAGCGGCCCAGTTCCGCGAGCCAGTCGCGAGAATGCAGAAAATCCGCGTAAAGCCGTGCTTCCGGCGTCCCCGGTTCGGGCCGATAGTCGTACTCCCAGCGCACCAGCGGCGGCAGCGACATCAGGATCGATTCGATCCGCCCGCCGGTCTGCAGCCCGAAGATCGTTCCCCGGTCGTAGACCAGGTTGAATTCGACATAACGTCCCCTCCGGTAGAGCTGGAAATTCCGTTCCCGCTCGCCGTAGGGCATGTCCTTCCGCCTCCGGACGATCGGCAGGTAGGCGGGCACGTAGTGGTCGCCGACGCTGCGCATGAACGCGAAGCTCTTCTCGAAGCCCCATTCGTTCAGGTCGTCGAAGAAGAGTCCGCCCACGCCGCGCGTCTCGCCGCGATGCTTCAGGTAGAAGTACCGGTCGCACCAGTCCTTGTACTTCGCGTACACGTCGGGCCCGAACGGGTCGCACGCGGCCTTCGCGGCGCGATGCCACTGCAGCACGTCTTCCTCGAACGGATAGTAGGGTGTGAGATCGAAACCGCCGCCGAACCACCACGCCGCGGGTTGTCCGTCCTTGATGGCGACGAAGTAGCGCACGTTGGCGTGCGAGGTGGGCACGTAGGGATTGCGCGGATGGATGACCAGCGACACGCCCGTCGCCTCGAAGCTCGCGCCGGCGAGTTCCGGGCGCTGTGCGGTGGCGGAGGCGGGCAGCCGGCCGCCCATCACGTGCGAGAAGTTGATGCCAGCCTGCTCGAATACCGCGCCCTCGCGCAGCACGCGGCTTTCGCCGCCGCCGCCCTCGGGGCGCTGCCAGGTATCGCGGCGGAACGTCGCGCCCCCGTCCGCCTGCTCGAGCGCCGCCGTGATCGAGTCGTGCAGCGAGCGGAGATAGGCGATGACGGTGGCGGTGGAGGGCGTGTCTGGATTCATATCCTCACCCGGCTTGCCGCTTGCCCGATCTGCGCGGGCGCAAGCGTCTGAAAATCAGGACTTCTTCTTCACCGTCGACTTCTTGCGGGCGGCGGCCTTCTTCCTGGGCGCAGCCTTCTTCTTCGCCGGCTTGTCGGCGGATGTCGTCGTCGTCGCGCTCTTTGCAGTCGCAGTCTTCTTCGCCCAGCGTCCCTTGCGCTCCGGCGCCGCGGCCAGGATGGCCTGGCATTCCTCGAGCGCGAGCGACTTCGGGTCCCGGTCCTTCGGGATCTTGCCGTTCTTCCGGCCGTCGGTGATGTACGGACCGTAGCGGCCGTTCAGCACCTGGACGTCGGTGCCGGGGAACTCGCGGATGATGCGGTTCGCCTCGATCTCCTGCTTTTCCTGGATCAGCTGCAGTGCGCGCTCGAGCGTGATCGTGTACGGGTCGTCCTCTTTCTTGAGGGACACGTACTTCTTGGTGCCGTACTGCGCGTAGGGCCCGAAGCGGCCCACGGCCACCCGGATCGGCTGTCCGTCCGGCATCTGGCCCAGTGTACGTGGCAGCTGGAACAGTTCGAGCGCCTGCTCCAGCGTGAGCTCGTCCATGCGCTGCCCGGGGCGCAGGCTCGCGAACTTCGGCTTCTCCTCGTCGTCCCGCGTGCCGATCTGTGCGAAGGCGCCGTACTTTCCGTAGCGCACGCTCACGGGCCGGCCGGAGACGGGGTCGATGCCGATCTCGCGTGCCATCGCGACGTCGGAACGCGTGACGTTCTGCTCGACGTCGTCGATCTGCTTCTTGAGCCCGCTCCAGAAACGCTCGAGCAAGGGTATCCAGTCCTCCTCGCCGCGCGAGACGTTGTCGAGCTCGTCCTCCATGCCCGCCGTGAAGTTGAAGTCCACGTAGCGCTCGAAGTGGCCGGTGAGGAACCGGTTGACGATCTTGCCGAGGTCCGTCGGTATGAACCGCCGGTTCACGAGCTCGCAGTATTTCTTGAAGAGCAGCGTCTGGATGATGCTGGCGTAGGTCGAGGGCCGGCCGATGCCGTACTCCTCGAGGGCCTTGACGAGGCTCGCTTCGGAGTAGCGCGGCGGCGGCTCGGTGAAGTGCTGCTCCGGCCGGATGGCGAGCAGCTTCACGCGATCGCCCTGTTCCAGTGCCGGCAGGCGCCGGTCATCCTCGTCGTCCAGCGTGACGTCGTCGAAGCTCTCGCGATACACGGCCAGGAAGCCCGGCGAGACCAGCGTCGAGCCGTTGGCGCGCAGCGTGTTGCCCGCGCCTGCCGCGAGGTCCACCGCGACGGTGTCGAACACGGCTGCTTCCATCTGGCTCGCGACCGCGCGTCGCCAGATGAGCGTGTAGAGCTTGTGCTGGTCCGGGTCCAGCCGGCCGGCGAGCTGCTCGGGAGTGCGCGAGGCGGCCGTCGGCCGGATAGCCTCATGGGCCTCCTGCGCGTTCTTCGACTTGGTGCGATACATGCGCGGGGCGTCCGGCAGCGACTCGGCCCCGTAGAGCCGGCCGATCACGCCGCGGATGTCGCGGATCGCATCGACGCCGAGACTCACGGAGTCGGTACGCATGTAGGTGATGAGGCCCACCGGCCCCTCGCCGAAGTCCACGCCCTCGTAGAGTTTCTGCGCGGTGCGCATCGTGCGCTGGGCGCCGAAGCCGAGCTTGCGCGCGGCCTCCTGCTGCAGGGTCGAGGTCGTGAAGGGCGGCGACGGGTTCCGCTTGCGCTGCTTCTTGTCGACCCTGGTGACCGTCAGTCCGCCGGCCGCGGCCTGCTCGAGCGCCCGGCGCACTTCCTCGGCCCGCGTGCCGTCGGTGATGGTGAACTGCTCCACCTTGCCGCCGCCGAACTCGATCAGTCGCGCCCTGAAGGCCTGGCCGGCCTTCTCGGCGTCCGCGTCCATGGTCCAGTACTCGCGCGGCACGAACGCGGCGATCTCTTCCTCGCGCTCGCAGATCATCCGCAGTGCCGGGCTCTGCACGCGGCCCGCGGAGGCGCCGGAGAGTCCGGCCTTCTTCCACAGCAGCGGCGAGAGATTGAAGCCGACGAGATAGTCGAGCGCGCGGCGCGCGAGGTATGCCTTGACGAGTTCTTCGGCGATTTCGCGTGGCTGGTCGATCGCCTCCTGCACGGCGTTCTTCGTGATCTCGTAGAACACGCTGCGGTGGACCGCCTTGCCGTCCAGCACCCCGGCATCCCGCAGCAGCTCGAAGAGGTGCCACGAAATGGCCTCGCCCTCGCGGTCCGGGTCGGTCGACAGGTAGAGCGCGTCGGCCTTCTTCACGGCACGCGCGATCGCATCGACGTGCTTCCTGTTCTTGTCGATGATTTCCCAGCGCATGGCGAACTGCCGGGCGGGGTCGACGGCGCCCTCCTTGGGCACGAGATCGCGGACGTGGCCGTACGACGCCATCACCTCGAAGTCCTTGCCCAGGTACTTCTTGATGGTCTTCGCCTTGGCCGGCGACTCGACGATGACGAGATTCCTGCTCATGTTTCCTGCGTCAATTCCCCTGCCCCAAAAACGATCATGCCGCGGGGGGCCGCGGCATCCGTCTCGGGCGCTGCCCGTGCGGTCCTCAATGGACCGCCCCGGAGCGGTCTTCGAACACCAGGTCCTCCATGCGGGAGAACGCCGATTCCTGTCCGGGCTGGCTGAAGAGCACCATCAGCACGACCCACTTCAGCTTCTCGATGTCGATGTCGTCGCCCTCGAGCGCCATGAGGCGGTCGATGACCAGCTCGCGCTGCGTGGGCGAGAGGATGCCTACGTTTTCGAGGTGCACGAGGAACCCCCGGCAGTCCGTGTCGAGGCGCGATTGCTCGAGCGCACCGAACACGCGGATGGCGCGGGCCGTGGGCGTCGGACCGCTCCGCGACGGATCGGCCGCGAGGTCCTCGAGCCAGCACAACGCGCGTTCCACTTCCCCGGTGGGAAAGCCCGCGTGCTCCAGTTCCTGCTTCAGGGTCTCGCGGTCGGGCTCCTCGCCCTCGTCCATGTCGGCGTCGAAGTAGTTCTCGAAGAGGTAGATCAGGATGTCGAGAACGCCTTCCTTCATTCCTTTTTCCCCGGCAGTCTCCGGCAGAACGTGCCGCCGTGCTGTTGGGCCACCCGTCCATCGAGCTCGAGGATGAGCAGCATGGATGCGACCTCCGCGGCCGCCAACCCGGTGCGCAACACCAGCGTGTCGATGCTGGCCGGCGCAAAACCGAGCGCATCTAACAGGATTTCGTAGTCCTTGTCCAACGCGGCCCCGGAAACCGCTTGCGTATCAGGCGCTTCGGCGTGCACGGGTGCGCGGAGGCTGCCGAGCAGGGCTTCGAGTTCGGTGAATATGTCATCTGCCGTCTCGACCAGCTTGGCGCCCTGGCGAATGAGTCGGTGACAGCCGCGCGACATCGGATTGTGGATCGAGCCCGGGATCGCGAACACCTCGCGGCCCTGCTCGGCCGCCAGACGCGCCGTGATGAGCGAGCCGCTGCGCAGGGCCGCCTCGACGACCAGCGTTCCCACCGCCAGGCCGCTGATGATGCGGTTGCGGCGCGGAAAGTGCTGCCTGAGGGGTGGCGTGCCGGTCGGCAGGTCCGACAGCAGCGCACCCCTGTCCGTGACGGCTGCGGCGAGCTCGGCATTCTCGCGCGGATAGACGACGTCGAGGCCGCTGCCGAGGACGGCGAGCGTGCGCCCCATCGCGGCACGGAGCGCGCCGCGATGGCTGGCCGCGTCGATACCGAGCGCCAGGCCGCTCGTGATCGCAAGCCCGGCGTCCGCCAGGTGCTGCGCGAACTGCCCGGCGGTATCGCGGCCGAGCTGCGTCGGGTTGCGGCTGCCGACCATCGCGACCTGCGGCAATGACAGCGCCGTCGGATCGCCCTCGACGAAGAGGGCGAGGGGTGCGTCCGGGATGGCGGCGAGGAGCGGCGGATAGGCGGGCGATCCCCAGGTGACGAGGTGGCGCCGCGCGCCGCCCAGCCAGCGCTCGTCGCCGGTGATGCCGTCGGGGTCGGGGTTCTTCAGGGCCGCGACCGTGGCCGGGCCGAGTCCCAGCGTGGCGAGCGCCGCCGTGGACTCGTGCAGCAGGTCAGTTGGCAGGCGCGGTCCCGGGCCCGGCCGGGCCAGATGTCCGGCATGCAGCGCGGGGGCCCGCGCCAGCGTGAGCCACGGAATCGGATCGTCCATGGACAAAGAGCCTACCGGGAGTTCCTCCCGGCAGGCTCCTGCATATCTGCCGCGATCGTCGAAAACCGCGGCGCTGGCGCCTCAGCGAATGAAGTCCTGGCTGCCGGCTTCCCGGTGCCCGAACCGCGGGTGCGCCACGAAGTCACCGCGCTGGATCACCTGCGAGGATTCGACCACCAGCGCGTAGCTCATGCGGTCGTAGACCTGGAACACGAGCACGGTCGCGCTGCGCTCGTCCGGCAGGCGAACGCGATCGTAATTCGCGGTGTAGGCCATCCAGTTCTGGCGATCATAGCGGTCGCGCACCTGCTCGCCCCGGTAGAAGACGCCGAGCGCGTTGCCGGGCGCGAGGCCGTGGCGCTTGCCGCGATTGAGGGCGAGCACCTGGTACCTGCCCGCGACGTGCACGCCGTCCACGATCGCAATGACCTGACCGAGCACCTCCTCGTTCGCCGGAGCCGACAGCACGAAGTCCGCGCCGATATCGACCGTCGCCGGGAACAGCTTGTCGCCCTGCAGGATCTCGCGATTCGTCTGCAGCACGCGCAGGTGGGTCAGCTCCTCCTCGCGCTTCATCTTGAAGATCGAGTCCGAGCCGGGCACCACGGCGCCGGTGCTCTGGATGACCTCGCCGAGGCCGGCGAGCTGGCCCATGTAGCCGAGCAGGTCACCGTCGTCGGGATCGCGCAGCTCGTCCCCCACGCTGATCACGTTGAAGCGCGCGCCCGCGGCGGGCTCGCCGAGGCCCCGGCCGTAGATCTCGTTCGCGGTCGAGCCGACGATGTGGCGATCCCGCATGCCGACGACGTATGGCGCCTCCTTGATCTGCTCTTTGCTGAGCAGGCTCGGACGGCCTACGAAGTCCATCAGCAGGTCGTAGGGGATCGCGCGGATCGCGTCCTTGAGCGGCTGGGAGCGGACCTGCGGCGACAGGCGCATCGGGCCTGCCTGTTCCAGCGTGATGCGGGGCTTGCCATCGACGTAGACGAGGTTGAGCACATCGCCCGGATAGATGAGGTGCGGATTGGCGATCTCCGGATTGACGTACCAGATCTCGGGCCAGTACCACGGGTCGCGCAGGAACACGCCCGCGATGTCCCACAGCGTATCGCCCTTGCGGACGACATAACGCTCCGGTGCGTCTGGGGCCAGCGGGACGGACATCGAACTGCCCGAGACCTGGGCTTGCGCCAGTGTCGGGACAGTACTGCCCATGACGAGTCCGAGCGCTGCGACGCTCAAGGCGAGGCCCGCGGCCCGGATCCAAGGGCGCCGGCCGCCCGAACTGAAAGGTGCAAGGCGCAGGTTACGATCCATCCCTATCTCCATCGGGTGTCGGGGTCGCGACCGTCGCCTTATAATCCGCCAAGCCGCGGGCCTGCTGCCGACCACGTCTCAGTCGGGCCATGACGCGGGACGGCGACGATGTCCCGCGGCTCTGCCGCGGTTGCTAAATTCAAGCCTGACTTAACTTTAGCAGCATTTTCAAACGAATGGCGAAGCTCACCATCCTCGAATACCCCGACCCCCGCCTGCGGACGCGGGCCACGGCCGTGACGACGGTCGACGACGGCATCCGCCGGTTGATCGACGACATGCTGGAAACGATGTACGCCGCGCCCGGGGTCGGCCTGGCGGCGACCCAGGTCAACGTGCACCAGCGCGTGCTGGTGGCGGACGTCAGTCAGGAGCAGAACCGGCCACTTGCGTTCGTCAACCCTGAGGTCATCGAGCGCGAGGGCCGCACCGAGGCGGAGGAAGGCTGCCTGTCGGTGCCCGGCGTGTTCGACAAGCTGAACACGCGCTCGGAGCGCATCGTGGTGCGCGCACTCGGCCGGGATGGCAAGCCGTTCGAGCTGGAGGCCGACGGCCTGCTGGCGGTCTGCATACAGCACGAGATGGACCACCTCGAGGGCAAGCTGTTCGTCGACTACCTGTCGGACCTGAAGCGCACGCGGATCCGCAAGAAGCTGGAGAAGGAGCGGCGCGAACGCGGCACCGCATCCCCGGCGGCGCGTGAAAGATCCAAGGTTCCCGTGATCTAGCGTCGTGCGCGGCCGCCGGGCCGTGCAGACTAGTGCCATGACCGACCGGCTGAACCTCGTCTTTGCCGGCACGCCCGATTTCGCCGTCCCCGCGCTCGATGCCCTGCACGCGGCCGGACACGTGCTGCGTGCCGTCTACACCCAGCCCGACCGTCCTGCCGGGCGTGGCCAGGCGATGTCCGGCAGTCCCGTGAAGGGGCGCGCCCTGGAGCTCGGCTTGCACGTCGAGCAACCGGCTTCATTGAAGGCACCGGAGGAAGCGCTGCGGCTCGAGGAGCATGCCGCGGACCTGATGGTCGTGGTTGCGTACGGACTGATCCTGCCGCCGGCCATCCTCGCGATTCCGCGGCTCGGATGCTGGAACATCCACGCCTCCCTGCTGCCGCGCTGGCGCGGCGCGGCGCCCATCCAGCGAGCCATACTCGCCGGAGATGCCGCGACCGGCGTCACCATCATGCAGATGGATGCCGGACTCGACACCGGGCCGATGCTGCTGCGCAGGGAGACGCCGATCGACCCTCGGGAAACCGGGGGCACGCTGCACGACCGCCTCGCCCGGCTCGGCGCCGAGGCCATCGTCGAGGCCATCGACCAATGGCAGGCCGGGCGGCTCCAGCCGACGCCGCAACCCGTCGACGGCGCCAGCTATGCGCCGAAGATCCGCAAGGAGGAAGGCCGGATCGACTGGAGCCAGCCGGCGGTTGCGATCGACCGCCAGGTCCGGGCCTTCATTCCGTGGCCCGTCGCCGAGACGCGCTGGGCGGATCGGCAGCTACGGATCTGGTCGGTCACGGTCGTGCCGGCGGCGGGCGACGCGGAACCGGGACGCGTGCTCGAGGCCGCGGGCGGACGGATCATCGTCGCCACGGGCGAAGGCGCCTTGCGCCTCGAGCGAGTCCAGCTGGCCGGGCGCCGCGCGATGTCGGCGGCCGAGTTCCTGAATGCCCACGCGCTGGCCGGGGCTCGGCTCGCGTGACCAATCCAACGCCAACGCCAACGCCGGCGCAGGTCAGGGCGGCTGCGGCGAGACTCGTCGCGCAGACCGCCGACGCCGGTCGGTCGCTGGACGAGCTGCTGGCGCACGACGCAGACCCGGCGTCCGCGCGAGGTCTCAAGCGTTCGCTGGCCTACGGCACGCTGCGCTGGCACTTCCGGTTGATTGCGATCCTGAAGACGCTCGCCGATCGCCCGGTCGAGAAGCTCCCGCCCGAACTGCGCGCGCTGCTGGAGGTGGGCCTGTTCCAGCTGCTGTCCGGCGAGACGGCACCGCATGCTGCCGTGGCCGAAACGGTGAGCGCGGCCCGCGAGCTGGGCTTTGCGAAGGCGGCCGGGTTCGTCAATGCCGTGCTGCGACGATTCCAGCGCGAGCAGGAGGCCGTGCTGGCGGCCGTCGACGCCGATCTCGCCGTCCGCACCGCGCATCCGCCCTGGCTCGTGGACGCGATGCTCCGCGACCGCCCCGACTCCGCGGCCGCGATGCTCGAGGCCAACAACGCGCATCCGCCCATGTGGCTGCGGATCAACCGGCGGCGCACCTGCCTGGACGACAGCGAGGCTGAACTGGTGGCGGCGGGTTGGCAGGTCGAGCGTCACCCCCTGGCACCCGACGCGCTCAGGATCGAGCCCGCGGCGGACGTGCGGGCCGTGCCCGGGTTTGCCGAGGGTCGGCTCTCGGTGCAGGACGCCGCCGCGCAACTGGCGGTGGATCTGCTGGGTCCACGAGAGGGCGACCGGATCCTCGACGCCTGCGCCGCTCCGGGCGGCAAGGCCTGCCACATCCTCGAGCGGACGGACGATGCCTGCGAACTCACGGCGCTCGACGTGTCGGAGTCCCGGCTGTCGCGGGTGCACGACAATCTTGCCCGGCTCGGCCTGTCCGCGGACGTCCGGGTCGGGGACGCAGGCGTCCCGGCCGGGTGGTGGGATGGACGGCCCTATGACCGCATTCTGCTCGACGTGCCCTGCTCGGCGACCGGGGTGATCCGACGCCACCCGGACATCAAGCTGTTGCGACGCGCCCGGGACATTCCCGCCCTGGCGCGGCGCCAGTCGTCCCTGCTGCATGCCGGCTGGGGGATGCTTGCGCCGGGCGGCCTGCTGCTCTACACGAGCTGCTCGGTGCTGAGGCAGGAGGACGAAGGAGTCGTGTCGGGGTTCCTGGCCAGGCACCCGGACGCGATCGACGTCACGGCGGAGCGCACCGGGGACTGGCCGCCCCACCCCGGGTTCGAGGGACCGGGCTACCTGGTGCGACCTGGGGAAGCCGGGATGGACGGGTTCTATTATGCTTGCCTCATCAAGCAGGCCTGAACGTTGGTAATGAGCAACACCGGCTCGCAACATCGTCGGGACGCCGCGCGGACTCTCGGTCCTTACGCGGCCTGGCTCGTTTGCTTTCTCGCAACGCTGGTGGCCTCGGCGGCGCTGGCCGCTCCCCGGGTCACCGTCGGCAGCGCGGAGGTCTCCCTGGACGAGGGGATCTACGAGCTGAGCGCGACGCTGGACGTCCGGATTCCGGACGACGCGCGCAAGGCGATCGAAGCAGGCCTGACGCTGCGGCTCGACTACGAGATCGAGATTTCGCGTGTACGCCGGTACATGCCGGACGCCGGGGTGGCCTCCCTGGTCCAGAGCTATGAGCTGAGCTACCACGCCCTCAGCCAGCGCTACCTCCTGCGTAATCTCAACACCGGCGCGCAGCTGGACTTCGGGTCGCTGCAGGCGGCAATCGACCGGGCATCCGAGGTCCGCGGCCTGCCGGTCATCGATTCGCTGCTGCTGGAGGCCGGGCCGACCTACGAGTTTCGCGTCCGGGCAGTGGTCGACATGAGCACGGTGCCGGACGCCCTCAACTGGCTGCTCTTCTGGGCCGACGACTGGAGCGCCACGAGCGAGTGGTACGCATGGACGCTCCGTCGCTGACTCGCGCCGCCTCGGCGGTCGTGATGGGCATCGGCGGCCTGCTCTGGCTGTCCGCCCTCCTGTTCATGGCGCAGACGGCGCAGAACTCTGAGCAGTTCAGCCGGCTGCATCCGTGGATCCTGCTGATCAACGTGGCGGGCCTTGCGGTGCTCGTGGGCCTGCTGATCACGAAGCTCGCGCAGCTGGTGCGGGACTGGCGCGGCCACGTCATCGGCTCGCGCCTCAAGGCGCGCATGGTGTGGATCTTCGGCGTGCTCGCGACGCTGCCGATCCTGCTGGTCTACTTCTTCGCGGTCCAGTTCCTGAATCGAGGCATCGACAGCTGGTTCAACGTCGAGATCCGCCAGAGCCTCGATGATGCCCTCGTGCTGTCCCGCTCCGCGCTCGAGACGCGCATGCGCGAGCACCTCGCCGCGACCGAGATGATCGCGGACCAGCTGATCGCCGGCGGCGGCCCGCTTCCGGGGCTGCTCGAGACGCTCCGCCGACAGGCCGGCGCAATCGAGGTCATCGTCGCGACGGAGGGTGGCGCGGTCGTCGCGATGAGCAAGGGCCTGTCGTCCGAGGTCGTCCCGGACGAAGTCCCCGGCGAGGTGCTGCTGCAGGTCCGGCAGGGCCGTCCCTTCGTCAGCCTCGAACCGCAGGCGGAGGGCGGCTACGTGGTCAGGACGGCCGTGCCGCTCAGCAATGCCACGCAGGGCCGTATTCGACTGGTCGTGCAGGCGACCTACCCGGTCGCGGAGCGGCTTGCGGCACTCGCCGACACGGTCCAGGCGGCCTACCAGCAGTTCGGCGAAAAGGACTACCTCCGCAAGCCGCTCAAGGCGAGCTTCATCCTGACGCTGACGGTGGTGCTGCTGCTGTCGCTGCTCGCCGCGTGGTACGGCGCGATCTTCACCGCGCAGCGACTGGTCCAGCCCATCCAGGACCTCGTGAAAGGCACGCGGGCGGTCGCGAAGGGCGACCTCGACCTGCGACTCCCGCTCACCTCGCATGACGAGATGGGGTTCCTGGTGCATTCGTTCAACGACATGACCAAGCGGCTGCGCCGGGCTCGCGAGGACCAGCAGCTCGCGCAGCAGGCGGCCGAGACGGAGCGCGCCAACCTCGCCATCATCCTGGCCCGCCTCTCGACCGGCGTCGTCTCGCTCGAGCCCGACCTGCGGGTTCGAACGGCCAACCGCGCGGCCAGCCTGATCCTGGGCGAGGATCTGGAGGCGCGCGTCGGCCAGCGATTCGGCGAGAACGGGGCACCGGACGCGATGCTGACCCAGTTCACGGAGGCCTGCCGTTCACGGATTTCCGCTGGTGACCTGGAGTGGCGCGAGCAGTTCACCTTCGCATCGGGCAACGGGCGCCGTGTCGTCATGTGCGCCTGCACGCCGCTGCCGGGCGAGGACGATTCGCCGGGTGGGTTCGTGCTGGTGTTCGACGACATCACCGTGATGCTTCAGGCGCAGCGCGAGGCGGCGTGGGGCGAGGTGGCACGCCGGCTCGCCCACGAGATCAAGAACCCGCTGACGCCGATCCGCCTCTCGGCGGAGCGCATGCGGCACAAATTGCTGCCATCCATGAACGAGAAGGACGCGCAGCTGCTCGACCGTGGCACCGAGACGATCGTGCAGCAGGTCGAGGCGATGAAGGAAATGGTCAACGCCTTCAGCGAGTATGCGCGCGCGCCGCGCTTCGAGATGACACGCCTGGACCTGAACCGGCTCGTCACCGAGGTCACCGACCTCTACCGCGCGCAGCTGACCGGTCGCGGCATTCGCCTGGACGTGCGGCTCGATCCGGATCTCGGCGAGATCGTCGCCGACGCCGGACGGATGCGGCAGCTGCTGCACAACCTGCTCACCAACGCGACCGAGGCGCTCGAGGGACAGGCGGCAGGCGAGATCACGGTGGGGACGCGGCGCGCGATGCGTGACGGTGAGGCGTTTGCCGAGATCGCCGTGGAGGACAACGGGCACGGCTTCCAGCGGGAGCTGATTGGCCAGGTCTTCGACCCGTACATCACCACGAAGGTCCGGGGCACCGGTCTCGGGCTCGCCATCGTGCGCAAGATCACCGAGGAACACGGGGGGCGTGCCGAGGCGGATAATCGTGCCGAGGGCGGCGCGCGCGTTCGCATCGAGCTGCCGATCAAAGAAACCAATCAGGGCGGGCCGGAGCAGCGCGACATGCGCCGGACCGAGCCCAGGAGGGAGCGTGCATGAGCACCGCGCGGATTCTGGTGGTGGACGACGAGGCGGACATCCGCGAGCTCGTGCGGGACATCCTCTCGGAAGAGGGTTACGCGGTGGATGTCGCCGCCAACGCCGCCGAGGCCCGGGCTGCATGCGCGCGGCAGGCACCGGATCTCGTGCTGCTGGACATCTGGATGCCGGACATCGACGGCATCAGCCTGCTGCGCGAGTGGCAGCAGTCGCAGGCCATCACCGCGCCCGTCGTCATGATGTCCGGCCACGGCACGGTCGAAACGGCCGTGGAGGCCACGCGCCTTGGTGCGGTCGACTACGTCGAGAAGCCGCTGTCGCTGGCCAAGCTGCTGCGCACCGTCGGCAGCGCCCTCGAGGAGGGACGACGCCGCAAGGAGACCACGCGCACGATGCTGCCGCCGCTGCTGGCACCCGTCGGACGCAGCCGCGTGATGCGCGAACTGAGGGAGCAGGCCAAACAGCTCGCGCCGCACGAGGCGCCGGTGCTGGTCCTGGGCGAACCGGGGACGGGACGTGAGGCGTTCGCCCGCTACATGCACTCGCTGAGCCCGCGCTCGGCCGGTCCGTTCGTCGCCGCCGTGGCGGGTGCGATCAGCGAGACGGGCCCGGAAGCCGCCATGTACGGGACCGAACAGGACGGTGCCGTCCGCCGGGGCCTGCTGGAACAGGCGGAGCGGGGGGTGCTGTTCATCAACGAACTCGGTGATCTCGCGCCCGGCGTGCAGCGTTTGCTGTTCGCGGCGCTCGATTCCGGGGGCTTCGTGCGGCAGGGAGGATCGTCGCGCGTGCACTGCAACACTCGCATGATCTGCTCGGCGCAGCCCGGGTTCGAATCCAGGGGGCTCGAACCGTTCCGGCAGGACCTGCTGTCGCACCTCAACGTGCTCAGCCTGCGGATCCCGCCGCTGCGCGACTACGCCGAGGACGTGCCCGAACTGCTGCGGTACTACGTGGACCGCCTGGTCGAGGACCAGCGGCTGCCGTTCCGCCGCTTCAGCGTCGCGGCGCAGAACCGGCTGCGCAACTACCCCTGGCCGGGCAACATCCGCGAGCTCAAGAACCTGGTGCACCGGCTGCTGATCCGCGGCGGCCCGGAAGAAATCCGTCTCGACGAGATCGAGGGCGAGATTGCCTCGCAGGCGACGGTCGACGAGCCGCTGGTGAAGCAGGACCTGCTGTCCCTGCCCTTGCGAGAGGCCCGCGAGCACTTCGAGCGTGCCTACCTGACGCAGCAGTTGCAGCTCTGCAACGGCAAGGTGGGCCAGCTCGCCAAGCGCGTCGGGATGGAGCGCACGCACCTCTATCGGAAGCTGCGCTCGCTGGGCGTGGATTTCCGGCAGTCGGAGGACTGACGGGGCGTAGCAGCTCAGCCTGCGAGGGCTCCCACGGCTGACAACGCTGCGAACAGCCGGTCGCGCACGATGATCACCCGGCTACTGCGAGGCTCCGACGATGTAGTCGACGGCGTTGATGACGGACTGGTCGGACAGGTCGGTGCGGCCACCCTTCGGCGGCATGTAGCCCGCCTTGCCCTGGAATCCCTGCAGCGCATGCGTATGCAGGGTGTCCGCGCCCTGCGCGATGCGCGCTGCCCAGGCAGCCGTGTCGCCGAGCTTCGGGGCGCCCGCAATGCCCGCACCGTGGCAGGCGACGCAGGCCTGGTTGTACACGGTCTCGCCCGGAAGATCCTCGGCGGCCACGACGGGTTCCGCTGCCGCCGGGCTCAGCGCCGTGTTGTCCTGGCCCGCGACCGCCACCCGGGCGACCGGTTCGATTCGGGACGCCACCTCCTGCTGGTACACGGGATCTTCCTTCTTGTGCAGCAGGGACGTGTTCCCGGCGATGACGCGGGCGAGGATGATCAGGCCGATCGTCACGCCGAGCAGGATGCCCAGCACCAGCATGAAGGTGTCAAAGAATGTGCGGTCGTGCGAGGCGCTCACGAGGGCTCCAGAGGGTCAGGCGCAAACGAGGCCGCGAAGTATAGCGTGGCCCGGGCCCGGCTGCGCCCCCTGGGAACGTGGACGCCAGGGGGTGCCAAGGCTATGATTCGTGCCCCCTTTTCATGGGGGGGCCGGTCAGGCGCCCGTAGCTCAGCTGGATAGAGTACTGCCCTCCGAAGGCAGGGGTCACAGGTTCGAATCCTGTCGGGCGCGCCATTCGCAGGTGGATCCGATCGCCTTCACCGCCGCCACGCGGGCGGCGCCGTCGGTTCAGGCCGTTGCTCGCAGGTCCGCGAAGCCCACCAGTCGTTGCCGGTCCTCGTCCCAGAGCTTCAGGCGTGCACAGCGCAGGCTGTCTGTGAGCGTGAGCCTTGCGGCCGCCCGCAGCCGCAGGTCTGAATCGAAGCACTCCCGGAGCCGGTAGTTCGGGATGCGGCTCGAGAGATGGTGCAGGTGGTGGTAGCCGATGTTGCCGGTGAACCAGTGCAGCACCCGTGGCAGGTCGTAGAACGAGCTGCCGTCCATCGCGGCCCGGGTCGGATCCCACTGCTCTGCGCGCGCCCAGTACGTTCCCTCGAACTGGTGCTGCACGTAGAAGAGCCAGATGCCCGCGGCCCCGGTGATCGCCATCAGCGGCAGGTGGACGACCAGCACGGCCTGCCAGCCGAAGATCCAGCACAGTGCCGTTCCTGCGACCAGCAGCACGACGTTGTTCCACAGCACACTCAGCCATTCCCGGCGCCAGGACTGCGGCAGGTCGAAGGGAACGCGGTGCTTGATGATGAACTGGTAGAGCGGCCCGATGCCCAGCATCACGGGCATGCTGCGGTAGAGCCGGTAGGCGAGACGACGGGTCCGCGGCAAAGCGAGGTACTCGCGTACGGTCAGGGTGTCGATGTCGCCGAAACGGCGCTTGTCGAGGTTACCCGACGTCGCATGGTGGATCGCGTGGGTCTTCATCCAGTAGGCGAACGGGAAGAACGTGATCACCCCGAGCGCCGCACCGACCCGTCGGTTCGAGCTTGCGCTCGCGAAGAACGAGCCGTGGCCACAGTCGTGCTGGATGATGAATATCCGCACATACAGACCGGCGACGGGCAGCAGGAGCAGCAGCGACCAGCCGCCACTCCACTCGAGCGTCAGTACGGTGAGCAGCCACAGTGCGACGAATGGCGGGAGTGTATTGGCGAGTTGCCAGAACGCCTTGCGCCGGTCCGGTCTCGCATACGGAGCGACCAGGGCGCGCAGCGACGGGGGTGCGTCCCCCGGGGACGGTGGCGGCACGAACGGGCTCCAGGCCAGTGGCAAAGGGGCGATCGTGCCAGAGTACACCGGTCGATCGCGCCGGTGCGGTCCCATTGCGAGAATCGGATCATGGAACCACGGGACCCTGGCGAGCGACGGACGGGCATGCGATGGTGATGTCCCGCACGCGAGTTGCATCCGACCGCCCATGAAGTCGCTCAGTCAGCTTTTTGAAGGGAATCGCGCGTGGTCGGAACGCATCCGCCGACAGGACCCGGCGTTCTTCACGGAGCTTTCCCGGCAGCAGTCGCCGACCTACCTGTGGATCGGCTGCTCGGACAGCCGCGTCCCGGCCAACGAGATCGTCGGCCTGCTGCCAGGCGAGCTGTTCGTTCATCGCAACATCGCCAACATCGTCGTGCACACCGACCTGAACTGCCTGTCCGTGATGCAGTTCGCCGTCGACATCCTGCGCGTGCGCCACGTCATCGTCTGCGGCCACTACGGCTGCAGCGGCATCCAGGCGGTGCTGCGGGGCGACCGTCTCGGGCTGAGCGACAACTGGCTGCGTCACGCCCAGGATGTCCGCGAGAAGCATCGCGCGCGCCTCGCCCGGTTACCGCAGGGGGCGTCTGCGGGCGACCGCCTGTGCGAACTGAACGTCGTGGAGCAGGTGGTGAACGTCTGCCAGACGACGATCGTCCGCGACGCCTGGGACCGCGGCCAGCCGCTGGCGGTGCACGGCTGGATCTACGGGCTGCGCGACGGCCTGTTGCGCGACCTCGGCGTGACGATGGACGCCAGCGACCAGGTCGAGCCCGGCTACCGCTCGGCGCTCGAGGCGTTGGAGTGAAGCGGTCTCCTGACCACCGCGGCGACGGTCGCGTGGCTGCGGCTAAGGGTCGAGCATCCCCGACAGCAGCGTCGCAATGCCGAGGAACGAGAAGAAGCCCGCGACGTCGGTGACCGTGGTCAGGATGATCGACGATGACTGGGCAGGGTCCTGCCCGAGGCGTCGCAGGACGATGGGGACGATCGCGCCGGCCAGGCCGGCGATGGTCATCGCGATGACCATCGATGTCGCAATCACCAGCACGAGGCCGGCCGACCGGCTCCACAGATAGACGCCGATGCCGCAGGTCGCGGCGACGGCGAGGCCGTTGAGGAGCCCGACACTCGCCTCCTTGGTGGCGACCCCCAGCCACTGGCGCGGCGTGATTTCACGCAGCAGCAGTCCACGCATCGTCACGGCCAGGGCCTGGGCGCCCGAATTGCCCGACTGTCCGGCCACGACCGGCAACAGGATGGCCAGCGCCGTGTAGCGGGCGATGGTGCCTTCGAACAGTCCCACGACCGCCGCGGCGAGGAAGGCCGTCAGCAGGTTGATCTGCAGCCACGGCAGGCGCTTGCGCACCGCAAACCACGGCGAGGACAGGGCCCGCTCATCCGGGCTCGCGCCACTCATCATCTGGATGTTCGCCGACATGTCTTCCTGCATCGCCTGCATCAGCGTCCCGTGGTAGATGACGCCGAGCAGCCGCGCGTGCGTGTCGGTCACGGGCAGATCGGTCAGCCGATGGCTCTCGACGGTCGCCACCACGTCCTCGATCGGCGTCAGGGGGTGCACGAACGCGGGCACCGGGCCGGCAATGCGCTCGAGTCGTTCAGCAGGGTCGGCGATGGCCAGGTCCTGGATGGCGACCTGGGCAACGAGGCGGTTGTCGTGGTCCGCGACGAACAGGTTCCGCGTGTTGCGCACGCCGCGCTTGCGCAGCCTGTCGAGTGCGTCGCGCGCGGTCATCGACTCGCGGAAGACCTCGACGCGCGTATCCATCAGGCGCCCGGCGCTGTCCTCGGGGTAGCTCATCAGCTCGAGCAGCTCCGCGCGTATCGCGGGATCAAGGCCGTCGAGCGCGCGTTCCGCGACGTCTTCGTCGAGCGTCCCGAGCACCAGGATGGCCTCCTGCGGCAGGAGCTCGCTCAGCACTCCCCGGATCAGGGGCGCAGGAAGATGCTCGAGCAGTCGCCCGGCGCCGGCCGGTGCGAGACGGCGGAACAGCGACACGAGGGCAGGCAGGGGTTGCCCAGAGAGTTCGCCCGCCACGGTTTCGGGATCGAGTTCCTCCACGCGTTGCGCGGCTTCCGTCGGGTGATCGAGCAGGAACCGCTGGTCCAGCACGCGGACGGCGTGGGTGAAGTCGCCGCTCATGGCAATCCTCCGCTGCGGTCCTCGCGCGATGCAGTGGGTGTATCGACGAGCAGGCGGAGCAGCCCCTCGCCGGCCACGAAATAGGCGCCCAGAAGATGGGCCAGCAGCGAATCGCCCGCGACGGCCGGCGGCGCATCGAGTCCCCGCAGCGCGCTGTTGAGCGTGGCGCGACTGAGGCCGCCCAGCAGTTCGCCCCGGTGATTCACCACCGGCAGCAGCGACGTCGTCTCCCACTCGCCGATCTCGCTGACGGCCGCAATTGACGTGCTGTCCCGCAACGCCCGGCATTCGCGCACGGCCAGGACCTCCAGTGCCTCGGCGGGACTCGCCTGCAGCAGCGCCGCGAGCGGCACGATGCCCAGATACTTCTGTGCGTCGTCCGTCAGCAACAGGTGGCTCGCCGAGTAGCGCGGCACGCGAGCCAGGAGCTGGATCGCTTCGCCGACGGTACGGTCCGCCACGATCGCGGGTACGTCCATCTCTGTCCACGCACCGACCGTGCTGGCGGCGTAGTCCAGGGAACGCCGGAAGCGCAGGGCCAGCGCCGTCGACAGGTTCCCGAGCACGCCCTGGCGAAGATCCGGTGCCAGCTGGCGCAGCAGGGCCGAGGCGTCGGCCCATGGAAGCGCCGCGCAGATCGCGGCGGCGTTGTCCGCAGGCAGCCGTTCGACGCAGCGCGCGGCCGCGACCGAGTTCATGGCTTCGAAGACCGGCGCAGCAATCCGCACCGGCACGCGCCTGATCAGCTCCGCGGCATCCTCCGGCGCAAGTGCCTCGAGCGCCCGCGCGGCGGACGCGGGCCGTTGCTGCAGGAAGGCAAGTGTCAGCTGGGGCAGTTCAGGCATGCCTGCCGTCCGGCGAGAGCAGCATCGATGCCTGCTCGTCGAACTGGCTCGCAGGTACGTGCACCCGGCCTTCCAGCGTCGAGAGGATCACGCTCGTCGGCGTGAACTCGACGATCTCGCCCTCGATGCTGCCGAAACGCGCTCGCTGGCCGAGGGCGAAGTGCCGACGCAGGGAGCGTGCCGCGATCAGGTTCGCGACGCTCTGTCGCGCGCCGAGTCCGAAGGCCAGCGAAAAGCCTGCCAGCACGACCCCGAGCACGATCGCGATCATCGTCGTGACGAACGTCACATCGATGCCGATCTGGTCGATGCCGATCACCACGGCGGCAAGGAAGGTGGCTGCCTGCGCGAGCTTGCCGATGAGCGTGCGCTGCGCCACGCCCGCGGAGTCGAGCGCATCCTGGAGCAGGTCGCGCACGATCCCGCCGATCAGGTGTCCCGCCGCAATGATCAGCGCGCCGACGAGCAGGTTCGGGAGGTAGGAGACGAGCCGCTCGAGCCAGAGGCCCAGCGTGTCGAATTCAGCCACCTCGGCGGCCGCCGTGACGAATGCGAGCACGACCGCCCAGAAGACGAGATTGGACAACAGGCGCAGCAGCGCCGGCGACAGCCTCACACGCTCGGCCTTGTCCCCGGTCAACAGACGCGCGATCCGCTGGTTCAGGCGTTCGCCCAGTCCCCGGGTCAGACGGCGCAGCCACCGTGCGACCAGCCACCCCGTCATCACGAGCAGCAGGGCGCCGAGGAACGCCGGCAGCTGGTCGACCACCCGCTGCAACGACTCGGTCGCGGCGTCGCGCAAGGTGGTCATCGCCTCCAGGAATCCGTCCATGCCCGGGCCTCCCCTTCGGTTCTGTGCCGCAGGCCGCGACGATGAGGTGATGAGTCTAGCAAAGAAGCGGCGAGGCGCTTCCGTGACGTTCCGCCGCGGACCGACCGGCGGCTCGCAAGGTCGCGATCAGCCGGACACCGCCTTGACGACGTAGCCGCCCGACTTCTCGTCCTTTTCGATCTCGATCAGCTTGCGAGCCTGGGCTTCCTCGAGCAGCTGGCTGAAGCTGCGGAATCCGTGATACGTCTCGTTGAAGCCAGGCCGCTGGCGCTTGAGCGCCTGCTTGATCATCGAGCCCCAGATCTTCTCGTCCTCTTCCCGGTCCTCGGCCAGCGCCTCGATCGTCGCCAGCACGAGATCAAACGCTTCCTGCTTCTTCTCGTCCTCGGTCCTTTGCGCCTCCGCCGCTGCGGGTGCCGCGCTCTCGGCAGGCTGGGTTTCCGGTGACGTCTGCGCAACCGGCGTCGTCGCCGGTGCGGCCGGCGACCTCGAAGACTGCCTCGCCGGGGTCTTGCGGCGTCCGCGGCGCTGCTCTTCCTTGCGCACGAGGTCGTCGTAGTAGATGAATTCGTCGCAGTTGGCGATCAGCAGGTCGGACGTCGAGCTCTTCACGCCGACGCCGATGACGATCTTGTTGTTTTCCCGCAGCTTGCTCACGAGCGGCGAGAAGTCGGAGTCGCCGCTCACGACCACGAACGTGTCGACGTGCGACTTCGTGTAGCAGAGGTCGAGGGCATCCACGACCATGCGGATGTCCGCGGAGTTCTTGCCCGACATGCGCACGTGCGGGATCTCGATCAGTTCGAACGAGGCCTCGTGCATGGGCCCCTTGAACTCCTTGTAGCGGTCCCAGTCGCAGTACGCCTTCTTGACGACGATGCTGCCCTTCAGCAGCAGCTTCTCGAGAACCTTGCCGATGTCGAACTTCGAGTACTTCGCGTCGCGGACGCCGAGTGCCACGTTCTCGAAGTCGCAGAACACGGCGATGTTGGTGATGGTTGGTTTTGCCATGCGCGAATCCTACCACCGTGCCGCTACAACCAGCCCTTGCGGCGGAAATACGCGTAGGGCAGCACGGCGGAGATCACCATGGCAAGCAAGGCCACCGGATAGCCCCAGTGTTTGTCGAGTTCGGGCATGAAGTGGAAATTCATGCCGTAGATGCTGGCGATCAGCGTCGGCGGCAGGAACATGGTCGCGGCCACCGAGAAGATCTTGATGATGTTGTTCTGCTCGAGGTTGATCAGTCCGAGCACCGCGTCGAGCAGAAACGAGACCTTGTTGCCGAGGAAGCCCGCGTGGTCGGACAGCGACTGCACGTCGCGCAGCGTGGACTTGAAGCGACTGCTCTGGTCCTTCGACAGGGTCACGTTGGTCGCCTGCTGCACGTAGGTCAGCAGCCGCTGAAAGCTCACGAGGCTTTCGCGGGCCTTCGAGATCAGGTCGCCGTTGGCGCCGATCTTGTGGATCATCGCGTGCAGGTCGCGATTGCTTGCGGCGGCGCCCTCCGTGCGCGGAAAGATCGTGAGCGACACGGCATCGAGTTCCAGCTGCACCTTCTCGAGCAGATCTGCGATGCGCTCGACGAACGCCTCGAGCAGTCCGGCGAGCAGCGTCGCGGACGAGGTGCAGGCGGCCGGCGAGCGCGCGACGTGGCTCATGAAGCGCCGCACCGGCGTCGGATCAACGTAGCGGTTCGTGATCAGCCGGCCGTTCGCCAGGATGAACGTGATGGCGTTGCTCTCGGGCGTCTCGGAATCGAGCTTGCTGCCGACCGTGGCGGTCATGTAGACCGCGCCGCCTTCCTCGTAGAGGCGGTTGGAGGTCTCGATCTCCTTCATCTCGTCGCGGGTCGGAACGTCGACCGTCAGCAGCGACTCGACGGCCTTCTCCTCCTCGGCGGTCGGCTCGAAGAGGTCGGCCCACAGGAACTCGTCCGGAAAAGGCGACGGCGGCGCGTGCTCGATCCAGGTGTAGCCGCTGCCGGTCGGGATGAGGAGGCGGAGCATGTCGTGTGGACCCTGTGGAGCGGCCCGCCCCGATTCGACGGGCGTCGTCAGCCGCCGCCGGACTCCATGGCCGCGAGCGCGTTGATCGTCTCGAACAGCTTGTCCTCCGAACCGGCCATGCCGGCGTCGGTGACGTACTTCCCGTTCACGATCACCGTCGGCGTGCTGGTGATGCGGTAGCGCTTGTTCAGGTCGGCGGCACGCGCCAGCTTCGACTCGACGGCGAAGCCGGAAAAGGCCTTCTGGAAATCCGCCTTGGCCACGCCCTTCGACGTCAGGAAGGTTTCGATTTTCTCTGGCGTGTCGAGGCGGTTGCCGCGTACGTTGATCTCGCGGAAGACCTCGCCGTGGAGTTCGGGCCGGCCGAGGATCTCGATCGTGTAGAAGAGGCGCGCGTGCGTCCTAACCAGGTCGTTCCAGACCGCCGGGAGGCGTATCAGCTCGACGTTCGCCGGCTTGCCTTTGCGCTCCCAGGCCGCGAGCTTGGGCTCGAGCAGGTAGCAGGCACCGCAGGCGTACCAGAAGACCTCGACGACCTCGACCTTGCCGGGCTCGACGCTGGTCGGCTGTGCCGGCTTGAGCAGCTTGTAATTCGTGCCTTCGACCGGCGTAGCCGCCAGCGTGACGTGGGTGGCCAGGACGAGCAGGGCGGCTACCAGGGGCCGGGCATAGCGGGTGATTGAGGTATTCATGAGGTTCTCAGACCGCGCCAGGAGGCCCGGGTTCAACGCAGGCCCTGGACGTAGGAGGCGACCGCGTCGATCTCCTCGTCGGAGAGCTGGGCCGCCACGTTGCGCATCATCTGGTTGGGGTCGGTGTCGCGCTGGCCGGACCGGTAGGCGCGCAACTGCGCGGCCACGTAGGCGGCGTGCTGCCCGTGAATCGACGCATACCCCGCCAGGGGATTGCCCTTGCCGCCCGGGCCATGGCAGCCGGCGCAGGCGACCACGCCCTCCGCGACGTTCCCCGAGCGATAGACACGCTGTCCGAGCGCGAGCCTGGACGGCTCCGTCTCGCCGCCGCGCACCGCCTGGGACGAGAAATAGGCGGCCAGGTCGAGCATGTCTTCGTCGGAGAGGATCATGGCCATCGGCGACATGAGGTCGTTCTGGCGAGTGCCCGTCTTGAAGGCCTGCAGCTGCCCGACGATGTAGGACTCGTGCTGACCGGCGAGGTTCGGCCACTCCGGGCTGGGGCTGTTTCCATCCATGCCATGGCAGGCCATGCACGTGGCGGACTTGGCCTGGCCGGCCTCAGCGGAGCCGGCGGCGAGTGCCGGGGTGCTGCAGCCGATGGCGACCACCAGAGACAGGGTGGCGACTAGCTTCGCGGTCATGTAACCACTCCGAACAAGAGGGGCGGGCGAGCCAGGAATTGTACACTAACGTCCCTGCCGCGCCTCCCCGGGCCCCCGCCATGTCCGCGTTTCCCAACGTCAAGTTCCTGACCAGTGCGCACCAGCCCCGGCAGTTTTCGCCGGATGCCGGTGCCGAGGTGGCCGTCGCCGGCCGCTCGAACGCAGGGAAGTCGAGCGCGATCAACGCCATCGTCCAGCGCAAGGGTCTCGCCAAGACCAGCAAGACCCCCGGGGCAACGCGCCTCGTCAATTTCTTCGAGCTGGAGGCCGGTCGTCGGCTCGTCGACCTGCCCGGCTATGGTTTTGCCGCCGTGCCGGGGGAGATGCGGAAGCACTGGGGCGCGCTGATCCAGTCGTATTTCGCCGAGCGGCGGTCGCTGCGCGGCGTCATGGTCGTGATGGACGTGCGCCATCCGCTGACCGATCACGACAGGACCATGCTGGAACTGGCCGCTGGCCGGTCCGTGCCCCTGCACATCGTGCTCACCAAGAGCGACAAGCTCGGCCGTGGAGCGGCCCGGCAGGCGCTCGCGGCCGTGCGCAAGGCCGTGGAAGCGCCCACGACCGTCCAGTTGTTCTCGGCGTTGACCGGGGAAGGGGTGACCGAAGCCCGCGGCGCGTTGCTGCGCCTGCTGGCGGCCCGCCCGGATAAAGAAACCCCGGTTGGACCAGCGGATCCAACCGGGGCAAGTTGAACCCGGCGTTGGGGGATGACCGGGCGAACACCACGCCCAGGGAGGTAGGCGGGTGTCGAGCATCTTGGGGATGCTCGTGTGGATTAGAGTGCGGCCTGTCACTGAAGTTCCGCACTGAGGGCGAGGCCTGGCGCGCTTCAATAGAATCAAAAAATATTTCGTAGTCTCTGGAAAATCGTGCCTTCAGTAGGCTAATTAGTCATTGAAATTTGACTGTACTGAAGCCAAAGAAAAGGCCACGCGAGCGCGTGGCCTTTTCGGCAACGGTTCCTGAGAACAGGCTGTGACCGTTTACAGGAACGTCCAGGTCACGCCGACGGAAATCATGTCGACCGTGTCCGCGCCGTCGATGTCGAAGACTTCGTACTCGCCGCGCAGGCTCAGGCTCCAGACGCGGAACTGTGCACCCACCCCGTAGGTCAGGTCGGTGCCGTCGTCACTCCCCTGCACGTCGAGTCCCGGTGCCTTCAGTTCGGCGTCCCAGTTGACGGCACCCACGCGGGCGAACAGGTCCACCGGACCGATCGGCAGGAACCCCACGGCCGACAGCGAGAACCCGCTCACGTCGGATTCGATCTTCTCGCCCAGCACCTTGTCGTCACCCGTCCCGAGGTCCAGGTAATTGGCCTCGACCGACAGCCAGTCGATGAATCGCCATCCCGCGATCAGCTTGTAGCCGATGCTGCTGGCGTCGAAGTTGATCGGCGTGCCGTCGAGGTTGTCCTTGTACTGCACTCCCGACTGTCCGACGCTGCCGCCGAGGTAGATGCCGTTGTCCGCCGCGTGAGCCGGCAGGGTCGCCAGACCGACGGCGGAAATCGCCAGCGCAACGAGTGGGGTCCGCATGTTGAGCGTGCTCCTTGAGTTATATCAATGAGCATTTTACTGCAGTCCCTGTGACGATTCCGGGAAATAGAGCCGGAACCCCGTCCGCGCATCGCCGCGTTCGAGAACTGGATCACAGGCCGCCGCGGGGTGCCCGGCCGGAACCGTCGGCGGCCGGGGCAGTAGCGCAGGTCAGTGAGCGGCATCCCAGTGGCGTCCCCGGCCGACGTCCACCTTGAGCGGCACGCGCAGCTCCGCGGCCGCCGTCATCCTGTCGCGTAGTTCGCGCTCGACTGCATCCACGTCGTCCTCGTGGACCTCCAGGACGAGTTCGTCGTGCACCTGCATGACCAGCCGCGCCTGGCCGTCGCCCCGCGCGAGCCACCCGTGCACGCCGATCATGGCTCGCTTGATGATGTCGGCCGCGGTGCCCTGCATCGGCGCATTGATCGCGCTGCGTTCGGCGTACTGCCGCATCTGCTGGTTGCGAGAGCGGATGTCCGGAAGGTACAGGCGACGGCCGAAGACCGTCTCGACGAACCCCTGCTCGCGCGCCATGGCCCGGGTGTCGTCCATGTAGCGCTTCACGCCGGGATAGCGCTGGAAGTAGAGATCGACGTACTTCTGCGCCGCACCCCGCTCGATGCCGAGTTGCCGCGCGAGTCCGAACGCCGACATGCCGTAGATCAGGCCGAAGTTGATTGCCTTGGCGGCGCGGCGCTGGTCCAGGGTCACTTCCGGCGGTGCGATGCCGAACACCTCCGCCGCGGTGGCCTGGTGGATGTCGCGATCCTCCGCAAAGGCGCGCAGCAGGCTCTCGTCGCCCGAGAGGTGCGCCATGATGCGCAATTCAATCTGCGAGTAGTCCGCGGCCACCAGCAGGTGGCCCTCGGGGGCGATGAAGGCCTGCCGGATGCGTCGACCCTCGGACGTCCGCACCGGGATGTTCTGCAGGTTGGGGTCGGTGGACGAGAGTCGTCCGGTCGCGGCCACGGCCTGATGATAGGAGGTATGGACGCGACCCGTGCGCGGGTCGACCTGCCCGGGCAGCTTGTCCGTATACGTGGACTTGAGCTTTGCGAGGCCGCGGTACTCCAGGATGATGCGCGGCAGTTCGTACTCTCCGGCCAGTTCCTCGAGCACGTCCTCGGCGGTGGACGGCTGGCCGGTCGCGGTCTTGCGCTTGACCGGCAGGCCGAGCCGCCCGAACAGGATCTCCTGCAACTGCTTCGGCGAGTCCAGGTTGAACGATGCGCCCGCCGCCGCGTGCGCGGCCTGCTCGAGCCCGAGCAGGCTCTTCGCGATCTCGTGGCTCTGCCTGCGCAGCATGTCGGTGTCGATGAGCACGCCGAGGTGCTCCATGTCGAGGAGTACCGGCACCAGCGGCTGTTCGATTTCCTCGTACAACTTCTGCAGGCGCGGCAACTCGCGGAGCCGCGCCCACAGGACCTGGTGCAGCCGCAACGAGACGTCGGCGTCCTCCGCGGAGTACTCGGCGGCACGCTCGATGGGCACTTCGGAGAATGGCAGCTGCTTCGACCCCTTCCCCGCCACGTCCTCGTAATGGATGGTCTCGACCCCGAGGTAGTGTCTCGCCGTCGAGTCGAGGTCGTGCCGGGTCGCGGTGCTGTTCAGTACGTAGGACTCGAGCATCGAGTCGTAGCGCATGCCACGCAACTCGATCCCGTGGTTGCGCAGCACGTGCGCGTCGTACTTGAGGTGGTGCCCGAGCTTCGCGCGGCCCTCGTCGCAGAGCAGTGGCTCTAGACGGTGCAGCACCTCGGTGCGATCGAGCTGCAGGGGTGCGCCCGGATACGCGTGGGCGAGGGGTATGTAGGCCGCGTGCCCGGGTTCCACGCAGAACGAGACGCCCACGATCTCCGCCTGCATGTAGTCGAGCGACGTCGTCTCGGTGTCGAAGGCGAACACGGAGGCGCCGGTCAGGCGATCGATCCAGGCGTCGAGCTGCGGCGCCGTCAGCACCGTCTCGTAGTCGCGCCCTGGATGCGCCGTGCCGGGTGCCTCCCCTGCGCCCGCGGCGGCGTACGACTGGGCATCGGGCGGCACGTCGGCCTCGGGTCCTGTGGAGGGCTGCCACCCCGGCAGTTGCCGCAGCAGGGTGCGCAGCTCGAGCCGGGCATACAGTTCCCGCAGCGGCTCCAGCTGCGGGGCGCGACGCGCGAGGTCCTCCGGCCGCAGATCGAGATCGAGGTCGCTGGCGATGGTTGCCAGCCGGCGTGAGAGCTCGAGTTCGGCCGTATGGCTCCTCAGGCTCTCGCCGACCTTGCCCGCGATGTCTTCCTGGTGGGCCAGCAGGTTGTCGATCGTCGTGTACTGGTTGAGCCATTTGGCCGCAGTCTTCGGTCCCACCTTCGGCACGCCGGGGATGTTGTCCGAGCTGTCTCCGACGAGCGCGAGGTAGTCGACGATCTGCTCCGGATACACGTCGAACTTGATCTTGACTCCCGCGCGATCGAGCGTGGTGTCGGTCATCGTATTGACGAGGGTGATCCGATCGTCGACGAGCTGGGCCATGTCCTTGTCGCCCGTCGAGATGACGACGCGCAGGCCGCGCTCCGCCGCACGGCGTGCGAGCGTGCCGATCACGTCGTCGGCCTCCACGCCGGGAACGCGCAGCAGCGGCAGGCCGAGGGACTCGACGGCTTCGATGAGGGGCTCCACCTGCGCCCTCAGGTCGTCCGGCATCGGCGGGCGGTGGGCCTTGTACTCCGCGAACAGGTCGTCACGGAAAGTCCTGCCCGGGGCATCGAAAACGACGCCGATCAGGGCCGGATCCTGTTCCTTGAGGAGTTTCGTGAGCATGTTGACCACGCCCAGGACCGCGCCGGTGGGTTCGCCCCTGGAGTTGGTCAGGGGCGGCAACGCGTGAAAGGCCCGGTACAGGTACGACGACCCGTCCACCAGCACCAGCGTGCGCGCCTCACTCACGGTTCGTCCCGGTTCCCTCCGCCGGCGGCTCGGGCGGCGCCTCGGTGGCTGGCGGATTCTGGGTGCCGGTCGTCGTGGTCGACGCCGCGACCGGGGCGGGCCGCACGGTCACGTCATCTGGCCTATCGGGCAGGTACAACGGTCCCTTGAGCCCGCAGCCGGACAGCAGTCCCGCGACCGCCAGCGCCACGGCCATGCCGCGCGCCGTCACGCTCCGGCCCCGGACTTCATCACCGGCGGTCGCCCCTCGATGACTGACAGCGTCAGCCGCGAGATGCAGGCGAGCTTCCGCTGCTCGTCCTCGATGCGGATTTCCCATACCTGCGACCGGTTGCCGAGGTGGACGGGCCGTGCCGTGCCCGTCACGCGTCCACCGCGGACCGCGCGCAGGTGGTTCGCGTTGATTTCCTGTCCGACGCAGTAGAAGCGATCCGCATCCACGCAGCAGTTGGCGCCCACGCTGCCGAGCGTCTCGGCCAGCGTTAAGGAGGCTCCGCCGTGCAGCAGGCCGAACGGCTGGTAGGTCCTGTGGTCAGCCGGCATGGTCGCTCGCAGGTAATCCGGCCCGATCTCCGAGAAACGGATGTCGAGGTGCTCGACCATGCAGCCTCTCGACTGCCGGTCCAGTTCTTCCAGGGTGAATGGGTGGTGCCAGATGCTCATCGAATGCCTCGCAGGGTGTCGCGCGGATTGTACCCTTGCCCGCCGGCCGGGCCGGGCGGAGACTGCCCGGACACATGGCGCTCTCGGCCCCGAGAGGGCAGAATTGTTGCATAGCAAAAGATATCCAGCCGGAGCCGTTCCATGACCGATTACCAGGCCCCAGTCCGTCAGATGCGCTTTACGATCGAGCACCTCGCAGACCTCGCGGAGGTGACGGCCCTGCCGGATTTTTCCGCCGTCGACGCGGACACGATCGAAGCCGTGCTCGAGGAGGCGGCCAAATTCGCCGGTGGGGTCCTGGCGCCGATCAACTGGCTCGGTGATCAGCAGGGCGTGAAGGTCGTGGATGGCGCCGTGCAGGTTCCGCAGGAGTTCACGGACGCATACCGGCAGTTCTGCGAGGCCGGCTGGCCAGGGATCGCGTCCAATCCCGAGTTCGGCGGACAGGGACTGCCGAAGACCGTCGCCCTGGCCTGCGACGAGATGTGGGCGGCGGCCAACGTGTCCTTCGCCCTGTGCCCGGAACTCTCGCAGGGTGCCATCCTCGCCATGGATCGCCACGCGACCGAGGAACTCAAGGCGACGTACCTCGAGAAGCTGGTGTCCGGGCAATGGGCCGGCACCATGTGCCTGACCGAGCCGCAGGCAGGATCCGATCTCTCCTCGCTCACCACGCGTGCGGAGCCCCGGGGTGACGCGTACCTGGTCACCGGCCGCAAGATCTACATCACCTGGGGCGACCACCCCATGGCCGAGAACATCATCCACCTCGTGCTGGCCCGGCTGCCGGATGCGCCGGCGGGCACCAAGGGCATCTCGCTGTTCGTCGTGCCGAAGTTCAAGCTCGCCGCCGACGGTTCGCCCGGCGCACTCAACGACGTGCGAGCCGTCTCGGTCGAGCACAAGCTCGGCATCCACGCGAGCCCGACCTGCGTGCTCGCGTTCGGCGACGAGGGGGGTGCCGAGGGGTACCTCTTGGGCAAGCCGAACGAGGGTCTCACCGCGATGTTCACGATGATGAACTACATGCGACTCGGCGTCGGTGCCCAGGGCACCGGCCTCTCGGAGCGCTCCTATCAGGCGTCGGTGAGCTACGCGCGTGAGCGCGTCCAGGGCCGGGCGCCCGGCGAGAAGGGCCGCGTCGCGATCATCCGCCACCCGGACGTGCGGCGCATGCTGCTCCTGATGCGCTCGCTGACGCAGGCCTCGCGGGCGATCTGCTACTACACGGCATCGTGCCTCGACCGCTCGGCGCATGGCACCGATCCCGAGGTGGTGGAGCGCTGGCAGGCACGGGCGGACCTCATGACGCCCATTGCCAAGGCCTGGTGCACGGAGGTCGGCCAGGAAGTCACGGAACTCGGCATCCAGGTCCACGGCGGCATGGGATACGTCGAGGAGACCGGCGTGGCGCAGTTCTACCGGGACGCGCGCATCGCCTCGATTTACGAAGGCACCAACGGCATCCAGGCCATCGACCTCGTCGGCCGCAAGCTGCTGCGGGATGGCGGAGCGACCGTGTCCGAGTTCGTGTCCGACATGCGCAGCGCGGACGCACCGCTCGCCAACGCCGGGGAGGACATGGCCGAAGTTCGCCAGGCGCTGGCGCGCAGCCTCGACGAGCTGGTGCAGAGCTCGACGCACATCATCAACGGCAGCCGGCGCGACCCGGAGCTCGCCGGTGCGGTCGCCTATGACTACATGATGCTGGTCGGTAACGTCATTGGCGGGTGGCAACTCGCCCGGGGTGCGCTCGTCGCGCTCGAGCAGATCGCGGCGGGTGGTGATCGCGCCTTCCTCGACGCGCAGGTGGTGCTCGCGACGTTCTACGCCGAGCACGTGCTCCCGCGCTGCACCGCGCACGCGGCGGCGGTGCGGGCGGGCAGTGGATCGACGATGGCGCTGGTGGCGGATCATTTCTGATCCGACACCATGTCGCAGTCGCTGCTCGACCTTGCGTCCCCCGGCATCGCGAGCACGCGCGGCGAGCGATGGGGACCCCTGGCGGACTGTCTCGACCGGGTGCCCGACACGCTGAGGCCCTGGCTCGCCGAGCCCGGCCTGCTCACGGCACGCGTGCGCACCGCCTGCGGGTCGGCGGCGCGGCTGCGGCTGCTGCGGCTCGATCCGGCGCCCCTGGATCCTGGCGTCGGACGCCGCCTCGGGGTCGATGACCCCGGCTGCCTGTTGCGGGAGATCGAGTTCACCTGTGGCGATCGACGTTGGGTCTTCGCGCAGTCGGTGCTCCCGCAGTCCACCGTCAGGCACCATCCATGGCTGCGAAACCTCGGCGACAGCGGACTCGGCGAATCGCTCTCCGCCGTCGAGGACGTGCGCCGGGAGCCCCTCGAGTACCTGGAGCTCGACGCGGATCACCCGCTGGCGCGCGTTGCGCTGGCCGACGCGGGTCCGCCGGTCCGGCTCTGGGCACGGAGGGCGGTCTATCGCCTGGCTGGCTGGCCGATCCTGGTGCAGGAGGTGTTCCTGCCATCGCTGGGTCGTTGCGATTGATCGACGACCAAGGAGTTTCGCATGAGCTTCGTCATCCCGCCGGTCGTACAGCCTTCAGTCGAGGTCATGGGCACGGATGATCGCTTTCCGGTGCACCGGATCTATTGCGTGGGGCGCAATTACGCGGCCCACGCCCGCGAGATGGGCATGGACCCGGAGCGCGAGCCGCCGTTCTTCTTCTCGAAGCCGGCGGATGCGCTGGTCGGGAACGGAACGCCGGTGCCTTATCCGCCTCGCACCGCCAATCTTCACCACGAGATCGAGCTCGTGGTCGCCCTCGGGACCGGTGGGCGGAACATCCCCGTCGAGAACGCGCTCGCCCATGTCTTCGGCTACGCCGTCGGCAACGACCTGACGCGACGCGACCTGCAGTTCGAGGCGCGCGAGCAGCGCAGGCCCTGGGACGTCTCGAAGGGATTCGACGGCTCGGCCCCGGTGAGCGCGCTGCGTCCCGCGTCCGAGATGGGTCACCTGGAGCGCGGCGCCATCTGGCTCGAGGTCAACGGTGAGCAGCGACAGCGCGCCGACCTGTCGGAGATGATCTGGAGCGTCCCGGAGATCATCGCCGAGCTGTCCACCTATTTCGAGCTGCGGCCCGGAGACCTGGTCTTCACCGGGACTCCCGAGGGCGTGGGTCCGCTGCAGCCTGGCGACAGCCTCGTCGGCGGCGTGGACGGTCTCGAGACGTTGCGGACCACCATCGTCTGATCGCCCCGACGGGCTGGGGACCAACATGACCCTGAGGCTCCACACCTACTGGCGAAGTTCGGCTGCCTTCCGGGTGCGCATCGCGCTCGCACTGAAGGGCCTCGACTACGAATCCGTCCCGCGGCACCTGCTGCGCGGCGGCGGCGAGCAGCGTCGCGCCGACTACCTGGCGCTGAATCCTCAGGGGCTGGTGCCGGTCCTCGACCACGACGGATTTCTGCTGTCGCAGTCGATCGCGATCTGCGAGTACCTCGAGGAGGTCTTTCCGGATCCGCCCCTGCTGCCGGTCGCCGCGCACGATCGCGCGACCGTGCGGTCGATGGCGCTCGTCGTGGCCTGCGACATCCACCCGCTCAACAACCTCAGCATCCAGCAGTACCTGCGCTCCGGGCTCGGCCAGGACGAGGCGGCGATCACGGGGTGGACGCACCGGTGGATCGCGCGGGGCTTTGCCGCCCTCGAGGAACTCGTCGGGCGGCACTCGGCGGACGGGTGCCACAGCTTCGGATCGTCGGTCACGCTGGCGGACGTCTGCCTCGTGCCGCAGATGTACAACGCGCGACGCGCCCGGCTGGATCTGGCGCCGTACCCGCGCCTCACCGCGATCAGCGCCTGTCTCGAGAGCCTGCCGCCGTTCGCGGCCGCCCGGCCGGAGGCCCAGCCCGACGCCGAGCAGTTGGTCGGGTCCGTCTAGAGTCCGCTGCCCAGGCGACGCAGGGCGGCCGGCTGGAAGTCGATCAGCTTGCCCTTCACGTCGAACCGCATCGCTTCCTTGATCTCGTTGTCGTAGCCGCCGGTGATGTAGCCGCCGCTGGTGAGGTCGTGCACGGTGCCGAAGCGGTACCACGGCACCTGCGCGTCGTAGCACTGGATCAGGCCGTGCAGGGCGACGCGCCACAGGCCGCCGCGGTTGTCGTAGGCGTCCTCCGCGAGCACGCTCCAGCTGTCCTCGTCGAGATAGAAGGTGCGGCGCCCGTACACGTGCCGCTGGCCGGACTTGAGCTTGCCCTCGACCACCCACACGCGATGCAGCTCGTAGCGCACGAGGTCCGAGTTGATGGTGTGCTTGCCGATGATGTCCTTGTACTTGAGCGACTTGTCCGACAGGCGGTACGTGTTGTACGGCACGTACATCTCGCGCTTGCCGAGGAGTTCCCAGTCGTAGCGGTCGGGCGCGCCGTTGTAGGCGTCCACCTGGTCGGTGACGAACATGCCCTCGGAGCCGTCGTTGACGCCGTCGTAGTTGAGGTCTGGCGCACGCCGCACGCGCCGGGCGCCGGCGTTGTAGATCCACGCGGAGCGCTGTTCCGCGACCTGGTCCACCGGCTCGTGGACCAGGAAGATCGTGCCACGCAGCGTCGCGGGCTCGGTGAAATATCCGAGCGCGTAGAACAGCCGGTTCGGCTCGGGGTCGGCCATGTTCTGCGCATAGATGCGTTGCGAGCGGAAGCCGATCTTGTAGTAGTCACCGCCCGGCCGGACCGGGAACGAATGCCCGATGCGCTCCGTGCCGCCTCCCGTGTAGCGCACGAGATGATTCCAGATCGCCTCGAGGCCGTTCCGCGGGATCGGGAACGGGGTGGTGGAACCGTCGAGGTTCCTGAGGCCAAACCCGTTCAGCTCGACCTTCGGTGCCTGCTCGAGGACCTTGTCGGTGACCGCCGTCGGCAGCGCCGCCGTGCGCCGCGTCGCGTACACGGGCATGCGGAACTGCTGGGGATACGCCTTGAGCAGCGCCTGTATGCCCGGCGTCAGCTTCGCCGCGTGCTGCGCGGCATTCTCCGCGGTGATCGTGAACAGCGGCTTGTCGCCCGGGAACGGGTCGATGTAGCCCTGCTGCGGCGTCCACCCGGGCGGTGGCGCGGTCAGTCCGCCCTCCCATGCGGGAATCGTGCCGTCGGCGTTGCCGGCACGCTCGGCGCCGATCGGGGTGAGGTCCTTGCCCAGGCGCGAGAAGTCGCGCTCCGCGGCGGACGCGGTGCAGGCGAGGAGGAGGGCGGCAGTGACGGGCAGCAGCGGCGTTTTCATGCCGCGGATCGTATCAGTCCTTGCGGAGTTTTTGCCCCACCCGCCGGTAGGCCTCGCGAAAGGGGATACCCTCCCTCGCGACCAGCTCGTTCGCCTCGGCGGCCGCGTGGATGTCGGCATCCATGCGGATGCGGTCCGGGCGGAACCGCAGCTGCGGGATTGCGGCGGCCATGATCCCGAGGGTCTCCAGACACAGGTCGATGGAGCGGAAGAGGGGCGCCTTGATGAGCTGCAGGTCGCGCTGGTAGCCCGAGGGCAGCTTGGCCGTGATGCCGAGGACCTCGAGCAGGGAGGCATGGGCCGTCGCCGTCCGGCCGCGCACCAGCTCGAACACGTCCGGGTTGCGCTTCTGGGGCATGATCGACGAGCCCGTCGTGAACGCGTCGGGCAGTTCGACGAAGCCGAACTCGCGCGTATAGAAAAGCAGCAGGTCGGAGGCCAGCCGCCCGAGGTCCTGCATCAGGATCGCGACCTGGAAGAGCACTTCGGCCTCCGCCTTGCCGCGCGAAAGCTGGACTGCGGTGACCGGCTCGTGGTTCTCGGGAAAGTCGAGGCGCGTACGCGTGCCGTCGCGGCTCACGGGCAGGCCGGGCGTGCCGTAGCCCGCGGCCGAGCCGAGGGGATTGCGCAGGATGCGGCGGTGCGCGTGGCGGAGCGCGTCCGCATCGTCCTCGATCTCGGCGGCAAACCCCCGGGCCCACAGGGCCACCGAACTCGGCATGGCCTGCTGCATGTGCGTGTAGCCGGGCAACTCGACCTGGCCCTGCGTCGCGGCCACGCCCTCGAGCGCCCCGGCAACGTGCCGGGCGCCGTCGGCGAGATCCTCGACGGCGTCCCGAAGATACAGGCGCAGCGCGACCAGGACCTGGTCGTTCCGCGACCGTCCCGCGTGCAGGCGGGCCCCGGCGTCGCCGACCTTGCGCGTGAGCAGCGTCTCGAGCGCGGTCTGGCCGTCCTCGAGATCGAGCGTCACCGACCATTCGCCACGGGCGTGGGACTGCCCGATCTCCTCGAGTCCCGTCCGCACCGCCTCGAGATCGGAGCCGTTCAGCAGGCCGCTGTCGTGCAGCATCTCGGCGTGGGCGATGGAGGCCTTCACGTCGTAGGCGACCAGGCGGTTGTCGAGCGCGTGGTCCTCGCCGGCCGTGTAGCGCAGCACGCGCTCGTCGAGCGGCGCACCCTTGTCCCAGAGTCGCGTCATTGACCGGAACCCTGTTCCGCGGCGCTCAGCGCGGTCGTGTCCGCCACGACCAGGGTTCCCGTGCCTTCGTTCGTGAAGATCTCCGCCAGCAGTGCGTCGGGCGCGGCATAGGAGATCACGTGGACGCGCCGGACGCCGCCCCGGATGGCGGACTCGATCGCGCTCGACTTCGGCAGCATGCCGTCGGACAGGGCACCTTCCTCGCGCAGGCGTCGGAGGCCCGCCACGTCGGTATACGAAATGAGCGACCGCGGATCGTCGAGGCGCTCCAGGATGCCGGGCGCCCCCGTGCACAGGATCAGCTTCTCGGCCACCAGGGCCCCGCCGATGGCAGCCGCCACGGTGTCGGCGTTGATGTTGAGCAACTGGCCCGACGCATCCGCCGACAGCGGGCTCACGATCGGCAGGAACCCCGCGTCGAGCAGTCGCTCGATGACGGAGCCGTCCACGCCGTCGATGTCGCCGACCATGCCGTAGTCCACCACCTCGCCGCTCGCCAGCGTGACGGGCGCCCGGCGGTGCGCCTTGACGAGCCCGCCGTCCACGCCGCTGAGTCCGATGGCCGCGATGCCGAACTCGTGGGCGAGCGCGAGCAGCCGGGTGTTGACCAGGCCGTTCAGCACCATGCTCGTGGTGTCGATGGCGGCGGCGTCGGTGACGCGGCGGCCCTGCACCATGCGGGTCACCACTCCCATCTTCTTCGTGACCTCGTCGAGCTGCGGTCCGCCGCCGTGGACCAGGACGACGCGGATGCCGAGGTGGTGCAGGATCGCGACCTGCTCCATGAAGGCACGCATGGTCGCGGCGTCGCGGAAGGCGCCACCCCCGGTCTTGATGACGAAGACCCTGCCCTTGTACATGTGGATGTAGGGGGCCGCGCCGCGCAGTGCGCGAACCGTGACGGCCTGTTCGCCCTTGTGTCCGATCATCGTCCGTTACCCCTTCAGCAATCGGTGGAGCACGGCCATCTGCACGACCATGCGGTTGGCGGCTTCCTGGATCACGCGGCTGCGCGGTCCATCGAGGACTTCGTCCGCCACGGCGACGTTGCGCCGGACGGGGAGGCAATGCATGAGATGGCAATCCGGTCGCGCGCCCGCGAACCAGGATTCCCGGACCTGCCAGTCGACGAGCGGCTGGCGCAGCGCCGCTTCGGCCTCGCCGTCGCCATAGCAGGCCGGCGAGCCCCATTCCTTGGCGTAGAGCACGTGGGCGCCCGCGAGCGCCGTCGCCCGGTCCTCCGTTTCGCTCACCGAGCCCCCCGACGCGGCCGCCGCGGTGCGCGCCTTGGCCATGATCGGCTCAGGCAGCGCGTAGCCATCCGGGCGCAACACCACGACGTCCATGCCGCGGTGCGCCGCCATGTGCAGTGCCGCCGCCGGCACCGCCAGCGGCAGCGCCCGCGGGTGATACACCCACGAGAGCACGAACCTGCCGCGGCGCGGCACCTCGAGATCGTCCATCGTCTTCCAGTCGGCGAGCGCCTGGCAGGGATGGTTCACGGCGGACTCGAGGTTGATGAACGGCTTGTCGCAGAGGCTCGACATCAGCTGGAACGGCGCCTCGGCGAGATCGGCGGCAAGGTCCTTGCCTTCGGCGAAGGCGCGCAGCCCGAGCACGTCGCAATAGGACGCGAGCACCGGGATGGCTTCGCGCACGTGCTCTGCCGCGCCGCCGTTCATCACCGCGCCCGTGCGCGTCTCGACCTGCCAGGTGCCCTGGCCGGGCGTGACGACGAATGCCGAGCCACCGAGCCTCATCATCCCGGCCTGGAAGGACGACAGGGTGCGCAGGGAGGGATTCATGAACAGCAGGCCCAGGATCTTCCCGGCGAGCGCCTTCGGCTCCGGGTGCGCCTGCAGGCGGCGCGCGAGGTCGAGCAGGTCGACGACCTGATCACGCGAAAAGTCGGCGAGGTCCAGGAAGCGATTCATCGTGAGTGGCCGGTGGTGTCAGGGGAGGGGGATCGCATCGCATCCGCGCTAGGCGGGCAGGGAGGCGAGCGCGTCACGGAGCTGGACGACGTGCGATTCCTCGAGCACGTATGGCGCCAGGATGCGGACCACGTGCGGGTCGGCGCTGGTGCCGGTCAGGATGTCGCGGTCGAGGAGTTCGCGCTGGACGTCCTTCGCGGGCCGGCGCGTCCTGAGACCGGTCAGGAACCCGGCGCCCTGCACCGCGACCACCGGCCCGACGACGCAGGTCTCGCGCATCTGGCCTGCGAGCGCACGCACCCGTTCGAGCAGTCCTTCGCTCTCGATGATGTCCACCACGGTCTCGATGACGGCACAGGCCAGCGGGCCGCCGCCGAACGTCGTCCCGAGATCATCCGTGCGCAGGTGTGCCGCCACGTGGTCGGCCATCAGCAGGGCGGCACACGGGAAGCCGGCGCCGAGCGCCTTGGCCGTCGTCAGCATGTCCGGCGCGATGCCGTGCATGTTGGCCGCGAACGGGTGGCCGGTGCGTCCCATGCCGCACTGCACCTCGTCGAGGACCAGCAGGGCGCAGGTCTCGGTGCAGCGCGCGCGCAGCGCCGCGAGGAACGGCCGGCCCAGGTCCACGGCGCCCGCGACGCCCTGCACGGGCTCGGCAATGACCGCTGCGGTGTCCGTGCCGACGATGCGCCCGATGGCATCGACGTCGCCGCGTGCAAGGAACTCGACGTCGAACGGCGCCTGCGGGAAGCCGTACCATTTCTGCGCCGCGCCCCAGGTGACGGCGCCCGCGGCCGCCGTGCGCCCGTGAAAACTGCCTTCGACCGCGACGACCTTGCGACGGCCCGTGATCCTGAGTGCCAGCTTGAGTGCGTTCTCGTTGGCCTCGGCCCCGGTATTCCCGAAGAACACGGTGTCGAGGCCGAGCCCCGCGAACCGCGCCAGGCGTGACGCGGCCCGCGCCCGCACCTCGAGCGGCACGGCGTTGCTCTGGAACAGGAGCGTGCGCGCCTGCGCCTCGAGCGCTGCCCGCCAGCGCGGGTGCGAGTAGCCGAGCGCCGCCACGGCGTGCCCGCCATACAGGTCGAGGATGCGCCGGCCGCCGCGCGTCTGCAGGTGAACGCCTTCCGCCGCGACGATGTCGATCGGCCACTGCGCATAGACCGGTGCGAGATGATCGTGCATCAGGTCCAGCCGGCCGCGGGCTGCATCAGCCCCGCCGTTTCCTCGTAGCCGAGCATGCGGTTCATCCACTGCACGGCGCCGCCCGCCGCGCCCTTGGTGAGGTTGTCGATCACGCACATGACGGCGACCGAGTGGCCGTGGGTCACGCCCGAGAGCTGCGCAAAATTGCTGGCCACCACGTCCTTGACCCGCGGCGGGTCGCTGGTGACGCGGACGAACACGGACGGGTCGTAGTAATCGCGCAGGGCCTGCACGAGTTCGTGGCTGCTGAGCGGGCTTCTTGCCACGGCCTGGACCGTGACGTGGATGCCACGTGCGAACGGGCCCGAGTGGGGCACGAAGTTGAACTCCGCGTCGACGCCGGTGGCGGCCCGCGCGAGCGTCGTGACCTCCGGGGCGTGGCGGTGGGCGAGCGCGTTGTAGGCGTACAGGTCGGAATGCCGCTGCGGGTGGTGGGTTCCCGCCGTGGGCTGGCGACCCGATCCCGTACTGCCGGTGATGCCGCTGACGAACAGTCGTGGCTCGACGAGCCCGAGCGACAGCAATGGCACGCTGGCGAGCAGGATCGCGGTGGCGAAGCAGCCCGGGTGCGCGACGTGCGGCGTGTGCAGGGCGTCGAGATGCTCGGGAACCGCGCAGGTGAACTGGTCGATGCGCTCCGGCGCACCGTGGCCGTGCCTGTAGACGGTCTCGTAGGCCGCCGCGGTCGGATAGCGGAAGTCCGCGGAGATGTCCACGACCCGGGGTTGTGTCGAGGCCCGCTCGCCGGCCGCGAGCAGCTTGTCGATCATGGCCGCGGAGACCCCGTGCGGCGCCGCCGAGAAGACGGCCGTCACGGGGTTGGCGGTGACGTACTCGAGCAGTTCGTCGTGGCCGGCGAAGCGCAGGTGCGGCAGCACGGGCAGCAGGTGGCGGAAGAACTGCGCGACGGGCTCGTCGGGCTGGCTGTCCGACGCCACGGCCGCCAGGTCGAGGTACGGGTGGGTCGCGAGCAGGCGCACGAGCTCGCCGGCGACGTAGCCGGTCCCGCCGAGCACGATCGCGGGAATGCGGGCCGTCATTCCGAGGCGGCCCGCGCGAGCGGCTTGCCGAGCCCGAGGCTGTCGATGATGTGGTCGCCGAGTTCCGCGCCGGCCGACATGGCGTTGACCGCCCGGACGCCCATCTGCTCCTCGATGATCTTCACGCCCACGGCATTGTCCGTCGCCGGTCCGGTCACCGCGGACGGCTCGATCTGGAAGCGTTCGCGCAGCAGCTTCACGCCGCCCCAGGCCGCCACCGGATCGTTGGCGGAGAGGACGACGGCGGTCAGTGCGCCGCGGATGTCCTCCGCCGAGAGAATGGCCTCGACACCGTAGGCGCCGAGGAGTCCGTCGCCCAGCTCGAAGACGACGACGTCGGGCCGTCCCTGTGTCATCTCGGTCATCATGGTGCGCGTGAGGGCCGGTCCCGAGGCGGCCGTGGTCGTCACGATGCCGAGGTCGGTGAAGATCATGCTGCGGCGCGCGCCCGAGTCCTCCATGGCCAGGATGTCGCGACGCAGCGACACGCCCGTCGCCTTGAAGGCATGCACGATGAGGCCGCGGTGGCGCATGCGGCCCACGATGGCGCAGGCTGCGGCGGTCTTGCCGGCCTCCATGCAGGTTCCCGCGAGCGCGACGACCGGCACGCCGTGCGTCTCGAGTGTCGCTGCGTGGTCGAGCCTGCGGTGGCCGACCTTCGCCGGCACGCCGATGCGCTCGCCGAGGAACGGGAACTGGAGCACGCATCCGAGCACCCGGCAGTCGAACGGCTTTCCCTTGTCCGGGTTCACGGAGTCGCACACGCCGAGTACGCCGCCGATGTTCAGCACCTGCAGAACGTCCCCGGCCTGCACGGTCTCCGGTATGTGGCCCGAGTACCCGAACAGTGCCTGCCGGTGGCCGAGTGCGCCCACGACCACGTCGCCCCGCGACACCTTGGCCATGCGGCCACTGGTCAGTTCGATCGCGTTGTAGGTGGACTTGTTGGTCAGGATCTCGACGACCAGCACCGTCCCCTCCTCGCAGGGAATGTCCTGTGCCGAGATGCGCACCTCGTGGCTCAGACCGCAGGCCTGGGCGATCGATGCGATCTTGTCGACGACGACGGTCCTCATCGGGCTGGCCATGCTCACGCCTCCCGCGCCTGCCGGCCGGCACGCGTGTAGAAGATCCCCGGCAGCGCCAGCATCTTGGAGAAACCGTGCGCCTCCGTGGCGGTCCACTCGCCGGCGGATTCGCCGTACGCGCCCTTCGATGCCTTCATGAGCGAGTACGGCGAGGACACGCCCTCGACGAAGACGTGACCGGGCCGGAGCAGCACGTGCACTGCGCCCGTCACGCGCTGCTGCGACGCGAGGAACAGTGCCTCGATGTCCCGGCACACTGGATCGAGGTGCTGGCCTTCATGTACGAGGTCGCCGTAGGTGCCGGCAAGCGAGTCCTTGGTGCGCGTCTGCCGCGCAGAGAGCACGAGCTTCTCGAGTTCGCGATGCGCGGTGAGCAGGATCTCGGCGGCGGGGGCTTCGAACGCGACCCGGCCCTTGAAGCCGATGATCGTGTCGCCCAGGTGGATGCCGCGGCCGACGCCGTACCGGGCGCCGAGCGCCTCGACAGCCTCGATGACGGCGACCGGGTCGAGGGCCCGGCCGTCGAGCGCGCAGGGAAGGCCGGCGTCGAACCCGATCGTGTGGCGCTCGGCCGGCTGCGGATTGCTGAACGCATCCTGCGTGAGTACCCAGGCGGCGTCCGGGATGCAGCCGTCGGAGGTCAGCGTTTCCTTGCCGCCGATGGTCGTGCCCCACAGTCCGCGGTTCACGGAGTACGCCGCACCGAACGGCGGCACCGGCAGCTTGCGCTGCTCGAGGTAGGCGAGCTGCTCGGGACGCTTGAACGCGCGGTCGCGCACGGGCGCGAGGATCTCGAGCTCCGGCGCGAGCGTTCGCAGCGCGACTTCGAACCGCACCTGGTCGTTGCCCGCGGCCGTCGAGCCGTGCGCAATGGCGTCCGTGCCGAGCTTGCGTGCCCACTGTGCCACGGTCTGTGCCTGCAGCACGCGTTCGGCGCCGACGCAGAGCGGGTAGAGGTTGCCGCGGCGTACGTTGCCCATGATCAGGAAGCGGATCACCTGCTCGAAGTACGCCGGGCGCGCGTCCACGAGGTGATGGGCGACCGCGCCCAGCGCCCGGGAGCGCTCCTCGAGCGTCCGTGCGGTCGCCTCGTCGATGCCACCGGTGTCGACGGTGAGCGTCACGACGGGACGGCCGTAGGTCTCCGCCAGCCAGGGCACGCAGAAGGAAGTATCGAGGCCGCCCGAGAACGCGAGCAGGATGGGCGTGTTGCCCGGCGAGGTCTGGGTCATTGGAGCCTCAGCGTCCGAAGATGGAAAGGAGATGCGCTTGCAGCCGTCGCTGCGTGCGGGCGCTCGCGCTGGCGATGAAGATCGTGTCGTCGCCCGCGATGGTGCCCACGACCTCCGGCCAGCGCGCCTTGTCGAGCGCGATTGCCACGCTCTGGGCGGCGCCACTGGTCGTGCGCAGCACCGTCAGGTTCGGGCCGGCGGCCCGGTAGCCCTTCACGAACGCCCGCACGTCCTCGAAGTGGCTCGGTGTGAGGGCGTCCTCGACGGCGGGCAGCAGGTAGCGGTCCGCCCCCTTCACCACGCCGAGTTCGCGCAGGTCGCGGCTCACGCTCGACTGGGTGGCGTCGAAGCCCTCGCGCCTCAGCAGGTCGACCAGTTCGGCCTGCCGGCTGACCACAGCCTGCCGCAGGATGCGCACGATGGCGTCCCGGCGGTGCAGCGGCAGGTGTGGGTCGGTGGCCAAGGGGTCGGGTGTCCGGGACGATGAATAAAAACCGAGTTAATGTGCATAAATATGCAGATCATGTCAAGCGTGCCCGATCCCGGCCGTGCCTTTCATGCCAGGGCGGCCGCAGCTGCGAGACAATCTGCGCCGGATCCGCTGGAGGACCGCCATGGCCGATCGTCAACTGGAGCTCGTCCGCCGGCTGCAGGCACTGGCCCGCACGGGGCTGCATTTCTGCGCCAACGAGTATGACCGCGAGCGCTACGAGGAGATCGAGCGGATCGCCGCCGAGCTGCTCGCGGGCGGCGCAGCCACCGATCGCGCCGCGCTGCTCGACATCTGGCGCGGGGAAACCGGCTACGTGACGCCGAAGGTCGAGGTCCGCGGGGCGGTGTTCCGGGACGGGCAGGTCCTGCTCGTCCGCGAGAGCGCCGACGGACGCTGGACGCTGCCCGGAGGCTGGGCCGACGTCAACGAGTCACCCTCGCAGGCGATCGAGAAGGAGATCGAGCAGGAATCCGGTTTCCGGACACGCGCGGTGAAGCTGGCCGCGCTCTACGACCGCAGCCGCCACGGTCACGGCGCATCGCTGTTCCATGGCTGGAAGGCCTTCTTCCTCTGTGAGATCACGGGAGGAGAGGCGCGAGGCAGCTACGAAACGGACGCCGTCGGCTTCTTCGACCCGTGGGCGCTGCCGGAGATGTCCATCGGTCGCAGCACGCCTCGGCAGGTCGCGCGGATGCTGGAGCACTGGCAGCAGCGCGACCTGGCCACCGACTTCGACTAGCGTTCGATCTTGTACTCGATGTCGGCGCCCTGCTCGAGCCCGGCCTCGGCCTTCACCGACCAGCGCTCGTTGAGCGTGTATCGCAGCTTGATGGTGTTGATGGCCTCGGCGATCGAGATGCCGTAGCTCACGAACAGTCGCGGCGAGAGGAACTTGCCGAGCACCACCGAGGTGTCCTCTTCGCCGGTCTGCTCGACCGACACCTCGTCGAGCCCGATCCGCGTGCCGAGGCCGCCGAGCAGCAGGCTGCCGCCGCCGATCGCGAGGCTTTCGGCGGCGCGATCGAGCGAGGCTGCCTCGCCGGACTGCAGGGTGTTGATCGAGCGGCCCGTGAGCAGGTAGGAGAGCGCCTGGTTGTCGGGCATCGGCGGGTTCGAACTCAGCGTGACGAAGGGGTTGCCGAGCGTGCCGCGCACGTTGATCGCGACGACGATGTTCTCGGACGGGATCTCGCGTTCCCCCACCAGGTCGAGCGTCGGCTCGTCGAGCGGCGTCATCTCGTAGCTCAGCACGCCGCGCACGATGCGGACGTACTGGCCGAAGGCCTTGTACTCGCCCTCGACCACGCGGATGGAGCCGTCGCCGCGTGGCACATCCCCGGGTCGCGTCACGACGGTGACCCCGCCGGCCAGCCGCGCCTTGAGACCGTAGCTGTCCACGCGCACGTTGTCGCCGAGCTCGACCCGGATCCGGCTGCGGACGCGATCGAGCGTGGATGGCCCTTCCTGCTCGGTCTCGAGGCCGACGACACGCTCGTCCGCAGACGTCGTCACCGTGGTGCTCAGGTCCTTCGGGGTGATCCGCGCGGTCGGGATGAGGACGTTGCCGGTCACCTCGTAGCCGTCGGCGTCCGCGGTGAACGTCAGGTCGGGCGAGGCGACGATGCGGAAGTCCGGCGTGTCCGCGACCAGCAACTGGTCGGCCTTGAGGCGCATCCGGCCCGTGAGGACCTCCCCGGGCCAGGTGAAGCGGCCGTCCAGTTCGATCGTGCCGCGCGCGGCCTGGCCCCGTCCGGCGAAGACGAGCTCGTCGCCGGCGAACCGGCCGTCGAGCGTCACGCCCGACATCAGCAGGTTCGTCCGGTACAGATCGAGCCGCCCGTCGCGCAGGTGGAACTCGCCGACGAACCGCGGGTCGCCAAGCGTGCCGGCCAGTCGGAGGGAGACCTCGAGATGGCCGTCCGATCGGTCGATCTCCGGGACGAGGACCGGCAGCGCGGTGAGCGCCGTCGACTCGGCCTGGATGAGGCCTGTCAGCGGGTAATCGCCGATACCGAGGCCCGGCGCGCGCACGGCCACGATCTCGCCGTGTGCTCGCGTCTTCTCGGCCATGTCGAGCTCGAGCGTGGTGCGGATCTCCTCCGGGCCCGCGAACACGTCGAGGCGACCCGTGCCGAGGTGCACGCGTTCGGTGCGGAACTTGTTGCGCGGGATGTCGAGCGTCGGATCGTCGAGCAGCAGCGTGGTTCCGCCCACCCACGGACGGCCGGGCTCCTGCGTGGCCCAGCCACTCGCCTGCAGGCGACCGTCGAACTCCTTCCAGCCGAGGATGGAGCGCAGCAGTCGCTTGAGCGGCCAGTCCTGCGCACTGTAGATCACCCGCCAGGCGCGGGGATCCGCTTGCCACTCGCCCTCGAGGCAGAGTCGCGCCTCGCCCGTCTCCAGGCACACCGGGTCCGCCTGCAGGCCGTCGGCGGCTGCCCGCAGCGAGGCGGCCTGCAGCAATGCGGCCCGACCGTCTGGAAATTCGATCCAGGCGTCGTCGAGCGAGCCACGCCAGTCCTTCCGCGATGCGTCGTAGCCACCGCTCGCCGCCAGCCGCGCGCGGAACCCCGGCATCTGCCGCTCCTCGTCGCCGGGCGAGGAAAACTCGAGCGACATCTCGTGGTCGCCGGTCTGCCCGCTCGCCGCTAGTGTCGCGTCGTCCAGGGCGATCATGCCGAGGTCGATCGACGACGCGTGGAACTCGGCATGCGAGAGCCCCCGGTCGCCGAGATCGAGATCGACGTCGGCCTGCAGCTCGCCCGCGGACAGCTGGCCCCACTTCAGTCGTGATGCCTGCGCTGCCGCGGTGACGGCGGGTCGCGCAGGGCTGCCGCGCGCGTGACCCGAGGAGACGAGCTGTCCGGAGAGGTCGGGGTGCAGGAGCGCGAGCGAGCGGATGTCCGCGTCCCAGCGCAGGTCGATGGTGGGACCCCAGCGCCCATCAACGTTGACGTGGGAGGCGCCGTTCACGACACGTACGCGTCGCAGCTCGTAGGTGCCGTTGCGATGGGCGACTTCACCGCTGCCGGCGAGTGAGCGGCCGAGTATCGTTCCGGACAGCGATGCGAGTCGGGCCGTCCAGGGCGACGCCGGCGTGAAGCCGCGACCTTCGACCGTTCCCGTGAAGCTCGCCCTGCCGGGGAGGTCCGGGCGGACACTGCCGATGTCGAGATTGCGGGCCGTCGCCCGTGCACTCCAGGCCTGGTCTCCCGTCCACGCGAGGCGCCCGGATCCCGACACGCGCCCCCGCAGCACCTGTCCCTCGAGTCGCTCCAGGACCAGTCTTTCACGGTCCACGGAGCCCGCGATGTCGAGGTCGGCCTCCGGTACGTCCGGCACGCTCGCGCGCGCAATGACCTCGAAGCTGTAGGGTAGCGCGCCCTGCAGTTCGAAGCGGCCGACCGAACTTTCGGCCACGGCATCGCCTGAGAGCGGCCAGCGCAGCGCCGTCCAGTCGCCCGCGAGCATCAGCGCCGGCGCGGGTTCGCCAAGGCGCATCGCCCCGCTGATGTTGAGTGCCGCCGTCGAACGCGGCAACCACGCGCGCAGGGAGTCGATCTCGAGCGTCGATTCCGCCCATCGCGCGCCACCCTGGATGCGCAGCGGCTGATCTCCAAGCAGTACCGAGGTGAGCGTGCCGTCGATGCCGATCGCCTCTGCCCGGCCATCGATGGCGACCGAGCCGCTGACGGCTGGCAGGCGTCCTGCCGGGACCCAGGGCGAGCCGTCGAAGTCCGTGGCGCGCAGCGTTCCGATGACACGCGGGTTGTCCGCCGCGATCAGCGCATTGCCGATGAACGAGAGGTTGGCGGGTTCCGCGAGCGTCACCGTGGTCGCCAGTCGGTCGAGCCTGCCGCGAGTGGCGACCGCGAAGCGGTAGGTGTGCTCGTCCGGCAGCGTCCAGCGCCCGTTCGCAGTGACACGCAGCCCGAGCGGCTGGGTGGCGCGCAGGGTCAGTGCCGCGTCCACCCGGCCGGCCGGGTCCGCAACGACCACGTCCGCCAGATCCATGCGCCAGCGCGTCATCTGCAGCGCGCCATGCACGGACTCGACCCGGAGTTCCCGACCGTTCACGAGCGTCAGCGCAACGTCTCCCAGTCGTACGACGGGCGCCGAGACCTCGAGGTAGTGGGGCAGGAAGTGCGGGTCGCCCGCTGGTCGCTGCTCGTGCGGCCGCAGGACGACGTCGACGTGGCCGGCCTCGAGGCGCTCGAGGCGCACCTGGCCGTGAATCAGTGCCGCGGTCCGGACCTCCAACTCGAGGTCGCGCGCCTCGATCCGCACGGACTCGTGCTCGATCAGGAGCGAATCGACGGCGAGGGGCCCGGCGAGCGTGCCGCGCACGCCCGTGACCTCGACGCGGAGTGTCTCCAGCCGATCGAGTTGCCGAAGCACCAACTCGAGGCCGCCTTGCGTGTGCAGTACGCCGTACCCGAGCGCGAGCGGCACGCCCAGGAGCACCAGCAGCGCGGCAACGAGCACCCACCATCGTCTGCTCATCACAGGACCTGGGTGATGTTGAGGTGCACGCGGGGGCTCTCACCGGGCTCCGACAGCGCCTGCGCCAGGTCCAGCCCGATCAGCAGCATCGGGAGTTTCCAGCGAACGCCGACGCCGACCGAGTATTCGAGCGGCGTGTCCCAGTCGTTGAATGCGTTGCCCGTATCGTAGAAGACGGCGACGCGGAAGTTCCGCGGCAGGTCGCGCTCGATCTCGACGGATGCCACGACCTTGTGTTCGCCGCCGACGCCCTTGCCCGTGTCGGCGCCGGGATCGTTCGGATCCTCGGCGACGGGGCTCAGGCTGTCCAGCGCGAAGCCGCGCACGCTGCGGTCGCCGCCGGCGAAGAAGCGCTGCGAGGCCGGCAGTTCCGAGAAGTCGTTCACCCAGCTGGTGCCGAGTTCTCCACGCAGGCGCAGGTACCAGGGCCCGGAGATCGGCCAGACCCGCTCGGCGCGGGAGTAGAAGCGCAGGTACGAGGCGTCCGACCCGAGCGTCTGCGGACTGCCCGACAGCTCGACGTAGTACGCGGCGTCCCGGACCCAGCCGGTCAGGAAGTTGGGCGGCATGCTCGCGTAGCTGACGCCGGGGATCAGCAGCAGGTCGTCGGACTCGGTGCCGTCCGGAAAGCCCGTGCGCTCCTGGCCCAGTTCGAGGAACAGCACGCGTTGCCACTGTCCCATGGCCTGGGTGATGCTGCCGCGGACCTCGTAGCGCTCGCTGTCGAGGTCACCGAGTTCCTCGTTGATGTAGCCGGTCGCGAACTCGAGCTTCTCGAGCGCCGGATCGCCGATCGGGATGATGTAGCGGTAGATCACTTCCTGCAGCACGGAGGAGGCGGTCGTTTCGAATCGCCAGCGGTGCCCGCTCCTGTTGACGCGACGGTTGTCCCAGGCGAAGCGGCCGCGGATCTCGGTGTCTGTTCCGTAGCCGAGGCTCACCGAGTAGCGGTCGCGCTTGTTGCGCTCGCCGCGGATCGTGATCGGAACCGTCAGCGTCTCCGGATCGCGCTCGCCGGGCGTGATGTTCACGCTCGAGAAGTAGTAGCTGTCCTCGAGCGCGTACTGTGTGCTGCGGATGCTGTCGTTCGAGAAGGGCTGGCCCGGCTGGAATCGAACGTAGCGCTGCAGCAGGACCGGAGCGATGGCGTCCTGCTCGATGCTGACCTCCCCGAAGCGATAGCGACCTCCCGTTTCCAGCGCGATGTGCGCCGACGCGCGGCGATGCTCGGGATCCACGATGAGCTCATGGCGGGTCAGCCTGGCGTCCAGGTATCCCAGCTCGAGCGATTTCCGCAGCAGGTCGGTCTTCAGCCGATCGTAGCTTGCGTGGTCCAGCCGTGCGCCGGGCTTGAGAGGACTCGTCGCCGGGATCGGGGACAGCACCGTGGCGACGTCGCCCGGACCGTCGATGCGCACGTCGACCTCCTGCATCCGCACGGGTTCGCCGGGATTGATGCGCAGGCGGACGATCCAGCGGTTGTCGTCACGCGTGGTACGGCTGCGCACGGCCGCCTCGTAGTAGCCGAAGGGCCGCAGCGCGTCGGCCGCTTCATCCACCGCGCGATCGGCGAGGCGGCGCACCTGTGCGTCGGTGATGTCGTCTCGGTCCACATAGCGGCCCAGGGTCAGGTAGCCGCGTACGTTGTCGGCGACGGCCTGCTCGACACCGTCGACCTCGATCCTGACCCGCTCCGCGGCCCCGGCGTCCGCGACCCAGCCGGCGAGCAGGAACACCGCGAACCCTGCGACGTGGCGCGACGTCACAGTCGGGCGTCGTGTCGGACTCATTTGCCGGCGCCCGCGAATTCCACCCGCGTCGCGCCGCTCTGCACGCCGCTCGCGTCGAATCGACGCTCGAACACGATCGTGCGACCGCCGTGCTCGATGAACGCAATCGTGGTGCAGCGGGTGCCGTACTGCGCGTGCCGCACGAACGGCGCCGACAGCGCGAGTTCGAGATCCGGCGGCAGGCCGCTCGCCGCCGGTGCCGCGTCCCGTTCAGGAGTGCTGTCCGCCAGCACGTCGAACAGTCTGGCCGCCGTCATCTCCGCCTCCGTCAGCGCGGTCGCGAAGCGCTCCCGCGTACGGACGAGCTTGGGCCAGGGCTCGTCCAGCCGGTGGTTGCCGAGCCCGTAGACTCCGGGCGGGAGCGGGCGGGAAGCCGGCCCTGCCGCATTTGAAACATAGTGCAGTTCGAGACCATCGCCGACGAGCAGGTTGAAACCAGCGAACTCACGCGCGCTCGCACCGAGTGCGTCGACGAACGCAGCGGGTTCCAGGTCCGCGCGCAGGTAGTCCTTCACCAGCCGGCCACGGGACGGGGAGGCGCCCGGGGGTCGCGCCTCGGCATCCCGGAAGTTGGTCAGGACGCCGAAGCGGCCTGAGCGCGACACGCCCATCCAGGTGCCGCCGGCCTGCAGGTCACGGCCGGCGAGGATCGCCGGTTCGTCGGCCCACCAGCCGAGCGGTGCCGTCGGCCGGTCGTGGAATTCGTCGCGGTTGCCCGCCGCCACGAGGCGGTAGCGGGGGTGCGACATCCAGGCGAGCACGAGCAGGCACATGGGGCCATTGTAAGGCGGCGCCGGTCATTCCCTCGGGGCGACCTCGGTGGCGGCGCGCCGACGGCCGAACAGCAGGCGCCCGGCCTTGCGTGCCGCCCAGACGAGCAGTACGACGACCGCCACCAGGCAGACCAGGGGTACGACGATCGCCAGCAGCGACAGTCCGGTGGCGCCCACGGTCTCGATCGTGGAGACGACGGGGTTCGCGAGGCCCGCCGTCATGGCGCCCGACTTCGCCCGCAGCAGGGCCGTGCTGCCCTTGGTGAGCCCTGCGGCTCCGCCGCCCGCGATGATGGCCACCGGCCACATCACGGCGGGTGGAATGTCGGTCATGACCGCGGCGCTGGCCACGGCACCGGCCGCGAGCGTGGCGGGACTCGCGACGACGTCCAGAACGTGGTCGACTCCGGGAATGTAGTAGGCGAGCGTCTCGAACACGGCCGCGGTCCCGAGTGTGAGCAGGGCCGGCGTGCTCGACAGCCACTGGAACCCATCCCCGAGCGGCAGGTAACCGACCCGCGCGGCGAGTCCGGCGATCAGCAGCGGCACGAAGATGCGGAAGCCGGTGGCCGCGGCGAGTCCGACCCCGAGTGCAATGCTCAGCAGCGACTGGATCGAAACGTCCATGGAGTACCTGTCGAGACGTGGGCGGTGCGGCCGATGCGCTGATCCTGCCGGATCGTCCGTGCGGCCACAATCAGGTGACCGCGCGGAGCGCGTCCCAGGCGGTCTTGGCGATCAGCGAACCGACGACGACCAGGAAGACGGCACGGACGAAACCGCTGCCCCGCCGGATCGCAATGTGGCTGCCCACCTGTGCGCCGGTCACGTTGCAGACGGCCATGGCGAGGCCCAGCAGCCACATCAGGTTTCCCGTCAGGCCGAAGAGGATGATGGCCGCGACGTTCGCGGCGGCATTCACGACCTTCGCCGAGGCAGATGCGTGAAGGAAGTCCAGGCCGAACCCGCGCACGAACAGGAAGACGAGGAAACTGCCGGTGCCCGGGCCGAAGAAGCCGTCGTACAGCCCGATGATCCCGGCGCCGGCGGCCCCGAGTGCCCGACCGCGGTGACCCTGTCCGCGCGGACGATGCTCGAGTCCGAAGTCGCGATGCAGCAGGGTGTAGGCCAGGACGATCGTCAGCAGCACGGGCACCATGGCGCGGAACCGGTCGGGTGCAATGCGGGTCGAGATCCATGCGCCGGCGAGTGCGGCGACGAAGGCAGCCGCGGCGGCGGGCAGGACCAGTCGCCAGTCGATCCGTACGTGGCGAAGGAACCGGAAGACGGCGCTCGTCGTGCCTGCGAAACCGGCCAGCTTGCCTGTGCCGAGGAGCGTGGGGTGCGGAATCGCAGGATAGGCGGCGAACAGCGCGGGTAACTGGATGAGGCCGCCGCCCCCGGCCATGGCATCGACGACGCCGGCGCCGAACGCCGCCACCAGCACGAACGCGACCTCGAGTGCCACGAGGGGCGCGCCGCCCTCAGCGGGCGTCCCAGGGCTTCAACCCCTGGGTCTGGCGCAGCGGCAGGGACGTCCCGGCGTCGTACCAGTCCTCGATGAGGCGGAACGAGACGGACTGTGGCGGAGGCAGCCCCGGAACGCCCGCGGCGATGTCCTCGCGGCTGAACCAGCGGACGTCCTCGAGTTCGTCGTCGGCCCGGGGTTCGGCATCGCCGGCGGCAAAAGCCGTGAATCCGATCATCAGCGACGACGGGAACGGCCAGGGTTGCGAGGAGTGATAGACGGGATCGGTCACGGTGACGCCCGTCTCTTCCAGCACTTCGCGGGCGACGGCATCCTCCAGGCTTTCACCAGGCTCGACGAACCCGGCGATGGTCGAGTAGCGACCCTCGGGCCAGGCAGCCTGGCGTCCCAGGAGGGCGCGTTCGCCGTCCGTGACGAGCACGATGATCGCGGGATCCAGGCGGGGAAAGTGCTCGGCGCCGCAGGTGGGATTCGTGCACTTCATGACGTGCCCGGCGCTCCCGCTGGCCGCGGGTGAGCCACAGGTGCCACAGAACCGGTGCCGCTGGCGCCAGAGGATCATGGCGCGCGCGTACGCGAGCACGCCCGCCTCGTCTGCCGTCAGCAGGCCGCCCGTACCCCGCAGGTCCTCGAACGTCGAGCCCGGCCCCAGCGACGGCGGCGCGTTGCCGGCGAGTTCCGCGGCGAAGCAGAAGCGTCCCTGGAAGCGCCCGAGCAGTACCAGCTCCTCGTCGCCGATCTCGCCTCGGATCGGGTGCGTGACCGGGATGAATCCGGCGGCGCAGCGCTGCAGCTCGCGCTGTACGAGGTTCCGGGCCCGCCACAGCGGGACGATGAGCGATCGAGGGTCCGCCAGGGCGGCGTTCACCTGCGCCGAGTCCTTGCGCAGGTGAGCGGCCCGGTCGAGGTAGGGTCCCGAGAAGATGTTCGGTGTGCGCACGAGGCTTGCCGTTGCAGGGGGAGCGCAGTCTAGCAATCGCCGGCCTCTAACCCGGCGGCGTCCCGGACCGACAGCTGACGCAGTTGTCCGGGAGGAGGTCCAGGTTATCCCGGATCCACAGCGCCCGGCAGTCCAGGCAATGCGCCAGCACGAACTCGTCGACGCGCGCGAGCACCTGCAACAGGTACCAGGCATGCTCGAAGGTGATGACCGTGGCCGGACAGAGCGAGCAGAAGGTCTCGTACACGTCGCAGAGACGTGAAACGTCGTCGAGGTCGGGGCGGTAGAGTGCCTGGGGCCGGCCGAGCAGTCCGCACTGCTTCAGCATCGCGCCGAGCGCGGCGGCCTGCATCTCGTGTGTCGGGCTGCGCCGGAAGAAGGACATCTGGCGGGGCGACTTGCCGCGGCGCCGGCGGACCGGTCGCAGGGGCTGACCCTTGACGTACTCACGGAAGAGCTTGCGGACCCGGTCGCCCGATAGCCCGGTGCACTGCAGGATGGTCTGGGTACGGGCCTCGTGGCTGATCAGCCGGTAGGCAACGGCAAGCCGTTGACGGTCCCGGTCGTAGCGGCAGTCGGTCAGACGCATCGGTGGCTCCCCTGTTTCTGTTAGTTTTCACCACATATGGTCTAACAGGACCATATATGTAAGTCTATAAGCTTATATGGTCCGAACCGACCATATTTGGAGTCACCACCATGCCAGGCGTGAGCCAGAAGCCAGTGTCGACATTGGAGAGCCCCTCGTGCGACGGGGTCCTGCCGCCCAGCCTTCGTCGCGATCTGGCCGACCTCAACCGGCAGTATCTCGATCTGGGGCTCGATCCCGGACTTCAGGACGATCCACGGTTCGGCTGGTCGCCGGCCGTCCGACGGTGCCTCGCCGGGATCGATCCGTCGAGTCGGGCACGGATCGCCGCTTCGCCGTTTGCCTTCTTCGACCTGGTCCTGCCCGCCTCGCTGCCGGTTCCGGCGCTCGACCGCGTCGAGGACGGCGACCGCGGCCTGCAGCACGACGTCCTGCCGGGCCGCCTCGCTTCGTTCGCGCACCAGGTGGCATTCCTGGCGAGGCAACTGGTGATCACCTCGCCACTTGCCTCAGAACTCGTGCTGGGGCTCCCGCGGCGCGCGCAGTCGCTGCTGGCCGACGCCCGGCCCTCCGAGGTCGCCGAACTCGCCCTGCGTCCAGGGCTGATCTGCCCACGGTGGCCGGCCCACGAACGATTCTGGTCGGTGCTCTCGCACGCCGCGCGCGGTGGCTCGCCGGCCGCTCTGCAGTGGGCGCACTGCTTCGGCCTGTGCCTGTTCGGCGCGAGTGATTTCGCGTCGCCTGCGGCCGAACCGGCGGCACGACGCCGACTGCGGCGCTGACTTCCTTGCTGCCACCCGCCGCTCGCATTACCCTGCGGTCCCCCCGTTCCCGGCCGACGTGCATGAAAGCCCTCTCGCTGCGCCAGCTGGCGAAAACCTACCGGAACGGCGTGCAGGCCTTGAAGGGCATCGACCTCGACGTCGAGCAAGGTGATTTTTTCGCGCTGCTCGGTCCGAACGGTGCCGGCAAGACCACCGCGATCGGAATCGTCGCTTCGCTCGTCACCAAGACCTCCGGCAAGGCGCTGGTCTTCGGCCACGACATCGACACGGACCTCGAGTCCGCCAAGGCCTGCATCGGCCTGGTGCCGCAGGAGATCAACTTCAACCAGTTCGAGAAGGTCTCGACGATCCTCGTCAACCAGGCAGGCTTCTACGGCATCCCGCGCAGCCTCGCGCGTGAGCGCATGGAGGTGTGGTTGCGACGGCTCCACCTCTGGGACAAGCGCGACGCGGTCTCGCGCACGCTGTCCGGCGGCATGAAGCGGCGCCTCATGATCGCGCGCGCGCTGATTCACGAGCCACGCCTGCTGATCCTCGACGAGCCGACGGCCGGCGTCGACATCGAGGTGCGCCGCTCGATGTGGGATTTCCTGCGCAAGCTCAACGACGACGGCACCACGATCATCCTGACCACGCACTACCTGGAGGAGGCGGAGAACCTCTGCCGCCACATCGCGATCATCGATCACGGCCGCATCATCGAGCACGACAGGATGGCGACGGTGCTGCGCAAGCTGCACAGCGAGACCTTCGTTCTCAATCTCCGGCATCCGCTGGCGGAACTGCCGTCGCTGCCCGCCTATTCCATGAAGCTCACGGCGGACGGTTCGATCGAGGTGGAAGTGACCAAGCAACAGAACCTCAACGCGATCTTCGCGGCGCTGAGCGTCAGCGGCGCGGAAGTCGTCAGCATGCGCAACAAGGCGAACCGTCTCGAGGAACTCTTCATGCGGCTCGTGGAGGGCCGGAATGTCGAGACCGGTGCCGTGCAGTCGAGGACCACCGCATGACCGCACACCCCGGTGGGGGGGGCGCGGGCTTGGCCGCCGCCGCTCCCGTCGCGAGCGGACATCGCTGGGTGGGCTTCCGCACCATCGTCATCCGGGAGTTCAGCCGGATCGTCCGCATCTGGGGCCAGACCCTGGTGCCGCCCGCGATCACGGCGACCCTCTACTTCATCATCTTCGGCAGCCTGATCGGCCGCCGCATCGGGGACATGGGCGGCGTGACGTACATGCAGTACATCGCGCCCGGGCTCATCATGATGTCGGTGATCACCAACAGCTACGGCAACGTCGTGTCCTCGTTCTTCGGCGCGAAGTTCGGGCGCCACATCGAGGAGCTGCTCGTCGCGCCGCTGCCGAACTGGCTGATCGTGACCGGCTACGTCACGGGCGGCGTGCTCCGCGGCCTGCTCGTCGGGCTCGTCGTCACGCTGATCGCCTTGTTCTTCACCCGCCTGCACGTGCAGCACGTATTCGTGGTGCTCGCCGCCGTGCTGCTCACGGCCATCGCCTTCGCGCTGCTCGGCTTCATCAACGCGGTCTTCGCCAAGAACTTCGACCAGATCAGCTTCGTACCGACCTTCATCCTGACGCCGATGACCTACCTCGGCGGCGTGTTCTACTCGATCATGATGCTGCCTGAGTGGGCACAGCACGTTTCGCGGGCCAATCCGATCCTGTACATGGTGAACGCGTTCCGCTTCGGCTTCCTCGGGACCTCGGACGTGAACCTCGGCCTGTCCTTCGGCCTGATGGTGCTCGCGGTCGTCCTGCTGTTCACGGCCTGCGTATGGTTGATGGAGAAGGGCACCGGGACCCGCGAGTAGACGATGTGCGGCCGATTCGCCTTCTATTCTCCGCACGAGGCCGTGACCCGGCTCTTCGGGGTCGCGGACGCAGCGGATATCGAGCCGTGCTACAACATCGCGCCGACCCGGTTTGTGGCGACGATCCGCGAAACGGGCGGCCCGCGACAGGTCGCGATGCTCTACTGGGGCCTCGTGCCGTCCTGGGCGAAGGACAAGGCGATCGGCGCGCGCATGATCAACGCCCGGGCGGAAACACTCGGCGAGAAGCCCTCGTTCCGCAGCGCCTATCGCCGTCGCCGTTGCCTGGTCCTCGCCGACGGCTACTACGAGTGGCAGCGTTCCGGGGCCGTCAAGCAGCCGTACTTCATTTCCCTGGGCAGCGGTGAGCCCTTCGGCATGGCCGGGCTCTGGGAGCACTGGCGCGACCCGCTGACGGGCGAAGAACTGGAATCCTGCTGCATCGTGACCACGAGCCCGGTGGCCTCGGTCGCCCACGTGCACGACCGCATGCCCGTCATCGTGCCGCCGGGCGACCATGCGCAGTGGCTGGACCCCGGCAACGCCGCGACCGCGCGGCTCGAACGGCTGCTCGCTCCCTGCGATCCCGGGCTGATGGCTGTACCGGTGAGCCGTCGAGTGAACGACGCCCGAAACCAGGGGCCGGAACTCGTCGAAGCCATCGGCATCCCCGATCCACCGGGCACGCCCGGGAGCCCGTGAACCATGTCGAGGCGAGACCGGCAACCGTCACCAATGCTTCGCGCCGCGTCCCGCTGGCTTGCGACCCTCGCAATCGCATTCGGCCTCGCGGGGTGCGGGCTCGGGCTCGTGTACCCGCGGCTCGACACGGTCGTCGGCTTCTACATCGAAGGCCTGGTGACGCTCGACCCGGCGCAGGCGACGATGCTCAAGCGCACTCTTGCCGGCAATCTCGAGTGGCACCGGGAGTCGGAACTCGAGCGGTACGCGGCGTTCCTGCGGGAGATGGCGGACTCGATCGGCAACGGCGCGCCACGCGATGACTGGCTGTCGGCGGCCCGCCGGACCGAGGAGTACTGGCGCGACATCTTCGAGCAGGCAGCGCCCGGCTATACGTCGCTGGCGGCGACCTTCACGAACGCGCAGGTCGAGGAACTGCTGGCGAACCTCGAGCGGCAGGACGAGGAGGCCTGGCGCGAATTCGAGGACCGGACTCCGTCGAGGCGACAGTCGCGTCGCGAGAAGTCGCTGCGTCGAGCCGTCGAGCGGTTCACCGGTGCGCTGAGTCCCGGGCAGCGCGCGCTGGTCCGCGAGCACGTGGCGGTCTCCCCTTCGTTCATGGTGGAATGGCGCGAGAATCGTCGCGTGTGGCGCGATGCGCTGGCCGATGCGCTCGCGATACGGAGCCGTGGCGCGGAGTTCGAGTCGCGCATGTTCGTCCTGGTCGCGCGGCCCGACGATCTCTGGACGCCTCGCTACCGGGCTGCGTTCGAATCACGGCGCGATTCCCTGGCGGACCTGTTCGCCGCCCTTGACGCGACACTCACGCCCGGCCAGCGCGCCGCCGTCCGCCGCGAGCTGCTCGCGCTGGCGGACGAGGTGCAGGGCCTGGCCGGCGGGCGCGGTTGAGCACGGGAGCCAGCATGGCCCAGCATGACGGAAAGATCTTCGGCATCGGGTTCTACAAGACGGGTACGACCACGCTCTACGACGCGCTGCGTATGCTCGGATACCACACCGTCAACGGCGACAAGCTCGGCAGCTATCCCGGCGCCGACGACGGTGCAACGCTCATCCAGCGGATCGATGCCGGCGATTACCGGCTGCCGACCTTCGACCTGTTCGACGCGTTCACGGACAACCCGTACTTCCACATCTGGCGCCAGATCTATGAACTGTATCCGGACGCCCGCTACATCCTGACGGTTCGCGACGAAGCGGCCTGGATCGAGAGTTGCGTGCGATTCTTCCGTAACCGGCGCATCCGGCCCATGCGACTGTGGATGTTCGGCGAGCACGCGAACCCTGCGCGCGACGCGCAGAGCCGCCAGGCCTGGCTGGACGCGTACCGGGCGCACAATGCGGCCGTGCGGGACTTCTTCCGTACACGTCCCGGCCAGTACATGGAACTCGATCCGACACGGGAACCGGGGTGGCAGCGGCTGTGCGATTTTCTCGGTGCGCCCATCCCCGACCGCCCCTGGCCCCATGCGAATCCGACCACGCGTGATGTGCCTTGGCGGCGACTGTGGCGCCGACTGCGCCAGCGAATCGGCCTGGAGGCGAGGGTTCCTGGAGCGGACGGGAACGACCAGGAGTCGTGAACCGGTAGGCGCGGCGCGAGGGGCGACGCGTGCCCCCGGCCGCGGATGCGTCTTACACCAGATGCATGAGCAGGGCCGGCTTGTAGACCCAGTTGCGCAGCAGCCGGCTGCCGAGCGGCTCGCGCCAGTCGGTCAGCTGGAGATTGCGCAGCCGCAACGCCGCCGTATCGGCCTCGAGATCGCCGCGGTACACCTGTCGCTGCCGCGCGTAGATCTCGCGAACGGCGAAGTCGTAGACCTGCTGGTCGAGTGAGTTGACTTCCCTGAGGCGGTCGCGGACCTCGGGCGCGTCGAGGTAGCTCAGGTCCGCCTGTTCGCGCGCCGTGTCCTGCTCGCGCTGCTTGTCCACCAGGCGGTTGACCGGGCGGTACTCGGGCCGGAAATCCGCTTCGTCCAGCCACTGGCCCAGCATCAGCAGCGATTCGTCGAACGTCTCCGTCAGTCCGACGAACCCGATGCGGCTCGCCAGCAGATCGATGGCCTTCTGGGCGCTCGCCTCGCCGGCCAGCGTCCTGGTCTGGAAGTCGTGCGTCCAGCGGGCGGCGGCCCAGCGATCGAAGTCCGCCCGGCTGTAGTGGCCGGCCTTGTTCTTGTAGTGCGACAGGTAGCGACGTACAGGATCGCGCATGAACGTCAGGTAGCGGATGTCCGGGCACTCGGCGTCGAGGTCGGAATAGGGTTTCACGTTGTGCCCGGCGATCCCGCGCAGGTGGCGGTAGATCCGCCGCACCCGGTGCAGGTCGCCGGCCGTGACGTACACGCTGCGGTCGTTCGGGTCGCTCGGACGGCGAGAATACGGCGTGCGGATCTCGCAATGGCCCGCGCCGAACGACATCCGCAGGACGGCCCGGACCGTCCGTCCCGCGGTCTTGTCGATGTGAACGAACGCGTACATGCGTCGTGGCCCGCCCGTCGCGTCAGTCCGCCTCCTCCTGGGGCTTGAACTCTCCCATCAGTTCCTGTTGCCGACGCGCCGGCACCGGATCGTAGTGGCTCAGGTCCATCGTGTAGGTGCCCTCGCCGCCGGTGATCGCCTTGAGCCGCGACAGGTAGTCCTGCAGTTCCGCGAGCGGCACCAGTGCCGCGATCTCCGCGCGGCCGCCGGGCAAGGTGTCCTGACCGCTGATGCGCGCGCGCCGCGTCGCCAGGTCGCTGGTGACGTCGCCGATCGCCGAGAAGGGCGTATTGATCGCGACGCGCACGATGGGTTCGAGCACGATCGGTGCCGCCTCGCGGATCGCGGTGATGAACGCTTTTTTTCCTGCTGCCACGAAGGCGACTTCCTTGGAGTCGACCGGGTGATGCTTGCCGTCGTAGACGCTCACGCGGACGTCCTGAAGCTCGAAGCCCGCGATGGCGCCCGCACCCAGGATCTGCCGCACGCCCTTTTCGACGGCGGGGATGAACTGGCCCGGGATCGCGCCGCCCACGACGTCGTCCACGAACTCGAAGCCTGCGCCGCGCTCGAGTGGTTCGACGCGCAGGTACACCTCGCCGAACTGCCCGGCGCCACCCGTCTGCTTCTTGTGCCGATGGTGACCTTCCGCCGGCCGCGTGATGGTCTCCCGGTAGGGAATGCTCGGCGGGCTCGTCTTCACGGGGACGCCGTAACGCTCGGTCATGCGCTGGAGCATCACCTTGAGGTGCAGGTCGCCGAGGCCGTACAGCACCGTCTCGTTCTGCGCGTTGTGGTGCTCGACGCGCACGCACGGATCCTCGGCCAGCAGCCGATGCAGGGACTCCGACAGCTTTTGCTCGTCGCCCCGCTTCTCGGCGTGGATGGCGAGCCCGAGCATCGGCGGCGGGAACGAGACCGACTTGAGGTGATGGTGGTCCTCGTCGTGGGAGTCGTGCAGCACGGCGTCGAAGTGCAGTTCGTCGATCTTGGGGACGGCGCAGATGTCACCGGGGATTGCCTGGGGGATCTCCGCATGCTCCTTTCCCTGCAGCTGGTAAAGGTGGGCGATCTTGATGGGCTTGCGGCCGTCCCCGACCAGCAGTTGCGACCCGGCCTGCACGGTGCCCTGGTGCACGCGGAAGATGCCAAGCTTGCCGACGAACGGGTCGATCGTGACCTTGAACACGTGTGCGATGACGTGTTTCGACGGATCCGGGGAGATCTCGACGCGGACCGCGTTCGCGCCCTCGCCCTTGAGGAACGGCGGCGGGTTTCCCTCCGTCGGATTCGGCGCGAGACGCAGCAGCACGTCCATCAGCTCAGGGATGCCGGCCCCCGTTTCCGCCGAGCAGAAGCAGATCGGCACCAGGTGGTCCTCGCGCAGTGCCTGCTCGAACGGGTCGTGGAGCTGGTCCGGGGACAGCTCCTCGCCCTGCTCGAGGTAGAGCGCCATGAGTTCCTCGTCGACCTCGACCACCTGGTCGATGATCTCGGTGTGGGCCGCCTCGACGGTGGAAAAATCGGCCTTCTTGCCGTGTGGCTGGAAGAAGCAGTCGACGATCGACTGGCCGTCCTCGGCAGGCAGGTTGAGCGGCAGGCAGGCCTTGCCGAAGATCTCGCGGATTTCTTCGAGGACCTCCTCCGTGCGCGCTTCGCGACTGTCGATCTTGTTGACCACGATCATGCGGCAGAGGCCGCGCGCCTTCGCGAACTCCATCATGCGCCGGGTCATGGGCTCGACGCCGTTCACCGCGCTCACGACGATCACGGCGGTCTCCACGGCCTCGAGTGCTACGAGGCTGCGGCCCAGGAAATCGGGGTACCCCGGCGTGTCGATGATGTTGACCCGGCGGCCTTCTGTCTCGAAGCCGCAGATCGCCGCGTCGAGTGAATGCAACAACGCCTTTTCCTGCGGATCGAAGTCGCAGACCGTCGTGCCTCGGGCAAGCGACCCCTTGGACCGGATGGCTCCGGACTGCGCGAGCAAGGCCTCGGCCAGCAGCGTCTTGCCCGCGCCTGCCTGGCCCACGAGGGCAATGTTGCGGATATCCGCCGTCGTATAGGGCATTTGATGCCTCCATTGTGCTTCTGATGCGTGATGAGAGCATACGCCGGGCCCTCCGGTAGGCTATAGAGGCGTTTGCCGGGATTGGCTTGCAGGCCGGATCAAGGTAGAAAGCCGGTACTCGTGGCGGTAATCCGGCCGCTGTCCTTGGGGATACAGGGAATGACGACGGGCAAGCGGGCCCTGATCGTGGATGATTCGCGCTCGGCCCGGGTGATCCTGAGCCGTATGCTCGAGCAGCATGGCCTCGCCGTGGATACGGCCGAGTCCGCGGAACAGGCGCTCGAGTACCTGCAGCAGAACCGCCCGGACGTGATCTTCATGGATCACCTCATGCCGGGCATGGACGGTTTCCAGGCCGTACAGCTCATCAAGGGCGATCCGCAGACGGCGACGATCCCGCTGATGATGTACACGTCGCAGGAAGGCGAGTTGTACGTCAGCCAGGCCCGGGCGCTCGGTGCCGTGGGCGTGCTGCCGAAGACGGTGCGCCCGGTCGACGTGTCCCGGGTGCTCTACCAGTTGCACCTGTTGCCGGATCGACGGCAGCAGCGCTCCGCCCTGTTCGACGCCCGGGCGGCGGCGGCGGCCGCCATGGAGCGGGAAGCCGGAACTGCGCCCGCCGAAGACCGCGCCCTGCCGGAGACGGCGCCGGCGGCCGGCTGGGCGGTACCGGCGAGCGCGTTCTCGGAACTGCAGGCCAGCCTGCGCCAGTCCGTGCAGCAGCTGGTGAAAGACCAGCTCGCCGAGCAGCGGCGGTTCATGCTGGCGACGTTCGAGGCGTTCGCGCGCCGCATGAGCAGCGAGATCAAGGAGGGCATCAGCCGGGTACCCGTCCCCGCCGTGGTCGAGCCCCTGCCGCCCGCCACGCCGCCGGTCCCCTGGTGGCCGGTGACCCTGACCGCGATGCTCGCGGCCGTGCCGGCGGCGATCCTGGGCGTCCTCTACTGGCAGGCGATCGAGAGCCACGGGCAGCTGGCGCGGGAACTCGAGGAATCCCGCGGCAAGGTGGCCGCCGCCGCTGCGGTCGCCGCAGCGCTGCCGGTCCAGGCCGCTGCCGGTCCGGCGCCCACCGCGGACGAAGGCCTGTCCCCGCCGGCGGGACCGCTGGCCGTGGAGTACGTCCCCTACGGCGAGACGCCGTTCGCGAATGCCCGGCTCGAGCGCCTGCGCGGGATTGCCGCCACGCTCGAGGCGCAGCGCTTCCGGGGCAGCATCGTCGTCGAGAACTACATCGGAGACTTCTGCCTGACGGGCAACGCCGGCGAAGGGTTCGCGGTGGCCGATGCGGCCCTGCCCTCGCAGAAGTGCGATCTCGTCGGTAATCCTTTCGAGGACACGCTTTCGCCGGCTCAACGCCAGTCCGTCGGTTTTGCGAACTTCGCTGCCACGTTGCGCCAGCGGACCGGTGGCGCGATCACGGTCGATACGGTGAGTGCAGGCCGGCGCAACCCGGTGGCATATCCGGAGCAGGGAGAGGGCAGCACCGCCGGTGAGTGGAATGCGGTCGCGGCCCGGAACAACCGCGTCGAGTTCCGCCTCGTGCCGGGCGAATGATGACGGAGATGCGCAGGGAGGCGCTGGCACGACGGTGAGCGGGGCCGCCCTGGAATCGATGTCCGGCGCGTTCCGTCCGCCGGCATGGCTCGCCAATCCGCACGCCCAGTCGATCTTTCCGAGCCTGCCCTTCCGCCGGCCGGGCGTCGAGCGGCGTTGCCGGATACTGCTCGAGGTTTCCCGGGACGAAATTCTCGATTGCGGCGAAGGCGTCCGGCTGCTCGCTCACCGGGCGACGCAGGCGACGATCGGTCGTCCGCCTGCCACGCGCATGGCCGTGCTGCTCCACGGCTGGGAGGGCAGCGCCGACTCCCTCTACGTGCTGTCGCTCGGGCAGTTCCTGCTCGACCGGGGTTTCGACGTCGTTCGCCTGAACCTGCGCGATCACGGCGACAGTCATCATCTCAACGAGGAGATCTTCCACTCCTGCCGCATCCGCGAGGTCGTCGGCGCCGTCCGGCGACTGCAGGAGATGGAGCCCGACCGAGGAATGAACCTCGTCGGATTCTCGCTCGGCGGAAACTTCTTCCTGCGTGTCGGCGCCCGCGCCGCGCAGGCAGGCCTGCGCCTCGAACAGGTCGTCGCGATCTGTCCCGTGCTCGACCCCGGGCACACCCTGGTGCGACTCGAGCGCGGCTGGGCCCTGTACCGCAACTACTTCGTCTGGAAGTGGAAGCGTTCGTTACGCACGAAGCAGGCGGCGTGGCCCCGGCGCTACGACCTCACCGACGCGCTGGCGCTCACCAATCTCACGGACATGACCGACCACCTCGTCCGCGTCTACGGGGGCTATCCGTCCCTCGCGGAATACCTGCGCGGTTACGCGATCGTCGACGACGCACTCGCGAGTCTCGCGAATCCGACGCGGATCATCTCGGCGGCCGACGACCCGATCATCCCGGCGTCGGACCTTGCGCGGCTGGCGCGTCCGCCCGCGCTGTCCGTCACCTGCACCGAGCTCGGCGGGCATTGCGGCTTCTACGACGCGCAACGCGGCAGCACCTGGATCGAGCGGGAGGTCTGCGCGACGCTCGGAGCCGCCTGACGACCGCTTCCGTTCGGCACCCTGGCCGTGGTCTCCGCCAGCGAGCGCCGGTTAGAGCCGTGGCCCGCCGGCGTGGCGAGCCGGGTATCGCTAGGTCGATGCGCCGCGCCGCGCCATCTCGCCGCGCCAGCGTGCATAGCGCGCGGCGAGCACGGCGTCTCCGCATGGCGCGAAGCTGCACTCGACCGCCACCGCGGACCACGATGCGGGTGCACCGGCCGCCAGGAAAGCGACACCGCGCGCGGTCGCTTCACCGAGCAGGTACCGCTCGACGACGAGGCCGCTGAGGTCGGCCAGGGCGCGACAGAGATAGTCGCAACGGGCAAGGCCGCCCGTGATGCGGATGCGATCGAGCGTCGCCGATCGTCGCAGCGCCTCGAGGTTCACGTGCAGCAGGAAGACGATGCTTTCGATCACCGCGACGAGGCGGTCGTCGTCGCTGCCGTCGCCCACGAACTCGACGGGAAAGTCCGCGATCCAGAACGGGGCGCCGAGACCGCCGACGCCGTTCATGAACAATGGCGGTTCCGCTCCGGCGGTTCGCGCGGCTGGCAGGCGGGCGAGCGCGCGATCGACATCAAGGGCCACGTGGCCGCGCAGCCAGTCGAGGGCGGCCGCAGCCCCGTTGACGGTGCCCTCGTGGCTGTGGACCGTGGCTGCCGTGTCGGCGTAGAGCACGCTGCGCAGCAGGCCGTCCGGCAGGGGAGCGCCGTCGGGCACCACGCGCTGGATGAATGCGCCCGTCCCCACGTTGACCAGAGCGGTGTCGGCCGACGGCTGGCCGAAGGCGAAGGCGGCGGCCGACTGGTCGCCCGTGCATGCCACGAGCGGTACGTCGCTTCCGCCGGCGACGAGGTGGCCGAACGCGTGACGCGTCGGCACGCAGGCTGGAAGCACTGCACGCGGGATACCGAACAGATCCAGCAGCTCGATCGACCAGTCGAGCGCCGTCGGGTCGAACAGCAGGGTCCGCGACGCGTTGGCCGGATCGGCGACGCAGGGACGCTCCCGCGCCAGGCGGTGCGTCAGAAAGCTCGACAAGGGACCGGCGACAGCGGCAGCCCCGGCCATGGCGCGACGGACATCGGGCAGGTGTTCGAGACACCAGCGCAGCTTGCTCGCCCCGTAGTGCGGGGAGAGGGGCAGGCCGGTGATCTCGCGGACGCGCCGGGCCGCCGGCCGGAGACGCGCCAGCCAGTCGGCGTTGCGGCGGTCCTGCCACGAGATGGCCTCGCTCAGTGCGCGCCCGCTCGCCCGATCCCAGCACACGATCGTCGAGCGCTGCGTCGCGAGCCCGGCGGCAACGGCCTGCCGGCCGTGCATCCCGGCCGCCTCCAGGGCGTCCTCGGCGGCCAGCCGCAGTGAGCGGACGATCTCCTCCGGGTCGTGTTCGACGCGGTCATGGCCCTCGCGCCGCGTCGTGACGGGCACGTGGGCGTGCGCGAGTTCGGATCCCGACGCGTCGAAGACGACCGCGCGGCTGGCGTGGCTGCCCTGGTCGAGTGCGAGGACGATGCCCGGTGCGGGCCGCTCACTCACCATGTGTGCCGGTTGTCCTCAAATGCCTTGCTCAGGCCGCGGACCGCCATCGTCTCGACGAATCGCGCACCGCGCGCCTGACACTCGCGGGCCGTCCTCAGGTCGCGGACTTCGTACAGGGCCCATTCCCACGGTCCGGTCCACAGTGGCTCGACGTGTGTCGGCAGGCGTTCGAGATTCGAGAACAGGAACTCGGGCGCCAGCGCTGCCGCCTCCGCCTGCGTCGCCTCGGCGTAGTCCGGCAGCACCCAGCCGATGCGGGCCCCCGTCATCGCACGCAGGATCTTCACGCTCACGAGATCGAACGAGATCAGCACGCAGCGATCCATCACGGGCCGCAGGATGTCGGTGATCCGCCGCAGGACGATTTCACGCCCGAACTTCCGGATGCTCGAGCGCTTGATCTCGACGAATGCCGTGACACCGTCCCAGTTCGCGAGGGCGTCGACGGTCTGTGCGAGCGACGGCGCACAGGTGAACGCGTGGCGATGACCGAGTCGTGCGATCTCCCCGACCGGAATCTCCGACAGGATTGTCCAGGTCAGGTCGTGCACGCTGTCGGGTCGTCTCGCGACACGGGCGAGATCGGCGTCGTGGAAAAGCACCGGCACCATGTCGCTGGTCAGCTGCACGTCGAACTCGAGGAACTTCACCCCGAGTTCGACGGCGGATTCGAGCGCCGGAAGCGTGTTCTCGGGGAACTCGGCGGCGTTGCCGCGATGCGCAATGATTTCGGGGAGGGACGCTGTGGGACTCATGGTGAAGACGCCCGGAGTTGTTCGTGGCGGGGAAGTTTACTTAATGCGACGGCGCGACAGGGCACATTGATGCGCCGGGCGTGCACCCGCCGGCTGCGTGCGTCACACCCCGACACGGAGCGGTCCCCGACTGACAGGAATCGTCACGCAGCCTGCGCGGTGCGTCCCGGTTCGACGCGTCCCCGTGCTGGCATGCCGCTTGCTTCATGTTCTGCACGCAGTTCCGCAGGCTCGAGGGTTCCTCATGCAGGCCGAGGTCATCGCATTGCTGTTTCCCGAGGTGGAACCGGGCGCCGAGGGTTCGACGCCCCTGGTGACCGCCCTGCTTCGCGATGCGCAAGGGATCATGGAACTGCGGCGCCTGCGACCCGACACCTCCCTCCTGCGCAAGGCGCGGCTCGCGGGCCGACTCAATTGCGGCAAGCCGATTCTGGACCCGCGGACCCGTGAGGTGATCGGCTGCGAGATCGAGCCGATTCCCCTGCCGGCCACCTGAGTCCTAAATGGGATAGGCCCGCGTCAGCTCGAACGAGAACGCTGCGATCATCAGCAGCACCAGCGGCCCGCCCACGCGCACGAAATCACGGAACACGTAGCCACCGGGCTGCATGATCAGGACGTTCGTCTGGTAGCCCATCGGCGTTGCAAACGAGAGGTTGCAGCCCACGATGGCGGCCAGTACGAACGGCTCGGGCGGCGCGCCGATCTGCTGGGCAATCGCGAGCGCCACCGGCGTGCCGACCGCCGCCGCCGCGTTGTTCGAGACGAAGTTCGTGAGGATGCCCAGGAAGACCATCACTGCCGCGAGGACGGCCTGGGTGGAGAGCCCGCCGGCCACCGACATGAACGTGCCCGCCATCAGTTCGGCACCGCCCGTGGCGGTGAGGGAGCGGCCCAGCGCGAGGCTGGCGACGACGACGAGCACGACGTCGGCGCTGATGCCACGGCCCATGCCCTCGAACTTGAGGCAGCCCGTCACGATGAGCGCGAGGACGCCGAGCAGCGCCGACATTGCGATCGGCAGCACCCCCAGGGCCGCCAGCAGGACGACCCCGGCCATGATCGCGACGGCCACCGGCGCCTTCCGCGTGCGCGGCAGGTCCAGGGTGCCGTCGAGCACCAGCAACCCTGCCTCGTGCTTGAGCGCCGCGATCCGCTCGGTGGGGCCCTGCACCAGCAACACGTCGCCCGAGCGGAGCTGACGGTCCGGAATCTCGCCGGCCAGCGAGGCCTCGTCCGCGGGGCGGTACATCGCCAGGATCACCACCCGGAAGCGTTCCGCAAAGCGCGTTTCGCGCAGGTTCCGACGATGCAGCGGCGACTCCTCCGTGACCACGACCTCGACGAGCTGCTGGTCCTCGGCATTCAACGGGTGCTGGTGCGGTGGCAGGCTGCCGACGCTGCCGGCGTCGTAGAGCGTTGCGCCGAGTGCCTGCTCGTATTCCTTCAGGTAGGCGGACGTGTCGGTCACGAGGAGACGATCGCCCTCGAGCAGGACGAGCGCGTCGCTCGGGCGCAGGGCTTCGCCGCTGCGCTGTACCCGCTGCACCGTCATCTTGTTGCCGGTCCAGCGTCGCACCTTCGAGATCGTCTTGCCGCGCGCACGGCTGCGCGGACCGACGTACAGGATGGCCTCGAAGCGGCGGGGCGCCATCCCGGCCAGAGGATTCGGGCGCTCTGCGAGCAGCCGCGGTGCCACCAGCCAGAGGTAGAGCAGGGCAAGGATCGCCGGGCCGATGACCAGCGGCGTGAACTCGAACATGTCGATGTCGTGCACGCCGTGCTCGCGCGCGAGCGACACGATCAGCAGGTTGGTCGAGGTGCCGATGGTCGTCGCCATGCCGCCGATCACGACCGCGAAATTCATCGGCATGAGCATCCGGGAGGGCGAGTTGCCGGCGCGCATGGCGAGTCCGATCACCACCGGCATCAGGACCACGACGACCGGCGTGTCGTTGACGAAGGCGCTCAGCACCATCGCGCTCGCCAGCATCGCCAGCAGCGCCACGTGGCGGTTGAAGGCCCACAGGCGCGCGAGGAGCCGGGCGAGGGGCTCGAGCGCACCCGTGACCATGAGGGCGCGGCCGAGGATCATCAGGGAGCAGATGGCGACCAGGGCCTCGTGGCCGAACCCCGAGAAGATCTGGCGGCTGCCGATCTCGACGCCGTCCTTCGCGTAGGGAAACAGGTGGAAGCCGAGGGCCAGCCCAACGATCACGACGAGGCTCGTGACGGGGATGGGAATACGCTCGCGGGTGAAGAGGAAGAACGCGACGACGGTGAAGGCGAGGACCGCGATCGCGTGCGCGTTTTGCATCAGGTCGGGCACCGGGCAAGGTTACCCGAAAAGACCCAGGGCATCGCCGGCCTCGGTGCGCGCGTCGTGTGTGTGTCGAGACACAAAAAAAACCCCGCTTGCGCGGGGTCGTCGTCCGTTCCGGAGCACTCAGTCTTTTTCTTCTTGTCTTCTTGTTCTCGGTGCCCCTTGGTTGGGGGTCTCTTCAATACCGCAGTCCTGTTGTCTTTCGTTTTTCCGGTCATCCCCCGGCGGAACTATCAACGTCAAGACTGGCTCATCGTCCGCCGCGACCACCACTTGCCGCGGCTTGGATCAATACAGAGCAATGAACGTGCCAATGGTCAATAAAGTCATATAAGTCATTGGTTTATGATTGACTGACGGCACTTCGATTGCGCTGCGGCGCAGCATTCTCCATCATTCCGTAAAGATCCCCGACGTTTCGGAAATTGCTGATCGGGCCGCCTGACGCAGGCAGCAGGATCGGGGACAATCCGCAGCATGCCCGACCCGAGAAGATCCCGGAACGCCCAGTCCGGCCAGTCCACCGTCGGCCTCCTGCTGCTGGGGCTGGCGCTGGCCGTCGGCCTGGTCATTTCTGCCGGCGTCGTTTCGCGCAGCCTGGAGCGCATCAAGCTCGCGGGCGACAAGATCACCGTGAAGGGATACGCCGAGGAAAAGGTCGTCTCCGACGCGGCCACGTGGCGCGGTACCGTCACGGTCCGCGCCGCCGACCTGCGGGCCGGCTACCAGGAGCTCGAGGCGGACACCGGGCGCGTCCTGAAGCTGCTCGAGTCGACGGCGGGCGCCGGTGGAACCGTGTCGATGTCGCCCGTGACGTCACGACCGCAGTACGAGATCGGGCCCAGCGGGGCGCAGACCGGACGCGTCGTCGGCTACGAGTTCGACCGGACGTTCGAACTCAACTCGAACGACGTGGCGCTCGTCGGTCGCGTGGCCGCCGGCGCCTCGACGCTGATCAGCGAAGGCGTCAACATCAACTCGTGGCCTCCGCAGTATTTCTTCAGGGACCTGAACCCCGTGAAGGTTCGCCTCATTGGTGCCGCGACACGCGACGCGCAGCTGCGGGCGGAGCAGTTCGCAGCCGGCAGTGGCGTCACCGTCGGCGCGTTGCGGTCGGCGACCCAGGGCGTCTTCCAGATCACCCGTCCCAACTCGACCGAGACGGCCGACTACGGCAGCTACGACACGAGCACGGTGGAGAAGGTCGTAAAGGCCGTCGTCACCGTCGAGTACTCCGTCGCGCGCAAGCCCTAGAAGGCGTTGATGCCGGTCAGCTCGCGCCCGATGGTGAGCTGGTGAATCGTTTCCGTGCCTTCGTAGGTGATGACGCTCTCGAGGTTGAGGGCGTGGCGGATGGGCACGTACTCGGCACTGATGCCCGCGCCACCCAGGATGTCACGGGCATCGCGGGCGACGTCGAGTGCCATCCGACAGTTGTTCCATTTGGCGAGCGACACGTGCGACGGCGACATCGCGCCCGCGTCCTTGAGTCGACCGAGTTGCAGCGAGAGGAGCTGCGCGGTCGTGATTCCGCGCGCCATCTCGGCGAGGCGGATCTGGACCGTCTGGGTCGCGGCGAGCGGGCGCCCGAAGAGGATGCGCGTGCGTGAATAGTCGAGCGCCTGCGCCAGGCAGGCCTGCGCGGCGCCGATCACGCCCCAGGTGATGCCGTAGCGCGCCTGCGTCAGGCAGGACAGCGGCGCCTTGATGCCACAGACGCTGCCCGGCAGCATGTTCTCCTCGGGCACCACGACGTCCTCGAGGAAGATCGCCCCGGTGATCGAGGCGCGCAGCGAGAACTTCTTCTCGATCTCGGGGGCCACGAGACCCTTCGCCCCCTTCTCGACGAGGAAGCCACGGATCCCGTCCTCGGACTTCGCCCAGATCACGAAGAGATCCGCGATGGGCGAGTTGGTGATCCACATCTTGGCGCCGTTGATCACCCAGTCGCGACCCCGTCGCTTCGCGTGGGTCTTCATGTTGGCGGGATCCGATCCGCCGTGCGGTTCGGTCAGCCCGAAGCACCCGATCAGCTCACCCGTCGCCATGCGCGGCAGGTACTGCTGCTTCTGCTCCTCGCTGCCGTAGGCGTGGATCGGGTACATGCACAGGCTCGACTGCACGGAGACGAAGCTGCGCAGGCCCGAGTCGCCACGCTCGAGTTCCTGGCAGATGAGCCCGTAGCTGACCGCGTTCATGCCGGCGCAGCCGTAGCCCTCGAGCGAGCTGCCAAGCAGCCCGAGCCCGGCGAGTTCGCCGACCAGCTCGCGCGGGAACGTGTGGTCCTCGAAGTGCCGCTGGATGATCGGCAGGACCTTCTCGTCGACCATGCGGCCGACGGAATCCTGCACCATCCGCTCTTCCTCAGTGAGCAGGCCGCGGACGTCGTAGAGATCGAGGGGGTCCAGGGCACGGGCGGAGGACTTCTTCGTCGGCAGGTCGGCAGGTGAGGTGGCCAAGGCGCGCTCCCGGTTGGATGGGTGGGCAGTGCGCTATTGTCGGGGAAAGCGGACCGCCCCCGCAAAGCGGGCTGCGGGCGAACCCGGGGAAGCGCCCTCTGCGAACCTGACCCGAACATGCGCTGTGCCTACCATTCCGGCTATTTCGTGCCGCTGCCGCCGTCGCACCCATTCCCGATGGCGAAGTACCCGCTGCTGCACGAACGCCTGCTCCGCGCGGGCGTCCTGCGGCCGCACGACCTGCTCGAGCCCGGCGAAGCCGCGCTCGAGGATCTCGCCCTGGTTCATTCGCGGGACTATCTCGAGTGCCTCGCGTCGGGAACCCTGGCCCCGGCCGACGTGCGCAGGATCGGCGTGCCCTGGTCGCCGGCGCTGTGGCGCCGCTCGCGCCTCGCGGTGCAGGGCACGATGGAGGCCACGCGGGCGGCCCTCGCCGACGGGATCGCGGGAAATCTGGCCGGCGGCACTCACCATGCCTTTGCGGGGCATGGGGAGGGGTTCTGCGTCCTGAACGACGTCGCCGTCGCGATCCGGACCCTGCAGCGGGACGGGGCGGCCCGCCGGGCGCTCGTGGTCGACCTCGATGTCCACCAGGGGAACGGCACGGCCGCGATCTTCGAGGACGACGCCGACGTCTTCACGTTCTCGATGCACGGCGAGCGCAACTACCCGACGCGCAAGATGCGCTCGACGCTGGACATCGGGCTGCCGGACGGCATCGGCGATGACGAATACCTCGACCGGCTGGGCGTGCATCTCGCCGACATCCTGGGACGGTTCGTGCCCGACGTGGTCTTCTATCTGGCGGGCGTGGACCCGGCGTCCGGCGATCGCTATGGGCGGCTGGCCCTCACGGACGGGGGCATCCGTCGGCGGGAGCGCTGCGTGCTGGAGACCTGCCGCGCACGCGGGCTGCCGCTCGTGATCACGATCGCGGGCGGCTATGCCCCCACGCCGGCCCGCACGGCGGAACTGCACGCGATCGTATTCGAGGAGGCCGTCGGCCTGTCCGCGTAGGGACCGGGAGACCGGTACACTCGGCCATTGCCTGCACGATCATCCCGGGCGATCATTCCCCGGGGGTATGTTCAACCGACGGCCGGACGCAGCTGCGCCGGACCGACCAGGAGTGATGGAGAAATGATGCGCACCAAGACCGCCCTGTTGATTGCGATTGCAGCCTCGATTTCGCTCGCGGGCTGCGCCGCCATGGAGGATTTCGCCACCAATCCTGACAAGGAAAAGACCCGCACGGGGACGGGTTACGGCGCCGCGGCTGGTGCGGTCGTCGGCTTGCTGACGGCCGGCAACAACCCGTTCAAGTCCGCCATGATCGGCGCTGCCGCGGGCGCGCTGGTTGGTGGAGCCGCGGGGAACTACATGGACAAGCAGGAAGCGAAGCTTCGCCAGCAGATGGCCGGCACGGGCGTCGACGTGGTGCGCAAGGGCGACAACATCACGCTCGACATGCCCGGCAACCTGACCTTCGGATTCGACAGCGCCGATGTCAACGCCACGTTCTACCCGGTATTGAACAAGGTCGCGCAGACGCTGCGTGAGTACGACAAGACGGTCATCGAGGTGGCCGGCCATACGGACAGCACCGGCGCAGACAGCTACAACCAGACCTTGTCCGAGCGCCGGGCGAGCAACGTCGCCGCCTACCTGTCGGGTCAGGGCGTACCGGCTCCGCGCATGGTGACGGTGGGCGCCGGCGAGGCGCACCCAGTGGCCTCGAACGATACCGAGGAAGGGCGCGCCCAGAATCGGCGCGTCGAGATAACGATCGTTCCGGTCACCGAGGAAGGCGTGCAGAAGGCCAAGGGCTGAGGCAGCCGCCCGGGGCCTCCTGCCGCATTGCGAGCAGCCGCTCCCGCACGGCGGGAGCGGGTCGTCGCGAGTCCGTTCGTCAGGCGCCTTCCGCGACGACGAGCTTGCGGAGCTTCTTGATCGCGTTCGCCTCGATCTGGCGGATACGTTCCGCGGACACGCCATATTCTTCTGCCAGCTCGTGCAGCGTGGCCTTGTTCTCACCCATCCAGCGGGCGCGAAGCACCGCCTGGCTGCGCGCGTCGAGCTGCGCCATGGCCTGCGCGACCTTGTCCGTCACGTCGTCGTCCCACTCCGCGCGCTCGACGGCGACGGCCGGATCGGAGTCGGGCGCCGGCAGGTAGGACGAGGGGGAGTAGGTTTCGTCGTCGTCGGTGGCGTCCGGGGCGGGGTCGTACGAGAGATCGCGGGACGCGAGACGGCGCTCCATCTCCGTCACCTCGTCGGTGCTGACGCCGAGGTCACGCGCGACGGTCTGGGTCTCCTCTGCCGTCAACCAGCCGAGGCTGCGCTTGTACTTGCGCAGGTTGAAGAACAGCTTGCGCTGCGCCTTGGTGGTGGCGACCTTGACGAGGCGCCAGTTGCGCAGCACGTATTCGTGGATTTCTGCCCGGATCCAGTGGACGGCGAACGACACGAGCCGCACGCCGACCGCCGGGTCGAAGCGCTTCACGGCCTTCATCAGGCCGACGTTGCCTTCCTGCACGAGGTCGCCCAGGGGCAGGCCGTAGCCGTTATAGCCACGCGCGATGTGCACGACGAACCGCAGGTGCGACAGCACCAGTCGCCGCGCTGCGTCGACGTCCTCGTCGCGGCGGAAGCGGGCGGCCAGTGCAGCCTCGTCCTCGCGGCTCAGGACCGGGATCCGGCTCACGGCATCGACATAGGCGTCGAAGCTGCCGATCGGGCCCAGCAGGGCAAGTTCCGCAGGGTTGCGTCGTACGAGGGCAGTGGTCGTCATGAGTGGTGTCGTCTCCCCAACCAACGACTGCCAATATTAGCAGTCACGCAATTAGAGTGCTAAACAGGCGGTAAGTTCAACCCTGTGACCACCGTTCACGGTCAAATATGTGTATTTAAATCAATGAGTTAATCATTTCTGGCGATCGGAATGCGAATCCGGCCCCGCGGTCACCGCCCCAGCCCCGACCGGTTCACCGTCCCGCTACTTTGGCTCGATCCCCCGCAGCTCCCGGGTGGCCGCGATGAACGATCCCAGCAGGCCCAGCACCACGCCCCCCAGCAGCAGGATGCCGGCCCCCTCGCGCCCCAGTCCCTCGAGCTGGAAGCTGCTCCCGTACAGTCCCGCGATGCGCTGCACCGGCTCACCCAGCACCGCGATTACGACGGTCACGACCAGCCACGCGATCAGGCCGCCGCCCAGCCCGTACCAGGCGCCGTTGTAGAGGAAGGGCCTGCGTACGAACGCGTCGCTGCCGCCGACGAGCTTGGTGACCTCGATCTCGTCGCGCCGGTTCTCGATGTCGAGCCGGATGGTGTTGCCGACGATGACGAGGATGCCCAGCGCGAACAGTCCCGCCGCAAGCAGTACGACGCGCCGCACGACGTCGAGGATCGCGTTGAAGCGACTCACCCACGCGGTGTCGAGTTGTACGAGATCCACTCCGTCGATCTTGCCGAGCTCGGACGTGAGGGTCTCCACCTGGCCGGGTTCGCGAAACTCCGCAGCGGGTCGCACCACCAGCGCGTGGGGCAACGGGTTCTCCTTGAGCGCGTCCAGCGCATCGCCGAAGCCGGAATTCCTGCGGAACTCGACCAGCGCCGCGTCGGCCTCCACCAGCGTCACGGACTCCACGTCGCGCCGCTGGCCGATCCGCTTGCGGGCCTGCTTCGCCTGCTCGAGGGATGCCGACGGCTTCATGTACACCGAGACGTCGAGCGCATTGCTCCAGCCGCCGCTCGCGGCGCGGACGTTCTGCACCAGCACGTGCAGGCACGCGGGCAGGGCGAGCGCGATTCCGATCACCAGGATCGTCAGCAGCGTGGCGAAAGGCTGCTGCCACAGCCGGCCCAGCGACCCGACCAGGGTCTGCAGGTGACGTTCGAGCCACGCCTTCATAGCCGGTCCGCAATGATCGACGGCAGGTCGGGAATCGCATCGAAGTCCTGCGGCGCCTCGCCGGCCGTATCCGCCGCGACGCGCCCGTCTTCGATGATGACCCGGCGCATGCCGAAGCGCTCGATCAGACCGACGTCGTGGCTCGCGATGAGTACGGTGACGCCGACCTCGTTGAAGCGCCGGAAGATATTCATGATCTCGAGCGAGAGGTCCGGGTCGAGATTGCCGGTTGGCTCGTCGGCGATCAGCAGGGCCGGCTTGCCGATGATTGCCCGGGCAATTCCGACGCGCTGCTGCTCGCCGGTCGAAAGCTCGATGGGCCGATTCTGCTCGCGCCCGAGGAGTCCCACCTGGCCGAGAGCGGCGCGCACGCGCTTGCCGATCTCTTTCTCGGGCACGCCGGCGATCACCAGCGGCAGGCCCACGTTGTCGTACACCGGCCGGTCCATCAGCAGCTTGTGATCCTGGAACACGACGCCGACCTGGCGGCGGAACGCCGGGATCTTCGAGCGCGGCACGGTGGCGGTGTTCTGGCCATTGACCACGAGCGTGCCGCGCGAGGGTCGTTCGATGAGCGCGATCAGCTTGAGCAGCGTGCTCTTGCCCGCGCCCGAGTGTCCCGTCAGGAACGCCATCTCGCCCCGGTCGATCGCGAGCGTGAGGTCGCACAGCGCCTCGCGGCCGTTGGGATAGCGCTTCCAGACGTGGTCGAAGTGAATCACGTGCTCTCGCCGCCGCTGCGGGGCGCTGCCAGGATGGCATCCACGAAGGTTTCAGCGTCGAAGACGCCGAAATCCTCGGCCGACTCGCCGACCCCGACGAAGCGGAGCGGGATCGCGAGGCGATCCGCGATGGCGAGCACGATGCCGCCCTTCGCCGTCCCGTCGAGCTTCGTGAGCACGAGTCCGGTGACGCCGAGCGCCTGGTTGAACTGCTGGGCCTGGGTAAGCGCGTTCTGTCCCTGGCCGGCGTCGAGCACCAGCAGGACCTCGTGCGGCGCGGAGGCGTCGAGGCGGCCGAGCACGCGCTTCACTTTCTTTAGTTCGTCCATCAGGTTGCTCTGCGTATGCAGGCGTCCCGCGGTGTCCGCGATGAGCACGTCCGCGCCCCGCGCCTGGGCCGACTGCATCGCGTCGAAGATCACGGCGGCCGGGTCCGCGCCGGCCGCCTGCGCGATCACGGGAACGTCGTTGCGGTCGCCCCAGATCTGCAGCTGTTCGATGGCGGCGGCGCGGAAGGTATCGCCCGCCGCCAGCGTGACCTTGAGGCCCTCCGCGGTGAGTCGTCGTGCGAGCTTGCCGATGGTGGTCGTCTTGCCCGAACCGTTGACGCCGACGACGAGGATCACGAACGGCTTCTTCGAAGGGTCGACGATCAGGGGCTGGCTGACGGGTCCGACGATGCCGAGGAGCGACTGGCGGAGCGCCGCGATCAGCGCCTCGAGGTTGCCGAGTTCCTTGCGGGCCACCTTGCCGCGCAGGCCGGAGAGGATCTTTTCCGTGGTCTCGATGCCGACGTCGGCGCCGATGAGGCGCATCTCGAGTTCGTCGAGCACGCCCTCGTCGATCGTTCCGCCGGGCAGCAGGTTCGCAAGGTCGTAGGTGAGCCAGGAGTCGCCGCGGTTCAGCTTCGCCCGCATGCGCGCCAGGAAGCCCGGTTGCTTCGTGGCAGCCTGCGGCGCGCCCTCGTCGGGCTTCTTCGACTTTAAGTTAAACAGTCCCATGGCTCGGGTCGACGGCGAAACGGGAATTGTAGCGGAAGGCTAGTCTTCCGATCCGCGCCGCGCCCGGGGCGCAACGCGTCACGCCAGTCGTGAGCAGCGTGCACAGCTTCGACCCCGAACGTCGCAATGCTTTACAGCGACGACACTGCCGGGTGTGCCGAGACCTCTGCTTTGATTTTGTAATCAATGAGTTGGCCAAGAAGGCACAGTTCTTGCAGACACAATAGGACCAAAAATGAACTGGAAGGGGAAAAGCACCATGAACCCAGGCAAGCGCCTGAGCAGTCTGCTGGTCGCGGCAACGGCGGCCGTGGTCTGTGCGCCGGCCGGAGCGGCCGTCGACAACATCGTGTTCTTCGGGGACAGCCTGTCCGACACCGGGAACATCTGGTACGCAACCGGCGGCTTCCCTCCAGCGCCGTACTACCAGGGGAGTAGCGGCGGAGCGCCCGATTTCACCGGTGGCCAGTGGTCCGGTCCGGGTGGCCCGTCGTGGCCGACGCTGTTCGCGTCCATGTTCGGCCTGGCGGCGACGCCCTCGCTCGTGCCCGGCGGCAACAACTACGCCTGGGGTGGTGCCAGGACGGGCGTCAATTCAGACCCGATGGGCGCGCCGTGGCTCGACCAGCAGGTGGGGCTCTATGGTTTGAGCGGCAGCCCGCCGGGCGCCGGTACGCTCGTTTCGATCATGATCGGCGGCAACGACGTCGCCAACAATCTCGGCGACGCGGCGGCGCTCAACGCCGGCATCACGAGCATCGTGACCCAGATGTCGAACTTGTACGGCCTGGGCGCTCGCCAGTTCCTGGTGTCCAACGTGCCCGACATTGGCGTGACACCGCGGTTCCAGGAGATCGACGCCGCCCTGCCCGGAACCGCGGCGTTTGCCACCGCCTGGACCATGCAGTGGAACAGTGCCCTCGAGATGGCCCTGGGCCAGCTGATGCTGCCGGGGGCAGAGATCAACTTCTTTGATTTCTACACCTTCTCCAAGGATCCGGAACTGCTGGCAGGATTCGCCAATACGACCGACGCCTGTCTCACCGAGATGTCGATCTGCAGCGATCCGGCCTCGTACTTCTACTGGGATTCGTTCCATCCCTCATCGACGAGCCACGCGTTGCTCGCCCGTGAGTTGTTCCGGACGACGGTGCCCGAACCCGGCACGCTCGCCCTGCTGTTGCTCGGCCTGCCAGGCCTGGCGCTCGGGCTGCGTCGTCGTCGGGCGGTCTGCCGGACGACCTGACGGCAATCCCGTCCGGAGCCAAAGAAGCCCCGCATTGCGGGGCTTCTTTCTTTGCAGCGCTCGCGAGCGACCGCGACCTGCCTCCGCGCCGGGCGCGGTATGCTCCGGCGCATGCCGCGCAAGACCCACGCCCCCGCAACAGGTGCAGGACCACGCGCGAGCCGCGGGGACCAGCGCTTCCTGCTGCGGATCATCGGCGGGGAGTGGCGGGGCCGCAGGATCCGCTTTCCGCCGGTCGAGGCGATTCGCCCCACCCCCGATCGCGTGCGCGAGACGCTCTTCAACTGGCTGCAGTCGGCGGTGCCGGGCAGCCGCTGCCTCGATCTCTACGCCGGCAGCGGGGCCCTGGGGCTCGAGGCCCTGTCGCGCGGTGCGCGCGAGGTCGTGTTCGTGGACGTCGAGCCGGCCGTGGCCCGTCATCTCGCCGATACACTGCGCAACCTGCGCTGCGACCGGGGGCGGGTCGTGCGGTCGGATGCGCGGCAATACCTCGACGGCATTTCCGAACCATTCGACGTCATCCTCCTCGATCCACCCTTCGGCGAGCAGGTGCTGGACGAGATCTGCCAGCGCATCGAGGATGGCGGCTGGCTCGCCGGCGGCGGTTTGGTCTATCTGGAGTCGCCGGCCTCGGCGGGCGCGCCAGATCTCCCGCAGGGCTGGACGCTGCTCCGGAGCAAGCGCGCCGGTGAGGTGGGCTATCATCTCGCACGACGCGACACGGCCGACCGTACCTGACACAAGCGAGGTCTCATGGGCAGCCGCGCAATGTATCCCGGGACCTTCGATCCCTTCACGAACGGCCACAACGACCTGGTGCGCCGTGCGGCCCGCATCTTCGACCACGTGGTCGTGTCGATTGCCGCCAACCCGAACAAGGCGCCGCTGTTCACGCTGGAGCAACGCGTGGACATCGCGCGGCGCGTGCTCGCCGACGTGCCCAACGTCGAAGTCACGGGTTATTCCGGTCTGACGGTGGATTTCGCCCGCGAGCACGGGCTCAACGTGATCGTCCGCGGCCTGCGCGCGGTGTCGGACTTCGAGTTCGAGTTCCAGCTCGCCACCATGAGCCGGCACCTCAATGGCGAGGTCGAGACCGTGTTCCTCACGCCCAGCGAGCAGTTCAGCTTCGTCTCCTCCACGCTGATCCGCGAGATCGCAAGCCTCGGCGGCAACGTCCGCGAGTTCGTGCACCCGATCGTGGCCGAGGCACTCGCGCACCGATTCGCCCGATGAGCGCTGCGTCCCTGGCGCGCGCCGCGACAGCGCGTGCGGGCCTGGTCCGCGGCCGGTGGCTGCTGGCGGTCGCCGCGGCGCTGCTGGCGCTGCCGAGCCTGGCGGCCAATGCGCCCGGCAAGGCGGCGATCGCCTCCGCGCATCCCCTGGCCACCGCGGCCGGCATGGAAATCCTGGGGCACGGCGGGAATGCTTTCGACGCGGCCGTTGCGGTCAGCGCGGCACTCGCCGTCGTCGAGCCGAACGGGTCGGGTCTGGGCGGCGGCGGGTTCTACCTGTTGCACCGGGCCAGCGACGGCCGGCAGGTGGTGGTCGACGCCCGCGAGGTGGCGCCGGCCGCGGCCACGCGCGACATGTTCCTCGACGCCGATGGCAACCCGGTCAACGGGCTGTCCACGCGGCACGCCAAGGCGGCCGGCATCCCCGGTGAGCCTGCGGGCTGGGACCACCTGACGCGCAACTACGGCCGCCTGCCGCTCGCCGAAAGCCTCGCGCCCGCGATCCGCCTGGCGCGCAAGGGCTTCGTCATCAGTGATTCCATGCACAAGGACCTCGCCCGCGCGATCGCGGATGACGAGCTCGACCGCAATCCGACCCGGGACTTCGTGCGCATCTACCTCGTGAAGGGCCGTGCACCGCCGGTCGGGCATCGCCTGCGGCTGCCGGAGCTGGCGCGCAGCCTCGAGGTGCTGGCGCAGGGCGGTGCGGGGGCATTCTACCGCGGCCGGTTCGCCCGCAAGCTCATCGATGGCGTGCAGTCGCTCGGCGGGATCTGGACGATGGACGATCTTGCCGGCTATCGCGTGGTCGAGCGCGAGCCGATCGTGACGAGCTATCACGGCCTGCGGGTCGTGAGCCCGCCGCCACCGTCGTCGGGCGGCGTCTGGCTGGCGAGCGTGCTCAACGTGCTGTCGGGGTATGACCTCGGACGGATGGACAACGTGACCCGCAAGCACGTCACGCTGGAGTCGATGCGCCGCGCGCACCGCGATCGTGCCCAGTACCTGGGAGATCCTGCGTTCACGGACGTGCCCGTGCGCCTGCTCACGAGCCCGGACTACGCCGCGGGACTGCGCGCCTCGATCCGCCTGGACAAGGCGACGCCGAGCGACCTGCTGCCGGGGTACGTGGACGGGGGCGGGCAGGGCCGGCACACGACGCATTTCTCCGTGCTGGATGCCGAGGGCAATCGTGTCGCCGGCAGCATCACGCTCAACGGCTGGTTCGGCAGCGGCATCGTGGTGCCGGGCACGGGCATCCTGCTCAACAACCAGATGGACGACTTCGTGATGAAGCCCGGCGTGCCGAACATGTACGGGCTGGTCGGTGCGGAGGCGAACGCCATTGCGCCCGGCAAGCGGCCGCTGTCGAGCATGTCGCCGACCTTCGTCGAAGGCGAACGTGGCGTGGCGATCATGGGCACGCCCGGTGGCAGCTACATCCCGAGCATGGTGCTGCTCGGCATCCTCAACTGGCAGGCAGAGGCCGACGCATCCACAATCGTCGGCGCGCCGCGCTACCACCACCAGTATCGGCCGGATGCGGTGTACGCGGAGCCGGCGGCGTTCTCGAGCGACGAGCGTGCCGGGCTCGCGAGCCGCGGCCACTCGATCCGCCCGTGGCCGGCGACGATCGGCAACATGCACGTCGTCACCTGGGACGCCGCGACCGGCAAGGTCGACGCGGCCTCCGACTCCCGCTGGGGCGGCGCGGCATCGGTCCGCTGAGAAACTCGCTCGACCCGCGCAATTTGTCCGGTGCGTGCGCCGGCCACGAGCGGCGACCATGGGCTCCGGAGGAACGAGCCCGATGCCGCTGCAACACTGGCCCGAATCTGAGCGCCCGCGCGAGAAGCTGCTGAGGCTGGGTGCGGCCTCGTTGTCCGAGGCCGAGTTGCTCGCGATCCTGCTGCAGACCGGTACGCCCGGCCATTCGGCGATCGACATGGCGCGCAGCCTGCTGGTCCAGTTCCAGTCGCTGCGCGGACTGCTCACCGCCGAGCGCAAGTCGTTATGCCGGGTGCGCGGCCTCGGGGAGGCGAAGTACGCGCTGTTGCAGGCATCGCTCGAGCTGTCGCGACGGCACTACGCGGAGCAGATGCAGACGGGCCCGGCGCTCGCCAATCCGCGGGCCACCCGCGAGTTCCTGCGGGCGCGACTGCGCGACCGCGACCACGAGGTGTTCTGCTGCCTGTTCCTCGACAATCGCCATCGCGTGATCTGCTTCGAAGAGGTCTTCCGCGGCACGATCGACGGGGCGAGCGTCCACCCGCGCGACGTGGTCAAGCTGGCCCTGGCGCGCAACGCCGCCGCGGTCATCCTCGCCCACAATCACCCCTCGGGCGTCGCCGAGCCGAGCCAGGCGGACGAGCTGATCACGGGACGGCTGCGCGACGCGCTCGCGCTCGTCGACATCCGAGTGCTCGACCACATCGTGGTGGGCGACGGCGCGTGTGTCTCCTTCGCGGAGCGGGGGTTATTGTAAGTGGACTGAGCTTAGTCAACCCGGTGCCGCCGATGAGCACGATTGTCAGCATCCACGAAGCCAAGACGCATCTTTCGCGCCTGCTCACCGACGACGCGATCCAGGACGGCTACGGCGAGATCGTCACCGTGGTGTGATCGGGCAGTTCAGCCCAGCCCCAGCCGGCCAACGACGGCACGAAAGCGCGGTTCGTCGCGCAGGGCGTCGAATCCCGGATCGACATTGATGAAACCCACCATCTGCGAGCGATCGGTGAGTGACCGTTCGAGTGCCGCGAGGGCCGGCTCGCGCTCGCCGAGCGCCGCGTAGACCAGTGCGGCGTGGTACCCGACGCCAAACTGCTGGGCCCCCAGTACCTGCAGGTGCTCGAGTTCGGCCCGTGCTTCGTCCGCGCGTCCTGCCAGCGCGTAGGCGCGGCCAAGGTTCGACAGGCTCCCTGGCGCCGGCGCGCCCAAGCCCTCTACCAGGCGGATGGCTGCGTCCGGCTCGCCGCGGAAGATGTGCAGCCGCGCCAGATGGTGTCGTACCAGGGGCGAGTCGGGCGCCGCCTCGTGCAGATCCTGCAGCTGCTCGAGCGCGACATCGAGGCGCCCGGTGTAGCTCAGCACCATGCCGACATTTGCGGCGAAGGTGAGTGACATCGGCTCCACCAGCTGCGCATGCCGGGCCTCGGCCAGGGCCTCGGGAATGCGCCCCTGCATGAGCTGGCTGTTGGCGAGCCACATCAACGCCTGCGCGTGGTTCGGACGCAGGCTCAGCGCGTGACGGTAGAGTCGCTCGCCTTGTTGCCAGTCCCGGTCGAACTGCGTCGCCACGTGACCGAGCGATGCGTGCGCTTCGCCCAGCAGCTCGTCGATCTCGACCGCGCGTTCGGCCGCCGAGCGGGCGCGGGGGAACACCGTGCCCGGGGGACGCATGTCGAAAACCCCGAGCACCGCGTACGCGTCGGCGAGCCCCGCGTGAGGCAGCGCGAACTGCGGGTCGCGCGCGGCGGCCGCCTCGTAGAACTTGATCGAGCGCAGGACGCCGTCTTCGGTCTTGCGGTCCCAGTGATAGCGGCCGTTCAGGTAGAGCTGCCATGCCTGGGCATCGGTCGTGTCTGCTCGAGCGAGGCGATTGCGCTGGGCGTCCGACAGCTCGAGCGACAGGGCCCGCACCAGCTGGTTCGCGAGCGATTCCTGCACGCGGAAGAAATCATCGAGATTCTCGTTGAAGCTGCCGGCCCACAGCGAGCGGCCGTCGTTCGCGTCGATCAACCGGGCGGTGAGCCTCAGCCGGTCGTTCTCGACCTGTACGTGGCCTTCGAGGACCGCGGCGACTCGCAACGTGCGCCCAGCCTGCTGGGCATCCACACCCTGGCCGGAATAGCGGCGCACGGAACTCAGCGGAGAGACGACGATGCCCGGCAGCTCGCTCAGTCGGTTGATCATCGACTCGGTGAGCCCGAGCTCGACGGCCTCGTTGGCGGCGGAGGCGACCAGCGGCTTGAACGGCAGCACGGCGATCGACTGCGGCAATCCCTGCGTCGCGCGCGGCCTGCCGAGCCAGTAGGCCGAGCCGACGAGCGCTGCGGTGACGGTGCCGCCCGCGGCGAGGAACCAGCGTCGCGAACGTGACGCTGGTGCGGGCGCCAGCGTGGGAGCGACCTCGGTGACCGGCGGCTCGTGTTTCGGCGGAGCAGGTGCCGCGGGCTCAGCCGGGGCCGGAGACTCTGCTGCAGGGGCCGCAGCTGCCACAGGGCCGTCGCTCTCGGGGCGGGCGTCTGCAATGAACTGGTAGCCGCGCCCGGCGACCGTGACGATGAATCGCGGTGTCTCGCGCGAATCCCCCAGGGCCTTGCGGATGATGTAGATCGCCTGGTTGAGGTTGTTCTCCTCGACGACGACGCGCGACCAGACGGCCCGCATCAACTCGTCCTTGCTGACCACGCGCGCACGGTTCTCGACCAGGAAAGCGAGCACGTCGTAGGCGCGGGCGGAGAGCGGCAGCGTGCGTCCGTCGGGGTCGGCGAGACGTCGGCGCGCCAGGTCGAGCCGGAAGCCTTCGAAGAGATAGGCGGTCGGAGGGCCGTTCTGCATCGCTTCCTGCGTGAGTCGTTATGCGCCGCGGCGATGTGCGGCGCTTGCCATGGAGTTTTGATCGCAGCCTACGGTTTCGGCGCATTGCACTCAAGGGCGGCGACGGCCGACGCTGGCTGCGACAGGGCGCGAGACTGGAGCAGGGCCGGATCATTGCCACGTCCGCCCCGGCCGTGTATTCATGGGCCCACGCGCGGCAACATCGCGAATAGCCGCGGCAGCAGGGGGGTCGTCCATGTCGGCGCAGGTGCGTCGGGCGCAGTCGTTCACGCTGGCCTTCACGGCCTTCGCAATGCTTTGCCCCGCATCGTCGCCTGCCAGTGAAGCGGCGCTCGAGGAGATCGAGGTCACCGGCTCGCGCATTGCACGCCGCGATTTCACGTCGGCCAGCCCGATCGTCTCGTTGCCCGCCGAGGCGTTCGCGGAATCGGGTTCGATCTCGATCGAGCGCACGCTCGCGCGGTTGCCGCAGTTCGTCCCCACCGCGACGTCCACGACCAACGATCCCTCCAATGACGGACAGGCGAACCTTTCGCTGCGCGGCATCGGCACCGCGCAGACGCTCGTGCTGGTCGACGGCAAGCGCCTCATGCCTGCCGACGGCCGCGGTTCCGTCGACCTCAACGTACTGCCGCCGACGCTGGTCGAGAGCGTCGAAGTGATGACGGGCGGCGCATCGGCCGCGTATGGTTCCGACGCGATTGCGGGTGTCGTCAATTTCCGGCTGCGGGACGACGTCGACGGGGTCGAGTTCGACGGCTCCTGGTCGCAGAGCGACCGCGGCGACGCACAGGAGTACTCGGCGGGTGTCCTGGCCGGCACGTCGTTCGCCGGTGGTCGTGGCCAGGTCACGGCGTACGTCGGCTACGCAGAGCGCGAACAGGTCAACCAGGGTGACCGCCCCTACACGAAGTACCCCTATGTCTATTACCCGGACGAGACGGACGGCTACGGACCCGGGGGCGCGTTCCTCGCCGGTGGTTCGGGATTGCCCGAGGACGGCTACGCGGTGATCTTCTCGAACCCGGCCGTGTTCCAGCAGCTGTTCGCCTCGTACGGCTATCCGCCGGGGACGGCGCCTTATTATCCGGGCGTCGGCGTGAACGCGGACGGAACCGTTTTCACGTACGGGGACAACGAGACGCCTGGCAGCGTCGTCAATTACCGCGGTGAGGTCGACCCGGCGTTCTACAACGACCGTCTTCTCACCTACAACACCGCGCCGCTCACCGCACTGCAGTTGCCGCTCGAGCGGACGTCCGTGCTGCTGCGGGGTCGATACGAGGCCGGCCCGACCGCCGAAGCCTACGTCCAGGCGATCTATGCCGATTACAGCACCACCCGCCAGCTGGCACCGGCGGACTCCGGCATCCTGCTCGTGCCGATGAGCAATCCCTACATTCCGCCGGACCTGCGCACGCTGGCCGGGTCGCGCGTGAACCCGGACGTTCCTTTCCGGTTCTTCGCGCGGCCGTCGGTGCTCGGCCCGCGCACGGCCCGCAATGATCGCGACATGCTGCAGGTGACGCTTGGCGTGCGGGGCGAGGCCTTCGCCGACTGGCGCTATGACCTCTACGCACAGTCCGGCCGCAACGAGCGCACCGAGTGGCAGGACGGCATCACGCGGATCTCGAAGTACCAGGAACTGCTCGACGCCGCGGACGGTGGGCAGTCGGTCTGCGGCGGGCTCGATGTCTTCGGCCGTGACCGCATCTCGGCCGAGTGCGCGGCGTATGTGTCCACGTCGGCCGGGAACGTGGCTCGGGTCGACCAGGCCGTTGCCGAGGCGTCGTTGAGCGGGCCGTTGGTCGAGTTGCCGGCCGGTCCGCTCGGTGCCGCCGTCGGCGTGTTCTACAAGCGCGACGAGTTCGAGTACGTCCCCGATCCCGTGCTCGCCGCCATCGTGCCGGGCGTTCCGGGGGTGATCGGTCCACGGCCGGACGTCTCGGGCCTCGGCGCCGGTGCGGCACGCAGCGGCCACGAGTCGAACACCGACCTGTACGCCGAGGTGCGGGTACCGATCCTGCGCGACACCGAGGCCGGCCGCGCGCTGGAACTCGGTGGCGGATACCGCTTCTCGCGCTACGCGCAGGCGGGCCGGGCGGACTCCTACAAGCTCGAGCTGACGTTCCGGCAGGACGCCGCGCTCATGTGGCGCGCTTCGCTGCAGCACGCGGTGCGTGCGCCGAGCGTGGAGGAACTCTATTACCCGGAGATTGCGGACCAGTTCGTCGTGCCGAGGCCGGATCCCTGCAGCGTCTCGAGTCCGCAGCGCAACGGACCGGACAAGCAGCGGGTCGAGGCGCTGTGCGTTGCGCAGGGGTTGCCGGCATCGCTGCTGCCGACGTACAGCTACGATCTGCGGCGAGTCGATGGCGTGCGCGGCGGCAACCCGCGCCTGGAGCCGGAAAGCGGGGACACCGTGACCGCCGGGGTGGTGCTCGACTCGACGCTCGGGCACCGCGCGCTTGCGGACCTGCGCATCGCGATCGACTGGTATCGCATCGAGTTGATCGACGGCATCGGGCGCTGGGATACCGAGTCCTCGGTGGAGCGCTGCTTCGATCCGGCGTACAACCGCAACTACGATCCTTCGTACGCCTACTGCACCTTCTTTACGCGCGTCGCGACCACCGGCGAGATGTATGCACTCGAGCTCGACCGCAACATCGGTGGCGTCGATACCTCCGGGCTCGACTTGCAGGTGGACTGGGGCATGGACGCCGGGCCCGGTCGGTTCGCGGTGGATGGATTCGTGACCTACGTGCTCGACTGGAATGCGACCGAGCCTGACGGCCGCGAAGTGGATTACGCCGGCACGATCGGCAATCGCGGCCTCGGCAGTTCGATCCCGCGCTGGCGCTCGGTCGTCGGCGTGCGCTACGACTGGCGCGGCTTGTCCGCGCACACGCGCTGGCAGCACATCGACGCCATGCGCGACTCCGGTTACCGGGATTTCCGGGTGCCTGCACGCGACTATTTCGATGCCGGCGTCACGGCGACGTTCGGCTCGGGCGCACTGGCCGGGTTGACCGCAATCGCCGGCGTCGAGAACCTGCTCGACGAGGACCCACCGTTGTTCCCGAGCTATCCGCAGGCGAACACCGATCCTTCGCAATATGATGTGCTCGGCCGTCGCTATTTCCTGACGCTGAGGTACCGCTTCTGAACGCCATCGCGTCGCGCTCACTGGCGGTGGCCGTACTGGTGCTCGCGGTGTGCCGCGCTCAGGCCGCCGAACCCGCCGCCGGTGGGCAGCCTCTGATCGTGCAAACACCGCAGCAACTCGTCGCGGCACTGCAGCCGGAAAATGCCGGGCGCCGCATCCGCATCCTGCGGGGTGACTACGACGTCGACCGTCCGCTCCTGGTGCCCGATGGCGCCACGCTCGAGGGCGAGGGCGTGATGGTGACCGGGCCCGACGGTCTGCCCGGCGGTTTCGAGCCGGGCACGGCAACCGCCTTGCGCGCAACAGGGGCCTTCGATGGCCCGCTGCTCACGCTCGGTCACCGCAGTGCGATCCGCGGGCTGCGCCTGCTCGACGTCGGCAACGCCGCGCCGCAACCCGCGCTGCGCCGGGGCAACGTGGTCTACCTTGTCTCGCGCGCACCGCGGGACGTGATCTCGGCCTCGGTCGACGATTGCGAGATCGTCACCGACCAGGCGCCGGGATTCAGCGAGGTCGGGCCGCATGGTCACGGCCTGGTCATCCTGACATTGAACCCGAAGCTCGGCGCGCCCCCTGCGGCACATGCAGGGGCCCGGCTAGAGCTGGCAGTGCGTCGTTCGATCGTGCGCACCCGCGTCGGGGCTGCGGTGTTCGCCAACAACTTTGCGCCCGATGGCGAAATCCACCTGAGGCTCGAGGGCAATCGCTTCGAGGGATACCTGGTCGCGGCCGGCGGTACGACTCGTCCGGAGCAGGTTCACGACTCCCGTACCGTCATCGAGTCGCAAGCGAACGTTTATGGGCGCACGGGTTTCGATCGGTTCGGTTGGCACCTGCTGGGTGCGAGCAGCAGTCCGCACGTGCAGGATGCACCGGGCCAGGGCGGCGTCCGCAACTCGCTCCGCATGATCTCGCGTGACGACCGCATCGAGGGCTTTCGCACGGGTATCCGGGCTGCAGCGGCGCGCCGCCTGGGCTTCACCAGCGAGTCGCTCAGCGACAACCGGCTCGAGATCGAACTGCGGGGAACACGCATCGTGACCGAGGGTGATGCGGCAGCCGACCTGGTGCTCAGGGCCACCGTGAGCGAGATCGAGCAGGAGAAAGCACCCATGGAACTCGCGGCCGGTGATCGGAACGTGCTGCGCCTGAAGATGGCGGGCGTGACGGGGAGCGGCCCGCGGCGGAACGTTTTCGCCGATGTTGTGGGCCCGCTCGAGCCGGCGCATTTCGGCACGGGCAACCAGCTGCAGGTCGTTGGCGACGCCAAGTCGTTTGGGCAGGCGAACCGGGCCATCGAGCCGCCCCCCGGGCCGCAGCGGTTCGTCGGCGGGCCCTGATCGCCAGTAATGGCGCCCAAGGCCCCGCCGTCCCTGGCAGGGCCCTGGGCACCCGTTCAGTACATCCTCGCGCCGCTGGCGCGCGCGCAGCCTCCGCGGTAAGGCGCGAGACCGGGCGCGTCGCTCAGGTCGAATGTGGCAAAGAACCGCACGGGACCCGTGCTGGTCCACTCGTCGTTCGTGTGCAGCTCCAGGGTCTGGTCGATGCGCTGCAGACCGGTCTGGTAGGGCGCGCTCGGCTCGACCAGGAACGCTTGCATCGCGAACTGGTAGGACGTCTGTCCGGTGCGTTCCCACCACCCCTGGCCGGGGGTGCGCTTGCCGGCCCCTAGATTTGGGTTCGAGGTCGCCTCGACCAGCGTCCCGCCGCGACCGAAGGTCAGGTGCGACGTGACCGGCGTGGTGCCGGGCACGTACTCGCCGGCGCTCGGGCCGGAGCAGAAGACCGGTCGGATCTTCACTATCCAGGTGCCTTCGAGGGGTGCCGGTGCCGGCGAGCGGCCGTATCCCATGCCTGCCTGGGCCGCCCCGTCGGCCGAATGGCCCCCGAGCGCCAGCGTTCCGATCATCGCGAGCAGAATCTTTCTGTTGATCATGTCGTTGCCTCCTGGCGGACGGCGGAATTGCCGGCCTTGCGGGGGCACTCTCCGTTCTGGCGTCTCAAGCGTCTTGCAGTCGGCCTGAAGCGTTGTGAATGGATCTGAAATCGCGCCGTGGCCGGCGGGGATGCGTCGTCATCGCCGCCTGCTCCCGCCGCGCCCTCCCGGCCACCCGACGGCACTTTCGCGTCAGGCCGGACCATCCTTGGCCATGTTCGAGTCGCAATCTGCCCATGGGACTGCACTCACGCGTTCTTTCCCTTCGCCGTGAAGATTCTCTGACGGAACAAGCAGATAGGGGCGGGGGCGGGCTACCGCCCCGCGGCCCCGACCGTCAGGCATGGCCGGGCTATCCTGCATCCCCGGTCCCTTGATGACTTGCCTCCGGTCCCCGTCGCTGGTATAAAACGCGGCTCGTTTACGCGGGGACGGTCCATCGGCCGGGCCCGTCCTGAGGATCCAGCCATGTCGAAAGTCTGTCAGGTCACCGGCAAGCGTCCGATGAGCGGTAACACCGTCTCGCACGCCAACAACCGGAATCGCCGCCGCTTCCTGCCCAACCTGCACTCGCAGCGCTTCTGGCTCGAGTCCGAGAAGCGCTGGGTGACCCTCCGCGTGTCGGGCCACGGCATGCGGACGATCGACAAGAAGGGCGTCGAGGTCGTCGTGGCCGAACTGCGCGCCCAGGGCGTCAAGGTCTAACCGGGAGCTGAGCCATGCGCGACAAGATCAAGCTGCTTTCGACCGCCGGTACCGGTCACTTCTACACCACGACCAAGAACAAGCGTCTCCACCCGGAGAAGCTCGAGCTCAAGAAGTTCGATCCCAAGGTCCGCAAGCACGTGACCTACAAGGAAGCCAAGATCAAGTAAGGTCCGGCGTTTCCGACTCTTCCGAAGAACCCGCCGCTGGCGGGTTTTTCTTGTCCAGGATCCCCGGCCTCCCGGTCGCCGCCCACCTCCCGTGCCAGAGCTCCCCGAAGTCGAAACCACCCGCCGCGGCATCCGCACGGCGCTGCACCGGCGCACGATCACCGGTTTCGTGCTGCGGGAGCGGCGGTTGCGCTGGCCCGTGGATCCGGCGCTCGAGCGGGAACTGCCGGGGCAGCGGGTCCTCGAGGTGCGGCGTCGCGCCAAGTACCTGCTGATCGACCTCGACCGCGGCACGCTGCTCGCGCACCTCGGCATGTCGGGCAGCCTGCGCGTGCTCCCGCCCGACACGCCCCTGCTGCCGCACGACCACTACGACCTGCGGCTCGACTCCGGGCGCTGCCTGCGCTTCAACGATCCGCGCCGTTTCGGCAGCCTGATCTGGGTCTGCGGCGACCCGGCTGGCCACCCGTTGCTGGCCGGCCTCGGACCCGAGCCCCTCGAGCCCGGCTTTGACGTCGACTACCTCGCGGACCGGGCACGCGGCCGCCGCGTCGCGATCAAGCCGTTTCTGATGGACCAGCGGATCGTGGTGGGTGTCGGCAACATCTATGCCTCGGAGGCCCTCTACCGTGCCGGCATCCATCCACGGCGCGCGGCCGGAAGGGTCAGCCGGGCGCGGCTGGGACGGATCGTGGAAGCCGTCCAGGCCGTGCTCGGCGAGGCCATCCGGCAGGGCGGTACCACGCTCCGCGACTACGTGAGCGCGGAGGGCACGCCCGGGTACTTTCGCCAGAAGCTCTACGTGTACGAGCGCGCGGGTGAGCCCTGCCGTCGCTGCGGAGCCACGGTCCGCCAGATCGTCCAGGGACAGCGTTCCAGCTATTTCTGCCCGTCCTGCCAGACGTAACGACTGGTTATGGGCTCAGACCAGCGCGCCGGATTGCGGCGTGTCCCTTTGCGGCCCGCGTGGCCGCCGCTCCATAATCGGCGCCATGAGTTCATCCTTGCCCAAGCGCGTGCTGCTCGGCGTCACGGGCGGCATTGCTGCGTACAAGAGCGCCGAGCTCGTGCGGCGCCTCCGCGAGCGCGGCGCCGAGGTCCAGGTCGTCATGACGGCCGGCGCGCGGCAGTTCGTGGCACCACTCACGTTCCAGGCCCTGTCGGGACGCCCGGTGCGCTCCGACCTGTGGGACGAAGCGGCCGAAGCGGCGATGGGACACATCGAACTTGCACGCTGGGCCGAGCGGATCGTGGTGGCGCCGGCGAGTGCGGATTTCCTCGCCCGCCTGGCGAACGGACTGGCCGACGACCTCCTCGCGACGCTCTGCCTTGCCAGCGACGCACCGCTGGCGGTGGCGCCCGCGATGAACCGGCTGATGTGGGCCAACGCGGCGACCCAGGCCAACGTGGCGACCCTGAGATCACGCGGCGTCGCGATCCTGGGCCCGGCGGAGGGCGACCAGGCCTGCGGCGAGACCGGCCCGGGCCGGATGCTCGAGCCGGGTGAGATCCTCGACGCACTGCTGCCGGTCGACGCGGCCACCGGCGCCCTGGCGGGCCGCAGGGTCGTGGTGACGGCCGGACCGACGCGCGAGCGCATCGACCCGGTCCGCTTCATCACCAACCGCAGCTCCGGCAAGATGGGCTTCGCGGTGGCCGAGGCGGCCCGCGCGGCGGGTGCGGACGTGATCCTGGTGAGCGGCCCGGTCAACGTCGCGACGCCGCCGGGCGTGCAGCGCGTGAACGTCGAGACCGCCGAGCAGATGATGGACGCCGTGAGCGCGCAGTTGCCCGGCATGGACATCTTCATCGCCGCCGCGGCCGTGTCCGACTACCGGCCCGTGCAGGCCTCGGCGGAAAAAATCAAGAAGACCAGCGACTCGCTGATGCTGGCGCTGTCGCGGACCACGGACATCCTCGCCACCGTCGCGGCGGGGGCGTCGCGCCCGTTCGTCGTCGGATTCGCCGCCGAGACGCAGAACGTCGAGCGCAATGCGCTGGCCAAGCTCGAGGGCAAGCGCCTCGACATGATTGCCGCGAACCAGGTGGGCGACACGCTGGCCTTCGACTGCGACGACAACGCGCTCACGGTGTACTGGCCGGGCGGCAAGCGCGACCTGGGTCGTGCGACCAAGCGCAAGCTGGCGGCGGACCTCGTGGCGGTCATCGCCGAGCGCTTCGCGGTGCGCGGGCAGCCCGGAGCCGTCGAAATGGCCGGTCGTGGGCCGGGCAGCGCGGCGGCACGATGAGCCATCCGGCCAGGCCTTCGTTGCAGGTGCGCGTGCTCGATCCGCGCATCGGCCGGGAGTTCCCGCTGCCGCACTATGCGACGCCCGGGTCGGCGGGCCTCGACCTGCGGGCGTGCCTCGACGCGCCGCTCACGCTCGAACCCGGCCGGACCGAGCTGATCCCGACGGGCATCGCCATCCACCTGGACGACCCGGGGCTCGCCGCGGTGCTGTTGCCGCGTTCGGGACTGGGCCACAAGCACGGCATCGTGCTCGGAAACCTCGTCGGGCTGATCGACTCCGACTACCAGGGCCAGGTGATGGTGTCGTGCTGGAACCGCGGCTCGACCGCCTTCACCATCGCCCCCGGCGAGCGCATCGCACAGATGGTGGTCGTGCCCGTGGTGCAGGTGGAGTTCGAGGTCGTGGAGCAGTTCACCGAAACACACCGTGGCGCCGGCGGGTTCGGCAGTTCCGGGACTACTTGAGGCCCTTCAGTTCCTTGAAGCGCGCGATGTCGGCGTTGAACGCCGATCGCAGCTGGTCGCGCTCGGTGGTGTTCTTCGCCAGTTCCTGCTCGTAGACCTGCAGGCCGTTCACCGTGTTGACGATATCCTCGGCCATGTGATCCGGCATGGGGGGCGCCGTGGGAGCCTCGCTGTAGGGCCGGAAGCGCTGCACTTCACTCATCAGGCGCGCCTCGCGCTCGCGCAGGTTCGCGATGTACTGCTCGGTGACGCGCGACTGCTGCTCGAGCAGCTCGACGCGCTGGTCCCGCAGCCGCTCGATGTCGGCGACCGAGAGATAGGTGGCGAGCAGCGTCCGGTCGCGCTGGGCGGCCGCCTTGCCCGCTTCCTCGGCCGCCTTCTGCGCGGCCACCTGCTCCATGGAGCGCCGGCCGGGAATCGTCCGCACGATGCGGCCAGACTTGTCCAGCACCTCCACGTCGAGGTCCATGCACGCAGGCGGGATGTTCTGGCCGAAATGCGACTGGCCGCGCGCATCGCGGCAGCGATACACCTCGTCGCCGGTGACCGCGGCGGGCGCTGCCAGGACCGGCAACGCGCTCGACAGCAACAGCAGCGAGGCCGCGAGCCCCGTGGTACGTCGAATCTGGAAAATGTTCCACATGGCCCGGATTCTGCTCCTCGCGGCGCCGCAATGCGTAATGCGGCGCACCCGGTTTGTGACCGACGTCAAAGCCGGCGCGACCTTACACGCCGTAACGGTCCCGATAACTGCGCACGGCCTCGAATGCCGCCGTCTCCCCCGCCGCCTCGAGGTGGGCGAGCAGGTCGCGCAGTCGCAGGACGCTGACCACTGGCAGGCCCAGGGATTCCTTCACTTCCTGGACCGCCGATTGCTCACCCTGGCCGCGTTCCTCGCGGTCGAGCGCGATCAGGACTCCGGCGGGCGTCGCGCCCTGGGCACGGATGATGTCGACCGACTCGCGGATGGCCGTGCCCGCCGTGATCACGTCGTCCACGATCAGCACGCGCCCGGTGAGCGGGGCGCCCACGATGGTCCCACCCTCGCCGTGGTCCTTCGCTTCCTTGCGGTTGAAGGCAAACGGCAGGTTCATGTGCTCGTGCTCGGCGAGAGCCGCGGCCGTCGTCGTGACCAACGGGATACCCTTGTAGGCGGGACCGAACAGCATGTCGAACGGGATGCCGGAGAGCGCCGCCGCCCGCGCGTAGAAGCGCCCGAGGCCGGCGATGGCATGCCCGGTGTTGAACAGTCCGGCGTTGAAGAAGTAGGGGCTCAGTCGTCCCGACTTGAGCTTGAACTCGCCGAAGCGCAGGACCCCGAGCTCGAGGCACAGGCGAATGAAATCCGGTTGGTGCATGGGCGTACTTTATACTGCGCCGCCATGCGCATCATCACGCTGAACGCGAACGGCATCCGCTCAGCGGCCCGCAAGGGATTCTTCGAGTGGCTTGCGACACAGGATGCCGACGTCGTCTGCGTGCAGGAGACCAAGGCCCAGGTGGACCAGCTGACGGACCCGGTGTTCCGACCGCCCGGCTACCACAGCTACTATTTCGACGCCGAGAAGAAGGGCTACAGCGGCGTGGCGCTGTACTCACGGACGCGGCCCAATGCGGTCGTCGCGGGCTTCGGTTCGCGCGAGTTCGATGCCGAGGGCCGCTACATCGAGGCGCAGTTCAAGGGACTGAGCGTCGTGTCGGTATACCTCCCGTCCGGGTCCTCGAGCGAGGAACGGCAGCAGGCCAAGTTCCGCTTCCTGGGGCAGTTCATGCCGCACCTGCGCGCACTGAAGCGCCGGCGGCGCGACTACGTCCTCTGCGGTGACTGGAACATCGCCCACCGGGAGATCGACCTGCGCAACTGGCGCTCCAACCAGAAGAACTCCGGCTTCCTGCCCGAGGAACGGGCCTGGCTCGACGAGCTGTTCGGCGAGGTCTGCTACGTCGACGCCTTCCGCGAGGTGAACCCGCATCCCGACCAGTACACCTGGTGGTCGAACCGCGGCCAGGCCTGGGCGAAGAACGTCGGCTGGCGCATCGACTACGAGGTGCTGAGCCCGGGTCTCCGCGGCAGCGTGCTCGCGGCGGACATCTACAAGGCGCAGCGCTTCTCGGATCACGCGCCGCTCACCATCGACCTCGACCGGTGAGCGACGCCCCCACGACCGGCGGTCCTGCCGTCCCCGCCGCGCCCCGGCCCTGGTGGCGCGGCTGGCTCGAAGCGCTCGCTGCCTACCGCCATCCCCGCGTGCTGGCGATGCTGTTCCTCGGCTTCTCCGCGGGCCTGCCCTTCATGCTCGTGTTCTCGACGCTGTCGGCGTGGCTGCGCGAGGTCGGCATCGAGCGCGCCACGATCGGGATGCTGTCCTGGGTCGGCATCATCTACTCCATCAAGTTCTTCTGGGCGCCGGTGGTGGACCGGCTGCCGCTGCCGGTGCTGGGCCGCCTGCTCGGCCGGCGCCGCAGCTGGATGCTGCTCGCACAGGCCGGCATCGCCATCGGGCTCTTCAACATGGCCCACCTGAACCCCGTTGGCCACCTCGGCACGATGGCGGCACTCGCACTGCTGGTCGCGTTCTCGTCGGCCACGCAGGACATCGCGATCGACGCCTGGCGCATCGAGGCGGTGCCGCAACCGATGCAGGGCGTGATGGCGGCCGCCTACCAGCTCGGCTATCGCATCGCGATCATGGTGGGCAGCGCCGGCGCGCTGTGGATCGCTGCCGACCATGGCTGGATGGCGGCCTATACCGCGATGGCCGCGATGGTCGGCGTCGGGATCGTCACCACGCTCGTGATCGCCGAGCCGTCACCGCGCGTCGCGCAGCAATCGCTCGCCCAGGAACAACGAGTCATCGACTGGCTGGAGCGCAAGGCGCACTGGCCGGCCTCGATGCAGCAACTCGGATCGTGGTTCGTCGGCGCGGTGGTGTGCCCGTTCGTGGACTTCTTCACGCGCTACGGCAAGAGGCTCGCCGTGCTGACGCTCGCCTTCATCGCGAGCTACCGGCTCACGGACTTCACGATGGGCGTCATGGCGAATCCGTTCTACCTGGACGTCGGCTACACGCTCAAGGAGATCGCGGCGGTCGCCAAGGGATTCGGCGTCGTCATGTCGATCCTCGGGACGATCCTGGGGGGTGTCGCGGTCGCGCGGCTCGGCAACGTCCGTTCGCTGCTGCTCGGCAGCCTGCTCGTGATCGGCTCGAACCTGCTCTTCATGACGCTCGCCTTCCAGGACGATCCGAGCCTCGTCGGGCTTGCAATGGTCATTAGTGCGGACAACCTCGCGATGGGCGTCGCGGGGACAGCACTCATCGCCTATCTCTCGAGCCTGACGAGTGCGTCCTACACCGCGACCCAGTACGCGCTTTTCTCCTCGATGTACGCGCTGCCTGGCAAGCTGCTCATGGGCACGTCCGGGTTCGTCGTGGACGCGGTCGGGTACCCGTGGTTCTTCGTTTACACCTCGTCGCTCGGCATCCCGGCGCTCGTGCTGCTGTACTTCCTGTCGCGGCCGGAGGCAAAGGAGCGAGCGCGGGCTGGCGCGGATGCGCGCTGAGGGCTGACGGCGACTGCGCGAGTGGGTATATGGCCGTGCACATGGCGCCACCGTACAGCGCATCAACGCTCTGCCGCGGTGGCTACACGGCTACAACTGGCATCGACCGCACGTCAGCCTGGCGGGACAGCCGTCAATCTCCAGACCCAGCCTCGACAGCAAGGACCTGTTGAGACTCCACAGCTAATCCGCGTCCCACTTGCAGGGATAGACGTCGATCAGGATCCGCGTGAGAGCCCCATCCGCCTGCGGATGTCGCGAGAGTGCTTCCATCGTGGAGTAGCGTTTCTCCAGCAGTTCGATCAGCACGGCCGGCGTGACCCGCTCGCGGCTGACGCAGGAAATGGCGTTCCGAGGCAGCGTGATCGCCGGATCCTCGGATGCGGCCCACCGCAGCCGGCCCATTGCTGTCACGTGGGCGTCGATGAAGCCTTGCAGGTAGTGAAGACATGAGTACTTCTGGGCGTCTACGGCCATGGCGATGGGGGCGCCGCCGGCACAGAGCAGCATCAATTCAGCCGTGCCGAGGCGTCTCTGGTCAGCGACGGCACCGTTGCCGAGCGTATCGGCCGCACGAATATCCCCGTGCCAGACAAGCGCCAGGATGGCGACCAGGCAACGACCGTGCATCTGTGCTCTCCCCGTGAACGTCATCCTGGTTCACGGCGCTAGCGTCCCATATGGCGTCTGGAAAAGCCATCAGACGGAAAAGGGACGGCGACGTATCGCACGCCGCCGTCCCTTGGGTCCACGCTGCTGGCCTGCCGTCTTTCTTCGGTCCATTGATGACGTAGGAGATGGCCGGTCAACCCGTCAATTCATGGCTCGCCGCACATACGCCGTCGCTGATGTATGACTGCGCTCCGTCGTGCCCGCCGAGGCCGGAGTCAACGACCGCCGCCCTTCAGCATCAGCCGCGCCGCATTTCGCCCGCTCGCACCGCTGATGCCGCCGCCACCGTGCACACCGCTGCCGCAGAGATAGAGTCCGTCCACGGGCGTGCGGTGGTTCGACCAGCCGGGCAGGGGCCGCATGAAGAACATCTGGTCCAGGATCAGCTGGCCGTGGTTCAGGTCGCCCTCGGTGAGTCCCCAGGACTGCTCGAGATCGAGCGGGGTGATCGAGCGGACCTCGCGGAGGCTGCCACGCAGGGCGGGAGCGAACCCGGCCAGCGTGTCGATGGCCCGCGTTTCGAGTACGGTCCGCGAGGCCTGCCAGTCCCCTTGTCGCAAATCGTATGGCGCGAACTGGAAGTGGATCGTGACGAGGTTTCCCGTCGTCGTGACCTCGAGATAGGGTCGCTCGGAGACTTCGCCGTACTTCGCCGCGTCGTAGGCGCGCTCGAGGTAGCGCAGATCGGGCGCAACGACCAGCGTGCCCGCGGGCAGCCCGTGATGGCCGTCGGTCAGCAGATGCACCTTGGCGACCGAGCCACGCAGCTTGATCGACTGCGCGTGCCACACGAACTCGGGCGGCAACTCCGGCGCGCCCACGAGCCCGAGCAGCGTGTGGCGAGGATCCGCGGCCGAAACGACCTGCCTCGCATCAATTTGCTCGCCGTTTTCCAGGCGGACGCCGGTAACCTGCTGGCGGTCCACGATGATGCGGGCGACGCCGGCGGAGGTGCGTAGTTCCCCGCCGCTGGCCCGCAATGCGGCGACCAGCGCGTCGACGATGCCGCGCGTGCCGCCGGCGGTGCCGCGATGCGCGAGGCCGCCGCGATTGAGCCAGTTGTGGATCAGGGTGTAGCCACCGCCCGCGGAGAATGAACCGAGGGTGACGCCGTGGATGGCCAGGGCCGACACTGCGGCCTTGAGCGGTTCTGCCTCGAACCAGTCGTCCGTGAACTCCTGCGCCGACATCGACAGGCTGCGGATGACGCGGAACATGTCCCGGCCGCCGAGTCGACGCAGCTTGAGCGCCAGCGACGCGAGTGGCAGGCCCTCGGCCAGGAGGTCGGACCGGTGCATGCGCGGCATCGGCGTCCGGTACGCGGCATCCAGGAAGCGCGCCGCCGAATTCATGAAGGCGACGAATTCCGGCCAGCGCGCGGCGTCCCGCGCCGAGAGGCGTCGAATCGACTCCAGCGAGTCGGCCGCGTCGGGCCGGGTGCTGAGGCGAAGCATGCCGCCGTCCGGCAACAGGGACAGGTAGCCCGCTTCGGTCGCATCGTCTGCCGCTGCAAGGCCGTGGTGCGCAAGCCCGAGGTCACGCACGATGTCGGGTCGCAGGTGACCGGAAGCGTGCAGCGCGGTCGCCTCGAAACCCGGTCCGGCGCCGCCGCCCGCCAGTTGTCCGCCCGGCGCATCGCTGCGCTCGAGGACGAGCACCTTCTTCCCGGACTTGGCGAGATAGGCGGCGGCCACGAGGCCGTTGTGGCCGGCGCCGACGATGAGGATGTCCGGGTTCGTCATCGTCGCCCGCCTACCGCCAGTCCTTGAGGATCTCATGCGCCGCCAGCTTGCCCGCGGCGCCCATCACGCCGCCGCCGGGATGCGCGCCCGAGGCGCCGAAGTAGTAGCCGGGCAGGGGCGTGCGGAAGTCCGCCCACTGCGGGGCCGGGCGCAGGAAGAACAGCTGGTGCAGCAGCAGCTCGCCGTGGAAGATGTTGCCGCCGGTGATGCCCGCGATGCGCTCGATGTCCTTCGGCGTGATCACCTGCTTGCCGACGATGGCGCGGCGGATGTTCGGCGCATAGCGCTCGATGGTGTCGATCACCGTCTCGCCGAAGGCGTCGCGCTTCGCGTCGTCCCAGCCGCCCTCGATGTCGTAAGGTGCGTACTGCACGAAGCAGGACATCACGTGGTGTCCCGGTGGCGCCATGTCGCGATCGATCATCGAGGGAATGATCATGTCGATGTAGGGGTTGCGCGAGAACTGGCCGTACTTGGCCTCGTCGTAGGCGCGCTCGATGTAGTCGATGCTGGGGCTGATCGAGATGGCGCCGCGGTGCAGCGGGCCCTCGCCCGGCAGGCAGGTGAACTGCGGCAGCTCGGACAGCGCGATGTTCACCTTGCCGGAGGAGCCGCGCACCCTGAATGCACGGATGGCGTCGGTGAACTCGTCGGGCAGGTGCTCCGCGTCCACGAACTGCAGGAACGTGCGCTTGGGGTCGGCCGCGGACATGACCACGTCCGCCTGCAGCTCATCGCCGTTCGCCAGTGCAACGCCGCGGGCCCGGCCGCCGCGCACGATCACCTTCTCCACCGCCGCGCCGGTGCGGATCTCGACGCCGAGCGCGCGCGCGGAACTCGCGATCGCCGCGGTCACGCCGCCGGTGCCGTTCTTGGCGAAGCCCCAGGCACGGAAGGCGCCGTCGATCTCGCCCATGTAGTGGTGAAGCAGGACGTAGGCCGTCCCGGGCGAGCGCGGCCCGAGGAACGTCCCGATGATGCCGCTCGCGGACTTGGTGCCCTTGAGCGGATCGAACTCGAACCATTCGTCGAGCAGGTCCGCGGAGGACTGCGTCACCAGCTTCGCGATCCGGTAGATCTCCGCCTCGCCGAGGCTCGCGCCGTATTGCCCGAGCTTCAGCAGGCCGCGCAGGTCGCGCCAGCTGAGGGACGACGGATCCGGCGGCACCAGGCCGAGCACCGGCTTGATCGCCTTCGCGGCGCGCGCCATCACGCGTGAGTATTCGTCGGCCGCCTCGGCATCGCGCGGCGAGTGTCGGTAGAGCTCGCGGCGCGTGAGGTCGTGGTCGTCCCAGGCAGCCAGATAATCGCCGTTGTCCATCGGCGTCACGGTGCTCGGGAGTGGCAGGATCTTGAGCCCGTGCCGCGGCAGCTCGAGGTCGCGGATGATCTCCGGCCGCAGGAGACTCACCACGTAGGAGAATTCGGTAAAGCGGTAGCCTGGGAAGATCTCCTCGGTGACGGCCGCGCCGCCCACCACGTCGCGCCGCTCGAGGACCACGACCTTCTTTCCTGCGCGGGCCAGGTAGGCAGCGGCAATCAGGCCGTTGTGGCCCGCACCGATGACGATCGCGTCGTAGCTGCCCGGATTCACTATTTTCGCTTCCACTCGGGATCGTAGAACGGCAGCGCCACCACGGTGCCCGGGGCCTGGCGGCGATGGTGCTCGACCGTGATCTCGATGCTGAGCCGGGTGCCGGGTTCGTACCACGGCCGCTGCAGGTGGACGAGCGCGATGTATTTCTTCAGTACCGGCGACCAGGTGCTCGTCGACGAATAGCCCACCTGGGTACCGTCCTTCATCACCGGGAGGCTGCCGCGCACGGCCATCGCCGGGATCTGCGGCGGCAGGCCCGCCTCGGCGTACAGGCGCTCGAGTCCCTCCCAGTCGACCTCGAAGCCCACGAGCTTCCAGGCGGACCCCTCGCGCGCCTCGCGCTCGAGCGCCCGGCGGCCGACGAAGTAACCCGGCTTGTCGAGCGCGATGGTCCAGCCGAGGCCCATCTCGTAGGGGGAGGATTTCTGGCCCGCGATCCAGGCGTGCGTGGCCGCGGTGTAGTCGACGTCGAGCATGAACAGCCCCGCCTCGACCCGCGCCATGTCCATCGCCAGGATGCCGCAGGGCGCGATGCCGTAGTCGTCGCCGCCGGCCATGAGCGCGTCCCAGACGGGCAGGGCGTCCGCCGCGTCCATCCAGATCTCGTAGCCGAGGTCGCCGGTATAACCGGTGCGTGAAATGGTCACCGGCCGGCCCGCGAGCACGTTCGGCGCCATGCGGAAGAACCGGATGCCGTCCACCGGCGACTCGCAGCAGCGGTTCAGTACCGCCCGCGACTTCGGGCCCTGCAGGCTCAGCGCCGCCATCTGGTCGGTGCGCTCGGTGATGGTCACCTGCATGCCGACCGCGTTCATGTGCAACCACCGCAGCGACGGCTCGGCGGAGGTGAGGCGGAAGCTCTGCTCACCGAGTCTGGTCACCGTGCCGTCGTCGAGCAACTTGCCGTCGTCGTCGCACCAGCCCGTGTAAAAGACCTGGCCGACCGAGAGCTTGCCGATGTTGCGCGGCGTGATGCGGTCGAGCAGGCGGGCGGCGTCGGGCCCTTCGATCGTGTACTTCATCAGCGGCGAGACGTCGATCAGCGCCGCATGGTTGCGGATCGCCCAGTACTCGCGCTCGAGACCGAGGTCGTAGGAGCCGACGGCGATGTGGCCGGCCCAGCGGCGCCAGTTCTGCGGCAGGCACAGCCGCGAGGTCCGTTCGTGGAACGGCGTGCGCTTCAGCTGGTAGAGGTCGGCCATCGGTTCAGTCGCGCGCGGCGCCCGCCCTCAGGTCCGCGTGCAGCAACTGGTGGAACAGCTGCTCGCCGGCTTCGCGACGCACCGACAGGCGACCGGTGTCGTAGGCGCGGGAACGCAGTCCGCGCTGTACCGACCGGCAGATGCCCTCGTCCTCGTCCTGGACGCGATTGGCGATGTCGACCGACGCGCGATTGAAGGCGCGGGCGCCCTCGGACACGTCCGCGAACCAGAAGTCGAAGATGACCTCGGTCTGGTTCACGCCTCGCGGGTAGACGAGGTTCGTATCCATCACGCCCTGGTACCAGTTGAACATGAAATTCGGATAGAACCAGTAGTACAGGGCGCGTTCGCCCTTGCGCACCGCGCCCGTCTCGGGTTCCGCGCCCCGGGTGACGATCGGGCTCGACTGCAGGCAATGCCGCCGGCCGTTCTCGATCGAGTACTTGTTGTAGTCGAGGACGCTGCCGAGACCCGCGTGCAGGTAGGGCACGTGGTAGCCGCCGTCGAGGTAGTTGTCGACGAAGACCTTCCAGTTGCAGTCGAAGATGTAGTGCCGGCGGTCGAACCAGTGGAGCTTCGATAGGCCGAGCTGCGCGACCTCGGCCATTACTTCGGCGCCGAAGAATTCCTCGAGCGAGGGTCCTTCCGGCGCGATGCGCACGAACACCCAGTTTTCCCAGGTCCCGGTAGCGACCGGCACCAGCGAGTTTGCGCCCAGGTCGAAGTTCTGCACACCTTCAAACGCAGGGGCCGCCTTGAGCTTGCCCTCGAGCGTGTAGGTCCAGCCGTGGTAGGGGCACACCAGCCGCCTGGTACAGCCGGCGGGCTCGGTCATGACGGCGGCGGCGTGATGGCGGCAGACGTTGAAGAAGCCGCGCAGCACGTGGTCGTTGCCGCGTACGACCAGCAACGGCTCGCCCGCCAGTTCCAGCGTGACGTACTGTCCCGGCTCGCGCACCTGGTCGAGCCGGCAGGCGTACTGCCACGAGCGGGCGAAGGCGGTGCCGAGCTCGAGGTCGAGGAAGCGCGGCTCGACGTACCAGGAGGCGGGCGGCGTGCACGCCTCGGCAAGCGTGAGGTCCGGCCGATAGCGGTCAATCTCTGCGAGCATGGGGCTGGTCATCGGTCTGGACTCTTGTACTGGTTCTTGCGCGCCCCATGGGGCGGCGAGCCAATATGCCGCAGCGGTTAGGGCAGCGCCAGTCCCGCGTCAGTGCCCTTGAGCAACGCGGGGCCGGGTCGCTCGCGCAACCCGGCCCCGAAGGGAAGCCGCTCAGAATTCCTGGCTGAACTTCAGTCCGATGGTACGCGGCTGGTTCGGCGCGTAGTACGGCTTGGAGCCGCACACCGCGGTCGTGCACTGCGCGTACGTGTAGGTCCGGGCCAGTTCGTCGAACGCGTTGTTCACGTACAGCTCGAGCCGATACCCGTCACGCGACACTCCTGCCGAGAGGTCGGCGATCGTGTAGGAGTCCTGCTCGCCCCACAGCGTCCGCTCCTCGCGCTGCAGATCGGAATAACTGCTCCCGTTGTAGACCAGAGCCGCCTGCAGGCTCCCCTCGAACGAGCCGACCGGGAAGCTGTAGCGGCCGACGAGGTTGGCCTTGAATTCCGGCGTCACCGGCAGCCGGTCGCCCTTGAACGCCGTCGGCGGCCCCTCCGGGTCGGGCACGTAGTCCTCCGAGAGCTTCGCGTCGAGCCAGGAGAATCCGCCCGAGACGATGAAGTTGTCCATCGCGGCCCAGGTCAGGTCGATCTCGATGCCGTCGATCTCGGCGGAGCCGGCATTCTTGATGACTGTCAGTCCCGATCCGCTCGGCGGCAGGAACGAGTACTGAATGTCGTCCCACTCCTCGTGGAAGATCGCGCCGTTCAGCCGCAGGCGGTTGCCGGCCCAGCTGGTCTTCCAGCCGAGCTCGTAGTTCGTCAGGTAGTCCGGATCGTACGGGCCGACCGTGCCGTTGCGGTTGATGCCGCCCGGCCGATAGCCTTCGGAGTAGGTGGCGTACACGAGCCGCCGTTCATCGAAGCGGTAGGTCAGGTTGAACTTCGGCACGCTGCCGGAGTCGTCGACCTTGTCGTCGAGGTTGGTGCACGGCGAACCGTTGTACTGCTTGTCAGAGAAGCACAGCGCTTCACCGTAGTTCGAGCTGTAGTTCTCGTTGTAGCCGAAGAATCCCATCAGCGAGTTTTCGTACTCGAAATAGCGGATGCCAGCGGTACCGCTCAGGGAGTCCGTGAAGTCGAAGGTCACTTCGCCGAAGATGGCCTGCTCCTTGTCCTTGCGGAGCTGGTTCGTCAGCCAGATCGTGTCCGGCCAGCCGGTGACACTGATCGGGACGACCCCGCCGACGCCGTCCGGGAAGCCGACCAGGCCACGGATCTGGTAGTTCTGGAAAATCTCGTGTTCCTGGTCCTGGAAAAAGAGTCCCGCGACGAACCGGAAGCGGTTGTCCTGCGGCGAAGAGATGCGGAACTCGTGGCTCTGGCGCTTGTAGCCGTCCGTGCCGTTGATGAACTGCGACGGGTCGGCCAGCGGCGCACCGGTGGCGTCGCCCCAGTAATAGGCGTAGCCGTACAGCACGTCGTAAAAATACGTGTAATCGGAGTAGTCCGCGTCCACCACGTCGTCGCGATCGAGGTAAGAGCCCGCGTACACGACGTCGAAGTTACCGATCTTGCCTTCGACGGTAAGTGCCGCCTGCCACCATTCGTCCTTGCTGAAGTCCTTGTAGTAGTGGGCGACCTTGAGCTTGCCTTCCGCCGGGTCGTAGGCGTACAGGCCATTCGCTTCCTGCTTCTGCGCCATCACGCTCGGCGTCACGGTCCAGCTGTCGTTGAGGTCGATCTTCAGCGTTGCCCTGCCGCCGTAGGTGTCGGCGTCGTTGAAGTTGTCCTTGGCCCGCACCGGCGTGGAGATGCAGCCGGCGGGTGGCGTCTTCGCATTGCTGATGCAGCTGTCCGGCGTCGGGTAGGTGCGGCTCCTCGGGACGTTGTCGATGTAGCCGGCATCGTGACGTACCCAACCGACCAGCCGCACCGCGGCGGCCGAGCTGACCGGCACGTTGACGAAGCCCTCGAACAGGTAGCCGGTGTCGCCGTGCTCGACCGAATTGACCTCGACGCCATAGCCTGCCGCGAATGCCGTCGGGTCAGGCTCGTTGGTGATGATGCGGATCGTGCCAGCCTGCGAACTGGCCCCGTACAGCGTCCCCTGGGGCCCCGCGAGTGCCTCGACCCGGGCAATGTCATACATGTGCACGTCGAGCGAGCCCTGGATCGTCGTGATCGGCTGCTCGTCGAGGTACATGCCAACGCTGGGCTGGGGGCCGGAGTGATTGTTGTTCTCGCCACTTGCGACGCCGCGGAAGTACGGCAGGCTGAAGCCCGGTCCAAGGGTGGTGTAGGAAACGCTGGGCAGGAATTTCACGTAGTCGGTGAAGCTCTTGACCTGCAGTTCCTCGAGTCGCTCCGTCCCGATCGCCTGCACGCTCAAGGGCACGTTCTGCAGGCTCTCCTGGCGCTTCTGCGCCGTGACCAGGATTTCCTCGAGACCACCGGTCGTGGTCCCTGTCTGTTGTGCCATCGCAACAGGTGCGGCGGCGAGCATGCCGGAGGCCAGCGGCAGGCCGGTACGCATCAGCTGTTGCCGCATCAATTTCCGCTTCTTTGAACGTTGCATTGAGGCTCCCCAGGAAGGCATTTAGATGTTGCGCGGAGTGTACGTCCTCCGCGCCCAGGATCAAAGATCCGGTACGTCAGGGTACGGATCGAGCACCGGGCCGAGCGTCTGCCGCAGCGGTTCGAGCCACGGTTCGTAGTGCCGCCATTGGTCGATCGAGTCGCGGAAGATGGGGGTGCGGACCTGCTCAGAGCTTGCAGTCCGCACAGCGCGCTCATTCTCGTAGAAGCGCAGGCACGCGTCCTCGAACGGCAGGCCGCAGTAGGCGAGCAGCCTGCGTACCTCTGACTCGGTGTCCGCAACCATCGATTCGTAGATGACCCGGTGGACTCGGCCGGGCAGCACCCGGTCGAAATGGGCCATCAGATCGACGTAGCCCCGGTAGTAGCGGCCGATCTCCGCGAGGTCGTACGTGAATGCCTGGCCGCGGGCGAAATGCTGCTTGAAGCCGGAAAAGCAGCAGCTCATCGGGTGCCGTCGCGCGTCGATGATCTTCGCGTTCGGCAGCATGAGGTGGATCAGGCCGACGTGCGCCCAGTTGTTCGGCATCTTGTCGATGAAGTACGGCGCGCCCGTCTTGCGCTGGATGCGGGTCTGCTTGAGGTAGAGTTCCCCCAGGGCACGCAGCTCGGCCGCATCCTTCGTCGCGAGGACTTCCGGATACACGGATTCGTCCGAGCGCCGCCTTTGGCCGCCGAGCCGAAGCGCGATGCCGTTCACGTCGGGCAACTCCATCGTGCCCTCGACGGCGGAGTGGCTCGACAGTATCTGCTCGAGCAGCGTCGAGCCGGAGCGGGGCAGGCCGATGATGAAGATCGGGTCAGGTGCCTGTTCGCCGAGTCCGGAGCGTTCGCGAAAGAACCCGGCCGTGAACAGGGCCTTCGAGCGACGTACGTGGGCCGCGGTTCGGTCCGGGTCGTACCGCACGCCCTTGCGCCGCAGGCGGTTGCCTTCCAGGTAGTGCCCGAAGGACTCCTCGTACAGCGCCGCGTCCTCGAGCGCCTTTCCGAGGGCGAAATGAAAGTGGTAGCGGTCTTCCGCGGAAAGGTCGGCCCGCGCGAGTTGCGCGCGCATCGTGGCGAGATCCGAGTTCGTGAACCGGAACGTCTTCAGGTTTGCCAGGCTCCACCAGGCCTCGCCGAGGCCGGGCTCGAGCTCGATGCTGCGTCGATAGGCGTCGACGCATTCATCCCTGCGCCCGGCGGTCTTCAGGGCGTGACCGTAGCTCATCCAGACCTTTGCATTGCCCGGATACTCCGACAGCACCTCCGCATAGGCCTCGATGGCGCGGTCGTATTCGCCCACCCGCGCGAGCACCGCCGCGTGCAGGTTCCGGTAGCTTGGGTTGCGGGGGTCCGTGGCCAGCAGCGTGCCTATCTCGGCAAGCGCCTCGGTGGCCTTGTTCTGCCGGTGCAGGACGACCGCGTAGTTGTGCCTGGCTGCCGCGAACCCTGGCGCCAGTTCGAGGCAATGGGCGAGGAGTTCCTCCGCGTCGCCGTAGCGGCCGAGCCGTCCGGCGACTTCGGCGAGCATGCGCAGGGCCACGACGTCGGTCGGGCTGCTCTGCAGGTGGGCACGAAGGAGGGCTTCGGCTTCCGGAATGCGGTTCTCGCACAAGGCCGCGGCCGGGGCCAGCAGTCGTGGGTCGCGCGTCGACGTCCTGATGTGGTTGGCGTACGCGGCGTCGGCACCCTCCCGATCGCCCGTGGCCGAGAGGTGGTCGCCGAGCAGCCGCCACGCGTCGCCGATGTCGTTTTTCAGGCGGACGGCGCGCCGCAGTGCCGCAACGGCTTCCTCGCCCCGCCGGGCGACCCCAAGCGTCACGCCGAGTTCGTACTGCGCCGGCGCCCACCCCGGTTGTGCTTCCGCCAGGGGTTCGAGCGTGCGCAAGGCGCCATCGATGTTCCCGAGCTGCCGGTCGGCGATGCCTAGAAAGAGGAGCGCAAGAGGATGGTTCGGTGCCGCCTCGAGGATCGCGCGGGCCTGCTCGGCCGCCAGCGCCGGTTCCGATGACAGGAGTCTGCCGGCGTGGTCCAGAGCGACTTCCAGCGTCCCCACCGGCTCTGTTGCACCCGTCATTCAACGACCTCGGTTTTTGACAGCGTTCGGCGCGAATGAAAGACTCGCATTACATGGTTGTCAATAACGCGAGTCGCGCCGTCGCCTTGCACGAACCCCGTAATCTGCTGCGGCAGTTCACGGTGCCCAGGCCGTTTCGAGGGCGGCTCCTCACCGCTGCCGCGGTCGCCATCTGTACCACGTTGCCCGGCGCCGTTCGGGCCGACCCCTCCCCGGACGGGCGGGTCGTCGAGGTTCCATTCGTTCCCGATTCCGGGTCACTGGCGATCTATTGCGGCAAATTGATCGACGGGTTGACCACGACTGCGCGCGGACCGACCACGGTCGTCGTGCGCAATGGCCGCATCGAGTCGCTCGTTGCGGGTCGGAGCGCTCCGGAAGCGGTGTCCTCGCTCGATCTCGGCGAGGCCACCTGCCTGCCCGGGCTGATCGACATGCACACGCACCTCACCGACCGGCCTGGCGACACGGCGGACCTGAGCGTCTATTACCGCCGCACGATGGACGAGCAACTGGCGATCGCGCGGGAGAATGCCCGTGCCACGCTGCTGGCCGGCTTCACCGCCGCCCGTGACGTCGGCACCTACGTCGGATGGGCGGACCGCGCGTTGCGCGACGAGATCAACGCCGGTCGCGTCGTGGGGCCACGGATGCAGGCGGCGGGCTTCTACCTGACGGTGCCCGGCGGCGGTGGTGACCTCGTGATCCCGGGCCATCCGGAGTCAGGCATCCCGCCGCAGGTGCGCATGGGTGTCGCGCGCGGGCCGGGGGAGTTCCGACGCCAGGCCGAGCTTGCCGTGGCCGGCGGGGCCGACCTGCTCAAGGTGATCGCCTCGGGCGCGGTGCTTGCCTACGGCGGCGTGCCCGGCGAGCCCGAGATGACGCCCGACGAAATCGCGGCCGTGGTCGAGGTTGCGCATCGGCACGGAATCAAGGTCGCGGCGCATGCCCACGGCGCGCGATCGATCCGGGAAGCGATCCTGGCGGGCGCGGACACCATCGAGCACGCTTCGCTGATCGACGACGAGGCGATCGAACTCGCCCGCCAGCACGACGTGGCGCTCTCCATGGACGTGTACAACGGTGACTACATCGACAAGGAGGGCCGCGAGCAGGGCTGGCCGGAGGAGTTCCTGCGCAAGAACCTCGAAACCACCGAGGCCCAGCGGCAGGGGTTCGAGAAGGCGCACGTGGCCGGAGTACCGATCGTCTACGGCACGGACGCCGCGGTCTATCCGCACGGGCTGAATGCCAGGCAGTTCACCAGGATGGTCGAGCGCGGCATGACGCCCATGCAGGCGATCCAGTCGGCGACCTCGGTGGCCGCGAAGTACATGGGCTGGACCGATCGCGTTGGCGCGGTGGCTCCCGGGCGCTACGGCGACCTGGTCGCGGTCCGGTGCAATCCGCTCGAGGACATCGCGTGCCTCGCGCGCGTGGATGTCGTCGTCAAGGGCGGGCTGGTCTTCAGGCAGGGGACGAATGCCCCTGCGCCGCAGTAAGGGCCAGCGGCCCCGTTCTCCTGCCGGGCGACATGGACCTCGAGCGCGTGATCTGCCCGCTGCACGAACTGGGGGATCCCGGTGCGAAAGGCTTTACGCGGGGCGAGGGTGAGTGGCCGCTGCGTGGCTTCGTGGTGCGGTGGGGCGAGGTCGTCCGCGCCTACGTCAATCATTGCCCGCACGCCGGTTTCCCGCTCAACTGGCAGCCGGACAGGTTCATCGCACCGGACGCGCCACTGATCCTGTGCGCGATGCACGGCGCGCTGTTCGAGATGGAAACCGGGCGCTGCGTCTCAGGGCCCTGCGCCGGCACGGGCCTGCGACCGCTCGCCATTCGCGTCGAGCGCGGCTACGTGATGCTGGACGAGGACGTGCCGCTCGAGGAACCGCCGGACCTCGGCCACTGATTCAGTAGCGGTCCGTGTCGTCCTGGAAATCCGACAACTCGAGTTCCGAGTAACCACCGACTTCGCCGCGGTCGAGTGACTGCAGTGGATCGCCCCAGCCGCTGCTGCTGCCGGGTTCGGCCTCGTACTCGTTCTCGGTGTCCTCGGGTTCGACGTCCACGGAGCCCGTCCAGTCCTCGGGTGGCTCGGTGGACTCGATCTGGTCCTCGAGCCATTCCTGCATCTCGAGTTCCTCGATCGTTCCATCGAAGTACTGTATCTCGATCGTGCGATCGTCCCGGTCGATGGCGACCACTTCGAACGAATCTCCGCCGGTGCGCCGGTACCACTCGCCGATGACAGGTGCGGGGTTCGCCATGGTCTTCATCCTCTGCGGCCGTCGCTGCGTTATCCTCGGGCTCTCGTCAACTTCCCTTGTAGCCCTGCGCGACAGCGAGTTCAAGTCGCGGAATCTGCGAACTGCCAATGTTCGACGAACTCGTCAAATTTACGGTGGTCCTGCTGGTGGTCGTCGAGCCGCTGTCGCTGCTGCCCGTGCTGGCGGGGCTGACGGAAGGCGCCGACGGCGCCTATCGGCGGCGCATGTCCTGGAAAGCCGTCGGCATCGCGGCGGTCGTCTGCCTGGTGTTCGCGGCGAGCGGCGCGGCGCTGCTCGAATTGCTCGGGATCAGTGTCCACGCGTTCAAGGTGGGCGGCGGCATCCTGCTTTTCCTGCTCGCCATCGAGATGGTGTTCGCACGACCCTCGGGGGCGCGGTCGATCACGCCGGGCGAGGATGCCGAGGCGCATCATCGCGGCGACATCTCCGTCTTTCCGCTTGCGTTCCCGCTCATCGCAGGGCCCGGCGCCCTGGCGGTGATCCTGCTCGCATTCGCCGGCGTGCCGGTCGCCTCGCTGCAGTTCGTGGCGCAGATTGGCGTCATCCTGCTGGTGCTCGCCATCACCCTGACCTTGATGCTGCTGACCGGCCCGGTGATGCGCATCGTCGGCGTGACCGGGGGAGCCGTACTCGGCCGACTGCTCGGCGTCCTGCTGGCGGCGCTCGCCGCGCAGTTCGTGATGGACGGGGTTCGCGGCGCTATGGGCGCCTGAAGGCGAGATCCCACACGTCGTGGCCCAGTCGCTGGCCGCGCTGCTCGAAGCGGGTCACCGGCCGGCTCTCCGGACGCGGCACGAATCCGCCGTCGGCGGACTCGTTCCTGAGGGCAGGGCAGGCGGTGCCCACCTCCAGCATCTGTTCCGCATAAGACTGCCAGTCCGTTGCCATGCGGAACACGCCCGCGGGCCGCAGGCGACTCGCGACCAGTGCCACGAACTCCGGCTGGACGATGCGCCGCTTGTGGTGGCGCTTCTTCGGCCAGGGATCCGGGAAGTACAGGAGCACTTCGTCGAGCGAGGCCGCGGGGATGCAATGCTCCAGCACTTCCACCGCATCGCGGCAGATCACCCGCAGGTTGGCGAGGCCTCGTTCATGCGCGCGCAGCATGAGGTGGCCGACGCCCGGGCGGTGCACCTCGATGCCGACGAAGTCGCGCCCGGGCCCGGCCGAGGCCAGGGCGACGAGTGATTCGCCATTGCCGAAGCCGATCTCGAGCGTGCGCGGCGCATCGCGGCCGAAGATCGCGGCCAGATCCAGCGGCTCGTCGCGGGTCTCGAGGCCGTATCGGGGCCAGAGTTCGTGCCAGGCGCGCTCCTGCGCCGCAGTCATCCGCCCGGCGCGCACCACGAAGCTGCGCACGGACCGACGCGGTGTGACGCTGTGGCCGACATTGACGGAAATTTCCAGGTCGTCTGGCATCGGCATCGCGGCGGGGCTAAAGTGACGCAGGCGGGGGACTGTCTACAACCAATGATACGGCGCGGGCGTGCGTCGAGGAGCAAATGATGGCCAGTTCGGGAGGACTTCTGTCGCGCGTGGGTGCGGATGCCCAGGCGCTGTGCAAGCGTACGTGGTGGGTATTCCTGGTCGGCGGCATCGCGTCCGTCATCTTCGGCGTGCTCGCGTTCGTGAACCCCGGCATCGCGCTGCTCGTACTGGCGATGTTCTTCGCCGCGGCGGTGCTGGTGGACGGGGTGTTCAGCATCATCGGCTCGATCCAGAACCGTGAGAAGGACGGCTGGTGGATCATGCTGCTGATCGGCATCCTGGGTCTCGTGGTCGGCGGATTCGCGCTGTTGAATCCGCCGGTGAGCATGATGGCGTTCATCTACCTGGTGGCATTCCAGGCCATCCTGCTCGGCGCATTCATCGTCATGCTGGGCTACAAGGTCCGCCAGGCGACCAGCCGCGAGTGGATTCTCTACGTCACGGGCGCGTTGTCGATCCTCTTCGGCGTCCTCGTGCTGGTGAATCCTGCAGCAGGCAGCCTGTCGATCATCTACCTGATCGCCTCGTGGGCGATCGTGATCGGCGCGTTCAAGATCTTCTTCGGATTCAAGGTGAAGAACCTTCCGGAACGCGTCGGGGACCGGATCGCCGGCCTGCGCTGAGAAATACCGATCGCGCCCGGTGCCCGCAGGCCCGGGCGCGATCCGTTTCAGGCGTTGCGGCCCGCGATCCGGCCGCCGAGCAGGCACCCGCCGAGGAACGTGCCCTCGAGTCCGCGCTTGCCGTTCATTCCGCCTCCGCCGAAGCCGGCCGATTCCCCTGCCGCGTACAGGCCCGGGATCGGGGTGCCCTGGCGGTCGAGCACCCGGCTCGACAGGTCGGTCTGCAGCCCGCCCATGCTCTTGCGGCTGATGATGAACTCGCGGATGGCCAAAAGCGGGCCTGCCTTGGGATCCAGGATCTTCTGGAAACGGCAGGTGCGCAGCCGGTCGCCGACCCAGCGCCGTGCAAACTCGATGCGACGCAGCTGCTCGTCGTTGTGGAAGCGAGGCCCGGCGTCGATGCGCTCGTCGTAACGGGCCGCGGCTTCGGCGACGGCAGGGAGCATCACGGAGCCGTCGCCCACGAGCGCGTTCATCCTCTCGACCAGCGCGGGCAGCGTGTCCGCCACCACGAAATCCGGGCAGTTCCGCGTCACTTCGTCGTAGAGCCAGCGGTTGCCGCGCAGGATGTCGCGTGCGACGGCCAGCCGCTTCTTTTCCCGGAACGCCGGATTGAACTCGCCGCCCGAGATCGCCAGCTCCTTGAGTGCAATGCGACGGTTCAGCAGCTGCCAGGAATAGCCGCGTTCCTGCCGGCAGATCTGCGCCACCAGGTCGTGCGTGTCGTAGCCGGTGACGAGCGGCATGGGTCCGATGCGCTCGCCGCGCCAGTTGAGCCACAGGGCGGACTTCGGCGGCACCAGCGACAGCCCGTGCGCGGGTTTGCGCGGTTTCCAGTGGTGCACGCCGGCGGCGTAGTTCCACTGCCAGTCGAGGTGCGTCACGTTTGCGCCGAGCGCGGCCGCCGCGTCGTGCAGCCGTCCGTCCGCGTACTTGTGCGAACCGTTCAGCAGGGTTTCGGGCGGGCGGCTCCAGTCCGGCGACCAGTGCTGCCGGACCCGCGCCAGGTCGCCATTGATGCCACCGGAGGCGATCACCACCGACTCGGCCTCAACGTCGAACTCCGCGCCATCGTCCTCCCGCACGCCACGACATCCCGTGACGCGGCCGTTGGTCGTCACGAGCGACTCGACCCGATGGCCGAAGCGCAGTTCGAGCAGGTCCCGCCGGGGGTGAGACAGCAGGTGCCGGTTCAGGACGACAGCCAGTTCGTGTCCGGTTCCCCAGACGATGTGCCAGCGCGGCACGGAGTTGCCGGGCGTGTGCAGGCCGCGTTCCACCCAGAGCGGCATGGGCATGAACTGCACGCCGATTCCGCGCAGCCAGTCGAAGATCTCCTCGTTGGCCCGATGTACGTACGCCTCGGCCCAGGCGCGCGGCCAGTGGTCTCCGCTGCCGAACTCGGCGAACGAATGCCAGTCCCGCAGGCCCTGCTCGGCGCCGTCCCGTATGCCGTAGCGGCGCTGCAGCGGCGTTCCGGCGAACCAGATGCCGCCGAAGCTCTCCTTGGCGAGTGCGCCCATGTTCTCCTCGACGTCGCGGTCGAGCACCAGCACGCGCCGCCCACGCTCCAGCAGTTCGACGGCGGCGGCCACGCCGGCGATGCCGGCGCCGATCACGATCACGTCGTGCATCAGCCGTGCCATGCGTCAGGCATCGCGGTCCGACCCCAGGTCCACCTGTCGCAGGGCCTCCTGCGAACCGATGCCCATGCGCTTCACCAGCACTGCAGCGTCCGCCATCGGCATGTCCAGCGGTCGAACCCTGTTCGCGGCGACATACATGACATTGCCGGACATCGGCGTCGGAGACTGAGGCAGGAAGACAGCCACCCAGTCGCTCCCCAGATCCTCGATCCGGTAGCCCAGTTGCCAGCCGTCGTCGCCGCGCACCAGCACCGGTTGCATGCTGTCGCTGGACTCGACCTGCGCAAGGCCCTCCGCCAGGCTCTTGACCATCCGGTACTGGGGCAGACCACCGAGGAGCGACTCCTCGAACCAGCGCGCGACCCGGCGGCCCCCTTCGGTCCGCGCCAGCAGGCCAGCGGCAAAAGCCAGCAACATCAGCACCAGGACGGCGACGATGGTGCCGACGGCGATTCCGGCGACGCGACCCACTGGAAGCATGGCGGCGATGGGTGCGGCCACCTTTCCGGCGAACACCATCGCGTGCTTCAGCACGAGTGCCAGCACGACCACCGGCACCAGGAATATCAGTCCCCCGACGACGGTGGTCTTCACGAATTCCTTGATCGCGTTCATGTTCGTTCCTCGCCAAGGTCGACGGAGATCAGGCCCCCGGCTGCAGCGTGACCGGGACGGAGATTTTCTGACCGTCCCGCAGCAGGTCGAGTCGCACGGTATCGCCCACGCTGAAATCGTCGAGCCGCCCGAGCATTTCGCCGACGCCGGAGACCGCCTGGCCCTCGATCCCGACGATGATGTCGCCCGGCACGAAGCTGCCGTCCCGCGCCATGCGTGCACCGCGCAGCCCGGCTGCCTCCGCAGCCGACCCGGAGGCCACGCGCAGTACGAACACGCCGTCCGTCTGCAGCATGCGGCCGATCCGCTGGTTGAGACGGTCGTCGATCTCGATGCCCAGCGCGGGCCGGATGTAACGACCCTGCCGGATGATCTGCGGGACCACCCGGTTGACGGTGTCCACCGGCACGGCGAAGCCGATACCCGCCGAGGCGCCCGACGGACTGAAGATCGCGGTGTTGATGCCGATCAGCCGCCCGGCGGAGTCGAGCAGCGGTCCGCCCGAATTGCCCGGATTGATGGCGGCGTCGGTCTGGATCAGGTGATCGATCGTGGGCCCGGAGTCGCTGGGCAGTGAGCGGTCGAGCGCGGAAATGATGCCGGTGGTGAGCGTCCAGTCGAGGCCGAACGGATTGCCGATCGCGAAGACCTTCTGGCCGACCTTGAGGTCCTCGCTGGTGCCCACGGGCACCGGCGGCGGGCGCTTGAAGCCGACGCCGATCCGCAGGACCGCGATGTCGTGTGCCGGGCTCACGCCCACCAGTCCCGCCTTGTAGTCACGGCCGTCCGCGAGCCGCACCGTGGCTTCGCTGGCGCCCTGGATCACGTGGAAGTTGGTGATCACGTGGCCCGCGTCGTCCCACATGAAGCCGCTGCCCGTGCCGCGCGGCACGGAGAGGACGTTGCGGGTCCAGAAGTCCTGCACCTGCTGGCGGGTAGTGATGAAGACCACCGAATCGCGCGACCGCTCGAAGAGCTCGATGGTCGACTGCTCGTCGGAGGCGAGATCGCCCCGCGCCACGACTGTGCGCGGCGTCGCGTCGCGACCACCGTCGTCGCCGAACCGCAGGCCCAGCCCAGGCCATGCGCGCCACAGCGCAACCGCCAGGAACACGGTCAGTCCCAGGAGCACGAGTCGCGTGAGGAACCGGTCCTGCATGGTCGCCTGAAGTTTCCGTCCGTTCGAGTCGTGTGCCGCCCGCGGAGCTTACCGCGCCGGCTGGTCAGGGCGCAGCGATCAGCCATCCATCGAGCCGACGGCGGTATTCATCCGGCAGCCGTGCGGGACCCGACGCGTCGGCGAAGACCAGTACGGCCTCGGAAACGCTGACGCAGAGGCCCTCCTGGAACATCGCCATGCCGTAGGTGTAGGAGGAGTTTCCGATGCGCAGTACGCCGACCCCGATGTCGAGCGTGCCGGGATAGCTGCCCTCGCGCAGGTAGTCGATCGACTGGTGGGCGATCAGGATGCGCTCGCCGGACAGTGTCGGGATCCGCTGGCCACCCATGATCTTCATGGTGGCGGAGACGCGGGCCTCCTCGTAGTACTGCGCCAGCGCCACGTTGTTGATGTGCCAGAGGGGATCGACGTCCGCATAGCGGGCGAGGATGCGGACCTTGAAGGGATAGCGGCCCGCGTCGAGGCGGTGGGGCGGGATCATGGTCATGGCGTGCGAAATCCGGACGGCACAGCGCCGAGTCGCGTATGATGCACCGCAAGTTTGCCGCCGCGCAGTCCGGTCTGCGCCCGAGGTTCTACGGCGGAGGTTGGGGACGGTACCCGGGATCGGGTGCCGGCACGCTACAAGGGTAGCGTCCTGACTCTCCCCTCGCGGCCCCTCCTGCAGACCGATCGTCGTCTGCATTTCGCGTCTTCGATCCAACCACGAAAGCTCACGCTTCGGCCGGTCCCCGTTTGCTCGGGGGAAGCGCAATGGAAATCCGATGTCATTCGATCATCTCGGCCTTTCGGCCGAACTCCTGCGCGCCGTCCAGGAACTGGGCTACGCCACGCCGACGCCCATCCAGGAACGCGCCATTCCGTCCGTTTTCGCGGGTCGCGACCTGCTGGCCGCCGCCCAGACCGGGACCGGCAAGACCGCGGCCTTTGCGCTGCCACTGCTGCAGCGGCTGACCGAGGAGCAGCCGAACCCGCGTGGCTCGCGCGCGCCACGCCTGCTGGTGCTCGTGCCCACGCGCGAGCTCGCGGCCCAGGTCGGCCAGTCCTTCGACGATTTCGGTCGTCACCTCCGGCAGCGCACGCTGCTGATCTTCGGCGGCGTCAGCCCGCGGCCACAGATGGACGCGCTGCGGCAGGGCGTCGACATCATCGTGGCGACGCCGGGCCGGCTGCTCGACCACATCAACCAGCGCATGGTGGACCTCACGAAAGTGCGCCACCTGGTGCTGGACGAGGCCGACCGGATGCTCGACATGGGCTTCATCCGCGACATCCGCCGCGTGCTCGCGGCACTGCCGCCGAGGCGCCAGAACCTGCTGTTCTCGGCGACGTTCTCCGACGAGATCCGGACGCTGGCGAACGGGCTGCTGCACGACCCGCTGACGGTCGAGGTGGCAGCGCGCAATGCGCCGGCCGAGCTCGTCGAGCATCGCGTGCACCTGGTCGAGCAGGGCGAGAAGCGGGCCGTGCTGAGCCACCTGCTGCGCGAAGGCGCCACGCCCCAGACCCTGGTCTTTACCCGCACCAAGCACGGTGCGAACCGCCTCGCCGAGCAGCTCGAGCGCGACGGCATCCAGTGCGCCGCCATCCACGGCAACAAGTCGCAGAACGCGCGCACCAAGGCGCTCGCGGACTTCAAGGACTACAAGGTGCAGGTGCTGGTGGCGACCGACATCGCCGCGCGCGGACTCGACATCAGCGAGCTGCCGCAAGTCGTCAACTACGAACTGCCGCACGTGCCCGAGGACTACGTGCACCGCATCGGCCGCACGGGTCGTGCCGGCAGCACCGGCCAGGCGTTGTCGCTGGTCTCGAGCGACGAGCGGGACCGCCTGCGCGCCATCGAGCGTGTGCTCGGCCGGCGCATCAACGTGCTGCCGCTCGACCGTTCCGGGATCCGCATCCCGGTGGAGCGTCCGGCGCCGGTCGCCATCGCTTCGCAGGCTGTACGCGCCCCGCGTCCTGCGCATCCGCAGCGCCGGACTCCCGGCCATTCGCAGGGTGGCTACGGGCGGCGGGCGGGCGGGCGCGGCCGCTAACCGAAGCGGTAGGCGTCCATCGACAGCGCCGCTGCCTCGATGGCGGTGTAGAGGCGCGTCGCGGGGGCACGAGGCCCCGCGGCGCCCCAGGCGATGAAGATCGGCAGGAAATGCTCTTCGGTCGGGTGCGCACGTTCGGCACCCGGCGCCTCGTCCCGATAGGCCAGCACGGCGTCGCCGTCCCCGGCGACCAGGCGCGCATGCAGCCACTCCGAGAATCGCGACACGTAGTCGAGGGGTTCCGTTGCCTGGCGGTGCATCGCCCAGTCGCGCAGGTTGTGCGTGACGTGGCCCGAACCGATCACGAGCACGCCGTCGTCCGCGAGGGAGGCCAAAGCCTGGCCGACGTGCAGGTGGTGCCCGGGGCCGAGCTGCGTCTGCACCGAGAGCTGCACGATGGGCACGTCGGTGTCCGGATACATCCACCGCAGCGGAACCCACGCGCCGTGGTCCAGCCCGCGACGGCTGTCGACCACCGGTGCGCAGCCCGATTCCCGTAGCAACGCCGCCGCCTGCCGGGCGACCTCCGGCGATCCCGGTGCGTCATAGCGCAGCTCGTAGAGTGGCGCAGGAAATCCGCCGAAGTCATGCAGTGTGGCGTGGCGCTCGGAGCCGCTGAGCATCGGTAAGGGCGTCTCCCAGTGGGCGGAGGCCACGAGCACGGCGCGCGGCCGCGGCAGCGCAGCCGAGATCGCCGCCCAGGCGCGGCCGGCACCCCCGGGGTCGAGCGCGTGCATCGGCGATCCGTGGGACAGGAACAATGTGGGCAGGCGTGCCATCGATCAGGCGTCCGATGATTCCTGCATCCAGGCGTGCAGTTGCGAGTAGACCTCGGGCCGGTTCAGGAGTTCGAGGTGTCCCATCCCGTAGCCGACCCACTGCCGGTCCTTCGGGAACCGCAAAGAGTGCGCTGCTTTCGGGTGGCGGCCAAGCGCGCTGTCGAGCGGCACGAGGCCGTCGCCGACGAGCCGCTCGCTCACCAGGCTGCGTCGCGAGCCGAGCGTCGCGGCCAGTGCGTAGCACTGCGTGCGGGCCGGCAGCGGTACGTGCTCGTGCCCGCCTGCCGTGATCGTGCCGTGGCGCAGGTCGGTAATGCCGGCGCTGCGCGCCTTGCCGATCCGGGTGAACGGTGCGGAGTATGGGCTCAGGTCCATCATGAAATCGAGCCAGTGCCCGCCGCGCTCGAGCGGCGCGCCGTGATGCGGCGTACCGAGGAAGACGAGTTTCCGCAGGTGCCCTGGCCAGGCGTGCCCGGTCCCGCGGGCATGGTGGCAGGCGCTGCGGGCCACGAGGCCGCCCATGCTGTGACCGATGATCACGAGATTGCGAATCGGCTTCGGCCACTCGCCGGTCAGGCGCTCCAGCAGGTCTGCCAGCGCTTGTCCGTTGTCAGCGATGGGCAGGCCGCTGTTGTAGCGCAGGTACAGCGGCGTGTAACTGAACTCGTCGGCGAGCGCGGCACCGTGGTCGTGGCCTTCGCGTGACCACTGTCGATCGTTCAGGCACAGGCCGTGCACCATCACCAGCAGGTTGCCCGTCACCTTCGTGTCGCCCGGTTCGCTGAAGGCGGCGCGGAGATCCGCGGGATCGACCGTTCGGCCACGGTGGCGCAGGCTCATCTCGATGGCGAGCGGGTTGCCGGTACGCGCCAGGTAGTCGCCATAGACGCCGTTGACCGCGGACAGGAACGCGTCGCGTGTCGGTGTCGACTGGCCTTCCTGCAGCAGGGCCGCCGCCGGGGCGAGGCCCGCGTCGAGGCCATGGCCGACGAGGCGCATGCCGCCGCGGACGCTCCGGTAGACGAAGCCCGTGATGCCCCGCGTCGTGCCGGCCGCCGCGCGTCCCATGGGTCCGGGTCGCAGCTGGATGGTGCGGTGCATGCGCTCGACGATGTCCGTGATGCCGATGCCCGCGTCGATGGCGAGGCGGGTCGCACCGCGCAGGTCCGAGACGTGGGTGCGAGTGGGTGCAGGCATGCGGGACTCCTCGAGCGTCACTCGCTCAGCGCTTTGATGACTTCGATCGGGTTGTTGCGCAGTGGCGCAACCCCGAGGGAGAGAAGCTCGGCGAACCTGTCGTGGCTCAGGCCGGTGATGGCATGGATCTGGCGGCCGCCTCAGTACCAGCGACCGGTGCTCGTGCCGACGTTGATGTAGCCGTGATTGCCGATGGGCACGCCCACGCTCATGCCGACGCCGACGTTGCCCGAACAGCCGCCGAGCGACAGTGTCGCGGCCAGCACGGCAAGGGCCGCTGCCCGATGGATGATCTTGCGCATGACAGTACCTCGCCTTCGTTCAGTTCTTGACTTGCTGCAGGACGACGAGGGCACCCGACGGATCGGCAACGATGGCCATCGTACCCTCGCGAACCTCCGATGAAGGCGCCAGCAGCACCTTGCCACCCAGCGACTCGGCGCGCATCGCGGCCGCGGCCGGATCGGCAACCCCGAAACTCGTGAGCCAGACCGGCGACCAGTCCGCGGTCGGGTTGCGCAGTACGCCGGCGCGATCCGTGCCATTGTTCGCCAGCATCGTGTACTCGCCGCCGCGGCGCTGGATCGTCCGCGTCTGGAAACCCACGACCGATCCGTAGAACCCGGCCGCCGTTGCCGGGTCGTTGGAGACGAGTTCCGTCCAGACCCTGCGCCCGGTTGTCGGCGTCGTCGCCGTGTCCTCCGGATCCCCGATGCTGCTGCGTGCGAGTCCGATCACGGCGCCCTCGGGGTCGATGATGACTGCGACCCGGCCGATCCCGACCTCACGTGCCGCGACCGCGACCCGGGCGCCGGCCGCACCGGCCTGCCGCACTGCTGCATCGACATCGGCCACGGACACGTAGGGCAGCCAGCGCGAGAGATTTACGCCGTCCGCGCGTTTCTCCACGGGAACCAGCCCTGCAACGTAGGTTCCACCCGACCGTGCGATCACATACACCTGGCCCGCCGGTCCCGTCGTGTCCTCGAAGGTCCAGCCGAGCAGTTCGCCGTAGAAGCGTCGGGCGGCCGCCAGGTCCTCGGTGACCAGGTCGGTCCAGACCACCTTGCCCAGCAGTGGCTCCTTCGAGAACGTCAACCCAGAGTCGTCGAGTCTCGAGGGAACTGCGCAGCTCGACAACAGCGTCGTAATCGCCAGTAGCGCAAGGGCGTTGAGTCTGAGGAGGCGGATCGGGCGGGTCATCGGAAACTCCTGGATCGGCGATGCATCAGCATTGGATACCCGGGTTGTTCAGCCCTCGGGCCTGAGGATGGGAATTGTAGCGGGTGCTTCGGACTGCCGCGCATCGGCAGGGTCTTCCATCGAGGCAGCCGGGTCTTCAGCTGCCCCCGGGCCCGCGCCACCTCCGGTCGGGACCTGCTCCAGCCCGTCGACCCGCTCGCGGAACTCGGTGTCGCTGCTCGTCCGCAGCAGGAAAGGCTTCATGAAGAGTGCACCCAGCGCGGTACCGACGATCGTGGGATCGACGATGCTCGCCGTGGCGGCCACCGCGATCCCGGCGTTGGGTTCAGCCTCGTAGTAGAGCCAGTCCAGGTCCCGCGCCTCGAGGACGACGGCATCGGCACGCGGATAGGTATCGGCCTTGAGGCGCAGCTCGTGACGGCCTGGCGCCAGCTGGATCACGACGAAATCGTTCTGTCCCAGCTCGGCGATGACCGCCCCGTCGAGTGCGACGTAAGCGGGCATCGCTGCGAGGGTGATTGACGGCAGGCGATAGACGACCAGCGTCGCGTTGTAATCGTGACCCTTGTACGCGTACTCGCCGGCGGAGTGACAACCGACGCATGCGACGACGGCGACGCAGGCAAGTACGTGGCGGAGTCGAAAGCGGCACATGGTCTGACTCGTCCGGGGCCGATGCCGGCACGCAGCATACTCCGGGCGGGTTCCCGGGCGAACTCGCCACCTTCCTTGCCAGAAGCAGTCGCGGTCGGCGGGACCGGCGATTGCTGATGCCTATCGGTTCGATCGAATCAATCATTCGTCCGGCTCTGGCGGCCGCCCTACCATCGCCGCACACGCAATCGTTCCATTCGCTGGAGGAAGACCCATGCACAGGAATCTCATGACGCTGGCCGTCGCCTGCGCGCTGACCGCGCTGCCGGTCATGCCGGCGGCGGCAGCCGGCGGGACGGGCGCGCCGATGCCCAGCAAGTTCTGGTGGCCGGACCAGCTCGACCTGTCCGTGCTGCGGGCGCACGACGCGAGATCGAACCCGCTGGGAGCGGACTTCGACTACCCCCAGGAATTCGCGAAGCTCGACCTGAACGCCGTGAAGGCGGACATCAAGCAGGTCCTGACGACGTCGCAGGACTGGTGGCCCGCCGACTACGGCAACTACGGTCCCTTCTTCATCCGCATGGCCTGGCACAGCGCCGGAACCTACCGCACGATCGACGGCCGCGGCGGTTCGGACGGCGGTCAGATGCGTTTCGACCCGCTCAACAGCTGGCCTGACAACGCCAACCTCGACAAGGCCAAGCGCCTGCTCTGGCCGGTCAAGCAGAAGTACGGCAAGCGCCTGTCCTGGGGTGACCTGATGGTCCTCACCGGCAACGTGTCGCTCGAATCGATGGGCTTCAAGACCTTCGGCTTCGCCGGTGGCCGCGCCGACGACTGGGAGCCGGACCTGGTCTATTGGGGTCCCGAGCAGAAGTTCCTCGCCGACGAGCGCTACAGCGGCGATCGCAAGCTGCAGAAGCCGCTCGCGGCAGTGCAGATGGGCCTCATCTACGTGAACCCCGAGGGTCCGAACGGCAACCCCGATCCGCTCGCGGCCGCCAGGGACATTCGCGAGACCTTCGGTCGCATGGCGATGAACGACGAGGAAACCGTGGCGCTGATAGCGGGCGGCCACACTTTCGGCAAGGCGCATGGCGCCCACAAGCCGGACAAGTGCGTCGGCGCCGAGCCGGCGGCGGCTGGCATCGAAGAGCAGGGCTTCGGCTGGACCAACAAGTGCGGCAAGGGCCACGGCGTCGACACCGTCACCAGCGGCCTGGAAGGCGCGTGGACGGGAAATCCGACGGCGTGGACCACCCAGTACCTCGACAACCTGTTCGCCTTCGACTGGGTGCAGACCCGCAGCCCGGCCGGCGCGATCCAGTGGATTCCGGCGGGCGGCCAGGCATCGAACATGGTGCCGGATGCGCATGACCCCACGAAGCGTCACGCGCCCATCATGTTCACGACGGACCTTGCACTGAAGTTCGACCCGAGCTACCGCGAGATCGCCAAGCGATTCCAGGAGAACCCCGCGGAGTACCAGCGCGCCTTCGCGAAGGCCTGGTTCAAGCTGACGCACCGCGACCTCGGTCCGCGTGCCCGCTATCTCGGCACGGAAGTGCCGAGCGAAGTCCTTGCCTGGCAGGATCCCGTGCCGGCAGTGGATCACCCGCTGATCGACGCGAACGACGCGGCGGCGCTGAAGGCGAAGATCCTCGCCTCGGGGCTGACCGGTCCCGAGCTGATCCGCACGGCCTGGGCCTCGGCGGCCTCTTTCCGCGGTACCGACATGCGCGGTGGCGCGAACGGGTCGCGCATCCGGCTCGCCCCCCAGAAGGACTGGGCCGCCAACGACCCGGCCGAACTGGCCAAGGTGCTGCAGCGCCTCGAGGCCGTGCAGAAGGACTTCAACCGCTCGCTGTCGGGCGGCAAGAAAGTCTCTCTCGCCGACGCGATCGTCCTCGGCGGCAACGCCGCGGTCGAGCAGGCGGCGAAGAGCGCCGGCTTCGACATACAGGTGCCGTTCACGCCGGGGCGCACGGACGCCACGCAGGCGCAGACCGACGTGGACTCCTTCGCCGTGCTGGAGCCCGCAGCTGACGGCTTCCGCAACTACTACAGCAGCCGCGCCGGCGTCTCCCCAGCGGTCGCGCTGGTCGACCGGGCGAACATGCTCATGCTGACCGTGCCGGAGATGACCGTGCTGGTCGGCGGCATGCGCTCGCTGAACGCCAACGCCGGCGGTTCGACGCACGGCGTGTTCACTTCGCGGCCGGGGGCGTTGACCAACGACTACTTCGTCAACCTGCTGGACATGTCCACCCAGTGGAGCAAGTCCTCCGCTGCCGACGGCCTCTACGAAGGCCGCGACCGCAAGACCGGCGCGGTCAAGTGGACTGCCACCCCGGTCGACCTGGTGTTCGGGTCGAACGCCGAGCTGCGCGCCGTGGTGGAGGTCTACGCCTCTTCCGACGGGCAGGCGAAGTTCGTGCAGGACTTCGTCAAGGCGTGGAACAAGGTGATGAATCTCGACCGCTTCGATCTGGGGTGAGGATCGACCAGCTCGTTCCGAGCTGAGCATAACGAACGGCGGCGTCTACAGCGCCGCCGTTCTTCGTTATTGACCACCGGTAGCTCCGACCTGGGCTCTGGCAAGCTCTGGTCCGTCCGCATGTGAGGCCCCGCCACGTCCTGCACTGCGGCCGCGCCGGGTGCTCGCGAAGCGATGCCGCGAGCCCTCACAGGTCGTAGCGATTGGCGAGCGCTATGGACAACGTCACGAGCATGATGACCACGAGAGGAACGCCAACTCGAACAAAGTCACTGAATCGATAGCCAGCCGCGTTCATGACCAGCAGGTTCGTCTGGTAGGCCATCGGGGTCGCGAAGCTCAGATTGCTACCGAACAGAATCGCGAGTACGAACGGCTCCAGGGGCAATCCAAGCGCCTGCGCGGTCGCCACGGCGATCGGAGTGCCAACGGACGCCGCCGCCGCGTTTGAGACGAAGTTGGTCAGCAGCGCTGCGAAACACATGAAGACGGCGAGTTGCAGGGCCGGCGGTGCGCTACCGACCAGCGCTCCGGTGCCCGTTGCCACCCACTGGGCCGCGCCGGTGGTCACGAGCGCGTGCCCGAGCGCGACGCTCGATGCCACGAGCAGGATCACTTCGAGACTCAAGGCCCGTCCCAGGCCGTCGAGCCGGACGCAGCCGGTGAACAGCATGGCGAGCACGCCGAGGAACGCTGCCACGTGAATGGGCAATGCCTTCGTTGCGGCAAGAATCACTACGCCCGCCATGATGGCGAGGGCCATCGATGCAAGCCGCGACCTCGGCAACATCAGGCTCGCATCGAGCACGAGCAGCCCCGGCGCCTTTGCCAGCTGGCGGATCCGGTCGACCGGTCCCTGGATGAGCACTATGTCGCTGGCAGCCAGCGGCTGATCCGCGATATCCGTGATTCGCGGCCGCAGACTCTCCGTGCCGTGGTTCACGCCCACGACAACGACATGATGCTGTTCCGCGAACCTAGCGTCACGCAGCGTCCGGCCGACCAGGTCCGAATCGGAGCCGATGACGACCTCGATGAAGTGCGTGTCCACGCGCTTGACGTCATCTTCGATGAAACGCCCGAGTCCTTGCCGGTCGAACAGCTCGACCTCGAAGGTGGCGGCGACTTCGCCCAGTCCAGCGGGGTTGTCGCGCAGGATGATCGCGTCGCCCGGTTCCAGGTTCAGTTCGTCGTGCAATTCGACGGGACGGCCTTCCCGCAGGACGGCGACCACCGGCAGCGCGCGGCCGAGCATGCGGCCGAGTTCCCGGAGGGCGCGGCCTGCGAGCGGCGTCCCAACGCTCGAGCCTTGCTCCTGATCGCGAACGGCACCGACCTGTATGAATGCTTCGAACTGCCGGGACGAGCGAGCGGACGCCTGTTGCGTGTCCGGCAGCAGTCGCGGCGCGACGAGCCACAGATACGGTAGTGCGACAGCGAAGGCCGTCGCCGCCGTCGTCGTGAATGCAAACAGCCCGAGCGGCTCCATTCCAAGATCCGTCGCAATGGACAGGACAAGCAGGTTGGTCGATGTTCCGATGCTGGTGAGCATGCCGCCCGCGAGAATCGCAAAGTTCACCGGCATCAGCGTGCGCGATGCGGAGTGCCCGGTCCGCTCGGCCAGGCTGAGGAGCATCGGCAGCATCAGCACGAGGACCGGGGTATCGTTGACGAAGGCGCTGGCCACACCCGCCACCACCAGCGTGACGAGCAGTCCCAGCATGCCGTTCAATCTCCAGAGCTTGCCGAGGGCGCGGACGGCAGGCTCCATGGCGCCGGTCATGGTCAGTCCGCGGCCAAGAATCATGAGGCTGCAGATCGCGACCAGCGCGGGATGGCCGAAGGCGCGGAAGACCTCGAGATCCGTCAGCTGCCCTGCATGTCCCTCGTAGGGGAAGACGTAGAACATCACCAGCAGTGTCGTCAGCAGAATCAGCGACACGTACTCCATGCGAATCCACGGCCGGGTGTACAGGTAGAACACCAGGACCGTGACGGCGATCATTGCGATGGCATGGGGACCTGGCACGGGCTCGCCTCCCTCCGGCGCTGACGTTGCCTGCGTCGCATGGGACAGTCATTGAGTGACGTGTTGTCCAGCGCCGCGGTCGACCGGCTCCCGGCATCGGTGCTTTGCCTCCCGTAATCCGAACGGGCATGATGCGGGACCTTCGTCTGAGCGCGTTCCCGAGCCATGCCCTACGACGTCTGCATCAGCTATTCCTCGAGGGATCGCGACCGCATCCTGGTGATGGCCGAGCAGCTGCGCGGCGCGGGCGTGTCGGTCTGGATCGACCAGGGCGGCATCGACGCCGCGGCGCTGTGGACCGCCGAGATCGTCAAGGCGATCGACGGCTGCAAGGTGCTGCTGCTCGCCCTGTCCGCATCGGCCGCCGAGTCGCCGAACGTGGTCAAGGAAGTGTCGCTGGCGCTCGACCGCAAGAAGCACATCCTGCCGGTGAACCTCGAGCCGGTGGAGGTGCCCGTCGCGCTGCGCTATCCGCTCGCGGGCATCCAGCACGTCGACCTGTTCGGCGACAAGGCGCAGGAGAATTTCGGCACGGTGGTGCGCGCGCTGGCACGCCTCGGCGTGCCGGTCGGCCCGGCGGCCGCGGACGCGCCGATCGTGGCGCGAGCGCCGCGCAAGGCACTCAACGACAAGGTCATCGCGGTGCTGCCGTTCGTGAATATCAGCCCGGACAAGGAGAGCGACTATTTCAGCGACGGCCTCACGGAGGACCTGATCTCGAACCTGTCGCGGCTCAAGGGCATGTCGGTCGTATCGCGCACCAACTCCATCCGCTACAAGGGCTCGAAACTCGACATCGAGGAGATCGGCCGCGAACTCGGCGCGCGCTACATCATCGAGGGCACGGTACGCCGCCACCAGGAAGACCTGCGCATCACCGCGAACCTGATCGACGTCGAGTCGAGCACGCAGCTGTGGTCCGACCGCTACAAGGGCAAGATGGCCGACGTGTTCGACATCCAGGAGACGGTGTCGAAGGAGATCGTCGACGCGCTGGCGATCACGCTCACTCCCACCGAGAAGGTGGGGCTGACGCGGCGTTCGACCAGCAACGCGGAGGCGTTCGACCTCTACCTGCGCGGCCGCGAGGCGTTGTACCGGCTGACCAAGACCAACATCGAGTTTGCGGCCCAGCTGTTCCAGCAGGCGATCCGTCTCGATACCCGCTACGCGCAGGCCTATGCGGGCCTGGCGGAGGCCTATGCGTCGCGCTGTCTCTATTACCAGAGCGACGATGCGTTGCTCGACAAGGCGATCGAGTCGAGCCTCAAGGCGCTGATGTACGACGAGTCGATCTCCGAGGCCTATGCCGCGCTCGCGGTCGCCTACCTCGTGCGCAGCGACTATGACGCAGCCCTGGAGTCGAGCCGCAAGGCGATCCAGCTCGACGCGGGCAGCATGATCGGCCTGTACGCCCTGGCGCGAGTGTTCCTCAACACCGGACGCCATGCGGAGGCGGTGAAGACCTGCGAGCAGCTGGTCGAACTGAACCCGGAGTTCTACCCGGGACTGCTGGCGCTGCAGAGTGCATACGCGGGCCTCGGCGACACGGTGGCTGCCAACGCGACGACGCGGCGCTGGTCGGGTTCTTCCCCGGCTACCTGGCGCGGGTTCCAGATGATGCGCGGGCACACATCCTGTTCGCGAGCTATCTCGCGGAGATCGGCGAGCGCGAGCAGGCGCTGCAGGAAGCCAATACCGGCATGGCATTGAGCGGCAACGACGCCGTGATGCTTTACAACCTGGCGTGCGTGTACTGCCTGCTCGGCGACCCGGACAAGGGAGTCGAGTCATTCGTGCAGGCGGTTGGCGCCGGCTATGGCAACTTCTCCTGGGCACACATCGATCCCGACCTGCAGCCCATCCGCGACGACCCCAGGTTCGTTGCGGCGGTGGCGGGTAAGTAAGGTTGTGAAGCGGGCGCTGTCGCGACGGCATGACGCAGGGGGTCAGGCAATCCCTTCGATTTGCCGACCACCGGGATCCTGCATAGAATCAGCGCCGGAACGCGGGTGTAGTTCAATGGTAGAACTGCAGCTTCCCAAGCTACCTGATGGGGAATAACCACCATCAGGTAGCTTGGGAAGCACCGTCGCAGTGCCAATCGCCCGACTATCCACCCGTGGGGTCCCGCAAGGTTCCTCGATCGCCTGATGGATAGTCGCCACCCTGGGCCGACTTCTGTGCTGGCCCCTTTTGAAGATTCAGATGGTGGGAATGGAGCGGGCGAAGGGAATCGAACCCTCGTCTTGAGCTTGGGAAGCTCAGGTATTGCCACTATACGACACCCGCGCCGTGTCGAGATTCTAGGCAGGATCCACGGGGTCAGCAAATCGACCGTCCGGCCCCCCTCAGTGGAGTAGGGGCCGAGCACAGGTCGAGGAGTGTTGGTCCAATCAAACAGGCGTCTTGCAAGATTTCCGCGCTCCCAGATCGTCGGAACCCAATGTGGTGTGAAATCCGTGCCGGTGCCGATTGCGGCATAAGACGGTTGGAAACGATCGGTATCCTATTGATGACTACGGTGACGTGACGGGCGCAGATCCGCTCGACCTAGCAGCTGTGTCCAACTGTCACGGCAGACCGGCGCCGACAATTGGCGCCGAACCCGCATTGCCGGCAGGTCGGGATGTCGATGGCAAGTACGCGCTTAAGGCGTGCGTGATTTCCCAGCCGAGCTGTTCTTCCGCGATGAGTTCGTCGGTTCCTCGATGAACGTCCTCGTCTCGGGCACCGACGAAAGCCTGGCCGCCGGGTATCTAGGTTCTCACATCATGCCCGGTCGGTAACACGATCTCGACGCGGAGACCACCGCCCTCGCGGTTGCTGGCCGTCATCGTACCGCTGTGCAGTCGAATGCTTCGCTCCGCTATAGCCAGGCCGATCCCGCCGCTTCCAATTGTCGTACTTCGCGATTCCTCGACACGAAAAAACGGCTCGAAGATCTTGTCGATCGCATCCGGCGGTACGCCGGGGCCGTAGTCGTCAATAACGATCCGAAGGCGGCCAGGCTCCTCGACAATCGCCACATTAACAGTCGTGCCGTCGGCCGTATACTTCATGGCATTCCGAACAACGTTTTCGATTGCACTCTGGATCAACCCGCTGTCGAGGTCCAACAGGCAGCGCGGCGGTCCATGCAGGCGAATCCCCTTGCCAGAGGTCTGCCCTTCGAGTCTTGCGTCGTCGACGATGTTCTGCACCAAGTCGACGATGTCCGTCGGCCGGGGAGCAATGCCCTCCTGTGTTTCCATCCGCGTATAGGCCAGGATCTCGCCGATAAGTTCGTCCAGCCTTTCGAGTTCGCGTTCCATCCGATCGATCTGCTCCATGCCCTTGGCATCCGCCGTCTGCCGCGAAATGGACAGCAGAGCCTGCAGGCGCGCAAGGGGCGAGCGCAGCTCGTGGGAAACATCCCGCATGAGCCGTTGCTGTGACTGAAGCAGGGCGTCGACCCGGCCGGTCATGAAGTCGAAGTCGTGCGCCAGCCTGGCAATGTCGTCTGTCCTGCTGCCGACCGATGGGGCAACCCGCACTGCCAGGTCTCCGTCGGCGACTTTTTGCCCCGCCATTCGCAGCTTTTGCACGGGCAGCACAATGAAGCGTGCGAGCATGGCGGAAACGGCTGCGCTGACCACGAGCATCAACGCCAATAGCAATCCTCTGCCGCCAGGCCTCAGCAGCACGTCGCTCATCAAGAAATAGCCCTCGTAGCCGATCACCTTGTAGCCGCCAAGACCGTCGGTGCGGACATGTACGCGCGAAGCACCTGCTGGCGGCTCGCCTTCGGCTCGTATGGACATGCGATCGACGTCGGCAACGGCCGCGGGCAGCGGACGATCCAGCACCTCGTTGCCTTGCGGATCCACGACGTAAATCACAAGCATTGGCGGAAAATCGAGGGCGTGCTGCTCTGCAAGTAACTGTCCGGCCGTTGTCGAGTCTTCTGCAAGGTAGCCGCGCAACTCTCGCGCGATGAGTGTGACCATTTGCTCGCGGAAGCCTGCGTCGTCGCGGTTGGATGAGCTGTCGCGATTCGGCAGCCAGCTGGCCGCCCACAGCGTCACTAGTATGGTGATCAGTACTATGGCCCAGGCAGAGAGAAAGATTCGCCAGAAAAAACTCATAGCGAGGAAGACACATACAGGTAGCCTCTTCCCCATACGGTCTTGATCCGCTGACGCCCGTCGTCGAGCGGACCAAGCTTCCTGCGCAGGTTACTGACGTGTACGTCGACGCTCCGATCGTTGGGCATGATGCGACGCTCCAGCGCGTGGCGAGCGATCGTGTCCTTGTCGACGACCTGACCGACCGACCGGATCAACGCCTCGAGCACCAGGTACTCCGCGCCTGTAAGCGGAACTAGTTGGTCACCGCGAAACACCGATTGTGAACCGCGCTCGATCTTGAGGTCGCCAACAGCTGTGCGGTCATTGGCAGTACCAGCGTCTTCCTGTTTGTTCAGGCGCCGGAGAATCGCTCGAATTCGCGCAACGAGTTCCCGGAGATTGCACGGCTTCGAGACGTAATCATCCGCGCCGATCTCGAGGCCGAGGATCCGGTCGATGTCATCGCCGCGGGCCGTAAGCATCACGACCGGTGTGTCGACCTGCTGCCGGATTTGCTTGAGCGCCTCGAAACCGTTGATTGCCGGCAAACCGACGTCGAGCACGATCATATCGAATGACTCGCTCACGGCCGCATCGACACCGCTCGCGCCGTCGTGCCGCAACGTCACGGAGAAACCGCCCTCCGCGCCGAAGTACTCGGCTACGAGGCGGGCGAACTCTTCGTCGTCGTCGACTATGAGCACATTGACGACGCGGTCAGGATGTCTGTTCAAGGAGCTCCTTCGAACGCTGCATCATGTCGCGCTCCGCCGCGATCTGCTTCTCGCGCCGCCATTCTCCGCGAATATACTGCGCAAGCGGCTTGAACTGCGCAACGAGCGGGTTGTGGCCGACGAATCCTGTCGTAACCCCGTACTTCACAGGCTCGACCTCGGGCACGTACGTGCCGAACAGGCGGTCCCAGATGATGAAGACGCCGGCATAGTTCTTGTCGATGTACTGCGTGTTGGAGCCGTGATGAACGCGGTGCGCCGAGGGGGTGTTCAGGAACTTGCCCTCGAACCGCCCGAGCCTGCCAACGGCCTCGGTATGCAGAAAGAACTGGAACAGCAGACCGAGCGCCAGAGATGTTGCCAGGAACTCGGGTGACAGGCCGAGCAGGACGAGAGGTGCGAAGTACAGCGGGCTCACGAACTTCGCGATCCAGTTGAGTCGCACGGCCGTCGTGAAATTCATCCACGGGCTGGAATGGTGCGTGTGGTGCATCGTCCACAACAGGGGAACTTCGTGACTCAGTCGGTGGTACCAGTAGTAGGCGAAATCGGCAATCACGAAGGTTGCGAGGAAAGCCCAGCCCGTGTCAGGCAGCCGGAAAGCCTGCAGCGGCTCGATCAACGACATGATGAAGAAATTCCACCCGAGCGTGATCGGTTTCTGGAGGTTGTTCACGACCGCCATACCGAGGTTACTGAGGGACTCCCTCGGGTTGTATACGTCGCGGCCGCAGATTCGCGACCAGGCGAACTCAGCCGCGATCATGCTCACCGCAATGCCAACCAGGACAGGTGACGCGCCTTCCATGGCTAGCGCTCTCCTCGGATGCGCTTCTGCATCGCGGCCTGGCGCTCGTCCTGGATACGCTTGAACTCGTCGAACTGCTCATCGGTGAGAATATCGTCGACCGCGTGCAGCGTGTCTGTACGGACAACGTCGAGTTCTTTCTTCATCGCCATTGCGTCCCGCGGCCTCAGCTTCTGTGCCGCACCACTGCCGCTTTCCAAGTTGATGCCGTATTTCGACAGGACGCTCTGCTGCACCGCCATGCTCTCCGCGAGCACTGGCGTCAAAGCCTCGACCTGCGCATCGCTCAAGTCGAGCCGCGCCCGCATCTCTGCCATGCGTTGCTCTGCGCCGGCTGCCCGATCATCCTGTGCGAGCGCCAACGGGCTTGCGAACGCGAGAAACAGAATCGCCATGCTGATCATGTGTCGTATCATCGGAGTAGCTCCTCGTCGTGGTGAACAGAGGAGGCACAGGATAGGGACTTGTTCGAAAATAGCGGCCAGCAAATGCAAGGAAGTGTAAAGGTGCCGCCGGTCAATTTTGATCGCGACCGGTCGGCGTCAACCGATGCGGTCAGTGCCTTCTCACGAGCCTGTTTCGTAAGCCACGGCCAGGTGATGTAAAGAACTGTATGTCGGAGCCTGGATTTGGGAAACGTAGCAACAGGGTGTCCTCGGTCCTCTTGCATTCCAAAATGCGCGCAGCAAGCGTGTCAAATGTGATTCACCGCAATGCGGGTTCGGCGCCAAATGTCGGCGCCGGTCTGCCGTGACAGTTGGACACAGCTGCTAGGTCGAGCGGATCTGCGCCCGTCACGTCACAGTAGTCATCAATAGGATACCGATCGTTTCCAACCGTCTTATGCCGCGATCGGCACCGGCACGGATTTCACACCACATTGGGTTCCGACGATCTGGGAGCGCGGAAATCTTGCAAGACGCCTGTTTGATTGGACCAACACTCCTCGACCTGTGCTCGGCCCCTACTCCACTGAGGGGGACCGGACCGTCGATTTGCTGACCCCGTGGATCCTGCCTAGAATCTCGACACGATGCGGGCGTCGTATAGTGGTAATACCTGAGCTTCCCAAGCTCAAGACGAGGGTTCGATTCCCTTCGCCCGCTCCATTCCCACCATCTGAATCTTCAAAAGGGGCCAGCACAGAAGTCGGCCCAGGGTGGCGATCATCCGCCTGGCGGTCGGGGAACCTTGTGGGACCCCACGGGTGGATGATCGTCAGCTTGGCACAGCGACGTTGCTTCCCAAGCTACAGTTCTACCATTGAACTACACGCGCCGGCCGACACAGACTCTATGCAGGTTCAGCAGGGCCGCCAAATGACGGTCCGGGTCGCCACCCGGGCTGGATTGGCGCGAAGTGAGTCCAGCCCGCCCGCGCAATCGTCTTGCTACCGAACGCCGCCGCGCCGCTCGAGCAGCTCGACCAGCACGGCGGGCAACACAGTGAGCGTCACGACCGTCGAGCATACGAGGCCGGACAGCACTACCACGCCGAGCCCTCGATACAACTCGGTGCCCGCGCCCGGGATCAGCACCAGCGGCGCGAGCCCGAAGGCCGTGGTGAGCGTGGTCATCAGGATGGGTCGCAGGCGCGAGGCAACCGACTGCCGCACGGCATCCACAGGCGTTACACCGCCGTTGCGAAGCAGCTCCCGGGTGCGGTCCACCAGCAGGATGGGATTGTTGACCACGGTACCGAGCAGAATCAGGAAGCCGAGCATTGTGATCATGTCGAACGGCAGTCGGACGCCGACGGCGTTCACCAGCACCAGGCCGAGGACCCCGCCCGCGAGACCGAGCGGAACAGTCACCAGGATCAGCAGCGGCCAGCCCCAGTGCCTGAACACCGCCACCAGCAGCAGATAGCTGAGCGTCGCGGCCAGCAGGAAATTGGCGCCGAGCGAACGGCGCGTCTCGTCGAGCTGGTCGGCCGCGCCCGAGACGTCGAGCGTCATGCCCGGCGTGACCAGTCCCGCCGCGGACAATTGCGGCAGGAGCCGCGTCTCGACCAGGCTCACCGCCGTTTCGAGTGCGACGTCCGGCGGTGGCACGATGCTGATGGTCACCGTCCGCCGGCCGTCCACGCGCCGGATGGCATCGGTATCGACGGTATCGTCGAGCCGCGCCAGCGACTCGAGCGGCAGCACCGCCCCGTTTGGCGCCGCGACCGGCAGCCTGCGCAGTGCGTCGATGTCCTGCGACGAACCTGCGTCACTGTAGACCCTGATGTCGATCTTGTCGTCGCCGAGGATGAACTCGTCCACGAACGCACCGTCCGACAGCGCGGCCACCGTGAACCCGAAGCCCTGGGCAGTGAACCCGAGCTCCGCGAGCCGCTCCCAGTCGGGCCGGATCTCGAGCAGGGGCTGGTCGAGCGACAGCGAGGACGGGTCGGAATTCACCTGTGGCTGCTCGAACAGTTGCTGTGCCGCGCGGAACGCGCCGTCGGCTGCGGCGTAGAGTTCGGCGAGGTCCTGCCCGGCGATGTCGATGTTTACGCTGCGCGTGCCGCCATCGTTGCTCGAGATGATCGAGCCGCGCGACGCGAAGGCGCGCATGCCGGGCTCCTCGCGGAAGCGCTCGTTGAAGGCTGTCATCAGCGCATCGACGTCACGCGGGCGCTGCGGCTCGGCGACCACCCACAGGCTGCGCGCGCTGACGGAGAGGCTGACCGTCGCGAGGGGCGGGAACCGGCTCTCGCCCCGGTCGAAGCTCGCGGGGTCTGCATTCACCAGCGCCGCCAGCTCGGCATTGATCGGTGTGGCGATCCGGTGCATCTCCGCCAGGTTGTAGCCGGGCGGGGCGATCATGCGGGCGAAGACCTTGGGCTCCTCGCCCTCCGGCAGGTATTCCGCGGCCGGCAACACCACCGCCACGAGCGCCAGCAGTGCGACCGGCACGCCGATGGCGGCCATCCGCCGCGATGCGGGGGAGCCGAGCAGCCTGTCCACCTGCGCGAGCAGCCACAGGTGCATCCGGCCATCGCGGCGCTCGGCAGCGCGTCCCGAGAAGCCCAGCCGCTCGATGGCGGCCGGCACGACGGAGATGGCCACGGCCATCGAGGCGATGATCGCGGCCGAGATCGCGATGGCGATGTCGGAGAAGAGCTGGCCCGCCTCCTGCTCCACGAACAGGATCGGCGCGAACACGATCACGGTCGTGAGCGTCGAGGCCAGCACAGCCGGCCAGACCTCGCGGACGCCGGCGACCGTCGCCTCGAGCCGCGCCAGGCCCGCACGGCGCAGCCGCTCGATGTTCTCGAGCACGACGATGGTGTTGTCCACCGTCATGCCGATCGCGAAGGCGATGCCTGCGAGCGAGATCACGTTGATGGTGCGCCCGAACAGCAGCAGCCCGAGGAAGGCCGCCAGTGTGCTGAGCGGAATGCCGAGCACGCCCACGAGCGTCGCGTGGCCGGAGCGCAGGAACAGGTACATGACGAACGTTGCCAGCGCGGCACCGAGCGCCAGGTTGCGGAACACGTTGCGGACGGACTCCTCCACGTACTTGACGTCGTCATTGACGAGGCGCAGCTCGAGGCCGTTGCCGGCGAGCAGGTTGCGATTCATGTCCTCGACCACCGGTCCCATCGCGCGCTTTATGGCGATGACGTTCGACCCGGCTTCGCGGCGCACGGAGAGGTTCAGCGTGCGCTGCCCTGCGGTGTAGGCGATGGAGCGCAGCTCGGCGTGGCCGAGGCTGACGGTCGCGACGTCGGACAACCGCAAGATCGAGTCGCCACGCCGGCTCAGGATGAGGTTCTCGACGTCCTCCACGGTTTCGAAGCGACCGAGCGTGCGCACCAGGTAACGGCGCTTGCCGCTGTCGATGTCGCCGCCGGAGGCGTCGCGGTTGCGCGCCCGCACAGCCTCGCGCAGTTCGAGCAGCGTGATGCCGCGCTCGGCCAGCCGGGCCGCGTCCACCTCGATTCGCACCTCGCGCGGCGATCCCCCGCCGACGTCCACGCGCGACACGCCCGGCACCCGCTCCATGCGCGGCCGGACGTAGTCCTCGGCGAAGTCCTGCATCCGGTTGAGATCGAGCGCGAGCGGATTGCCGTCGCGCGCGATCAGCCGGAAATACATGAACGCGTTCTCGGAGAACGAGCTGGTCGACAGCCGCGGCTCGTCGGTGTTCTCGGGATAGGCGGGCACCTGGCTCAGCGCGTTGTTGACGCGGATCAACGCATCGTTGATGTCCACGCCGAAGGGAAACTCGAGCCGGATGGTGGCGCGACCGGTCTCCGCCGAGGACACCATGCGCCGCAGGTTCGGCACCGTCCGCAGGAACCGCTCCTGTTCGATCAGGATCTCCTTCTCGATGTCCTGCGGCGTGGCGCCGGGCCACACCGTGTCGACGGTGACGGTCCGCACCTCGAGGTCCGGGATCATCTGCACCGGCATGCGCAGGGCGGCCGCGACGGCCAGCACGAAGAACACCAGGACAGCGACCGTGAGCAGCGTGCCGTGGCGAATGATCGCCTCGAACATGGTCAGGTTCCCGCGGCGACCCGGACCGCCTGGCCGTTGCGCAACCGCTCGTTGCCGCGGACCACGACCCGGTCGGTCGGTGCGATGCCCTCGAGGATCTCCACCTGCGCGCCGCCGCGGCCGAGCCGCACGCGGCGCTCCTCCACGATGGTCCGCCCCGCGGCCTCGCGCAGGACGAACACGCTGTGCGTGCCGTCGGGATATCGCAGCAGGGCGTCGCGCGGCACGGCCAGCGCCTGCTGCGCACCCGCCAGGCCGATCACTGCGGTTGCCGAGGTGCCCGGCAGCAGCGTCCCGGGGGCGCCCTCGATGAGGATGCGCACGAGGAACGTGCGCGCTGCAGGATCGCTGACGGGCACTCTCGCGACGATCCGTCCCGCCAGCGGCTCGGGACCGCCGGCATCCGCGATGACCTCCACCCGCGAGTCCTCGCGAATGTCATCGAAGCGCTCCTGCGGTGCCTGCACGTCGAGGCGGACCCGGTCGGTCGCGACGAGCTCGATGACCGGCGTGCCGCGGGCAACCCATTCGCCGACGTCGGTCAGCCGGCGCGCGACCACGCCCGCGAACGGCGCCGGCACCACGTGACGTCGGACGATCTCGGCCTGCTCGCGCTCGGCGGCCTTGCTGGCCTCGAACGCCGCGGCGGCCAGCGTGGCTTCCGCCTCCCGACGCTCGAGCTCGGTGCGGGGCAGGTGCCGATCGGCGACCAGCCGGTGCGCCTCCTCGGCCAGCCGCTGCGCCTCGGCCGAGCGCGCCGCCGCTTCCGCCGTTCCTGCCTGTGCACGCTTGAGCGCCAGCCGGGCCACTGCGGCATCGAGCTCGAGCAGGGGCGCCCCCGCCTCTACCCGGTCGCCCGCATCGACGTGAACGCGGGCCACGAGTCCGTCCACCCGTGGCGACAGTCGGGCACTGCGTTCGGCGGTCAGCGTACCGGTGAGTCGAATCCGCTCGCTGACCTCGACCTGCTTCGGAACTGCAACCGCGACGGGGACCGCATCCTGAGCCAGGGCGGGCACCGCCAGGGCAGCAGTAGCGACCGCAGCTGCCGTGATTCGGCTCAAGCGTCGGGACATTTACCTCGCTCCTTCCCGGCGACAGCCGGACTGCGGCTCGCCGAAGGTGAGCTTATGGTGACTGGGTATCCCGGGGGAAGTTCGGTGTCCGAGGCCATCTGGTTTTTCAGCCCCGCGGCCAGGGATGGGGCGCGTTCGGCACGCCCGCGTCGCTGTGGCCGGCCGGCGGATCTGGGATAGTGTTCCACATCAGTGACGTCCACCCCTCCCGGAGCCACGCAGATGAAATCCCTGCCCGTCATCGCGGGATTCGGCGGCATCAACGCTGCGGGGCGGAGTTCCGCCCACCACGCATACCTGCGCACGATCATCGAAGTCCTCGACCCGGGCGTCGCCGGCGCGACGTTCCGCGCGCTGGCCGGCCTGATGGGCATCGACGGCGACCTGGACGACTCGAAGCGCAGGCACATCCTCGAGCACACGCTGGTACGCGGCATCGAGCCGTCGTTCCTCGACGTGAGCCAGGTGGGCTGGAACACTCGGGCGCGCCTCGGTGAGGGACAGGGCGCGGTCACTTTCGAGATCGCGCGACGGGATCTGCCCGATCGGCTGCCGGCAGAGTGGACCGTTGCAGCCGGCGACGGGCGGACTGCTCGGGTCGCGCTACCGAGGGATGCGGCCGACGTCGAAGCAGGTACCCATGGGGCTGGCCGAGATGCCGGCGGATTTCGTCAACGCCTACGTGCTCGGCAGCGTCGGCCAGACCGGCCACAACATGGGCGCGTGCGCGACGTTCCTCTACAACCTGCGGCGCGGCATGTTCGACATCGAGTCGGGCCGCTCGCGCGTCGCCCTGGTCGGCGGGGCCGAGGCACCGCTCTGCCCCGACGTCATCGAGGGCCTCTCGACGATGGGCGCACTCGGCACGGATGCGGCGTTGCTAGATCTCGACCGCCACGTGAACCGCACCGAGCCGGACCTGCGGCGCGCCTGCCGCCCGTTCGCCTCGAACTGCGGATTCACGATCGCCGAAGGCGCTCAGTTCGTCGTACTGCTCGACGACGCCCTGGCACTCGAACTCGGCGCGACCATCTACGGTGCCGTCACCGACGTCCTCGTCCACGCCGACGGCTACAAGAAATCGATCTCCTCGCCGGGTGTCGGCAACTACATCACGGTCGGCAAGGCCGTCAATCGCGGGCGTCGTATAGTGGTAATACCTGAGCTTCCCAAGCTCAAGACGAGGGTTCGATTCCCATCACCCGCTCCACTTTCCCGCCAGGCTGAGGCCACATCAGCCAAGTCCAGCCAGAGCAACTTCAGAAGGTCGCGCGGCGGTCCCTGGGTGTGACGCTGGCTGATGCTGGCGTGTTAATCACACGCCGGAGCGGCCGCTCACGACTCCAACCGGCCCGACTTCGCCATGGAAGCCGCCGTTCGTGACCTCCAGCAGCCGGCCAGGAGCGGACAAATATAGGGATCAAAGCGCAGACGATTGAGCGTGAGAAGTCGGCTCGACCCCTTGTTCTAGTTCCGTACGAAAGCTGACGATGGGCCTGCGGGGGTCAGACGCGCATCAGCAAAGAAGGGCCGCAAAGCTTTTGCAGCCCTTCTGATTGCAGAGACCTGAAAGTCACTCCGTGATTGTGCCTGTAAGAGTTCCCTCAGCTTTGTCATACAGTCCGAATGCAGGCGGCAGGAACTCATACGGGACAGGGAACGCCGTGTACGTCGGGACGACCTCTTCGCCCAGGAAGTGCAGGCCCTCAAGTGTTTCACCGTAGCCCTTGCCAACGATCCTGAATTCGCCAACCCAGAATCCCATGTCCCCGAATTGCTGGTAACTGCGTTTGCCAGTCCACGTGCCAAGCCAGTATTCACTGGCGTTGGCTACCAAGTCTTCAGGAAACGGCCCGAGCCGATTGCAAGTGTAATCTTGACCGATAACGCTCGATGGCACGATTTTCCAGGTCCCGCCCACTGGCCCCGTGGATTCGGCATCCCAGTTTCCCCAAATTTCGTAGAACGCGATACCGGTCATACGAGAATCGCTCGCAGTTACGCAACCCCAGAAGACCGAGTCGCGATAGTGCAGGCGCCCGGTGCTCGAGTTCGCACAAAACGGCAAACCGATTGTGTCGAAGGCCAGTTCGCCGCCGGGGCACATAATCGTACCCAGCGATATTGGGTTCGTTATTGCCCAATTATCCTCTGCGATCACGTCTGTGCGCTCGACGCCCGCGTCGGCGGGAGGTCCCGAAAGGGCAGGAATCGAAAGCAGTAACAGGCTCGTACTCAAGAGAAACGTTGCGATATTTTTCATGAAGCCCTCCTCAATGTGAGCTGCTTCGTGCGTCGCCCGGTCTTTGCTCACGACAAGATCAGCGGCGCGTACCCACTGCAGCGGCAGCCCGGCGATCTTGGGGCCCTCCAGACGAACGTCACAGAGGAAGCGAGGACCCGTGGCTTTGCGTCACCAGCTTTCGCTGGCTTTGCCCTTGTCGATTACGAATGGTGACAGGCTAGGAAAGCCCGTCAATTCTGGGATGTACTAGGTTCGACTCGACGACCGCTATGGGTCGGCCAGCGACAGCAGGGTGAGCGATCTCGCCGCCGGAAAGCTGACCCCCAACTTAAGCGACCGGATAGCCGACGTCCGCGGTCGGCAGTGCCCGACCCTCAGCGGTCACGCCAACCCTACGCGACCTCAAGAAGTGCGTGAGGGTTTCGATCGGCGACGAGCAACAACGTTCGCGCCGCACCCGAAGGCGCGCGTCGGCCTTGCTCCCAATCCTGCAGCGTGCGCACGGAAACGCCGAGCAGCGCCGCAAAGCGTGACTGCGACAGACCGGTCTTCTCGCGGATTGATGCAACGTCGGGCACATTGATAACGCGACTGACTTCGCCGCGCTTCAACTCGCCAAGCCCGTCCAGAATCTCCTGGCCAATATTTCGCTTCGTCTTACGCATTATCGACTTCCTCACGAATTTGCCGCAGGACGTGGGCCGGGATGCTATCGGCCACGTTCTTCGGGTACATCGTCAGCATCCAGATGATCCCGTTCGCGCGCCGGACGTAATAGATGACGCGATAGCCACCGCGTTTGCCTCGGCCCGGCGCAGCCCAGCGCAACTTGCGGACACCACCCGAGCCTGGGATAACGGGCCCAGCCTCTGGGTCAGCGATTAACGCAGACTGCAGCGCCGCGTATTCGGCATCGGTCAGGTACTCGAGAACCAGCTTGGTGAACGCTCGTGTCTCGATGAAGCTGAACATCTTTTGACTATACGGCAATGCCGTAGCCAGTCAAGTTCGCGGGCCCAGCGAACAGATCATTGCGTGTGACCGCTCCTGGCCGGGACGAGCAAAAGCGGAGCTCAAATTGACCGCCGTAAACCAGCCATCCAAGGCGGTCCAGCGGGAGAAATTCTGAGCGGATCACCAGGGGCCGGTTATGGCCGGCTGCTGGAGGTCACGAACGGCGGCTTCGTAGATGCGAAACGCGAGAAGCCGCGGCTGAGCGTCGGGCAGCTTTGGGGAAACCCGACGGGCGGGTTTGGGTCGTTTCTCACCGTACAAGGTCCGCAATCGGGAACTGAATTCCGGTTGTTACCCGGGGCGGAGAGGAAGCGGACGTCCGTGTAGGCGCAAGATCGGCCAGGAGCGGTCGTACGGTGGTCTCACCGATCGCAGACGTTGGATGGGGCTATCAACCCGTTGCGGCCCGTCGTGCGCCGCCGAATCACAAGAGAGGACCGCCTGAGGGGCCGGTCCCTTCTCAGTGCATTGATTAAGAGCGCTTCGATGATGTCTGGGCCCGGTACGAACTCGGCGATTCCCCCGCCCACCGCCTGAAGGCCTTCCGGAAATTCGACGCGTCCGCGATGCCGAGTCGGCTCCCGATTTCCTCGATCGGCATAGTCGTATTCGTCAGGTACTCGATCGCCACCGAACGGCGGACCTCATCGAGCAGGTGCTGGAATGTCACTTCCTCAGCCTGCAGCCGACGGTGAAACGTCCTGAGCGATAGCCCGAGCGTGACCGCGACACTGGCCGCCGTTGCATTACGGCCCTGTGTGTCGAGGCACACTGCCCGGATCTCCCTCTGCAATGGAGTCTGTCCGCCGCCGCTGGAGACGATGCGCTCGCAGAATTCCCGGCAGAGGCCCGCCGTCATGGTACTGGCATTCGGGCACGGCGCCTCGAGCACCGACGCATCGAAATGCCACTCCATCACGTCGCTGTCAAAATATACGGGGCACGCGAACGTCTTCCGGTAAGCAGCGGCATGCGGTGGCGCCTCGTACGGGAAGTACATTGCCCGCGATGGAAACGGTGCCTCAAGCACGTGGCCCAGCAGCACGGTCATGGAACTGCGCCAGAACTCTGCGACGAAGGGCAGGAGGTTGCCGAGAGACTGCGGATTGTGAGAGCGCAGGACCCCTGTATCGCCTCGCAGCTCGAACGTAATCCTGAGCACGGGTCCGGCCAGCTCGACATGCTCGCGGCCGAACCGGAACGCGCCCCCGAAGGTGGGGCTTGTCGCCATCGCGTATCCATAGACCCCGAAGTCGCTGATCTTCTGCCGCTTCCCGGCGCGCAGGGCAGTATCCGGTCGCCTGGCAAGCCGCTGCGCGTTCTTGAACAGTGCTATCCGCTGCGCGTGTGAAAGCGCAGTGTCAGCACGATTGCGCCACGACATCGGGACTCCGGTGCCGGCCAGGAGCTCGCGCGCGGGGACGCCCTGTTCCTCGAGTTCGTCGAACAGGGCAGCGAGCCCATAGCTGCCGCCAGCGCTTGCACGGTCCCCGAGGCGGCGTCGCTCCCGTCCGACGCTGGCTCTCGCTTGGCTTCGAATAACTGGCACGAAAAAACCCTCCAGCTGGCAGGATTTCACCTTGTCTTGCCTTGGTCAAGGATTGATCATCCGTTCCCCTCAGGTGGGAGAGAAGCATGAATCAGGAATCCGTGGTCCAGGTGACGCACGACGGTCCGGTCGCGATCGTGGAGATGCGCTTCGCACCGCATAACCTGCTCGGCCCAACGCTGATGCAGGGAATTCTCGATGGCTTCGAGGCGGCAGAGGCTGCGGGCGCGCGTGCCGTGCTGCTCAAAAGTGGGCTGCGGCATTTTTCGGCAGGCGCCGACTTGTCCCTGTTCGAGGCTGCAATGGGCAACGGCGAAGGCCTCACCGTTTCGCCCGCGGAGTTCCTGGCACGGCTGGAATCCTTTTCCCTGCCGGCGGTCGCTGCCGTGCACGGTGTGTGCGTGGGTGGCGGCTTCGAACTGGCGCTAGCCTGCGACTTCATCATCGCTGCCCGCAGCGCCAAGATCGGCTCGGTCGAGGTCACGCTCGGCCTCAATCCGCTGATGGGTGCGATCCAGCGACAGGTGCAGCGCGCCGGCGTGGCGCGCGCCAAGGAAATGTCTATGCTCGGCCGACGCTACGACGCCGAGACGCTCGAGCGCTGGAACATCATCAATCGCGTCGTGGACGACGAACATCTTGCAGAGGCCTCGCTCGCCCTGGTGCGTGAACTGGCCCACGGACCCACGCTGGCGCATCGCATCACCAAGCGACTCGCCAATCTCGCCGCGAACGAGGGCGTCGCCGCGGCCGACGCCGTCATGGAAGAGTGGCAGAACGCGCTGTGGTCCTCCGAGGACCTGAAGATCGGCATGGATTCGCTGATGAAGAATGGCCCCGGCCTCGCGAAGTTCGTGGGTCGATGAGCATGGCCGGACCCTTGCAGGGACTGCAGGTCGTCGATTTCTCGCGCGTACTCGCGGGTCCGCTCTGCGCGCGCACATTGCAGGACCTCGGTGCCGACGTGATCAAGGTCGAGCCGCCGCGTGCGGATGTTTCGCGCTTTGCGGCACCGGTGAACACCAACGGCATGTCGGGTTACTACGCCCAGCAGAATGCCGGCAAGAAGAACATCTCGATCGACCTCAACAAGCCCGAGGCGCGCGAACTGGCCCTGCGGCTCTGCGACCGCGCGGACGTGCTGGTCGAGAATTTCCGGCCCGGGACGCTGGCCGGGTTCGGGCTCGACTACGCGACGCTGGCCCTGCGCAATCCCCGCCTGGTCTACGTGTCGATCTCCGGTTATGGCCAGCAGGGGCCCTGGAAGGGGCGTATGGCGTACGCGCCCACCGTACAGGCGGAGGCGGGTTTCACCCATCACGCGTTGCGGCACTTCTCTGGAAATCTCGGTGCCCCGCAGACCGATCCGCTGTCGCACGCCGACGTGTACGCCGGCCTGCAGGCGGCTATTGGCGTGCTGGCGGCGTTGCGCCAGCGCGAGCTCGCCGGTCGCGGCCAGCACATCGACGTCGCGATGGCAGCAACGATCATGGCTATCAATGAACGGGCCCACGTCGACCTGAGCGGCCTCGACCTCGGGGATGAGCCGGCCATTCTCGGCGCGACCGACGGGTCGTTCTTCAAGGGGCCGGGCGGCGAGACCTTCGTCTCGGCCATCAGCCTGGTCGGAACGATCACCTTCCGTTTCTTCATGGCGGCAATGCGCCGACCGGACCTGGCGCAGGACCCGCGCTTCGGCACGCCGGGCGCGCGGCGGGCCAACCTCGAAGCGTTGAAGGCGATCGTGCAGGCGTGGATCTACTCGTTTCCGGATCTCGCGGCGCTGGACGCGCAGCTCGACGAGGCGAAGATCGCCATCGGCGAGATCCGCACGCTCGAGCATGTGGCGGACAGCGAGTGGGCCGAGTACTGGACGGCCACGCATCGCGTCTCGGACCGCAACGGTGGCGACTTCCGCCTGCCCGGGCGGCCCTGGAAATTCTCCGCGGCAGATCTCGATCCTCCTGGCGAGCCCGCACTGCAGGGTGAGCACAACGCGGAGGTCTGTGCGCTGCTTGGGCTCGATGCGCAGGAAATGGAGCGTCTCGTGCAGTCCGGCGCGCTGGTCGGGAACTTCGCCGCGCAGATGATTGCCGTGGTTCTCGGTGAATCGAACTCTATTGGAGCGACCTAATGCGACAACTGATCCTGTCCTATATTGCCGCCGGCCTGATCGCAGGCACTGTATCCCCATATGCCCGGGCGGAGAAGCCTGCGACACGGCCAAACGTCCTGCTGATCGTCGCCGATGATGCAGCACTGGGCGATTTCGGTTTCACCGGCGCGGTGACCCGCACTCCGAACATCGATCACCTCGCGCAGGAAGGGATCACCTTCACCCGGTTCCATGCCTCGCCTGTGTGCTCGATCACGCGAGGCATGCTGCTGACTGGCAACAACCCGGTGGAAATCGGTCTCGGCGCCTTCGATTACACAAAATATCCGCCGGCGGAGGGCAAGCCCGGATACGAGGCCTACCTGACCCGCACGACGGCCACGATTGCAGAACTGCTGCGAGACTCAGGCTATCGCACCTACACCGTCGGCAAGTGGCACCTCGGCGGTACCCGTCACGGCGGGGAGCCGCCAACCGAGTGGGGCTTCGATCGCAGCTACTCAATCTATACGGGTGGCGCCAATCACTGGAACGATGGGGTATTCCACGTCGACATGCACGACCCTGAAGTCGCCGCCCAGGTCAAGGCCGGCAAGATACCGGCCGAGCCGTACTATGAGGACGGCAAGCGCGTCGCGCGGCCGACCGGCATTTTCTCGGACGACCTCTTTACCGCCAAGCTGCTCGAATACCTCGAGACGGACCGCAAAAGCGGCAAGCCGTTCTTCGCCTACGTTGCCTACACGACGCCGCACGCACCGCTACAGGCGCCGGACTTCCTCATCGAAAAATACGAGCAGCACTTCTACGAACTCGGCTTCGACGGCCTCAAGCACGCCCGTTTCGAGGCGCAGAAGAAACTCGGCATCATCCCGCAGGACGCCAAGTACCCTGACGCGAGCAAGAACCATCTGCTGCGCACCTGGGCGTCGCTGAGCGACGAGGACAGACGCCGGATGGCGCGCGTGATGGCTACCTACGCAGCCATGCTGGAGTCGCAGGACTACAGCGTGGGCCTGATACTCAACTACCTGCGCGAGACCGGGCAGCTCGACGACACGCTGATCGTTTACCTGTCCGACAACGGGCCGGAGGGTACCGACGTCCAGGGCGAGTTGAGCAATCCGGCCGCAACCCAGTGGGCGCAGAAGAACTTCAGCCAGGCCTTCGAGGACATCGGAAACGGCGACTCCTATGTTTTCATCGGCACCGATTTTGCCAATGCCGTTACCGGCGGCCTGTCGTGGTGGAAGTGGTTTATCGGCGAAGGCGGTATTCGCACGCCGCTGATCATCGTACCGCCCAGCAACGCTACGTTTGCCCGCAAGACGCAAAAGACCGCGGAGTATGCGCACGTCAAGGACGTGCCGACCACGATCCTGGACTACGCTGGCGTCGGGCCGGCCCCGCAGGGATACAAGGGCCGCAAGATCGTCGCGCCTTCCGGCGTCTCGATGCGCAGCTTCATCGAAGGAAAGAGCGAGCGCCCTCGTACGGAAGACCAGTGGGTCGCGTTCGAACTCTTCGGCAACAGCTTCGTCGTCGCGGGTAACTACAAGGCGATGCGTGTCCGGACGGGCATGTACGGCGACGGCCAGTGGCACCTGTACGACATCCGCAATGACCCCGCGGAAACCACCCAGCTCGAAGGCGCGCAGCCGGAGAGGCTCAAGCGGATGATCGCGATCTACGACAGTTACGCGAAAGAGAAAGGCATCGTGCCCGTCGCAGAGAACTGGAGTCCGTGGCACGGCTTCATCGAAGAGCAGACGCCCTGAGTCACGTCATTCAACCCAATGGAATTCACGCAGTCATGAACACAACTTCCGATCCGATTGGTTTTCTCGGCCGGCTCAACGCCAGCGTGCTGCTCGCGGTCACGCATGAGTATGCACAGGTCAAGAATGCCGCTCGTCCCGGCGCCGGGCGTGCCGAGCCCCGCGCGGTGCAGTTCAGTATTCGTCCTGAGTATCGCAGCATCGACGGCGTCAAGGTGCGCTTTGCCCAGGGCGGCAAGCAGGATGGCCCCGTCGTGCTGCTGCTGTGTCCGCTGCCGCAGAGCATCCTGTGCTATGAGCCGATCTGGGACAAGCTTGCGCAGCACTGCCGGCTGGTTGCGCTGGACCTGCCCGGGTTCGGTCGCAGCGAAGGCGGCCTCGAGTTCATGGGCTTCGACGCCCAGAGCCGTTTCCTCGACAAGTTCATCCGCGAGCTGGGACTCAAGCAGGTTCACATCGTCGGCCCCGACGTCGGCATGCCGGTGGCCCTGCACTACGTGATACACCGTCAACACGACGCGGCCAGCGTGATCGTGGGTGACGGCCCGGCCATCGCACCTTCGACCAACGGCAGCATCATCGACAAGATGGTGGACTCCGGGTTCTGGCGCATGATGTTTGCCATTACCGGATCCAAGGCTTTTGTGGAAGGCGGTTGTCGCCTCGGCTGCGTGAACTACGTTCCCAGCACAGCGGAAGTCGCGGATTACGTCGCGAGTTATGCCGGGCGCATTGGCACGGTAACGCAATGGTTCAAGGCGTATCCCGAGAACCTCGCAACGGTCGACCCGCACCTCGCCAGCCTCGACCTTCCGGTGCAGCTCTTCTGGGGCGACCTCGACCAGTTCCTGCTCGTCGACAACGCCCACCGCCTTCAGCAGCGGCTCAAACGCAGCCAATTGCGGCTTTTTGAGCGCTGCGGGCACTTCTCTTACCAGGACAAGCCCGAGGAATTCGCTGAGATGCTGCTCGCCTGGGTGGGTGGCGGGTATCGCGGCGTCTGAGCGGGCGCACCAGCTCTGTACAAACATCGAGGCAGCATGACCGATACGTACCAGACTGATCCGACCTGGGTCCGGTTGCAGGATTACCTGCCCCCAGCCTGTCGCTGGGAGGCGGATTTCGGGCCGAAGGAGGACTCCTTCCGCTGGCGTAACAGCGATGTGCACGTCGAGCGGTTCGCCAATCCTGCTTCCCCGTGCAAGGTGATCCTGCATCACGGGGTGGGCACCAACGGGCGGTTGCTGTCGCTCGTTGCGGGAGCGCCGCTCGCGAGGCTCGGCTTCGAGGTCGCTGCTATCGACATGCCGTTCTACGGCATGACGCGTAACGGTGAGTCCGGCGTGCGCTGGGAAGACTGGGTGCGGATAGGCGCCGAGTTCGTGGAGAGGGAAGTCGCGGCGGATGGCCGGCCGGTCTTTCTCTACGGACTAAGCGCTGGTGGGATGCTCGCCTACAACGTCGCCTGCGAGACGCGGAAGGTGAGCGGCATCATGGGCATGTGCTTCATCGACGCAGGTTCGCCGGTGGCTCGCATGCGCATGTCGGACCGGCCCCGGATGGACGAAGTCGCTTTCAAGATGCTGGGCGCCATGCCCGATTCAGTGCTCAGGCGGCTGCGCGTACCGATGAAGCATCTGGTGAAGATGAAGGCCCTGGTGAACGATGACAGGGCGCTGCGCATATTGCTGAAAGACAAGCATTCGGCCGGCGCATGCGTCACGCTTGAGTTCGTCGACAGCATGATCCAGTACAAACCGACCATTGAGTTCGAGGACTTCGATCTTTGTCCGGTGTTGCTGCTGCAGCCGGGTGAAGACCGCTGGACCCCTTTCCCGGTGACGGAGCCCTTCTGGAAGCGGCTGCGTGCGCCGAAGCAGGTCGTCACGCTCGGGAACGCCGGCCACTATCCGATCGAGGAACCGGGCCTGACGCAGATGAGGGATGCGATGGCTGCTTTCATCCGGTCCTTGTCCTAGCCAGCGGCGTGAACGTGATCCGCAAGCCCGGGGGCGCGGCCGTCATCGTCAAGCGCGGCGGGGGCCGTATGCCGCTGGTCCTCGCCAGAATGCCGCCGATAGCGGAGTGGTTACGGTCAAAGAGGCGGGCGATCTTGTTCAGCGACTCGCCTTGTCGTCAGCGCTCCCACATCAACGCCTTATCGGTCTCCGTGTAATGGATCCTCATTCGGCGCTTCATGGGCAACACCCGCCGTTCTAAGAGATTAGAGTCTAGGTGTTGCATCGACCGGTTGAATCCGCAGCCGAACCCGGGGGTTGGCGAAGGTCTGCTTTCCGATACCCGGCAGGGGAGGATGGGTCGATTTTCCCCGTTGAGCGTCCGCTTTCGGGTTCAGATTTCCAGGCGTTGCGACCGGCTGCGGGTGCGACCAGGCGAGAAGATCCCCGTCGATGGCGAGGTCGTCGAAGGTCGGTCGAGCATCGACGAGTCGATGTTGACCGGTGAGCCGATTCCGGTCGAGAAGGACGCCGGCGACAAGGTGATCGGTGCCACGATCAACGGCGTTGGTGCGATGGTCGTCCGGGCCGAGAAGGTTGGCGCAGACACCGTCCTGTCCCAGATCGTCCAGCTCGTCTCGCAGGCGCAACGATCGCGGGCGCCGATGCAGTGCCTCGCCGACCTGCGACGTTAGATCGCACGCCAGCCGGGCGTACCGGCTGCTCCGACCGTCCCGACTCCGCCGTGGAAGCCGACGTTCGCGACCCGGTATTGTCGGCGAGAAGCAGTCCGTAACAGTCCTGATATCAGGACCTTGGGAGCACTGCTTGGCGGGCGTCGTTCCTTCTGCGACAGTGACCGAATGACACTTGTTGAATTGGGCCTGGATCCTGGCTGGGCCAGCGAGGCCGTTGAAAGGTGCGGGCCGGATTCATCCATTTCCAGAGTCACCGCGGTTGACCGCGGGCGGTACCTGATCCGGGGCGAGGCCGACGAGGTGCCGGCCGAGTTGACGGGCAAGTTCCTCCATCTCGCCGAGTCTGCCGTCGAGTTGCCGTGCGTAGGCGATTGGGTGTGCGTTCAATACCGCGATGGCGGTGTACGAGCCAGCATCCATCACGTGCTGCCGCGCCGGTCCTTCCTGCGGCGCAAAGCCGCAGGACGCGACGTCGAGTTCCAGATGATTGCGGCCAATATCGACATGGCGTTCATCGTGCAGTCCTGCCACTTCGACTTCAATGTCCAGCGGCTGGAGCGCTATCTGGTCATGGCCCGGGATGGCCACGTCGAGCCCGTGGTGCTGCTGACCAAGACCGATCTGGTCACCCCGGACGCCTTGGAGCAGCTGGTCGGCCGGATCCGCGCCAGGGGGATCAACGCTCAGATCGTTTGCCTCAGCAACGTGACCGGTTCCAGCGTCGAACAGGTCCGGGAACTCGTCGCTCCAGGCAGAACGTACTGCCTGCTGGGCTCGTCGGGAGTGGGCAAGACCACGCTCATCAACCGTCTGGTCGGGGGCGGTGCGCTCGAAACCGGCGCGATCAGCCACACAGGCGAGGGGCGTCACACCACCACGCGGCGCCAACTGATCGCGCTCGAACATGGCGGGCTGTTGATCGACACGCCCGGCATGCGCGAGATGGGAATGCTCGGCGCTCAAGAAGGCATCTGTGAGACCTTTGCCGACATCAACGCACTCGCGCGAGGCTGCCGGTATACCGACTGTCGTCATGCCAGCGAGCCCGGTTGCGAGGTGCGTGCTGCAATAGAGCGACACGAGGTGAGCGAAGAACATCTGCAGAACTTCCTGAAGCTGCAGAAGGAAGCGGATTTCAACGACCTGTCCTACATTGATCGGCGCAAGAAGGATCGGGCATTCGGCCGGTTTCTCCACACCTACAAGAAACGGAAGGATGGGAGGGGCCCGGATTAGGCAGTGACCTGATGGGTCAAAATCGCCGAATGGCTGCAATGGGTCGTTCTTCCGCGGCAAGGGGCAGGCACTGCCCGGCGTCGGCAATAGCAGTGCCTGGCCCGGTTCCGTGACTCAGAATTTCCAACCGATGCCCAGCGTCGCCGACCAAGGCTCGTAGTCTGCGCGCACTCGGCCGGTCGTCGCTCCCTCACCGTCCATCGTCACCTCGCCCGCACTCAAGTAGCGAAGCCCGGCATCGAGGAACCACCGCTCGCCGATGTCGTAGCGCGCCCCTGCGAGCAGTTGCACCCCGAAGCCGTCGCCGCTGTAGGAAATCTCCTGTCCACCATGTTCGAAATCGATGTCCACCTCGGTGAGCCAGGCGACCCCCAGGCCGACGTAGGTGCGAACCTCCTCGCGCCCGAACAGGTTGAACGAGTACAGGCCGTTGAGCGCGAGGGACGTGGAGGCGAAATTACCGGAAGGCAGCGAGCTGCCTCCGGCCAGCCGGACGCCGTCGTGGTCCACGGACTGGTAGACGAACTCGGCCTCGGCCCGGAAGCCGCGGCTGAACGCGCGCCCGACGGCGGCGCCCGTCAGCAGTCCACTGCTCAGGCTGGCGTCCCCGGACTGAGTGGGGCCGTCACCTGACAGGCTCACCGTCTGGTCCGACATGAAGTTCCCGCCGACGTTTGCGGTGGCATACCAGTGTGCGTCATCCGCGGCCGACGCAATCGCCGGGCCGGTGGCAAGAAAGGCGGCGAGCAGTGCGGATTCGATGCTGTGTTTCATGGCTTGATTCCTCCAGCAGTGCTGAGTTTTCGACGGCAGCAGGTTGCCATCGGCGGAGTCAACAGCGCGTGAAAGGAGCGTCGATGCAGCGTGAAGAACGGCGCGTTCCCTCGCGCCGAGCGAATCAGGGGGCGAGCGGCTCGCTACGAGCCTCAGGAAAGCGGATCAGGACGCGGGTTCCGACCCCGGGGCTGCTTTCAATCGTCACTGGCCAGCCGAATCGATCGGACAGCCGGCGCACGATCGTGAGCCCGACGCCGTGCCCGCCACGCCCACCCGCGTCGCCGCGAACGAACGGCTGGTACATCGCGTCGACCTGCCCCGGCGCGATGCCGACGCCGGTGTCGCGGATCATGACCGACCCGGCGCCGACGTCCACCATCACCTCGCCGGCATCGGTGTACGAGAACGCGTTGCGCAAGAGGTTGCCGAGCAGCACGGGAAGCACCTTCTCGGGTGCGTCGACGTAAAGGCGGTGCGTGGCGCTGAGGCGCGATTCGATGGGCTTTCCGGCCGCGAGCAGGCGCGCACGCTCGAGCTCGTCGGCGAGAACGTCGTTGACGCAGGTGGCCCCGAGCGGCAGGCCAGTCTGCGACTCGCGCGCGAGCAGCAGGAACGCGCTGGTCAGTTCCTCCATGTCTTGCGCCGCTCGTACGATTCGCGCGACGGACCGCCGGCTGGCGTCGCTGAGTCCGGCGTCGGCCTCGAGCATGCCGGCGGCCATCTGGATCACCGTGAGCGGGCTGCGCAGCTCGTGACTGGCGTCGCGCGTAAAGTTGCGTTCCCGCTCCACGAACTCGTTCAGGCGCAGGGCGTAGCGCGCGAGCGCGTCGGCCAGCTCGCGCACCTCGTCGTCGGCGTCGCGCGGCAGCCGGGCAGGATCGAGCTGGGCGGGATCCGGCGCCGCGGGATCGAGCCCGCGCACCTGTCGCGCCAGCGCGATGACCGGCGAGAACGCGCGACGTGAAGCACGGAACGCGAGCCATGTCGACAGGTACAGGACCAATAGCACCATCGCGAGCGGCAGCAGGCCGAACACGGTGGCGAGGCGTCCGACACCGCTGCGGTCGAAGACGAGATAGAGACGCTGTCCGTCCCGGTCCGTGACGTAGATGACGGTCTTCACGCCGTCGAGCACGCGGTCGTGGTATCCGGTCGGCAGCTTCGACAGCGCGGGCGGCGCCGTATCGAGGTACCCGGTGAGGTTCAGTGTGCCGGGCAGCGCAAACTCACCGTCGCGCTCGCGCTGCGACCAGAAATGAGCGGCCTCCTCGCGCAAGGCCTGGCGGATCAGCACGCCCTCGAGCAGCAGGCTGGCGAGGAACACGCCGACCACGGCCGCGGCGCCAATGAACGCGGCCTGCAGCAGGAATGCGCGGCCGAGCCTCGCCCGCAGTCCGCTAGCGGCCATCGTCGGTCGCGAGCCGGTATCCGGCGCCCGGAATCGTGTGCAGCAGCGGGCGCGCAAACGGCTTGTCGATCGCCTTGCGCAGCGTGTAGAGATGGCTGCGCAGCGTGTCGCTGTCCGGCAGCAGGTCGCCCCACACCTCGCGCTCGAGTTGCTGTCGTGACACGACCCGGGGCGAGGCACGCATCAGCACAGTGAGCAACTTCAGGCCGATCGGCGTGAGCGCCAGCGACTGACCGCCCCGCGTGACCACCAGCGTGGCGGTGTCGAGCGTCAGGTCGTCCACGGTATAGGTCTCGCGCGCGACGGCCCCGCGGTGGCGACGGAGCAGCGTGCGGATGCGCGCCTCGAGCTCGCGAACCTCGAAGGGCTTGACGAGGTAATCGTCGGCCCCGGCGTCGAGGCCGGTGATCTTGTCGTCGAGCGTATCGCGGGCCGTGAGCATCAGCAGCGGCGTATCGTTGCGCGCTTCCTCGCGCAGCTTGCGGCACACCGACAGGCCGTCGAGGCCGGGCAGCATGACGTCCAGCACGATCACGTCGTAGGGGTTCGACACCGCGAGGTGCAGGCCGGTGACGCCGTCCGCCGCATAGTCGACGGCGAACCCACGGTGTTCGAGGAAATCGACGATCGCGCCAGCGATGTCACGATGGTCCTCGATGAGCAGGACGTTCGGCTGTCTCGGCTCGTCCGTCATGGCGATGATTTTCCTGTGCCCGCAGTGTAGCGCGGTTGCCGTTCATTTCGCCCGTGAAGCGACGGCTGCCCGGCCGGATGTCATTCCCAGCGCTGCGGGACCTTCTGGATCCTGGTCGTGTCGTAGCCCTGCGCGGCCAGGAACTCGACGATCTTGCGATAGTCGGCTTCCGGGATGGTCGGCTGGCGGGCCATGATCCACACGTAGTCGCGCTTGTTGCGGCCGATCACGGTCTGCGAATATGCCTCGTCGAGCCAGAGGATCCGGTAGTCGGCCTTGATCGGCCATACGAAGCGCATGCCCCACACCGCGTTGCTCTCACGATCCTCGACGAAGCCGCGCGGGTTGTAGGTCTTCAGCTCGCCATCGAATCCGTCCTTGCGGAAGGTGAACGTCGTGGCGATCGAGCCGTCCTCGTCGATCTCGTAGCCCTCGACCGCGTTGTGCGCGCCCTTCTCGATGAAGGTCGGGATGTTCGCAATCACGTACCAGTCGCCCATGAAGCGCTCGAGATCGACGTACTCCACCGTCTTGATGGGTTCCCGTGACGGACCGCCAGCGCAACCGGCCAGCGCGAACAAGGTCAGGCACGTCACTCCCGCCCGCAGCCAGGCGGCCGGCGCCCCATTGCTCCGGCGGGTGCTCACCGGCCGGTCTCCGGGCCACCGGCGCGGGCCGTCTGGACGACGGACAGCGCGCTGAGCTCGCCGGGATTTCGGCGGTAGCGCAGCGTCCGGCCACCGTCGAGCCGGCTGTCGAGCGCCACCCACTCGCCGCTGCCGGCCTCGTAGGCGAGCGTGATGTCGATCTCCTTGCCCTTGAGCGAGTAGCGCTCCACCGGCACCTCGCGTCCACCGATGCGAATCCGGTCGCGTCCGAGCGAATCGATCTGCACCGCCACGTACTCGCCGGTCTGCGAGTTGAGCAATCGCTGGCTCTGCAGCAGGACGTCCTTGTCCCAGTACGCGAAGCTGACCACACAGTCGCCGAGCCTCCGCTCGCCCTCGTTGGTCGCGACGACGAATGCGGTACCTCGCGACCGACCGCTGACGGTGTACTTCTTGCCGTTGGAGTCGGTGCGTGCGTCGATTGCCTGCAGGCAGCCGTCGCGCCACAACTCGGTGTTGCGGTGGTCGTACGCGAAGGCCGTGATCCGCAGCAACTTCACCTCGAACTCGGCCTGCGTCTCGATACGCGTGCCCTCCTCAGCCTGGGTCAACGCGAAGCGCTGGTAGCCGATCGCGCGGTCGTCGAGAAAGACATCGAAGTTTAGCTTGCGCGCAGAGTCACCGGCAGCGGCGAGGGCAGGCGCCGCCGGGACGACGGCCAGAGAAGCGGTCAGCGCGAACAATCGAAGAAAGGATCGCATGAGCGGGGTACCTCCAGTCAAGCCGCGCACGGCGGGCCGGGAAAGAACGCGTTGGTGCGGCGAACGTAGTCGCGGTAGGCCGGTCGTCGCTCGCCGATGTCCTTCTCGAGCAGCGCCACGCCGGAGACCTTGAGCAGCATGAAGGACATCAACAGCGGTCCGGCCACGCTCCACCAGCCGCCGCCGGCGAGAGCGACGAGGAACAGGCCCCACCAGACGCAGAAGTCGCCGAAGTAGTTGGGGTGACGGGTGTAGCGCCACAGCCCGGTGTCGAGCACCTTGCCCCGGTTGGCCGGGTCCGCCTTGAAGCGGGCGAGCTGCCAGTCACCGCCTGCCTCGAAGACGATACCGACCAGCCACAGCGCAGCCCCGGCAAGATCCAGCCAGCCGAGCGGGGCAGTGGAGTTGATCGCTGCGAGCAGCGGCAGCGAGATTACCCACGCCAGCCCCGCCTGCAGGCCGAAGACGATGTACAGGCTCTTGAAGGCGAAGCCCGGATCGTTGTTGGCGCGGATCTTCTGGTAGCGGAAATCCTCGCCGTGACCGCGGTTGCGCCAGGTGATGTAGGCGGCAAGGCGGATGGACCAGACGCTCACCAGCCCGATTACCAGCCATGCGCGTGGACCAGGAGTGGCCTGACCTGCCGCATAGGCGAGCGCAGCCAGCAGGAACATGAGCGACCACATGCTGTCGACGATGCTGACGTTGCGCAGCGGCAGGCTCAGCAGCCAGCCCAGCACCGCGAAGACCGCGAGCACCGCAAGCCCTTCCAGCCACATGCCCAGGTCAAACATGGCGGCGGGCCTCCTGCGGAAGCCGCGCCCACGCTGTCGGAGCCGGCTCGAAGCCGTTCAGGCGCGTGGCCAGCAGGGTCAGCAGCGGCAGGATGGCCGCCCAGCCAATCGCCTGCGCACCCAGCGCCAGGACCGGATCAGGCATCTGCACTCCGCCGAGCCGTTCGCCGGCGAGGTAGGCGAGTGGACCGCCCACGGCACCGAACAGGGCGGCCAGCCACGCCCGGCCCTTGAGCCAGCCCATCGACAGGTTGAGCGACGTGGCGAACAGCGCCCACATGGCGATGATCCAGACCGGCGCTACCCCGTCGGCGAAGTTTCCCGACGTGTAGCGCACGAGACCGAGCGACACGACGAGGCTGTCCCAGAACAGCCCGATGGAAGCAACGACCAGGACCAGCATGGCCTCGGGGGCGCGCCGGGGCGCGAGCCAGAGGTGCACGCCGACGGCGACGGCGACTGCCAGTGTCGCGAGCAGCGGCCGGCCCTCGGCCGCGGCGAGCACGCATGCGAACCAGGCGAGCTGGAATGCAGCGAAGTTCAGCAGCTTGCGGCGCGAATCGGAGATGTTCATACGAGGGGTCTCCCGGGCAGTCCGACGGACTAGATGCGGCGCAGGTTGCCAGCCAGCACGTGAAGGCCGCGTGAAGCCACGGTCAAGCGGACGTGAGTGCGCGCATCCGCGCGCTGCTGAGCCGGCGCCGTCTACCACGAGCGAACCGCCGCCGGCGAGATCGTGTTCAGCGGTACCGTTGATCGTTGCGCGCAGGACCTGCCCTGCAGTCTCAGCCCCGCGATTGACTACAGGTCGAGCAATAGAGATGCGACGCGCGCAGGATCCTCGATATCGAAGCAGTGCCCGAGATCGTCGAAGCTACGCACATCGGCGCGCGGTGCGATCTCGCGGCAGGTATCGCGTTTCGTGGCACGGTGGGAGCGATCGGCCGCGCCCCATAGAAAGGTCGTCGGTATCGAGAGCGGGCCGATGTCGGCCGCGGTCATGGAGTTCATCGACTGGTTGAGGGCGGCGAGGCAGAAAGTACCACCCTTCTGATACACGTTCCGCGCCACGCGCGAGTATGCCGCCGGCTCGGCACCCGGTCCCGACACCCCGCGAAACCATTTGTCTGCGACGAATGACGGCGCGGCAGCCATCAGCGCCTGTCCAACGCCTGGTGTCGAGAGCAGCGATACGCCCGCGACCTTGAAGTCGATGCGGGCTGCCCAGCGACGGTATTCCTCAAGCGAAGGCAACTGTCCGAGCGTGAGGCGCTCGACCCGCTCCGGGGCACGCTTTGCGAGCGCTGCGGCAACCAGCGCGTTGACGCACGTGAAGGCCAGGTGAGCACGGCTCACGCCAAGCGCGTCCAGCAGACCCAGCAGTACCCCGACCTGCTCCGGCAGAGTGAAGCGGTACTGCCGGTGGGGCCGGGAGAAACCGAAGCCCGGCATCTCCAGTGCCACGACGCGCCGCCGGCGCTGCAGCGCTTCCACCATGGGGATCAGATGCTCCAGCACCACCGGCGCATCGGCAGCCAGGACGATCGGCGCACGGCCGCCCGCGTCGCCGACGTCCAGCACGCGGAGCACGTTGCCGCCGACGTCGATCATGCGCATCCGCGAATCGCTGCGCCAACTGACCTCCGGCGCCCGACGTCGCGCGCAGCGACGGGCATCCCAGGCACATCCCCATGAAGCAGTCATGCAGCCTCCGAACCACGGTCATGCCATGCGAGTGCAAGAGTAACGCCCCGCCTCACGTAAAGCAGCAGTCACTTGCCGGCTGCACGCGTCCGGATCATGAAGCCGCTTTGGGTGGTAACACCGTGCCCTTGAAGCTGCCGCGCTGGTTCGCCTTGTGGACCATTGTGTAGGCATAGTCGACTCCCATGCCGTAGGCGCCGCTGTGTTCCTGCACGATTGCGATCGTCTGGTCGTAGGTCTCCCTGCGGGCCCAGTCGTACTGCCACTCGAGCAGCACCGGCTGCCACGTCATGGGGACCACGCCGACCTGCACCATGCGGTCCATCGCGTACTTGTGCGCGTCGACGGACGTGCCACCCGACGCGTCGGCGACCATGTAGATCTCATAGCCGCCTTCCTGCACTGCAGACAGTGCGAACGTGCAGTTGCACACCTCGGTCCAGAGGCCGGAGACGACGACCTTCTGCTTCGGGTCGTCCTCGTCCGTTGGATGTTTGCTGTTGGGGCGGCTGCCGAACCATTCCCCAGGCGCTGGAACAGCTGCCGCCAGCGGCGTGTGGATCTTGTCCGGGAATCACGATCACGCTAACATGTATTGCAATTGCATCGCACAATCGAGGGCGCCACGTCATGAAGTCCAGCACGCTGCCGCCACTGCGGGTCTCCCCGGAACTGCGCGCCGACGCCGAAGCTGTTCTGGCCCCCGGCGAGTCGCTCTCGTCGTTCGTTCATGATGCGGTGACTCGCACGATCGAGTACCGCAAGGCGCAGCAGGAGTTCGTTGAGCGCGGTCTTGGGAGCGCAGACAAGGCGCGCCGCACGGGCCGCTACGTGTCGAGCAGCGCCGCGCTGAGGACACTCAGGCGTCAGCTCGTACAAGGTGGCGCGACCAAGAAGCAGTCGTGAACCGTTACCGGGTTCGTCTCACGATTGAGGCGCTGCACGACCTGAAACGCCTGCAGGCGTTCTTGATCGAGAAGGACCCCGTGGCGGCGGCCCGTGCCGTGGACGCCATTGAGACCTGTTGCGAGCTGCTCGAATACTCGCCCTTTTCCTGTCGCAAGACCTGGCCGGGCGACCGGCCTCTACTGCGCGAGCTCGTGATCCCGTTCGGTAGCGCAGGATACGTTGCACTGTTTGAGATCGACGGTCCAGGCCACGTGACGATTCTCGCCGTGCGCCATCAGCGCGAAGAGGACTACCACTGAGGCCGAATTCTGGATCGGTTCTACCGCGTTCCACGCGCGGTGACGAATTTCCGCTTCGGGCCGAAAGCGCCGGTCGAATGTCCGCTGTTGGATCGGAACCGCTTGCTGCATTCCGCAGCCTCGCCAAGGAAGCATTGGCGGCCGACGAGGAGATCGAGCGGACCGGCGAGGTGTATCGCGCGGACGACGTGCATGCCTGGGTAGAACGCCTGGCCCGCGGTCAGGACGCTGCACGGCCGAAGCCGTGGCGACGGTAGTTTATTCGGCGCGTGCACGGCGATGTGCGAGAGCTCGTGATTTCCTTCGGCCAGACGGGCTACATCGCGCTGTACCGATTCGTCGTCCCGCGGGACGAGGTCAGGGTGCTTGCGATCCGGCATCGGCGGGAAATCGGATTCGTGCCCTAGGCATGTTGCGGCGGATCACGTGGGTTCGATTCGCATCCGTGCGAGCAGGGCGATCAAGTCGTCCTCACCGCCGAGCTCCATGGAGATTGTTGGCTCGGGTCGCCGCGGGCCCGCATAGCCCGTTTCTGAAAGCGCAGGCGGACACCCGGTGGCAGACTTAGGCAATCTCTTCCACCCATGAAGGATCAACCGTGCTGAATCGAATCACGATCGCCTGCTTGATGCTGGCGGGGGTCATTCACCTCCTGCCGCTGCCCGGTGTCCTGGGGGCGGGCCAGCTCACACGTTTGTACGGAGTTGCGGCCGACGATTCCAACGTCGGGATCCTGCTGCAGCACCGGGCAGTGCTGTTCGGGCTGCTTGGCGTCTTGCTGATCGCGGCCGCGTTCCGCCCCGAACTCAGGGCGATCGCGCTGGTCGCAGGGCTTGCAAGCACGGTGTCGTTCCTCGTGATCGCGTGGGGGGTGGGCGGCTACAACGCGCAGGTCGCGCGCGTCGTCGTTGCCGACCTCCTGGCCGTGGTCCTGCTCCTGGTGGCCGCCGGCATCGAATGGCGCAAGTCAGGGGTTGCGTGACGCGCAATACGGAGGTCGTGTTGGCAGGCAGTGAGGGCCAGCTGTAGTGCTCGAGACAATGGTGCTGCCCGCGAGTCGCTGATCTGGCCGGTCAGCCGGTCCGCAAAGTCCGCATACCCATCCGCACGCAACCGTTGTACTTTTCGCGGACCCAAGCATCCTGGCCGGAGCACTGACCGTGTCGTCGATTGAAGCCCTCTGGCGGTCGATCACCGCCTGCGCCTGCGCATGCGCCTGCACGCTCACGCTGCTGGCGACTCCCGCCATGGCGGCGGGACAGGCGCCTCCGCCCGTCGCCGTGGGCCAGGTGCTGCCCGACGTGGTCATGGCTGGCCTGAACGGTCCGCGCAAACCGCTGTCGAGCTACCGCGGACGGCCACTCATCATCAACGTGTGGGCCAGTTGGTGCAGTCCCTGCCGCAAGGAAGCGGCTTCGCTCGAACGCCTGGCGTGGAGTGAAGCCGGCAGTCGCTACACCGTGATCGGGATTTCGACCGACGACGACAGGAACGCCGCGTTGAAGTGGCTTCGACACTCGAATGCCACGATCAGTCACTACATCGACACCGGGCCCCGTTGGGTGCTGGAGCACATGCTCGGCGCCTCCACCATCCCCGTCACGGTGCTCGTCGACTCCGAGGGTCGCGTCGTCGCAAGGTACCGAGGCGCGCGTGACTGGGACACAGCCGAGTCGATCCAGTTGATCGAGCGCGCGTTCGCGGATCGAGGTCGCAAAGCAGCGGCGCGTTGAGGAAGTTGTCGCCTTTGGTCGCGGTGCCAGCCTCACGGGCGGGATCCGGCCAGGAGCGAACGGAACCTGACGTTCGAGCGGCGCCTGCCACAGCTGGTCGGCTCGAGCGAGGCGTCAGGTCGCACCTAGCCCGGATTTCTCACCGATCGCGCGGCGGTTTCGCGTGGTCACACGCCGATCCTGGCCTCAGTCGCGCACCCACACCGTCTTGCCTTCCTTGATCGTCTCGAGCACCTGCACCTGGTTGATCTCGGCCGGGTCCATCGTGATCGGGTTGTCGGAGAGCACGACGAGGTCGGCGAGCTTGCCCTCCTTGATGGAGCCCTTGTTCGCCTGCTCGCCGAACTGCTCGGCGCCCCAGAGCGTAATCATCTTCATCGCTTCAAAGGGAGTGACTCGCTCGTCGGGGCCGATGACCGTCCCGGAGCGCGACGTTCGATTCACCGTGGCCCATACCACCTGCATCAGGTTGGGCAGCGCCACCGGCGCGTCGGTGTGGCTCGTGGCGTGCAGACCTGTGTTCAGGATCGAACGCATGGGTGCAATTCGCTGAGCCTGCTCCGGGCCCACGATCTGTTTGTACCAGTCGCCCCAGTAGAAGGTGTGCATCGGGAACATCGAGGGGAAGATGCCGAGCGACCTGAGCGCCTGCACCTGGTCCGGGCGGATGAACTGGCCGTGGATGAGCATTACCTGTCCCGGCTTGACGCCGTTCCTGGCGACGACGGGCTTCAGTGCCTCGAACAACTGGTCGATGGCGGCATCGCCGTTCGTGTGGACCTTGACCGGCCAGCCTTTGGCAAAGGCTTCGTCGATGTACGCCTCGACCTGCCTGGTATCGGGGATGGCGGGGTAGCCCTTGTAGCCGGCGTCCTGGCCATCGGGCGGGATGAGATAAGGCACCGTGCGCCAAGCCGTGCGGCCCTGCGGCGAACCGTCGAGCGTGATCTTGAGTCCGCCGAGTCGGTAGTGATTCGAGTACGTGTCGCTGAACCCGGTGTCGAGCGCCGAGCGGCCGGTGTAGTCCATCCAGCCGATGAAATCGATGTCGACCAGTCCGCGCCTGGCGGCATCGGCCATGTCGGCGTGCATCGGGCCGAACATGCGGCCTTCATTGGCCGTGGTGTAGCCGTAGCTCTTGGCCATCTCGAGCCCGCGATTGAGGAAATAGTCTTTCCCCTCCCGCGTGGTTGGCTGGAGCGTCAACATGTGCGGAATGGCGGCCAGCTCTTCCAGCACACCGTTCGGTGTCTTGCCGTCGGCCTCGCGGCGGATCACGCCGCCCTCGGGATTCGGCGTGCTGGCGTTGTAACCAATCAACTTCAGGCCGAACGTGTTGACTGCCGCGAAGTGGCCCGAAATGTGAGTGGCCATCACTGGTAAGGTGGTCGAGACTTGGTCCAGGTCTTCGCGCGTGGGATGGCGGCCAAGCAGGGCATCGTCGTAGCCGACGCCGAAGATCCAGCCGGTCCGCGCCACGTCCGGCCCGGCGGCGAAGGACTTCAACTTTTCGACGACGTCGTCCACGGTGTTGACCGTGCCGTCCGGTGGTGCGAGCAGGTTGGCTCCGACGGCCTGCATGCCGAACTGCTGGGCGTGCGCATGACCGTCGATGAACCCGGGCATCAGCGTCTTGCCGCCGAGGTCCTTCACCACCGTGCCTACTGCTTTTTGCTTGAGCGCGTCCGCCTTGCTGCCGACAAAAGTGATCCGGCCGTCGTCCACGACGATCGCTTCGGCGGTGGCGGGCTGATCACCTTCCATCGTGACGATGGGGCCGCCGGTGATGATGAGGTCAGCGGCCGCGCCGGGGAGGGTGGTTTCGGCAGGCTTCTTGCTGCAGCCGGCAAGTACGACGGTGGCGACGAGGATCGAGGCGATGGCCGGGCGGTGATTCATGAATGCTTCCTTGGCTCTGGGCCGTGAACGTGCCGACTGACGGACCCAGAGATGTTGTCATTGGCGACAATCTATCAAAGGCTGGCCTCATTGCCACTGACCGTAGATGACCAGGAACAGGTGTTTTCGCAGCGGGGCCGGCTTTCGCGCCAGCTGAGCGCCTTTCCATACGCAGTTCATCAGCCTGGAGTGGCTGGTTTCGCTGGAACGTGCGGCACCGGTGTTCCACGCGGGCCATGAATCTGGCGGAGTGATAGACCTGCCCATGCGGCGCGAGTGGGTTCGATTCCCATCACCCGCTCCAATCCCTACTTCTACCTCGCCCCCGACTGTCGCACGACGCAGCTAGCGCTGACGCCCCTCGGCAATCTTCTTGAGCCCGGCAGCATCCACGACCCGACGCTAATGACGCCCACAGCTCCTCAAGTATCATGGTCGTGTCAACCGCAACGGTTCGCTGCCGTGCTGGCGCTGCTATCGCTTGGCGCACCGGCCGATCATTGTTTGAAGGATCACGAACGTCATGCTGAATCGAGTTCTCCGCACCACGCACGTGGGCTGGCTGCTCACGCTTGGGGCCGTGATGCCACCGGCTGCGCTCGCGGCTGTGACGCCGGCGGCCGAGCGCGCGCCGCCGTCTCCCTCGCTCACGGTCGAACTGGGTGCCGCCTGGCAGCTGCGCAACACCGCGCAGGTATCAAACGAACCACCAAACACGCGGTTCAAGATTGACGAACTGGTCGGCGACGGTCCGTTTCCGGCCGGACGCGTGGTTCTCGACTGGCCGCTGAATCACAAGCATCTTCTACGATTCGTCATCGCACCGCTCGGCGTCGAGGAGACCGGCACCGCTGCGCAGCCCATCGTGTTCCAGGACACGACATTCGCGCCCGGCCCGATCAAGGTGAGTTACCGGTTCGATTCCTACCGGGCAAGCTATCGCTACGTGTTTTACGAGCGCGAGCGGTGGACATGGTCTGGAGGCGCCACGCTGAATATCCGCGATGCGGAGATCCGTCTGAAGCAGGGCATGCTGACGCGAGCGGAAAAGAACACAGGCCTCGTACCCCTGCTGGCGCTCGAAGGCCAGTGGCGCTTTGCGCCTGGCTGGTACGGCCTGCTCGACTTCGAGGGCCTCGCCGCACCGCAGGGTCGCGCAATCGACGCGGCGCTGAAGCTTGGCTACGATGTCACGCCGAACATCACGATCGCAGGCGGGTACCGCATCCTCGACGGCGGCGCGGACAACGACGACTTGTACACGTTCGCGCGCTTCGACTCTGCCGTGATCGGACTGACGTGGAGGTTCCGCTAGACGTCAACGGGACGGCTCACCTGCGTCGCTCGCAGATGATTGATTCAAGTCCGGATCGTGCAGTGGTCACGCGGGTTCGATTCACATCAGCCGCTCGACTTCCCCGCCAGGGAGGTGGCGCCGCAAGCAGATGTTCAGTGATGCAATGGCCAAGACGCCCCGAGCCGGTGCCGGTCGGGGCGTCTCGTCGCGGTTACGCGAGATCGAAGCGATCCAGGTTCATCACCTTGCTCCAGGCCGCCACGAAGTCCTCGACGAACTTCCGCTTGTTGTCGTCACAGGCATAAACCTCGGCCAGTGCCCTGAGCTCGGAGTTCGAGCCGAACACCAGGTCGACCCGGGTGCCCGTCCACTCGACCCGACCCGACGAGCGATCACGCCCTTCGTAGACCCCGTCGGCGGAAGAGGGACGCCACTCGATGTTCATGTCGAGCAGGTTGACGAAGAAGTCGTTGGTCAGGGTCTCCGGCCTGCGGGTGAGCACGCCGTGCTTCGATTGCCCGACGGTGGCGTTCAATGCGCGCAGGCCGCCGACCAGTACCGTCATCTCGGGAGCGGTCAGCGTCATCAACTGGGCGCGGTCCAGCAGCAGTTCCTCGGCGGGCGTACCGGCGCCTGCCCGGAGGTAGTTCCGGAAGCCGTCCGCGACGGGCTCCAGCACGTCGAACGTCTCCACGTCGGTCTGCGCCTGCGACGCGTCCGTGCGCCCCGGCGAGAAGGGCACCTCGACCTCCTGGCCGCCCTTTCTCGCGGCTTCCTCGACCGCCGCGCCGCCCGCCAGCACGATGAGATCCGCCAGCGAGATGCGCTTCCTGCCGGAGTGGACTTCGCCGAACGCCGTCCGGATGACTTCGAGCCCCCGAAGGACCCTGGCGAGTTCACCGGGCTGATTGGCTTCCCAGTCCTTCTGCGGCGCGAGGCGAATCCGTGCGCCGTTGGCACCGCCGCGCTTGTCGGAGTCGCGGAACGTCGCGGCCGATGCCCACGCCGTGGTCACGAGCTGCGAGATCGACAGGCCCGAGGCGAGGATCGTGGCCTTCAGCGCCGCGATGTCCTGCTCGTTGACCAGTTCGTGGTCCACCGCCGGGACCGGGTCCTGCCAGATCAACTCTTCGGCCGGCACCTCCGGCCCCAGGTAGCGGGCACGCGGACCCATGTCGCGGTGCGTGAGCTTGAACCAGGCACGGGCGAATGCGTCGGCGAACTCCTGCGGATTCTGGTGGAACCGGCGCGAGACTTTCTCGTAGGCCGGGTCGAAGCGCAGCGACAGGTCGGCCGTGGTCATCATCGGCGGGTGCTTCTTCGACGGGTCGTGGGCGTCCGGAATCATGTGCTCCGGTCGGACGTTCTTCGGCACCCACTGGTGGGCACCGGCCGGACTCTTCGTCAGTTCCCAGTCGTAGCCGAAGAGCATGTCGAAGTAGCCCATGTCCCACTGCGTCGGGTTTGGCTTCCAGGCACCCTCGATGCCGCTGGTGGTGGTGTGTACGCCCTTGCCTGTGCCAAAAGCGTTCTTCCAGCCGAGACCCATCTCCTCGATGGGGGCGCCTTCCGGTTCGCGGCCCACCAGTGCCGGATCACCCGCGCCGTGGCACTTGCCGAAGGTGTGGCCGCCGGCGACTAGCGCCACGGTCTCCGCGTCGTTCATCGCCATGCGTGCAAAAGTCTCGCGCACGTCACGCCCCGAGGCGACCGGGTCTGGATTGCCGTTCGGGCCCTCCGGGTTCACATAGATGAGACCCATCTGCACGGCACCCAGCGGGTTCTCCAGTTCGCGGTCACCGGTGTAGCGTTCGTCACCGAGCCAGGCGGTCTCCTTGCCCCAGTAGATGTCGTCCTCCGGTTCCCAGATGTCCTCACGTCCGCCGCCGAAGCCGAAAGTCCTGAAGCCCATGGATTCGAGCGCACAGTTGCCGGCGAGGATCATCAGGTCGGCCCAGGAGATCCTGTTGCCGTACTTCTTCTTGACGGGCCACAGCAGCCGGCGCGCCTTGTCGAGGTTGCCGTTGTCCGGCCAGCTGTTGATCGGCGCGAAGCGCTGGTTACCGGTGGCGCCGCCGCCGCGCCCGTCAAAGGTCCGGTAGGTGCCCGCGCTGTGCCAGGCCATGCGGATGAACAAGCCACCGTAGTGGCCCCAGTCGGCGGGCCACCAGTCCTGTGAGTCAGTCATCAACGCATGGAGGTCCTTCTTCAGCGCGGCCAGGTCGAGCTTCTTGAATTGCTCGGCATAGTCGAACTGCTCGCCCATGGGGTTGGACTTCGCAGAGTGCTGGCGCAGGATCTGGAGGTTCAACCGGTTGGGCCACCAGTCGGTGTTCGACTGGGCGCCTGCGCGAACGCGGGCACCCTGCATCGCGGCGAACGGGCACTTCGCTTCACTCGACATGGCTTGCTCCTTGCGCAGTCAGTTGCGCTGTCGCTCCACTGTAGACGGGCAGCATTTGGGTATCCAATCAATTCCGTTGATGGAGGACATAGGCAGGCTCTCTCGAACCTGCAGAGTCGTGAGCGATAAACGGCGAGCAATAGGGGCGCAAGCGCCGATCAGGCGCAATGCTTCAGCCGCCGCTCACGGTCTGGAGCGTCTGCGCGAAGCTGTCCTCGAGTTCCATCAGCGCCGGATCACCCGCCATCTTCGTGGTGGCGATCTCACCCACGGTCACGCTGTCGCTGACCAGTGCGCAGCAGGCGTTCAGCCGGTTGACGCCGCCGAACGCCGATCAGTTCCTGCCGACCGCCTTGAGCACGAGGTCGACGTGCGCCGGGGCCCCGCGCGTAATCACGGCATAGTCCTGGTCGCTGATGAACATCAGGCGACCGCCGTCCTCGATGCGGGCTTGCACCGCGTAACTCATCCGCGGGTCGATGCCGGCAGGGTCGTAGGCAATGGAGAACGGGAACGGCACCTGCTTGCCGGCCGCCTCGATCCGCCGCTCGCCGAGCACGACGGCGGGGGCATCGGCCCGCGAAACGTCGACGAGCTTCACGCTGATCACGGCAGTGGGCGACAGCGCGATGCGTTCACGATACGCAATCGTGCCCGTGACCTGCGCAGTGCCGGGGTTGTCGGCGTGTGGCACGACGCCGGCCGTCGAGCAGCCCGCGAGCCAGCCGACCAGGCCCAGGACTGGCATGAAGGTCAACTTACCGTACAACATCGCTTCAACCCTCTGTAGGTGGGTGGCAGGCCGCAGTTTATCGCCCCGGGCCGCCAGCACTTCGACGACGGGGGGTGGGAATGCCGCCGATGCACCTTTCCTGGCAACCGTCTGAAGTGTCAACGACCGGGGATTCCCTGGTCGTTCCGCGACGGCAAGGCACCTCTGGCCATGCCCGCAGATGGCACGGGCTCACTGGATCGTCCGGCCTGCACCGTAGGCCACGTAGAGCCCGTCGATTCCCGCGCCGGGGTTGTAGTGCCGGACAAGGAAGACCGTCTCTTCAGGCCTTTGCCGGCACGCTTCCGGAATGTCCACGAAGCCGCGGAAGGATCCGGTCCCTTCGAGGAGCGCCATGGGAACGGTGTCTGCGTACTGCATGAGTCCGTATCGCTCTGTCGAGTCGCAGACGACCGTGCCAATGAAGTTGGCCTTCGCCGTCATTGTCCCCAGCGGGCCGTTGGTGAAGTGACCCGCGTTGGCCAGCCCTTCCACCTTGAATGACAGGAAGCCCGTATTGAGGTTGAGCATCGCCCGCCCACCCCCGACCGTACGGACTCTGCCCGGACAGATATAGACGCCCGACGCCTCGCCACCGACACATCCGTTTCCGTCGGCCTGAAGAAACGAGGCCTCCATTCGATCCCAGCGAACTATCGGGCCATCCGCCCAGGCGACGCCGCAGGCAAACATGGCCGCGAAGACCCATAGCGTCCGGTACATGATTTCTCCTTGCCGGCACCACGGTTGAGCGCGCCGCGCTTGGCGCGTTGTCCACCAGGCGCCGATCAGGGCCGGTTCCCCGGAATCGAGGAGGCAATTGCCGTCCCTTGTGAGGAGCATTCGCCGGTTCATGGCGGCGTGCAATGCGGGAAAGTGCATCACCGAAGGGCTTTTGCACCGCGGCGGAACGGCCACGCAGCGTCATCTGGGCCGATGGGACCGGCGTCGTCCGTGGGTGTCCTCGGATGCACCCCGGCCGTGCAGGCATTCAACTATGGATTCCTGCGCCAGTCGGTGCTCGAGAAGCTTACCCCTGCGGATGTCGAGATCGGGTCGCGCACGACCCGGGAAGCGCTGGACAGTGGCGAGGACCGTGAATGGGCCAATCCCGCTACCGGCGCCCGCGGTGCGATCCGTATTCTCGGCACGGTCGATGTGCCGGAACACGGGGCGTGTCGGCGGACCCGGCTGGACGTGACGGCCGGCGGGGTCTCCGGGGGCGGCACGTACACGCTCTGCAAGACGCCGTCGGGCGCCTGGAATTTCTACTCGCCGCCTCGTTGACCGTTCGTCTTTCGACGACAATGCCGCGATGAACAAGGTCATCGAAACCGAGCGGCTGATCCTGAGGCGGTTTCAAGCGGACGACCTGGAAGCGTTCTACCAGCTCGGGAGCCGCCCCGAGATCATCCGCTACGCCCAGGCCTCCCCGCTCGCTTCTCGCGAGGTGGCGATGGAGTTCATGAAGGCAGCACCCTTCCACGACTACGCCACTTACGGCTACGGGCGATTCGCCTGCGTGTGGAAATCGACCGGTGCCGTCGTCGGCTTCAGTGGCATCAAGTACGTCCCGGAGATCGAGGACAACGAACTCGGCTATCGATTCCTGCCCGAGTTCTGGGGCCGGGGTCTGGCGACCGAGGCCGGGCGGGCCTCAATGGAATTCGCCCGGAGCGACCTCGGCCTGCGACGCCTCGTGGCCATGGTCCACCCGGACAACGCCGCCTCCGCGCAGGTGCTGGCGAAGCTTGGCTTCGCGGTGGAGAAGCAGCTGCGCTATTCCGGCCTGCCGGAGGTCGATGTGAATCTGTTCGCGCGGGACCTGTAGTGCGCCCCCTGCGGGTCGTGCTCTGGGGTTGAGTGCGGTCGATTTGACCCCAAAAGCGCCCGCGCACCTTAGAATACGCGCCATTGGCTGTCCGGCGTCCGGGCGGTCCGCACCGGAGAATCAAGAATGAAGCGAACGATCGCTTGCCTGCTGGCGTGCTGCGCCGGTCTTGCAGCCCACGCCGAGGAAGGCATGTGGACCTTCGACAACCCGCCGCGGGCGGCCATCAAGGAAGCCTATGGCGTCGAACTGAGCGACCCGTGGCTCAAGCGGCTCCGACTGGCCACGCTGCGGCTCGAGACGGGCTGCACCGCGTCGTTCATTTCGCACGATGGCCTGATCCTCACCAACCACCACTGTGCGGAGTCCTGCATCGCCGAGAATTCCTCGGCCGAGCGTGACCTGCTGGCCAACGGGTTCCACGCCAGCCGCCGTGAAGATGAGCTGCGCTGCCAGGCGCAGGCCGCGTCCGTTCTGGTGGACATGCAGAACGTCACGGACACGGTGCTGGCAGTGGCGAAGGGCCTTCCGGACGCTGATGCGAACACGGCGCGCAAGCAGGAACTGACGCGCCTGGAGCAGGGCTGCGAGGAAGCGTCGCAGAAGGGCGGCGCGGCTGGTGCGCTGAAATGCGAGGCCGTGACCCTGTACCAGGGCGGACAATACTGGCTCTACAAGTACCGGCGCTACGAGGACGTGCGCCTGGTGTTCGCGCCGGAGGCCGCCATTGCGGCGTTCGGCGGCGATCCGGACAACTTCCAGTTCCCGCGCTGGGCGCTCGACTTCTCGCTGCTGCGTGCCTATGAGAACGGCAAGCCAGTGAAGGTCGCCGAGCCGCTCAAGGTCAATTGGGATGGTGCTGCCGAGGGCGACCCGGTCTTCGTGTCCGGTCACCCGGGTGGCACGGACCGCCTGCTGACGATGTCCCAGCTCAAGCTTCAGCGCGACGCGATCCTGCCCCTCTGGCTGATTCGCTATGCCGAACTGCGGGGTCGCCTCATCCAGTACGGCAAGCAGAGCCCGGAAGCCCTGCGACGATCGCAGGACGATCTCAATTCCATCGAAAATTCCATCAAGGTCCGGCGCAAGCAGCTCGACACGCTGCACGACGACGCATTCCTGGAGCAGCGTGCAAAGGACGAGGCGGCGCTCGAGGCGGCCGTGGCGGCGGATCCGGAGCTGAAGGCCATCGCCGGCACCGCCTGGGACGACATTGCGAAAGCGCAGCAGACGTATCGCAACATCCTGCTGCCCCATGTCTTTACCGAGGGTGCTGCAGGATTCAACAGCAGGCTGTACATGTATGCGCGTGCGCTGGTCCGCGCGGCCGCGGAGCGCTCCAAGCCGAATGCCGAGCGCCTGCGCGAGTATACCGACGCGGCCCTGCCGCGGATCCGGCAGTCCCTCGCCGCCGAGACGCCGGTCTATCCGGATCTCGAGCAGGTGAAGCTTTCGTTCGCACTCGAGCGCATGCGCGAGTGGCTCGGGCCGGACGACGCACTGGTGCGCTCGGTGCTGGGCATGGAATCGCCCGATTCGCTGGCGGAGAGCCTCATCAACGGCAGCAAGCTCGCGGATGCCAAGGTACGCCTCGCGCTCTACGAGGGCGGGCAGGCGGCGATCGACGCGAGTGACGATCCCATGATCCGGCTCGCAAAGCAGGTGGACCCGGTGGCGAGGGAAGTGCGCAAGCGCTACGAGGACGAAGTCGAGGGTCCGACCCGCAGTGGCCAGGAAGCGATCGCGAAGGCTCGCTTCGCCGTGCTCGGCACCGGCATCTACCCGGACGCGACGTTTACGCTGAGACTCTCCTACGGGAGGGTGAACGGCTGGGAGGAGAAAGGCCAGAGGGTTGCTCCGTTCACCGTACTGCAGACGGCCTTCGACCGGGCCACCGGCCAGGATCCGTTCCGCCTGCCGCAGAGCTGGCTGGACGCGGCGCCCGGAATCGATCTGAAGCGCACGCGGGCCGACTTCGTCACGACCAACGATATCGTTGGCGGCAATTCCGGCAGCCCGATGGTCAATGCCCGCGGTGAGATCGTCGGCCTGGCCTTCGACGGCAACATCCACTCGATCTCGGGCAGCTACTGGTTCGACGAGCGCCAGAACCGCACGATCGGCGTGCACCCGAACTACATCCGCACGGCGCTCGAGAAGGTCTACAAGGCGGACTCGGTCCTGAAGGAAATCAACCGGTAATCATCCGGGCGGGTGCGGGACCCGCATCAGGTGCTCCGCAACCGCGCGATATGCCGGCAGCGACGTCGGGTCGATGTCGGCGTTCGCGGCGCGCGGATGCGAGGCGAAGCGCGTGATCACCATTTCCGCCGCCGGATCCACGTGGACTGCCTGCCCGTGGATTCCGCGCGCGGCGAAGACGCCGTGATCATCGTGCGATATCCACCAGTGGCAGCGGTAGCTCCAGCCCGGCAGCGTTGAATATCCAGCCTTCGCGAACGCCGCGCGGCTGCCGCCACGGCGAATGTCGTCCACGACGGTCGCAGGTACGACCTGTTGCCCGTTGAAACGGCCTCGCAGCCGCATCATTTCGCCGAAGCGCGCGAGATCCCGCAGGCGCAGGTTCAGGCCGCTGCCGGCCAGCGGAGTGCCGGCATCGTCGACGGCGAGGTACGCGTCGCCCTCGGCGCCGATGCGACTCCAGATCCGCTCCTGCAGCACCTCCGCCGGCGACTGGCCGGTTGCACGGGCAATCAACCAGCCGACGACGTCCGTGTTGGGTGTGCGGTACCTGAAAGCGTCGCCATGGACGCCGTCCCCAGTGAGCGTCGGCAGGAACTCGTGGATGGACCTCGGCCCGTCGTCCGTCGGCGTGCGTGGCATGAATCCGGTCGCACGCCGATAACGCGCCATCGTCGGTGGCGGCTCGGCATAGTCCTCGACGAAGTCGAGCGCGATGGTCATGTCGAGCACCTCCGCGACTCTGGCGTCGCCGAAGGCGCTGGTCGCGAGTTCGGGGACGTAGCTCGAGATCCGTGCACTGGCGTCGAGGCTTCCCTCGGCGATCAGTGTTGCCGCGATCGTGCCGAAGAACGACTTCGTGACGGAGAACGCAATGTGCGGTTGATCGGCTGTCAGCGCGCCGAAATAGCGCTCGTAGACGATGTGGCCACGGTGCAGGACCAGGATGCCGTCCGTGTAGTTGGTGTCGAGCGACTCGTGCCAGGACATAGCCGTGCCGCCGCCGATCGGCGTGAACCTGACGTCGTCCAGATCCGGGCGCCCGGCTTCGGGCAGCGGTGCCGGTGTTACGGTTCCCCGGCAAACGGTCACCGTCGGTCGGAACTGTCGCCAGTTCGAGAAGCTCCAGCGCCGCTCCGGGAAGCGATAGAAACTGCCGTCCTCGTAGCGCATCGTCCCGTCCCCGCGGTGCGCCATGCGGCGCCTGCACGATCCCTGATCGAGCATACAGACTCCCGGCCAGTGCCGACAGAATCGAGGCGACGACGGACCCGGGCCTGCTTTTCACGCCGACGGCGATCCCTTGGGGCCCGCCCGATGACGTAAGATTGCCTGACGCGCTGACCCAGGCCGCAACGGGTGAGTCCTGGATGTCCCTGCGACGGTGCGGAGCCCAACGAGCCATATGTCCATTCACGTCGCGCTGACGCACGAAACCCGCTATCGGTACGACCGGCCTGCGACGCTCGGGCCGCAGGTCATCCGGCTGCGGCCGGCACCCCATGCCCGCAGCCGGATCCTGAGCTACTCGCTGCGGGTCGAACCCGCCGGGCATTTCCTCAACTGGCAGCAGGACCCTCTCGGCAACTATCTGGCGCGGATCGTGATTCCGGAGAAGACCCGTGAGTTCCGGCTGCAGGTGGATCTCGTCGCCGAGATGGCGATCTTCAATCCCTTCGATTTCTTCCTGGAGCCCGAGGCCGAGCAGTATCCCTTCGCGTACGAGCCGCGCGTCGCCAAGGAACTCGAGCCCTACCTGGAGATCGAACCGGACGGTCCGCTGCTTGCGGAGTGGATTGGCAACGTGGCGCGCGGGCCACTCCCGACCGTCGATTTCCTGGTCGAGCTGAACCGCAGGCTCCATGAGGACGTCGACTACGTCATCCGCATGGAACCGGGCGTGCAGACCTGCGAGGAAACACTCTCCCTCCGCAAGGGATCCTGCCGCGACTCTGCCTGGCTGCTGGTCCAGGTCCTGCGGCGCCTCGGGCTGGCGGCCCGCTTCGTCTCGGGCTACCTGATCCAGCTCAAGCCCGACGTCGTCGCGCTCGACGGGCCATCGGGAACGGACAAGGACTTCACCGACCTGCACGCGTGGACGGAGGTCTACCTGCCCGGCGCCGGCTGGATCGGACTGGATCCCACATCGGGGCTGCTGGCCGGCGAAGGCCACATTCCGCTGGCTTGCGCGCCGCACTTCACCGGGGCAGCGCCGATTACCGGTACGGCCGACGCGGTGAACGTCGATTTCGGGTTTGCGATGCACATCGAGCGCATCGTCGAAACGCCGCGGGTGACGCGCCCGTACACGCCCGGGCAGTGGTCGGCCATCGACGACCTGGGCCGAGCCGTGGACGAGCAGCTCGCCGAGGGCGATGTCCGGCTGACGATGGGCGGGGAACCCACGTTCGTGTCCATCGACGACGTCGATGCTCCGGAATGGAACACGGCGGCGCACGGACCGCACAAGCGCGCGCTGGCAGCCCGGCTCATCCAGCGACTGCGCGACCGGTTCGCCCCGGGAGCACTGCTGCACTTCGGCCAGGGCAAGTGGTACCCGGGAGAGTCGCTGCCGCGCTGGGCATTCGCACTCTACTGGCGCGGGGACGGGCAACCGCTGTGGCGGGACGCGAAGCTCATTGCCCAGGAGGAATCCGCGGGGAGCGCCACGCTCGACGATGCAAAGGCGTTCTCGGAAGCACTGGCGGAATCCCTCGGCGTACCCGTGGACCGGGTGACGCCGGCCTTCGAGGACCCGGTGCCCTATCTCACGCGCGAGCAACGCCTGCCGGAGAACGTCGATCCCTTCGACTCGCGGCTCGAGGATCCCGAGGAACGTGCCCGGCTGGCCCGGGTGTTCGAACGAGGACTCGCCGAGCCGGTGGGCTTCGTGCTGCCACTGCAGCGCTGGAACGCACCCCATCAGCGGGCGTGGTACAGCGAGCGCTGGACGACGCGGCGTGGCCGGCTGTTCCTGGTGCCGGGCGACTCGCCGATCGGTTTCCGGTTGCCGCTCGAGTCTCTCCCGCACGTACCGAAGGAGAGCTATCCGTACTTCATGCCGGCCGATCCGTTCGCGCCCAGGACGCCGCTGACGTCGGCGGAACCGGATGCCGACGAACAGCGCTCCATCCAGCACCGTGCAGCGCCGGGAGCCGATCCGCAGCGGGTCATGGAGCAGGGTACGACGGGCGTCGACGGCATCGTCCGCACGGCCCTGGCGGTCGAACCGCGCGAGGGGCGCGTCTGTGTCTTCCTGCCGCCGACGGAGTCGGCCAACGACTACGTCGAACTCATCGGTTGCATCGAGGAGACGGCGGCCCGACTCGGGCAGCCCGTCCACGTCGAGGGCTACACGCCGCCGGCCGACGAGCGGCTCAACGTCATCAAGGTCACGCCGGATCCGGGCGTCATCGAAGTCAACGTGCATCCGGCGCACGACTGGCGGGAACTCGTGGCTATTACTTCGACGCTGTACGAGGAAGCCCGGCTCAGCCGCCTCGACGCGCAGAAGTTCATGGTCGATGGTCGGCACACGGGAACCGGGGGCGGCAACCACGTCGTGGTCGGCGGCGCGACGCCGGCGGACAGCCCGTTCCTGCGGCGCCCCGATCTTCTTCGGAGCCTCATCTCCTACTGGCAGAACCATCCGTCGCTGTCGTTCCTGTTCTCGGGACTCTTCATCGGCCCGACCAGCCAGGCGCCGCGCATCGACGAGGCGCGGCACGACCAGCTCTACGAGCTCGAGATCGCCTTCCGGGAGATGGATCGATCATCGGATGCGACACCGGCGGCTCCGTGGCTGGTCGATCGCCTGCTGCGCAACATTCTGATCGACGTGAGCGGCAACACGCACCGCACCGAGATCTGCATCGACAAGCTGTACTCGCCGGACGGGCCTACGGGTCGGCTCGGGCTCGTGGAGTTCCGCGCTTTCGAAATGCCGCCGCACGCGCAGATGAGTCTCACGCAGCAGTTGCTTCTCCGTGCGCTCATCGCGCGGTTCTGGCGCACGCCCTATACGCAACCCCTGGTCCGCTGGGGCACTGCACTGCACGACCGATTCATGCTGCCGCACTTCGTCTGGCAGGATTTTCGAGACGTGCTGCGGGACATGCGCGATGCCGGCTTCGACCTGCAGGACGAATGGTTCGCGCCGCACTTCGAGTTTCGCTTTCCGCGCTATGGTGCCGTCGAGCGCGGGGGCGTGGAACTCGAGCTGCGCCAGGCCCTCGAGCCCTGGCACGTGCTCGGCGAGGAAGGGTCGGTCGGGGGTACCGCGCGGTACGTCGATTCCTCGCTCGAACGCCTGCAGGTCCGCGTGAGGGGACTCAATATTTCGCGTCATGTGGTGGCCTGCAACGGGCGCCAGGTGCCACTGCGGTCCACGGACGTTGCGGATGAGGCCGTGGCAGGCGTGCGCTTCCGCGCATGGCAGCCGGCGCGCTGCCTGCATCCGACGATCCCGGTCCACGCGCCGCTGGTGGTCGAGTTGCTCGACCGCTGGTCAGGGCGTTCCCTCGGCGGGTGCACGTATCATGTTGCCCACCCGGGTGGCCGCAACTTCGAGACCTTTCCCGTAAATTCCTACGAGGCGGAAAGCCGCCGGCTCGCCCGCTTCTCCGAGCTGGGACACTCGCCGGGACCCGTGCCGATGCCCGCCGACGAACGCGATCCCGAGTTTCCGCTGACCCTGGACCTGCGTCGCGCTGCGCCTCGCGAGGAGCGACCTGCGTGAATTCCCTCACCGAGCCGCTGCCGAAATCGAGGGACCTGACCCTGGCGCCGTTGTTCGACGCCTACCGGGCCATCCCCGGCATCTATGACGAAATGAAGTCGAGCGACGGACAGGTGCGCCCGCACTGGCAGGCGCTGGTGGGTGCGCTGCGGTCGTTGAGCCCGGCCGACATGAATGCACGATGGAAGCGTGTGGAACGGATCCTGTACGAGAACGGGCTCACCCACAGTATCTACGCCGAGGGCGAGGAAACCGAGCGACCGTGGCGACTCGACGCACTGCCGCTGCTGATCTCGGCCGAGGACTGGCGAAGTCTCGAGCGCGGATTGATCCAGCGGGCGCGACTGCTCGACGCCGTGCTGGCGGATTGCTACGGCGAGCAGCGCCTGATGCTCGACGGGCACCTGCCTGCGCCGCTGGTGCTAGGGAATCCCCAGTTCCTGAGACCCTGCCATGGGGTGCCGGTACGGCGCGGTCGTCGACTGCACTATTACGCGGCGGACGTCGGTCGTGCACCCGACGGCCGCTGGTGGGTGCTGAAGGATCGCTGCGAGTCGCCGGTGGGCGGTGGATACGCGCTCGAGAACCGCATCGCGCTGAGGAACTGTCTGCCGGACGAATTCGCCGCGAGCCGCGTGCAGCAGCTGGCGGGATTCTTCCAGTCCGTGCACGACGGGCACGCGGCACTTTCGGGCAAGCCGGACCCGCGCGTCGTCGTGCTGACCTCCGGGCCGGCGGCGCCCGGCTACTTCGCGCACTCCTATCTCGCCCGCTACCAGGGCTACGTGCTGGCCGAGGGGGCCGACCTGACGGTGCGCGACAACCGTGTCTACCTGAAGACGGTCGAGGGTCTGCGACCGGTGGACGTGATCATCCGGCGCGTCGATGCCGCCTCGTGCGATCCGCTCGAACTGCGCAGCGACTCCCCGCACGGCATCGCGGGCCTGGTCGAGGCCGTGCGCGCGGGGGGCGTCTCGGTCGTCAACGCGCTCGGCAGTGGCCTGGCCGACACCGAGGGCTTCATGCCGTTCCTGCCCGGTCTCGCCCGTACGCTGCTCAATGAAGATCTTCAGCTGCCGTCGCTCGCGACGTGGTGGTGCGGGCACGACGGGCCGCGGGAATACGTACTCAACAATCTCGAGCGGCTCGAGACACGGAATGTCTTCTATCGGGGCGCCAGCGAACCCGGCAGCCAGAACCCCGACGGCCCGGAGGCCTGGCACGTCGGTGGTCCACGCGACCTGATCGAGCGGCGTGGGTTCGCGTACCTCGCACGGGAACCCATGACCCTGTCGACCGTGCCGGTGCTGGGTGAACTCGGCCTGCGAGCCGTGCCGTATGCATTGCGGGTCTTTGTCGCCGTCGACGCGGATGACTACGTCGTGATGCCGGGCGGGCTCGCCCGGCTGTGTCCGCCGCACCCCGGGCAGGCATTCGATTTCGGTCGCTTCGGCGATGGCAAGGACACCTGGGTCCTGTCGGACACGGCAGTTCGGAGGGCGACAGCCCGGCGCACGCGTACGGGCGCCGTTGAACTGCGCCGTACGGGTCGTGAACTGCCGAGTCGCAGTGCCGACAACCTCTTCTGGCTCGGTCGCTATGCGGAGCGGGCCGAGGGCATCATGCGCCAGGTGCGTAGTTCGATCCTGCGCCTGGTCGACGAGGATCGCCCCACCGAGGATCTGCTGGCCATCGATCGCGTGCTGCGGCCGATCCTGGCGAAGGCCGGAGTCGAGCCGCCCGAAAGCGGCGAACTGCATGCCGATCCGCGCCCGCACCTGGAGCGCCAGCTCTCCGAACTGATCTTCGATGCGGATCGACCCTATGGACTGAGGCGCACGCTGCGCGATCTCGGCCGTACCGCGACGCTCACCCGGGATCGACTGTCGGTGGATTCCTGGCAGATTCTCCGCGGGCTGCTGCCGGGCGATTTCGCGCGGCGACCCAGCATCGCCGGCCCGGCGCATCGTGTGCCGATTGCCGGCGTCCTCGGCCAGCTCGACCAGGGTATCCAGCGACTCGCGGCATTCAGCGGCATGGGCATGGAGAACATGACGCGCAGCTTCGGCTGGCGCTTCCTCGGCATGGGACGGCGCATCGAGCGCAGCATGCAGACGGTCGCGCTGCTCGGGAGCCTGCTCGATGCCGGCGAGCCGGAGGACGATGGCAGCCTGATCCTGGTTCTCGACATCGCGGACAGCTTCATGACCTACCGCTCCCGCTACCTGCTGACCCCGCAGCTCGCACCGGTGATCGACCTGCTCCTGCTCGACGAAACGAACCCTCGCTCCGTGGCCTTCCAGCTCGAGGCGCTCGCGGGTCACCTGGAGCGGCTGCCGCACGAATCCGCCGGGCCCGGGGGCAGCAGCGAACTCGGCATCGTGCACGGCGCGCTGGCGCAACTGCGCCTGGCCGACATCGGCAGCCTGGCCCGCAAGGGTCGCCTGGGTGATCGTCCCGGGCTCAGCGCGCTGCTCGGGGACGTCGCGGAGGACCTTCCGAAACTGACGACCGGAATCACGCGAACCTATTTCAGCCACGCGGACGATGTCCGTTCGGTCGCGACCCCTTGAGCATGCGCTACGACATTCGCCACCGAACGACTTACCGCTACAGCCAGCCGGTGTCGATCTCGCACCACTCGTTTCACCTGGTGCCGCGCCGCTGCGCGCGCAAGGTCTGCCACGGCGCGGAGATCTCCATCGTGCCCGCCCCGGCGGTGCGCAACGACAGCGAGGACTACTTCGGCAACCCCGTCACCTTCGTGACGATCCAGGAACAGCACGAAGAACTGGTCATCGAGGCGCGCTCTACCGTCGACGTCACGGCACCGGCGGATCCGATCGCGTCCCGGTCGATGCCATGGGACCGGATCTTCGGCCATCTCGAGCGGAACCCATCGCGGCAGAGCCTCGACACCCTGCAGTTCGCCTTTGACTCGCCCTACACGCAGTCCACCGGTGATCTTGCAGCCTACGCACGCGATTCCTTCCTGCCGGGCCGCCCCGTGCTGGAGGCCGCGCTCGACCTGACGCGGCGCATCCACGCGGACTTCCGCTACGACAGCGCTGCCACGACCGTTTCGACGCCGGTGGACGACGTGTTCCGGCTGCGACAGGGCGTCTGCCAGGACTTTGCGCACTTCGAACTCGCCTGCCTGCGCGCGCTCGCGGTGCCGGCCCGCTATGTGAGCGGCTATCTGCTCACGCGACCGCCGCCCGGCAAGGAGAAGCTCGTCGGCAGCGATGCCTCGCATGCGTGGATTTCGGTCTGGTGTCCGGAAGCGGGGTGGGTGGACCTCGATCCCACCAACGACACGATCGCGCGCGACGAGCACATCACGCTGGCCTGGGGCCGGGACTACGGGGACATCAGTCCGGTGAATGGGGTAATCTTCGGCGGAGGCGAGCACGACGTCGACGTCGAAGTCGACGTCAACCCGGCTCCGACGCAGCCGACCGAGGAGCAGCGGCAGGCATGAAGGAACGCAGACCCGCTGGATTGCTCGAGGGTTACGACCCCGGCGGATTCTTCTGCGAGATCTTCGGCGGACCAAAGCAACCCGCGGACCATACGCGGACGGTGCGGGACAGGCTCGACGGGTTGAGCCTGGCCGAGCTTCGTCGCCGCGCGCAGGCGGCGGAGCGCGAGCTGTTCAATCTCGGCGTCACCTTTACCGTCTACACGAGTCGCGAGCAGATCGACCGGATCCTGCCCTTCGACGTCATCCCTCGCGTGCTGTCCGCCGCCGAGTGGGACACGATCGAGCGGGGCGTCATCCAGCGGGTCACCGCGCTCAACCACTTCATCCAGGACGTCTATCACGAGCAGCGGATCCTTCGCGACGGGATCGTTCCCGCCGAGCTCGTGCTCGGCAACGCGAACTTCCGCCCGCAGATGCAGGGCCTGGCCGTGCCCTTCGGCAGCTACGTCAACATATGCGGCGTCGACATCGTGCGTGGCGGCGACGGACGCTTCTACGTGCTCGAGGACAACGCGCGCACGCCATCGGGCGTGTCCTACGTCGTGGAGAACCGCCACCTGACGCAACGCGCGTTTCCCGACCTGATGCGCAACATCGGGGTGCGCTCGGTTTCCAATTACGGGCAGCGGCTGATCGGCAAGCTCACGGAACTCGCGGCCGGGATCGGCGAGCCTCCCTCCGTAGTGCTGCTCTCGCCCGGCGCCTACAACTCCGCCTATTTCGAGCACGTCTTCCTGGCACGCGAGATGGGCGTACCGCTGGTAGAGGGCCGCGATCTCGTCGTGCGCGACGAGCGGGTATTCATGAAGACGACCGGCGGCCTGCAGCGGGTAAACGTCATTTACCGCCGCATCGACGACGACTTCCTGGATCCGGAGGTCTTCAACCCGCAGAGCATGCTCGGCGTGCGCGGCCTGATGCGCGCCTATCGCGCCGGCAACGTCCTGCTCGCGAACGCAGTGGGCACCGGCATCGCGGACGACAAGGCGGTGTATGCCTACGTGCCGCGCATCGTGAAGTACTACCTCGGCGAGGAGGCGATCCTGCCGAATGTGGAGACGCACATCTGTCGGGAGGGTGAGGGCCTCGAGTACACGCTCGAGCACCTCGAGGAACTCGTCGTCAAGCCGGTGGGTGCCTCGGGCGGCTACGGCATCCTGATCGGCCCGCACGCCAGCCGCAAGGCGCTCTCTGAGTTCCGGCGCAAGCTGCGTGCCGACCCCGGCAACTACATCAGCCAGCCGGTGGTGCAGCTCTCGGTCTGCCCGACGGTGACCCGCAGCGGGATCGAGGCCCGGCACGTGGACCTGCGGCCCTTTGCCGTCACCGGCCGTTCGACCTGGGTGCTCCCCGGCGGCCTCACCCGCGTGGCGCTCCGCAAGGGATCGCTGATCGTCAACTCGTCGCAGGGCGGCGGATCGAAGGATACCTGGGTCCTTGAATAACCTTCTCTCCAGGCATGCGGAATCGATCTTCTGGCTCGCCCGCCAGGTCGAGCGGGCTAACAGCACCGCGCGCATCCTGGACGTGAACGAGAGCTTCAGTCGCAATGCACGCGGCGAGCATGACTGGGAATCCGTGTTGCGACTGCACGGGGACGAGCAGATCTTCAGGGCCACCGAGCGCCGGCCGACGGCCGACGCGGTGATCCACTTCTACGTCCTGGACGCCGAGAACACGAACTCGGTGCTGAGCAACATCAGCATGGCACGCGAGAACGCACGTGCGCTGCGACCGCTCATCTCCACCGAGATGTGGGTGCAGCTGAACGGCTTCCACAACCGGATCAAGCGCCTGCGCAAGCCCGACCTTCGCGTCGAGAACCTGAACCGGCTGTGCAGCTACATCAAGGAATCCTGCCAGACCCACAGTGGGATCACTGCCGAGACCCTGTACCGCGACGAATCCTGGTACTTCCATCAGATCGGCCGGGCCCTCGAGCGCGCCGACCAGACGACGCGCCTCGTGGACGTGAAGTACCAGGTGCTGCTGCCTCAGCCGAGCGACGTGGGTTCACCGGTGGACGAGGCGCAGTGGAACACCGTGCTGCGCTCGGCTGCGGGCTTCCACGCATTCCGGCGCGTCAATCCGCACAGTCTGTCGCCCTCGCAAGTAGTCGAGTTCCTGTTGTTCGACAAGCGGTTTCCCCGTTCGGTCGCGGCCAGCGTGCTCGTCGCGAACGAGCACCTGGCGGCGCTGCGTCTCAAGTACGGCCACAACTCGAAGCGTGCGGCGTCCGGCCTGCTCAGAAAACTGACGGCATCGCTGGCGGAGGACACCGCCGAGGATCTCATCACGCGCGGCCTGCACGAGGGACTCGACGAAATCCAGGCGGAACTCGCCGGCGTGACCGACGCGCTCGGCCGGGAGTTTTTCCTGCTGGCGGAACCCGACGGTACGCTGCAATCTTCGATCGCCTGAGCACCGCGAGACACGCTCTCAGGTCGCGACTCGCTCGATCGCGAAGGGCGTGCCATCAGCCGGCGTCTCGCCGAACTCGCGGGCCGCGAGGTGACCCGAGAAGACCGCTTGCGCGATCAGGCCGGGCGCTTCCGCGTCGCCGATCAGGCGCAGGCAGGTGAGCCTTCGGTCCGCGAGTGCGGGCAGCAGTTCCCGATACAGTTCGTCGGCCGGGGTCCGGTCGGTGACGAGCAGGACGGCGTCCGCGGCCAGGGTGTGTTCGCCACCCATGATGCAATCCGTGACGGTCACGGCGTCCGTTGCGATCAGGGACAGCGTATGCCGGGTGAGCAGTTGTACCCCGAGGGACCGGAGCCGGCGTTCGATGCGCTCCTGCTCGAGCGCGTACTGGGTCCAGTGCGAGACCAGGGGCGCCGGAGTGGCGAGCGTCACGTGGCATCCCCGGTTCGCGAGCAACTCCGCGAGCAGCCCGCCGATCACGTAGTGGTCGTCATCGTAGACGACGACGCTGCCGCCAGGGAGTTCGCCGGCGTAGACGTCGTCGGGCGTGAGCACGTGCGGAAGCGCGTGGCCGGTGATCGGCCGCCACAGCGTGCGGCCGATGCCGTCCCGACGATAGCTGGAGCCGGTCGCCAGGAGGACGTTCGCGGTGCAGGTGTCGAGGATGTCTGCGGCGGTCATCGGGCTGTCCCGGTAGACGTCCACGTCGGGCATGCGCTGCAGCTGGCCGATGCGCCAGTCGGCGACACGACGCCATTCCGCGAGGCCCGGCAGCGCGGACTCCTGCAGCACGCGACCGCCGAGTTCGCGACGGGCTTCGACGAGGGTGACGCGATGGCCGCGCTGGCCGAGCGCGCGGGCGGCCTCGAGTCCCGCGGGTCCCGCGCCGACGACCAGCACCGCGTCCCGGGTCGCCCGTGCAGCGATCGATTCGGGATGCCAGCCGCGTCGCCATTCCTCCCCCATCGTGGGGTTCTGCGTGCAGCGAATCGGGACGCTGCGCATGTCGGCCGTGACGCAGATGTTGCAGCCGATGCACTCGCGGATGTCGTCGATGCGGTTGTCGCGGATCTTCGCCGGCAGGAACGGGTCCGCGATCGAGGGGCGGGCCGCGCCGATGAGATCGAGGATCCCGCGTCGCACCACCGACACCATCGAATCGGGGGACGTATAGCGGCCGACGCCGACGACCGGCTTGCTGGTCAGCTTCTTCACGAAGCCGATGTACGGTTCCTGGCTGCCTTCCTTCGCGAAGCGCGAGGACGGCGAGTCGTTGCTCCAGCCGCTCAGGTTGACGTCCCACAGGTCGGGCAGCTCGGCGAGCATGGCGATGACGTCGTGGCCCTCACCCTGGTGCGTGATGCCGTCGTCGCCCAGCAGTTCGTCGACGGCCAGTCGCACCGCGACGGCACAGGTGTCGCCCACCGCGTCCCGGGTGTCCTCGATGATCTCGCGCAGAAAGCGGGCGCGGTTCTCCAGTGAACCGCCATACTCGTCCGTCCGGTCGTTGAATCTGCGCGTGAGGAACTGCATCGCGACCGTCATGCCGTGACCGGCGTAGCAGTAGACGATGTCGAAGCCCGCCCGCCTCGCACGCAGCGCGGCCTGGCGGTGCCAGGCGCGCACGTTCCGGATGTCTTTCTTGTCCATGCGCCGCGACTGCACCGGCTCCCAGCCGGTGCCGCCGATGGTGCCCATCGAGCGCGGTGCGAGAGGAGCTGCGCGCGAAAACAGGTTGGTGGCATTCACCCCGTTGTAGGCGAGCTGGATGCCGGCCAGGGCACCGTGCGCGTGCACGGCGTCCGCCATCAGCGCCAGGGCCGGGATGTCGTCATCGCTCCAGAGCCGGCCCTCGATGTACGGCGCGAGATCACTCGTATGATGAATCTCGACTTCCTCGGTGCAGACGACTCCCCAGCCACCCTCAGCCTTCATCGCGCGCATGGCGGCGAGGGCGCGTGGCATTCGATGCCCGAACGCGTTGCAGTGAGGTACCTGGTAGAAGCGATTCGGAGCGGTGACGGGGCCGATCCTGACCGGCTCGAACAGGATGTCGTAGGGCGAGCGCACGGTGTCGTTCCCTTTCCCGGGGCGTCCGGGCCAGTCCTGGATTCCCGTCGGACCGCACGGTCCCGGGGGTGCCATCGACGCCGCAGTATCGCCCAGCGTCCTCGAGGCCGAACAGGAAACAAGCGGCTATTGACGGCGGCGGCGCCGGTTCATGCTAGTTTCCCCATTCATGGATGTGACCTCAGCCAGTCGGCAGTACTTGGGGCGTTTCAGTCTGGTGGCTGCCGCGTCCATCGCGGCCTGGCTGGCGGCGGTCTCGCCGACCCAGGCGGACGGCAAGGCGAGCCTGCGCGACCGGCTTCGCGACCGGGTCGGTATGCTGCGGGACATTCGCCACGATCGCCCGGAACATCACCCGGCGCAGATCAAGTCGCTCGATCTCGTCTACTACCGTGCACGGACCGACGAGGACGCCGAACGCCTGCAGGTCGCCTTGCCCGGCCCGGACGAAGTGCAGCGATTCGTCGGCCGCCGGGATCGCATGAACGGGGAGGCGCTGCAGATTCTCGATGACCTGTTCGGGGCAGAACAGCGCCTGAAGGCCCTGGCCGTCCGCGATACGGACGGGGACGGCCTGGCCGACTACCGGATCAGCGACTACTTCGGCAAGTTCAGCGAGGGGGATCTCGACGTGGACGGCGACGGCGTCCGCAATATCCTCGACAGCCATCCCTACGATCGCGCGCGCGGCGGGCGCGACACGGACGGCGACGGCACGCCCGACGAGGGATTTGCGGACGACAATGCCAACGGGCTGCCCGATCACCTGGACTGGGCCACGAGCGGGGGGCACGACCCGGAACTCGTCGCCATCCAGGCCGGCCTCCACAAGGACTTCCACATTGCGCTCGTCGAACGGGATGCCGCGTTCGACCTGCCCCTGGCCCGCGCGGTCGACGACGTGATTCGCCGGGTCTACGGTCGCCGGATCGTGCCACGGTCGGGTCTCCCGACATTGCGCACCGTGGCCGTCGAACATACGGCTCTGCTCAATGCTGAACTTGCGGACGAGGCCGGGGCCGACATGAACGCCCAGGTGCTCTTCAACAGCCAGTCGCTGATCATCTACGACAGCGGCCGGGAGGTCAGTGACCCGCTCGGGCTGCTCGGCCTGCTCGCTCACGAGATCGGCCACGCCTGGCACATGTCGCTCGACTGGGACACCGAGCATCCGCAGCGGGAGAACGCACGCAACGATTTTCCGGTGCCCGTGTTCGTGGAGACGATCGAACCCTTTGGCTGGACACGCACCGGGTATTTCGATGGCGAGTTGAAGGACGAGCTGGCCGTGAGGCCGCAGTTCCTCTACACGGGCCTCTCGGAACCCGAGTTCCAGTTCCGCGGGGCCACGGCCGAGGACTGGGCGCGGTGGCTCGACGAGATCTACGCGGTGATCGGCGAGCGGGAGGACTACCTCGAGGACGATCGCTTTGCCCGCCAGGGCGTGGTGGGCGACTACTCGCTGACCACGCCCTACGAGTGGTACAGCGACAATGCACTGGCGTACCTGCTCGTGACGCTCGAGGAGGCGGCACTGGCAGGCCTCGAGCCCGGGCCCGCTGCAGAAGCACGCAAGCGAATCACGTCCGCGCTGCGGACCGTGTGGCCAGGCTTCAATCACCGCAACATTGCGACGGACGTGCGGGCCTATTTCGGCGCAACGATTCCAATTGCGCCGGCGGATCGCGACGAACTGGCGCGTCGCTATCTCCAGCCGATCCTTGCCGAGCCGTCAGTCGCGTCCGCGCGCCAGTAGGCCGCGCGCCGGCGCCGGGGCGCACGGCTTGCCGTACTGCAGCGGCGGGGAACGCTCGGCCCGGCGGGGAAGCCAGCCTCTCGGGTCAATGATACGGATTGCCCGTTGCGCTCATGGAGTATGCTGCGGACCGTTCCCGCGGCCAGTTGGCCGTGCGCGGGTGTCGCAAGAGATCCCGCGGTTCATCCAGCGAGAGGAGTCGTCCGTGCACGCCCGAGCATTCGAACAACGGCAGACCCGCGGACTGCGTTTCGCCACGATATCGTTTCTGTTCGGCGCGATGAGTCTCGCCGGTTGCACGGCTCAACCCACCTTGAAGGGCACGTGGGCCGAAGGCTCGACTCACGGCGATTCGTACCAGCGGATCCTGGTCGTCGGGGTGACTCCTCACGTCAACCAGCGCTGCGCGTTCGAGCGTTTCCTCGTGTCGCGGATCAGCAGCGTGTCGACGACGACCGTCGCGATCGCCAGCTGCGACGCGGTCGTGACGAAGAATCCGCTCACCCGCGAAAGCATCGACGCCGCGGTTGAGTTGCACCAGGCGGATGCCGTGCTGGCGACGATCCTCGTGTCCAGCGACTGGGGAGCCGAGGAAGGCGGCAGTCGCGATACGCGCGGTGGCGCCTACTACAAGGCCACGGGCACCGGGTGGGCCAGCGGTTACTACGGCGTCTATGGCATACCGGTCGTCTATGGGACGTTCCAGACGGCCGACGCGGTCACGACGCTGCAGGGGGAGGTCCAGGTGGAGACCCGCCTCTTTGAAACGCGGGGGCCGAGCCTCGTGTACACGCTCGAGACGACCGCGCAACAGCTCGAGACCCGCGACTCCGGTCTCGCCGCGCTCGCGACACCGATCGCAGAGCGTCTGCACCGGGACGGGCTGGTCCGCTAGCCGAGCACCTTCCGACCGCTGAGCCCAACGCCGTTTTCAGCGGTGGGAGTCTCAGTGGCTTGCATTTATGATCCGTATATGAGACAAAGAGTTCCATATATGGAGTTATCCACCGAAAGACCCGTTCTGGCGGCATGCCGACGCTGGCTCCGGCCCGTCGCGCGCTGGCTTCTGCGGGCCGGGGTGACCTGGAAGGAATTCGCCGAGCTGTCGCGAAGCGTCTTTGTGGCGACAGCCTCCGAGGAGTTCGGTATCCGGGGTCGGCCGACGAACGTGTCGCGCGTCGCCCTGCTCACCGGTCTGACACGTCGTGACGTCAGACGCGTGCAGGACGAACTCCAGTCCGTGCAGGCTTCGGCTGCCGAGGAGGCGCTGAATCACGCGAGCCGCGTCCTCACCGGCTGGCACCTCGACTCGGAGTTCCTGGAGCCGAACGGCCAGCCGGCCCTCCTGCCCGCCGAGGGGGCCGGAGCGTCTCTTGCCGGCCTGCTGCGCCGCTACGCCGGTGACATCCCGGCCACGGCTCTCGTCAAGGAACTGCTCAAGTCGGGTTCCGTGGAGCGGCTGGGAGACGGCTCCTACCGCGCGCTGCGTCGCTATTACATGCCGCGTGCGATGGACGGTCGCGCCGTCGAACGATCCGGCAGCGTGCTCGCGGATCTCGCGACGACGATCGAACACAATCTTTCTCGTCGGCCGAGCGAGCCCTCGCGGTTCGAGGGTCGTGCGCAGAGCCATTGCGTCGACCCGCGCCACCTCCCGGCATTCCGCGCATACGTGGAGCGTGAAGCGCAGGCGATGCTCGAGCGCGTGGACGACTGGCTGGCCGCTCACGAGGCGGCCGCGGGTGGGGCGGCCGTCAGGCTCGGTGTCGGCGTGTACGCCATTCAGGACATGACTTCCGGAGACTCTCGATGAACATGCACTCCACCTTACGATGGATCCCCGCGCTGTCGGCGCTGCTGGCGCTCGGTTGCAGCGGTAGTGGCGGAGGCAGCGGGGTTGGAGACGGTGACATCACCGTCGGTGGCATCGACCGCGGTGGGAAGACCATTTCGGTGGGACCCGTCACCGGCTTCGGCAGCGTGATCGTCAATGGTGTTCGCTACAGCACCACGGGTGCGACGATCACGGTCGACGATCAGCCGGGCTCGGAGTCCGACCTGAGGGTCGGGCAGGTCGTGCGCGTCGAGGGCACGCTCGATGCCGCAGGCACCACCGGCACCGCAAGCAGCATCACGTTTGCCGACAACGTCGAGGGGCCCGTGCAGGCCATCGACCTGGCGGCCGTCCGAATCGTCGTGGTCGGACAGACCGTCCGGATCGGACCCACCACGTCGTTCGACGATGGCATCGCGCCTCGATCGATCGAGGGGCTGGCGCTGGGAGACGTCGTGGAAGTGAGCGGTCTGGTCGGCGCGGACGGCGTGGTGGCGGCGACGCGCATCGAGCGCCGGTCTGCTTCGACGGCGGTCGAGGTGCAGGGCACGGCCAGTGCCGTCGACACCGCGGCGCGTCGCCTGCGGATCAATCTGCTGGTGGTGGACTACTCGAGCGCACAAGTGAGCAATTTCCCGAGTGGCCAGCCCACGAACGGCGATCTCGTCGAGGCTCACGGCGTGCTCAATGCGTCGGGCGAACTGTTGGCAACGCGCATCGAACGGCGCAGCGTGTCGCTCAGCGGAACGGTGGACGACTCCGCGGAACTCGAGGGACTCGTGACGCGATTCGTCTCGAGCGCCGACTTCGACGTCGCCGGCCAGAGGGTCACGACCACCGCTGCCACCGTCTACGAAGGCGGTTCGCCGGGAACCCTGGCTCTCGACGTGAAGGTCGAGGTGGAGGGAGGGTTCGACACGGCTGGCCGCCTCATTGCACGAAAGGTGCAGTTCCGGCAGGACAGCGACGTGGAGATCAGCGCAACAGTCGATTCCGTCAACGCAGCGGCGAGCAGCTTCCAGATCCTGGGCATCACCGTGAGAACCAACACGCTGACCCGCTTCGAGGACCAGAGCTCCGCCGACCTCGAGCGGTTCGGCCTGGCCGATCTTCGCGCCGGAGATTACGTCGAGCTGCGCGCCTACCGCGACGCCACGGGCCTCGTGGCCTCCCTGCTCGAACGCGACGATGCCGAGGATCGGCTGGAAGTGCGGGGGCCGGCGACGGCCGTCGCGGCGCCCAGTTTCTCGGTCGCGGGCGTCTCGATTACGACCGATGCGCAGACCGAATTTCGGGATAACAACGGCGTGTCGATCACGGCGGCCGCCTTCTTCAGCGCGGCCCCTGGCCGCGAGGTCGAGGTGCGCGGCCGCCTGGTCGGCAACACCGTGCTGGCCGAACGGGCCGAGCTCGAGGACTGACCGGGACTCCGGGGTATGGCGGGCGCGACTCGCGCCCGATCCGATCAGGACCGAGCTTTTCTTTTGAGGTGTGATATGCGATTGATCCAACGGAAGAGCCTGCTACCCGCAGGCATCGCGCTGCTCGTCGCTGCCTGTGGCAGCGGTGGCGGTGGTGGCAGTGACGATTCCCCCGGCGGGGTGCCGCCGCCCTCGAGCCCGCCGCCGGGCGCTGCCCAGAAGACGGTTTTCGTCACGGGGGCGATCAGCGGCTTCGGGAGTGTCATCGTCAACGGCGTCCGCTACGACACGACCGGCACGCAAGTGCACATCGACGACCGACCGGGATCGCTGTCCGACCTCCGGGTCGGTCACGTCGTCCGGCTCGAGGCCCAGGTGGACGATCGTGGCCAGGCCCGCGCCGTGCGTATCGAGGAAGATCACCTGCTGCGGGGCACCGTCCAGGCCGTAAATGCCGCCGAAGGTGTCGTGGCCGTCGCCGGACAGTGGGTGAGGGTGGACGACGACACTTCGTTCGACGATTCCATCGGTGGCAGATCGATTGCCGGCATCGCCGTCGGCGAGCGCCTCGAGGTACATGGATTCTCGGGCTCCGACGGTCAGGCACGTGCGACGCGCATCGAGCGACCGGACGCGTCCGAGGTCGAGGTCGAGGTCACGGGTCTCATCGCGAATCTCGACGGTGCCGCGAGACGTTTCCGCGTCGGCAGCCTGGTCGTGGACTATTCGTCCGCGACGCTCGAGGACTTCGACGCGGCGGGTCCGCGCGAAGGGGATCTCGTCGAGGTCAAGGGTCGGGACTTCCTGAGCGACGGCGCGCTGCGTGCGACGCGCGTGCAGCGGGAGGACGGACCCGCGATGGGTGCCAGCAACAGCGAGGTCGAGATCGAGGGCCTCGTCACCAGCTTCGTCTCGCCTGGCGACTTCCGGGTGGCTGGACAGCAGGTCTCGGCCACCGCCGGTACCGTGTACCGGGGCGGAACGGCAGCCGACCTCGCGCTCGATCTCAAGGTAGAGGTCGAGGGCCGGATGGACGGCAACGGCGTGCTCGTCGCTGCGGAAATCACCTTCAAGCGCGCGTCCTCGGTCCGGCTTTCGGCGCCGGTGGAGGCCGTCAGCGTGGCCGATGGGACCGTCCGTGCGCTGGGCGTGACGATTGTCGTGAACGCGTCGACCCGGCGGGAGGACAAGGAGGGCGACGACTTCTTCTTCGCGCTCGACGACCTGCGCATCGGCGACTGGATCGAGGTGCACGCGTATCCGGACTCCGTCGGGAGTGGACGGGTCATCGCCACGCGACTGGAGCGGGATGAACCGGAGGATGAAGTCGAGCTGCGCGGCCGTGCGAGTGACCTCCAGGCGCCACGGTTCCGCATCCTCGGGGTTGGCATCGAGACGACGCCGGCGACCGAGTTCGAGGATGAAGACACCCGCATCGATGCGACGACGTTCTTTGCCCGTGCCGCCAACCAGGTCGTCGACGTGGAGGGCAGCTGGGACGGTACATCCCTGCTGGCGCGCGAGGTGGAGATCGAGCGTTCGCACGATGGCGCCTCGATGCCGGTCATGCCTCCCCCGGTGGAGCCGCCGCCAGTGACGCCGCCTCCGGTGGAGCCTCCCCCGGTGGAGCCGCCGCCCCCGGTCGAGCCGCCTCCCGTGACCCCGCCGCCGCCGCCGCTCGATGGCGCTGCCCTTTACACGGCGAATTGCGGCGGGTGCCACGGCGCGATCAACGCCATACAGCGCATGCCCGCGTCGAATCGCAGTGCGACGGACTTCCGGCGCGCCATCGACCAGAACAAGGGCGGCATGGGCTTTCTAAGCGGGTTGAGCGACGCGCAACTGGTGGCCATCGCGGACGCCATTCGCGCGGCCAATCCGTAATCGGTCAGGAACCCCGGACCTCTCGGTCCGACTGGGGCGGGTGGCACGGGCCTCCCGCCCTTTTTTTCTCCAGGTTACGGCTGCTGGAGACCGAGGCTGCGCGACGGCAGCTGGCCGAGCGGATTGGTGCCGACGCCGGTCACATGCGGCTTGACCAGTCGTTTCGATACCCGGAAGAAGATCGGGATGACCGGAACGTCCTCGAGCAGCTGGGCTTCCGCTGCGGCGATCAGCGCCATTCGCTCTACGGACGTCGACGCCATCCTCGACTGCTCGAGCAGCTCGTCGTAGCGCGCGCTGCTGTAGCCCAGTGTGTTCTGCGGATGAGAGGTCTCGAACAGGGTCGCAAAGGCCTCCGGATCCACGAAATCGGCTGACCAGCCGAACCTGACCAGATCGCACTGGCCCGGATTCCTGCGCGTGTCCAGGTACACGGTCCACTCGAGTTCGACGATCGTCGCCTCGACGCCGAGCGCGGTGTGCCACAGGTCCGCGAGGGCGACAGCGGTGCGATGGTGGTTCGTGCTGGCGTCGGTGCAGAGCGTCAGCGACTCGGGCGCTGCCCCGCGGGCACGCGCATTGATCCACGACTCGCGAGCCCGACGGACGGCCTCGTCGTGTGGCAGTGCCTGCCACTCGAACCGGGCGGGTTGGTAGCCGGGGATTCCGTCGGGCGTCCAGCCGAACGCGGGCGTCTCTCCCGCGCCTGTGACCTGCCGGGTGATGCGCCCGCGGTCGATGGCCAGGGCCAGGGCCTGTCGCACGTCCCTGTCCGGGAGCCGGGCGAGATTCACGGCATACGAGTACACGCCGAGGTACGGAGTGATCCGCAATTCCCCGGGCAGCTCGCGGCGCAATGTCGCGACGTGTGTGTTCGGGACCTCGCTGGTGATGTCCAGCTGGCCTGTCCGGTAGAGATTGAGCTCAGTGCCGAGCTCGGCAACGGTCAGGTACACGACGCGCTCGAGCGCGACGTTCGAAGCATCCCAGTAGTGCGGATTGCGCTGCAGCGTCACGCTGTGTCCCACGCTCCGCTGCTCGAGCCGGAACGCACCGTTGCCCGGTCCGTTCCCCGCGTCGTCCGGCGAAGGGTGCCGCGGGGCGGCCGCCGGCAGTGCCAACAGCGCGGGCAGATGAGGGAGTCGCTGGCGCAGCGTCACGCGGAGCGTGCGCTCGTCCACGGCCTCGACGTGCTGCAGTGCGTCGTACAGGCCAGCGTTTGGTGCGGTACTGGACGGCCCCACGAGCCAGCGCAACGCGGCTGCGAAATGCTCGGCCGTCAGCGGGTCGCCGTTCGACCATCGCAGCCCGGGACGCAGGTGAAAGGTGTAGCTGAGCTCGTCCGGTGATGCCTCCCACGATGCAGCGGCACCCGCGACGGGAGAACCGTCTGCGCCGTTGGTCGTCAGGCCTTCGAAGCGGTCCGCAGCGATCGCCAACGCCGCGTTGTCTGCGGCGAGCCGGGGGTCCAGCGTCGCCGGCTCCGCGCCGAGTCCACGACGCAACAGGAGCGGACGGGGCGATGCCGTTGTAGCGGTGGGTCCGTCGCTCGGGCCGCAGGCGGTCGCGAGCATGGCGAGCATGACCAGCGGCAAGAGTCCGCGGCGCAGCGCATGCGCGATCGGTGCAAACACGGCCGTCTTCAGTTCATGCGTCATGTGACGTCGGCATCGACGGTGCTTGCGCCGCGTCCTTTCGCTCGGCTAGGAGAGGTAATGGCGCGGAGTCCTTCCGGTCCAGCGCCCTTGAGGTACTCAAGGGCCATGTCGCGCCGCGTGGCATCGAGCAGGCGCTGGTAGCTGGTTCCTTCCTCGCGCAGGCGACGCTGGAGCGTGCTCGCGCTCTGGTTCAGCGAGCGGGCAATGCCGTCCTGCTCGAGATTCCCGGATGGCATGGCCTTCAGCAGCAACGCGCGGACCGTCGTCGCGACCGAGTTCGCCGTCATCCCCTCGATGTAGCGGGCAGCCATCCGGTCCGCCCCGGCGGCCAGTTGCCAGAGCCTTTGGATACGCTCGACGGGACAGCGGGCGTTCGTGCGGGCCAGCAGGCCAGGATCGATGCCCGCCTGCCGCGTCAGCGCGTCGAAATCGACGCCGTACGACAGCAGCGCTTCCTTCATCGGTGCCAGGGTCACGGCCAGGATCGTGGGCTTGTTGAGCATTCAGCCTTGTCCGCGTGTTCTCACGAAAGCCTTGCCCTGCAGTCGGTGGGATTGCGGTGGCCCGCAACACGTTCTGAGGCGTGTGGACCAAAGTTTGCCGTCCTGCGACAGGAGTGCAGCCTCCAGCTGCCGATACAGTGCCGCAGCATGATGAACACGACAAGATCGAGGCACCGGCGACTGGTGCCACAGGCTCACGATGGATCGGGTGACCCGGCGATCGTGGCGCTCACCCAATTGCTCCAGTCGGAGCGTGAGTCCGACGGGGAGCGCAGTCAGGTCTTTCGAGGGGTGGTATGCACGATCTTCGGCGGTGGCGTTCATTCGGACGTAGATCCCGTCGTGGCGGACAAGTGCTTGATCGATCGATTCGAGTCGACGGGCGCCGAGGCCATCCGGGCGTGCATGAGAGGGGACGAAGGTCTGGGCCACTACCTCGCGGCGTTGCGCAGGAGCGGTGGCTACCACTGCTGAGTCGAGGTCTCCCTTCGGCCGGCTTCACAGAGGAGCTGCCGCAACTCAGCCATCCGGCGCGGAGCCGGCCAGGGGTCCAGCAGCGCAAGGCCGGTCTCGGGCGGTCGTCCAGCGGTGATCGACCCCGGCGGGCGTCATTGGCGACCCGCTCGGCTCTGGGTCGACACCGGATCTGTTGGCATAACAAATTGATTTTTAACAGTATTCATATTACTGGGTGACAGTTGATCCGGGCATTGACGTTGCCCGGCAGCCGAGTTATTGTGCAGTGCAACATTTTGCAGTGCAAAATAACCCTCGGGAGCCGCAGATGATCAACCAGATGCAGGATTTCATGAACGAGCAGGTGCAGATTCTCACGGGCCAGGCCCAGAAGTTCGGCACGGATCCGCTGACCGGCCTGCGCGAAACGCTGGGCTACTCCGTGCAGGGCTTCGAGTCACTCAAGGAGCCGGTGCGGGTCGCGGCAAAGTCGGGCATCCAGCTGTCGGCTGTCTCACAGAAGGCGGCCCAGGAACTGATCGAACTGCAGTCCGGGATGCTCACGGCCGCATTGACCGATGTCGCCACCAGCCTCGAGCGGGCAGCGAGTGCGAAGAGCCTGGCTGACCTCTTCTCGGCACAGGCCGAGACGATGAAGGACAGCGGCGAGCGCCTGGTGGCCGATGCCAACCGGGCGGTCGGGATCTTCACCGACGCTGGCCGAGGCGTGCAGAAGATTGCGACCCAGGCCTACGAGACCGTCGCGAAGACGGGTACGGCCGAGCCGCGCGCTGCGAAGGCCAGCCGGGCCCGCAAGACGAAGCGCGCCAGCCGCAAGCCCGCTGCGAAGGCCGCGGCCTGACCCGCACTGTCGATCCGGCGCCTGCGCAGAGCAGGCGCCGAACCATTCTCCCCCTGATTGCGCCCTCCTCGGAGGGCGCTTTTTTTCGGGTGCTAGGATGAGCCGGTTGGTCAGGCAACCCACAGGAGCAGAAATGCAGATCACCACGACACCCAGCATCGAAGGGCGGCGGATCACGAAGTACTGCGGCGTGGTTGCGGGCGAAGCGATTCTCGGCGCAAACCTGTTCAAGGACCTGTTTGCCGGCATCCGTGACCTTGTCGGCGGGCGCTCGGCGACCTACGAGCGTGAACTGCAGCGGGCGCGGGACATGGCCTTGCAGGAGATGCAGGAACGCGCGGCCGAACTCGGGGCGAATGCCGTCGTCGGGATCGATCTCGACTACGAGGTGCTGGGCCAGGGGAACGGCATGCTCATGGTCTCGGCGAGCGGGACCGCCGTCGTCGTCGACTAGCGGCTAGGCGCATCGTCAGGGGCTGAGGTGCGCCACGACCCGCCGCGAGTGCGCACGGCGGCGATGCTCGAACAGATAGATCCCCTGCCACTGCCCGAGGGCGGGTCGACCTGCCGACACGGGAATCGAGATCGACACGGCCGTGAGCGCGGCCTTGATGTGGGCCGGCATGTCGTCCGGACCCTCGGTCGTGTGGAGCATCCACCGCATCGACGGGTCGTCTGACGACGGCACCAGTCTGCGGAAGAATTCGTCGAGATCCCGACGCACGTCGGGGTCCGCGTTCTCCTGCACGCAGAGCGAGCAGGACGTGTGCTGCACGAAGAGGGTCAGCAGACCCTGTTCGACGCCGCACTGGCTGACGAAGCGCTCGACTTCGCTGGTGAACTCGTGAAGCCCCGCACCGGAGGTCTGGATGGTGAGTACGGTCTGCATCGGCTCTCCGTGGCAGCGGGTTTGGCAATGGCGGCAAAAGAGGGCACGATCCCATTCCACCGGCGTCGGGGAGCCCCTGACGGGTTGCCACACCGAGGCCGCGGCGGCTGTCATTCGCGCAACTCGAGTATACGGGGGGGTGCCCATGGCCAGGTATGTCGACGGATTTGTCGTTCCGATTCCGAAGCGCAACATCGATGCGTACCGCCGCCTGTCACGCAAGGCGGGCCGGGTGTGGCGTGAACACGGTGCGCTCGAGTACATCGAGTGCATCGCTGACGACGTCAAGCCCGGCCGGTACACGTCCTTTCCGCAGGCCGTGAAGCTCAAGCCCGACGAGGTCGTCTGGTTTTCGTGGATCGTGTTCAAGTCGCGCCGTGACCGGGATCGCGTGAACGCCCGGGTGATGAAAGACCCGCGTCTCGCGTCCATGATGGATCCCAAGGCGATGCCGTTCGACGGCAAGCGCCTGATCTACGGCGGCTTCAAGGCGATGGTCAGCCTCTGAGGGCACGCATCGCTGCTGGCAGGTGTCAGGTTTGCAAGTACTGCAGAAAGACGCTGTCGGTAACGTCGCGCTACCAGGGGACGCCTAGCATCGAGGCGCATCGTGCGAGCCGCAGGTCGTTCATGCGTGAAACGTATCAAAGCGGCCCGAACATTGCATTGGTCAGCCAAACAGCACATGCAGCACACTCGGGCGTTCGATCGAGCGCGAAGCCGAGGGGGTAGGTATGCGATGCAGAAATCGATTCACCGGGCGACTGGCCATGGTTGCTACCGCGCTCGGGCTCCTGTGCGGCGGCAGCGCCTGGGCGGCCAGTAGCGCAGGCGTGCCGTCGGACCCGGGCGGGATGGAAGGCAAGCACTTCAGCCCGAAGGGCCAGATGCCGTCGAAGTTCACCATCGACCTGCAGAACGGCCAGCGCGCTACGCTGCCGTTCGAGGACAAGCGCGACTTCGAGGAAGCGCAGCGTGGCTTCATCGCGGCGCCGCCGTACCGGCAGATCATGGCCGACGCTGGAAACGTCGCCTGGGACATGGGCAGCTACGACTGGCTCCTGCAGGACAAGCAGTTCGACAGCATCCATCCCTCGCTGCAGCGCGAGGCGATCCTCAACATGGCCTATGGACTGTACGAAGTGGTGCCGGGCCGCATCTACCAGGTCCGCGGCTTCGACCTCTCCAACATGACGGTCATCAAGGGCGACACGGGCTGGATCCTCTTCGACGTGTTGACCTCCAAGGAGACGGCCGCGGCGGCGCTCGAGCTGGTCAACGAGAAGCTGGGCGCGCGTCCGGTCGTCGCAGTCATCTATTCCCATTCGCATGCCGATCACTTTGGCGGTGTTCGCGGCGTGGTCGACGAAGCCGACGTGACGAGCGGCAAGGTGCCGATCATCGCGCCGGTTGGCTTCATGAAGCATGCCGTGGCCGAGAACGTGTACGCCGGTACAGCCATGACGCGTCGTCTGTTCTATCAGTACGGCGTGCTGCTGCCTCGCAGCCCGTTCGGGCACGTGGACCAGTCGATCGGCAAGAACGTTTCCGCGGGTAATATCGGCCTGATCCCGCCGACCCGGATCATCGACAAGGATTTCGAGCAACTGACGATCGACGGCGTGACGATGGAATTCCAGAACACGCCGGGCACCGAGGCGCCGGCCGAGATGAACACGTGGTTCCCGCAGTTCAAGACGTTCTGGGCGGCCGAGAACATCACGGGGACGATCCACAATATCTACACCCTGCGCGGGGCGCTGGTGCGCGACGCGCTCGAGTGGTCCAAGCAGATCAACGTGGCGCTCTACCGCTACGGGCAGCAGGCCGAGGTGATGCTGGCTTCCCACAGCTGGCCGCGGTGGGGCAATGCGCGCATCCAGGAAGTCATGCGGGCGCAACGCGACACGTATGCCCACCTGAACAATCAGGTGCTGCACCTGGCGAACCAGGGCGTGACGATCAACGAGATCCACAACGTCTACGAGCTGCCGAAGAGCCTGAAGGCACAGTGGGCGGCGCACAGTTACCACGGCTCCGAGGAGCACAACAGCCGGGCCGTCATCAACCGCTACCTGGGGTACTGGGACGCGAACCCGGCCACGCTCATCCCGCTGTCGCCGCGCGACTCCGCGCCGCTTTACGTCGAGATGATGGGCGGTTCGGCGAAGATCATCGCCAAGGGCCGGGAACTCCATGCGCAGGGTGAAGACCGACTTGCCCAGGAGATCCTCAACAAGCTCGTCTATGCCGAGCCGGGCAACCAGGAGGCAAAGGACCTGCTGGCCGACGTCTTCGAGCAGATCGGCTACCAGCAGGAAAGTCCCAGTGTCCGCAACAGCTTCCTGGCAGGTGCGCTCGAACTGCGGTCCGGCGTTCCGACCGGGGCATCGCCCAAGTCGAGCGGACCTGACCTGATCCGGGCAATGACGACGGACCTGTGGCTCGACTACCTCGGCGTGCGCCTCGACAGCGAGAAGGCGGGAGATGCTCACTTCATCATCAACCTCGTCACGCCTGACAACGGAGAGAAGTACGCCGTCGAGCTGAGCAATGGCGCGCTCACCAACATCAGGGGATATCAGGCGCCGAATGCCGACCTGACCATCACCATGAACCGCTCGGATCTCGAGACGGTCTTGACGGGCCAGGCCACGTTCGATCAGCAGGTCGAACGTGGCAAGGCGACAATGGTCGGCGACCGCCAGCCCTATGAGCAGCTCAAGGGCATGCTGGTGCAGTTCAGTCCGGCCTGGGAGATTCTGCCCGGCACGATTCCCGAGAAGCTCGGCGGCACGGCGCCAGATCCGTTCCAGCAGGTCCCGCCGGCGCGGACGGACGGCGGTTGAGCCTCGCCGCGGGCAGGAGAGCGCAAATGGGTTCTGTGAACAACGCGATTCGGGCGATCATCCTGGCCCTGGTGGGTTGTCTGCCTTCCAGCGCCTGGTCGCAGGTGTCCATCAAGGACAAGACCAACGTCGTGGTACTCAAGCAGGCGCCGGCGCGACCGGCAGGCACGGCGGTGGCGCTGCTGGCCTCGGCGCCGACGGACCGGCCCTACGAGGAGTTGTGCATTCTGTCGGGCACGGGCGGGCAGACGATCATGAACGCCAAGACGGGCGCGGAGCTCGTCGAGAAGATGAAGGTCGCAGCGCTCGAGTGTGGGGCCGATGCGATGATCGTCCGGTCGATGTCCGATCAGACCTGGAAGCCGTTCCGCGGCGGCATCGACCAGGGTTCACGCGCAGAAGCGGTCGCGATCCGGTACCTGGACGACCCGGCCGGCACGCCGTCCGACGAGGGTCGGCGAGACTGACCTGACCTTGACTCGAACTTGCAGACGCAGGAAACAGAGCCATGAGCAAGACCTTGGACTATGACTGGCTGGTCGTCGGTTCGGGATTCGGCGGCAGCGTCTCTGCCCTGCGCCTGTCTGAGAAGGGCTATCGAGTCGCCGTGCTCGAAGCGGGCAGGCGCTACCGGGACCAGGACTACGCCGCGACCACCTGGGATCTGAAGCGATTCCTGTGGGCGCCGTTCCTCGGGCTGCGGGGCATCTTCCGCCTCACGCCCTTCAAGGACGTCTTCATCGCCAGCGGCACGGCCGTCGGCGGCGGCAGCGTGGTGTACGCGAATACGCTGTATCGCGCGAGCCCGGAGTTCTTCACCAACCCGCAGTGGAAGGATCTCGCGGACTGGGCCCGCGAGCTCGAGCCGCACTACGACACGGCCGAGCGCATGCTCGGCGTAGAACAGGTGCAACGCGAGAGCGACGGGCAGAAGCTGCTGAAGGAGGTTGGCAAGCAGTTGGGTGTCGAGCACACGTTCAAGCGCACTCCGGTGGGCGTGTACTTCGGTCACCCGGGCACGACCGTGGCGGACCCGTATTTCGGCGGGGAGGGGCCTGCACGCACCGGTTGCACCTTCTGCGGTGCCTGCATGGTCGGCTGCCGGGAGGGTGCCAAGAACACCCTGCTCAAGAACTACCTGTGGTTTGCCGAGAAGCGCGGGGCGCAGATCCTGCCGGAACGCGAGGTCGTCGACATCCGTCCGCTCGGCGCCGAGGACGGCAGTGACGGCTATCTCGTGACGACGCAGAGACCGGGCGCCTGGTTCCGCAAGCAGCGCCTGACGTTCACCGCGCGTGGCATCGTGATGTCGGCCGGTTCCCTCGGCACCAACCGACTCCTGGCGAAGTGCAAGCTCGATGGGTCACTGCCCCGCATCAGCAGCCAGCTCGGCCATCTGGTGCGCACCAACAGCGAGTCGATCCTGGCCGTCACGCTGCCGGAGGGCATGGCCAAGCCGTGGAACGACGTGGCGATCAGCGCCAGCATCTACCCGAAGCCCGATACGCACATCGAGTTCGTCACCTACGGGAAACACGGCGATTTCATGGCGCTGCTCTACACCCTGCTCACGGGCGACGGCAGCCGGCTGACGCGGCCACTGATGTGGCTGGGCAACATCGTGCGCCACCCGATCACCTTCCTGAAGACGCTGTGGCCCGTCGGCTGGTCGCGTCGGACCGTGATCTTCCTGGTGATGCAGAGCCTGGACAACGCAATCTCGTTCCGTGCGAAGCGCGGACTGTTCGGCGGCGTCTCGCTCAGCACGCAGCAGGATCCCGAAAAGCCCAACCCGACGTTCATCGAGGCGGGGAATCGCGCGGCGGAGTGGCTGGCCTCGCACACGGGGGGCTATGCACAGAGCATGGTGCTCGAGGCATGGGCCAACATCCCGACCACGGCCCATATCCTGGGGGGCGCGGCTGTCGGCCGCGACGAGAACGCGGGCGTCGTCGATTCCTGCGGGCGACTGTTCGGCTACCGGAATTTCCTGGTCTGCGACGGCTCGACGGTGCCGGCCAATCCCGGCGTGAATCCCTCGCTGACCATCACGGCGATGTCAGAGTACGCGATGAGCCACGTGCCGGCGGTCACTGCCGTCGCCTGAGCCCGAGGGAATCTCGCCCCGCCGCGCCGTTGGACTGACCCGAGAACAGGGTAATGAGGCGACGCGGCGGAGCGATCGCGCAAACATGATCAAGCGCGCCATCACATTCTGATTAGAACGAGCGCGCGAGTCCAGAGTTCGTTGCGAAGTTCGTGTGGAACGTCTGGCGCGTCGACCGCGTCATGAGTGGCCCGGCTGCGCATCGCGTGTCCCGTTCGCGGAGCGGGCCGTGAGATGCAGCAGCACCGCCAGCACTGCCATGACCCAGACGATGACGGCACTCGACGGCAGGTCCGTGACCAGCGAGAGCACGAGCCCGAGCGCGTAACTCGCGACGCCGAGCGCATAGCCGAGCCCGAGCTGTCGGCCGCGAGTGTGACGATAGGTCGCCACCGCGGGCACGATCAGCGTCGTGAACACGAGGTACACGCCGACGAGCTGCACCGACATCGTGACCATGATGGCGAAGATCACGTAGAAGCCGATGTTGCCGACACGTTCGCGCCAGCGGAACCACGCGACCAGGAAGAGAGCCGTGAGGGCGGCGGCGCGCAGCAGCTGCTCGGTCGAGACCCACAGGATCTGTCCGGCCAGCAGGTCCTTGAGCTGTTCGCCGCCGTGCGGATTATTGGCCAGCAGCAGGATCTGCGCAGTCGAGGCCAGGATGAAGAGGATGCCGATCAGGGCCTCCTGGACTTCGGGGCGCCTGCGCTCCGTCCACGTCAGCAGGCCGGCGCCCAGCAGCGCCGCGGCGACGGCCGCCAGCTGGGTGCCCCAGCCCTCGAGTTCGAGACCGACGGTGTCGGCGACGATCACGCCCAGTGCGGCCACCTGGGCAATGGCGAGATCGATGAACACGATCCCGCGCCGCAGGACCTGCTGCCCCAGCGGCACGTGCGAGATCACCACCAGCAGGCCGGCGATCAGTGCCGGGCCGATGATGCCAAGGTTGCCGGGCAGGTCGGTCACTGCAGCGCTGCCAGCAGCTGGTTGATCGTGTCGTCGAAGAGACCGAAGAGATCCTTCGCCCCCGGGGATCCCCCGACCGAGAAGGGCAACGTGACCACCGGCGCGTGTACCCGCGCGGACAGCCATTTCGCCGCCTTCGGGTCGTTGTAGGCATTCACCAGGATCATTCTCGCGGGCGTCACGCCGAGCGTCGATACGAGCTCGCCGAGGTACCCCGCGCTCGGCGGTACCCCGGGCTTCGGCTCGATGCTCGCGACCTGCGCGAGCCCGAGCCAGTGACACAGGTACGTCTGGTCGGTGTGCATCACCACGACCGGCACGCCGCGCAAGTGTGTCGCCGCCGCTTCCCAGCGCTGGACGGCCTCACTCCAGCGGGCCTGGAAATCGGCGCCACGCGCCTCGTAGTGTGCCTTGTTGGCGGGATCCAGCGCCGCCAGGCGCGAGGTCAACGCGCGAGCCACGGTGGCGACGTTGCGTGGATCGAGCTGGATGTGCGGATTGCCCTGGGAGTGGATGTCGCCCATCGCCCGATCCACCGACGTCGGGACTTCGAGCAGCCTGAGGTGTGACGCCGCCTCGAAGTAGCCGGGTCGTCCCGGCTGCACCTTTGAATTGCCAGATTCCCTCAACAGCACCGGCAGCCAGCCCATCTCGAGTTCCGCGCCGTTCGCGACGACCAGATCCGCCGTGCGCGCCCGGGCGACCAGGCTCGGCTTGGCGTCGACGCGGTGCACATCCTGCAGGGCGTTCGTCGCGGTGTAGACGTCGACCTTGTCGCCGCCGAGCTCGGCCGTCAGTGCGCCCCAGTCCGCCGTCGTGGCGAGCACCCGGAGTGCCGCGTCGGCAGGCAGCGCGGTCGCCAGCATCAGCGCCGGCAGCAGGTAACGAAGGAGTCTGCTCATGGTGATCACCGTCAGAACCGATGGGCGCCGTGTGCGCCCAACGAATAGATGTACTGCAGGAAGAACTGCTCGTCGGTGGCGGCATCGCGTGCGTCATCCCAGAGGTACTGGGCCCGCAGCCGGGAGAATTCGCTTGGACTCCAGTCCACCATCAGGGATGTGCGGCGCGGGGAGGCCGGCGCGAGCAGCGGGAAGTCCTCGGGCGTCAGCTCGCCGGATTCGACGAGTCCGATCTTCGGCGTCCCGGAGTCGAGCGCGTCGTAGCGTACGCCCGCCCGCCAGCGTGGCCTGAACTGGTAGACGCCCTGGAGATACCAGCCCGACTGGCGGCTGCGGTAGTCGTCGGACAGCGCGGCACCGTCGAGATCGAACGCCAGCGTGCCGTCCTCGGTGCGGTGCATGTACTCGGCCTGGAGCTTGAGCGAGCGGCGCAGCGGGTCACCGGGCCGTGTCCACTTGAGCGTGGCGTCCGCGATCCAGGTGCGCGACGTGCCCGTGAACGCGTTGAGCACATCCGCGCCCAGTGCATTCGAATCGTCGTAAGCCCGGTCGACCGCGCGCAGTTCCATCCACGACACGCCGCCGCGCCACGCCCACGCGTCGCCGAGGTCGCCGCCGACGTGCGCGAACAGCGTGGCTCCGTTGGCGCCGTTCACGCCGCGACGGGTTCCCGGGAACGCGTCGCCATTGCCGGTCTCGGCACCGAACTCGAGGAAGATGTCGGTCGGTGCGATCCACTTGACCTGCAGTCCGTCCTGCGCCAGCTGCCCGCCATAGAAAGCCTGGTATACGAGCGGCTGGTCGATGAAGTCCCAGGCGTGAGCGTGGATCTCGTTCAGGTAGCCGAAACCCGAATAGAAGCGTCCCCCCTTGAGCGTGAATCCCGCCGGCAGCGCGAGTGTGCGGAAGTACGCTTCCTCGACCTCGAGTTCGTTCTCCGGCGAGAATGCCGCGGTGATGCTGCCCATGAAGTAGGGGTCGATGCTGGCCGAGAGCGTCAACTCGGACTCACCGAGATTGAAGCTGCGTTCGCCGGGGCCGATCTCGTCGCCCGCCGGCATGAATCCGGCAATCGCGTAGCTCTCCGGATCCTGGGACAGGTGGGCATAGTTGCCCGCCAGGATCATGGAGATGGCCGGGTTGAACGCATTGGGCGAACTCCCGCCCCGCATGGGGGGCGCCGCGTCCGCCGCCGGTGCCTCGGCCACGCGCGCCGCGCCCGATTCGAGCTCGGCGATCCGGGCCTCGAGCGCCGCGACGCGCGACCCGTAGTCGGCCTTCAACGCCTCGAGTTCAGTCCTGAGGGTCGAGAGGTCATCGTCCGCGCGCACGGCAGTCGTCGTGAATCCGCAGGCCAATGCGGCGAGCAGTGGAAGGGCAATGGACCGTGTCATGAGATCCTCCGGGATAGTCCAGGCAGTCAGCGGCCCCGGTCGTGGGGGCGCCGTTCGACGGGCTATCGGGAGGCAGGAGGACCGCGGGACCAGAATGGGCGCGGAGTGGCCGACGAGAGGAAGCCGGTGTCGGCAGACTTGATCAGGGCTTCACAGCTCGCCGCAGGCGGGACTGGACGGATGCCCGACCCGCCGGCCACCGACAGGACCGTCGAGAACGACAGGCACTGCCCGCACACCTGCGCATGCGGCAGACCGCCGTGGTGCGCGTTGCCCTCGTGGCTCGCCGCGTGCAGCAGCGCACCGGCCTGCGCCATGAGGAGCGCGAGTGCCAGTGCGGCATGGACGAGGAACCTGGAACTGTGATTCGGCACTTTGCTTCCAATCGGCCCGGAACGACCGATCGGACTATTGTTCGCCGCCGACTTGCGACGCGCAAGTCGGGCATGCCCGCCGACGTGGCTGAGCCGGCGGGCAGCCCGCAGCAGCCTACTTGCCCGGGTAGGTGGCCGCGAGGCTGGCCCGGACATCGTTCTGGATGCCGAAGGGCGCGATCGGATACCTCAGCCCGTTCTTCGCCAGTGCCTTCATGCCCTCGATCGCCACCGGCAGGAACCGTGGCGGCAGTGCCATCAGCATTTCCTCGTCCGGGACACCGCCGAAGCGACGTTCGGCGAAGCACGGCAGGGACAGGCTCGGCTCGCCGGTGGCGAGGGCCCGGCCCCAGGAATCGGCGCAGGCCGTTTCCCCGACGACGCTCCAGTCGAACCTGCGATATCCCTTCCACTGCAGGCCGTTGATGAAGATGATCATCTGGCCCGGCGTCGCATACAGGAGGCAGATGTCCGGCGGATCGAGCCGGCCCGATTCGAGCGGACTCACTGCCATCGCGCGGTATTTCCCGTGAGGCACGACCGTCAGCGCTTCCTGGCGGAGGCGCGCGTCCTCTGCCGTGGCGTGCCAGACGCCGACGAACTCCCGACCGCTGCGCCATGCCTCGTCCTGAGGGGCGAGGCCGATGACGGCGCGACACTGCGCGCCGACGAGATCGTCCGCCGTGATGCCGACGGTCCAGCCCAGCCGTGATGCCATGCTCACCACCTGGTCCGTGGTGTGGACGGCCTGGGGTCGGCGGATCCTGGGGATGGCTTCCATGTCCTCGATGCGTTCGAAGAGCTTCATGCCGGTGACGGTGGTCTTGAGGCGCAGCAATGCGTTCAGTTCGGCGACCAGTGCCCGCCAGTCGCAGGATGCCGATTCAGTCATGGCGTTCTCCTTGTCCGGGCAACGCTACCGAATTCGTCGCCGGCGGGCCACTGTGCCGAATGTGTTGTCACTTTTTCGGTGGGATGCCGATGCGTCGCAGTGCTAATTTGACGCCCATGACGAACCTGCCTTCCACCACCGAGATGCGCCGCGCGTTCATGCGTGGCGACTCCAGCTATGACGGCGTGTTCCTGACCGCCGTGAAGACGACCGGCATCTTCTGCCGACCCTCGTGTTCGGCGCGCAAGCCGCGGCCGGAGAACGTCGAGTTTTTCGCTTCCCCGCGCGAGGCCGTCTTTTCGGGATACCGGCCCTGCAAGCGCTGCCGGCCGCTCGACGTCGATGGGCGTCCACCGGCGTGGGTTGCGAAGCTTTTCGCGCGCCTCGAGGCGGATCCGTCGCGGCGCCTCCGGGCCGCGGACCTGCGCGCGGCGGGCATCGATCCGGCGCGGGCCCGGCGATACTTTCTGAAGCACTACGGGATGACGTTCCAGGCGTACTGCCGTGCCCGCCGGCTCGCCGACGCTTTTCGACTGATCAAGGGGGGTACGGCAGTGAACGATGCAGCGAACCAGGCCGGATTCGATTCGGAGAGTGGCTTTCGAGCAGCATTCGCGCGGGCGTTCGGCACCAGTCCGGCAGAGGCGGTCTCCAGCGACGCCGTTGCGCTCGACTGGCTTCCATCGCCGCTCGGTCCCCTCGTCGTGGGCGCCAACGCCGAGGGCATCTGCCTGCTCGAGTTCAGTGACCGACGCATGCTCGAAACGCAGCTCGACACGCTGAAGCGTCGCTTGCGAGTGCCGCTGCTGCCCGGTCGCAATCGCTGGATCGAGGTCCTGCGTGAGCAGCTGGCGGAGTATTTCGGGGGAGCGCGGCATGGTTTCGACCTGCCCCTCGTCATCCGCGGCACACCCTTCCAGGAGAGCGTCTGGCGGGCGCTCCTCGAGATCCCGTACGGCACGACGTGGTCATACCGAGACCTGGCGCGGCACGTCGGGAACCCGGGCGCCACTCGCGCCGTCGGTACGGCCAACGGCAGCAACCGAATCGCAATCCTCATCCCATGCCACCGCGTCGTGAATGCGGACGGACGCATGGGCGGCTACGGCGGCGGAGTCTGGCGCAAGCAGTTCCTGCTCGATCTCGAGCGACGGCAGCCGGCCTGAGGCGACGCCGCGCGACGTCTTGCGACGCCGCACTCCATCTTAAGCGTGTCCAAAGCTTCGAGTGTCAACCTGCGACCCGGGTCGGGCGTTCTTGTGGCAGGAATACCCGACCGGAGGACGCATCATGAAATCGCGCTTGGCAGTTTCCGTACTGGTGGCAACCGGGCTCGCGCTCGCCTCGGTGAGCGCAATCGCGCAGAACCAGGGCCGCGGCCAGGGTGGCCAGCAGGGCGGCCAGCAAGGTGGCCAGCAGTACGGGCAGCAACAGCGGCAGGCCGAGCGGGCCATGAACCAGGACCGCTCCATGGATCACGAAAGGCTGCAGGCTCGCGAGCGGGATCGCACGCAGGATCGGCAGCAGGAGCAGGTCCGGGAGCCTGCGGCGCAGGCGGCCGGTGGCGGTGCCGGCGACGGTATCTACGGTGGCAACCTGATGACCGCCGAGGAGCGTAACCAGTACCGCGAGCAGATGCGCGGCCTGCAGTCCGAGCAGGAGCGCAATGAGTTCCAGTCGCGACATCGGGAGCAGGTCCAGCTGCGCTCCAGGGAACGCGGCGTCCCGATCGAGGTCACCAGTGACTGACCCGGGACCGGCGACGGGAGACTGAATCAACGGGACGGCCCGGGACGGGCGATCGTGCGACGTGCCCGGGCCGCTCGCGCATGGCAGGGAGAGCAGATCGATGACGCCCTTGCACACGAGTCGGGTTCCGGTGGCGCTCCTGGCCGCGTTGGCATGCGCGGCGCATTCCGGCGTCGCCTTCGCCGCCGATTCCAGGTTCAGCCTGTCGCTCGGCACCGAGTACACCACCGGCGACTATGGCGGCGACAAATCGGTGGATGAAATCTACGTGCCGGTCACCGGCACGCTCGACGTCGACCGTGTTTCCTTCCGGCTCACCGTTCCTTTTCTGAGCGTGCGCGCTCCGGAGGGGACCGTGATCGAGGGTCCGGACGGGCAACCGGTCGTCGGCGAGGGCCCGAAAGCGACCGAGAGCGGGATCGGCGACGTGCTGGCCTCGGTGACCGTGTTCGACGTGCTGGCCTCGGACAGTGGGGATGTCGCGCTCGACCTGACTGGCAAGGTGAAGTTCGGGACGGCCGATGCGGACAAGGGCCTCGGAACCGGCGAGCAGGACTACTCCGTGCAGGCGGACCTCTTCCGCTTCTTCGACCGCCTCACAGTCATCGGGTCGGTCGGCTACGCGTTCCGCGGTGATCCCGACGTCGTCGACCTCGATGACACCTTCTTCGCATCGGTCGGTGGAACGTACTCGGTGACGAGCCAGACACGCTGCGGCGTGTTCTACGACTTCCGCGAGGCGTCGCTGCCCGACAGTGATTCCCTGCAGGAGCTGACCGGTCTCGTGTCCACGCGCCTCGGTGGTGACTGGCGGTTGCAGGGGTATCTGATCGCGGGCTTCGGCGACAGCTCGCCCGACTGGGGCGCGGGCCTCTCGATCGGCACGTCGTTCTGAACCGGCCGCTGGCCGCCCGCCGGTGGCGGGCGCGACGTCGCTCGAACTCGCGCGGCCCGCGGTACCCGGACGGTGCAGGCGCTGTCACGCGCCGCAATCACCCGTATGATCCAGCTCATTCCCCTGGCGAGGACGGACGCGTGAGCGACAGTGACGACAAGGACCTCCCGCTCCGGGAGGACATCCGGCTCCTCGGGCGCCTGCTCGGCGACACGGTCCGCGACCAGGAGGGCGAGGATGACTTCGACCTGATCGAGGCGATCCGCCGCAGCTCGATCGCGTTTCACCGCGACAACGACGCCGCGGCGCGTGCGGAGCTCGAGAGCATGCTCGACGGGCTCACCTCCGACCAGACGATGATCGTCGTGCGGGCCTTCAGCTATTTTTCCCACCTGGCGAACATCGCGGAAGACCTGCACCACATCCGTCGGTCGCGGGCCCACCAGATTTCGGGGTCGGCCCCGCGGGAGGGCAGCCTCGTGTACGCATTGAACCGTGCGCGCGGCGCCGGGGTCGCGCCGGAGGACATCGCCGGGTTCTTCGGGGATGCCCTGATCTCCCCGGTGTTGACCGCTCACCCGACGGAAGTGCAGCGCAAGAGCGTGCTCGATACCGAGCGCCGGATCGCGGACCTGCTGGAGCAACGCGACCGCGTCCGCTTGACGCCCGAGGAGCGCGCCGCCAATGACGAGGCCGTGCGCCGCTCGGTGCTCGCCTTGTGGCAGACGCGCATGCTGCGCCGCCAGCGACTCGCGGTCATCGACGAGGTGGCGAACGGCATCGCGTTCTACGACCAGACGTTCCTGCGCGAGCTGCCGCGGCTCTACGCGACGGTCGAGGACGAACTCGCGCGACACGATGGGGCGGGCACGATGGTCGAGCTGCCGCCGTTCCTCCGGATGGGCTCGTGGATCGGCGGTGACCGCGACGGCAATCCGTACGTCACGGCGGACGTCCTGCGTCGCACGCTGCGCATGCAGTCCGGGCGCATCCTGACCTGGTATCTCGAGCAACTGCACGAGCTGGGTGCCGAGATCCCGGCTGCCCTGAGCGTAGTCGAGGCCGCGCCCGAACTGCTGGCCCTGGCGGAGCAATCGCCCGACGTCAATCCGCAGCGTTCCGACGAACCCTATCGCCGCGCGCTGACGGGGCTGTATGCCCGCATGGCTGCGACGGCCCGCGAGCTCGATCACGTCGAGGCGATGCGCCACGCCGTAGGCGAAGCGCCCCCGTACCGCGGGGCGCAGGAATTCGCCGCGGATCTCGACGTGATTCATCGCTCGCTGTGTGCCCACAACTCCACGCTGCTGGCACGCGGGCGGCTGCGCAACCTGCGTCGGGCGGCCAGCGTCTTCGGTTTCCACCTGGCCGCGGTGGACCTGCGCCAGAACTCGGAAGTCCACGAGCGCGTCGTGGCCGAGCTGTTCGCGGCGGCCCGGCCGGACGTGGATTACCTCGCGCTCGACGAGGCTGGCCGCGTGGCACTGCTCACCGGGGAACTCGAGACCGCCCGGCCGCTGGCATCACCGTTCCTGGACTACTCCGACGAGACACGGGGCGAGCTGGCGATCTCCCGCGCGGCGACCGCGTTGCGCGAGCGCTACGGTTCCGGCAGCATCCAGAACTACATCATTTCCAAGACCAACGACGTCTCGGACGTGCTCGAGGTCGCGCTCCTGGCGCGCGAGGCAGGCCTGCTGCGTCCGCGCGAGTCGCAGCTCGACGTCAACATCATCCCGCTGTTCGAGACGATTGCCGATCTCCGCAACGCGGGGCGGGTCATGGATCGCCTGCTGTCGCTGCCGGTCTACGCCAGGCTCGTGCACTCCCGCGGGGCCACGCAGGAAGTGATGCTCGGGTACTCCGACAGCAACAAGGACGGCGGCTTCCTCACCTCGGGCTGGGAGCTCTACAAGGCCGAGCGTGAGCTCGTCGCGGTCTTCGCCCGGCACGGGATCCGGATGCGCCTGTTCCACGGTCGCGGTGGATCGGTCGGTCGAGGCGGTGGACCCACCTACCAGGCCGTGCTCGCGCAGCCCGCAGGCGCCGTGCAGGGCCAGATTCGCGTCACCGAACAGGGCGAGGTGATCGCCGCGAAATACGGCAATCCCGACGTTGGCCGGCGCAATCTCGAGACGCTCGTGGCGGCGACGTTCGAGGCCACGCTGCTGCCCGGGCGACACGTCGCGCCGCGCGCATTCAGCGATGCGATGGACGCGCTGTCGGCGCACGCCTTCCGGGCATACCGGCGACTCGTCTACGAAACCCGTGGCTTCGAGCGCTATTTCTGGGAGTCCACGGTCATCAGCGAGATCGCCGAACTCAACATCGGCAGCCGGCCGGCGTCACGCAAGAAGTCCACGTCGATCGAGGACCTGCGTGCGATCCCCTGGGTGTTTTCCTGGGCACAGTGCCGACTGATGCTGCCGGGCTGGTACGGCTTCGGGACCGCCGTGGACAACTGGCTCGCGGAGAACCCGGGCGGGATGGAACTGCTGCGCGAGATGTACCGCGAATGGCCTTTCTTTGCGTCACTGCTGTCCAACATGGACATGGTGCTGTCGAAGACCGACCTCGCGATCGCTTCGCGATACGCCGCGCTGGTGAGCGATGAAGGCCTGCGCGAGGAAATCTTCCCGCGGCTGCGCGCCGAGCACCAGTCCACGGTGCAGAACCTGCTGTCGATCACCGGCGCCCGCGACCTGCTGCAGTCGAACCCGCTGCTCGCCCGCTCGATCCGTAACCGCTTCCCGTACCTGGATCCGCTCAACCACATCCAGGTCGAGCTGCTCAGCCGCTACCGCGGGGGCGATCGCGAGGAGCGCACGCGGCGCGGTATCCATCTCACCATCAACGGGATCGCTGCCGGTCTGCGCAACAGCGGCTGAGTCAGACCGACCCGCCACGCCCGGCCGGAGTGTCCCGTGCCGACGCATCGGCCACGACGGTCGGCGGGGGTGCAGGTTCGGGCACGGCGGGCGGCGTCGGTGACGATTCGGCGCCTGGCTCCGGCCCCGGTGCGGCAACAGGCGTGGCTGACGGTGCGTCGAGGGGCGCAGCCACGGGCACGACGACCGGTGCCGGCGGGCGCCCGCCCTGTGCCGCCCAGCAGTGATCTGCGACACGGACCGCGAGCTGGGCCATCAGGATGGGTGGAAAGTCGTGCCCCATGCCCTCGACGATTTCGAGCCGCGAGCCGGGGATGTTCTCGGCGGTGTCGCGGCCGGCCGCCACCGGGACCAGCGGGTCGGCCGCACCGTGGATGACCAGCGTCGGCGCGGAGATCCCGCGCAGCAGGGTCCGGCGGTCGCCGGAGGCGAGGATCGCGAGCAGCTGTCTCGAGGAGCCCTCGCGGTACAGTCCGCGTCGTGCCGCACGCTCGAAATAGCGCCGCAGTTCCGGGATCTCCTGGCGAAAACCCGGGCTGCCGATGACCCCGAAGACCTCGACGAGGTGATCGACCACGGCATCGATATCGTCGCTCGCGGGCGGTGGCTTGAGGATTGCGCGCAGGGCGTGCCGCGTTCCGAAGGCGATGCGGCGCGCCGGATTCCCCGTGGACGACATGATCGACGTGAGGCTCGCGACCTTCGCCGGAGACCGGGCGGTCAGCACCTGGGCAATCATCCCGCCCATGGAAACACCGACGACGTGGCATCGCTCGACGCCGATCGCGTCGAGCAGGCCCGCCGTGTCCGCGGCCATGTCGTCCAGCGTGTAGGGCGCACGGACCCTGAGGCGCAGCAGGGCACGTGCGATGGCCATGGGCACGCTCGGGATGCGCACGCCTTCGAGGCGCGTCGAACCGCCGCTGTCGCGGTTGTCGAAGGAGATGACGCGCAGGCCCTGCGCGACGAGCCCGTGCACGAACTCGTCGGGCCACAGCGCAGCCGGCATGCCGAGTCCCATGACCAGCAGCACTGGCGGTGCCGTCGGCTCGCCGAGGACCTCGTAGTCGAAAGTGAGTCCGTTCGACTGGACGACCGCCATCGGTCGTTACTTCGCCTGGGCTTCCGCCGCCGCGCTGATCAGTTCGACGTCGAAGATCAGTACCTGCCCGGCGAGCGGCCCGCGATCTCCATACGCCAGATCGGGCGGGATCACGAGCTGCCACTGCGCGCCTTCTTTCATCATCTGCAGCGCCTCGGTCCAGCCGGGGATCACGCCCAGCACGGGGAACGTGGCGGGCTGCCCGCGCTTGTGTGAGCTGTCGAACTCGGTGCCGTCCACCAGCGTGCCGCGGTAATGGACTGTCACCGTGTCGCCCGCCTTGGGTGCGCGCCCGGATCCGTCCTTCACGACCTTGTACTGCAGGCCGCTGGTCGTGGTCTTGACGCCCGGCTTCTTGGCGTTGTCGGCGAGGAACGCCGAGCCGGCGGCCGCCGCCTTCTGCGCCGCTGCCGCCTGGGATTTGGCGCGCTGGTCGTTGATCTGCTGCTGGAGCTTGGTGAGCGCCGCTTCCATTTCCTGTTCATTCAGCGCCGCGTCCTTGCCGCCGCGCCCGTCCTCGAGGCCCTTGATCAGGGCGTCCGGGCGTGTCTCGGTGCCGGCCAGATCGCGCCCGAGCTGGTAACCGAGTGCGTAGTTCATCCGGGCCGCTTCATCCATCGCCGGTTCGGCGGCGAGGCTGGCGTGGGCGAGGAAAGCGAGGGCAATGGATCCGGTGGTTACGAGCAGGCGATTCATCAAACAGGCTCCTGAGGATAACGCGGTGCATTCCGGCGGTGCCGCCGGGGAGCGCGCATCCTACGCGTGATGCCGGTCGTGCGTCATCCCGTGCGCGCACCTGCCGGTTGCAAATACCCCTCCCGAGGCCGCACCTTTGCGCTTCGAACCTCGATCGACAGGGCAGGGGAATGAGCGATACCGGCTGGAAGGACGAGATTGCGGAACTGCGGCGACGACAGCGGCTCGCGGCCGAGATGGGGGGCGCGGACCGCGTGGCGCGGCAGCGGTCGCGCGGCAAGCGGACCGTCCGCGAGCGCATTGCCGCGGTTCTTGACGCCGGGACGTTTCGCGAATGGGGCAGCCTGGCAGGGGACGGGCACTACGATGCCGACGGTCGGCTGACGGCCTTCCGGGCCTCGAGCTGCCTCGTCGGCCGCGGCGCCATCGAGGGTCGGACCGTGGTCGTCAGCGCCGACGACTTCACGGTCCGGGGAGGATCGTCCGAGAGCTATCACCACGAGAAGAACGTCCAGGCCGAGCTGATGGCGGCCGAGTACGGGCTGCCGCTGGTGCGGCTCCTCGACGGCACGGGCGGCGGCGGCTCGGTCGCAGAGATCGAGAAGCTCGGCGCGACCTATGTGCCCTACGTACCGGGGTTCGACCAGGTCGTTGCGAACCTCGGCAGGGTACCGGTGGTCGCACTGGGCCTCGGACCGGTGGCCGGCCTCGGTGCCGCGCGACTGGTCGCGAGCCACTATTCGCTGATGGTTCGCGGCTTGAGCCAGATGTTCACCGCGGGACCGCCGGTCGTCGCCGCGGCGGGCGAGCAGGTGAGCGCCGACCAGCTTGGCGGCGCCGAACTGCATGCGGGCACCGGCAGCATCGACGACGCCGTGGACAGCGAAACCGAGGCATTTTCCCGTGCGCGCCGATTCCTTTCGTACCTGCCCGGCCGCGCCGGCGTGCCCCCGCCCCGCCTCGACTGTGCGGATCCGGTCGACCGCACCGAAGCATGGCTGGATGCCGCGATTCCGCGCGACCGTCGCTGGCCCTACGAGATCCGCCCGATTCTCGAGGCCGTGCTCGACCACGGTACGCTGTTCGAGATCGGCCGGGCCTGGGGTCGCTCGGTCGTGACGGCGCTGGCACGCCTGAACGGCCTGCCGGTCGCGGTCATCGCCAGCGATCCGGGGCAGATGGGGGGTACCTGGACGGCCGCCGCGTCGCGCAAGATGGCGCGGCTCGTGGAACTCGCCGAGACCTTCCGGCTGCCGGTCGTGCATTTCGTGGATGTCGGCGGCTTCACGATCGGCTCGCAGGCCGAGAAAGCCGGGACCATCCGCGACGGCACGCGCGCGATCGCGACCATCTACCAGTCGACGGTGCCCTGGTGCGCCGTGATCCTGCGCCGTGCCTTCGGCGTCGCGGGTGCGGGAATGATCGACCACACGCGGTTCCGGTATCGCGTCGCGTGGCCGAGCGGCGACTGGGGCTCGCTGCCGGTGGAAGGCGGAATCGAGGCGGCGTTCAAGGCGCAGATCGAGGCCGCGCCGGATCCGGAGGCGGCGAAGCGCGCGATCCGCGAGCGACTCGAGAAACTGCGTTCGCCATTCCGCTCCGCCGAGCGCTTCTACGTCGAGGAGATCGTCCCGCCGTCGGAGACGCGGCGCTGGCTCTGCGAGTTCGCGGACCTCGCGGCGGGTTCGTCGCACGCGGTAGCGCAGGGCTTTCATTACCGTCCCTGATGGCGACCGCCGGATTGATCGCGGCCACCCGCCCTGCCGTCTCCCCGCCCCAGAGCGTGAAATGCGTCTGTGGCAGGTTCGGCAGCAGGTAGGTGACGGCATCGCCGGGGCCCAGCCCGAGCCGGTTGAAGGCATTGGCCGCCTGGCCGGGATCCGGCGGGGCGGAGACAGGCATGACCGATGCGGAATTACGCTCCGCGCGCGTCGGGATGCGGCCTTCAGTCGTTCACCAGCGTGTCCGGTCCAGCTGCTGAAGGAATCCCATCACCACGGCGGCACACATCACGATAGCGGCAATCTCCATGATCCCTCTCCATTGGGCGCCACCCTGGCGCGTTGCGAGTCATGGTGTTGAGACGTCGCGTCGGGGCTCCGGGTTGCAATCAATGCGTCGCTTTGCGACGAAGCGTGCATTCCGCACGACGCTTCGGCATTCCGCAGATGACGCTTGCCCGCATTCGCGCAATGCTGCGTTCCCATGAGCGTACCGGGGCGACGGAGGCAGGCGCTGCGGCAGGTGCCGAACCTGATCAGCGGCGCGCGCATCGTCGCCGTGCCGGTGCTCGCCGCACTGGCGGCGGCGGGCGAGGAACGGGCGTTTACCTGGGTGCTGATCCCGGCACTGCTCACCGACATCGCGGACGGCCTGATCGCCCGCATCTACGGGCTGGAGTCACGCGCCGGCGCGTTCCTCGACTCGATCGCGGACACGCTGCTGCTGTTCGTCAGCGTCTACGGTATCTGGGTGTTCCACCGGGAGGTGATCACCGGGTATCCCTGGCTGTGCGGAGCGGCGGTCGGTCTCTGGGTGCTCGAGGACCTGCTGGCACTCGTGCGCTACGGACGCCTGTCGAGCTTTCACACGGTGTCCTCGAAGATCACGGCGAACCTGCTCGGCCTGTTCATCGGCGTGCTGTTCCTCTTCGGCCTCCATCCGTGGCTGCTGTATCTCGCGGCAGGGATGAGCATCCTCGCGAGCCTCGAGGAACTCGCGTTGCTCGCGCTCCTTCGGCAGTGGCGCGCGGACGTGCGCGGCGTGTGGTGGGTGCTGCGCGAACGGCGGGCGAGTCCAGGCTCGACCGGCTGAACGCAAGCGTCGCCGCGTCGCCGACGGCTGGCTACGGGCAGACCGACGAGTCGGAGGGCACCTTGCCGACGAGCAGCAGGAAGTTGGTGAACGGACCCATGTTCCCCATGGCCTCGCCGTACGGCCCGCTGAACGAGAGTCGCCCGAGCATCATGCCCTTCATCGGGCCGTAGTCGCCGGCGCCCATTTCCAGCCATCGCCGGGTGCTGGCGTGCATCACGTAGTCGGCGCCGCTGTCGAGCTTCTCGGCCTGTACCGGCCCGCCGTAGGTGCAGCGCGCCAGTCCGTCGTCGAGCGCCACGCGCAACTCGACGGTGGGCGAGTCGCCGCAGTCGTCACGGTAGACCTGCATGATCTTGAAGCCGCGGCCCTTGTCGTTATTGATCCAGTCGCTCGCCGCGAGTTCCTTCGTCAGCACCGGGTCCGCATTCCAGGCGTCGCAGGCCAGGGGACCCCAGTCGGCACTCATCAGGACGGGTTCGGCGGCCTGTGCGCAACCGAAGGCCAGGGCAGTCGCCAGCAGCGTATGTCGCAGTCTCATGTCTCTTCCCCAGGGTGGTGCTGCTGGCAGTCTGCCCTCCGGGGCGCGGACGGGCCTATCCGGGGAATCCGATTGAAACCGATCCATGCGACCAGTACCTTACCCGCTGGGCGGCAGCGCCAGGGTCTTCCGTCGCTTTCAATCGCCGAACTGCTGTGCCTGGCCGACGACGCCTGCGCTCAGGCGCGTCCGAGCCCGGAGGGGCACTCATGAATCGCAAGGTCCACCGGGCGGCTGACGCCGTCCCCGTACTTCTCGTCCTGTCCTGGCTCGCCGGCTGTGGTTCCGGCAGCGAGACCGGCGGTGCGCCGCCGCCCCCCGAGGTCGTCGTGGCGACCGCCGAGCACGGAAACCTGGCCCTCGACCTCGCTTATTCGGGTCGTGCCGTCGGTTCGCGGGAGGTCGAAGTGCGCGCCCTCGTCGGCGGCATCCTGCGCGAGCGACGCTTCGAGGAAGGGCGTGCCGTGCAGCAGGGCGACGTGCTCTTCCTCATCGAGCCCGAGCCCTATCGGGTCGCCGTGGACCGTGCGCAGGCGGAATTGAACGTGGAACGCGCGCGGCTGGCGGAGGCGCGACGGCAGCGGGATCGGCTGCTCTCGTTGCTCGACCGGAACCTGGTCAGCCAGCAACAGCTCGACGAAGCGATCTCGGCGTACGAGGTCGCGGAGGCCAATACCGCGGCGGCCGGGGCGCGACTGCGTGCGGCACGGCTCGACCTGGGCTACACGGAGGTACGGGCACCGATTTCGGGCCTGACCAGCCGGGAGGTGCGCTCCGAAGGCAGCCTGGTCGAGGCGGGCGACGCATCGAGCCTGTTGACGCGCATCGTGCAGGTGGACCCGATCTACATCGAGTTCTCGCTACCGGAGACCGAGGCCGCGCTGGTCCGCTCGCGGCTGTCCCGGAAACCCCCACCGGCGGTACGCGTGGAGCTGCAGGACGGCACCGAGCACGCGCCGGCGGCCACGCTGACGTTCGTCGACAATGCCGTGGAGCCGACGTCGGGTACGGTCCGCGCGCGCGCCGTGATGGACAATCCGCAAGGCAGCCTGGTCCCGGGCCAGTTCGTCCGGGCGCACGTGGAAGGCGTCGAGATCGCAGGCGCCACCACGGTGCCACGGCGGGCCGTCATGACGAGTGCGCAGGGCAGCTTCGTCTGGCGGGTCGGGGACGGCGACGTCGTCGACCTGCGGCCGGTGAGGCTCGACGGCACGGTCGGGGACCGCGCACTCGTCGCCGAGGGCCTGACCGGCGGAGAGCGCGTCATCGTCGAAGGCGTGCTCAAGGTCCAGCCGGGCGTGAAGGTGACGATCGCCGCTCCGCAGGCGCCCGCCGGCGAGCCGCAGGCGCCGGCGGCCGAGGCCGGGGCCGCGCAGTGATCTCGCACTTTTTCATCGACCGGCCGATCTTCGCGTCGGTCCTCTCCGCCTTCATCGTCATCGCCGGCCTGGCCGCGCTGCGGGTGCTGCCGGTGGCCCAGTACCCGGACATCCTTCCGCCGGAGGTCGACCTGCAGGCGTTCTACCCGGGCGCCAACGCGGAGACGGTCGCGGAGACGGTGGCCGCACCGCTCGAGCAGGCGATCAACGGCGTGGACGACATGCTGTACCTGCGCTCCGCAAGCGCGGGCAACGGTGCGCTCGCCATGACGATCACGTTCGCGATCGGCACCAACCCGGACCTCGCGGCGATCAACGTCAGCAACCGGGTACAGACCGCGCTGTCCCAGCTGCCCGAGGAGGTCCGTCGACAGGGCGTGAGCGTGCGCAAGCGCTCGACGTCGTTCCTGCAGATCGTGGCACTCGATTCGGAGGATCCGCGCTTCGACGCGGTGTTCATCTCGAACTACGCGCTGCTCAACGTGGTGGACGAGTTGCGGCGCATCCCCGGCGTGGGCGACGCGCAGATCTTCGGGTCCAAGGACTACTCGATGCGCGTCTGGTTGCGGCCCGACCGCCTGGCGGAACTCGGACTCACGCCGTCCGACGTGGCCGCCGCCATCCGCGAGCAGAATGCGCAGTTTGCCGCGGGCCGCGTGGGCGAGGAACCGATGGACGGTGATGCCGACTTCACCTTCTCGGTCACGACCCTCGGGCGCCTGGCCGAGCCGGAGCAGTTCGAGCAGATCATCGTGCGCACGACGGCGTCGGGCGGCATCGTACGACTCGGCGACGTCGCGCGCGTCGAACTCGGTTCGCGCGAATACAGCTTTTCCGCGGCACGCAACGGCAAGCCCACCATCCCGATCGGCATCTTCCTGAAGCCCGGCGCCAACGCGCTCGAGGTCGGAACCGACGTCAAGGCCCGCATGGCGGAACTCGAGCGGGCGTTCCCCGCGGGACTGCAGTGGTCGATTCCCTACGACACGACGGTGTACGTCAAGGTGTCGATCGTCGAGGTCGTCAAGACGCTCGCCGAGGCCATGCTGCTGGTGTTCGCCGTCGTCTTCCTGTTTCTGCAGAACTGGCGGGCGACGATCATCCCGATGCTGGCGGTGCCGGTCTCGCTGATCGGGACGTTCGCCGCGATGCTGCTGCTCGGGTTCTCCGTCAATACGCTCACGCTCTTCGGCATGGTGCTCGCGATCGGCATCGTGGTCGACGACGCGATCGTCGTGCTCGAGAACGTCGAGCGGATCATGGCGAGCGAGGGACTGTCGCCGCGCGACGCGACGGTCAAGGCGATGGAGCAGGTCACGCGACCGGTGATCGCCATCGTGTTCGTGCTGACCGCCGTGTTTCTCCCGGTGGCGTTCCTCGGCGGCCTCGTCGGCGAGATGTACCGCCAGTTCGCCATCACGATCGCCGTGTCCGTGGCGATTTCCGGTTTCGTCGCGCTCACGCTGACGCCGGCGCTGTGCGCGGCCGTGCTGCGCCGCGAGGACGTGGTGAGCCACGGCCTGCTGCACCACTTCGAGGACTGGTTCGCCCGCATGACCGGGCGCTACGCGCGGGGCGTGGCGTTCATGCTGCGGCACAGCATGCTGGCCTTCGTGCTGTTCGGGGTCATGCTCGTCGCCATCTTCGTGCTGGTCCGCAGCGTACCGGCGGCGCTCGCGCCGGCGGAGGACCAGGGCTACGTCATGGTGATCCCGATCCTGCAGGATGCCGCCTCGCTGCCACGCACCGAGAAGGTGAACGAGCGCCTCACCGAGGCACTGCTGGCGCATCCCGCCGTGAGCGAGGTGATGACCTTCTCGGGCCTGGACGTGCTGACCTTCACGCTGCGCACCAACACCGGCATCGCCTGGGTGAACCTGAAGGACTGGCGCGAGCGCGCCTCGGAGGAACTCTCGGCCAAGGGCGTCGCCGGGTACATCTTCGGTGTCGGCATGCAGGTCAAGGATGCCTTCGTCCTCGCCTTCGAGCCGCCGCCCATCGAGGGACTGAGCATGACGGGGGGGTTCGACGGCTTCGTCCAGTCGAAAGTGGGCAGCGACTACAGGGCCCTCGAGGCGGCGGTGCAGGCCCTGGTGGCGGCTGCGAACCAGCGTCCCGAGCTCGCGGGGGTCACGACCAGCTACTCGGCGAGCGTCCCACAGATCCGCATCGACCTCGACCGCGAGAAGGCCAAGCTGCTCGGCGTGAACGTCTCTGAGGTATTCGAGACCCTGCAGAGCACGTTTGGTGCGCTGTACGTCAACGACTTCAATCGGGCTGGCCGGGTCTTCAGGGTGCATCTGCAGTCCGAGGCGGAGTTCCGCGCCCATCCAGACGACATCCGCGACGTCTACGTGCGCACGGGCAGCGGCGAGATGATGCCGCTCACCGCGCTGGTGACCATCCGCGAGGTCACCGGACCGGAGGTCATCGAACGTTACAACGTGTTCCCCTCGGCGAAGATCCTCGGGGGCCCGGCACCGGGGTACAGTTCCGGGCAGGCGCTCGAGGTGATGGAGCAGGTCGCCGCCGAAGCGTTGCCGGACGGCTATACGCTCGCGTGGACCGGCACCTCGTTCCAGGAAAAGGCCACGGGCGGGGCTTCACGGAGTGTGTTCCTGGTGGGCGTCGTGATGGTGTTCCTGGTGCTCGCCGCCCAGTACGAGCGATGGACGCTGCCGATCGCGGTGATCCTCGCCGTGCCGTTTGCCGTGTTCGGCGCGCTGCTGGCGGTCTTCCTGCGTGGACTCGAGAACGACATCTACTTCCAGATCGGCCTCGTGACGCTGGTCGGCCTCGCCTCCAAGAACGCGATCCTCATCGTCGAGTTCGCCACGCACAAGGTGCAGGAGGGAATGTCGCTGGTGGATGCGGCGGTGGAGGGTGCGCGCCTGCGCTTCCGGCCGATCGTGATGACGTCGCTGGCGTTCATCTTCGGCGTGCTGCCGCTCGCGATCAGCTCGGGCGCGGGTGCGGCCAGCCGGCACTCGATCGGCACCGGCGTCATCGGCGGCATGCTGGCGGCGACCTTCATCGCGACGTTCTTCGTGCCGGTGTTCTTCTGCTGGGTCGCCGCGTGGGGGCGACGGTCGAGCGAACGATGACCGGGGTGGCGTCGCGCGTGCGGCGCAGCCTGGCCGTGCCGCTGGCCGTGACCTGGCCGGTCCGCTGCTGCTGGCCGCCTGCGGCGGCTCCTCGGGCAGCGACGGTGCCGCGGCCCGGGGCGCTACGCCGCAGACGGTGCGGGCGAACCAGGCGGTCGCGGCCGCCCTCCCGCTGTCCGATCCGCAGGACTTCGAGGACGCGCGGCGCGGCTTCATCGCCGTGGACCGGCCGCTGGTCGCGGCGGGTTCGCATGGCATCGAGTCCTGGAACATGGACGCCTACGCATTCGTCACGGGCGAGTCGCCGGACACGGTGAACCCGAGCCTGTGGCGGCAGGCGAAGCTCAATTCCATCGGTGGACTCTTCGAGGTCGTGCCGGGCATCCACCAGGTGCGTGGCTACGACCTCTCGAACATGACGCTGGTCCAGGGACGCACGGGCTGGATCGTCGTGGATCCACTCACGGTCGCGGAAACGGCGGCCGCGGCCATCGCCCTCGCACGCCGGCATCTCGGCGACCAGCCTGTCTCGGGAGTGATCTTCACCCACAGCCACGTCGATCACTTCGGCGGCGTCGACGGCGTGTTGCCGCCGGGTGTCACGTCGGTGCCGATCGTGGCGCCGGCGGGGTTCATGGACGAGGCCACCAGCGAGAACGTGCTGGCGGGCATCGCCATGGGCCGCCGCGCGCTCTACATGTACGGCACGGCGCTGCCAGCCAGTGCCACGGGTCATGTGGATACCGGCCTCGGCAAGGGCGTGCCGCACGGTACGGTTGGCATCCGCGAACCGACCATGCTCGTCGATCACACGCCGCAGGAACTGGACATCGACGGCGTGCGCTTCGTCTTCCAGTACGCGCCGGAGTCCGAGGCGCCCGCCTCGCTGAGCTTCTACCTCCCCGACCACAAGGCCTGGGGCGGTGCGGACCTCGCGCCGCACGGGCTGCACAACCTCTACACGCTGCGGGGCACCAAGGTACGGGACGCGGTTGAATGGAGCGGACATCTCGACCGCGCCATCGATCTGTTCGGCGAGATGGAGGTCATGTTCGGTGGCCACCAGTGGCCCATCTGGGGCAATGCCCGGGTGCTCGATCACCTGCGGTCCCAGCGCGATGCCTATCGCTACATTCACGACCAGACCCTGCGACTCGCCAACAGGGGCTACACGTCAAGGGAGATCGCCGAGCAGCTGGAACTGCCCGCGGGACTCCGGGACCGTTTCGACGTGCGCGACTACTACGGGACGGTGCGGCACAACTCCAAGGCCGTGTACCAGGCTTACTTCGGCTGGTACGACGCCAATCCCGCGAACCTCGATCCCCTGCCACCGGTCGAGGCGGCCGCGAAATATGTCGCGGCGATGGGCGGCGCGGACAAGGTGCTCGCCCTCGCGCAGGATGCGCACGACTCGGGTGACGACCGCTGGGCGGCGATGCTGCTCGATCACCTGGTGTTCGCCGAGCCGTCGCACGCGGGTGCCAGGGCGCTGCTGGCCGCCGTCTACGAGCAGCTCGGCTATCGGGCGGAAAGCGGACCGTGGCGCGATGCCTACCTGAGCGGGGCGCTGGAACTGCGTGACGGCGTCCAGGGCACGGCCGTCGATCCCACACGGGCGGTCGGATTGCTGCTCAATACGCCGGTCGCGCGGTTCCTCGACTCCATGGCCGTGCGCCTCGACGGGCCCGCAGCCGATGGCAAGCGCATGAAGTTCAACTTCGTGTTCACCGATGTCGGTGAGACTCACGTGCTCGAACTCGAGAACGCCGTGCTGCACCACCGCGAGGCCGACGTGGTGACCGACGCGGACGCCACGGTCCGGCTGACGCGCGAGCTGCTCGTCAGGCTCGGCGTGGGCCAGGCGGGACTCAAGGAACTCGTGATGTCGGACGACCTCGAGGTCGAGGGCAGCCGGCTCAAGTTGCTTGCGTTCCTGTCGCTGCTGGACAAGCCCGACGGCCGCTTTCCGATCGTCACGCCGTGAGCCCGGCATCTCGGAATCTGCGGACGGATGCGCGGACGTCGAGACGGTAGGCTTTGGCGTACGGGTCGAGCACGATCCCGGTGCGGGTCGCGAACCGATCCGCCAAGGAGTGACCATGCTGACGCTCTACTGGTTCTGGTCGTTCAACCCCCAGAAGGCGCGACTCGCGCTCGAGGAGCTGGGACTCGAGTACTCGCTGGTGACCGTGGACCTTGCACGGGCCGGCCAGCACTCCGAGCTGGTGGGTGAACTCAATCCGAACCGAAAGGTGCCGATCCTCACCGCGGGACCGTTTTCGCTCTGGGAATCGAACGCGATCCTGACCTATCTCGGCGAACGTACGGGGCAGCTCTGGCCTGGTGACGCCGAAGGAAAAGGACAGGCTGCCAAGTGGCTCTTCTTCGAGTCGCGGCACCTGTCGGAGCCGATCGGCGAACTGTGGTTCAACGGTTACGTCGCGAGGCTCATGAAGCGGACGCCGGATACGCTGGCGCTCGAGCGGGGCGAGAAGAAGGGTGCGGCCAGCCTGTCGATCGTCAATGACCACCTCGCGGAACACGAGTGGATGCTCGGCGAGCACTACTCGCTGGTCGATTGCTGCTACGGGCCGATGTTCGATGCGCTGGCGCTCGCCGGCGAGTACATCGAGCCCTATCCGGCGATCAAGGCCTTTCTCGGCAGGATCCGCGAGCGCAAGGCCTGGAAGGCCTGCGCCTTCAGGTCGACGTAGCCGCCCCGCCCGCCGGGGGCCGCCGCCGCAGGCGGCGGATCGTGCCGTCCAGGTCGCCCGGCAGGGGCGCGAGGCGACCGCGCTCCGCGGTCGCGAGCAGCGCGCGAATGCGCGGACCCATGTTGCGCACGATCTCGAGGATGCTGTCCGCGTCGGTGGGGCGGGCGATCAGGAAGCCCTGCACGTTGACGTCGCCGCTCGCCGAGAGGAAATCGAGCTGGCTCGGCCGCTCCACGCCCTCGATCGTCACCTGCAGGCCGAGGCTGCGGCTCAGGGCGATGATGGAGTTGGCGATCGAGGCGGCCCGCGGGTTCGAGTCCACCTCGGCGAGCACGCTGCGATCGAGCTTGACCCGGCTCAGCGGCAACTGCTCCAGCGAGGTGAGCGAGGAATAGCCGGTGCCGAAGTCGTCGAGCGCAGTCGCGATGCCGAGGAGCCGCAGGGCCCGCAGCGTCTCGACGGTGATGGCGCCGGTCTGCAGCATGTTCTCGGTCAGCTCGAGCTCGATGGCGTCGGGTGGCAGTCCGTGGCGCGCGAGCAGCCGCTCGAAGTCGCCGATGAAGTCTCCGGACATGAACTGCTGCGCCGACACGTTGATCGCGACGCGGGCATTCGCCCAGCCCGCATCGCGCCAGGCGCGAACGTCGCGGGCCGCCTGCTCCAGGATCCAGTCGTTCAGGTCGAGCATCAGACCCGACTGCTCCGCGATGCTGATGAACTCGCCGGCCGAGACGATGACCGAGTCGCTCTGCTTCCAGCGCAGCAGCGCCTCCACTCCGGTGGCCTCGAGCCGACCGAGGCACACCTGCGGCTGGTAGTGCAGCACGAACTCCCCGGCGTCGATGGCCCGGCGCAGGGCCTGCTCGACACGGAAGCGGTTCGACGCCGCCACCAGCAGCGCGGGGTCGTAGGTGCAGAGCCGGTTGCGGCCGAGTTCCTTGGCGCGGAACAGGGCGGCGTCCGCCGCGCGCAGCAGCGAGGCAGCGTCGCCGCCATGGTCGGGGAAGACGGCCGCACCGCAGCTCACGCCGACGGCGATCTCGCGGCGGTCCACGTGCAGCGGCCGCTGGAACTGGCTGACCAGCGTCTCGGCACGGGACTCGATCTCGACGATGGAGCCCGAGAACGGGAACACGAGCGTGAACTCGTCGCCGCCAAGCCGGGCGATGAAGCCGCCCTCGCCGGTCAGCAGGCGCAGTCGGTCACCGATCTCGGTCAGCACTCGGTCGCCGAACTCGTGCCCGAGGCTGTCGTTGACGGTCTTGAAGTTGTCGAGGTCGAGGAACAGCACGGCAATCCGCTCGCCCCGCACCGTCGCCTCCGCGATGCGGTCGCTCAGGTACTGGAACAGCTGTCGGCGGTTCGGCAGGTTGGTGAGCGGGTCGTGGTCGGCGAGGTGTCGCAGCTGCTGCGTCCGCTCGGTCACGCGCTGCTCGAGCTGCGCCTGGTAGCTGCGCACCTCGCGCTCTGCGCTGTCGAGTTCAGCCGCCATCTGGTTGAAGGCGCGCGCCAGTGCATCGACCTCGCTCGCGCCGCCGCGACGCACGCGCGTCGAGAGGTCCCCCGCCGCCAGCCGCCGCGCACCGGCGGTGAGGCGGCGAATCGGCCACGTGATCAGGATCGCCGTAATCGCGAGCACCAGCAGGGCGGCGAGGATCGCCTTGGCCGTGGCGTCGGTGACGTCCTGCTCCGCGCGCTGCAGGGCCGACGTGGCCGATGCCGTGGCGTCCGCGAACCGGCTCCAGGCCGGGACTTCGTACTGCTCGCGAATCCTGTTCGCCAGCGCCTCCCCGGCGAGGGTGAACTCCGCACGCCCCGCGTCCATTTCAGTGCGCAGCGAGTGGGACGATCGCCTCAGGCGTACCGCCGTGTCGAAGTCCTCCTGCACCAGCGCCAGCCACGCCACGCCCGGCGACTGGCGCAGCTCCTCGTCGTGCATCGCGAGCACCTTGCGGAACCGGGCCTCGCCCCGCGTTTCCCGCAGGGCCTGTGCCGATTCGAGGTCGGGTTCGTGGAGCGCGTCCGTGCGCGCCGCGTCGAGCGCGGTCGCGAGTTCCTGCATGGCCGGTCGCGTCAGGACGGTCTCGCCGACGCGAACGCCTGCGCTGCCGCCCGCGCTGACGCGCCGCGTGAGTTCCTGGTACACCTTCTCCAGCTTCCCGAGCGACGCCCGTCTCGCCTGTCGCAGGCCCGCGAGCCGGAATCCCAGCGCCTGATGCTCGGCGATGTCGGCGCCGAGGGGGCGGTCCTGCGTGGTGTCGTCGTCGGCATCAGGCGCATGGTTGAAGCCGTTCGACAGCCGTTCGCCCGCCGCCACCATCACGGCACGGTTCTCCTCGGAATCGGTGCCGAGGAACGCCAGCACGGCGCGGTCGAATGTGGCCGCGCTCTCGCCGAGTTCGCGGGCCGTGCGGGTCAGCGGCTCGATCGCGCCTTGCACCCGCACCAGTTCGTCGGTGGCGACGCGGGTGCCGTGCTTCGCGAGCAGGCTTCCGGTCACGAACGCGGCAATGACGAGTGCAAAGCCCATCACCAGCCACAACGCGATCGACAGGCCGAATCCACGCGGCTGCCGCTCGTCGAGCCGCCTGCGCGAGGCACCCGTCACGACGACGCTTGAATCCGCTTCGCCGGTCACGGCAGCTCCGTGCGCCCCATCAGGTGGCGATCGCATTCACGGGCCGCGCCCCGGCCCTCGTTGATCGCCCACACGACGAGGCTCTGCCCGCGGCGGCAGTCGCCGGCCGCAAAGACGCCCTTCAGGTTCGTCGCATACTTTCCGTGCTCCGCCAGCACGTTGCTGCGCGGATCCCGCTCGATGCCGAGTTCCCCGAGCAGCGACTGCTCGGGGCCGAGGAACCCCATGGCGAGCAGCGCCAGCTGCGCCGGGCGGGTCTGCTCCGTGCCCGGCACCTCGACCGGTGCGAACTGACCCCTGTCGTTGCGCTCCCATTTCACCTGCACGGTGACGATCTCCTGCAACTGCCCGCCGGCGTCGCCGACGAACTTCTTCACGGTCGTCAGGTAGACGCGGGGATCGCTGCCGAACTTCGCCGCCGCTTCCTCCTGACCGTAGTCGACCTTATACACCTTGGGCCATTCCGGCCAGGGATTGTCTGCAGCGCGCTCGAGCGGCGGCCGGGCCATGATCTCGATCTGCAGCAGGCTCCTGCAGCCCTGTCGCAGCGACGTACCGACGCAATCCGTCCCTGTGTCGCCGCCGCCGATGACGACGACGTCCTTGCCCCGCGCGTGCAGCGGGCTCTTGTCCGGCCCGCCATCGAGCAGCGCCCGGGTGCTCGCGGTGAGGTAGTCCATCGCGAAATGCACGCCCGTGAGCGCGCGACCCTCGATGGGCAGGTCGCGCGGCTGGGTGGCTCCCGTGCAGAGCACGGTGGCGTCGAAGTCCCGCAGCAGCAGCTGTGCCTCGACGTTGTCGCCGACGTTCGCATTGCAGATGAACTTGATGCCCGAGCGCTCCATCAGCTCGAGCCTGCGCAGCACCACGGCACGCTTGTCGAGCTTCATGTTCGGGATGCCGTACATCAGCAGGCCGCCCGCGCGGTCCTCGCGCTCGAGCACCGTCACCAGGTGGCCGGCCCGGTTGAGCTGTTCCGCCGCCGCAAGGCCTGCGGGGCCGGAACCGATGACCGCGACGCGCTTGCCGGTGCGGGCCTTCGGCGCCTCGGGCAGCACCCAGCCCTCGTCCCAGCCGCGGTCGATGATCTCGGCTTCGATGTTCTTGATGGTGACCGGCGGGTCGTTGATCCCCAGCACGCACGAGCCCTCGCACGGCGCGGGGCACACGCGTCCGGTGAACTCCGGGAAGTTGTTCGTCATGTGCAGGCGGTCGAGCGCCTCGCGCCACAGCCCCCGGTAGACGAGGTCGTTCCACTCCGGGATCACGTTGTTGATCGGGCACCCGGACGCCATGCCGCTGATGAGCTTGCCCGTGTGGCAGAACGGCACGCCGCAGTCCATGCAGCGCGCCCCCTGCTGACGCAGCCGCTTCTCCTCGAGGTGCGGATGGAACTCCTTCCAGTCCGCGAGCCGCTGCAAGGGCGCGCGATCGATCGGCAGCTCGCGCAGGTACTCGATGAATCCTGTTGGCTTTCCCATCGTCGTCATCCGGGGCCGGCGGGCCCGCTCAGTTGCCCCCGACCCGTGACAGGTCCCGGACGTTCTCTTCGAACGCCATCATGATCGCCTCCTCGCCGACGAGCCCCTGCTCCTCGGCGCGGGCGATGGCGGCCAGCATGCGCTGGTAGTCGCGCGGGATGACCTTCACGAACTTCGGCACCATGTCCTCCCAGGCATCGAGCACCTGCCGCGCACGACTGCTCGACGTGTGCGCCAGGTGGCGCTCGACGAGGCGCCGCAACGCGGTGATCTCGGCCTCCTCCTCGAGGCGCTCGAGGCTCACCATCTGGGCGTTGACCCGGCTGGCGAAATCCCCGTGCTCGTCGAGCACGTAGGCGATTCCGCCGGACATGCCGGCGGCGAAATTCCGACCGGTCGAGCCGAGGATGACCACCCGTCCGCCGGTCATGTACTCGCAGCCGTGGTCGCCCACGGCCTCGACGACGGCGTGGACGCCGCTGTTGCGCACGCAAAATCGCTCGCCGGCGACGCCACGGATGTACACCTCGCCGCTCGTCGCACCGTACAGGGCGACGTTGCCGACGATGACGTTCTGCTCGGCGGTGAACGTGGACTCGCGGGGCGGGAACACCGCGATCTTGCCGCCCGACAGTCCCTTGCCGAGGTAGTCGTTCGCGTCGCCCTCGAGCGACAGGCTCATTCCCGGCGGGACGAAGGCGCCGAAACTCTGGCCGGCGGAGCCACGGAAGTGCAGCCGGACGGTGTCCTCCGGCAGTCCCTTCGCGCCGTGCCGGCGCGTGATCTCGCTGCCGGTGATCGTGCCGACCACGCGGTTCACGTTGCGGATCGGCAGGTCAGCGACCACTTCCTCGCCGCGCTCGATGGCGGGCCGGCATAGATCCAGCAGCACCGTCACGTCGAGCGAGCGGTCGAGGCCGTGATCCTGCTCGTCCTGGCAATACCGCCCCCAGTCCGGGTCCACCTCGGGGGCATAGAGCAGGTTCGAGAAGTCGAGGCCGCGGGCCTTCCAGTGTTCGATGGCCGCGCGCGGCTCGAGCTTGTCGACCCGCCCGACCATCTCCTCGACCGTGCGGAAGCCGAGCTGGGCCATGATCTCGCGCATCTCCTCGGCCACGAAGCGCATGAAATTCACGACGTGCTCGGGCTTGCCCTTGAACCGCTCGCGCAGGCGCGGGTCCTGGGTGGCGATGCCGGCCGGGCAGGTGTTCAGGTGGCAGACGCGCATCATGATGCAGCCGGTGGCCACCAGCGGGGCGGTGGCGAAACCGAACTCCTCCGCGCCGAGCAGCGCGGCGATGGCCACGTCGCGGCCGGTCTTGAGCTGGCCGTCCGTTTCCACCGCGATGCGGCTGCGCAGGTTGTTGAGCACGAGCGTCTGGTGCGTCTCGGCGAGGCCGAGCTCCCAGGGCAACCCGGCGTGCGTGATCGAGGTCTGCGGCGATGCGCCGGTGCCGCCGTCGAAACCGCTGATCAGCACGACGTCTGCGTGCGCCTTCGCGACGCCCGTGGCGATCGTGCCGACGCCAACCTCCGCGACCAGCTTCACGCTGATACGTGCCTCGCGGTTCGCGTTCTTGAGGTCGTGGATCAGCTCGGCGAGATCCTCGATGGAATAGATGTCGTGGTGCGGCGGCGGCGAGATGAGTCCCACGCCGGCCGTCGTGTGGCGCGTCTTGGCGACCCACGGGTAGACCTTGGAGCCGGGCAGCTGGCCGCCCTCCCCAGGCTTGGCGCCCTGCGCCATCTTGATCTGGATCTCCCGGGCGCTGACCAGATACTCGCTGGTGACGCCGAAGCGCCCCGAGGCGACCTGCTTGATCGCGGAGTTCCGGGAGTCGCCGTTCGGCAGCGGCACGAAGCGCTCGGGGTCTTCGCCGCCCTCGCCGGTGTTGCTCTTGCCGCCGATGCGGTTCATGGCGATGGCCAGCGTTTCGTGCGCCTCCCTGCTGATCGACCCGTAGGACATCGCGCCCGTCTTGAAGCGACGCATGATGTCCTCGGCCGGCTCTACCTCGTCGAGGGGCACGGCGTCGCCCGACTTGAACTCGAGCAGGCCACGCAGCGTGCAGAGGTTGGTGGCCTGCTCGTTGACCAGCTGCGAATACGACCGGAAGGTCGGGAAGCTGCCGGTGCGCACTGCCTTCTGCAGGCGATGAATCGTCTCCGGGTTGAAGAGGTGGTACTCGCCCTCGGCGCGCCACTGGTACTGGCCGCCCGCGGGCAGCGTGTGCCGCTCGAGCGGGCGCTCGGGGAAGGCTGCCTGGTGGCGGATCAGCACTTCCTGGGCAATCACGTCGGTGCCGACCCCGCCGACGCGCGACGAGGTCCAGCTGAAGTACTCGTCGATCACGTCCTGCCGCAGGCCCACGGCCTCGAACACCTGCGCGCCGCGGTAGCTCTGCAGCGAGGAGATGCCCATCTTCGAGGCGACCTTGATCACGCCCTTGGCGGCCGCCTTGACGAAGTTCCGGCACGCCGTCCGGTGGTCGATGCCCGTGAGCATGCCTTCGCCTATCATGCGGTCGATCGTCTCGAAGGCGACGTAGGGGTTGATGGCGCTGACGCCGTAGCCGATGAGCAGCGCGAAGTGATGCACCTCGCGGGCCTCGCCGGTCTCGAGCACCAGGCTCACGCGCGTGCGCAGGCCCTCGCGGATCAGGAAGTGATGCAGCCCGGCCACCGCCATCAGCGACGGGATCGGCGCGAACTCCTTGTTGACGCCGCGGTCGCTCAGGACGAGGACGTTGACCTCCTCCTCCTCGATCAGGCGGCGGGCCATGAGGCGCAGTTCCTCCATGGACTTCACCAGGCCCTTCTCGCCGCGCGTGACGCGGAAGAGGATCGGCAGCACGCCGACGCGCAGTCCCGGCAGGTCCATGCGGCGGACCTTGGCGAACTCCTCGTTGGTGAGAATCGGCCACTTGATCTCGAGTCGCCGGCAGTCGGATGGCTGCGGGTTCAGGAGGTTGCCCTCGGACCCGAGGCGCGTTTCCGCGGAGGTGATGAGCTCCTCGCGGATGCAGTCGATCGGCGGGTTGGTGACCTGCGCGAACAGCTGCTTGAAGTAGTCGTAGAGCAGTCGCGGCTTGTTGGAGAGGACGGCGAGCGGCGTGTCGTTGCCCATGGACCCCACGGCCTCGACACCGTCGCGCGCCATCGGCGTCAGCACGACGCGCTCGTCCTCGAAGGTGTAGCCGAAGGCGATCTGCCGCTGCAGCAGCGTGTCAGGGTCCGGGGCCGGGACCTCGGGAGCGGCGGGCAGGTCGTCGATGTGGACGAGGTACTCGTCGAGCCATTCGCGGTAGGGTCGCTGGGTCGCGATGGTGCGCTTGATCTCCTCGTCGTCGATGATGCGTCCCTGCTCGGTGTCGACGAGAAACATACGACCCGGCTGCAGCCGCCCCTTCTCCACGACGTCCTCGGGCGGGACGTCGAGCACCCCGGCCTCCGAGGCCAGGATCACCAGGTCGTCGCGGGTCACGTAATAGCGCGACGGACGCAGGCCGTTGCGGTCGAGGACGGCGCCGATCTGCTTGCCGTCCGTGAAGGCGATCGACGCGGGACCGTCCCACGGCTCCATGAGGCTCGAGTGGTACTGGTAGAAGGCGCGCTTGTCGTCGTCCATGGCCTCGTGGTTCGACCACGGCTCGGGAATCATCATCATCACCGCGTGCGGCAGCGAGCGGCCGGCGAGGTAGAGAAGCTCGAGCGAGTTGTCGAACATTCCCGAGTCGCTGCCGTTCGGGTTGATGATCGGGCGGATGTTCTCGATGTCGTCGCCGAAGGCTTCGGACTCGAACCGCGCCTCGCGTGCGTGCATCCAGTTGGCGTTGCCGCGCACCGTGTTGATCTCGCCGTTGTGCGCGATGTAGCGGCAGGGGTGGGCCCGGTCCCAACTCGGGAAGGTGTTGGTGCTGAAGCGCGAGTGAACGAGCGCCATCGCGGTCTCGATCAGCGGGTTGTGCAGGTCCGTGAAGTACTGGTCGAGCTGCGTGGTAAGCAGCATGCCCTTGTAGACGAAGGTGCGGCAGGAGAGGCTCACCACGTACCAGTACTCGGCGCCCGCCATCGTCGAGGTGCGGATCTCGTTGTACGCGCGCTTGCGGATGACGTAGAGCTTGCGCTCGAAGTCGAGCTCGTCGACGAGTGACGGATCGCGGCGTATGAAGACCTGCCGCATGAAGGGTTCGCAGGAGCGAGCGGTTTCCCCCAGCATGCCGTTGCTGGTCGCGACCGTGCGCCAGCCGATGACGTGCTGGCCCTCGGACTGCACGACCTGCTCGAACTTCTGTTCGATCTGGCGCCGCACGGTGGGGTTGCGGGGCAGGAAGATGATGCCACTGCCGTACTCGCCCGCGGCCGGCAGGGCGATGCGGGCCTTCCTGCAGATCTCCTCGTTGAACGCATGCGGCATCTGGATGAGCACGCCCGCGCCGTCGCCGGTATTGATCTCGCAGCCGCAGGCGCCCCGGTGATCGAGGTTCTTCAGGACCTGGATGGCCTGCTCGAGGATGCGATGCGACTTGTGCCCCTTGATGTTGGCCACGAAGCCGAGTCCGCAGGCGTCGTGCTCGAAACTGGGGTCGTAGAGACCCTGCTTCTCGGGGCGCAGGTGGGCGGGACGCTGGGTGGTGGTCATCGGTGTGGCCTGCCGTCTTGCCAAATGAGTCGCTCAGGGGCGCACAGAGGCCTCGGCGGGTTGGAGCCGGACCCCCTGCCTGTGGCGACGATCTCACGGATACGACATCCATATGACACGTGGACTGTCCGTCGTCAATGCACTGCAGCATAGGTGCTTGCCGACAACCCTGCCGGCCGCCTGCGCCTGCCCGTCCAGGGGTGGCGCAAATCCTTGAGTCACCTATACTTTCGCCTCCCAGGGGATTCCCGAACACGAGCAATCAGGAGTACGTCATGGAACCCGGTACCACAGGCACCGTCGTCGGAGTCGGAATAGGCTTGTTCCTGGTCATCGTGGCCTTGAGCGGACTGGTCGTCGGCGCGCTGGCGCGCTGGGTGCTGCCCGGACCGGACGCCATGGGCTGGCTGCCGACTATCGGCTATGGCGTGGCAGGCTCCTTCCTCGGTGGACTGGTCGGCCGGTTTGTTCACCTGCCTGGATGGACGGGGATCATCGCCTCGGTCGCCGGTGCCGCGCTCCTCATCTGGTTCTTCCGGCGCCGCAAGGCGCCGAAGGCGCCTTAGCGGAAATAAGATCAATATAAACAGAGTGTTAGCGACTTTCTTCGGCCTGGGCAGACAAGCCTGGCCGCCGGTAGGAAGGAACTCCTCTGGGTTCTGAGGGGTCTCATCGGCCGGCCTGCAAATGCTGCCGGGAGGCCCGTGACTCGTGTCACCGAACCGAGAGCCGGGTTTGACCGGGGCGTGGCTGTGGGACCACCGTTGCGCCCAGTCACGAGTATTTCTACCGATATGACCCAAAGGAACGAACGCTCCGACCATCGCCCGCCGCGGCTCTCGCGTCCGCGGGGCATGCTGGCGCTGGCCATCCTTGCACTGGCGCTGCCGTTCGGCGTGGCACGGGCGAGCGTGGAGGAGGGGCTCGTGTCCTGGTACGGGGCCCGGTTCCAGGAACGGCCCACGGCCAGTGGCGAACTCTTCGACGTCGAGGCCCTGACGATGGCGCACCCGACGCTGCCTTTCGGCACCCGCGTACGGGTGACGAACCTGAGGAACGGGCGCAGCGTCGTCGTGCGGGTGAATGACCGCGGGCCGCACATTGGCGAGCGCATCGCCGATCTGTCGCGTGCCGCCGCCGAGGAGATCGGCATGCTTCGCCGGGGCATCGTGCGGGCGCGCATCGAGGTGCTGGCGGGCCTGGGCGAGCACTGACCGCCGTCCGTCCGGCGCGGGATGCCTGCGTCATCCAGAATGTCTATGAATATGATCCGATCAATCGATTGGATCAATCAACGTCTCGCGGGCATCCTGCCCCGGTGTCCTGCCACCGGCCCCGGGGAGGAGAAACGATGCGCACCCTGCCGCGAGACCTGCTCAAGACCGCTTCTTTTGCCGTGCTGCACTTCGCTGTCGCGTTCGGCGTCGCCTATGCACTGACGGGTTCGCTGGCCATCGCCACCGGCATCGGCCTCATCGAGCCGCTGGCCAACACGGTGGCCTTCTACTTCCACGAGCGCGCCTGGCGCCGGGTGGACGGCGGTGATTCGCCGCGGAACAATGCGGCCCCCATGTGTTGCGGACTCCTGAAGGCCCGATGACGGAGGCGACGCAGGCGGTGCCGGTGCGGGCCGAATCCCCCGGCCAGCGGATCATCGCCGGCCTGCTGCGCTCAGTGACCCGCGCGACGGTCATGACGACGTTCCGCGCCGGCCGCCCGGTCGGGCAGCAGCGCCGTCGCCTCGGATACCTGGCCCGACTGTCGCTGCCCCCGCGCGGCGTGAGCTTCACGCCCGGCGACCTGGGGGGCATTCCGGGCGAGTGGGTCGAGGTTCCCGGACAATCCGCTGCCCGGCTCGGGCTGCTCTACCTGCATGGCGGCGGCTACTGCGTCGGCACGCCGGCGACCCACCGCACGATCACCGGCCATCTCGCGACCCGCTGCGCGGCCCGCGTGTTCGCCGTCGACTACCGCCTGGCCCCCGAGCATCCGTTTCCCGCGGCGCTGGACGATGCGGCCGCCGCCGCCCGCGCGTGGCTGCAAGGGGGACTGGACGCGCGGGATCTCGTGATCGCGGGGGACTCCGCGGGCGGCGGGCTGACCCTCGCACTGGCCTTGACCCTGCGCGACACGGGACTGCCCTTGCCGCGCGCGCTGGTGCTGTTTTCGCCGTTCGTCGACCTGACACTCGATCATCTTCCACCGCCCCCGTCGGGCGAGGTCATGCTCACGCGGCCGTGGCTCGAGGAGTGCTCTCACGCCTACCTCGCGGGGCGGGACCCGCTCGATCCCCTCGTTTCACCCATTGCGGCAGACCTGCGCGGCCTGCCGCCGACACTCGTGCAGGCCGGCAGCGACGAGTTGCTGCTCGGGGACTCGCGTCGACTCTTCCAGGGCCTGCAGACGGCGGGCGTACCGGCGCGTCTCGAGGTCTACCCGCGACGCTGGCACGTCTTCCAGCTGAACGCCGGAATGCTGGCGGATGCCGACCGGGCGCTCGATGCCGTCGCCCGATTCGTGCGTGAGCCGCCTGTGGTGCCATGAAGTGACGCGCGCGCGCTGCGGCGACTCAGAGCAGCGACGGCGCCAGCGCCTCGGTCACGGACATGCCCGCGCTCAGCCGTCCGGCCGTGGCCGCCCGATGGCGCACCGACTTGTCGAGAATGAATTCGGCGACCGCGCGGAGCCCGAGGCGTGATTCCGGAATCCAGGTAAAGACGTGAAACACGTGCGGCAGCTCGACCCAGACTTCGATCTCGGCATCGACGCCGGCCTGGCGGGCACGGTCCTGCGCCCGGACGGAATCGTCGAGCAGCATCTCGGTCGAACCCGCGTGGAACAGCAATGGCGGCAGACCGTTCCAGTTGCCGAACAGGGGCGACAGGAGCGGGTTGCCGCGGTCCTGCCCGGGGCAGTAGGTGTCGGGCAGCAGGTCGCTGGCGGCGGGCGAGAACATGGGGTCGGCCTCGGCGTTGTAGCGCGAGGACGGTCCGGAAATCGTCAGGTCCGTCGAGGGCGACAGCAGCGCCGCGCAGTCGGGCAGCGGCAGCAGGGCATCACGGGCACGCATCAGCGTCACCAGCGACAGGCTGCCGCCGGCGGAGTCCCCGGCCAGCGCGAACGGGCGCTCGGTGTAGCCCTGCTCTACCAGCCAGCGATAGACGGCAAAGCAGTCGTCGATGCCCGCCGGGAACGGATGCTCGGGCGCGAGCCGATAATCCACGAGCAATACGCGCATCCCGGTCAGTTCGACCAGCGTCGTCGCGAGCCGGCGATAGACGGCCGGCAGGTGCAGGCACCAGGCGCCGCCGTGCAGATAGAGCAGGGTGCCCTTGCTCGACAGCGCCGGCTCGCCGAACCAGGTCGCCGGGACGCCGTCGATCGCCACCGATTCCATGGTAATGGGTGGCGCAAACCGGCCGAGCCGGGCGTCCATCTTCGCCGCATGCCTGCGGACCTCGAGGATGTCGAGCCCCGGGCGCCACCTCGACTTCGTCGTGAGGCGCAGGAACCGATTGAGCAGGCGGGCGCGGAAACTAGGCATGGCGGATCTCGGGTCGCGCTGCGACGCAACATTCTGTACCCGGTCAACGCCGCTTGCCAATCACGCCATTCGCGACGCCAGCGCGTGACCGGATGCGCCGGGTCTCGACCGGCGCTACGCTCGGCGGCGATGAGCGAAGAAGTCGCCGTGTCCTCGACGCCTTGCGTCGACCTGCCCCTGGTCGAGGGGCAGGCGCGACTGTGGCCCGCTGCGTTCGCCGCGGGTGAAGCCGACCGCCTGCTCGCCGAACTCCGCCGGACGATCGACTGGCAGCAGGAGGAGATCGTGATCTTCGGCCGCCCCCGGCCGGTTCCGAGGCTGGTGGCGTGGCACGGCGATCCGGGCGCGGTCTATACCTATTCCGGCACCCGGCATCTGCCGAGACCCTGGACGCCGGCGCTGGAACGCGTCCGCGTCCGCGTCGCCGCTCTTACGGGCGCCACGTTCAACTCCGTGCTCCTCAATCTCTATCGCAGCGGCGCGGATGGCATGGGTTGGCATGCCGACGACGAGGCCGAACTGGGCCCCGACCCGGTTATCGGATCCGTGTCGCTCGGCGCGACGCGACGCTTCTGCCTGCGCCACCGGCGGCGTCGCGAGCTCAGGATCGAGCTTCCGTTGCCGCATGGGAGCGTGCTGTGCATGTCTGGATCCACGCAGCATCACTGGCTGCACGCGGTGCCCAAGACTCGAATCGCGGTCGGGGAGCGCATCAACCTGACGTTCCGGCAGGTGCGCCTTACGTAGATCCTCGGATTGATGGCGGCGGGGGAGCGGCACAGCTTTAGGAGTACCGCCATTCGCACAGGGTGCCCGTGATGACTCCGAAGCGCCTCGCCTGGTTGCCTGTCCTGGCCGTGTCGCTGCTGGCGGCGACCGCGTGCGACCGCACGCCAGCCGTCAGCTACGGCAAGGACGTCGTGCCCATCCTCGACAAGTACTGCAAGTCCTGCCACATGCCCGGCCAGGCCGGCTACGTGGTGAGTGGATTCGAACTCGAGAGCTACGAGTCACTGATGGAGGGCACGCAGTTCGGTCCGGTCGTGCTGCCCGGTGACGCGCTGACGAGCGTGCTCGTCATGCTCATCGAGGGTCGCGTGGACCCGTCGCTGCGCATGCCGCACGGCGAATCCACGAAGCCGACGGACGCCGAGATCCTCACGATCCGGCGCTGGGTCGAACAGGGGGCGAAGAACAACTGAGTAACGGGATTCCGCCGCCCGCACGATGCCGCGCGGGCGGCCGCCGCGCCGCGGCATGCGCCGTCGCGCCGTGACCCGTTTGCGGGCGCTCAGGGTTTTGCCGTCGCCGCGCGATCCTCGTTCGCCCGCGAGATGACGAATGCCTGGATGTCGCGCACATCCTGCTCGCTGAGCAGGTCGCCGAGGCGTGGCATGCCAGCGCCGTGGATGACGCCGTCGTAGACGATTTCCTTGAAGATCGCGTGCTTCTCGGCGGGTAGCATCCTCAGGTCGGGCAGGACGCCGCCCGAGACGACGAGCGCACCGTGGCAGACCATGCAGGTGCTCCCGTACTTGTATTTTCCGTTCTCGACCTGCGCTGCCGTCGCCTCGAGCTTTGGTGGCTGCGGAATCGCGGCGTTCTTCTCCGCGATGTGCGGCATCGGTGCCTTGCCGCCGAGCTTGAACGCGAGCACGTGGCCCTCGTTCACGTACTTCGCCGAGGCCATGGTGCGCGGGTCGCCGCCAGTGACGGCGCCGGCGCCGCCGTATCCCGCCATCACCGCGACGTACTGTTCGCCGTCCACCTCGTAGGTTACGGGCGGCGCGATGATGCCGACCAGGGTCGGGACGGCCCAGAGGATCCTGCCGCTGTCCGCCGCGTACGCGACGAAGCGGCCGTCCCCCGTGCCCTGGAGCAGCAGGTTTCCCGCCGTCGTGAGCAGGCCGCCGTTCCAGAACGCCGGGTGCTCGATTTCCCAGACCGTCTTCCTCGCGATCGGGTCCCAGGCCTTGAGGTAGCCGCGATCCGGCGGCAGCGCTCCGCCGAGTTTCTCCATCAGTGCGTAGATCGTATCGGTATAGGCATTCCAGTCGATGCCGGGATTCCAGAACATGTCGCGGCGGGAGTACTTGCCGGTGCGCTTGAACTCCTCCGACGGGGGGTAGATGCCCATCGGCTGCATCGCGGGGATGTAGACCAGACCGGTCTGCGGGTTGTAGGCCATCGGGTGCCAGTTGTGGCCGCCAAACGCCGCGGGGACGATCAGGCGCGTCTCCTTGCTGTAGTTCGCCTCCGGCGATTCGACCGGTCGCCCGGTCTTCAGGTCCACGTGGCTCGCCCAGGTCGCCGGGATGTACTTGTCGGCCGACAGCAACTCGCCCGTCACGCGGTCGATCACATAGAAGAAGCCGTTCTTCGGCGCCTGCATCAGCACCTTGCGCGGCTTCCCGCCGATGACGAGGTCCGCGAGGATGATGTGCTGGGTGGCCGTGTAGTCCCAGTTGTCCGCGGGCGTCACCTGGTAATGCCACTTGAGGCGGCCCGTATCCGGGTTGAGGGCCAGGATCGAGGACAGATAGAGATTGTCGCCGCCGCCCGGCGAACGGATGTCGCGCGCCCAGGGTGAGCCGTTGCCCGTGCCCACATACAGGGTGTCGAGTTCGGGGTCGTAGGCCATCGAGTCCCACACCGTGCCGCCGCCGCCGCCGACCCACCACTCGCCGTTCCAGGTCTTCGCCGCCTGCTCCAGTTCCGGGTGTTCGAAGCCGTCCCTGGGGTTGCCGGGGACGGTGTAGAAACGCCATGCGAGCTTGCCCGTGTCCGCGTCGTACGCCGAGAAATACCCGCGCACGCCGTACTCGCCCCCGCCGTTGCCGATCAGCACCTTGCCCTTCACCACGCGTGGCGCGCCGGTGATGGAGTAGGGCTTCGAGCGATCGATGGTGTTCACTTCCCAGCGCTTCGCGCCGGTCTTCGCATCGAGCGACACGAGCCGGCCGTCGATCGTGCCGACGTATACGGCGCCTTTCCATACCGCGACGCCGCGATTGACCGCGTCGCAGCACAGGTAACGGCCCCAGGCGCGCGGCACTTCCGGGTCGTACGTCCACAGTTCGCGGCCGGTCTTCGCGTCCAGCGCATAGACCACGCTCCAGGTACCGGTCGTGTACATCGTGCCGTCCACGACGATCGGGCTGGCCTGCAGGCCGCGGGTCGTGCCGGTCGCGTAGGACCAGGCGAGGCCGAGCCCGTCCACGTTGGCGTCGTTGACCTTCCTGAGCGGGCTGTAGCGCTGTTCGCCGTAGGTGCGGCCGTGCGCCAGCCAGTTCTGGGGTTCGGCATCGGCCGCGGCGACGCGTGCGCCGTCAACCGTCGCCGCATCGCCCGCCGATCCAGCGCTGGCAGGGGCCGCCGTGCTCGTGGCGCAAAGGGCGATCGCAAGGAATGGCAGCAGGCGCATGCGTCGTTCGCTGTGGGTCATGGTGATTCGATCCCGGGTGGTCTCAGTCCTCAGGGGGCGGAGTTTCGGTGCGGCCCCGCCGCTTGGCAAGGTCCGCAGGGGTGCACTGAGGTCGATTTCTGGCGACGGAGAAGCGATCATCGGCCGCCAGCATCCCCAGGCGAGGTGGCAGGATGACATTCCGCGACTACGGTGACTACGACGCCCTCGGGCTTGCCGGACTGGTCAGCAGTGGGCAGGTCAGTGCGAGTGAATTGCTGGACGAGGCGCTGTCCCGCACTTCCCAGGCGAACCCGAAGATCAACGCGATCGTGCACCTGATGGAGGCTCGCGCGCGCGAGGCGCTCACGGCCGGCCTGCCGGCCGGACCGTTCAGCGGCGTGCCGTTCCTGGTCAAGGACCTCATGACGGCCTGCGCGGGCGAGCCGATGCGCTGCGGCTCGCGGCTCTTCAAGGACTTCGTCCCGCCGGAAGACGAGGAACTCACGCGACGCTACCGCAGAGCGGGGCTCGTGATCTTTGGCAAGACCAACACGCCCGAACTCGGCGTCACCAACGTCACCGAGCCCGAGTTGTTCGGACCCACCCGCAATCCCTGGAATCTCGACCGTACGCCGAGCGGCTCGAGCGGCGGTTCCGCGGCCGCCGTCGCGGCACGCATCGTGCCGGCCGCGAATGCCAACGATGGTGGCGGCTCGATCCGGACGCCGGCCTCGAACTGCGGGCTGGTCGGGTTGAAGCCGAGCCGGGGTCGCAATCCGACCGGACCCCAGGCGCCGGACGTGTGGTGGGGTTTCATCGGCGAGCACGTGGTCACGCGGACGGTGCGCGACAGCGCCGCACTGCTCGATGCAACGGCGGGCGACTACCCGCAGCAACTGATGAAGCTGCCGGCCCCCGAGCGACCGTTTCTCGAGGAGATGCACCGGGAACCCGGGCGCATGCGCGTCGCGTTCAGCTTCGACCCGGGGCTCGGCAAGACGCTGCACCCCGAGAATCGCAAGGCGCTCGAGGCGACCACGGCCTGCCTGGAGCGGCTCGGGCACGAGGTGGTCGAGGTCCGCCTGCCACTGCCGCCGGAATCCTTCATCGGCAGCTACGCAGCGCTCATTTCCGCCGATGTCGCCGCGACCCTGCGCATGGCCTCGACCCTGCTCGGACGTGCGGCGACGAGCGACGACGTGGAACTCGCCACCTGGATCCTCGCGAAAATGGGCGAAGCCCAGTCGGCGGCCGAGGTCGCCGAGGCGCTGTGGACCATGCAGACCTTCTCGCGCCAGTGGCTCGCGTGGGCATCGGCGTTCGACGTGCTGCTCACGCCGACCGTGGGCGTGCCGCCGATGCCGATCGGCGCCTACAAGCTGAGCCCGATGCAGCGACAGGGGCTGAAACTGCTCACCGCCTTGCCAGCCGGGGCGCTGCTGAGCCAGCGAGACAAGGTCGTCGAAGCCTTCGAGCCCGTGTTCGAGGCGTCGCCGTACACGATGGTCGCCAACGTGACGGGCCAGCCGTCGATGTCCCTGCCCCTGCACTGGACGGCGGACGGGCTGCCGATGGGCATGCTCTTCACGGCCAGGACCGGTGACGAGTCGACCTTGTTCAGTCTTGCGGCGCAGCTCGAGCAGGCGATGCCCTGGCGTGACCGGGTTGCACCGCACGCGATCCCCTGAAAGCCTGTCGCCGCCAGCGCCTGGCCGTGCAGGAGCGCTCTGCGGGAGTGCGAATCCGAGACGTTGGCGAGGAACCAGAATGAACGTGGAATCGATCCTCCGGACGTATTTCAGCGGCGAGAAGCAGGACAGCTACAATGCCAGGCAACCTGTCCGGGCGGACTCGTCGGCAAGACGGTGTCGATCGACGGATTGAGCGCGACGCGCACGGACGTGCTGGCACGCCTCGAGCGCCTCGACGGCACGACCCAGACAGTGCGCCTCACGCCGGAGCAGGCGTCGTTCGAGGTCACGGCGGCGCCGAGTGCCCTGCAGGTCGCGAAGACGTATTTCGTCCTGGGTGTCGAGCACATTCTGCTCGGAGTCGACCACCTGCTCTTCGTGCTCGGATTGCTGTTCCTGGTCGGCAACTGGCGTCGGCTCGTCGTCACGGTCACGGCCTTCACGGTTGCGCACAGCATTACGCTCGCCGCGGCAACGCTCGGGCTGGTGCATGTCGCGCAGGCACCGATCGAGGCCACGATCGCGCTCAGCGTCATGTTCGTCGCCGCGGAGATCATCCACGGAGCCAAGGGCCATGCGGGCCTCGCCGCGCGGGCCCCGTGGATCGTCGCGTTCGTGTTCGGCCTGCTGCACGGCTTCGGGTTCGCCGGCGCCCTGAAGGAAGTCGGTCTTCCCGAGCAGGACATTCCGCTGGCACTGCTCTTCTTCAACGTCGGCGTCGAGGCGGGGCAGCTCCTGTTCATTGCCGCCGTCGTGGTCGTGCTGTCGCTCATCACGCGGTTCATTGCCCGGGACAGTCGCAGCCGGCGCGGTCCCTGGCACACCGAGACCCTGATCCGGACGCCGGTCGCCTACGTCATCGGTTCGGTAGCGGCGTTCTGGCTGGTCGAGCGCATCCTCGCGTTCTGAGGGGCACCATGACGAGACCTGCGACGTTGTCCGGCCTGGTCGTTCTCGCGGTTGCCGGCACGACGAGCGCACAACAGATCACGCCGTCCGAAGCCTATCGGCCGGCCGATCCCTCCGATGGCATGGGCATCATCAGCCTGATCCGTGAGGGCGATCCCGAGATGATGACGGACCCGACGCTCAAGCGCTGGAGCGCGATGTCGCCCGACGTGCCGATGATCACCCAGGAGCGGGCCTGGAGTTCGCCGATCTGGTACACGCCGTGAGGGCTGCGACGGTCCGGCCTTCCGTCATCCGCTGGACAGAGGCGGCAAGAGAGCCGTCGCGTCCGGGACCGACCTCCGCGTACCTGATAAGCAAACTGATTGCCAGCGGTCAATTTTTTGCATCGTCGCGGCCGGCCGTACGCTATAAAATTATCTGCTGGCGTTTACGAAAACGCATTTCAGGCGCGGACAGAATTCGCACTGCCAACGAGGGAGAGAGCATGGGAACTGCACGAATTGCGTCGCAGGGATGGCTTCTTGCGGCGGCGGTGAGCGCCGCCATTGCGCTGGCCGGTTGCGGATCGAAAGAGCCCGCGCCACCGCAGGCCGGACCGGCCCCGACGGCTGAGCAGGCAGCGGCAGGCGCTGCGCCCGCTGCCGATGCGGCCCCTGCGGCCGCACCGCTAGCCGCCACCGACCAGTCCTGGAGCCCGGAGGCCCTGGAGGCGCTGCTCGCCCCGGTCGCCCTGTATCCGGATCCGGTGCTGTCCCAGGTCCTGATGGCGTCCACCAATCCGCAGGAGGTGCTCGACGCCGGCAACTGGCTGATCGCCAATCCGGAGGTCGAGGGCAAGGCGCTCGACCAGGCGGCGGAGGCCGCGGGCTTCACGCCCCCCATGCGCGGCCTGATGCAGTTTCGTGCGATCGTCGACCAGATGTGCCTCGAGATGGGCTGGACGGCCGAACTCGGCCAGGCGTTCACCAACGACCAGGTCGGTGTGCTGGGCGCCGTCCAGCGGCTGCGCGTGCAGGCGATGGACGCGGGCAATCTGCAGGATTCCGAGCAGATGAACGTCGAGACGCAGTCGGAGGGCGGCCAGGAAGCGGTCGTCATCACGCCACCGAGCCCTGAGGTCGTGTACGTCCCGACGTACGACCCGGTGGCCGTCTACGCGCCGGCCCCTGCCGCCGCGACAGCGCCGGCGCCGATGACGACGCCGACGGCCGTGGCAGAGCAGGACAAAGGCCACAGCACCGGCACCCTGGTCACGACCGGCCTGCTGGCGTTCGGAGCCGGCATCCTGGTCAACGAGATCTTCGATGACGATGACGACTACTACAAGAAGGGTGGCTACTACTACCCGAACTACTACGGCGGCTACATGCCACCGCCGCCGCCCTATTACTACAGGCCGAACTATGGCGGCGGCTACCGCCCGGGCTACAACTACAACCGTCCGCCGAGCTACAACAACGTGCTCAGCAACAACAACGTGGTGGTGGTCAACAGGGACAAGAACAGCAACTACTGGAACAACTTCGACGACCGGCCGACGGGCAAGCAGCGTTCGAGTTCGGTGCAGAGCCCGATCACCAGGGCGAAGCCGAACCGCCCGGAGCTGGCAAAGCTGAACCAGGAGGCGAAGGCGCCGAGGCAGCGCGCCTCCCAGGCCGCGACTGGGGCGGGCAAGCAGGACTGGAAGGGTCAGGGCGGGTATGCCGGCGCCAGCGCGGACGCGCGCGCGAAAGCCAACTTGCCGCCGGCCTCGAAGGCGACGGCTGGCAAGGCCGCGGCGAATGCCGAGGCCGCGCGGGCCAAGGTGCCGGCGGCGGCCGCGGACCGCGGCTACGCGGGGGCACCGAAGGCGAAATCGGCGGCGGCGAGCCGGCCCGAGGCAGCATCGAAGGCGAAATCGGCGGCGGCGAGCCGGCCCGAAGCCGCCTCGAAGGCAAAGACGGCGGCTGCGAGCCGACCTGAGGCGGCCTCGAAGGCGAAATCGGCGGCCACGAATCGACCCGACGTCGCCACGGCCGCGAAATCGAAGGGCGTGTCGAAGCCGGCTTCGATGCCGACGGCCAAGCAGGGAGCGTCTGCCGGCCGCGCCACCGCGGCGTCCGGCAGCGCGCGTGGATCGGCGGACCGGGCCGCGAGCCAGCGCGGCAAGCAGAGCCTGCCGCAGGGCGCCAAGAGCAAGGCGGGCGCGGCGAAGAAGAAGCGCTAGGAGAGATCCATGAGGACCAATATGAATACCAACGCCGCCGTCCGTGTCGTCATCGCGTTGATGGCTGCGGCTGTCATCGCGGGCTGCGCACCGAAGCAGCAGGCTGCGCCCGCCGATCATCGTTCCTTTGCCACGGCGCAGGAAGCGGTCGACGCGATGGTGGCCGCCCTCGAGGCCGGGGACACCGCGGAGCTCAGACTGCTCTTCGGGCCCGGCAGTGATGAACTGATCTCGTCCGGGGACGATGTCGCCGATGCCAGTGATCGAGCCACGTTCGTCGAGTCCTACCGCGCCAGACACGAACTCACGGCCGACGGCGCGGACCGGATGGAACTTGAGGTGGGCGAGAACGACTGGCCAATGCCGGTGCCGGTCGTCCAGCGCGACGGCCGCTGGTACCTGGATGGTGCTGCGGGCGAGGACGAAATCATCTATCGCCGCGTCGGCAACAACGAGCTTGGCGCCATCAAGGTGAGTCGCGGTTTCGTGGAGGCGCAGAACGAGTACGCGTCCGAGGGCCGCGATGGCAATCCGCCCGGATACTTCGCCGCGTACCTGATCAGCGACGAAGGCCGGCAGAACGGGCTCTACTGGCCCACGGAGGACGACGAGCCGTCGAGCCCTGCCGGTCCGTTCGTGGCTGCGGCCGCGGGCGAGGGCTATCGCCGTGCGGCCAGCGGTGAGCCGACGCCTTATCACGGCTACTACTACCGCATGCTCTACGCGCAGGGTTCGAATGCGCCGGGCGGCGCCATCGAGTACTTCGAGGAAGGCCGATTGATCAACGGCTTTGCCCTGATCGCCTGGCCCGCCGATTATGGCGTCAGCGGAGTCAAGACGTTTCTGGTCAACCAGGACGGCACCGTGTACGAGAAGGATCTCGGCGATGACACCGCCGCCGTGGTGACGACCATCGAGTTGTTCGACCCCGACAGCACCTGGAGCACGGTGGATTAAGTCGAGGGATCGATGCGCACCGGTTATCGATTCACGAATCCGGAATCATTGGACCACGAACAGGCTGAGGCACCAGACTTGTTCCAGGTGCCGAGGCCGACCGGACGCGATGCGATCTGGCCGTGCTTGACTGGACAAGCGGATCGACCACGCAGGAACGCAGAACAATGAACCACGGGAAACCTCAGGAGACATGGCTGGGCCGCAGGCACGCACCGGACGACGGGCGTGTGGCCCCGGGGCCGAAGACCGGCACTGACGTGCCGTTTGCACCGACCACGACCGCCTGGGATCCGTGGGAGGTGTGGCTCAAGCGAATCGAGCAGCCACGCCGCCTGCGCGAGAACCGATAACAATCAGCCGCGCCGCGCGGGCGGATGTGGGCGCTCAGCTGAGTCTGCTGCCCGAGCCGGCGCTCCTCATCCAAGCCATGCACGAACCGGACGGTGCAAGCCTGGGCAGGGTGCAGGTGGCGAACACCGTGAACGGGCGGGAGGCGACGAACACGAACTCCATCCGAGCCCTGCATCTCGACGCCTGTTGGAAGGATCCGTCATTAGATCCGCGGCAGCGCGTAATCTATTATGTGCAGGTGTTCGAGATCCCGATGCCGAACTGGACAACCTGCGACTCGTAATTCCTCGGGGACGCATTGCCAGAGGACGTACCCGCGACTGTCCAGGAGAGCGCATACACCTCGCCTATCTGGAACACGCCCTGACCCGGAACGGCAAAACGGGCGCGGAGGGTCCCCAGGCACCTCGATGACCGGCACCTCTCCATGTGTACTGGCCATCGATCTCGGGACCAGCGGGCCCAAGGTCGCGGTCGTCTCGCTGCAAGGTGAACTGCTGGCCGTCGGCCGGGCGGCCGTCGAGACCCTGCATCTGGCGGGCGGGGCTGTCGAGCAGGATCCGGAGGCCATCTGGAGTGCCACCATGGGCGCCTGCCGCGAGGCGCTGCGCGCGAGTCGGGTATCCCCGGGGAACGTGGCAGCGGTCATCTGCAGCAGCCAGTACTCGTCGGTAGTGCCGGTCGACCGGCAGGGCCGGCCCACCGCCAACATGGTGCTCTGGCTCGACAAGCGCGGCGCTACCGCGAGACTGCGCGGAAAGCACGGCTTTCCGCGACGCGCCGACACGCCGCCGCAGCTGATCAACTGGCTGCGCCTGCACGGCCTGCCACCGGTAGCAGGCGGCATCTCGCTGACGCACCTGCGCCACTTCAAGTTCGAGCGGCCTGAGATCTATGAGCGAACCGACAAGTTCCTCGAGCCGATGGACTACCTGACCCTCCGGCTCACGGGCCGGGCAACGGCCAACCAGTGCACCGCCTTCATGTACCTGGCCACGGATAATCGCCGGCTCGACGCCCGGGATTACCACGCGGGCCTGGTCCGCCAATCGCTGGTCGATCGCGACAAGCTGCCCGATCTCGTGCCGCTCGACGCGGTGGTCGGCACCCTGCTGCCCGCGGTAGCCGACGAGCTTGGACTGTCGCCGCAGACCAAGGTCGTGACCGGTCTGAACGATACCCAGTCGGGCGGCATGGGCACTGCGGTGTTCACAGGCGATCACGCCGCGATCTCAGTCGGCAGCACGAGCGTGATGATCGCTCACGTACCGTTCAAGCGCACCGACATCCGCCACGCGATACTGAGCCTGCCGAGCCCTGTACCCGATACCTACTTCGTCATGGCGGAGAACGGTACCGGCGGGAATACGCTGGAGCACTTCCTCGATCGTGTCGTTTATCCGAACGATGCGTTCGGGGCGCTGACCGCCGCGAACCGCTACGAACGCCTGCAGCGAGCAGTGGGCGAGGCCCCGCCCGGCAGTGGCGGGGTGCTGTTTCTGCCGTGGCTCGGAGGCTCCATGGCCCCGGCCGCGGACGACCACGTGCGCGGCGGCTTCCTGAACGTCAGCCTGGCGACGACGCGTAGCGAGCTGGCGAGATCGGTTCTCGAGGGCGTCGCGATGAACCTGCGCTGGCTACGGGATCCCGTCGAGAAGTTCGCACGGCGACGCTTTTCGCATTTCGTCTTCTACGGCGGCGCGGCAGCGTCCCCCGCCTGGGCGCAGATCCTGGCCGACGTGCTGGATGCACCCGTGCAGCAGGCGAGGCACCCGGAGTTCATCACCTGCCTCGGGGCGGGGATGCTTGCGTTCCAGCGACTGGGGCTGCTCGGCTTCGACGACTTCGAGCGCCGCGTGCCGATCGAGCGCACCTGCGAGCCGAACCCGGCGCACCGGGCCCTCTACGACCACCTGTCCGCGCAGTTCGTCGAGACCTTCCGGCGCAACCGGCCGACCTTTCGTGCCCTCAATCGAACAGGAGCGCCGGTGTGACGCAATCCGACATGCATCGCTACATGCAGGTGGGCCTGGCCGCCGTGCTCGAGGCCGGACCGATCGCACTCGAGTATTTCCGCAGGCAGGTCGCGGTCGAGGACAAGCGGCACGGGGACTGCTACGACCCCGTGACGCAGGCGGACAAGCGGATCGAGGCACTGATCCGCGAGCGTTTGCTGCGGGCCTTTCCGCAGCACCGGATCGTCGGCGAAGAGTACGGCACGGTGGGCGAGGGCTCGACCTGGTGGGTGATCGACCCCATCGACGGAACCCGGTCGTTCATCAGCGGCATGCCGACCTGGGGCATCCTGCTGGGCCTGGTCGTGGAGGATCGGCCACAGATCGGCATCGTGCACCAGCCGTTCACCGGGGAGACCTGGCTGGCCGACCCCGAGCGGGGCGCGCGGCTGCGGCTGGGCGGTACCGAGACGCCACTCAGGACCCGCACCGAGGCCACTCTGGCGGACGCGGTGCTCTACAGCACGCACCCGGGCATGTTGCAGCCGCCGGAGCTGCTGGACCGCTACGACGCGCTCGCCCGTCGTTGCCGGCTGCAGCGCTGGGGCGGCGACTGCTATGCGTTTGCGCTGGTCGCGCAGGGCAGCATCGACCTGATGGTGGACGCCTCGCTGATGCCCTACGACATCCTGCCGCTGGTGCCGATCATCGAAGGGGCCGGCGGCGTCGTCACCGACCTGCAGGGAAAGACGCCGCTCGCGGGCGGAACCGTGATCGCCGCCGCAAACCGCGCGCTGCATGCGGCGGCACTCGAGATCATGACAGGCCGTGAGCGACCTGAAGCAGCAGGGGGACGATAGCCATGGACCGCGAGATGCTGGTGCGCGCCCTGTATCCCTACGCCGCCGAGTATGGCGTGGTGAAGAAATTCCCCGAGCAGGGCCTCGATCGCGGCACCGTCCTCGAGCAGCTCCGCTCGATGGCGAAGCGCGAAGACGGCGCCTGGGAGAACGGCCGCTGTTCGGGATCCATCTACTGCGGCGAGCATGAACACTACGAATTTCTCAACGAGGTGTTCGGGCTCTTCAGCCACATGAACGCGCTGCAGCGCGACATGTGCCCGAGCATGACGCGCTTCGAGAGCGAGATCATCGCCATGACGCTCGACATGCTGCACGGCGACGCCGTCCCGGCCGCCCATCCGTCGCAGCAGGCCTGCGGGTCGCTGGGCTTCGGCGGCACGGAGAGCATCCTGAACGCGATGCTCGCCTATCGCGACCATGCGAAGGCCATGCGCGGCGTGGCCCGGCCGCAGATGATCTGGCCCGAGACCGCGCATCCTGCCTTCACGAAGGCGGCGCACCTGTTCGGCATCGAAGTGATCGTGGCTCCGACCGATCCCGGAACGACACAGGTGGACGTGGACTTCGTGAGCGAGGCGATTACCGACCAGACGGTGGTCATCATCGGCTCCGCGGGTAATTACCCGTACGGCACCATCGACCCGATTGCCGCGCTCTCGGACCTGGCGGTGGCGCGGGGCGTGGGCCTGCACGTCGACGGCTGTCTCGGGGGTTGGATCCTGCCCTGGGGCCAGGACCTTGGCTACCCGGACATCCCGGTGTTCGATTTCCGGTTGCCGGGGGTCACGTCCATCTCGGCGGACACGCACAAGTACGGCTACGGACTCAAGGGCACGTCGGTGCTGGCCTGGCGTGACAAATCGTACCGGCAGCATCACTACTACATGCGTCCCGACTGGAAGGGTGGCGCGTATGCCTCGCCCGGTCTCGCCGGCAGCCGCTCCGGCGGGCTCATCGCTGCCACCTGGGCGTCGATGGTGAGCCTCGGGCGGCGCGGGTATCTCGAACGCGCGAAGCGCATCTTCGACACCGCATTTGCGATGCAGGCGTCCGTGAAGCGTCACGAGGAACTGCGCCTGATGGGACGGCCGACCTTCTGCTTCTCGTTCCGGTCGGACGCGTTCGACGTCTATCACGTCAACGACTTCATGAAGACCCGCGGCTGGCGCTTCAATGGGCAGCAGAAACCGGATGCGATCCACATGTGCGTCACCGGCCCGCAGACGCAGCCCGGCGTCGTCGAGGCCTTCGATCGCGACCTGGCGGAGGCCGTGACCTATGCACGCACGCCACCGCAGCCGACGCCCCGCAGCAGCGGCATCTACGGCGGCAGCGGCATCAATCTCGGCGACGACCCGTCCGTGATCCAGTGGTTCTTCGCGCAGGCCATGGATGCCTTCACCGACGGGGTCTAGCCGACGGCCAACGACCTGTACGCCGACGATACGGGCGAGGCGCCCTCAGGGTCGATTGCGCCCCAGCCGCTCGTGACTGGTGACCCAGTCGCCCGCGAGCACGGCGCTGCCGAGCGACACGTCGCCCGCGAGCACGACGGCCGCCACGATCTCCGCCAGCCGGTCGGCCTTGTCCTTGCCGTAGCAGTCCAGCATCTCGAGGCACTCCCGCTGGGTGGGAAGCCCCGTGCCTCCACCATACGTCGCCACGATCAATGAGGTGAGCGTCACCGACCAGTAGTAGTCGCCATTCTCGAGCAGCTGCGCGTACGTGATGCCGGCATGCGACTCCGCCACGTTGGCGACGTCCTGCCCGGTCGCGATGAACATGGCGGCAATGCCGTTGGCCGCATGCGGGCCGTTGTAGGCCGTTCCCGCCATCAGGGCGCCCGCGTTCGACACCTGGCGGGCACGGAACAAGGTCTTCGTGTCCACGCGCATCAGGCGCTGCAGCACCTCGTTGCGGATCACGACTTCGGCCACCACGCGCCGTCCACGAGTGCGCAGCGTGTTGAGCGCCGAGTGCTTCTTGTCGGTGTCCATGCTGCCCGAGAGCAGGTACTGCGGGTGCAGCGGATGGGTCTCCCGGATCCATTCGCAGGCGGCGTGAGTGGCCTTGCCGGTCATGTTCTGCCCGGCGGCGTCTCCCGTCGTGTAGTTGAAGCGGAGGTACAGCAGGTTCGCCAGCGGATACTGTTCGATCTCGATCAGCCGGCCGATGCTGGTCGTGGACTCTGCGGCGGCCTTGATGGCAGCGAAGCTGGCCGTCAGCCACTCGCCGAAGTCGCGTGCCGCGCGTGCGTCGCTGAACATGAAGACCGGTGCCCGCTGCATCGAGCGCTTCACCACCGTGGCCTTGACGCCACCGCACTCGGTGAGGACCCGCATGCCGCGGTTGTAGCTCGCCACCAGGGTCCCCTCCGTGGTGGCCAGCGGCACGTAGAAGTCGCCCTGCGCGTGCTCGCCGTTGACGCGCAGCGGGCCCGCGATGCCGATCGGCACCTGGGCCACGCCGACGAAGTTCTCGATGTTGCCGGGCAGCACCTGCGGATCGAACGACAGTCGTCGGACGTGGTGCAGGTCGACGCCGGTCTGCTCCCGAAGGAACTGAGCCCGGCGCTCGGCCGCCTCGGGCGTGTAGTCGTCGGCGGGGTCGCGGGGAATCGGGGCTCGGTCGGACATCGGGAGTCCTCGTTGGGGCGGTGTCGGCTGGGTCTGCATCCTATCGGACGGCGTTCGTGGTGATCCACACTTGGCAGCCTGCACGCAGGGGCAGCATGATGCGGAGCAGCATCCGGAGCCACATCCATGTTCTTCTCACTGCGCCTGCTGGCCTACCGCCTGCTCAAGCTCTTCCAGTGGCCCACCTCGCGGGTGGTGCCGATTCCGCGGCCGACGGTATTCCTCGGACCTGACTCGGCACTCAGGCTCTGCGACACCATTGCGCAGTTCGGGCTCAGGCGCGTGCTGATCGTCACGGACGCGATCCTCGTCAAGCTCGGTCTCGTCGAACCGCTGCGGCAGGCGCTGGTCGGGCGCGGCGTCGACGTGGCCGTGCACGACGGTATCACCCCGGACCCGACGCACGACGTGCTGCAACGAGGATTCGAGGCCGCGCGCTCCCACCGCAGCGACGCGATCCTCGCGGTCGGTGGCGGCTCGGTGATCGACGCGGCCAAGGTGATCGACGCGATGCTGGTGAGCGGCAAGAGCCCGGCGAAGCTCGTCGGGATGCTCAAGGTCCGCAAGCCGATGCTGCCGCTGTTCGCCATCCCGACGACCGCTGGCACGGGCTCCGAGGTGACGGTGGCGGCGGTCGTGACCGACCCCGTCAGGCACGAGAAGGCGGCCGTGATCGATCCGAAGCTCGTGCCCACGGCGACGGCGCTGGATCCGCTGCTGATGAAGGGCATGCCGAAGCCGATCACGGCGGCGACGGGCATGGATGCGCTGACCCACGCCATCGAGTCGTACACGAACAGGTGGCCACATGCCGAGACGCCGCTGTACGCCGTGTCGGCCGTGCGGATGATCTTCGCGAACCTGCCGCGGGCCTGGGCGAACGGCGAAGACCTCGAGGCGCGCGAGTCCATGGCGCTGGCGTCATTCCATGCGGGGCTGGCGTTCACGAAGGCGTATGTCGGCTACGTGCATGCGTTCTCGCACAAGGTCGGCGGCCTGTACGGCGTGCCGCACGGCCTCGCCAACGCGATCCTGCTGCCCTACGTGCTGGATTTCCTCAAGGGTTCGCCTCTCGGCGAGCAGCGCCTCGCGGAACTCGCGGTGGCGATCGGTGCGGGAGAAGCCTCCGAGTCCCGGGCGGCGCTGGCGCAGCGATTCGTGGATCGGGTGCGTGAACTCAACCGCACCGTCGGCATTCCGGACAAGCTCGAGGCACTGAAACGCAGCGATATCCCGGCGGTGGCGCGTGCGGCGATGATCGAGGCGCACCGTGACTACCCGGTACCCCGCAACATGGGCCTGTCGGAAGCTGAGGCGTTGCTGCAGCGCTGCTGCTAACGCGGCTCCTTCAGCGGCGCAGGCTCAGTCGAACCACAGGTACTGCCACGTCAGTGCGTAGGTATCGAGGTCACCGCCAAAGCGCGCGGTGACGCCTGTGCTCCACGCCAGCCTGATCGAGTGACGCTGGCTGATCGGCAGGGCCAGCGTGAGGCCGGCACGGCTGTTGCTCTGCCTGTTTCGGTCCGAAACGTCGTCGACGCTCGTGGTGCCGCCCGTGTACCAGGTCGCGCTCGCGCCCAGCCACAGGCGCGGTGCGAACGTGTAGCTCAGGTGGACCTGCGCCGTGCCCAGCGGTTCCTGCGAGCGTTCGTGGTTGCCGAGGAAATCGTCGTTGTCCGCGAACAGCCACACGCCGACGGCACCGTCCAGGTTCCAGCGCCCGAACCGCCGCGACCCGCCGATCTCCGGCCTGAACGCCCAGCGGTTGCTGCCGATGTTGATCAGCTTCTCGTCGAAGTACTCGCCCGTCGGCAGCACGACGAGCAGGCTTGCGCCCAGGGTCCGGTCCGGCGGTGCCCGGCTGAAGCTGGCCGCGTCCTGGGCCGAGTCTGGCAGCAGGCTCATGCTGAACCGGACCCTCGGATCGCCGATGCCGCGGCGGTCGACACGTTCGGGAACGCCATTCAGCAGGCCGGTCGCCGTACCGTCGACGAACGGTACGACGAGGCTCAGGCTCGCCACCCGGTCGGCGATCGCGAAGGTGCCGCCGAGTCCCGCGAAGACGAGGTCCGCCTCGATCTCGAAATTCTCGATGGGGGAGGAGGAATTGAGGAGCATGTCGCCCTGCGAATGGGCGAGCGATGCAAGCGCAAAACGGGCGCCGACCGGGTTCGGCGCGTACGCGCGCGCCTCCAGTTCCTGCGCGCCCGTGCGCATGGGCGCGAGCGCAAGGCACGCCAGGAGTGCAAGCCAGCCGCGGGACATCAGGTTCGTCGCCATCATCGATGGTCTGCTGTGATTCACTTTCATGAGCGAGCGATCGTACTTCGGGCGGCGCGCAATGTACCAGTCGCCGATGACCCACGGGACGTCGTAACGACCGACGTGCATCCAGGCCACCATCACTGGCGGTTGCGCCGCGCAGCCGAGGCCATGACAATCGACGCCCCATTCCGGCCAGACAACCCCCTGCACCTTGAAAATCTCCTCCGCGTTCGCCGTCTCGATTCGTCGCGCGTGGCCCGTCCTGCTGCTGCTGGCGGCGGGTTGCGCCCAGTTGCCCCCCCGTCCCGCGATGCCCCTCGAATCTGCCGTCCCGGTCGGGGCAGGCACGGAACTCGACCGTATGATCGGGCCAGCCGAGGATCAGCACCCGGGTCAGTCGGGCTTCCGGCTGGTCAGCCAGGGTCCGGAGTCGTTTGCCCTGCGCGCACACTCCGCGCGCATCGCGGGCCGCAGCGTGGACGTGCAGACCTACATCTGGCACGGCGACCAGACCGGTCGCGCCATCGCGCAGGTGCTGCTCAAGGCGGCGGACCGCGGCGTCCGGGTGCGCCTGCTCCTCGACGACATGGATGCGCGCGCCAAGAATGACGGGCTGGCGGCGCTGGACGCGCATCCGAACGTCGAGGTTCGCATGTTCAATCCGCTGCCCTCGCGCTCCGGCACGATGGCCGCTCTCGGCGACCTGCTGGGGGATGGCAAGCGCCTGAACCGCCGCATGCACAACAAGACCTGGATCGCCGACAACCGCATCGCCGTCATCGGAGGGCGAAATCTCGGTGACGAATATTTCGGCGCGAGCGAGGAGGTCAACTTCGTCGACCTCGATTTTGCACTCGTCGGACCCGTGGTGCGCGACGCTTCCATGGCCTTCGATCGCTACTGGAACTCCGCGGCGGTCTATCCGGTCGCAGTCCTGAGCCCGGACGAAGTCGACGACGCCGCGCTCGAGAAACTGCGCGTCAGCCTGGCCCGCTCCTTGGACGGGGTCGCGCAGGGCAGTTTCGCGGACCTGCTCCGCCACGACGAATCCGTGACCCGGCTCGTCTCCGGCGACGGGTCGATGCACTGGTCCGCTGACTACCGCCTCGTCGTGGACGATCCCGGCAAGATCGAGAAGGACGCCGACCGCAGCAGTTCCGACGTGCTGGCAGTCCTGGCGCCCGTCCTGCGCGATGCCGCACAGGACCTGACGATCATTTCACCGTACTTCGTGCCGAGGGATGCCGGTACCAAGCTCCTGGCGGACGCCGCACAGGCCGGCAAGCGGGTCCGGGTGCTGACCAATTCGCTCGCCGCAAACGACGTGGCCGCGGTGCATGGAGGCTACGCCGAGTACCGCGAAACCCTGCTCGAAGGCGGCGTGCAGCTGTGGGAACTGAAACCCCTGCCGGGTGCGCCAAGCCGATCGAGCTTCCTCGGGTCGGGCGGCGCGAGCCTGCATACCAAGGGGCTGGCGGTCGACGGCACGACGGTCTTCGTGGGCAGCTACAACCTCGACCCCCGCTCGACCTCGCTCAACTGCGAGCAGGGCGTGCTGGTCCGGAGCGAGGTGCTGGCGCAGCAGTTCATGTCGCTGTTCGACCTGCAGGCCTCTGGCGAGCGCGCGTGGAAGGTCAGTCTGGTGGAGGGCGACCTGTCCTGGACGGACGGCACGGAGAGCTTCGATTCCGAGCCGAAGGCATCCGCCGGCCAGAAATTCCAGGCCTGGCTCGCCAGCTGGCTACCCATCGAATCCCAGCTCTGAGCATTCGTCCCCGCGGACGCCATTCCCTAGAGGGAACTTTCGACCTCTCGCAGCAGCTTGAGGAATTCCATGACGGCGGGCGAGGGTGTGCGTCGCGCCAGGCGGACGATCCCGTAGCCGGTGTGGAGCGACGGCATCTCGAGCGGCAGGATGACGAGTTTCCCCAGCGCGACGTCGCGCTCGATCTGGCGCGGCAGGGCCGCGCTTATCGCGTCACTCTCCAGTACGATCTGGCACGCGAGGAGGACGGTCTCGGCACGGATTTCGCCGGTGCTGGCGCCCTCCGGCAGGTCGTTCCTGAGGGCGAATTCGTGACTGCCTGCCAGGAATGACAGCCGCTGGGGAAGGCTCGTCATTGCCAGCGGGTATCGCTTCACGTCCTCGATCGTGAGGTCGCTCTGTCCGGCGAGGGGGTGCTCTGCGCGGCAGTAGAACATGGCCTGATGCCGGGGCAAGGCCTCGACGCTGAGCTGGTCGTCCTCCATGGCGGAGCTTGATTCGCAGATCGCGACATCCAGCTCGCCCAGCAGCACACCCCTGACCAGCTCGGGCCAGTCGTCGACCGACAGGTCGACGAGGAGTCTGGGATGCTGGCGCACCAGCCGCCCGACGGCCGTCCCGACCGAGATGTCGGCCGGGAACGGTCCAGCGCCGACGCGCAGCAGGCCGCCCTCGAGACGGATCACCTGGTCGAGATCGCGCTCGAGTTCCCGGGCCATCGAGACCAGCGGCCCGGCCTGCGCGATCAGGCGCTCGCCGATAGCGGTCGGCTCCATGCGGTTGCGATCCCGATCGAAGAGGCGCGCACCGATCGTCTCCTCGAGATTCTGCAGGCTCCGGGTCAGGGCTGGCTGGGAAAGCCCGATCGCTTCGGCCGCCCGGGCGAAGTTGCGGTAGCGATCGAGTGCGAGGACGTGCCGCAGCTGCCGGAGGTCGAGTTTCATGCGCGCAAGTTATCAGAACCGCTTCGGAAACTCATTGGACGCATCGGCCGGAGCCCCGTAGGGTTCCGCGACCCGGCACAAAGCCGGATCCAATGATTGGTTTCAGGGGAGGAATCAATGGACGAGTCCAAAGCACGGCGAGCAATCGCCGGCGCGCTGGTGGCTGTCGCTGCGATGGGCGCCATGGCGACCGCGAATGCCACGGGCGACCGGCCCAATATTCTGGTGATCTTCGGCGACGACGTCGGCTACTTCAACGTCAGCGCCTACAACCACGGCATGATGGGCTACCAGACGCCCAACATCGACCGGGTCGCCAACGAAGGCGCGGTCTTCACCGACGCCTATGCCCAGCAGAGCTGCACGGCGGGGCGCGCGGCCTTCATCACCGGCCAGTCTCCGATGCGCACGGGCCTCACCAAGGTCGGCCTGCCCGGCGCGCCCGAGGGGCTTTCTGCCAAGGATCCGACGCTCGCCAACCTGCTCAAGGGCCTCGGATACGCCACCGGCCAGTTCGGCAAGAACCACCTCGGCGACCGCAACGAGTTCATCCCGACGCTGCACGGATTCGATGAATTCTTCGGCAATTTCTACCACCTGAATGCGGAAGAGGAGCCGGAGAACCCGGATTACCCGAAGAACCCCGCCTTCAAGGAGAAGTTCGGCCCCCGCGGCGTCTTCAAGTGCGTCGCAACGGCGACCGTCACGCCGGGTGGCGATCCGCGCTTCGGCCCCTGGGGCAAGCAGAAGTGCGAGGACACGGGTCCGCTCACCAAGCAGCGCATGGAGACCATCGACTACGAGGTCGCCGATGCGGCGGCGGACTTCATCAAGCGCAAGCATGCCGACGACAAGCCGTGGTTCGTGTGGTTCAACACCAGCCGCATGCACGTCTGGACGCACCTGCGCCCCGAAAGCAAGGACAAGACCGGCCTCGGCATCTACGCCGACGGCATGGTCGAGCACGACAATCACGTGGGGCAGATGCTCAGCCTCCTCGACGAACTCGGCGTCACCGAGAACACGATCGTGATCTGGAGTTCCGACAACGGCGCCGAGGTCATGAGCTGGCCCGACGGTGGCACGACGCCGTTCCGCGGCGAGAAGAACACCAACTGGGAAGGTGGCTATCGCGTCCCGCTGGTCGTGCGCTGGCCCGGTGTGATCAAGCCCGGAACCGAGGTCAACGACATCATCTCCCACGAAGACTGGGTGCCGACGCTGATGGCGGCCGTCGGGCAGCCGGACCTCAAGGCGGAACTCGCCAGGGGCAAGTCGGTCGCAGGGAACACCTACAAGGTTCACCTCGACGGCTACAACCTGATGCCCGCGTTCCAGGGGCAGGGAGAGTGGCCACGCCGCGAGTTCCTGTACTGGACGGACGACGGCAACGTCGCCGGGCTGCGCTACGACCAGTGGAAGCTGGTCTTCATGGAGCAGCGCGCGGAAAGCTTCGAGGTGTGGGAGGAGCCGCTGGTCACGCTGCGCACGCCGAAGCTCTTCAGCCTGCGCTCGGATCCGTTCGAGCGCGCCGATCGCGACGGCATCGGCTACAAGACCTGGCGCTTCGAGCGAGTCTTCCTGCTGGCCCCGGCGCAGGTCTACGTGAAACAGTGGCTGGACAGCTTCAGGGAGTTCCCGCCGCGCCAGAAGCCGGGCAGCTTCAACCTGAGCGATGCCATGGAAGCCCTGTCTGCCGGCACCGGCGGCAAGAACTGATCGGGGGGCACAGGACATGAACAGCAAACAGAAGCGATTCAGCACTTTCGCCGCCCTGGTCGGAGCCACCGTGCTCCTCGCCGGCTGCGGCAAGAAAGACAACAGTGGTGCTCCGAGCGCGACATCCGACGCCGCCAAGCCCGTCGCGGGTTCGATGGCCGCGGGCGATGGTGCGCGCCCGAATATCCTGGTGATCTTCGGCGACGACGTGGGTGTCTGGAACGTCAGCGCCTACAACCGGGGCATGATGGGCTACCGCACGCCCAACATCGATCGCATCGCCCGCGAAGGCGCGATGTTCACCGACGCCTACGCACAGCAGAGCTGCACGGCTGGGCGCGCGGCGTTCATCACCGGGCAGTCGCCGATGCGCACGGGTCTCACCAAGGTCGGCTTGCCTGGCGCCCCCGAGGGACTCTCCGCCAAGGATCCGACGCTCGCCAACCTGCTCAAGGCCAAGGGCTATGCGACGGGCCAGTTCGGCAAGAACCACCTCGGCGACCGCAACGAGTTCCTGCCCACGCTGCACGGCTTCGACGAATTCTTCGGCAACTTCTACCACCTGAATGCCGAGGAGGAGCCCGAGAACCCCGACTATCCGAAGGACCCGAAGTTCAAGGAAATGTTCGGTCCCCGCGGTGTCTTCAAGTGCAAGGCGACGAGCAAGGTGAGTTCGCTGCCGGACGATCCGCGCTTTGGCGCCTGGGGCAAGCAGGACTGCGAGGACACGGGTCCGCTCAACACGAAGCGCATGGAGACCATCGACTACGAGGTCGCCGATGTCGCGACGGACTTCATCAAGCGCCAGCACGCCGACGGCAAGCCGTGGTTCGTCTGGTTCAACACCAGCCGCATGCACGTCTGGACGCACCTGCGGGAGGAATACCAGAACAAGACCGGCCTCGGCCTCTACGCCGACGGCATGGTCGAGCACGACAATCACGTGGGGCAGATGCTTGCGCTGCTCGACGAGCTGGGGGTCACCGACAACACGATCGTGATCTGGAGCTCGGACAACGGCGCCGAAGTCATGAGCTGGCCGGACGGCGGTGCGACGCCGTTCCGCGGCGAGAAGAACACCAACTGGGAAGGTGGCTACCGGGTACCGCTGGTGGTCCGCTGGCCGGGCGTGATCAAGCCGGGCAGCAAGATCAACGACATCATCTCGCACGAGGACTGGGTGCCGACGCTGATGGCGGCCGTCGGCGAGCCGGACCTCAAGGACAACCTGCTCAAGGGCTCCAAGGTCGCCGGCACGGACTACAAGGTGCACATCGACGGCTACAACCTGATGCCCGCGTTCCAGGGCCAGGGCGAGTGGCCGCGCCGCGAGTTCCTCTACTGGACCGACGACGGCAACATCGCGGGCCTGCGCTACGACCGCTGGAAGCTGGTGTTCATGGAGCAGCGGGCCGAGAGCTTCGAGGTCTGGGAGGAGCCACTCGTGACCCTCAGGACGCCCAAGCTGTTCGACCTGCGCGCGGATCCGTTCGAACGCGCCGACCACGACGGTATCGGCTACAAGACCTGGCGCTTCGAGCGCATCTTCCTGCTGGCCCCGGCGCAGGTCTACGTGAAGAACTGGCTCAAGAGCTTCGAGGAGTTCCCGCCGCGGCAGAAGCCAGGCAGCTTCAACCTGAGCGACGCGATGGACAAGCTTTCCGCTTCCGGCGGGTAGGGCACCATCTAGGCCGAACGTAGCTGTTTGACGGGGTGGGACCGGTGCAACATCGGTCCCACCCCTCTACGACTGCGGAAGTCACGATGCATCCCTGGATCAATGCCCTGAGCACGCTCCGCGCTGTCGGTCTCGCAGCAAGCCTGCTGATGGCGTCGTCGTCCGCCATCGCGGCGGACGCCTTGCCGTCGTGGCAGGACGGTCCTGCGAAGCAGCGTATCGTCGGCTTCGTGCAGACCGTAACCACGGTGGGTGGCAAGGAGTACGTGGCGCCGGCCGAGCGCATCGCCGTCTTCGACAACGACGGCACGCTGTGGTCCGAGCAGCCGACGTATTTCCAGCTCGCCTTCGCGCTCGATCGCGTGAAGGAACTGGCGCCGGCACATCCTGACTGGAAGACGACGCAGCCGTTCAAGGCGGCGCTCGAGGGCGACATGAAGGCGCTGGCCGCCGGTGGCGAGCATGCCCTGCTCGACCTCGTCATGGCGACCCACGCCGGCAATACGACGGAGCAGTTCAAGGCCATCGTGCGCGACTGGCTTGCGAAGGCGCGTCATCCGCAGGCCGACCGGCCCTACACGGAGCTCATCTACCAGCCCCAGCTCGAGTTGATGAACTACCTGCGTGCCAACGGTTTCAAGGTCTTCATCGTGTCGGGCGGCGGCATCGAGTTCCTGCGTGCGTTCGCCGAGCCGGTCTATGGCGTGCCCCCCGAGCAGGTGATCGGCTCGAGCATCAGGACGCGCTACGAGCTGCGCGACGGACAGCCCGCGCTGGTGCGCTCGCCCGAGATCGATTTCATCGACGACAAGGCCGGCAAGCCTGTCGGCATCAATAAGCACATCGGTCGGCGGCCGATCCTGGCCTTCGGCAACTCGGACGGCGACTTCGAGATGCTGGAGTGGACGACGGCGGGCGCCGGCCCGCGCCTCGGCCTGCTGGTCCACCACGACGATGCCGAACGCGAGTTCGCCTACGACCGCAATTCGTCCGTGGGACGCCTCGATCGTGGCCTCGACGAGGCAGGCGATCGGGGCTGGGTCGTCGTCAGCATCAGGAACGACTGGCGGCTCGTTTACCCGCCGGCACAGGCCGGCAACTGAGGTTCGCGCACAGTCGATGCCTGCAATTTACGCCGCCCCGGGTGGGACAAGCTGAACCTTACCCCCCCAAGCCCCCGCCCGGGGTTGGCGTCCTTGCATGGGTGACGGCAGAATCGCGCCGTCACCGCACTCCTGGAGATCTCGATGCATCTCGCAGCCTTTGTCCGACCGGCACTGCTGGTCGTGATTTCGATGTTCGCAGGATCCGTCGTGCTGGCGCAGGAGCCCGCGCCCGACGCCACGGCCCACCTGAAGTACTCCAACAAGTGGCGCATCGAGGTGAAGGAAGGCGCGAACAACGACGGCGTCATGCGCTTCCGGTTGACACCCGAGGGCGAGTCGGCGATCGACGTGGCCGTCAACATCCGCGACGGACGTTCGGAGAACGGAGTGGCCCGCGACGTCAAGAACGCCTTCAAGAGTGCACTCGACCCGAAGCGCTTCCACATCGAGGGTGACGACGGCGAGGACGTGCTGCTCAAGAAGAAAGGCGGCCCGGACTTTGCGCTTCAGCTGCTCGAGTCCACCCTCAAGGGCACGCACGTCGACCTCGAACGCGAGTAGGTTTCGCGCTGCGCGGTGAGTCGACCGACACGCAGAGGCGCGCAGCCGGATGACGGGCCGTGCCCGTCATCCGGGTCATGCCTGTTCAGGCGCTGCGGGTGAGGTAATCGCTGTACTGGCTCCGCAGGTCCTTCTTGCTGACCTTGCCGGTCGCCGTCATCGGCAGTGATTCGACCACGACCACGTCTTCCGGCAGCTGCCACTTGGCGAAGTGCTCGGCAATGTGACCGAGCACGGAGTCGCGCGTGGGCGTGCAGCCCTGGCGCGGCACGATCAGCAGGAGCGGGCGTTCTTCCCACTTGGGATGCTTGACGCCGATGGCCGCCGCCATGAGCACGTCGGGGTGGCCGCAGGCGCAGTTTTCGAGATCCACCGAGCTGATCCACTCGCCACCCGACTTGATGACGTCCTTGGCGCGGTCGGTGATCTGCAGGAACCCGTCGGGATGGATGCAGGCCACGTCCCCGGTGGCGAACCAGCCGTCCTTGTCGTGCGAGCCCGAGTGCTCCAGCTTGAAATAGCCGCTGCAGACCCACGGCCCGCGCACCTTGAGCTCCCCGGACGACTTGCCGTCCCAGGGGAGTTCGTGGCCGTCGTCGTCGACGATCTTGCGGTCCACGCCGAAGATGCCGCGTCCCTGCAGCGCCTGGATCCGGTAGCGCTCCTCGGCCGGCAGGGATTCCATCTCCGGTCGCAGGGACCCCACGGTGCCGAGCGGACTCATTTCCGTCATCCCCCAGCCCTGCAGCACGCGTACCCCGTGTTTCCGGTCGAAGTCGCGGATCATCTGCAGGGGAACGGCCGACCCGCCCACGAGGGTGCGGTTCAGCGTCTCGAGCTTGATCCCGGACTGGTCCAGGTAATTGAGCAGCAGCGTCCAGACGGTGGGGACGCCCGCGGCCATGGTGACGCGCTCCTCGTTCATCAGCGTCACCAGCGTGGCTGCGTCACCCATCTTCGGGCCGGGGAATACGAGCTTCGTGCCCACCATCGGGGCGGTATAGGGCAGACCCCAGGCATTGGCGTGGAACATCGGGACCACGGCCAGCGCGACGTCGCCACCGGTCAGCGCGATGGCGTCCTGCATGCAGCTCGCATAGGAGTGCAGCACCGTCGAGCGATGGCTGTAGAGCACGCCCTTCGGATTGCCCGTGGTGCCGGACGTGTAGCACAGCGCACTCGCGGTCCGTTCGTCGAGATCGGGCCAGTCGAAGGTGTCGGGCTGGCCGTCGATGAACGATTCGTAGGACTGCAGCTTGCCCTTCACCGGTTCGGGCATCGCGGCATCGCTCGTGAGCACGAAGACCTTCTCGACCTTCGGGATCTTGCCCTGCACCTGTGCCAGCACGGGCAGCAGCGTCGGGTCGACGAACAGCAGCCGGTCCTCGGCGTGGTTGATGATGTATTCGAGCTGCTCCGGAAACAGGCGCGGGTTGATCGTGTGCAGGACCGCGCCCATGCAGGAGACGGCGTAATAGAGCTCGAAGTGACGGTAGTCGTTCCATGCCAGCGTGCCGATGCGGTCGCCGGGCTTGACGCCTGCCGCCGCGAGCGCGTTGGCCAGCTTGCGCACGCGGGGGAACACCTCGCGCAGCGTGCAGCGGTGGCGCGGATTGTCGAGCGTGATGGACACGATCTCGGTGTCCGGATAGTGGCGCTCGCCGAACTTCATGATGTCGGTGATCAGGAGTGGCGCATCCATCATCAGTCCATGCATCGTCTTTCTCCCGGGCGTTTGGTTCTGGCTTGTCGGTTGTAGTCGACAGAGTACCGCCCGTCGCCCGTCCGCTAAAGTACCTGCAGCGTCTTTTCCGGCGACTCGAGGCGGATGCCCGCGTACTCGCAGCGCCCGTGACCACGCTGGAACAGGCTGTTCGCGATCAGCCACACCCGCACGATCTCGCCGGCCTGGCCACCGATGATCCGCGCATAGTCGGCCTGGACGTCGCGCTCCTCGTCGAGCCATTGCCCGAGCCCGAGCGGACCGGAGCGCACGACCACGTGGGTCTCCTTGTCCTTCCAGGTCGGCAGCGGGCAGCGGTAGACGGTGCCCTCGGGCAGCGAGGCGCTCCAGTAGTAGGTGAGGTCCTGCCCGTCGTCGAACTCGACCGCGATGCTCAGGTAGTCGTGCGAGGGCAGCGTGTCCTCCGCCACGTCGATGGGCAGTTCCTCGACACGCCAGGACCAGTGGAGCCGGGTGCCGGGGACGAGCGGCACGTGCGCGTCGTGGCGCAGGACGCCGGCGTCGCAGTGCGTGTGGCAGGCGATGGCTGCCCGTCCATCGGGCGTCGTGGACGGTCGATACATCTCCCCGGGGCCGAGGAACCAGAGGTAGTCCCAGTGCTCCGGCGTCGGCGCGGGATCGTCGAGGCGCCCGGCTTCCGCGAGCACCAGGCCTGGCACCTGCGGGGCTCCCGCGAGATCGCGAATCAGGGTCTGCACGTCCGCGCCCGGCACCCAGCGCAGGACCAGCACCGAAAGGCCACCCGATACCCTGGCATAGTCGCCGGCCGGCGTAGACAGGCGTCCCGCCGGATCCGCCCACTCCCCGGGAAAGTAGCTCGCCAGCCAGAGCCTGCCACTCTGCCGTGCAACGAACGTATGCGTGCTGCGCGTTCCCCGGAAGACGGGTCCGTGCTCGCCGATGCGGCACCAGAGCTGGAACGCCGGGCCGATCCAGAGGTCGAGCAGGCGGGAGAGCACGACCCGGCCGTCCGCAAGCAGCGTGACGGATTCGCCCGCGACGAGGTCCAGTCCGGTGTCGTGCCACGGGGGCTCGTTGGCAGGCAACCGATAAAAGCGGCCTTCACGGAGGAGCCCCGGCGGCAGCGATCCAAGCCAGGGCTCGAGCGTCGCGCGGAAGGCGGCGTCACCGGTGGGCGGGGTCGCCGCGTCCGACAGTCGTCGTCGCAGGCCGCGCCAGGCGAGGCGGGCCGTGATCGATATCTCATGTGCAATTGCACGCAGTTGCGGCATGGGTGGGCAGGCTCCGGGACGGGTCCCGCCGGAAGGTCAGCGCACAGCGCCGCGGCGCAGCGATCGCTTCGCCACCTTCCGGCGGGGACCACGCTTTCGAGCGGCGTGCGCACGCGCGGCAGGTTTCCTCGGCGTGCGGCGGGTGATGTCCGCCTCGAGTTGAGGCACGGCCGCGGCCGTGTAGTCCGCCAGCCGCCGGAGATCCGGGATGGCCTCCCGCAGGGCGATGAAGGTCACGTGCAGGTCGTCGACGTACGTCGTCGCGGTGATGTTGAGGACCTGGTGATGCGCGACCACCGAGACCGGCAGTGCCAGCTCGACCTCCGCCCCGTTGAAATACACGCGTTGCTCCAGTCCTGCGGGATTCGAGACCACCGTGTTGGCGAGCATCGGCAGCGTGCCGAGACCCAGCGACTCGATGGCGCTGGCGACGGAATGCTGCACGATGGAGTACAGCGTGAGCGCACCGGCGGACAGGTTGCGTTTCTCTTCCTTGACCTGGCCCGTTTCATGGACGACCTGTGCCAGCCGCTCCGCGGGCGACGCACCCGGCGCTCCCAGGGGCACCTGCAGGATGCTGATGCGGTTGCCGGCACCGCCATGGTCGTCGAGTGCCACGGGCATGTCGGCGACGAGCGGTCGGTCGGGCGGCGTGTCGTGCTCCTCGAGGTAACGCTGCATCGCCATGTCGAGGACAGTGAGCAGCACGTCGTTGACCTTCGCCCCGCCACGGCGGGCGATCTCCCGGACCTGCGGCAACGAGAGGACGCAGTGGGCAAGCACGCGGTTCGAGCTCGGCCGTGTCTTGAGCACGTCCGGCGTCGACACGAACGGTGCCGCGAGGCCACGGCCGAGACCGAGGTCGCGCAGGCCCAGGTGCCACACGAGGCGCAGCAGGTCGCCGGCCGTCCGCGCGGTCTCACCGACGGGCCGTAGCCATGCCTCGATGCCGCGCCCGCGATGCTGGCCGCCCGGGGTCGACACGTGCCGCATGCCCTCCCAGATGGCCCGCGGTCGTCGGGCATTTCTGCTGGTCGAGACCATGGTGTTGAGCGCGCGGATGAAGCCGATGCCGTCGATGAGTCCGTGGTGTGTCTTGAAGTACAGGACCACGCGGCCACCCGCCAGGCCCGTGAACACGTGCTGCTCCCACAGCGGGGCATCGCGCCGCAGGGGCTGCACGTGGATCTCGCAGACGCGCTCGAACAGTTGCTCGAGATCGGTGCCGGCCGGCAGGCGATGGCGATGCACCTGCGACGCGGGGTCCATGTGCCTGTCCTCGACGAGCGAGAGCATTCCGACCACAGCGCCGTTCTTCAGCCGGTAGTTGAACGGCGGACCGACCGGGCGACGCAGCATCATGCGCACGAGGCGGTCTGCAAACCTCGGGCCTGCGCCCTTCGGAGGCACGAGCACGAACAGCGCTCCGATGTTCATCGGTCGCTGCTCGGTCTCGAGCAGGAAAAACGCCTGGTCAACCGCGGACAGCCGGGGCATGGGTAGATCCTACGCCCCACGGCTCCCGATGCCATCTCGCAAATGGCTAGCTGCGCCGCAGCAATCGCTCAGGCGAGCGACTTGAGGATCCTGAATTCCTTCTCGAGCTTCTGCTCGACCTCGCCTCCGGCGAAGGAGGCGATGACCCCGCCGAGCAGGGGAATGCCGCTCGTCACGTTGAACGTCCACTCCACGCTGCAGCCGCCCTTCTCGGGCTGCAGGGCCTTGGTGCCCACGATCTTCACGGGGACGCCCCGGATGTCGATGACGATGTCGGCGGCATAGCCGTCGCCATCGGCCGACCAGTCCTCGGTGTGGCTCACCTCGTTCGTGGCCGGCACCAGCTTGCGGATGGCTGCCGGCGGGTTTGCGACTTCCTTGCGCGAGATCCTGAGCTTGATGTTCGGCGAGCGTCCTTCCCGCTTGATGCGGACGTCGGTGCCGCCGAGCTTGTCGTAGATCGTTTCCTGGTGCTTCTGGTCCGTGCAGAGCTTGAGCGCGGAGCCGACGTCGGTCTTGAGCGAGTGCTTGACGTGAACCTTCATGACTTCTTCCCCTGCGGCGCCTGGTGACTGGTGCGGCCGTCTGTCGCGAGAGAATACAAGGTCCTGCCGGGCTCAGGCACCGGGCAGTAGCACGGCCGCCCCCGAGAGGCGACCGTCCCGCAGTCTCGCCAGCGCCTCGTTCGCCTGCTCGAGCGGAAACGTCGTGACTTCCGTCCGGACGGGAACCCGGGGTGCCAGGGCCAGGAACTCCTCGCCGTCGCGGCGGGTGAGATTGGCGACTGAGCGGATGACCCTTTCGCCCCACAACAGCGCATACGGGAAGGATGGGAGGTCGCTCATGTGGATGCCGCCGCAGACGACCGTCCCGCCCTTGCGCACGGCCGCCAGGGCCGCGGGCACGAGCGGTCCGGCGGGTGCAAAGATGATCGCCGCGTCGAGTTCGGCCGGCGGACGCTGGTCGCTGCCGCCTGCCCACGCGCACCCGCACTGGCGCGCGAAGCGCCGGGCCTCGTCGTCGCCCGGGCGGACGAACGCGAGGCACTCCCGGCCCTGGTGTCGCGCCACCTGCGCGACGATGTGTGCGGCCGCGCCGAAGCCATAGAGACCGATGCGTTTCGCATCGCCCACCATGCGCAGCGAGCGGTAGCCGATGAGACCGGCGCACAGCCAGGGCGCCACGTGCGCGTCGTCGACCTCATCCGGCAGCGGCAGGCAGTAGCGCTCGTCGGCCACCGCGTACTCGGCATAGCCCCCGTCGAGCTGGTAGCCGGTGAATCGCGCCTGGTCGCAGAGGTTCTCCTGCCCGGCCTGGCAGTAGCGACAGGTTCCGCAGGTCCAGCCCAGCCAGGGAATGCCGACGCGCATGCCGGTCGGCAGTTCTGCCATCGGTCCGCAGGCTGACCACTTCGCCGACGATCTCGTGCCCGGGCACGATCGGGTGAGGAACGGCGGGCAGTTCGTCGTCCACGACGTGCAGGTCCGTGCGGCACACCCCACAGGCCCGGACGCGGACCAGGACCTGCCGCGGGCCCGGCCGGGGCACGGGCCGCCGCACGAGCTCGAGTGGCTGGCGGCCCCGATCCTGGACCATTGCACGCATCAGCGGGTCCGATCCGGTCACGGCTCCTGCATCTCGTTGCGTAGTCGCCGGGCCATGATGCGCTCGTACAGACCCGGGGCAAAGCGGCTCAGCCACCAGGCCTGCCGGGCCGTCCGCCCGACGAGCAACTGCCGCCGTCGTCGGCTTGCGGCGGCCACGATCTGCGCGGCGGCCGCCTCCGGTGCCAGCGGTCGCCCGACTGTCAGTTGCGCGTGGCGTACGGGCCGTCCGTCGCCGCCGAGCGCGTTGCGATCGATGTGGGTCGCGATGAAGGACGGGCAGACCATCATGACGGCCACGCCCTGCGGCGCGAGTTCCGTGCGCAGGCTCTCGAAGAATCCGTGCATCGCGTGCTTGCTCGCCGCGTAACCGGTGCGCGCGATGAGCGGCGTGTATCCGGCGACGCTGGAGACGGCGATGATCAAGCCTCGGGCGGTCACCAGGTGCCCGAGCGCGGCCCGGGTGCAGTTGACGGCGCCGAAGAAGTTCACCTCCATCACGCGGCGGATGACGGCGAGGTCAGTCCGGGCGAAGGCACTGCGGTGACTCATGCCGGCGTTGTTCACCAGGACGTCCAGGGACCCGAAGCGCCGCACGCCCGCCTCCACGGCGCGGGCGCAGGCCTCGGCATCCGTGACGTCGCAGGGCAGGGCGAGGCACGCGTGGCCCCGGGCCGTGAGATCCGCCTGGAGTTCGTCGACGGTCGCGGCGTCCTTGTCGAGTGCGAGGACGTGCGCGCCGTCCGCCGCGAAGCGCAGCGCCAGCGCGCGACCGAGCCCGCTCCCGGCACCGGTCACCAGCACGGTCCTGCGGTCGAAGTGCCGCCGGGTCATCGTCAGCCGGGTCCGAGGCCCCGGGCCTTGCGGAAGAGTTCGAACACCTCCGCGGAGCTGAGCCGCGGCACGTAGCCGAAGACCTCCTTCAGGCGCCGGTTGTCCAGCACCGGGCGGTAACGCAGGAAGTTCACCTGCTCCGGACCATAGCGCGACAACCCGAGCGGATGCAGCACGCCGAGTGCGAAGCGCAGCACGCCCGGCGGGAGGGTGACGCAGCGCTTGCCGAGTCGCGCGGCGATCTCCTGGAGGCTCAGCGCGCCGTCGCCCGCCACGTTGTAGATGCCGGCGGGTCCGCCGAGGATCGCGTGCATGATCGCACCCACGACGTCGCGGTCCCAGATGAAGACGAACGGGCTGGCCGAGCCCTTGATGGCGATGAGACGCGGCCGTTCGAACAGCGCCGTGATCTGGTTGCGGGTCGTCTCGCCCAGGATCGTTCCCACCCGGAACACCACCTGCTCCAGTGCCGGGTGCTCGCGTCGATACCCGGCCAGCATTTCCTCGACCAGGCGCTTGTGGTGCGAATAGGCGAACTCCGCGTTTCCCCGCACCGGGTCGTCCTCGGTCAGCCACTCGGGATTGTCGGCGTGATAGCCATAGGCGGCGCCGCTCGAGGTCACGACGACCCGACGGACCCGCGCGCTCACGCAGGCCTCCAGCACGTTGCGGGTCCCGAGCACGTCCACCGCGTACTCCAGTTCGCGGTTCGACGCCGGGCCCGGCGTGACGATCGCCGCCAGGTGTATGACGGTGTCGATGTCGTGGGCCGCGAGAATCGTGCCGAGGCCGGACTCGCGGACGTCGAACACGACGTACTCCACGCCGGGCAGCCGTCGGTCGCCTGGCACGTCGCGCACGTCGCTGGCGACGACGCAGGCGGGCCCCTCCCTGCGCTGCATCCGCTCCGCAAGCGCTTCGACGAGCTGTCCCGCCGAGATAACCGGCGGCGCCGGTGACCAGGACGCGCGGCATCATGCAGCCACCTCCGGAACCGTGGCCGGCGGATGACGGCGCCACCACGTGGCGAGCGAAAGGCCCGCCAGGATGTGCCAGACGCCCCACCACGCGGCCGTGATGGCCATGCCGCCGAGGCCGGCGAAGAAGTTGAACGTCAGTACGAGCCCGAGGCCCGCATTCTGGATCCCGACCTCGATCGAGACTGCCCGCCGATCCCGCTCCGGCAGTCCAACGAGACGGGCAGCCGCGTAACCGAGCGTGAGCCCCAGGGCGTTCAGCAGCAGGACTCCGGTCGCCACCCGGTGCACGTAGGTCACGAAATAGCTCCAGTTCGCGGCCAGCGCGCCCAGCACGAAGCCGGCGAAGACGACCAGCGACAGGATGCGGAACGGCTTGCGTGCCCGCGCCGCGAAGCCCGGGAACCGGCGTGCGATGCTCATGCCGAGCAGGGCCGGCACCACGAGCAGGACCGCGACGACCAGGAACATTTCCATCGGGTCGATGTCGATCTCGGTGAGGAGGGCCCGCGTCGCCGGGTTGAGCGAGCCCCAGAATGCGGTGTTGAACGGGGTGAACAGCATCGCGCCGATCGTCGAGAACGCGGTGACCGTCACCGACAGCGCGGTGTTGCCGCGCGCGAAGTTGGTCAGGAAGTTCGAGATGTTCCCGCCCGGGCAGGAGGCGACCAGGATCATGCCGAGCGCGATGCTCGGCTGAGGCTCGAGCACCATGGTGAGGGCCCAGGCGCTGGCCGGCAGCAGCAGGAACTGCGCGAGGAGGCCGATCAGGACGGCCCTCGGCGCGGAACCGATGCCGCGGAAGTCCTCGAACTTCATGTCCAGCGCGACGCCGAACATGACCAGTGCGAGCACGAGGTTGAGCGCGACCAGCGACTCCGGGCTGAAGTTCAGCCGGACCGCGTCGATCTCGTTCATCTGCCCTTCGGCTCGAGGTGCATGTCCTTGAAGTGCATGAGTCCCGGTGCCCACATGTGCTTGACCGGGTCCACGTCCACGTGGATCACGGCGGGACCGCCGCTGGCGAGCGCCCGCTCGAGCGCCGGCTTGAGCTCACGGGGGTCGGCGACCCGCTCGCCATGGGCGCCCATCGACCGGCCGAGATCGTCGAAGCGGATCTCGCCGAGGTCCGCCTTGATCGTCTCGTCGGGCCCGAGGGATTTCCGGATCATTGTCTTGATCGGCTTCAGCGCAAACTGCTGGTTCATCTTCACCATGCCCCACTGCCGGTCGCAGAGCACCAGGTAGACGACGCGCAGGCCGTTGCGCACCGCGGTCTCGACCTCCTGTGGATGAAAGCCCATCGCGCCGTCGCCGATAATGCAGCAGACGGGGTGCTCCGGCCGTGCCACCGCTGCGCCCGTCGCCTGGGCCACGCCGGCCCCGAGCATGCCCATCTTGAAGGTCGAGAGGATGCTGTTCGGCACCCGTGACTCGGTGAACATCATGGCCCACACGGCGGCATTGCCGCCGTCGGCCACGAGCACCGAGTCTTCCGGGAAGACCTGCTGGCAGACGTGGGCCACGTGGGCCGGGTTCATCGGCGCGGCCATGTCCGCGAGCTTCTCGTCGAGCTTCGCGCGCTCCTTGAGCGCTTTCTCGCGGTAGTGGGCGACCTTGCGTCGCCGCGCCTCGAGGTTCATGCGGCCGGTCAGGTCCGCCAGCCGCTCGGCCAGCGCCGCGAGGAACAGCCTGGCGTCGGCCAGCACGGTGAGCGCGGCGGGCTTGTTGGCGCCGAGCACGTGGCCGTCGATGTCCACCTGGATCATCTGCTGCTCCGAGGGGTGCCGCCAGTACGGCGCCTTGCCCCACCAGTCCGTCTCGCCGAGGCGCGAGCCGACGGTCAGCACGAGGTCGGCATCGTTGCGTACCTCGTTGTTGAGGGGGATGAACGGCATCGGAATCGCCAGCTCCGAGGTCTCGGGCAGCACGCCACGCGCGGCCCAGCTCGTCGTGACCGGCGCGTGCAGCAGTTCCGCGACACGGCGCAGCTCGTCATACGCGTCCGCGTGGATGATGCCGCTGCCTGCATGGATCACCGGCATCTCTGCAGCCGCCAGCATTGCCGCCGCGCGCTCGACCTGCGCGGGCGAGGGAACGATCGGATCCACGCGGCGATACTGGTACGGCTGCCAGACGGGCACCTCGGCCTTCACCTTGCCGTTCATGATCGTTTCGGGGACGTCGAGGTGCACGACGCCCGGCCGGCCCTCGTAGCAGTGCCGCAGTGCGGTGCGACCGAGCTCGGCCACGCGATCGAAGGAGACGACGGCCTTGCTCCACTTCGCGAGGTGCGAGATGGCGCCCACCTGGTCGAACGACTGGTAGGTTCCGCCGCGGTCCGGGTAGACGATCTGCGGGCGTCGGCAGCTGGTGATGGCGAGCACGCGGTTGCCTTCGGCGTTCTCCACGGCCAGGCCAGGCAGCAGGTTGGCGACCCCGGGACCGTTGCTCGCCATGCACACGCCGAGCCGGCCGGTCAGGCGCGCGTACGCGCCCGCCATGTGTGCGGCGCAGCTCTCGTGCCGGGGCGTGACGATCTCGATGCCCAGCGCGTGCAGGCTCGAGTAGAAGCCGAAGTACGTCCCGTCGATGATGCCGAAGACCTTCTCGACACCTTCCGCCTGGAGCATGCGCGCCAGGACTGCACCGCCGCTGGTTTCCGTCATGGATGCCCCCGAGCTGGCTCATGTGGCCAGCGTCTCCGTGTCCGGGGACTATACCTTCAAGGCTTCGTGACGAGGCGACGCTGGCGCAATGCCGCTAGACTGCCGCGGTTTTCCACGATGGTGATCCGGAGTGGTCCGTGCCTGAAGCAACGATCCACTGGCTGCCGATGCTCGCCGCGCTGGCCGGCGCGGGTGCCGTGGGCGGCCTGCTCGCCGGACTGCTCGGGGTGGGTGGCGGCATCGTCATCGTGCCAGCGCTCGACCTCGCGCTCACCATGGCCGGCGTCGACCCGGCCGTGGCCCTGCACGTGGCGGTGGCCACTTCCATGGCGACGATCGTGCCGACGTCGATCTCGTCTTCGCGCTCGCACGCCCGGCGCGACTCGATCGACGGCCGCGTGATCCGGGCCTGGTCGCTGCCGATCGTCGCCGGCGCGCTCCTCGGCGCATTGTTCGCCGCGACCGTCGACGCGCGCGTGCTATCGGCCGTGTTTGGCGTCGTTGCGCTGCTGGCGGCCCTCAAGATGCTGCTGCCGCTCGACGGTGTGGTCCTTCGGTCGTCGTTGCCGGGCGGTCCCGTCGGCGCGGTGATTCCGGCGTCGATCGGCGGGATCTCCGCGATGATGGGCATCGGTGGCGGCACGCTGACGGTGCCGGCCATGACCCTGTGTGGCGTGCCGGTGCACCGGGCGGTGGGGACGGCGGCACTGCTCGGGCTGTGGATCAGCGTCCCGGCGACGACCGGCTATCTTCTTGCAGACACCGGCGGCACGGATCTTCCGCCGTGGACCGTCGGCCTGGTGAGCCTGCCGGGCTTCGCCATGGTCGCACCGGTCGCGTGGCTCGTCGCGCCCCTCGGCGCGCGCCTCGCGCATGCGCTCGACCGGCGGTGGCTGTCCGCGGCCTTCGGCACGTTCCTGCTCGTGGTGGCCGTCCGCATGCTGCACCGGACACTGGGCTAACGGCGGCCGCGCCGGCGACACGCGCGGTGGTCGTCAGGAGGCTCCCGCCAGCGAGACGCGCGGCGTCCGGACCGCGACGGAGCGCGGCCCCGACGCGCCCTGCAGCTGCTCCAGGAACCTTGTGTGCCAGGCGTGGATGTCGTTGCGCCGAAGCACGCGGAGCATCTCCTCGTGCCGAGCACGGCGCTCGGCCAGCGGCATCACGAGCGCGTGCTCGATCGCGTCGGCGACGCCGCCGATGTCACGAGGATTGACCAGCACCGCGCTGGTGAGTTCCTGCGCGGCTCCGGCCAGTGTCGACAGCACGAGCACACCGGGATCCGCGGGATCCTGCGCCGCCACGAACTCCTTGGCGACGAGATTCATTCCGTCGCGCATCGGGGTCACCACGCCGACGTCGGACGTGCGCATGAAGCCCATCAGCACCTCGTGCGAGTAGTTCCGGTTCAGGTAGCGGATCGGGGTCCAGTCCGTCTCGGCGAATCGACCGTTGATGCGCCCGCCGACCTGCTCGAGCGCGTGGCGGATCTCCGCGTAGGCCCGCAGATCGGCGCGGCTCAGTGGCGCGATCTGCAGGAAGGTCACGTGGTTCAGGCGCTCGGGATGGGTTGCCATGTAGCGCTCGTACGCCTGGAAACGGTCCACGAGGCCCTTGCTGTAGTCGAGCCGGTCGACGCCGATGATGCATCGGCGTCCGAGCAGCCCGGCCCGCATGCGCCGAACCGTCTCGGAGGACAGCGAATGCCGAGCCTCGCGCTGCACCTCGTCCACGTCCACGCCGATGGGGAACACGCCGATTCGCGTCCGGCGCGCGCCGTGGCGGATCGTGCCGTCCGCCAGCAGCACCTCGGGCCCGAGTACCTCGGCGACGGCGGAGCGGAAGCAGTCGAGATCCTGCTCCGTCTGGAATCCGACGAGGTCGTAATGCAGGAGGTTGCGGACGAGGTCCGCATAGACGGGCAGTGACCGCAGCGCCTCGACATGGGGGAATGGAATGTGCAGGAAGAACCCCATCGGCTGGCGATGCCCGCGGCGGCGCAGGTCTTCCGCGAGTGGAATCAGGTGGTAGTCGTGCACCCAGACCAGGTCGTCGTCGCGCAGCAGCGGGGACAGGCGTTCCGCGAACAGCTGGTTGACCCTGCCGTATGCCGCATAGTGCTCGTCCGAGTAGCGTAGCGAGCTGACGAAATAGTGGAACAGCGGCCACAGCGAGCCATTGCAGAAGCCGCCGTAGTAGGGTTCGTGATCCTCGCGCGGCAGGTCGATCGTGGCGAACGTGACGTCGCCCCGGGCGACCGTCTTCACGGGTCCGGGCTGGCCTCGCACCGCCTCCCCGCTCCACCCGAACCAGAGTCCGCCCTGCGACTTCATCGCCGCGAGCACGCCGACGGCGAGGCCGCCCGCCGCGGTGACCCGTTTCGGGATCGTGACCCGGTTGGAAACTGCAACGATGCGGCTCATGTCGTCACCTCGTCGATTCCACGTTTCTTCCCTGCCGGCGTCGTCGGCTGCTCGGCGACGTCCTCGAGCAAGGCGCGGACGTCGCGCGGCGACGCGACGCGCACCTGAGCCTCGACACGGTCGCCCACCGCGACCGAAAGACCACCCACGCCTTCGACGGCGGCAAACCCGTCGAGGTCCGTGACGTCGTCGCCGACGAAGATCGGACGACGTCCGGCGAACGGTTCCTCGGCCATGAACGCGCGGATCGCGTCCGCCTTGGTGACCGACGCGGGCTTCAGTTCCAGTACCCGCTTGCCCTCGAGGACGTGGTAGTCCCCGCCGAGTGGCGCCGCGATGTCGCGCATTTCCCGCCGCAGCACAGGCTCGAGTTCCGGCACGGCGCGGTAGTGCAGCGCGAGCGACGTTCCCTTGTCCTCCAGGAGCGTGCCGGGCGAGCGCTCGGCGAGGCTCGACAGGGCGACGCGCGCGTCCGCGAGCCCCGGGCCTGCCGGGCCCGACGAATGCACCACCCCGACGGCATCGCGCCGCTCCAGGCCGTGCAGTCCCGCCGCGGGCCAGTGGACCGGGGCGAACAATTCGTCGAGCGTGGCGAGGGAGCGTCCGCTGACGAGCGCGACCGCGCCGCCGAGCGCCTGCTGTACGCGCAGCAGAAGTTCCTTCAGCGAGGGTTCGACACGGACGGCGTCAGGCGTCGGTGCGATCTCGAGCAGAGTGCCGTCGACGTCGAGGAAGAGACACCAGCGCGAGTCGCTGCCGCCGCTTCCGGCGGAGCTGCGAAGCATGGGCTGCAATGGAGATGGCGTCAGATGTCCTCCCGGCCCTTGGCCATGGAATACGCGGTCCGGCACGGCGGTGGTTGAGAGCGGGCGGTCGCGCGGTCGGGGCACGCGAAAGAGACGCGGTGCCCATGGGCGACCGCTCGCCTCGCAATGGGGTAGTCTAGGTCACGGCCTCCTGCATCCCCAGAGAGGAAATGTCATGACTCGCATGAGGGAATCTCACAAGTGGCCCGTTCGCTCCCGCCGCTGACGGCGTTGCGCGCTTTTGAGGCCGCGGCACGCCAGCTGAGCTTCACGAAGGCGGCCCGGGAACTGAACGTCACGCCTGCCGCGGTCAGTCACCAGATCCGCGGCCTCGAGAAGTACCTGGGCGTGACGCTCTTCCGCCGCACGACGCGGCGTCTGGTTCTCACGGAGCAGGGACAGCAGGCGGCCGAGTACTTCCGCGAGGGATTCGATCGACTGGCGCGCGGCGTGGACCTGCTGCGGTCCGCGGATGGCGGGGGCGTGCTGTCGCTCAGCACCACGTCCGCGTTCGCGACCCGCTGGCTCGTGCCGCGGCTCGGGCGCTTCGCCCGGCGCTGCCCGGGGCTGGACCTGCGGTTGAAGACCGGGAACCAGCCGGTCGACTTCGATCACGACGAAGTGGACGTCGCGGTGCGCATCGGTCGCGGCGCCCTCGACGGCGTGATCGCGGTCCCGCTCTTCGGCGAGTGCATTGCGCCGGTGGCGAGTCCTGCATTCATCCGCCAGCACGGGATCCGCCGGCCGGGCGATCTTGCCCGGGTCCTGCTGCTGCACGACGACTCGATGCGTCGTGCCGGGCGACCGGGCGGCTGGTCCGAGTGGTTCCGGCTCGCCGGTGTACGAGGTGTGGACAGCAGCGTCGGGACGCATTTCGACGACGGCCATCTCGCGCTCCAGGCGGCGGCGGCGGGCAGGGGCATGGCGCTCGGGCGGCTGGCATACGCGCTCGACGACCTGACCGCCAGGCGACTCAGGCGTCCGTTTGCGCCCGTTCTCGAACTCGACGTCAAGTACAACCTGCTCATCCCCGAGGCCCGCGCCGCGGAGCCTGCGATCACGGCGTTCCGCGCGTGGCTGGAGCAGGAAGCCGCCCTGTTTCTTCCCAGGCTGCGCGCACTGTCCGGAGGGCAGCGACCATGAAGATCCTGTTGTCGACACTGGCCTGCACGGTTCTCGCGATCACGGTCGGACCGCAGGAGGCGCATGCAGAGGAGGCGACGGCCATCGCCGCGGCGCTCGCCAGCCCGGACCGGCCCGCCGCCGACCGGGAGCAGGACGAGCGGCGCAGGTCGGGCGACCTCCTGGCGTTCCTCGGCGTCGTCCCGGGCATGCGCGTCCTCGATGCGTTCTCGGCCGGCGGCTACTACACGGAACTGCTGGCGCGCATCGTGGGGCCGCAGGGCGAGGTCATCGCCTACAACAATCCACCGTACGCAAAGTTCGCGGAGAAGCAGATCGCCGCGCGCTACGCGGGCAATCGGTTGCCGAACGTCCGCCAGCTCACGGTCCCGCTGGAGGAACTCGATCTCGAGCCGGAGCGCCTCGACGCGGCGATCTTCGTCATGTCCTATCACGACCTCTACTGGCGGCCGACCGACGGGTCGTGGCCCGCCACCGATCCGCGGCTGATGCTCGCCAGGCTGTTCGAGGCGCTCGAGCCCGGTGGCGTCGTGGTCGTGCAGGACCACGTGGCCGCGGCCGGCGTCGATCCGGTGATCGGCGTCGGCGAACTGCATCGCATCGATCCGGCGGTCGCGAAGCGCGACTTCCTCGACGCAGGATTCGTGTTCGACGGCGAGAGCGGCATCCTCGCGCATCCGGAAGACGACCACACGAAGCTCGTCTTCGATGACGCGATCCGCGGTCGCACGGACCAGTTCGTGTTCAGGTTCCGCAAGCCGCCACGGTGATGCGCCTTGCCCTGTGGTCGGGTCCGCGCAACCTCTCGACCGCCTTCATGCGCTCCTGGGGAAACCGGGTTGACACGGCGGTCGTCGACGAACCGTTCTATGCGCACTACCTGCGGGCGACGGGCCTCGATCACCCGGGGCGGGAAGAGATTCTTGCCCGCCACGAGACCGACTGGCGTCGTGTGGTCGATGCGCTGCTGGCGCCGCTGCCGGCAGGGATCGAGATCCTGTACCAGAAGCAGATGTCCCATCACCTGCTCCCGGACATGGGGCGGGATTGGCTCGGCGAGATGACGCATGCGTTCCTGATCCGCGATCCACGGCCGATGCTGGCGTCGCTCGGCGGAAAGCTCGGCCGTTTCGACCTGCTGGCGACCGGACTGCCGCAGCAGGTCGAGATCTTCGAGCACGTGCTGCGGACCACGGGACGCGTGCCGCCCGTCGTCGATGCAGCGGACCTGCTCGCGGCGCCGGAAGCCGTGCTGCGGGCGCTCTGCGGCGCGCTCGGCGTGCCGTTCTCCGATCGCATGCTGCGCTGGCCGCCGGGGCCGCGGTCCACCGACGGGATCTGGGCCCGTCACTGGTACGAGCGCGTGGAGCGCTCGAGCGGCTTCGAGCCGCCGGCCACGGAGGAAGACGTGACGCTGCCCGACCGCCTGGCCGGGATCGAGGCCCGCTGCCGGCCCCTGTACGCGCGGCTCCATTCCCACCGCATCACCGCCTGAGGGTCCCCACGTGCTGCAGAAATTCGATCCCCGCAACCGCGACCTGATCGTGAACGTGAACGGCAGGCTCGTGCATCGCGACGCTGCGGGCGTGAGCCCGTTCGATTCCGCGGTGCAGGGTGGCGATGCCGTCTGGGAGGGTCTGCGCCTCTATCGGGGAAGGATCTTCCGGCTGGAGCAGCATCTCGATCGCCTGGTGAGTTCCGCGAAGGCGCTGGCCTTCGCCCAGATTCCCGGGCGCGAGGAGATCGTCGACGAGGTCCGCCGCACGCTCGAGGCCAACGGCATGCATGACGGCGTGCACATCCGCCTCACGCTGACCCGCGGCGTCAAGGTGACGTCGGGCATGGATCCACGACTCAACCAGTCGGGCCCGACGCTGATCGTGCTGGCCGAGTACAAGCCACCCGTCTATCCGGCGGACGGGATCACGCTCGTCACCAGCAGCCTGCGTCGCTTCCCGCCCGACTGCCTGGACCCGAAGATCCACCACGCCAACCTGCTGCAGTCGATCCTCGCCAAGATCGAGGCCAACGTGGCCGGCGCCGACGACGCACTGATGCTGGACGTGCGCGGATTCGTCGCCGAGACCAATGCCACGCACGTGTTCATCGTCGACCAGGGCCGGGTGCGTACGCCGCGCCTGGTGGCCTGTCCGGAGGGCGTCACACGCGGTGCCGTGCTGGAACTGTGCCAGGCCCGGGACATCCCCTGCGACGAATGCGACCTGACGCTGACCGAGGTCTATCGCGCGAGCGAGATGTTCTGCTCGGGCACCATGGGAGAACTCGCCGCCGTGGCGCGGGTCGATGGCCGCCTCATCGGCGACGGCCGGCCGGGACCGGTGACGCGCCGGCTCTCCGGGCTGTTCCGCGCGCTGACCGAGCGGGAAGGGACGCCGGTCACGACATCCGCTGCAGCTGCTTCGCATGCCACCGCAGGTGATCCTCCATCAACGTCTGTATGAAGTAGTAGCCGTGGTCGTAGCCGGCGTGCATGCGCAATTCGAAGGCCTGGCCCGAGCGGCGGCACGCATCGGCGAAGATCTCCGGGTTCAGTTGCTCGGCAAGGAACTGATCGGCCGTTCCCTGGTCGACGAGGATCGGCGCGTGGAACGGGCGGGTCGCCACGAGCACGCTCGCGTCGTAGTCGGTCCATCGTGATTCGTCCGGGCCCAGGTAGCCGCGAAAGGCCGTGCGGCCCCAGGGGCACTGCAGGGGCGCCGCGATCGGCGCGAAGGCCGACAGCGACCGGTACTGGCCGGGATTGCGCAGCGCGCACACCAGGGCGCCGTGGCCGCCCATCGAATGCCCGAAGATGCCCTGCCGATCCGGGTCGGCCGGGAACCGGGCGGCGAGCAGGGCCGGCAGTTCGCGCGTGACGTAGCTGTACATCCGGTAGTGCGCGGACCAGGGCGCCTCGGTCGCGTCCACGTAGAAGCCTGCGCCCAGCCCGAAGTCCCAGCTGGCGTCGTCGCCGGGCAGGCGCGGCTGGCGCGGACTCGTGTCCGGCGCCACGAGCATGAGCCCGAGCTCGGACGCCATCCGCAGGGCGCCGGCCTTGATCATGAAAGTCTCCTCGCTGCACGTGAGGCCGGCGAGGTAATAGAGCACCGGCACGCGCCCGTGCTGCGCCTGCGGCGGTTCGTAGACCGCGAACCGCATCTCGGTGGCGCACTCGGTCGACGCGTGTGCATGGAAGCGCAGGACGCCGCCGAAGCAGGCGTGTTCGGAAATGATCTTCAAGGTCCCACCCCCGTTTCCTTGCCGTGCAGGCGCGGTCACGCCGTCAGAACGTCACGACGCTGCGGATCGATTCGCCCGAGTGCATGAGGTCGAACGCACGGTTGATCTCCGGCAGCGGCATGACGTGCGTGATCAGGTCGTCGATGTTGATCTTGCCGTTCATGTACCAGTCCACGATCCTCGGTACGTCGGTGCGGCCGCGCGCGCCGCCGAAGGCCGTGCCCTTCCACACCCGGCCCGTCACGAGCTGGAATGGCCGCGTGCGAATCTCCTGGCCGGCGCCGGCGACGCCGATGATCACGGAGACGCCCCAGCCGCGGTGACAGCACTCGAGGGCCTGGCGCATGAGATCGACGTTGCCGACGCACTCGAAGCTGTAGTCGGCACCGCCGTCGGTCAGCGCGACCAGGAACGGCACGAGGTCGCCCTCGACCTCCCGCGGGTTCACGAAGTGGGTCATGCCGAACTTCTCCGCGAGGGGCTTGCGCGCCGGGTTGATGTCCACCCCCACGATCCTGTCCGCGCCCGCGAGACGCGCGCCCTGGATGACGTTGAGCCCGATGCCGCCGAGCCCGAAGACGACGACGTTCGCGCCCGGCTCGACCTGCGCGGTGTTGATCACGGCCCCGATGCCGGTGGTGACGCCGCAGCCGATGTAGCAGACCTTCTCGAAGGGCGCGTCCTCGCGGATCTTCGCCAGCGCGATTTCCGGCAGCACCGTGTAGTTGGAGAAGGTCGAGCACCCCATGTAGTGGTGGATCTTCTCTCCACCGAGGGAGAAGCGGCTGGTGCCGTCCGGCATGACGCCCTGGCCCTGCGTCGCGCGGATCGCCGTGCACAGGTTGGTCTTGCGCGACAGGCAGCTCTTGCACTGCCGGCACTCGGGCGTATAGAGCGGAATCACGTGGTCGCCCTTGCGCAGCGACGTCACGCCCGGGCCCACGTCCACGACGAGGCCCGCGCCCTCGTGGCCGAAGATCACCGGAAAGAGGCCCTCAGGGTCCGCGCCCGACCGGGTGAACTCGTCCGTGTGGCAGATGCCGGTGGCACGGATCTCGACGAGCACTTCGCCGGCCTTCGGGCCGTCGAGGTCCACGGTCTCGATGACGAGAGGCTGGCCGGCCCGGTAGGCGACGGCGGCGCGTGTCTTCATGACGGCTCCTGGATTGGACGTTGCCAGGGGGAAGCCTAGCGCACCGGGCGGCGACCGCGCACGGCGGGTACCTGCAACCCTTGGGCCCGCCGCTGCATCCAACCCTGCATCGGCCCGATTCCAATGGAGCAAGAGGATGATCCGTTACGCAGCCACCCTGATGTTCGCCGTCTCCGCCGTCGCGCTGGGCGCTTCGGAGAACATGAGCAGGATCAACGGCAGTCTCCGCGTGGAAGCAGGCCGGCAGGCAGGCGACGTTTCGACCGTGAACGGCTCCATCACCCTGGAGACGGGCACGAGCGCGCGCGAAGTCGAGACGGTGAACGGCTCCGTGCGGCTCGAGTCGCACGCCGCCGCCCGGTCGCTCGAGACCGTGAACGGCGGGGTCGTCCTCGAGGAGGGCGCGCAGGTGAGCGAGGGCGTGAGTGCGGTCAATGGCCGGCTCACGCTGCGGCAGGGCGCGCGCGTCGGCGGGCGGCTCGAGAACGTCAACGGCGAGTTTCGGCTCGAAGGCGCAGCGGTGGGCGCCGGGATCGAGACCGTCAATGGCGACGTCTTCGTTGGCGCCGGTTCGCGCGTGGACGGAGGCATTCACGTCAAGGAGTCGCGTGGCTGGGGCCGCTGGAAGGCCTCCAGCAATCCGGAAATCACCGTCGAGTCGGGCGCGGTCGTCAACGGCCCGCTGCGCTTCGAGCGCGAGGTGGATCTCTACGTCGGGGACGGCGCAGTCATCGGTCCCATCGAGGGCATCGCGCCGCGGCGCCAGGGGATCCCGTGAAATGAAAAGGGGGCGGTCGCCTGACCGCCCCCCGTGGTACACCTTCCGTGACGCCTATCTTCTGCGGTCGGATCCAGTGGCCGGGGAGGCCATCAGGTAGATCTGCCCGCCCTGCACCAGCTCGCCCGGGATGCCGTAGTGGGCCTGCATGTTGCCGAGGTAGTAGCGACGCCCGGCTTCGTACCAGCGTGCTGCCCGCACGATGTCCGTGACTTCGATGACGCCCGAGTTCTCCTCGTCCACGGTGAGGAAATCCGGCGCGCCCGGTGCGAAACGCGACCGGTCGGACTCGAAGATCTGCACTGCCTGGCCGTTCGCCGGATCGATCTTCCAGGTCTTGGCGATGTAGGAACTGCCACCCGGGTCTTCCTGGACGATGACCTGGCCGTCAGCGTCGACCACCAGGTTGTCGAACGAGCGGGCGGACTCGCCATCGGTACCCGTCAAGGAGGCCGAGTCGACCACCAGCTCGATCGTGCCGCCGGTGGGATTGCTGATCGAGTCGAAGGTGAACCGGTAGAGCCGCGCCGTCTGGCCGGTGCGTCCCGTCGTCACCCAGTAGAACGCGTTGGGGTCGCGGGGATCCCAGTGTCCGTCCTCGGGCCGGGCGAATTCCGTGACGCCCGCGGCGACCGATTCGCTCTGCAGGACCGTGCCGCTCCCGGTCGCATGGGCCGACAGGTCGTGCAGGGTGAAGCGACCTTCGATGGCACCGGCGTTCTCGGCCGGGGCCGGACCGTTCGCGTAGTTCGGGCCGCCATCGGTCACCTTGATGCCGTAGAGCCTGCCGTACTGCAGGCCTGCGCGCTCGACCGCATTGCCATCGGCCTGCTTGTCACCGACGTAGAGGTACACCTGTCCCGGGGACGAGTCGTCGAGACCGACCACCAGCGTCCGATCGCCCGAGTCCGGGTGCGCGACCGAGTTCTCCCAGGAGAACTTGCCGAGGTACGGCAATTCGTAGGAGATTCCTTTCTCCGGACCGGTGACGACGTGTCCGAACGCCCGGCCTTCCGCGCCGGCTTCCTCGCCGTTCATGTAGATGAGGCCGTTGAAGCCATTGCCGGACTCCGGGTTGTAGAAGCCGGTCACCGGCGGCAGGTCACCCGAGCAGAAGCGGTTGAATGCGGTGAGACCGGTGGTGTCCGCGAAACCGCCGTTCTGCCACGTGTACACGCGCCGGATGAGGTCCTCGCCCCACTTCACCTGCAACGTGTTGAGGTGCACCGTCCACTGCGAGACGAACGCACCGGGCTGCCCGTGGGCGCGCGGTATCCCGGCCGTCGAGCCGAGTTCGTGATTCAGGAAGACCGTCATGAAGGCCTTGTCGGCCACGTAGGCGCCGTTCTCGGCAAATTTGCCCGCCACGGCGCCCATGCCATCCGGGATGCCGACCATCGCGTAGGGGGACTCCTTCGCGAGGTCGCCGACGGTCAGCAGGGAAGTGACCTGCCATCCTGGAGCGGTGGGAACGACGTAGGGCGTCGCGGAACTCTGCGGTCCCGTGCTGCTGTCGGCCTGGGCGCCGGCCGCGGCCAGCGTCAACGCAACGGCAAGTGAAATCGTCCTGGACTGGATCATGCGTGTCTCCATTACATCGGGCAGGGGTGGGCGCCATCGCGCCCCGGGGACCGCAAGAATCGAGCCCCAACATGACGGGAGTTTTAAGTTACGGCGGCGGTCTCGTGACGGGCGGCGGCGCCGGCCGCGGGCGCCAGCCGCGCATGCGTTCGCAGGCCATTTCACCTCCCCCGACAGGCAGCGTAGTCTTGGTGCAGGAATGGACGGATATCCGGAAACCCGCGCATGAAGACCAAGCAGCGAGAATCAAGCGAGAACCCGGGTTTGCCGCCGCCGCTGGCCCCGACGTCGCGCGATGCGAATCCGTGGTCGATTTCGGCGCAGACCGGGCGACCGCAGGCCGGCCCGACCGCGCCCCGACCGCTGGCCCGGCATCCGAAGGCGTCCCATGCGCCGCGGGCGCCGCATGTCCCGGGCATGCCGCGGAAGGCGGACGGGCCGACTCAGTGGATACCTGTGGTGATCCTGCTGTTCGTCATGGGCGCGGCGCTCGCAACCGCCGTTCAGCTGCTGTCGGCCGGAGATGTCGCCGGCGCACTCGGGCCACTGTTCGCCGCAGGCTTCGCAGCGATGATGGCCTTGCGATGGGTGCGCAAGCGCCGGCAGTGACGCGACCGCGGCGGCCGGGCGACGGGCCTTACAGCCCCGCGCGGCTGGTGAGGTAGACGGCGAACGTTCCGAGCCAGTGCCCGCCCTCGTAGTGCTCGCCGGTGACGGCCGGCAGCGCGGCATCGGTGTGCGCGCGTGCCGCCGCGAGCAGCGCCGCGCGGCGGTGATCATCGTCCGGCAGCCCGCTCGCGATGCCTTCCAGCATCCACGCCCGGCTCAGGTTCAGGCCGTCGATGTGCGCGAGCTTGGGATCGGCGCGATCGGTCACCACTCCGGGCGGCAACCAGTCCGCGCGACCATCGGTGGGGATGGTCGGCAGGAACCGGGTGAGCCAGGCGACGAATTCGTCCTGCGCGAGGATGCGCCGCATGAAGTCCGCCTCGGCGAGGCAGGGCGACAGGAAGTCCTCGCCGGAGGGTTCGTAGCCGAGCGCGCAGTCGCGGTCCCGTTCGTAGTACAGGCGTCCGCGGGCGTCGAGCAGTCGCGCCATGCCGAGGTCGCCGCGTGCCCGTGCCCAGTCCGAGACGAGTCCGAATGCGAACGCCGTCTGGCTGTGCTCGCCGGAGCGGATCGCGTAGTTGAGCTTCGGCAGCCACGCCATGAGGCGCTGCGCCGCCTCGGTCTCGAGCGGGGCCAGCGTCTCCGACCACTCGCGCGCCTGCGCGTCGTCCCAGGTGCCGAGCTCGGCCGCGAGCTGCAGCAGCCACGCGAGGCCGTAGGGGCGTTCGAACGAGGCGCGGCCCGGGCCGCGCAGGTAGGCCAGTTCGGCGGCAATGTTCTCCGCCGTCAGGCTGCGGGCAAGTGCGGCGCGCGCAGGCGCCGCGAATCCGGCCTCTGGATGAAGCTTCGCAAGGCGGGCCAGCAGCCAGTGACCGTGCACGGAGGAGTGCCAGTCGTAGCAGCCGTAGAATGACGGGGTGAGCTCCCGCGGCGGACGTGCGTCGGCATCCGACTGCATCACGTGCGAGATCTTGTTGGGGAACTCGCGGTGTGCGCAGTCGAGCGCGAGCCGGGCGAAGCGCCCGGCCGCCCCGGCGTCCAGGGACGATCCGGGATCGAACGCAGCCTCGGGCGCGGCGCCTGCCTGGGCGATCGGCGAGGCTGGCAGCGCCAGCACGCACAATAGGGCAAAAACACGTTTCATCGACGCACTCCTTCGGCAGGCGCCTGATCGGTCTCGAACAGGCGCTCGAGCTGCTGTGCCGAGGCCTGGGCCGTGGCGATCAGCCGGGACTCATCATCGTGTACGGCCGCCTGCGCACGCAGCGTCTCCTCGTCGTGCTCGCGGAACTGCCGCACCTGTGCGGCCGCCGTCTCGTTCGAGGTTCCAAGCGCCACCAGGAGCGATTGCGCGAGTTCGAGACTCGAGGCCAGGGTCTCGCGCCAGATCTCGGTCACGCCCGTCTCGATCAGGCGGAATGCGTGCTGACGGTTGCGCGCGCGCGCAAGAATGCGCAGGTTCGGGAAGTGGCGCCGTGCAAGCTCGGCGATTCGCACCGACGCGTCCGCATCGTCGACGGCGATCACCAGCACCTTGGCCTGCGCCGCTCCCGCCGCTCGCAACATGTCCAGTCGCGACGCGTCGCCGTAGTACAGCTTGTTGCCGAAGCGCCGCACGAAGTCCACCTGCGCCTGGCTCACCTCGAGCGCCGTGAAGCGGATCTGCCGCGCGCGCAGCACCCGGGCGACGATCTGGCCCACTCGTCCGAAGCCCGCGATGAGCACGCGCGGCTCCTCGGGCTCGATCGCGTCGTAGGCCGGCGGCGGAGGAGACGGCTCGAGACGGTGCGCCAGAGCGTCGGCGGCCGCGATCATGAGCGGCGAGAGGACCATCGACGCAGTCACCACGATCAAGAGCAGGTCTGCGGTCTCGCGCGAGACGAGATGCTCGGCCGTGGCGAGCGCGAGCAATACGAATGCGAACTCGCCGCCACCGGCCAGGGCGACGGCCAGTCGCCATGACGTCCTGCGATCCTGCCGCGCGATCCTCGCCGCCACGAAGATGGCGATGGCCTTGAGCGCGAGGTAGCCGAGCGTGAGGCCGAGGATCGCGAGTGGCGCGTCGGCCACGACACCGAGGTTCGCCGACATCCCGACGGCGATGAAAAACAGCCCGAGCAGCAGGCCCTTGAACGGTTCGATGTCGGCCTCGAGTGCGTGGCGGTACTCGCTGTCCGCCAGCAGTACGCCGGCGATGAAGGCGCCGAGGGCCATGGAGAGGCCCACCGTGTCGAAGAGCAGTGCGGTTGCAACGACCACCAGCAGCGTCACGGCCGTGAAGGCTTCCTGAGCGCGCGTGTCGGCGACCATTCGCAGCACGGGCCGGAGCAGGTAGCGGCCGGTCCCGACGACCGCCGCCACGGCCAGGAGCGGCATGCCGATCGACCGCCAGCCCGCATCGATCGGCGCCGTGCCACCGGCCAGCGGAAGCAGGATCAGGGCTGGCATGATCGCGAGGTCCTGGAACAGCAGCATCGCGAACGTCGAGCGACCGTGCCGGGTCGTGAGTTCGCCGCGTTCCGCGAGCACCTGCAGCACCAGCGCCGTCGACGAAAGCGACAGCGCGAAGGCGATGACGAGCGCCGCTGGCCAGTCCTGGCCGAGGGCGTATGCCACGACGGCGAGCACCGCAGTGGTGATGCCGACCTGTGCGGCACCCGCCCCGAACACCGAGTGCCGCATGACCCACAGGCGCGAGGGCTGCAGTTCGAGGCCGATCACGAACAGGAGCATGACCACGCCAAACTCCGCAAAGTGCAGGATGCTCTCGACGTCGGTGAACAGCCCGAGGCCCCACGGACCGATCACGATGCCGGCAGCGAGGTAGCCAAGCACCGCGCTCAGCTTGAAGCGCCGGAACAGCGGCACCGCGATGACCGTGGCCGCCAGGAAGACGGCGATCTGCGCCGTGAGCGTCATCGACGACCCTGCACGAAGACATAGGCGCCGTGCGGCGCGAGCGTCACCTCGCCCGATGCGCCCACCACTGCGCCCTCGAGCAATTCCGCGGCGAGCGGCGACGCGCCCGCACCGGGCAGGCGATAGTCCGGGATGGCGACGGCGGACAGGTTCGCGATGATCGTCAACCGCCGGCCGTCGGTCGCCCGCTCCCAGGCGATGACGTCCTCGCGACCGGTCTCGAGGCCGCGGAACGCACCGCGCGTCAGCGCGGCTTCGGACTGTCGCAGGCGAATCAGCCGCCGGTAGTGATTGAGCAGCGAGTCGGGGTCGTGCGCCTGGGCGGCGACGTTGCGCCGTTCGTGGCCCGGCTGCAGGGGCTCCCAGGGTCGTGCCGCGGCCGTGAATCCCCCGTGCGGACCCGCCGTCCAGGGCATCGGGTTGCGGATCATCTCATCGGGCTTGGACCCCACCTGGCCAATCTCCTCGCCGTAGTAGAGGAAGGGCACGCCGGGCGCCGTGAGCAGCAGCGTCGCCGCGAGCCTGAGGCGCGCAGGATCCTCATCGAGCGTCGCTGGCGATGCGATCCTGATCGTGGTTCGTGATCATGGTGGCGTAGCGGCCTGGCGGATAGCTGGCGACCACGTTGTCGAGCACGTAGGCGAGCTTCGTCCGGCGGCCGGATTTCGCGGCGTCGAGGATCGCCGTCGCCAGGTCGAACTCGAAGGCGAGATCGAACGCCTCCGCGCGAAGGTATTCGCTGACGATCTCCGTGCGGGTCCATACTTCGCCGACGGTGAGTGCGTCCGGCCGGACCTTCTTGACGTAGGAGCGGAATCCCCGCAGCCACTCGATCGTCTCCGGCGTGTCGCTCATGACGTCGCCGTCCTCGATGAGGTGCCGGATCGCATCGAGCCGGAAGCCGTCCACCCTCATCTCGCGCAGCCAGAACTCCGCGATGCGTCGCGCCTCCGCCGTGACCGCCGGATTGCGATAATTGAGGTCCGGCATGCCGGACCAGAAAATCCCGTAGTAGTGCTGGCCGCCCATTTCCTGCCAGACCTGCTGGCCCCACGGACCGCGCACGTCCGGCACCGCGTCCGGCGGGACGAAGACATAACGGTCGCGAAGACGCGGATCGCCGCGCAGCGCGGCGACGGAAATCCGCATGGCGGGACGAGGAGTGATTCAGGACGAGGTCCACGATGACGCGAATGCCGCGGCGGTGGCACTCATCGAGGAAGCGGCGGAAGTCCTCGCGTGTCCCGTACTGCGGCTGGATCCCGTAGTAGTCAGTGACGTCGTAGCCGTGATAGCTCGGCGACGGATTGATGGGCATCAGCCAGATGCCGGTGACCCCGAGGTCCGAGTGCGTGGCGGGGTCGCCGTCGTTGAGATAGTCGAGCCTGTCGATCAGGCCCTGGAGGTCGCCGATGCCGTCGTTCGCGAGCGGTCCTGCCGAGGAGTCCGCGAACGATCGGACGAAGATCTCGTAGAACACGCGATCGTTCCACCAGTCGTGGCCGTCCGCGGATGGGTGCGCGCCTGTCGTGACCGTCGAGGCCTGCGCCGTGGCGGCTGGCGCCGGTGATGGTTCCGGCGCTTCGACCCGGCCCGATCGGCACCCGGGCGCTGCGGCGAGTGCCACGGCGACCCACACGACGCGCCCGAAAGCCGACATGGTTCCTACTCCTGCATCGCGACGTCACCGATCATAGCGCCTGCGCCGCCCCGCGCGGCTGAGTCCACGGCGGCATACAGGTGTCCCGCGACACGATCAAGCTCATCATGGCCCTCGCGGCGATCGTCTTCGGCGTCGCGGCAATGCTGTCGAACCGCCCGATCGAGCATCCGCCCGGGGTCCTGGCGCCGGCCGTGCCGCAGCAGGGAGACCTCGTCGGGGCGGGCCTCCGGAATCTCGGTGACTACGCACTGCGGCCGCGGGCGAGCTTTGCACTGGAGGCCCGGGTGCTGTCGGCCGAGCGTTATCGCTGGGATGCCGGGTCGGACCTTGCGCCCGTGGATCTGGCGCTCGGATGGGGTCCGATGTCGGACAGCGCGATGCTCGCACGGTTCAGGATCACCCAGGGCGCGCGTTTCTACACCCTGTACCCGCAGGACGATTCGGTGGACGTGGTCGCCGCGCTGCGCCACAGCGCCAACATGCACCTCGTGCCGGCCAGCGACGCCGTGCGACGGGTGCTCGAATCCGCACGCGAGGGGCACCTGGTGACGCTGCGCGGCGAACTCGTCGATGCGGTCCGGCCGGACGGCTTCACCTGGCGTACCTCGCTCAGTCGCGAAGACACCGGCGCTGGCGCGTGCGAACTGTTCCTGGTCGAATCGGCCGAACTGCGCTGAGCTTCAGCGCAGCACGTGGCCATCCGAATCCAGCACGCTCACGGGGCCCACGCCGAGGTCGCGGATCGGCTGCTCGATGACCTTGAGGTCGCCCACCACGACCCAGGTGAGCCTTGAGGTTTCAAGCGACGCGCGGGCCGCGGCGCGCACGGCTTCGTCCGTCTGGGCCTCGATGCGCTGCTTGAGGGTACGAACGTAGTCGTCCGGACGATCGAAGACGACCATTTCCGCAATGGCGCCGCTCACCGCGGCGTTGGTCTCGAAGCGACCGGGCAGGGAGCGCACATCACGATTGCGGATCGTGGCGATTTCCTCCGGCGTCGCCGGGTGGTCGCCCACGAACGCCTCGATCTCGCGCAGGATCTCGCGCATCGCATCCACGGTCTTGTCCGTCTGCACGGGCGCCGACAGCAGCCACGGTCGCTCGCCCAGCGCATCCGGAAGGCTCGAGTTTGCCCCGTAGGACCAGCTCTTGTCCTCGCGCAGGTTCATGTTGATGCGCGACGTGAACGTGCCCCCAAGCACGTTGTTCATCGTCTCCCGCTCGAGGCTGGCGGGGGCCGAGCTCGATGGCATCGTCAGCCCGACCAGGATGTTGCTCTGGACGGCGGCCGGCTTGTCGATCAGGAAGACGCGCGCCGCTGACGGGCGCTCGGCCGCGGGCAGCGCCTTGGTCCGCCGCGAAGTATCCGTCGCCTGCCAGTCGCCGAAGTGCTTCTCGAGCAGCGGCAGGATCTCCACGGGCGAGGCATCGCCGGTCACGATCAGCGTCACGTTGTCGGGCCGGATCCACGCGTGGTGAAATTCAACGAGATCGGCCCGCGTCAGCGCGGCAATCGAGGACTCGGTGCCCGACCCGGAGAACGGGATCGCATAGGGGTGTCCCTCGCCGTAGAGCAGTGGCGGCAGGACGCGCATCGCCAGGGCGTTGGGGCTGGTCTTCTCGCGCGCGATTGAAGCGATCCATTCCTTGCGTACGCGCTCGATTTCATCGGCCGGAAAAGTCGGGTGGCGGATCACGTCCGCGAACAGGGCCAGCGATTCGTCGAGGCGGTCCTTCAGAGCCGCCACGGCGCCGAACGAGCTGTCGAGCGAGGAGCCGGCCGCGAGGTCCGCGCCCAGCGACTCTGCGCGCGCCGCGATGGCCAGCGCGTCGAGGGACTGCGTGCCCTCGTCGAGCATGCTCATCGCGAAGCTCGACGTGCCCGGCAGTTCACCCTGGTCGGCGGCGTAGCCCGCGTCGAAGAGCAGCGACACGCGTACGACCGGCACGCCGGGCCGCCGGGCGACGATCACGGGCAGCCCATTGCGGAGCGTGTGACGCTGCAGTTCCGGGAATACGACGCCCGGGAATTGCTCGGTGGCTGGTACGCCGAGGCTGCGATCGACGGCGCTCTGCGCTGCGTGACCATGCGTCGGATACGGCTGCACTTCCAGCGTGTGGTCACCCTGGGCAAGCCAGCGCCCGGCCGCTGCGCGGACCTGCTCGGGTGTCGCGGTGCGCAGCAACTCGAGCGAGCGTCGATAACAGCCGGGGTCGCCCTCGTAGACCTCGCAGGCGGCGAGCACGTCGGCCTTGCCCCCGAAGCCACCGATCCGCTCGAGCCCCTTGATGAATCCCGCGCGGATCGACGTGCGTGCCCGCTCGAGTTCTGCCGACGTCGGGCCCTTGGCAATGAAGAGGCGCAGTTCGTCCTCGATGGCCGACTGGACACGCTCCGCCGGGACGGCCGCCTTCACGTCGGCGCTGATGCCGAAGAGCCCGGAGATCTCGAGACCGCCCTGGCTGGCACTGATCGTGTCTGCGAGGCGGTCGCGGTACACGAGTCGCTCGTAGAGCCGCGACGTCTTGCCGCCCCCCAGGATGCGGCCCGCGATGGCGAGCAGGTCCGAGTCCGCCGTGCCTTCCGGCGGCGTGTTCCAGAACCGGTACAGGCGTGTCTGCGCGACCTGGTCCTGCATCGTTTCCCGCGTGCTCTCGGTCCGCGCGGCGATCCAGAGTTCGGGCCGGTTCAGCGGCGGGCCTGCCGCGATGTGACCGAAGTACTGCTGCGCCTTTTCGCGGGCCGTGGGCAGGTCGATGTCGCCGGCCAGCACCAGCACTGCATTGGCCGCGCCGTAGTACGTGCCGAACCACTCGTGGACGTCCTCGACCGTCGCCGCGTTCAGGTCCTCCATCGATCCGATCGGCAGCCAGCGGTAGGGATGTCCGTCCGGAAAACTTGCGCGAACGATGGACTCGAACACCCGACCGTAGGGGCGGTTCTGCCCCTGGCGCTTCTCGTTCTGGACCACGCCACGCTGCTCGTCTAGGCGCGCCTGGTCGATCACGCCGAGCAGGTGGCCCATCCGGTCCGACTCCATCCACAGGGCCATGTCGAGCGCCGTCGTCGGCACGTTCTGGAAGTAGTTCGTGCGATCGAAGCTCGTGGTGCCGTTCTGCCCGGTGGCGCCCACCTGCTCGAAGGGCTTGAAGTACTCGTCGTCGAAGTGCTCGGAGCCCTGGAACATCAGGTGCTCGAAGAGATGGGCGAAACCGGTCTTGCCGGGTTTCTCGTTCTTGGAGCCGACGTGGTACCAGAGGTTGACGGCGACGATCGGGGCCTTGCGATCGGTGTGGGCGATGACCGTCAAGCCATTGTCCAGATTGAATTTTTCGTAGGGAATGAGCGCTTCGTCGGCGGCTGCCCAGCCCGCCCAGGGCGAGGCGAGGAGGAGCAGTCCCAGCAGCAGGCGGGATCGGGGGGCAGGGGCATCATGTCCATGATTCATGGTCGATCTCGGTCGTTCGGGCAGGGTGTCAAGTGCCAGAGTGTTGCATTTTTGCATCAAGAGGGACGTTTTAGGGTTCGACAGCAGAAAGGCTTGAATTTCAACCCATGTATGAATCCAATCTGCGCTGGCGGACGATAAACGTCAGTCAGTGTGGTACGCAAAAAACGTAAATACCCTTCGGGGCGAAAGCGTTTATACTGCGCCGCAGAAGTCCTCTGTTAAGTAGGGAGTCCCTGATGTACTCGAAAGTTCTGAAGGCCATGGTGGTCGCGACGCTCGCCGCCGCGCCTTTTGCGGCGCACGCCGATGTCGCGCCCGGTGAGCAGAAGGGCGACTGGCTCTTCCGCGTCAATCTTGCCCAGGTTAATCCGGATTCGGACAACCTGAAGCTCGAGAAGTTCGAGCCTTTAATTCCTCGTTCGATGCTGGTCGTGGACAGCGACCTGAGCGCCACGTTCGACATCACCTACATGTTCAGCAACCACTTCGGTGTGGAGTTGCTGGTCGCGTATCCGTTCACCCACGGTATCGACATCAAGCCGTACGACGGCTCGTCCGAGGCGCGGCTCGGGTATGTCGACCACCTGCCCCCGACGCTGAGCCTCGTGTGGCGTCCGGGTGCCTATGATGCGACCTGGCAGCCCTATGTCGGCATCGGCGCCAACTGGACGATGTTCAGCGGCGAGAAGCTGCGTGGCGACACGCTGGATGCTCTGAACCTTTCCGACACCAAGCTCAGGATGGACGACTCCTTCGGCTTCGCGGGCCTCATCGGCCTGGACATCTTCCCGGGCGAAGACAAGAAGTGGTTCATGAACCTGCAGGCCCGGTACATCCAGATCGAGTCGGACGCCGAGGCTGTGCTCCCGTTCGGGACCGATTTCACGAGCACGAAGGTGAAGCTCGGCAAGGTCGAGATCAACCCGATGGTGTACGGCATCGGCTTCGGTCGCCGCTTCGGCCAGCCGGCTCCGGTGGTCGAGCCGACGCCGCCGCCGCCGCCCCCGCCGCCGCCGCCGCCGCCGGCTCCGGCCAAGTGCTCGGACGGCGACAACGACGGCGTGTGCGACGCCGACGACAAGTGCCCGAGCACGCCTGCCGGTGCCAAGGTCGACAAGGTCGGGTGCCCGCTGGAGCAGACGCTCAAGCTGCTGTTCGACTTCGACAGCGCCGAGCTGCGCCCCGAGTCGATCACCGAGCTCGAGCGGCTGGTGAAGTTCATGGGCGACGTGAACTTTGCGACCGTGCTGATCGAGGGTCACACGGACAGCAAGGGCAGCGATGCCTACAACCTGAGCCTGTCGGACCGTCGTGCGAAGTCGGTGTATGACTACCTGGCCTCGCGTGGCGTGGATCCGGCACGTGTGTCCTCGATCGGTAAGGGCGAGTCGATGCCTATCGCCGACAACGAGACCGAGGAAGGCCGTCAGCAGAACCGTCGCGTGATGCTGATCCGGACGGATTCGGGCATGTAATCGACACGCAGGCTTCGGCTTGCCGCGAGGCCCCGGTGCGCAAGCGCCGGGGCCTCGTGCTTTTCGGGGTGGCTGAATCCAATCGAGCCGTCTGCGCTAAATGGTCTGTCGGGCTACAATCGCAGCCCGCCCCGCGAGTTCATACCGCACGAGGAGAATCCAATGCGTCATCCCCGCAACGTCGCGATCGCTGCGCTGGCCCTGGCGCTTGCGCCGCTCGCCGGCAAAGCCGCGCACCACGAGGGTAAGGTCGAGGCCGATCCGGTTCTCGTCGAGGTCGTCGCCGGCGACTGGCGCGATGCCGATGCCAAGGCCCGTGACCGATATCGTCACCCGGTCGAGTCGCTGAGCTTCTGGGGCCTCAAACCCGGCATGACCGTCCTCGAGATCCAGCCCGGCTCCAAGTCCTGGTGGACCGAGATCCTCGCGCCCTATGCCAGGCGTACCGGCGGTGCGTTCTACGCCACGGGCGCCGACCTAGAAAACCCCGAGCTGTCCGACGGCGCGCGCAAGTCGCGTGCGGATTTCGAGGCCCACTACGCGGCCCGGCCGGAGGTCTACGGCACTGTCAACGTGGCGAACTGGGGCGCGAAGTCGAAGCCCCTGCCCCGGGAGAAGTTCGACTTCATCCTCACGGCGCGCTCCGTGCACGGCTGGATGCGCTCGCCGGGCACGGTCGAGAAGACTTTCCAGGAGTTCTACGGCGCGCTGAAGCCGGGCGGAATCCTGGCGGTCGAGCAGCACCGCGCCAATCCGGGTCCCCAGGACCCAAAGGCTGAAAGCGGCTACGTGACCGAGGCGTACGTGATCGAGCAGGCGGAGAAAGCGGGCTTCAAGCTGGCCGCGAAGTCCGAGATCAATGCGAACCCGAAGGACACCAAGGACCATCCCTTCGGCGTCTGGACGCTGCCACCGGCCCTGCGCTCGACGGCCTACGGGTCCGGGCAGGACGCCGATCCGGGCTTCGACCACTCGAAGTACCTGGCGATCGGCGAGTCCGATCGCATGACGCTGAAATTCGTGAAGTAGCCGGAACGGGGACCTGCTACCGATGGGCCCCGGTCCGGGCGGACCGGCCATCGGGAGAATGTCCCCGGTTCCCTATATTTCCTCGGGGACCGTGCGGATCGCCCCGCACGGGCACTCGCTCACGCAGATTCCGCAGCCCTTGCAGTAGTCGTAGTTGAACGCGTAGCGCTGACCGGCACCGAGCTTGATGACGGCGTTGTCCGGGCACACGCCGTAGCAGTTGTCGCACTCGAAGCAGTTGCCGCAGGAGAGGCAGCGGCGAGCCTCGAACTGGGCCGTGGTCTCGTCGAAGCTGCCGACGACTTCCTCGAACGTCGACTGGCGGCGGATCGTATCGAGCACCGGCTGCTTCGACTTCGGCGCATCGGTGTAGTACCAGGTATTGAGCTTGTCGAAGCTCGCCAGCTCGTGGGCCGGCGGGTGCTGCCAGGCTTCGCCGCGCAGCCACGCATCGATGTTGCGGGCGGCGAGCTTGCCGTGCCCGATGCCGACGGTGACCGTGCGCTCGCCGGGCACCATGTCGCCTCCCGCGAAGATCCCGGGATGGCCGGTCATCATCCCCGCGTCCACCTTGACGACCCCGTCCACGACCTCCAGGCCCGGCACGCCGTCGAGGAGGGAGAGATCGACGTCCTGGCCCAGCGCCAGCACGACGGAGTCCGCCTCCAGCGTCTCGAACTCGCCGGTCGGCTGCGGGTTGCCCTTGGCGTCCAGCGCCATCTTCTCGACCGTGATGGAGGACTCGCCGGCCTGCTTGATCGTCGACAGCCACTTGACCAGCACGCCCTCCTGCAGGGCCTCCTCGAGTTCCGTCTCGTGCGCCGGCATCCTCTCGCGCGTGCGGCGGTAGACGATGATGGACTCGGTGGCGCCCAGACGCTTGGCGGTGCGGGCGACGTCGAGTGCCGTGTTGCCGCCGCCGTAGACGACCACGCGGCGACCGAGCAGTGGCCGCTCGTCTTCCTCCATGCCGCGCAGCACCGAGACTGCGTCGAGCATCTTCGCGGCGCTGCCGGCCGGGATGTAGGCGCGCTTTGCAATGTGCGCCCCGACCGCGAGGAACACGGCGTCGAAGCGGCCCGAGTCCTTCGCCTCGAGCACGTTCGAGACCTTTGAGTTCAGTTGCAACTCGACGCCGAGCTCGAGAATCCGGTCGATCTCCGCCGACAGTACCTCGCGTGGCAGCCGGTACTTCGGAATTCCGAAGCGCATCATGCCGCCCGCCACCGGGCCCGCCTCGCGGATCGTCACCGCGTGGCCCATGCGCGCCAGATGATAAGCGGCGGACAGGCCCGACGGGCCTGCCCCGACGACCAGCACGCGCTTGCCCGAGGCCAGCGCCGGCCGCGGGAAGGCCCACGCGCGGCGCAGCGCCTCGTCGCCAAGGAAGCGCTCGATCGCGTTGATGCCCACGCTCTCGTCGAGTTCCCCGCGATTGCAGGCGGTCTCGCACGGGTGATAGCAGACCCGGCCCATGGTCGCCGGCAACGGGTTGTCCTGCGTCAGCAGGCGCCAGGCCTGCTCGTACTCGCCGGCCTCCGCGTGGAACAGCCAGCCCTGGATGTTCTCGCCCGCGGGGCAGGCGTGGTTGCAGGGCGGCAGTCGATCCACGTACTCGGGCCGCACCGTGCGCCAGGAACCGGTGCGATTGGCGAGGCTCGAGCCGGGATCGAGGGTGATTGCGAACGGCTTGGCCTTCATGATGCGGACTCCGGGCCCTCGAGCAGGCCGTAGCGCCGGATGTTGCGATCGGCCAGCGCTTGCAGGCGCGCGACGATCTCGGGGTGCCCGGGCGGCTTGAACAGGTGCGCGAAGCGCTGCTGGGGCTTGAGGTATTCCTCCACCGGGCGCTGCTCGCGGATCCTGGAGACGCTGGTGACCTCGCCGTGCACGGCTTCGAACACCGGGAACAGCCCCGTCTCCTTGGCGAGCCGTGCCATGCGGATCGTGTCCGCCGAGCCATGCCCCCAGCCGAGGGGACAGGGCACGAGGATGTGGATGTAGCGGGCCCCGCGGAACTCCATCGCGCGGCTCACCTTGGCCTCGAGGTCGCGCAGTTCTGCGACGGTCGCCGTGGCCACGTAGGGGATCTCGTGCGCAATCGCGATCGCAGGCAGGTTCTTGCCCTGGCCGAAGCGGTTGCCGGTGGATTCCCCCACCGGGTAGGTCGTGTTGGTGCGCGCGGCCGGGGGCGTGGCGGACGAGCGCTGCACGCCGGTGTTCATGTAGGCCTCGTTGTCGTAACAGAGGTAGAGCACGTCGTCATTGCGCTCGAACATCCCCGAGAGGCAGCCGAACCCGATGTCGGTCGTGCCGCCATCCCCGCCCTGCGCGACGACGCGGATGTCGGGGCGACCCTTCACGCGCATCGCGGCGGCGATCCCCGTCGCCACGGCAGCGGCATTGCCGAACAGCGAGTGGATCCACGGGATCTGCCACGAGGTCTCAGGGTAGGGTGTCGAGAACACCTCGAGGCAGCCGGTGGCGTTCGCGGCGACCAGCTGGCGGTTGGTCGCATCCATCGCCGCATCGATCGCGTAGCGAGCGCCGAGCGCCTCGCCGCAACCCTGGCAGGCGCGATGGCCGGAATTGAGCGAGTTGGTGCGGCGGATGTCCGCCTGCACCGAGCGCTGCTCGTGCGGGAGCAGGCGATTGCCGACGGTGAAGGTGCCGGTCTGGTAGAAGCGGATGGGCTGGTGGGTCATGGCTCCCCCTGTCAACCGATCTTCGCGGCGACGACGCCGAGATCCCGCAGGATGCCCTCGGCGATCGGTCCGGAGCGTCGATGCTCGCGTTCCCGGGCGAGCACCCGGTCCACGAGCGACTGGTCGAGATCGAGGAACGTCACGGGCTCGAGCCGCTCCTCGGCCGCGGCGTCGAAGACCCGCCGCAGCGAGGCGCGGGTGATGGAGCGGCCGCCGAGGCCGGCGATGACGGTATGCACGTGATCGGGCGATCCCGGATAGGACGCCGCGACGTTGTTCGAGACGATGCCGCCCACGCCCACGGCCAGGCTCTTCTCGAGCACGACCACGCGCCGCGCGTTCACGAGCGCCGAGCGCACCGCTGCAGCGGGCCATGGACGGAAGCACGAAATGCCGAGGACGCCGATCCGGATGCCCTGGTCACGCATTTCGTCCACCGTGTCCTTGATCGTGCCCAGCACCGAGCCGAGCGCCACGACGACGGTGTCCGCGTCCTCGAGCCGGTAGGTGTGCGTCAGGCCGCCGCTCTCGCGCCCGAAGACGTGCTTGAACTCGCTGGCCCAGGCGGGAATGAGCTCGAGCGCCTGGCGCTGCTTGGCGTGCGCAAGGTAGCGCACCTCCATGAAGGCCTCGGGCCCGACCATCGCGCCGATCGAGACGGGACTGGCCGGGTCCAGCACCTGGCGCGGCTCGTAGGGCGGCAGGAAAGCGTCCACCTGCTCCTGGGTCGGCATGTCCACGCGCTCGTAGGCGTGCGTCAGGATGAACCCGTCCATGCACACCATGACCGGCAGCGAAAGTTCCTCGCCGAGCCGGAATGCCTGTATGTGCAGGTCCAGCGCCTCCTGGTTGTCCTCCGCGAACAGCTGGATCCACCCGCAGTCGCGCTGGCTCAGCGCGTCGGTGTGATCGTTCCAGATGTTGATGGGAGCGCCGATGGCGCGGTTCGCGACCGTCATCACGATCGGCAGCCCGAGCCCCGCGGCGTTGAAGACGGCTTCGGCCATGAACAACAGGCCCTGGCTGGCGGTGGCCGTGTACGCACGGGCGCCCGCGGCCGACGCGCCGATCGCGACCGACATCGCGGCGAACTCCGACTCGACGTTGATGAACTCGCACGGCGCGAGCGTCCCGTCGGACACCCGCCTGCCGAGCCCCTCGACGATGTGGGTCTGTGGCGAGATCGGATAGGCGCAGATGACCTGCGGCCGGCACAGTGCCACGGCTTCCGCGACCGCGGCCGAGCCTTCAACCTGCTTGAGCACGGGCGGTCTCCTGGAGTTGCTGCGCGACGTGTGTAAACGCCTGTGTTGCGGCGGCGACGTTCGCATCTGCCACTTTCTGCGGGAACTTCTCGCGGATCGCGGCGTTGACGGACTCGAGCGAGATCTGCGATGTCACCGCGGCAAACCCGCCCAGCAGGGCCGCGTTCGGAACCGGGCGCCCGACGTGCTTCAGTGCCAGCTCGGTCGCGGGCACCGTGCACAGGCGCTCCGGGCGGAAGGTGGCGACGAACTCCCCGAGGCCCAGTTCCTCGAAGCTGCGCGTCGTATTGATCAGAATGTAGCCCTGCGGCTCCAGGCCGCCGAAGACGTCCACCTGGTGCAGCAGAGTGGGGTCCTGGATGATCAGGGCGTCCGGCGCCAGGATCGGCTCGCGCAGCCGGATCGGACGGGTGTCGATCCGGCAGAACGCCACCACCGGCGCGCCGGTGCGCTCGGAGCCGAAGCTCGGAAAGGCCTGGGCGTGGCGTCCCTCCCGGAAGGCCGCGACCGACAACAGTTCGGCCGCCGTCACGACCCCCTGGCCGCCGCGTCCGTGGATGCGTACCTGGAACATGATCCTCCCGCCCTGTGGCTCATGCGGACCATGCCTCGGTCCGCCGAAAAATGCATCCGTGAGGACACGGATGCGGCAGACCGACGGCCGCCTGCGGCGAGGCCTCTTTCTCTTGCCGGGCAGTTCCGGCAAAGTTCGCGGTCCTGTCGCCAGACTGCGGTAAGCCCTGATGCCGAAGCAATCCATTCTCGCGGCCGTGTCAGCGGCCCTCCTGGCCGCCTGCGCCGCCGGACCCGCGGCGGCCGAGCCCGCGGCCCAGGCCGCCCATGCCCCGGTGTCCGACGCCGCGGCCACCGAGAGCCGCAAGCTCAACGAGCTGGTCGAGGGCTACTTCGAGCGCTACCTGACGTTGAACCCCATCCTGGCCACCTCGATCGGCGATCCGCGCTACAACGACCGATTCGAGGTGTCGATATCGCCCGAATGGCGCGCGCGGGCGGAACAGCTCGAGCGGGAGTACCTCGAACGCTCCGCGTCCATCGACCCGCGGCAGCTCGAGGGACAGGCGGTGCTCACCTACGAGGTGTTCCGATCGGCCCGCCAGCGCCAGATCGAGGGATTTCGCTTCCCCTCCCACCTGGTACCGCTCAATCAGTTCTACTCCGTGCCGAACACCTTTGCGCAGCTCGGCTCGGGGAACGGGCTGCAGCCCTTCAAGACCGTCAAGGACTACGAGGACTTCCTCAAGCGCGTGGACGGCTTCGTCGCGTGGACGGACCAGGCGATCACCAACATGCGCGAGGGCGCGAAGAAGGGCTACACGCTGCCACGCGTGCTGGCCGATCGCGTGCTGCCGCAGCTCGAGGCGCACATGGTCGCGCGGCCAGAGGATTCCATCTACTGGGGTCCGGTCCGCCAGCTGCCCGACAGCTTCGCGGCGGCGGACCGGGAGCGGCTCACGGCCGCCTATCGCGCGGCGATCGATGCGAAGATCGTGCCCGCCTATCGGCGCCTGCACGCCTTCATGCGCGACGAGTACCTGCCGCAGTGCCGCAGCAGCGTCGGGCTCGACGCGCTGCCCGACGGCGCGGCCTGGTACGACTACCTCGTGCGCGAGATCACCACGACCGGTCTCACGCCGGCGCAGATCCACGACATCGGCCTCGCCGAGGTCAAGCGCATCCACGGGGACATGCACGGAGTGATGCGGCAGGTGGGCTTCAAGGGCAGCCTGCAGGACTTCTTCGTGTTCCTCAACAACGACCCGCAGTTCGTGCACCCGAGTCGCGAGGCGCTGGTCCAGGGCTACGTGGACATCAAGAACCGCGTCAACCCGCAGCTGCCGAAGCTGTTCGAGATCCTGCCCCGGGCCGACTACGAGGTGCGCGCCGTGGAGCCGTTCCGCGAGAAGAGTGCCGCGGGGGGCTCGTACCAGCCGGCGAGCGAGGACGGCTCGCGCCCCGGAATCTTCTACGCCAACGCGTACGACCTGAAGGCCCGGCCCACCTGGGCCATGGAGGCGTTGTCGCTGCACGAGGGCAATCCGGGCCACCACTTCCAGATCACGATCGCGCGCGAGCAGAAGGACCTGCCCCGGTTCCGCCGCTTCGGGGGCTACACGGCCTACTCGGAGGGCTGGGCGCTGTACGCCGAGTCGCTCGGTCCCGACCTCGGGGTCCTCACGGACCCGTACATGTACTTCGGGCGACTGGAGGGCGAACTGTTCCGGGCCATCCGCCTGGTCGTGGACACCGGGCTGCACTCCAAGGGCTGGACGCGCGAGCAGGTGCTCGAGTACATCGACGCCAACAGCGCGACCAGCGAGGCACGCCGGGTGGCGGAGACCGAGCGATACATCGCCATCCCGGGGCAGGCGCTCGCCTACAAGATCGGCCAGCTCAAGATCAGCGAACTGCGCGAGCGCGCCGAGCGGGAACTCGGCCCGCGCTTCGACGTCAGGAAGTTCCACACCGCGATCCTGGTCGACGGGGCCCTGCCGCTCGACGTGCTCGAGGCCAAGGTCGATCGCTGGATTGCCGCACAGAAGGGGTGACACATGAATCACGTCGCATGCTGGCTGTCGCTGGGCATACTCACGGCCGGCGCGTCGCTCGCGCAGGCCTCATCGGGCACGCTCCCCGGCGCGGACCAGATCGTGTCGCGAACGCTGCCGAACGGCCTCGAGATCGTCGTCTGGCCGGACCACGACATCCCAAACGTGGCGATGTACACCTGGTACCGGGTCGGCAGCCGCAACGAGCGTCCCGGCATCACCGGGATCTCGCATTACTTCGAGCACATGATGTTCAACGGGACGAAGACACGCCCGCCCGGCGAGTTCGACCGCGTGATGGAGGCGAACGGCGGGCGTAACAACGCCTACACGAGCCCGGACGTCACGGTGTACCAGAACTGGTTTCCGGCCAGCACCACCGAGCTGATCTTCGACCTCGAGTCGGACCGCATGCACAATCTCGACTTCGATCCGAAGGTCGTCGAGAGCGAGCGCGGCGTGGTGTATTCCGAAAGACGCGCGGCGATCGACAACGACAATTTCGGCACCCTGGACGAGCAGATGCGGGCCACGGCCTACATCGCCCATCCCTACCAGATCCCGGTCATCGGCTGGCCATCCGACATCGAGGGCTGGAAGGCCACGGACCTGGAGGCGTACTACCGGCAGTACTACGCGCCGAACAACGCCGTGATGTTCGTGGTGGGCGACGTCGAGCCCGAGGCCGTGTTCCGCCTCGCGGATCGCTACCTGGCCGGGCTCGAGGCGCAGCCGGCGCCGACGCCGGTCACCACGAAAGAGCCGCCGCAGCTCGGCGAACGGCGCATCTCGATCCGGCGCGATGCCCAGACGCCGCTGCTGGCCATGGCCTGGCACGCGACGGCCGCGCCGGAGCGCGACACGCGCGCGATGGAGGTCCTGCTGTCCATCCTCGGTGACGGCAATTCCTCGCGCCTCCACCAGCGGCTCGTCGAGCAGGAGCGCGCCGCCGTGCAGGTGGGAACCTCGCTGGACCAGGGATTCGATCCGGGGCTCGCGTGGATCTACGCCGTCATTCCGCCGGGCGGCGAGGCGGGCAAGGCCGAGGGACTGATCGACGAGGAGATTGCCCGCATCGCCCGGGACGGGCCGACGCCCGCCGAACTCGCCAAGGCCCGCAACCAGGCGCTCGCGGGCTTCTGGCGCGGGCTCCAGACCATCAGCGGCAAGGCACAGGCGCTCGGAACCTATGAGGTCTTCCACGGCGACTATCGCAAGCTGTTCGATGCTCCGGCCGTCTACGAGAGCATCACGGCGGACGAGGTGAAGCAGGCGGCGGCTGCCGTGCTGCGACCGTCGAACCGTACCGTCGGTGTGCTCGAAGCGCCCGAAGCGAACGCCGACGCGAGCGCGGGAGAAACTCCATGACCGGGCTGAGAGAGATGATGATCGCCAGTGCGGCGGGTCTGGGACTGCTGCTCGGCGGCGCGGCCGCCGCGGCCGGCCAGGGCGAGGTAAAGCTCCCCGCCTTCGAGCAAGTCGCGCTCCCGAACGGCACCCGCATCGCGCTCGTGCCGAAGCGCGATACGCCGCTGGTCGACATGGTGGTCCTGGTCCGTGGTGGCTCGCTGGCGGACGCCCCGGGCCGCGAGGGCACGGCATCGCTGCTGGCCGAGGTGATGCAGAAGGGCGCCGGCAAACGCGATGCCACGCAGTTCGCCGAGGCGATCGAGAGCGCCGGCGGTGCCCTTGCAGTCTTTACGGGGGCGGAGAGCCTGGGCGTGACGGCGAGTTTCCTCGCCAGGGATACCGGACTGATGATCGAGCTCGCGAGCGACGTGCTGTTGCGGCCGGGGCTCGCACCGGCGGAGTTCGACAAGGCGCGTACGCTGGCCATACAGTCGATCGCCGCAGCCAAGGACTCCGACCCGCGGGCGTTGCTCGGGGAATATGGCGATGCCTGGCTCTTCCGCGGTCATCCGTACGGTCGTCCCGTCGACGGCGACGAGCAATCGCTCGCCGCCGTGACCCTGGACGACGTGAAGCGGCACTACGCCGAGCACGTGCGGGGCGACCGGCTGATCATCGTGGTCGTGGGCGATTTCGAGCCGCAATCGGTGAAGCGCCAGCTCGAGGCTGCCTTCGGCCCGCTGCAGCCGTCGTCTGCCGCGATGCCGGCGGTGCAACCGGCCTCCCGCGTCGAGGGTCGACGCGTGCTGCTGGTCGACAAACCGGGCGCGACGCAGACGTACTTCTGGCTCGGCAACGTCGGGGCCTCGCGCACGGATCCGGCGCGCACGGCGCAATCACTGGTCAACACGGTGTTCGGCGGACGATTTACCTCCATGCTGAACACCGAGCTCAGGATCAAGAGCGGGCTCACCTACGGCGCGGTCTCGGGCTTCGACCGGCTTTCCGAGCCCGGCGCCTTCAGCATCGCATCCTTTACCGAGACGGGGACGACGGTGCAGGCGATCGACCTCGCGCTCGAGACGCTCGACCGGCTGCACGCGGACGGATTCGACGCGCCGATGCTCGAGTCGGCGAAGTCCTACATGCTCGGGCAGTTCCCGCCCACCCTCGAGACCAACGGGCAGCTCGCGGGACGGGTCGCGGACCTGCTGTTCCACGGCCTCGGCAGCGACGACGTGGACCGCTTCGCTGCCCGCGTATCGGCCGTCGACGGCGCCGCGGTGCGCCAGACGATCGAGACGGCCTTTCCCTCGTCCGGCGACCTGGCCATCGTGCTCATCGGCGACGCTTCGCTCATCCGCGAACAGGTCGGCAAGTACGGGCCCGTGACAGAGATGCGGATCACGGATCCGCGGTTCGCACCGAAATGAGCCGGCCGTGACCGGCCTGACCGCCATCCTGGCAGGCGCGACCGGCCTCGTCGGTGGGGAGTGCCTCGCGCACCTCCTCGCAGATGACCGCTACCGGCGCGTGATCGTCGTGACGCGCCGCGATCTCGGCCGCGATGCCCGGTCGGCGAAGCTGCGCCAGGTGATCGTCGACTTCGGCCGCCTCGAGGAGGTGCGCGATCGACTGCAGGGCGACCACGTCTTCTGCGCGCTCGGGACGACGATCCGCAAGGCGGGCTCCCGGGAGCGCTTCCGGGAGGTCGACTGCGTCTACCCGCTGAGCCTTGCGGCGCTCGCGCGCGGCAACGGGGCGAGCCACTTTTCGATCGTGAGCGCGCTGGGAGCGAGCCGCGCCTCGCCGTTCTTCTATTCGCGCGTCAAGGGCGAAGTGGAAGAGGGGCTGCGGGCCATGGACTGGCCCAGTCTCGCGATCTTCCGGCCGTCGGTGATCGCGGGCGACCGGGGTGAGTCGCGACCCCTCGAGCGCGTGAGCGCACACCTGCTGCGCCTGGCGCCCTCCACCTGGCGGCCCGTCGCGGCGTCCGACATTGCTGCCGCGATGGTGGCCACCGCGCTTCGGTCGCCGCCCGGCGTGACGGTCGTCGAGTCGCGACACATCGTCGCGGCCGCGGCTCCGGGCTGATCTCACTCGCCCGAGAGCACCTCGAGCAGGGCTGGACCGTAGCGCTCGAGTTTCCGGGCACCGATGCCCGGGACTTCCGCGAGCGCCTCGAGGTCGACTGGCCGGCGACGCGCGATCTCCGCGAGCGTCGCATCGTGCAGGATCACGTAGGCGGGCAGTGCCTGCCGGCGGGCCTCGTCCAGCCGCCAGGCCTTGAGCCGGGTGAACCGCCCGGCCTCGCCGGCCGGGTCTGCCGCCGCGCCCGGTTCGCCGGACGTGATGCCGACCTGCGTGCCGGCCGGCGTGAGCGTCGCCGCCGCCCCGGAGAGGCCGCGCGAACGCTTCGGGCGACGTACCCGCGGCGCGGTGCGGCGCATCTGGACGGTCTGCTCGCCCTTCAGGACCGGCCGGCTGGCCGGCGCCAGGCGCAGCGCGCCGTAAGCCGCGTGGTCGACCTGCACCAGCCCGAGCGCGACGAGCTGCCGGAACACGTCCCGCCACGCGGCCTGGTCGAGTTCGGCGCCGATGCCGAACACGCCGAGGTGCTGGTGATCCCAGCGCATCACGCGCTCGGTTTCCTGGCCGCGCAGCACGTCGATCACGTGCACCGCGCCGAAGCGCTGGCCGGTGCGATAGATGGCCGAGAGCGCCTTCCGTGCGGCGACGGTGGCATCCCAGGTCTGCGGCGGGTGCAGGCAGTTGTCGCAGTTGCCGCAGGGCCCGGTGGACTCACCGAAATAGGCGAGCAGGCGGACACGGCGACACTGCGCCGTTTCGCAGAGGCCGAGCAGTGCATCGAGCTTCGCCGTGGAAACCCGCTTGTGCTCCTCGCTGCCCTCGGAGGCGTCGATCAGGCGACGCTGCTGCACGACGTCGCCGAGGCCGTAGACCATCCACGCATCGGCAGGCCTTCCGTCGCGACCCGCACGGCCGGTTTCCTGGTAATAGCCCTCGATGCTCTTCGGCAGGTCGAGGTGAGCGACGAAACGCACGTCGGGCTTGTCGATGCCCATGCCGAAGGCGATGGTCGCCACCATCACGATGCCGTCCTCGCGCTGGAATCGCGCCTGTCGTTCGGCCCGCGTGCCCGCATCGAGACCGGCGTGGTAGGCGAGGGCGAGCACGCCCATCGACTGCAGCCACTCGGCGGTCTCGTCCACCCGCTTGCGCGACAGGCAGTAGACGATGCCGGCCTCGCCGGGATGCCCGCCGCGGATGAACTCCAGCAGCTGCGCCCGCGCATCGCGCTTGTCGGCGATGGTGTAGCGGATGTTCGGGCGGTCGAAGCTCGAGACGAACACGCGCGCGCCATCGAGCGCCAGGCGCGCGACGATCTCGGTGCGCGTCTGCGGGTCGGCGGTGGCCGTGAGCGCAATGCGCGGCACATCGGGGTAGCGCTCGTGCAGGACGGACAGCTGCAGGTACTCGGGACGGAAGTCGTGGCCCCACTGCGAGACACAGTGCGCCTCGTCGATCGCGAACAGGGCGATCCGCGTCCGGTCGAGCAGCGCCAGGCAGCGAGCCGTCGTGAGCCGCTCGGGCGCCACATAGAGCAGGTCGAGTTCGCCGGCGAGCAGCCGGCGCTCGACCTCGCGCGCGGCTGCCTCGTCCAGGGTCGAGTTGAGGAATGCCGCGCGAATGCCGAGCTGTGTCAGTGCCGCGACCTGGTCCTGCATCAGCGCGATCAGGGGTGAGACGACGACGGCTGTCCCCGGACGCAGCAGCGCCGGCAGCTGGTAGCAGAGTGACTTGCCGCCCCCCGTCGGCATGAGCACCAGGGCATCGCCGCCTGCGGTCAGGTGCTCGATGATTTCCCGCTGTGCGCCGTGGAAGTCCTCGTGGCCGAAGACCGTGCGAAGGCGATCGAGCGGCACGCCTATCGCCCGAACTCGGCCAGCGCGATCTCGTACACGTAGGCGAAACGCTGGTTGGCCGGGTCGAGCTCGGTGGCCCGCTTTAGTTCCCCGAGCGCCTCGGCCTTGCGCTGCTGACGCACCAGCGAGAGGCCCAGCGAGTGATGCAGGGCGGCCGAGCCCGGGGCCCGCTGCAGGCCCTCGCGCAGGGTTGCCTCGGCATCTGCTTCGCGGCCCGTGAGGCGCATGAGATCGGCCAGGTTCGCCCAGGCCGGCGCGAAGCCGGCATCGAGTTCGAGCGCGGCACGGTATTCGACCTCGGCCGCCGCGGTCTCTCCGCGGTCCGCCAGAAAGCCCCCGAGGTTGGTGCGATGCTCCGGACGGTCGGCGTTGAACCGTTCGGCCCGGACATAGTCGTCGGCGGCGCTGCCGAAGGCCGCAAGTCCCACCGCGTCGAAGGCGTCGTCCGCGAGCGGGGCGAGGGTGCGTGCCGCCTGCATGCGCACCGTGCGCGCCGGATCGCCGAGCAGCGGCATGACGGCCCGCCGCTGCAGCGGCGGCAGCAGGTCGTAGACGGCGACGGCGGCTTGCCTCACGAGCGGGTTCGGGTCGTCGAGTGCCGCCTCGGCCGCCAGGATCGCCGTCTCGCCCGGGTACCGGGCGAGACGCTCCAGGGCCGAGGCCCGTGCAATGGCGGACTCGTCGAGATTCGCGGCGACCTGGGTCAGCGCGATGCCGGCCGAGGGGTCGCCGCGGTCCGCGACGGCGAAGGCCTCGGCGAAGCCCTGGAATCCCCGCCTGGGCTCGGGGTAGCGCTTGCGGATCTCGGTCGCCGCCCATTCCGCGGACCGATCCGCGTGGCAGGCGGAACAGGCGCTCGGGACGCCGAGGCTCGCGCTGAGGTCGGGCCGCGGAATGCGGAAACTGTGATCGTGGCGTGGATCGATGACCATGTAGGTCTCGGTCTTCATGTGGCACGACGTGCAGGCCGCTCCCGCCGTTCCGGCGGCGTGGAAATGGTGCGACGATACGTCGTACTTCGTGGCCGAATGGCACTGGGCGCAGACGGCGTTGCCAGGTGCCCGCAGTGCACCACCATGCGGCTCGTGACAGTCTCCGCAGGTGACGCCCTTCTGGTACATGCGGCTCGAGAGGAACGAGCCCCAGTTGTAGACCTCGTCGCGCTGCTGGCCATCGACGTGATACAGGCCCCCGGTCAGCAGGGCAGGCCGGTAATGGTCCTGGAACGGCTCGCCGGCGCGGTAGCCGTTCGAGAACTGTCCGCGCCGGGCGTGGCATTGCGCGCAGACGTCGAGTTCCCTGTCCGTCGTCCGTGGCGTGCTGCGCGCGGCGTTGCCGCTCGCCGGGTCCATGATCCAGGAAGCGCCACGGCGCTCGTCGAGCATCACCGACAGTCCGCTCGCGCTCATCGTGCTGCCCGTCGCGGCCGCCGTCTCCGCGAACCGGACGTGGGCGCTCCCCGGTCCATGGCAGGCCTCGCAGCCGACGCTGATTTCCGACCACGTGCTTGCATACGTGCGGCTCGCCGGGTCGTAGTTCTTCTGCAGGTCGGTGGAGTGGCAGTCCGCGCACATGAAATTCCAGTTCTGCTGCCGCTGCGTCCAGTGCAGCTCATCGCGATGGTCGATCCGCTCCTCCGGATAGAGGTGGAACCAGCGCTGCCCTCCCTGGTCCTTCGAGCGCGCGTCCCAGGCGATGGTGAGCGCCTGGACGCGGCCGCCGGGCAGTTCGATGAGGTACTGCTGCAGCGGATGGACGCCAAAGGTGTGCCGGACCTCGAAGTCGGCGAGCTTGCCGTCGGGGCCGTCGGTGCGCACCATGAATTTCCCGTCGCGGCGGAAGAACTCGCTCGTGACGCCAAAGTAGCGGAAGCGGACACCGGAGAAGTCGCCGAGCACTGTGTTCTCGTCGGCTACCTGCATGGCGACCGCGTGCTGCGACCCGCGCCAGCGCTGGTATTCGCCGGCGTGGCAGGGGGCACATGATTCCGAGCCGACGTAAGCCAGGTCGGCTGGTGGCGGGACTGGTTCGACGGCGGCTTCCGGGGTAACGACGGCGGGCGGCTGCCGGTGCTGCCCGCCGAAGAGATACCAGGTCCCCCCGCCGACCAGCGCCAGCGCGGCGGCCGCACCGATCAGCGCAATGCGTTTGTCGATCATGGCCCAGTCTACCGTGCCACCGCGGCCATGAACCGCTTCGCGCTCAGCCGATCGGCCGGGCGACGTAGGAAATCGCCAGGATCATCACGACGACCAGTCCGACGGCCTGCGCGGCGTGCACGGTCGGCCGCCGGCTCGCGATGCCGGGCAGCAGGATAATGGCCATGGCCGTGCGTACCACGCCGGGGCCGGACAGGTCCGGTCGTCCCTCGATGACGTACTGCGCGACCGCGCCGAGGATCAGCACCGCCAGCAGGAGACCCTGCATCCAGTGGACGTGCCGGTAGTAATACTCGCGCATGTCGTGAATCCGGTCGTCCTCGAGTTCCGGGACGGCGAGGTGGCTGATGAGGTAGAGCAGGATCGGGACGCACAGCAGCAGCAGGGCCTGCAGGATCGTCCAGGGTGCGTGTTCCGAGAACCGCCAGAGCGCGAACCAGCTCACGACGTGCGACACGAAGATCAACGCGAGCCAGCACGAGTGCACCCAGTAGAGGCGCACGCGCTCGCGGGCCTCGATCATCTGGCCGATGCTGCGGACCAGCAGCGAGACGCCGAGGCCCGCGACGATGGCGTACAGGGCCAGCAGGAACTCGAAGATGCTCAAGCCACGCTGCCCGTCAACGACGGAGCTACTGCTCTACAGCTTCTGCTTCGGCTTCAGGTCTGCCGGCACGGGCGAGATGGCCTTCAGGTTCGCGAGTCCCGCGGTCGTGACCCCGGCCCACTGCTTGAACAGCGCGCGGAAGTCGGACGTGTTGGTCACGCTGGTCGCCACCTGTGCCCCGTAGCGGGTGGCGCGCCGATCGAGTACGCGTCCCATCAGCGCACCGGTCAGCGAATCCCGGACCTCGATCACCAGCGTCGCCTCGCCGGCTTCGGTGGTGTAGCTCCGGCTGCGGCCTGCCGACATGACGTCCGGCGCGTTCACGTACAGGTTGACGACGGCCGTGGAAATGCGCAGAACGTCCGCGCCCGGGGTGGTGACGACGTCGTTTCCGGCCTTGGTGAACGCCTCGACGAAGATGTCGTCGAAATTTTCCTGCGCGGCCGTGAGGATCTTGGTCGCATCCTCGTCCGAGACCTTGTGCGACATGCTGCGCTGGGAATTCTGGTCCTTCAGCCAGTCCTTGCGAAAGGCGACCTGCGTCTTGTCGATCATCACCTTGGTATACGGGCGGAAATCCGCCCCCGGCATGAGGTAGGCGGCATCCATCTTCTTGGATTTGACCTCCACGAGGCCGTCCCACGACTCGGGCAGGTCCTCGGCGAAGACTGTGCCGATGGACCCGATGAGTAGCGCCGTCGCAAGCCATTTCATTCCGGTCATGCTCGTAGCTCCGTGGTGTGGGGTAGGAACGAATGCAGGGGGTTCGCTGGCATTATAGCGGGCAGCACTCGTGCGGGTTACGCGGACCGACGCGATGCCCCGGCGGCTCGGGCTCTGCAGTGTGCGGTCGCTGGACTCGCGCGGCGCTCAGCCCAGCACCAGCGCGTAATGTTCGCGCCTGAGCGGGCGCGCGAGGCGAATCGCCATCACCTGCTCGTCTCACCAGGGCCTGGAACCGCGCGAGCGCCTCGCCGTCCAGGCGGCGTGCATGGGATGCGGCCTTGTCGAAATGCCACAGCCCGTGCGGGGAACTGGCACGCCGGATCCGGCAGCCGCGCCAGTCGTACTCGAGAAAGCCGAGCGTCGGGTGGACCTTCCGTTCGCCGCTCGCGGACACGAGATGCCCGGACGGCAGGTCGCGGTGGGCGCCGACCCACGCGTCGTAGAACGCTGCGTTGGCGAGCAGTTCGACGCCCCAGTCCCGGAACACCAGCTCCAGCACCGGCAGCAGTGTCGCGGGAATCCCGTCGTCGGTTGGGTATGAGTGCGGACGGCCACCCATCAGGTAGGGATGCTGCTGGAAATGCACGTCGAGGACGTCGAGGAGTTCCAGGCAGGCGATCTCGACCGTCGGCCGGGTTTCCGGCGTCACGCCGAGAGCGGGCAGGAAGTCGTTGAAGTAGTTCATCAACTGCTCGCCCGCGGCACGCTGTGCACGGCGATCGGGTCCCGCATAGGCGATGCGGCCGAACTCGGCACGCAGGAAATCCTCCTGCTGCGCGCGGTAGGTCCAGCGATAGCTCATTCCGGCCGGGAGCAGCCCCTCCGAACCGAAGGCTTCGAGCAGCCATGCGACCGCGCGCTGGACCGGGGCCTCCGGGATCATCAGCGGTCGCGGCCAGCGGGCCTCGAGGTGATCGATCATGTCGCTCGTGTCCTGGATCAGTTGCCCGTCGGGCGTCTCCAGGATGGGCACGACGACCAGTCCCACGGCGGGCACGACGCGTCCGCTGAAGTCCGGGTGGGTGGGGTGGAGTTCGCGAAACGCCACCCCCTTCTTGACCAGGTAGGCGCGAATCTTGCCGGTGTAGAACGAATGAGGGGCGCCCCAGAGCGTATACGGGACGGTGTGTTGCTGGTCCGTCGGCATAACGACCTCCGGCCGCTCGATCGCGGCCAATGCCCTCTGTTGTTCCGGCTCCGGTGGCCGGGGTGCCCGGCTCGGCGGTCGTCGCACCCTGACTGCTCGGATCGGGTGGGTTGGCTGGCGAGTGTGGAGCGAGTGTGGAGCAGGGGTAAAGGGGTGGTTCTGCCCCGGACCATCGGTCGTTACTGACGGAGAGATCAATCGAACTGAGTTAAACTGACCAGCTGACATCTGGACACACTTGGAGCCAGGAGCCATTTATATGCAAACCTCATTTCGGGTCTGCTTCGCGATTTCGGCGCTCCTCGCCGTGCCCGCCGCGCCAGCACTCGCGGCCGACGGCGACTGGCAGCAGACGGTGTTCGTTTACGGCATGGGCGCGGCTATCGACGGCGATGCCCAGATCGGCCCACTCGAGATTCCGGTGGACGTCAGCATCTCCGAGCTGTTCGATGCGCTCGAGTTCGGCGCCATGGGCGCGTACCGGGCGGACAACGGCACCTGGTCCTTCACGCTCGACGCGACGTTCATGGCGCTGGGCGGGACGTCGAAGACCGAGCGCGGCCTGCTCAAGGGCGACGTCGATATCGACCAGACGACCCTGATGGGCACGGTCGGGTGGCGCTGGACCGAGCACCTCGAGGCCCTGTTCAGCCTCGGGTACTTCGACCTGTCGAACAATCTGGCCCTGTCGGTGACCAATCCGCTCACCGGCGAGGTCACCCGCAGCAAGGCCAGCAAGGACGCCAGTTGGGTCGATCCGCTGGTGGGCCTGCAGTACAACGTGCCGATCGGGGACGCCTGGCGCTTCAACCTGCGCGGCGACATCGGTGGTTTCGGCGTCGGATCGGACCAGAGTTATCACCTGCTGGCGAATTTCCGCTGGCAGGCCAACGACACGATCGGCGTGGTGTTCGGCTACCGGGTGATCGGGTTCGACTACGAGGACGGCAAGGACCGCAACTACCAGCACTACGACCTGACCGAGCAAGGTCCGCTGGTGGGAATGAGTATCTCGTTCTGAGGCGGGCCGTCGCGACGGCCCTTTACCGTAGACTCTCGATGCACAAGTGATCCCATTGACCATTCCAAGGATGTCGACGATGAACAGTTCCAGATCCCTGATGACCATCGCCACTCTGGCGGCAACCCTTTTCCTGGCGACGGCAGCACGCGCTGAGACGGCCGCGGCGGACCCGCAGGGCGAGGCCGTGATTGCGTCTGCCACCGTCACCGCGACTGTCGTCAAGGTCGACCAGGCCACCCGCGAAGTCACACTGAAGATGGAGGACGGCGAGGAGGTCAGCTTCGTGGCCGGCGATGAAGTGAAGAACCTGGCCCAGCTGAAGGCCGGCGACCGGGTGACCGCGACCTACGCCGAAGCGCTGGCCTATGAGGTCCGGAAGGGTGGGACGATGGTTGACCCGGCCACGGTCGTCGCGGGCGGCTCCGCCGAGCCCGGGATGAAGCCGGCGGGCGGCATCGCGCGGCAGACCACCGTGACCGTCTCGATCACGGCGATCGATCCCAAGGTTCCGTCGGTCACCTTCACGGGTCCGGGCGGCAATTCGCGGACGATCAAGGTCCTGCATCCCGAGAAGCTCGAAGGCGTGAGCGTCGGCGACACGGTCCAACTGACTTTCACCGAGGCATTCGGTATCAAGGTCGAGGCAGCGCCGAACAAATAGCATCGCCCGGACGAACATTCCGGATCGTCTGACGTGACGACTGTTCGGCGGGTCGTCCTGTTGCTGATCGTGTCCGCAGCCCTCCAGGGCTGCGGACTCTGGGCGAAGGTCACCGGAGCGGAGAAGCGCGCGCAGGAGCAGTCCCAGCAGCTGGTTGAACTGCAGCAGAGATGCCAGCGCTACGCGGACGGTTATGCCGGCCGGGTCCTGGAAACGGTCGGTCCCCTGGTCAGGCAGGCCGCCGAGGCGGAAGTCGTCAGCGGACTGCTTTCCTGGGAACTCAGCCAGCTGAACTCCGTGTACACCATCGCGACCGGCCCCAATCCGGTCGTCTGCCAGCTGGATTTCGTCGTGCTGGCGACCCTGAGTCGCATGGTGGTCGAGGATACGTTGGTCCAGCTGGACGACGATCTCGTGGGACCGCTCCCGGCTGCCTATCGCGAGCTCGAGCAGGAAGCCTGGAGCAATGTGTCCTCGATCCTCGGCCCGGCCCAGCTCGACGAGTTGAAGGGACTGATCACGGACTGGCGGGCAAAGAATCCTCAGGTGCTGCTCGTCGGGTTCGTGCATTTTTCGGAGTTCGCTCAGGCCGCAGGCTGGTCCCCGGAGGCCCGCAGCGCACCGGACAGCCTCTTCGGGCTGATCGGCCTCGATCCGCTGGCTGGCCTCGACCCTGCGGTCAAGCAGATCGAGCAGACGCGGCTGCTGGCCGAACGCGTCATCTTCTACATGCAGCGGATGCCCTATCTGCTCGATCTGCAGACGGAGCGCGTGATCGCGCAGGCGACGCTGGCGCCGGAGATGAAGCGGGCGAACACGAGCCTGGAGCGGGCGAGTCTCGCGATGGCCGACTACGCGCGGCTCGGAGCGGAGCTGCCGGATGCGATCGCACGGGAGCGGGACGCGCTCATCGAACAACTGTCGGGCGAGCTGCTCAGGCAGGAGACTGAACTGCGCGGTCTGCTCGCCGAGCTGCAGGACACGCTTGCGGCCGGCTCTGAGACTGCGGCGGCAGTGGACAGCGCGGTCGAGGCGCTGGACCGGCTCGTGGCCCGGTTTCCACGTCGCGAGCCGGGTACGGAAGCGGGGGGCGGCCGGCCGTTCGACATCACCGAGTACACTGCCGCCGCCGCGGAATTCACCGGCACCGCGCGCCAGCTGACCGAGCTGCTGCAGGTGCTGGGACGTGAGGGCGAGCCGATGGCGGCGGCCGTCACCGGCGGAATCGACGCCGGCCGGGAACTCGTCGACTACCTGTTCTGGCGGGCCCTGCTGCTGGGCCTGCTGCTGCTCGCGGGAGGGCTCGCGGCTGCAGTTGCGTATCGGCGCTTTGCGAGCGGCATTACATCGCGGCAATCGCCACCTTGAGCTTGCGTGCATCCGCGTCGAACACGCGGATGCCCTCGGCGAGCTTCTCCGTCGCCATCGCGTCCTCGTTGTGCATCCAGCGGAAAAGCGCCTCGTCGAGGTCCACGCGCCCGACGGAACTCGATTGCGCACACTCGACGGTCAGGCGGCGTGCCACCTCGCCTTCCGTGGCTGCGAGCTGCTGCAGCAGCTCCGGGCTGATCGTGAGCAGGTCGCAGCCCGCGAGATCCAGGATCTGCGTGGTCTTTCGAAAGCTCGCCCCCATCACCTGAGTGTCGTAGCCGAACTTCTTGAAGTAATCATAGATCAGCGTGACCGAAGCCACGCCCGGGTCGTCCTCGCGCGCGATGTCGTCGACGCCACGGGCTTGCTTGTGCCAGTCGTAGATCCTGCCGACGAAGGGCGAGATGAGGGTCACGCCCGCATCCGCGCACGCGACCGCCTGGGCGAAGCTGAAGAGCAGGGTCAGGTTGCAGTGGATGCCGTCCCGTTCGAGCCGCTCGGCGGCCCGGATGCCTTCCCAGGTGCTGGCGATCTTGATCAGCACGCGCTCCCGCGGCACGCCGGCGGACTCGTAGAGCTCGATGAGCCGCCGCGCCCTTGCCTCGGTGGCCGCAGTATCGAAGCTCAGGCGTGCCTCGACCTCGGTGGAAACGCGCCCCGGGACCAGTTCGAGGATACGCCGGCCGAACCCGACGAAGAGGCGATCGAGGGCCTCATCGAGGCGCACCTCCTCACTCATGCCGGCCGTGCCTCGGGCGGCGGCCAGCGCCTCCTCGACGAGCGGGCTAAACCGCGCCTCCCGCGCGGCCTTGAGGATCAGGCTTGGGTTCGTCGTCGCGTCGCGTGGTCGCCACCGAGCGATTGCATCGATGTCCCCGGTGTCGGCGACGATCACCGAGTGCTGTTTCAGTCCGTCGAGCTGGCTGCCCATCGCTCGTCCTCGCAAGTCGTCAGAATGGCCACTTCCACTCGCGTTCCGCGGCGCGGTCGATGCCGTGCTCGTGGGCGTAGCTGCGGCACTCGATCTTCAGGTTGCGCAGCCGTTCCTTGATGTGTGCCCCTGCGACCTGCAGGTGGGGCACGCGGTCGATGGCGTCGATGGCCAGGCTGAAGCGGTCGACTTCGTTGTCGATCGCCAGTTCCAGTGGCGTGTTGATGTTGCCTTTCTCCTTGTAGCCCCGTACGTGCAGGTTCGGATGATTGCGGCGGCGATAGGCGAGGCGATGGATCAGCCACGGGTAGCCGTGGAAGTTGAAGATGATCGGCTTGTCTGTGGTGAACAGGCTGTCGAAATCGCGGTCGGAGAGGCCGTGTGGATGCTCGTGGGGCGGCGTGAGTCGATAGAGATCCACGACATTGACGAAGCGGATCCTGAGCTCCGGGAAGTGCTGTCGCAGCAGCTCCGTCGCCGCGAGTGCCTCCTGCGTGGCGACGTCGCCGCAGCTGGCCATGACGACATCGGGCTCGCAGCCCTGGTCCGTACTTGCCCAGTCCCAGAGTCCGATGCCCTTCGTGCAGTGCTTGACGGCCGCATCCATGTCGAGGAACTGCAGGTGCTTCTGCTTGTCGCAGACGATGACGTTGATGTCGTTCGTGCTCCGCAGGCAATGGTCCGCCACGGACATCAGGCAGTTCGAGTCGGGGGGCAGGTAGATCCGCGTGACGGTCGGGCTCTTGTTGACCACGACGTCGAGAAAGCCCGGATCCTGGTGGGTGAAGCCGTTGTGATCCTGCCGCCAGACCGTCGAAGTGATCAGCAGGTTGAGCGAGGCGATCGGCGCCCGCCACGGCAGGTCCTCGCAGATATCGAGCCACTTGGCGTGCTGGTTGAACATCGAGTCGATCACGTGCACGAAGGCTTCGTAGGTCGAGAAGAAGCCGTGCCGCCCCGTCAGCAGGTATCCCTCGAGCCACCCCTCGAGCGTGTGCTCCGAGAGCATCTCCATGACGCGGCCATCCGGGGCGAGTTCGCCACCGTCGGCGTCCTCCGGCAGGTAGTCCGCGAGCCAGGTCTTCTTGCTCGCCTGGTAGACGGCATCGAGCCTGTTCGACGTCGTTTCATCCGGCCCGAACACCCGGAAGTTGTCGGGATTCAGCGTGAGGATGTCACGCAGGAACTCGCCGAGCTTGCGTGTGTTCCCGGCCTCGGACGTCCCGGGCTTCTTGACGGGCACGGCATAGTCGCGAAAGTCGGGCAGTCGCAGCGGGCGTCGCAACCGGCCGCCGTTGGCGTGCGGGTTGGCGCTCATGCGTCGCCGGCCCTGCGGTGCCAGCGCCCTGAGTTCCTCGACGAGCCGGCCGTTCGCGTCGAACAGCTCCTCGGGTCGGTAGCTTTTCATCCACTTCTCGAGCAGCTTCAGGTGTGCAGCGTCGGTGCGCACGTCGGCCATCGGTACCTGGTGTGCGCGCCAGTAGCCCTCCACGGTCCGGCCGTCGACCTTGCCCGGCCCCGTCCAGCCCTTCGGACTGCGCAGCACGATCATCGGCCAGGGCACCCGAACGGGCTTGCCCGTGCGGCGCGCGTCCGACTGGTGGCGGCGGATGTCCTGGACGCAGCGCTCCATCACCTCCGCCATACGCTGGTGCATCGCGACCGGGTCGTCACCCTCCACGAAGTGCGGTGTCCAGCCATAGCCTCGGAAGAGGCATTCGAGTTCCTCGTGCGGGATCCGCGCCAGGAGGGCCGGGTTGTTGATCTTGTAGCCGTTGAGGTGGAGGATCGGCAGCACCGCGCCGTCGCGCACCGGGTTCAGGAACTTGTTCGAGTGCCAGGCCGTGGCCAGCGGACCGGTCTCGGATTCACCGTCGCCGACGACCACGGCCACCAGCAGGTCGGGATTGTCGAAGGCCGCGCCGAAGGCATGCGAAACGCTGTAGCCGAGTTCGCCGCCCTCGTGAATCGATCCCGGCGTTTCCGGCGTGCAGTGGCTGCCGATCCCGCCGGGAAACGAGAACTCCTTGAAGAATGCCTGCATCCCGGCCAGGTCTTCCCCCTTGTTCGGGTAGATCTCGGCGTAGGTGCCCTCCAGGTAGACCGGGGCGAGCACCCCCGGGGCGCCGTGCCCGGGACCGGCGAGGAAGATCGCATCCAGGTCGTACTTGTTGATCAGCCGGTTCAGGTGGACGTAGCAGAAGCTCAGGCCGGGGCTCGATCCCCAGTGACCGAGCAGGCGGTTCTTGATGTGCGCGGGTTTCAGGGGCTGACGCAGCAGGGGATTGCCCTGCAGGTAGATCATCCCGACGGCGAGGTAGTTGCATGCGCGCCAGTAGGCGTCGATGCGCTGTAGTTCGTCCGACGACAGCGGTGAGGATGATGGCTGCCGGTAGATCTCTTTCGGATCATTTGCGATCACCTCCGTGCGGCGATGGTGCGCCCTGCAGAAGATACGCCTCGCGGAGACTCGCATACCAGTGTGACCGTGCGGTTGTGGCATAGTTTCGACCACGAGATGGAGATTTCAAGCATGCGTTCCTGGTTCAGCAAGACCCGGGCTGGCGCCGGCCACGGCTGGATCCGTGCGGCGTCCGGGATCGTGTTCGCGGCGCTGACAGTCGTTGCGGTTCCGGCACGAGGCGCGCCCAAGACGGATGTGATCGTGATGATCAATGGCGATCACCTGACCGGCGAGATCAAGAGCCTGGAGCACAATCGGCTCAAGCTCAGCACCAGCCACATGGGCACGATCTACATCGAGTGGGACAAGATCGCCCGGGTGCAGACCAACCAGTACCTGCTGATGGAACGGTCGGACGGAGTGCGCTACTACGGCCAGCTGGTGGAGGGCGGCGACGATGGCCGGCTGCAGGTCTTCGCCGGCGACTCGTCCCGCACGCCCGAGAACGTGGCCATGGCGGCGGTGGTCCGCGCGCAACCGATCGTGGACGGCAAATTCGTCGAGCGGCTCGACGGCTACCTGAGCGCCGGTCTCGACTTCACCAAGGCGAGCAATCGACGCAGCCTGGATTTTGCGGGTGGGCTTTCGGCGCGCACGCGCATCCGGGAATGGACACTCGACGGCTCGATCAACCGGACCGACGACTCGGCCGGGGACACCAGCGAGCGCTATCAGCTCGCCGGGACCTGGCGACAGTTCCGCCGCCAGAGCGACTTCTACCTGGGATTCGGTAGCATCGAGAGCAACACCGAGCTCGACCTCGACCTGCGCACCCTGGTCGGCGGTGGCTACGGACGCTATATCCTGCAGAGCAACCTGGCCGAGTGGGTGGCTGGAGGGGGCCTGGCCTTCTCACACGAGAACTACTCGGGCGGCGAGACCTTCGACAGCGTGGAAGGTGTCCTGACGACGTCGTTCTCGATCTTCCGCTACGACTTCCCCGAGACCGACATCGGCGGCTCGCTGTCGCTGCTGCCGAGCCTGACGGAATCCGGGCGCTACCGGGCCGAGACGGACGTGCGGGCCAGGTACGAGTTCGTGGACGACCTGTATTTCGAGCTCAAGTTCTATGGCAGCTACGACAGCAAGCCGCCGCTCGAGAGTGCCTCGTCGAGCGACTACGGCGTCGTCACGTCGCTCGGGTATTCTTTCTAGTCCAAGCTCGGAATGACGATCGCGGTTGCCCGCGATCCGTCGGGAGACACAGATGCGCAGGATCCTTGTGGCCATCGACGGTTCGGACAACGCGCTGCGGGCGCTCGATTTCGCGCAGCGGCAGGCACGACTCGCGCCCCCCGCCGTGCTCCACGTGCTGACCGTCGAGCCGCCCGCGAGCACTTCCACCGCCTGGGAGATCTACGTCACCGGCGAGCGCCTCCGGCAGATGGCCGCCGAGCGCTCGCAGGACATACTCGAGGCAGCCGCGGAGCGATTGAAGCAGGGCGACTGCGGCTTCGAGCTCGAGCAGGTGGACGGCGAGCCGGCGGCGACGATCGCGCGTCGTGCCGCCGAGCTCGGTTGCGAATCGATCACCATGGGCACCCACGGCCTGGGCGCGTTCGGGATACTCCTGATGGGTTCCGTCGCCCAAAGGGTCGTCCATCACGCCACCGTCCCGGTAACGCTGGTGAAGTAGCGAGGGGACTCACTGCTGGTAGTAGAGCCCCGGCAGCCAGAGTGCGATCTGGGGGAAGATGATGATCAGGGCCAGCCCCAGGACCATGATGAGCACGAACGGGATGATCGACCGGTAGATGTCGATCAGCGTGATTTCCTTCGGCGCCATGGCGCGCATCAGGAACAGGTTGTACCCGAACGGCGGGGTCATGTAGGCGATCTGGCAGGTGATCGTGTAGAGCACGCCGTACCAGATCGGGTTGAAGCCGAGGGCGATGATCAGCGGCACGTAGAGCGGGGCCACGATGATCAGCATCGCCGTGTCGTCGAGGAACATGCCCATCAGGATGTAGGTCAGCTGCATCAGGACCAGCACCTGCCAGGGCTCCAGGCCCCACTTCTCGAGGAACAGGATCTCGATCGCCTTGACGGCTCCGAGGCCGTCGAAGACCGCGCCGAATGCGAGCGCCGCCAGGATCACCCACATGAACATGCAGCTCACGGCGAGGCTCTTGGTGAGCGTGTCCTTCATCACCTGCCGTGTGATCCGGCCCTTGCTCCAGGCGACGAGTGTGGCCATCGCGGCACCGACCGCCGAGCTTTCCACCAGGCTGGTGACGCCCATCAGGAACAATCCGGTCATCGAGAAGATGATGACCAGCGGCAGGATCCCTGCCCGGAGCAGGCCGAATCGCTCCCGCCAGGAAATCTGCCGCCGTTCCTCCAGAGGCAGGGCGGGCCCGAGTTCCGGCCGGAGCCAGCAGCGAATCGAGATGTAGGTGATGAACATCGCCGCCAGCAGCAGCCCGGGCACCACGCCGGCCAGCCACAGCTGGCCCACCGGCTGGCGGGCGATCATGCCGTACAGCACAAGGACGACGCTCGGCGGGATCATGATGCCGAGCGAACTGCCGGCCTGGATGACCCCGGTCACCATCCGCTTGTCGTAGCCGCGCTTCAGCAGTTCGGGCAGGGCGATGCTTGCGCCGATCGCCATGCCCGCCACGCTCAGGCCGTTCATGGCCGACACGGCCACCATCAGCAGCACCGTGCCAATGGCCAGGCCACCGTGCATCGGGCCGGTCCAGACGTGGAACATGCGGTAGAGGTCGCCCGCGATCCCGGACTCCGACAGCATGTAGCCCATGTAGATGAACATCGGCAGGGTCAGCAGCGGATACCAGTTGAGCAGGGTGATGCTCGAGGCAAAGGGGATCTCGGCGCCACCCTTGCCCCACAACCACAGGGCGAACACGGTCGCCACGAAGCCGATGGCACCGAAGACGCGCTGCCCGGTGAGCAGCATGAGCATCATCGTCGAGAACATCAGCAGGGCGATGAGCTCGTAGCTCATGCGAGCTCCCGTCCCAGGGCCCGCGCGAGGTCCTTGAAGAAAGTCGAGATCGCCTGCAGCAGCATGAGCAGCACGCCGAGGGTCATGACGGCCTTGATCGGCCACATGAGCGGTGCCCAGGCCGAGTAGTTCGTCTGCCCGTACTTCAGTGCGTACCCGGTGCTCGAGAAACCCCCGCGAAGCAGGAAGACCAGGTAGAACACCAGGCAGAAAGCGGTGATCGAGTCCGCGAACGAGCGGCCGCGGGGTGACCAGCGATCGTAGAGCACGTCCATCCGCACGTGGGCATCGAGCTGCATCGAGTAGCCGCCACCGAGCAGGTAGTAGGCCGCCATCAGGAACTGGGCCATCTCGATGATCCACAGGTACGGCACGTTGAAGACGTAGCGCGACAGGGATCCGAACAGCAGCACGCCCATCATGAGGAAGATCATGTAGATCACGACGGAGCCGATGGCGCGGTTGATCGCATCGACCCAACGGACGTAGGTTCTGATGACTTTGGGCATGGCCAGCTCGCTCCGGTCACCTCAACGTGAACGGCAGGACGTGCTTCCCCGGCGCCCTGACGGAGCGCCGGGGAGGAACGCCGCTGTTCGCCTGTCGGCGCGGATCCCGGTCACGATCAGCGGTAGGGAGGACCGGCCTTCTGCATGAGGTCGTTGTAGTCCTTGAAGATCTGGACGACCTTTGCGCAACGCGGGCTGGTCGCGGCGATCTCGTCCCAGAACTTGTGCGCCTCCGCCTCGACCGTCGCCCACTCCTCGGCGGGGATCGTGGTGAGTTGCATCTTCTCGCCCTTCACGCGCAGGTCGGCCTCGCCGCCCCAGTACCAGTACTGCCGGTAGTAGTGCGAACTGTCGATGCAGAGCTGGAAGAGCGTCTTCAGGTGGTCGGGCACCTTGGCCCACGCCTCGGTGTTGGCGAAATACGAACCAATCCAGGCACCCGAGATGTTGTTGGTGAGGAAGTACGGGGTGACATTGGCCCATCCCACCGTGTAGTCCTCGGTGATGCCGGACCAGGCGATGCCGTCGAGCTCGCCGGTCTGCACCGCCACCTCCACGTCGCCCCACGGCAGGGTGACCGGCACGACACCGAAGCGCGACATGAACTTGCCCGCGGTCGGGAACGTGAACACGCGCAGGCCCTTCAGGTCGGCGAGGCTGCGGATCGGTTTGACGGTATTGAAGTGACAGGGGTCCCAGGAGCCCGCGCTGAGCCAGGTCACGCCCTCGACCTCGCCGTAGGCTTCCTTCCAGATCTCGTTCAGGCCATAGCGGCTGAACAGCGTGGGAACGTCCAGGCTGTAGCGCGTGGCGAACGGAAAGTAACCGCCAAAGACCGAGACGTCGACGGGTGCGGCGATGGAGTCGTCGTCGCTCTGCACCGCATCGATCGTGCCCTGCTGCATCGCCCGGAACAGCTCGCCCGTGGGCACCAGCTGGTCGGCGAAATACAGCTCGATCACCATCTCGCCGTTGGCAGCCTTGTTGAAGGCTTCGATGGAGGGCTTGATGACGTGCTCGGCGAGTGCCGCGCCGGCGTATGTCTGCAGGCGCCACTTGATGGCGGTCTTCTTCGACGTTGCGATGCCGGGCGCTTCCGCACCGGACTCCGGTGCCTTCTTGCTGCATGCGGCAATCACTGCCGTGGACGCCGCCGTGGCGGCCACGGCCGCATTTTTCAGGAATGACCTTCGAAGCATGTCGCTCTCCTCATGGGGAATCGGATCAACTGCGGTTCATCAAGACCCTCTGCCGAACGCCTGGTATGGGGGCAGTCGCCGATGCGGTGGTGATCCCTGAAGAGTCCTTCATCCTTCGCGCCCCCCGGGGAATCGAACCCTTCTGGATGAACGGGACGATGCCCGGCTCATCACGCTCTTCTGCGGATTCCCCGCCTGAGTGATTCGCATATTCGGTGCACGGAGTCAACCGGGACGCGCACGACAGGCGCCTGGCCGTCGGGAATTCCGCTAGAGTTGGGACCATCGAAGGCGAGAGTCCCCGTGTCACATCCTCGCATCGCCGTCGGCGGCTTCCAGCACGAGACCAATACGTTCGCCGCGCTGCCCGCGACGCTGGCCGACTTCGAGGCGCCCGATGCGTGGCCCGGTCTGGTGCGTGGCACGGATCTTCTGGACGCAGTCCAGGGTATCAACCTCCCGGCCGCCGGATTCGTCGACGAGGCCCGGGCCCATCGCTTCGACCTCCTGCCGCTGGTGTGGTGTTCGGCGCAGCCATCCGGGCGGGTCGCCCGGGACGCGTTCGAGGGCGTGTGTGCAATTCTGCTCGAGGGTCTCAGGACCTGTTCGACGCTCGACGCCGTCTATCTGGACCTGCACGGCGCGATGGTCGCCGAGCATGTCGATGACGCGGACGGCGAACTGCTCGAGCGAGTGCGGCGATGCGTCGGACCCGGGGTCCGCATCATCGCCAGTCTCGATTTCCACGCCAACCTGTCGCCGCGCATGGTGGAGATGGCCGATGCGCTGGTCGGCTACCGGACCTATCCGCACGTCGACATGGCCGAGACCGGCGCGCGCGCCTGCTCGCTGCTGCGGGAGGTGCTGCGGGCGCCGTTGCCAGTGCGCAGGCACCAGGCGCTGCCGTTCCTGATTCCACTCACCTCCCAGTGCACGCTGACAGAGCCCATGCAGACGGTGATGGAGAGAGTCCGTGCCGCCGAACGTCCGGGCGTATCGTCGCTGAGTTTCTTCGCGGGGTTTCCGGCGGCGGACGTCCCCGAGTGCGGCCCAGGCATCGTTGCCTATGGCCGGGACGCGGAAGCGGTTGGTCGCGAGGTGGCGGACATCCATGCCGCCGTGCTCGCGCAGGAAGGCAATTTCGGCCTCGACCTGGCCACCGTGCCGGAGGCGGTGGAACTCGCGCGCCTTCACGATGGTCGCCCCGGTCACCCGCTCATCCTGGCGGATACCCAGGACAATCCCGGTGCCGGCGGCAATGCGGACACGACGACGCTGCTCAAGGCGCTGGTGGCGGCGGCCGTGCCCGGCACGCTGGCAGGCGTGATCTGGGATCCGGAGGCGGCTGCGATCGCCCACGCGGCGGGCGAGGGTGCCCGGATCGAACTCGCCCTGGGCGCCCGCACAGGTTTTCCGGGGGAGACCCCGCTGCGTGCGATCTACACGGTGCAGCGGCTCGGCGACGGACGGTTCACCGGGACGGGGCCGTTCTACCGTGGCGGTCGTTTCGAGCTGGGGCCGATGGCGCTGCTCGCGCTCGGCAACGTCCGCATGGTGGTCGCGAGCCGCAAGCAGCAGGCGGCCGACCAGGCGATGTTCCGGCACGTGGGTGCGGAGCCGTCCGAGGCGACGGTGCTGATGCTCAAGAGCTCGGTGCACTTCCGCGCCGACTTCGGCCCGATCGCCGGTCGGGTCGTGCTGGTGGCGGCGCCAGGACCCAATCCGGCGGATCCGGCGAGCCTGCCGTTCAGCCGGCTGCCGACGGGCATGCGCCTGCAACCGCGTGGCGCTCCCTTGCGGTAGCTGCGTACGCGGAGGACCGCGCTGACCGGGCAATAATGTGCGCCTCGCCACGGGCGGCCGGGCAGGGCCTTTCATCCAGGGGGGATCGAAATGGAACCAAGACAAGTCCGAAGTGCCGACGACGCACGGGCGCTCGTCGCCGAACGCGGGGTTGATCACGTGAAGGTCGGCGTCTTCGACGTCGACGGCATCCTGCGCGGCAAGTACATCTCCCGCGAGAAGTTTCTCTCGGCGCTCGATGGCGGGTTCGGTTTCTGCGACGTGGTCCTCGGCTGGGACTGCCAGGACCAGCTGTACGACAACGTCAGGTACACGGGCTGGCACACGGGCTACCCGGACGCGCCGGTCCGCCTCCTGCCCGACACCTGCCGCGCACTGTCGTTCGAGGGTGGCGAACTGTTCTTCCTCGGCGAGTTCGCACCGCCCGCCGAACAGGTCTGTCCGCGGGCGGCCCTGCGACGCGTGATCGAACGGGCCTCTGCCATGGGATTCCAGGCCTACGCGGGCCTCGAGTACGAATTCTTCGTCTTCAAGGAAACGCCCGAGTCGGTGCGCGAGAAGCACTACCGCGATCTCACGCCGATGGCGCCGGGCTGGTTCGGGTACTCGGTCATCCGTAACAGCGCCGGCAGCGATTTCTATCGCCAGCTGCTCGACGCCTGCCGTGAGATGGACATGACCATCGAGGGGCTGCACGAGGAGACGGGGCCCGGCGTGATCGAGGCCGCGATCGCCGTGGACACGGTGCTCGCCTCGGCCGACAAGGCGGCGCTGTTCAAGACCTTTGCCAAGGTGATTGCCCAGAAGAACGGCATGATGGCGACGTTCATGGCCAAGTGGTCGAAGGACTGGCCGGGCCAGAGCGGACACATCCACCTGTCGCTCAAGTCGCACTCGGGCGACTCGGCGTTCTTCGACGCAGGCCAGCCGCACTCGATGAGCGACACCATGCGCTGGTTCGTCGGCGGCCAGCAGAAGCTGCTGCCCGAGTTTCTGGCCATGGTGGCGCCCACCATCAACTCGTACCGGCGCCTCATCCCCGGCTTCTGGGCGCCCACCGATGCGACCTGGGGCGTGGAGAACCGCACTGTGGCGCTGCGCGTCATCCCTGGCAGCCCCAAGTCGCAACGCGTCGAGTACCGCATCGCGGCCGCGGACGCGAATCCGTACGTCATCCTCTCGGCCGCACTCGCCTCCGGCCTCTGGGGCATCGAGAACAGGGTCGAGCCCGAGGCGATGGTGACCGGCAACGCGTACGACCGGAAGTTCCCGGCCCGCCTCGCCCTGCCGCGGACGCTCTGGGACTCGGCCCAGCGCCTCAAGGCCTCGAAGGCGGCCCGCGACTGGTTCGGCGACGCATTCGTCGAGCATTTCGCGGCCACGCGCGAATGGGAGGAGCGCGAGTTTCGCAAGCACATCTCCGACTGGGAGATGGCCAGGTACTTTGAGATCATCTGACGCCATGAACACATTGCAGACGATTTCCCCCGTCGACGGCCGCGTGTACGTCGAACGGTCGCTGGCGTCCACCGCCGAGATCGACCAGGCGCTGGCGCGCGCGCGCGACGCGCAGCGCGCCTGGCGCTCGGTGCCGATCGAGTCGCGCGCTGCGATCCTCGGGCGCTTCTGTGACGCCTTCGAGTCGCGACGGGACGCGATCGCCGGGGAACTCTCCTGGCAGATGGGTCGCCCGGTCCGCTACTCGCCGAATGAGGTCCGCGGGACGCTCGAGCGCGCGAGGCACATGATCGGGATCGCACCCGGCGCCCTCGCCGACGTCGACGTCGGGCCGAAGCCGGGCTTCACCCGCTTCCTGCGCAGGGAACCCCTCGGCGTCGTGTTCACGGTCGCCGCCTGGAACTACCCCTATCTGATCGCGGTGAACAGCGTCGTCCCGGCACTGATGGCCGGCAACACGCGTCGTCCTCAAGCACTCCGCGCAGACCCCGCTGTGTGCCGAGCGATTCGCAGAGTGCTTCCGCGAAGCAGGTCTCCCGGAGGGATGCTTCGAGGTGCTGCACCTGAGCCACGACGACACGACCCGTGTCATCGGTGATTCGCGCGTGGATTTCGTCGCCTTCACCGGCTCGGTGGCGGGCGGACATGCGGTACAGCGGGCGGCGTCCGGGCGCTTCATCGGCACCGGTCTCGAACTCGGGGGTTGCGACCCGGCCTACGTCCGCCACGACGCCGACCTCGGCCATGCGATCGAGAATCTCGTCGACGGCGCATACTTCAACTCCGGGCAGTCGTGCTGCGGGATCCAGCGTGTCTATGTGCACGCGCGGCTGTACGACGCCTTCGTGGAAGGCTGGATCGGCCTGACGCGCAAGTACGTGCTCGGCAATCCTCTCGACCCGGACACGACGCTCGGCCCGGTGGTGCGTTCCTCGGCAGCGGATGAGATCCGGCGCCAGGTGGCGGCCAGTGTCGCCGCCGGTGCGCGCGCCGCCATCGACGAGCGTGAGTTTCCCGCGAGCCGTCCGGGCACGTCCTATCTCGCACCGCAGGTCCTGCTCGACGTCGATCACTCGATGACCGTGATGCGCGAGGAAATCTTCGGACCGGTGGCCGGCATCATGAAGGTGGCTTCCGACGAGGAAGCGATCGGGTTGATGAACGACAGCGCCTTCGGCCTGACGGCCGCGATCTGGACCGCGGACGAGGCGGCGGCGCTCGAGATCGGTGACCGGGTGTCCACCGGCACGTGGTTCATGAATCGCTGCGACTACCTCGACCCGGCGCTGGCGTGGGTCGGCGTCAAGGACTCCGGGCGCGGCTGCACGCTCTCCACCATCGGCTACGAGCACCTGACGCGGCCGAAGTCGTTCCACCTGCGTGTGAAGACCTGACGTTCCGCGTGGGGGCTGGCGTCCGTTGCGGGTTCCTGCCGGCTCGCGAAGAGGACATGCTCGCCGGAAGGAACCCGCAACGGACGCCCGATGCCGGGCGCCTGAGCGAGTCGCCGAACGGAAGACCGTTCAACGACTCGCACGGCGCATGCAACGCTACCCGCGGCGTGCGAGTCCTCGCGCCCTGGCGAGGACTCGCCCAGCCGCCTGCTCAACGCCGGAGGTTCGGGGTGTGTGCGGGCGAGCATATTGTCTTCGCGAGTCGGCACACACCCCGAACCTCCGGCTGCCCAACGGACCCGGGCCGCCGCCGATCCGATACGACAGCGCGTAAACTGGCCGCCAAGAGCGAGACATCACGGAGCCGACCATGACGACCCTGACCGGCAACTGGAACTACCCGACCAGCATCAAGTTCGGCGCCGGCCGCATCGTCGAGTTACCCGATCACTGTCGTGCGCTCGGCATGCAGCGCCCGCTCCTCGTGACCGATGCGGGCCTCGCAGGGTTGCCGATGATCGGCAACGCCGTGCACCTCTGCCGCGAGGCTGGCTTGCCGTGCGAGGTCTTCTCCGACGTACAGCCGAATCCCGTCGAGGCCAACGTCACGTCCGGGGTCGCCGCCCTGAAGGACGACGGCCACGACGGCGTGATTGCGTTCGGCGGAGGCAGTGCGCTCGACACGGCCAAGGCAATTGCGCTCATGGCTGGCCAGGTGCGGCCGATCTGGGACTTCGAGGACCGTGAGGACTGGTACACGCGCGTCAACGTGGCGGGCATGCTGCCCGTGGTCGCCGTGCCGACCACGGCGGGGACGGGTTCCGAGGTGGGTCGCGCCTCGGTCATCACCGACCTGCGGGACCACACGAAGAAGATCATCTTCCACCCGCGCATGATGCCGGCGATCGTGATCGAGGATCCCGAACTCACGATCGGGCTGCCACCGAGGATCACGGCCGCCGTCGGCATGGACGCGCTGTCGCATAATCTCGAGGCCTATTGCGCGCCCGGGTACCACCCGCTGGCCGAAGGCATTGCCGTCGAGGGAATGCGGCTCATCAGGGAGTTCCTGCCGCGCGCCGTGCGCAACGGTGCGGATCTCGAGGCGCGTTCGCACATGCTGGTCGCCTCGTCGATGGGAGCGACGGCGTTCCAGAAGGGCCTGGGTGCGATGCACAGCCTGAGCCACCCGTGCTCGGCCAATCTCGGTACGCACCACGGGCTGACGAACGCGGTCGTGATGCCGTACGTGCTCGCGTGGAATCGCGCCGCGCTCGGTCCGAAGATGGCGCGGCTGGCGGCCTGGCTCGGCTTGCCGGAGCCCTCGTTCGACGCGGTGCTGCAGTGGGTGCTCGAACTGCGCCGCGAAACCGGCATCCCGCACACGCTCGCCGACATCGGGGTACAGGAGGAGCATGCGGGACCGTTCGCGCCGCAGGCCTTCGACGACCCGTCCACGGGCGGAAATCCGCTGCCCATGACGACCCGGGACTTCGAACAGCTCTACCTGAACTGCATCCGGGGAGTGCTGCCTACGGCTTGACGGCTTCGCCTTCCGGGACGCCGGAGACCTCCGTTCCCTCGGCGCTCGGCTGGTCGACGACAGCCCGTCCCTCGGGGGCCACGTCGTCGCCCGGGCCCTCTTTCTGTTCGTCGACGGATTCGCCGCGGTGCGCCAGCGCGGTGGCCGTGGCCGTCGCGAGCACGACGAGCATGACCACGCCGAACGGGAATGCGTCGATCGAGCCGGACTTCTGTGCCGTGAGGAACAGCAGCACCGTGATGAGACCGCGCGGTGCGATCCAGACGAGGCGTTTCCGGTCGTCGATGCCGAGCAGCTGCAGGATGACGACGCGGCTTGCGTAGACGATGCCGACCATCGCCGCCGCGATCGCCCACGCCCGCCAGTCGATCATGTGGTACAGGTCCGTCCAGTAGCCGAGCATGATGAAGAAGACGCTCTTGGTCGCGAACGTGAGCTCGCGGACCAGGCCCTTGAACTCGCCGAGCGTCTTGTCGTAGCCCGCGGTGTGCATGGAGCGCAGCCGGGCGTTCCACTCGAGCAGGTGCGGATTGTTCAGCAGCAGTCCGCAGACCAGTACCAGCACGAGCGGCGAGAGGTGCAGCACCTTGCCGGTGGCATAAAGCAGCATCAGGCCCGCGAGCAGGGGCACGAAGCGGACGTGTCCCTCCATGCGGTTGATCAGGTAGAACAGCAGGAGCGCGGCGACGACGGCCGCGACCAGCGACAGCGCGCCGCCACCGAAGAGGTCCTCGCTGAACTCGCCCAGGGAGCCGCCGGCGGCGAGCCAGGCGTAGAACACCAGTACGCCGATGATGTCCGAGAGTGCGCTCTCGTAGACGACGAACTCGCGCGTCGAGGCGGCCAGTCCATGGGCGCTCGGGATCGCGACGGCGCTCGAGATGACCGCGAACGGCATGGCGGCGAGCGCCGCGACGGTCCATTCGAACGCAAGCAGGTAGTGCAGCAGCGCGGTAAAGGCGGCCAGCGTCACCACGAAGCCCAGCACGGCGGCACCGCTCGATTTCGCGATCAGCCGTGCGCGCTTGCGACGCAGTTCGAGGTCGAGCGCGCCCTCGAGCACGATCAGGATCAGCCCGATGGTGCCGACCACCGGCAGCAGCAGCTCGACGAAACGCAGCTGCACGTCGAGGCGGTCGAGCACCTGCCGGGCGATCATCCCGGTCGCGATGAGCAGCACGACCGATGGCAGTTTCCGCCGGCGTCCCAGCACGTCCAGCAGGTAGGCGAGGACGAGCAGCGCCGAGAGGGCGAAGAGCGCGGTGTCGGTCATGGTGGGAGCTTCAGCCCCCGCGCAGCAGTTCGCGGCGGCTGATCGTGGGCGTCGCGGCGGGTGGCTCCGCCTGGAAGAGCGCCTCGGCCGCGGCCTTCGCGGCCACCTGCGCCGCCTCGTGATCCGTGAAGTCGAGCATGGTCGAGAACAGCGAGCAGCTGCCGACGAGACCCACTTCTGGCAGGTCGGTCACCATGAAATCATAGGCCCCCGAGGGGAACGAGAGCCGGGCGGTGCTGCCGCCTACCCAGAGGGCCAGGTCCTGCGCGGACGGCAGCACCATGAGGTTCATGAACCACGGCGTCACCATGACGCCCACCTGCCGTCCTTCATGCTCGCGAAAGCCGATGGCCTCGATGGCGAGCGTCGGGTTGTAGATCGGCATGCCCTTGACGTTCAGGGCCGCCCGACGGTAGGCGTTGGCAAGCTCCTGTACCGCATCGACGTCCGACGCGGCCACGCTGTCGATGACCAGGAACTGGTGCTTTTCCGTCGAGCAGTTGGGACAGTTCCACGTATCCGGCAACAGTCGGAACGGTGTTCCCGGCTCGATCTGGTTGGCTTCGTCGCCGAGCGCCGGGTCGTACACCCACCAGCAGACCCCGCACTCGAGGCGCGTGTCGTCGGCGATCCGTGACCCGTCCCCACGGTAGCTGCCCTCGAAGAGCTGGCTCATGGCGTATAGGCCTCGAGAATCTCTGCCAGGCGTTCGGCGGAATCCTCGAAATCTTCCTTCGCAGCGAGCACGGAGACCGGCACACCGCCGACTTCGAGCGTGTCCAGGATGACGCTGCCCATGCCGTTGACGTACTGCACGGCCCAGACGTGCTTCAGTCCGGTCGCGAACACCCGCGAACTGCCGTAGCCGCCCGAGCGGATCACGAGCGGGATCTGTCCGAGCACCCCGGTGAGCACGTCGGCATCGACCTCCGTGATCGGCAGCAGCGTGAAGTTGATGATGTGATTGTCTTCGCCGGGTCGGTACTTCGACGAGCGCTCCTGCAGTTCCACGAGCAGCGCAGGTGCATTCATGGCGCCCTGCGGCATCTGCGCCGGGATCTCGATCGACGCGCGCGGCAGGCGGGCCGCAGCCTCGAGGATCGGCCGGGGGACCGCGCCCACCTCGATCCACTCCCCGGTCGTACCGTCGGCGGCGCTCGCTTCGAGCCGCCAGACGCCGGCGAGCACTGATTCGACCACGCGCCAGTACGAATTATCGACACCGACCTTGGCCCAGACGTCGCCCTCGCCGAGGATGTCGGCCACGGTCGCCTTGTCGGCTTCGTCGAGGTCGGCGAGGCTGAAACGCCTGGGCGGGGCCGACGGGTCTTCCGTCCGTGAACGGAGGTCCGCGGTGATCTCATGCAGGCGAGTCCGGGCCGCGGCGGTGAGCTGGTCGGCGGCGAGCGCCTGCCGTGCAGGCCGCACCAGGCCGGTCGGCATGCCGATCAGGCGCAGTTGTTCGTCGCTTCCTTCGGCCGCTGGGAGCTCCCCGGGGACCTTCGGATGCCAGGTCAGCACGTGTTCGGTCATGCGTTTCCTCCGACACCCGATGTGGGTGCCGTGTCTTCGGGGGCCAGCAGGCGGTCGCAGGCCTGCGCGAACACCGGCCAGTCGCGCATGCGTGCCACCAGCTCGGCCGGCTCGCCGTCGCGGACATAGACGACGGCGGGCGTGACGACCACGCCGAAGCGAGCCATGAGCACGGCCTCGTCCCGTCGGTCGATCAGTCCGATGCGCAGGCGTCCCTGGTATCCGGTGGCGAGTTCGCGCACGACGACGGCGACGTCCAGCCCCTCCGGACGGTGGGCCACGTCGCCGGTGAAAAATAGCAGGGCGCGCGGGTTGCGTGCCAGGAAATCGTCCAGATCGGCCTTGCGCAGCACGTCGCAGGTCGGATGCGAGGCCAGGGCCTCCAGCACGTCCTTCACCGGGGCTCTCCCTCGTCGGCGTCGGACTCCGGGCCGCGCGCGGCACGCAGCGCGAGGAACCGCTCGTCGCCGACGCGGCAGGCCACCTCTGGGGATGGTCGTCCCGATTCGTAGCGCGCCTGTGCCAGGGCGCCGATCACCACGTCGCGAGCCGGTCCGTCGCTGCGCTCACGGACCTCCACGCCCCAGCGGCGCAGTTCCTCGATGCCGACTTGCAGGGCGACCGGCAGCTGAGTCTGGACTTGCTCCGTCAGGCTGCCGCCGTAGTCCGCGAGCTCGACCGGCTTGATGCCCACGACCGTCAGTCGCTCCGGACGGTGCCCGAGCAGGTCGAGGCTCGCAAAGATGTCGTTCATGCCCACCTGGTGCAGGCTCATCTTGCTGCCGCTCATCAGTGCGGGCACCTCGTCGTCGCGGGCGACGATCAGCGAGCCGGGCTCGCCGCGATGCGCGACCGCGTCGAACAGCAGGATGTGCGTGGCGTCGAGCAGCAGCGGCACGAGTGCAAGGCCGAGCGTGCCGCCGTCGAGGATCTCGACATCGTCGGCAAGCGTCCAGCCCTCGCCCAGGGCCTCGACGCAACGCACACCGAAGCCCTCGTCGGCCCATAGCAGGTTGCCGACTCCCAGCACGACGATTCGCCGTCCGGGCGTCAATGGGTCTTCGTTCATGTCGTGGTCCTGTGCCGTGGCTCGGTCCGCGTGGACCGGGTCCAAAAAGTATAACGGGACAGCGGGACTTCGGGGCCCTATCGGCCCCTGGTCCCGCTGTCCCGTCGGCTCGGTGGGAATCCGGGCCTGGTGGTGTGACCTACCGGAAGAACCTCCAGCCGCTGATCATCGCGCTGATGGTCGTCTGCCGGTGCGTCATGTCCTCGCGGATCGCCATGTACATGTGGACCATCGAGAAGATGATCACGACCCACATGGCGACATGGTGCCACGTGTGCACCGTCATCGAGTCGCCGAGCACCTGGAAGACCCAGCCGAAGACGCTGTACCAGGTGCTCTGGATGCCCGCGCCTTCCGCATAGAGGGCGAACCCGGTCAGCAGCAGCACGATCATCGGCAGGACGAACATGAGGAACATGGCGAGGTGCGCGAGTGGGTTGTGGCCCACGTACTCCTTCGGCTTCCTGAGGAACAGGTACCAGCCGATCTCGGCGAACACGTCGCGCCACCAGGCGATGCTCCAGAACGGGATGTAGAAGATCTGCCGCGCGTGCTTGCCGCCGAACAGCAGCCGGTAGAGCCGCAGTACGAACGCGACGCCGAGGATCATGCCCGCGGCGAAGTGCGTGAAGCGGATCCAGCCGAACAGGAAGTGTTCATAGGCCTCGCCGCCCAGCGACGGCGGCGGCGACCCGATGAAGTACCCGGTGATGCTCAGCACGACGATGCAGATCGCCGTCACCCAGTGCCAGATCCGGATGCCTGCGTCGTAGACGTAGACGGGACCCGGCTGGACACCGGCGGCCGGCAGGATGGCCTCGCCGAAATGGCCTTCGCGCACCCGGTTCGCGAGTGGTGTGGAAGGATGATACATCTTGCTCATGTCAGCCCTCCTCACCGGACCTTGACGTTCGTGACCTCGTTGCCCTCCATGTCGAGCACGTGCGTCGCGCATGCCAGGCACGGGTCGAAGCTGTGGATGGTGCGCAGGATCTCGAGCGGCAATTCCGGATCGTGCATCGGCGTGTCGAGCAGTGCCGCCTCGTAGGCGCCGATCTTGCCGGCCGGGTCACGCGGGCTCGCGTTCCAGGTCGTCGGCACGATGCACTGGTAGTTCTTGATCTTCTTGTCCTCGATGTCGATCCAGTGGCCCAGCGCACCGCGAGGCGCCTCCACGAAGCCGTAGCCCTTGGCGGACTTCGGCCAGCTCGAGGGCTCGAAGTTCGCCATGTTGGCCGTGGCCGTGTCGCCCGCCTTGATGTTGGCGACCAGCTTGTTGAACTCGTCCTTGAGCGCGTGGGCTGCCCAGCTGCACTCGAGGCCGCGGGCGGCCGTTCGACCGAGCGTCGAGAACAACGCCGTGACCGGCAGGCCACCGAGCTTCTGGAGCACCATGTCCGTCGGCTCCTTGAACTCGGGGATGCCCTTCACATAGCCGATGACGTAGCGGGCCAGCGGACCCACTTCCATCGCATGGCCGTTCCAGCGCGGCGACTTGACCCAGGAGTACTTGGCCGACTCGTCCACGGCCTCGATGCGGGTCTTGGTGCCCTTGGCGTTGCCGATGTCGAAGTTCGGCACCGTTTCGCCCTGGAAGGGATGCAGGCCCATCTGCTCGTCGTCGTACTTGTACCAGGAGTGCGCGACGTACTCGCGGATCTCGTCCATCTTGCCGAGGTCGACGTCCTGCACCTCGTTCAGGTTGCCGTCGATGATCGCGCCGCGTGGCATCATCAGGTTGCCGGGGCTGTAGTCGTTCGCGCTCCTCGGGCAATCGCCGTAGGACAGCAGGTACTTCGACGACAGACCACCGCCGATGCTCGCCCAGTCCTTGTAGAACGACGCGATGGCGAGCAGGTCCGGGATGTACACCTGGTCGATGAACTCGATCGTCCGGTCGATGATCCGGCTGACCATGTTCAGGCGTTCCATGTTCACCGCGCCAACCGCGCCGACCGCGTTCAGGTTGATCGGTGCGGGAACGCCGCCGACCAGCCAGTTCGGGTGCGGGTTACGCCCGCCGAAGATCGTCTGGATCTTGACGATCTCCTTCTGGAAGTCGAGTGCCTCGAGATAGTGCGCGACCGCCATGAGGTTCGCCTCGGGCGGCAGCTTGTAGGCCGGGTGGCCCCAGTAGCCGTTGCGGAACGGGCCGAGCTGTCCCGACTCGACGAACTTCTTCAGGCGGTTCTGCAGGTCGCGGAAGTAGCCCGGCGAGGACAGCGGCCACGACGAGATCGACTGCGCGAGCTGGGACGTCGCCGCCGGATCCGCCGACAGCGCGCTCACCACGTCCACCCAGTCCAGGGCATGCAGGTGATAGAAGTGAACCAGGTGGTCCTGGGAATACAGGGTCAGGTGCATGATGTTGCGGATGGTGTTCGCGTTCTCGGGGATCTCGATCCCGAGGGCGTTTTCCACGCAACGCACCGACGCCAGCGCATGGACGCCGGTGCACACGCCGCAGATGCGCTGCACGAAGGCCCAGGCGTCGCGCGGGTCGCGACCGCGGAGGATCACCTCCAGGCCGCGCCACATCGTGCCGGTGGAGACCGCGTTGCGGATGATGTTGTTCTCGTCGACGTTCACCTCGATGCGCAGGTGTCCCTCGATACGCGTGATCGGGTCGACGACGACGCGCTTGCCCGAGTTGTCGAGCTGAAAGCCGTTGGGGGTTGCAATGCTCATTTCTCAGTTCTCCACTCGGTCAACCGGCCCGATGTTCTGAATCGGACGGCGAGTTTGGCTTTGCTTTGGCCTGGCGCAGTGCCGTGAGGCCCGCGTGCGCGGCGATGCCCACGCCCACGATGGCGGCGGCCGTCGCGCCGACCTTGTCGGCCGTCGCCTCGGCGCCGAACTGCGGGAATGTCTCGAGCCGCTCGTAGAACGGACCGTTGTCCCAGAAGTCCGGCTCGGAGCAACCCAGGCAGCCGTGGCCCGAGCCGATCGGGAAGGACACGCCCTCGTTCCAGCGCGTCGTCGAGCAGGCGTTGTAGGTCGTCGGCCCGCGACAGCCCACCTTGTAGAGGCAGTAGCCGGCCCGTGAGCCGTAGTCGTCGAACTTCTCCGCGAACTGCCCGGCGTCGAAGTGGCCGCGGCGGTAACACTTGTCGTGCACGCGCTGGCTGTAGAACATCAGTGGGCGCCCCTGCCGGTCGAGGGCGGGCAGTTCGCCGAAGGTCACGAAGTACGTGATCACGCCGGTCATCACTTCCGCGATCGGCGGGCAGCCCGGGACCTTGACGATCGGCTTGCCCGTGATCACCTTGTGGATCGGCGTGGCCTGCGTCGGGTTCGGTTTCGCAGCCTGCACGCAGCCCCAGGAAGCGCAGGAACCCCAGGCGATCACGGCGGCCGCGTCCGCCGCCGTTTCCTTGAGTTTCTCGACGAACGGCCGTCCGCCCGGGATGCAGAACGTGCCGTCGTTGCCGAGCGGCGGATTGCCCTCGACCGCGAGGATGTACTGGCCCTTGTAGTCGCGCATCACGTCCTCGATGCACTTCTCGGCCTGGTGACCCGCGGCGGCCATGATCGTGTCGTCATAGTCGAGCGAGACCATCGACAGGATCACGTCCTTGGCCAGCGGGTGAGCCGAGCGGATGAAGCTCTCGGTGCAGCAGGTGCACTCGAGGCCGTGCAGCCAGATCACCGGCACGCGCGGCTTGGTTTCCATCGCGTGCGCGATCTTTCCGGCGAAGTGCGGCGCCAACCCGAGGGAGGCCGCGCTCAGCGAGCAGAATTTCAGGAAGTTGCGCCGCGAGATTCCCTGGCGGCGGATCAACTCATAGAAAGTCTCTTGACGACCCATCTCGTGCTCCCGTTGGTTGTTTCATCGCACCGACAGGCCGCCGGAACGGCGGCTGGCCGGCATCGCCGAGCGGGAGTGAGTCGACATCGAGCAGCGCCCCCGCCCGCCTGATTGGTCACGCGGATGGTCTGTCTTGAAGGCACGCAGCTTCAATCGTAGAACTACTTAAGATTCACGGACTTCCACTGCCGGGCTCGCGTGCACTCACCTGCCCGCAGGGGGCCGCAGGCGCCGGTCGACGCTCCGCGATGACGCCGGTGGCATGCGACCGGGACAGTTCTCAGGTCAGTCCGGGACCGGCGCGAAAAAAACCAATAAAACAGTCGGTTAGATCAATCGGCCGGCGCGCAGCCGTGGCAGGCGGCGCGGGGCATGACCGGCGTGGACGCGAGGCCATCGGGTTCGCCGTCGACCGCGATCGTACGCAGGGGCTCGAGCGTGCCTGTGTCGTACTGTACGACCTGGTCGCCCATGGTGGCCGCGACGTACGCGCTGCGGCCGTCGCGCGAGACCAGCAGGCCGACCGGCAGGGCGCTGCCGGGCGCAAGGCGAGCGAAGGGCCGTTCGGCTGCGTTCGCCGCCAGCGGCACGTCCACCTTGCCGCGCCGGCGCTCCGTGCGCGTCGCCCGGTCGAAGGCCACGAGTTCGCTCGACCCGGCACAGGTCACCAGTGCCGTCCGCCCGTCCGGGGTCATCGCAATGCGGATCGGGATGCCCGGCAACGGCAGCCTCGCCGCGACCTCGAGCGACCGCGTGTCCACGACGGCGAGGTGGCCGTCGGCGCGAGCCGCGACCCAGAGTTCGGTGCCGTCGGGGGTCAGCGCCAGGGCCTCGGAACCGGCGCCCGTCGCGATGTCCGCGAGCTTCTGTCCCGTCCCGAGATCGAGCGCGGTCGTCGTGCCGGAGCCGATGTTGGTCACGTAGGCGCGGGTGCCGGACGCATCCACGGCGACCATGTGGGACACCTCCTGGCCGGTCCTGAGCTCGCCGACGACGGTTCCCGAATCGGGTGCGACGACGAGCAGGTGTTGCGATCCCTCGGTCGTCACGGCCACCCGATCGGGTGCGAACCACGCGACGCCGTGCGGACGCGTGTGCGGCGCGAGCTCGATGCGGCGCAGTTCGCCGGGCTGCTCGAGGTTCACGATGCTGAGCGTGGACCCGGGGCGTTCCTTCGTGCCGTAGTTGCTGACCGCGGCGTAGCGTCCGTCCGGCGATACGCTGACCTCATGCGGCGCATGACCGAGCGGCACGGAGGCGAGGCGCAGCCCGGAGCCCGGGTCCAGCAGGTCGATCGCATCGTCGGTCTTGCGCACGACCAGCAGCGTTTCCGCGGACACGGACGAGCCGACGCCGAGGGTCGCGGCCAGTACGAGGAGGGTGGCGATCCGGATCATGCGAGCGGCACCTTCGCGTCCCAGATGTCCTCCGGCAGCGGCAGTCCGGCGAGCAGTTCACGCGGCAGGCGTCGATCCGGCTCGAGGCCCCGCAGGACCAGCAGTTGTTCGAGTTGCCGGACGTGCTGTGCAACGTGCGCCGTGGTCTGCTCGAGCACGGCCGGCAGCGACCGGAGGCCATCGTCCGTGTCGAGCATTGCGGGGAGCCGCGACTGGTTCGCGCCCCACCAGACGGCCAGTGCCTGGGAGACGCTGCGCATCAGCCGTGCGACGTCGGCCGCGGCCTGGAAGTGACCAGGCGGCTTGCGCTCGAAGTGCTGTAGCGTCAGGCGGCCGCCAAGCGCGGCATCGAGGAACGCCACGACGACCTGCGGCACGTGGTAGGCGAGTTCCATGGTCGTGCGCCCGCGCCTCGGCAATTCCTGCGACAGGGCTGCCGCAGGAACCTGTCCGGTGAGATGTGCCGCGCTATCGAGCAGCGCCAGCAGGCGCGCGACGAGGACCGGTGCATCGAGGCGCGTCCCCCCGGTCGCCGGCCCGCCGGAGCCCGCGACCGCTTCCCGGTTTCGTCCACGATCCGTCAAGTCGGTCATCGGCTCATCATGCCGCAACGTCGGACGACCTCCAACCCGTCACGCAGGATGACGATCGCTGCGCCGGTGTCGCAACCCGGGTGCGCGGCGATGAGGCAACATCCGGCAATCCAGGCCGGCGCATGGGCGACGGCGGGCGATGAGTCTCGAAGTCCGAGGGAGTGCCAGCGATGAACGGATCCCGGATGGCCATGGTGCTGTGGACGGTGGCATTGGCAGTGCCGGCGCTTGCGCAGGCACAAGCTTCCCCCTATGAACAGATCCGCGGCGAGGTGGCTGCGCTCGCCGAGCGGGTGGGCAGGCTCGAGGCGGAGAATCGGACACTCAGGCAGCGCAACGACGACCTCGAGCGACGCATGGCCGCGCTGCAGGCGCCGGCAGGCGAGCCGCCGGTGGTGGCGGAGGCGAGCGTCGCGAGCGCCGCTGCGCCCGCGACGGCGCCGGGTGACGCTCCGGAGCCCGATATCGCGCTGTCCGAATCGACTCCCACACGGCCGGCGACACCGTGGTACGACAGGCTCGAGGTGAGCGGCAACGTCTTCGGGGATGCCTACGCCGTGCTCGACCACCACGATCCCGAGATCGAAGATCGGACGGGCTTCTGGATACGCCGCGGCTACCTGACGTTCGACGCCGACGTCGCGGACGAGTGGTCGGCCCGCCTGCGCTTCGAGGTCAACAGTCCGGGCGACTTCACCACGGATGCCAGGATGGACCCGTTCGTCAAGGACGCCTACCTCGCCTGGAAACGCGGTGGCCGGGAGCTGGACCTGGGGCTGTCCTCCTCGCCGACCTTCGAGTTCGTCGAGCGTTTCTGGGGCCAGCGGGCGCTGGAGAAGACGCCGCTCGACCTCTATCGCCTGGGCAGCTCGCGTGACCTCGGCGTCGCGTACAAGGGCAGCGCCCGCGACGATCGCATCTTCTACCACGCGATGCTGGGCAACGGCTCAGGCGACGGGTCGGAAACCAACGATGGCAAGAAGATCATGGCGAGTCTCGGCTTCCGGCCGACCGAGGCGCTGGCCGCGCAGGTCTATGCGGATTACGAGGACCGGCCGGGTGCCACGGACCGGCGCACGCTGCAGGCCTTCGTCGGCTGGAACGGATCACGTGCCCGCTACGGCCTGCAGTACGCGGTGCAGGAACGCGAGGTCGAGACGGGACCCGACGACGAGATCGCGGTGGCCTCCGCCTTCGGCGTCTGGCGACTGATGGAGCAGGGCACGCTGATCGTCCGCTACGACCGCAGCTTCGACGGCTATCCGGACGCGAACCGGATCGCCTACCTCAGGATTGCCGACGACATGCGCTTCGATCTCGCGATTCTCGGGTGGGAGCAGCGGCTGCAGAAGAAGATCAGCCTGATCCCGAACCTCGAGTACGTCCGGTACCGCGACACGGAGGGCCGGCCCGCACCGGCGGACGATCTCTACGGAAGACTGACGCTCTATTACCAGTTCTGACGGGCCTGGGGCGCCGGGGCACGGAGGCCGGAGCGTCAGTCTGCGGGCCGGGCCCCACCGGGTGGCTGGCGTGCCTGCGCCAGGGTCATCCGCTGGGCCCCGGACGAATCGAAATTCGAGGGATCCAGCCACGCCTCGAATCCCGCGGCGATGGCTGGCCATTCCGGATCGATGACCGAATACCAGGCCGTGTCGCGGTTGCGCCCCTTATATGTGGTGGCCTGGCGGAAGATGCCCTCGAAGCGGAAGCCCAGGCGCTCCGCGGCGCGGCGCGAGGCCGCGTTCAGGGCGTCGCATTTCCACTCGTAGCGGCGATAACCGAGATCGAAGACCTGCTTCATCATGAGATACATGGCCTCGGTGGCGGCGGGTGTCCGCTGCAGGCGTGGCGAGAACTGCAGGTGTCCGACCTCGATCGACCCGTTCGCGACGTCGATGCGCAGGTAGGAGGCGACACCGACGGCCCGGCCGGTCCGGGCGTCCACGAGCGCGAAGAAGAGAGGATCCTCGGAGGCCTGCAGTGGATCGAGCCAGTCCCGGTACGCCCGTTCCGATGCGAACGGACCGTAGGACAGGTAGCTCCACATGCGACCATCGCGATCCGTCGAATTCGCCTCGAAGAGCTCCGCTGCGTGCCGCGACGACTCGAGCGGCTGCACGCTGCAGTAGCGTCCCGCGAGGACTGACCGCGCCGGGCGGGGAGGCGGCGTCCAGCCGGGCACCGCGGCACCGATCGGCAGTCCCAGGCCGTTGGTTCGATCTGGCACGAGCGGGCCTCTCAGGTCGTTGCAAACTGCAGTGAAGCGAGTCGCGCGTACAAGTCGTTCGCCTGCACCAGTTCTCCGTGTGTTCCCTGCGCGACGATGCGTCCGTGATCCATGACGACGATGCGATCGGCTTCGAGAACGGTCGCGAGCCGATGGGCGATCACGATCGTGGTCCGGTCCTGCATCAGTCGGCGAAGCGCCTCCTGCACCAGCCGCTCGCTTTCCGCATCGAGTGCGCTGGTCGCCTCGTCGAGCAGCAGGATCGGCGGATCGCGCAGGATGGCGCGCGCAATCGCCACGCGCTGACGCTGTCCGCCGGAGAGCCGCGTGCCGCGCTCCCCCAAAAAGGTGTCGTAGCCGGCGGGCAGCGCGCGGATGAACGTATCGGCCGCTGCGGCCCGCGCGGCGGCCTCGACGTCCGCATCGCTGGCCCCCGGGCGGCCATGGCGGATGTTCTCGCGTGCGCTGGCCGCGAACAGCACCGTATCCTGCGGCACGAGGCCGATGCGCTCACGGACCGTGCGGGGATCGGCGCGGGCGATGTCGACGCCGTCGATCAGGATGCGCCCGGACTGCGGATCGTAGAACCGCAGCAGCAACTGGAACGAGGTGCTCTTGCCGGCGCCCGAGGGACCGACCAGCGCCACCGTCTCGCCGGGTCGCACGGAGAGATCGAAACCGTCCAGTGCCCGCGTGTCGGGCCGCGACGGGTAGTGGAAGCAGACCCGCTCGAAGCGAATGTCGCCGCGGCCCGGCACCGGCAAAGGCACGGGGTTGCTCGGCGCGACGATGTGCGGCTCGGCCTGCTGCAACTCGACGAGCCGCTCCATCGCGCCGGCGGCACGCTGCACTTCTCCCCACATCTCGCTGAGCGACGCGGCGGCCACGGCCACGTAGACCGCATACAGCAGGAACTGGCTCAGCTGGCCCCCCGTCATTTCGCCACGGATCACGGAGTGGGCGCCCACCCAGAGCACGAACGTGATGGAACCGAAGATCAGCATCGTGGCGACGGCGGTCAGCGTTGAGCGCACGCGGGTGCGCCTGACCGCGGCCCGGAACGAGTCCTCGACGGCGGCGCCGAAGCGCGCCGCGCTCAGGTCCTCGAGCGTGAAAGCCTGCACCGTCTGGATGGCGTTCAGCGTCTCGTCGGCCAGACCGCTGGTGTCCGCGACACGGTCCTGCGAATCACGCGAGAGCCTGCGTACCCGGCGGCCCAGCACGACGAGCGGCACGATCAGCGCCGGGATCAGCACGACGATCAGCCCGGTGAGCTTGAGGCTCGTGACGGCCAGCATCACGAGGCTGCCGACGATAGAGATCGCCGAGCGCAGCGTGATGGACAGGTTGACGCCCGCGATGGACTGCACGAGCGTCGTATCGGCCGTGAGGCGCGACAGTACCTCGCCGACGCGGGTCATCTCGAAGAAAGCCGGATCCATGCGGATCACGCGCGCGTACACCGCTGCCCGCAGGTCGGCCACGACGCGTTCGCCCAGCCACGTGACGAGATAGAAGCGCAGGGCCGCAAACACGCCGAACAGGCCGGCGGCCGCGAGAAACGCGACGAAGTAGCGATTGACCGTCTCGGCTCGTCCGGCGGCCATGCCCTCGTCGATCAGGTAGCGCAACGCGACGGGCAGCGCCAGCATCGCGGCCGCGGCCACCAGCAGGGCCCCGAGCGCCAGCAGGAGGACGCCGCGATAGGGTGCCAGGAATGGCAGCAGCGCGCGTAACGGAGTGAGCGAGCGACTCCGGGCGCGGTCGGGGGGAGCAGGGTTGGCCATCGATTCTCTCGGGCGAAGGCCGGCACTTTAGCGCAATGCCCGGCTCAGGCGGATCGCGCCATCCCGTCCGCAACGTGGTGCGCCCATGCCGCGATCGCGACGCTCGGCGGCGCCCCCAGCGCCGCCGGCAGCGCCGCAACGACGCGGCCGCGGGAGGTGTACTGACCGGGCCCGTGGGGAATCCCTAGGTCGCTGACGAATACTGGCGGACGCTCGGCGCATAGCCGCAATGCGGTGCCAACCCGTGGGCGCGATAATGACCATTCCCTGATCAGCTCGATCGGAGGTTCCCGTGAACGCGCACGACGACCACGAATCGATTTCCCGGCGGAACGTGCTGACGGCATCCGCGGCGCTGCTGGCGGGCGGTGGCATCGGCAGCAGTCTGACGGCGCTTGCGGCCCCACCCGAGGCGCCGACCGACGCCCCTCCGTTGCCCTGGAAGTGGGTCAGGCTCGACCCGCTCGAGGCCGGCCGGCGAGCTTATCGCTTCTACAAGGAGAAGGGCGGCTGCGGATCGGCGAGCTATCTCTCGCTGCTGAGCCTGCTGAAGGAGAAGGCCGGCCACCCATGGACGACGATGCCGGACATGCTGATGGTGCACGCGGCGGCGGGCTTCGGCGGCCACGGTACTCTGTGTGGTGCGCTCGCCGGTGCGTCCGTGATCATCAACATGGTCACCTACGGAGAGAAGCGCGACGACTACCTGCAGAACAACGCAATCGTGGACCGGCTGTTCTGGTGGTATGCGGAGCAGGACTTCCCCACCGAGCGTTTCGACGACCTGTCGCCGTTGCCGAAGCAGATCAAGGTGAAGGCCATGTCGCCGCTGTGCCACACCTCAGTCTCGAAGTGGTCGCTGGCGGCGGGAGTCAAGGACCTGCACGACGCCGCCAAGATCGAGCGCTGCGCGAAGGTCGCGGGCGACGTCGTCTACATCGTGACGACCGCGCTCAATGAGTACTTCGACGGCAAATGGGTGGCACCCGTCTGGCAACCCTCTAAGGGGATCGAGCACTGCGTCCAGTGTCACGGCCCGGGAACGCCGACGCAGAAGCCGCGCCGGTGGAACCAGCAGGGGCACATGGAGTGCCTGATGTGCCACGACGACCACACGCTGTGAGGGTCGGCGGCTGATCAGCTGGGTTCGTCAGGGACCCCGTCCGGAAGAACAAACGGCGTCGCGCCGATCAGGCGGTCCATGAGCACCATGCCGCCGCCCGGTCGGTCGATCGCCGCGACGGCGCAGACGTAGTCGAACAGGGCATCCGCGTCGCGCTCGTCCGTGATCACGGTGACGAGCCTGGCCAGCGTCGGCTGCGGCAACCGGCCTCGCCGGGTCTTGGCAGTCTGCAGCGCGGCGACGGCCCTGACTGCGACGTTCTCGATCCGCGTGATGCCCTTGTCACGCCGCAATGCCTCGACGAGACGCCGATCGGTCCCGTCGTCCGGCAGCGCGACCAGGATTCGCTTGCAGGCCTCGAGCGGGAGTCGGGGTTCCTTCACTGGATTGGCATCCATCGTGTCTTCTCAGGGACGTGCTTCGAGGCGCTCGAGCGCTTCCGTCGGAACGTACATGGCCAGCTTCTCGATGGGCGTCACGTAGAGGTATCCACCGCCGGGCGCGTGCAACTCGCCCGCCTGGTACATCGCCCGCGCCACCAGCTCCTGGTGATCCGCGGCCACGACGAGACTCACCACCTCCTTCTCGGCATCCACGGCGATGCTGAGGAGTCCCAGCCGTTCGCGGACGTCCGCGCCGCGCGCGAGGTGCACGAGACCGCCGCTGGCACCCATGTCCCGGGCGGCCTTGAGAAGATCGTCCGCGCGTCCTGTGCGCACCACTGCGGTGATGAGGACCGCCCCGGTCAGATACGTGATGCCTTCGCTGCTCATTCGATGCTCCCGGAGGTCGCGGCGATGGAAGCCGGCGCTGCCGCGGCGGCGCGAATCTCGGCGTTGACCCGGTATCGGGACCACAATCCCGACAGCATGACCGTAATGATCGGTCCGATCGATGCCATGCTGAGGATACCAAAGCCCTCCACGGCGCTCGTGGCATTGCCGAAGCCGAGCCCCATGGCCAGGACGAGGGGTACCGTGATCGGGCCCGTCGTGACGCCCGCGCTGTCCCAGGCGACGTTGACGAATTCCTCGCTGGAGAAGACGGTCAGCACCGCCGCGATGAGATAGCCCGGCAGGATCAGCCAGATCAGCGGCCAGTCGAAGATGAGCTTGGCCAACCCGAGCGCGATGCCGAAGGCGACGCCGATGGACACCGACAGGATCAACGTACGGCTCTTGAAGACCCCGTTGGTCAGCTGTTCGGCCGTGATTCCGAGCGCATTCAGCGCGGGCTCGGCGACCGTGGCACCGAACCCGAGCGCCCAGGCGAAAAGCAATGCGAGCGCCAGGCCGACGGAATACACATAGACCGGCGAGCCCGGGATCCCGTCGATTGCCATGAACGTCGTCGGGACCAGTCCGCCCACGGCGCCGCCGAGCCGCGACAGGCCGTAGGTGAGCCCCAGGTTGAAGACGCACATCCCCAGGATGGTCAGGCCGATGCCGAGGAAGATCTCGCTGCGGTGCTGCAGCTGCTCCTTGAGGACGAGCCGCAGCACCATGAAGAGAAACAGCACCAGGGGCAGGATGGCCCGAATGCCCAGCACTACCTCCAGGCCAGGGCTGCGCTCGTGCCAGGCAAGCTGGGTCGCCTGCGCCGCCTGAGCGGCCGCCGCCTGAATGATCTCCGCGGGCGTCACGGTGGACGCGACATACAGCAACAGCAGCAGCACGCCGCCGATCGGAAACAGCGAGGCGAGCGTGACGATGCCGAAACCCGACAGGCCGGAGTCTCCCTTGCCGGCGGCGGCGGCGATGCCGATGCCGAGCGACAGCACCAGCGGCACGGTGACCGGGCCGGTCGTGACGGCGCCGGTGTCCCACGCCAGGCCGAGCGCCTTGCTCAGTTCGGGATCGGTGGCCGCGTAGAGGCTCAGCGCGAGAACGGGGAGCAGGGACAGGTAGATGAGCGGCTTCAGGCTCCAGCCGTACAGGAAGCGCAGCGTGCCGACGACCGCGGCCAGGCCGACGCTGGCGCCCACGACCAGCACCAGCGCCCCCGACCAGTCGTTCAGCAGCGCGTACAGGTAGGGCGCACGCTCGACGGCCACGTTCTGGCCCGCCGTCTTCAGCGCGCTGATGGCGGGCTCGGCAAAGGTGACACCCACGCCGAGCAGCAGCGTGATGATCAGTACGAGCGGCAACGGCGATTTTCGCGGCAGCGTCGAACCGATGATGGTGCCGAAGGGCATCAGTCCGAGCTTGAGACCCTCCATGAAGAGCATCAGCCCCAGCACGACGGCGAGCAGTCCTGCCCCGATGATCCAGGCATCTTCCACCGGCTGCCGGAGGAACAGGACCTGGAACAGAAAGAGGTACGCTGCCAGCGGTGCAACCGCCCTGAACTGGTCCCTGAATCGCGACGCCACATAGGGCCGGAACAGCTTCAGGACTTCGGGCGCCGAAAGTCGGGTCAACGTCGGACGGAGTCGGACGATCCGCCCCGCCGCGTCCCGCTCGGGCCTGGGGTAGAGTTGACTGAAATCGATCGTCTTGTCCGCCCCGGTGGCGTTCAGGTAGTCGGAAAAGCGATGGGTCTTTCTTCCCTCGGAGGCGGTCACCGGAAGATTCCCTTCTCCATGATCGTGCCCTGGCCGACCGGCCGGCCCACCGCGATCCAGAGGCTCCAGGAGTCGGTGCTGGTCACTCCGAGACCGATGGTCAGCGGGCCGGCCTGCGTTCGCCCGGCCAGGTACACGGAACCACCGTAGATCATGTCGTCCTCGTCGAAATCCGGCAGGATGGCGTCCTCTATCCGGCCGAAGGTCTGGCCGGCCGTCAGACGCATTCCCGCGTACAGCGCCTGCTGGCGGATCGACATGATGTCCCTGATTTTCCACGAGTAACTGCCGCTCGCGGTCCAGTAGTCGGTGACGCGGAACTCACCCAGTTCGAGACCCGGGAAGCTGCCGGGTCCACCGAGCGCGAAGTTGCGGTCCACCGGCAGTCGCGTGTCCAGGTCTGAGCCACCCGCCAGCGTCACCCAGACGACGTCGCTGCGGACCGGCAGCGCCAGGCCGACGCCCAGTTCGATGCGTTGCCAGTCGACGTCCGCGCCCAGCGACTCGTCGCTGTAGAGGTATTCGAGCGCCGCGGCGAGGCCGCGCGTCGGGTTGAACGGCGTGTCGCGACTGTCGTAGGTCGCCGTCACTGCCAGGCCGGCATCGTAGCGCTCTTCACGCGGCAGGACGGGCGAGCCCGTATCCACTTCCGCCCGGCGCTTCGTGTAAAGATAACCGGCGCGCAGCTGTGCGTTGTCACTGAGGTTCGTGCCGAGGTCGAGCAGGCCGCCCCAGTCACTGAACCGGTAGGTGGCGACGCGCTGGTCGTAAAGGAAGATGTCTTCCCACGATCGGGTCCAGAAAACCCGCGGCTCGGTGAAAAACCGCTGCGCGGTGTCGAGCGGCTGGTGGAAGCTGGTCGCAAGCGTGTTGAAGTAGCCGAGCTGCACCTCGTTTCGCCACTCGGCACCCAGCGAGTTGAGCCAGGTGCGCGTGTGCTTGCCGTAGACGACGAAGCCGAGATCGCCGCCCTCGGACCCGTAGAGGCCGAGATCGAACTTGAGGTAATTGGGGCCGTAGCTCTTCTCCTTCGGCCACCATTCCAGTGTCGGGTTCTCCGGATCGCCGGTGAGCGTGTAGGAGACCGCGTCGAACTCCTGCAGCGCCGACATGCGCTGCGCTTCCGCGCTGATCTTCGCCGTGTCGATACTGTCGCCGGGGTGCACCTCCGAGCGGGTCTTCAGGTACTCGGGATTGACCCGTTCCATTCCCAGGTACTTCACGTCCGCGAGCCGGGCCTCGACGTTCTGGCCCGCGGTGACGCTCGTGCGCCACGCCTGATATTGCGCCGCCGGGACGGCGAGCTGGGCGAGCCGGTCGGCCATCCGCCGGGCAGCCTGCTCGCCGAGCGGAATGGTGTCGGGCACGCGCTCGAAGTCCGCCGTGGTGATGTCGCCCATGATGACGTCGATGCGGATGTCACGGTCCGTGAGGGTTTCGAGCTGCAGGTTCTCGTTCGCCACGATCATCACGTCGGTGCTGCGGCTCACCAGCTGCAGCGCGGTTCGCAACTTCTCGCGCTTCACTTCTTCCTCGACCAGGTTCACCACGATGACGACGTCGGCACACAGGCCGCGCGCCACGTCCACCGGGATGTTGCGCACCATGCCACCGTCGGAGAGCAGGTAATCGTCGATCTCGACCGGCGCAAACGCTCCCGGGATGGCCATGCTGGCGCGCATCGCCGTCGCCAGGTCGCCGTGGTCGAGCACCACCATCCCGCCGCTGATCATGTCGGTGGCGACGGCGCGGTAGGGGATGGGCAGCTCGTCGAAATCGGTCTGTGCGCGGGCACGGGCGACGTAGCTGCGCAACAGGTCCTCGATGTTGCTGGTGTTGACGATGCCGGCCGGCAGGAGGACCCGCTTGCCCTTGAGGCCCATCTCGATGTCGTTGCTGTAGGTGACGCCCGCCCGCTTCTGCTCGATGGTCTGCAGGTCGCGCCGCCCGACGCCGCCGACGACGGCCTTCCAGTCGATGCCGGTCACGAACTCCTCGAGCCCCTTCGCGGGGATGCCCGAGGCGTAGCCGCCGCCGACCAGCGCACCCATGCTGGTGCCGGCGATGCAGTCGACGGGGACGTGCAGTTCCTCCAGGACCTTCAGCACGCCGACGTGGGCGCCACCCTTCGCGCCCCCGCCGGCCAGGACGAGGCCGACGCGGGGCCGCGGGGATTCTGCGTTGGTATCCGCTGCGGCAACCGCGTCGGCGGCGAACGCGCAGCAGCTGGCCAGCAGGGAACCGGCGATCGCCGAGGCGATACGCGGCAGGATGGTCAGGCGCGACATGGAAGGCTCCTTGGCAAGGTCGCTGGGCGCGACGGGCCAGCTTGGGTCATTGCCATATTCCATAGATTACGCATAAATCGCGATGACTGTCCCGCCGGATTGAGATCGAACCCGGACCGTGGCGCGTGGGCGTCGGTCGGGAATCCTGTCGGTGCCGCGGATTTGATGAGTCTTTGGTACAGGATTAGCATGAGCCTGAACGAGAACCCATCTCGAAGGATTTCAACATGTGCCAGGTAGAGTCCCGCCCCAGTTCGCAGACCTCCGTGTCGAAGCCGAGTTGGGCGTGGGCATGTGCATTCGCACCCCTCCTGCTCGGGTCACCGGTGGTGCTGGCAGAGGAGGCTCCGAATCTCCTCACCGATCCGTTCCAGTTTTCCCTTGGAACCTTCATTCTCGCGAGCGACACGAAGGTCCGTCTCGACGGCAAGACGGGTCTCGGCACGCAGTTCGACTGGGAACAGGCATTCGGGGGCGGCGATGCCACGCGATTCCGGATCGACGGCTACTGGCGCTTCGCGGACCGTCACAAGGTCCGCATCCTGTGGTTCAACAACTCGACCGCCGGCTCCAGGACGCTGGAGCGGAACATCGAGTGGAACGACGTCACCTACCCCACGTCGGTCAAGATCAAGGGTGAGTTCAACTTCGACATCTACGAACTCGCCTATGAGTATGCCTTCCTGCGGCGCGACAGCTACGAACTCACGGGCACGATTGGCGTGCACTACACTGACCTGGCGCTGGCGTTGAAGGGCCAGGGAACGATCGAGGGACCTGATGGGTCGGAGCCGGTCTCGGGCGGCGTCCGGCGCGAAGGCAGCGTCGGCGCGCCGCTGCCGGTGCTCGGCCTGCGCGGCCTGTGGGGCCTCCCGCACGACCTCTGGATCGACGCCTCGGTGCAATACTTTGCCTTGTCCATCGACGAGTACGACGGCAGCGTGCTCGACTACAAGCTGGCCCTGATGTGGCAGCCGAAGAAATGGGTGGGGCTCGGGGCGGGCTACAACGCGTTTGCCGTGGATCTCGACATCGATACCGGCAATTTCAAGGGTTCGCTCGACTGGACCTACAGGGGCCCGATGATCTTCTACAGCGTCGCTTTCTAGGAGAATCGCGCCATGCGTGACTACACGAAATTCTACATCGACGGCCAGTGGGTCGCGCCGGCGGCGCCGCGGACGCTCGACGTCGTCAACCCGGCGACCGAGGCCGTGGCCGGGGTCATCTCCCTCGGCAGCCGCGCAGACGTTGATCGGGCGGTTGCCGCGGCGCAGCGCGCCTTCGAGACTTACTCCCGAACGTCGCGCGAGGAGCGCATGGCGCTGCTCTCCCGAATCATCGAGGTCTACAAGGGCCGCATGGACGACATGGCGCAGGCCATCAGCGAGGAGATGGGTGCGCCGCTCGCGACCATCGCCATGCCGTTGCAGGCGCCTGCGGGACTTGGTCACTTCATGGTGGCGCTCGGCGTCCTGAAGGACTTCGAGTTCGAGAAGATGCAGGGCACGACGCAGATCGTGCGCGAACCGGTGGGTGTCTGCGGGCTCATCACGCCATGGAACTGGCCCGCCAACCAGATCGCCTGCAAGGTCGCGCCGGCGCTGGCCAGCGGCTGCACGATGGTGCTGAAGCCCTCGGAGATCGCGCCGTTCTCGGGTCACCTCCTGGCGGAGATCCTGCACGAAGCGGGCGTGCCGAAGGGCGTCTTCAACCTGGTGGACGGCGACGGACCGACGGTCGGTGCGGCGATCGCCGCGCACCCCGGCATCGACATGGTGTCGTTCACTGGCTCGACGCGCGCCGGCATCCTGGTCGACAAGGCCGCGGCGGATACGGTCAAGAAAGTATCGCTCGAGCTCGGCGGCAAGTCGCCCAACGTCATCCTCGAGGGTGCTCCGCTCGAGCAGGCCGTGGGCCACGGCGTGCTGGTGATGATGAACAACACCGGGCAGAGCTGCAACGCGCCCTCGCGCATGCTCGTACCGCGCCGGCACCTCGCGCAGGTCGAGGCCATCGCGGCCGCTGCGGCCGCGACGGTGGTTGTCGGCGACCCGGCCGACCCGAAGACGGGCATGGGCCCGCAGTCGAGCGAGATGCAGTGGCGCAAGGTGCAGAGCCTGATCGAGAAGGGCGCCGAGGAGGGTGCAAAGCTGGTCTGCGGCGGCACCGGGCGCCCCGAGGGCCTGTCACGCGGTTACTACACGAAGCCGACGATCTTCAGCAACGTCACCAACGACATGACCATTGCGCGCGAGGAGATCTTCGGGCCCGTGCTGTGCATCCTGCCGTACGACACCGAGGAGGAGGCGATCCGCATCGCGAACGACACGCCTTACGGACTGTCGGCCTACGTGTTCGGCGACACGCACGAGCATGCACGCAAGGTCGGCTCACGCATCCGCGCCGGTAACGTGCACATCAACGGCGCGAGCCTCGACGTGTGCGGTTCGTTTGGCGGCTACAAGCAGTCCGGAGTCGGGCGCGAGTGGGGCGCGTTCGGCTTCGAGGAGTTCCTCGAGGTGAAGTCGGTGTTCGGCGCCGACTCGAACGTGCAAGCGGGCCTGGTCGAACTGCCGGGCTGAGCCCGGCGACTGCGGCATCAAGGTGCCCGCGCGTGTCGAGTCGTGCCCGGAGTTCATTTTCGGCCAGGGAGCTCGACCCGGGATCGCGCATGGGCGAGATTCTGTTTGGCCTGATAATGACACTGACCTTCACCCTGGGCGCCGGACTGGTCGTCGAGGAGCAGGGGCGCGAAGGCGCCCGGCAGATCCTGCTCGGGGTGCTCGGCTGCAATGTCGCCTGGGGAATCATCGACGGCGTCTTCTACGTGCTTGGCGAGGTCTTCGAGCGCGGGCGGCTGCGCCGCGTGGCGCTGCGAATCCGTGAGTCGACGTCGCCCGGCGAGGCCAGGTCCCTGGTCGCATCGGAACTCGACGACCTGCTGTCGGGCATCGCGAACGACAACGAACGCGACAGGCTATACGGCTCCATCGCGGAGCGGGTGCGCGTCGCTGAGCCCGGTCACGTCCGATTGCAGGGCCAGGACATCCTGGGCGGCCTGGCATCGGCCTGGCTGGTGATCGCCTGCAGCCTGCCGGCGGTGTTGCCGTTCCTCGTGTTCGACGATCCCGGCGTCGCGCTGCGCGTATCGAATGCCGTCCTGCTTGCGCTGTTGTTCGTCGTCGGCCACCGCGTGGGCCGACTCACGCTGGCTCGACCCTGGCTCACGGGCGCCGTGTTTGCCGTGTTCGGCCTGGGGCTGGTTCTGCTCTCGATGGCGCTCGGCGGCTAGGCCTCCGGCCGGCGGGACCGGCGCCGGAATTCGCTCGGACTCATGCCTGTCCAGCGCCGGAACGAGGTGGCGAAGTTGGCCGCGCTCGAGGAATTGAGCGCTTCCGCAATCTGCTGCACCTGCATGTCGGTGTCGAGCAGCAATTGGCGGGCGATCTCTTCCTTGACGCTGACCAGCAACTCGCTGTAGCGCACACCGTGTTCCTGCAGCTGCCGGTCGAGCGTCCGGCGGTGCACGCCGAATATCGCGGCGATTTCATCCATCTGAGTCCGTCCCAGCACGAACTGCTTGTGCAGGATGCCGCGCACAGCGGATGGCAAGTCAGCTCGTATCGCGGCCTGGCGGCGGCGAGCTTCGACCTGGAGACGCCCGCGGTGCTCCGGGTCCACCGGGGGCAGGACACGATGCAGCCAACGGTCCTCGAAAACCACCGCCGATTCGTCGGCGTTGAAGTGCATTGGCGCCTGAAAGTGCTGCTGCAGCGGCCGCAGACTGGAGGGCGCACGGCAGGCGAACGTCAGGACGCTGGGCTGCCACTGCGGGCCGAACAGGTCCTGGAGAGCGTTGACCATGATGGTGACGGCGCCCAGCTGGAATTGGGGCCTCCGGGTGATCGCCGCGAAGGTGATGGCGTAGACAAAGCGCGCGAACCCGCCGCTTGCGGCGAGGCTGACGCTCGATGCGTTGCTCAACAGGTTGAAATTGTCGATCAGCGTGCGCAGCCCATCGCCGGCCGTCGCGCCGCACATTGCCAGCTGTCCGACCAGGCCGAAGTCGGCGAGCCGCGTGCGCTGCGCCAGGAGCATGCCGATGTGGTCGCAATGGGTCAGCGCTTCGCAGGCTGCCAGCAGGCGCTCCACCTGGGTGTATTCGATCTCGTTGTCCGGAAATGCAAACGTTTCGGGAGGAATAGCCGCCGCCTCGAGCACGGCCCCGAACTCGACGCCGAACGGTCGCAGCGCTTCGGGCGTGTGACGGTAGAAGGCGACTCGAGTAGTGCCCGAAACGGCGACCGAGCGCCCGCTGTTCGTGCGCTCGTGCCCGCTCACTGCTCCGCTCCAGGCGCAATCGCATCGATTCCGCAGCGCATCGAGTTCGGTGGCAGGCGCTCAACCGTGCCGAGGCGTAACCGGTATACGGGTAAATACCTACTGCGAGCGCCGAAAGCACCCACCGGATTTGTCACTGAATCAAAGGTTGGCTGCAGGTAATTGGCATACATTACTTCGCACGACCCACCGATGCGAGCGGCGTGACAGGAAAAGCCTGGCCACGGGCGTGTGCGTCGCGGTCCAATTCAGGAGACTGTTTATTTATGCACGTTCGCAACATCATGAATGCGAAAGGATTTCTCGCTGCCGGGGTGTCGGCCGCGCTGCTTTGTGCCGCCACGGCACGGGCCGAGGAGACCGGCCGGTCGTTCGAGATCTACGGCTTTGCGCAGGCCGACTATATCCAGGACTTCGGCGGCCGTCTGGACCCGGACTGGGACGATGCGTTCCGGCCCTCGAAGATCTGTTTCGACGAGGCCTGCGGCGGCGACGGCCAGTCCAGCATCAGTGTCAAGCAGAGCCGCTTCGGGGTGAAGGGCACGATGCCCACCGGCGCGAGCACGGCGCCACTCGGCTTCAAGTTCGAATTTGACCTGTTCGGCACCGGCGCGGACGCGGGCCAGACCACCATGCGGCTGAGGCACTTCTACGGCGAGTGGGGTCAGATTCTCGCCGGCCAGACCCACAGCCTGTTCATGGACATCGACGTGTTCCCGAACACCATCGACTACTGGGGTCCGTCGGGCATGGTGTTCTACCGAAACGTGCAGATCCGCTGGACGCCGTGGCGCAGCGAGCACAGTCAGTTCGCGGTGGCCATCGAGCGTCCGGGCAACGACATCGACTCGGGCAACATCCGCCTGATCGAAGGGTTCGAGGACGCGCAGATCCAGAACAACGAGGAGGTGCCGGACTTCACGGCGCAGTGGCGTACCGAAGGTGACTGGGGCCACCTGCTGGTCGGCGGCATCCTGCGCAAGGTCGGCTACGAGTTCCGCGAGACGCCGGACCAGAAGTGGTCGAGCGGCAGTGAGACGGGCTGGGGCATCAACGTCGCGAGCGTGTTGAACGTGCTCGAGAAAGATGCGGTGCGGCTGCAGCTGGTCTACGGCGAGGGCATCGCGAGCTACATGAACGACGGTGGCATGGACCTGGCGCCACGTGCGGAGTTTGACGCGGGCCTGCTGACGGACGTGGAGGCGGATGCGGTCCCGCTCATGGGCGTGGTGGCCTATTACGACCACTGGTGGAGCGACAAGTGGTCGAGTTCGATCGGCTACAGCTTCACCGAAGTGGACAACACCAACTTCCAGGACCCGGGCTCGTTCCACAAGATCGACTACGCGTCGGGCAACCTGCTGTATTACCCGGCCGAGAACCTCATGCTGGGCGGCGAGTTGATGTGGGGCCAGCGGGAAAACAACGACGGCGCGTCGGAAGACGACACGCGCTTCCAGTTCACCGTCAAATACAACTTCGGCATCAAGCTCTGAGCGGGAGAAGGGAACCATGAGATTCAACACGTTGATCACGACCGCCGCGCTGGCGGCAGTGTCGCTGGCGGCGACGACGGCGTTTGCGAAGCCGGCGTCGGGCGTACTGAGCGAGGCCAGCATCACGGCGGCGCTCGACTCGGCCTACGCGCAGTTCAAGGACCTCAAGGAAGGTGCCAACGCCGACTACATCCCGGCGCTCGCCAAGGTGGACTCGAACATCTACGGCATCGCGCTGGTCACGGTCGATGGGCGGGTCTACACCAAGGGCGACATTGGCTCCGAGGTATCGATCCAGTCGATCTCCAAGGTCTTCACGATGGCCAGAGTCATCGAGGAGCGGGGCACCGGTGCGATCGCCGAGAACATGGGCGTGGATGCCACCGGGCAGGTGTTCAACTCGATCGTGGCGGTCGAGCAGTACAAGGGCGCGGAGATGAACGCCATGGTGAATCCGGGCGCCATCACCGCGACCAGCATGGTGTCGGGCTCCAGTCGCGACGAGATCTGGAACAAGATCCTCTCGTACTACAGTGACTTCGCCGGCCGTCCGCTCGGCGTGAACCAGGAGGTGTTCAAGTCGGAGTCGGAAACCAACCAGCGTAACCAGGCGATCGCGATGCTGATGTACGCCTACGGGCACATCAAGGAGGATCCGCTGCGGGCGACCGACATCTACACCGAGCAGTGTTCGGTGAGCGTTAACGCGAAGGACCTGGCGACCATGGCCGCGACCCTCGCGAACGGCGGCGTGAACCCGGTGACTGGCAAGGTCGTGATGAAGGATGAAAACGTGCCGGAAGTGCTGGCGGTCATGGCGACCGCAGGCCTGTATGACGACTCGGGCAAGTGGTTGTACCGTACCGGACTGCCGGCCAAGAGCGGTGTGGGCGGCGGCATCATCGCGGTCTCCCCCGGCAATTTCGGCATCGCGGTGATCAGCCCGCCGCTCGATGCGGCCGGCAACAGCGTCAAGGCGCAGAAGACCATCGAGGCGGTGTCCAACGCGCTCGGCGGTAATCCCTACGCCGTCACGCCAGTGGCGAGGAAGAAGTAGCAGTCCTGGCCGCACGGCGTGCCAGTGATAGCCGGGGCCGCGTGGCCCCGGCTTTTCGGTCCGCAAGCGGGTGGAACACATGCGGCAGATGACCAGGGCATGGGCGACGGCGATGCTAGCCATGTCGGCGACGCTTGCCAGCGCACAGGGCGCGTCACCGACGCTGGAGGAGCGGCTGCAGAAGCTCGAGGCCGAGCAGGCGGCGATGAAGCAGCAGCTCGCCGAGCGCGACGCGGTGATCCAGGAACTCAGGCGCGAAATGCAGGCCCAGACCGGTGCCGCGGTTCCGCCGGTGACGGCGGCACCTGCAGCGCCGGCGGCGCCGCAGGCGGTCGCGGGCTCGGCCGTACCGCCGGAAGCGACGGTCGCAGAACCGGTGCCAACCGCAGTCGGTGTTTCGGAGAAAGACGAGCGGGCGCCGCGAATTGAGACCTGGGGTACCTACGACCCGGGTCGGGGCTACCTCGTCGGACGCAACGAACTCGGTGAACTGTCCATCGGCGCCTACGCCCTGGCCCGGTACATGAGCCAGCATGACGACGATCAGGTCTTCACCGACCACCTCGGAAACGTGCGCCCGGTCGACCCGCGCAACGACTACCAGATTCACCGGGTCATGGTGTTCTTCAATGGCTGGGTCGGCGATCCCAAGCTCATCTACAACGTCTTCGTCTGGACGGTGAACGACACTGACCAGGACTCGCTCCTCGCCAACCTCGGCTACCAGTTCAGCAAGAAGTTCAGCCTGTACGCAGGGATTGCCGGTAACCCCGGGTCGCGTTCTCTGCTCGGCTCCCATCCCTACTGGCTCGGGCACGACCGGGTGATGGCGGACGAGTTCTTCCGGCCCTACTTCGGCAACGGCTTCTGGGCGGTCGGCGAAATACTGCCCGGGCTCTGGTACGACGCGATGGTCTCGAACACCAGCAGTGGGCTGGGCATCAAGGCGAGCCAGCTGGACCGCAAGCCGACGCTCGGCGGGTCGCTGTGGTGGATGCCGACGACGCACGAATTTGGCCCGCGTGGTGGTTACGGTGACTGGGACTGGCACGAGTCGCTGGCGACGCGCGTCGGAATCTCGACGTCCATGAGCCCTGAGCAGAGCTTCCGCGATTCCGCCAACAGCGCGGGCAACACCACGCTCAAGCTGGCCGACAGCGTGAACCTGTTCGAGACCGGGGCGCTGGCGCCCGGCGTGACGGTCGACGAGGCCGACTACCAGGTCGTTTCGGTCGACGCCGGACTGAAGTACAAGGGAATGTTCCTGCAGGCCGAGTACTACTGGCGGACGCTCGACAACTTCCAGGCGGACGGCTACCTGCCGGTCAACGAGATCAGGGACAATGGCTTCTACGTGCAGGCAGCGTTCTTCCCGATCAAGCAGAAGCTCGAGGTATACGGAGTGACGTCGCAGATCTACGGCGACAAGGATGCCGGGTTCGGCAACAGCTCGGAGTACATACTCGGGGCGAACTGGTACCCCTGGCCGACGCGCAATCACCGCCTGAACGTGCAGCTCATGGACATCAACAGGTCGCCGGTCAGCAGCACTTTCGGGTACTACGTGGGCGGGCAGGACGGTTGGACACTGGCGACGGCGTTCTCGATTTTCTTCTGAGGCGGTACCGGCGCCGGCAGCGCCGGACGACGGTAGCAAGGAGGACTGCGGGTGAATATCCAGATCAATTTCCGTGGTGGCGCGCGGGCTCTTGCAGCGACGCTGGGTGCCGCTCTGCTGTGGCCCGCGGGCGCCTTCGCGCAGGCCTTGCCTGCCGATGGCTACCTGTTCAACGACTCGCACTTTCACCTGACCAACTACGTGCAGAAGGGTACTGACATCCACAAGTACCTCGAGATCATGGGCGACAAGGTCGGCCGCTCGACCTTGTTCGGCATCCCGCTGCAGCAGACCTGGTCCTATGAGAACTCGGGCGATTACGCGCCGACCTACTACCTGCAATCGGACGCGCCGCTCTACTACTACTCGTTCACCGACGCTTTCATCGCCAGCGCCTATCTGAAGCTCCCGCCGGAGCAGCGCGAGCGCCTCGATCCGATGATCACGGGTTTCAACCCGGCGGACATGTACGCAGCCGATCACATCCGGCGTGTGCTCGAGACCTACCCGGGCGTCTTTACGGGAATCGGCGAGTTCACGATCCACAAGGAGTTCGTTTCGTCCAAGGTGGCTGGTGACATCGCCAGCCTGACCGACCCGGCGCTCGACCGGCTGCTCGACTTCGCGGGCGAAGTCGGGCTCGTGGTGATCCTGCACAACGATATCGACATGCCGTTCGCGAAGGGAGACCAGTTGCCGGTGTTCATGACCCAGCTGGGGGATCTGCTTCGGCGTCATCCGAAGACGACGATCATCTGGGCGCACATGGGTCTGGGCCGGGTCGTGCACCCGGTTGAGTTCCAGGCCTCGGCAGTCTCGACACAGCGCAGCGCCGGTCACTTCGACATGATCGAGGCGGCGATCGCGGATCCGAGACTGAGCCACGTGTACTTCGACATTTCCTGGGACGAGGTCGCGAAATATGCGGTGGCTTCGAAGGAGGCCCAGCAGAAGACCGTGGAGATGCTGAACCGTAACCCGGACCGCTTCCTGTTCGGCACCGACAACGTTGCCCCGGCCGACCAGGCGACACAGCTGCGCGTGTTCGATATGTGGGATCCGATCTGGAAGCAGCTCACGCCCGAGGCGAGCCGCAAGGTGCGGCTCGAGAACTACGAGCGGCTGTTCGACGCGGCCCGCGCCAAAGTGCGAGCGTGGGAGGCCAGAAACGTCAAGTGACCGCATCGGCGTCCAACTATCAGAAGGAGTGGCTTCGGTCGGACGCGATTGCAGGACTGACGGCAGCGGCGGTCGTCGTGCCGAAGGCCATGGCCTACGCGACTGTCGCGGGTCTTCCGGTCCAGGTGGGGCTCTACACGGCGTTCGTGCCGATGGTGATCTACGCGCTGCTCGGCACGTCGCGCCCGCTGAGTGTCAGCACGACGACCACGATCGCCATCCTTACCGCATCGGCGCTCGCGCTGGTGGCGCCCGGTGGCAGTGCGGCCGAACTGGCCACCGCGGCCGCGACGCTGTCGGTCATGGTGGGACTGGTGCTGGTCCTGGCCACCATGTTGCGGCTCGGCTTCGTGGCGAATTTCATCTCCGAGCCCGTCCTTGCGGGGTTCAAGACGGGCATTGGCCTGGTGATCGTTGCGGACCAGGTGCCAAAGCTGCTCGGCATTCACATCGACAAGACGGGCTTCTTCCGCGACCTGGTGGCGATGCTGCAGCACCTGCCGCAGTCGTCGCTGGTCACGGTGCTGCTGTCGCTCGGCCTTCTCGCGTTCATCTTCGGTCTCGAGCGTTTCCTGCCGCGGGCGCCGGCGCCGCTGCTGGCCGTTGGCCTGGCCATTCTCGTTTCCGCGGCGCTCGGCCTGCAGGCGGCCGGCGTCGAGATGGTCGGGGAGGTGCCGCGCGGACTGCCGTCGTTTGCATGGCCGCAACTGGACATCGTCGAGCGACTCTGGCCAGCGGCAGTCGGTATTGCCCTGATGAGCTTCACCGAGTCGATCGCTGCGGGCCGGGCATTCGCCGAGCCACAGGAGGACCGGCCATTGCCGAACCGCGAGTTGTTCGCGCTCGGCCTCGCGAATGTCGGCGGCGGCCTGTTCGGAGCGATGCCCGCGGGTGGTGGAACCTCGCAGACCGCCGTAAACCGGCGGGCCGGCGCCAAGACGCAGTTCGCGGAACTCGTGACGGCGGCCGGCGCGCTCGCGACCCTGCTGCTGCTCGCGCCGTTGATCGCCATGATGCCAAAGGCGGCGCTGGCGGCGGTCGTCATCGTGTACTCGTTCGACCTGATCAAACCTTCGGAATTCGTCGAAATCCGCCGCGTTCGCACCACGGAGTTCCGCTGGGCACTGATCGCTTTCGCCGGCGTCGTGGTGCTCGGCACGCTGCAAGGCATTGTCGTTGCCGTCGTTGCCTCGCTGATGTCGCTCGCCAGCCAGGCCTACAATCCGCCCGTCTATGCACTCGGCCGCAAGCGCGGCACGACCGTGTTCAGGCAGGTGTCCGCGGAGCATCCCGACGATGAGCAGTGGCCGGGTCTGCTGATGCTGCGCACCGAGGGCCGCCTTTTCTTTGCCAACGCGGAGCGGGTAGCAGACAAAATCTGGTCGCAGGTTGAGAGATCCGCACCGAGCGTACTGCTGCTCGACTGCCGGGCCGTCTTCGACGTGGAGTACACGGCGCTCAAGATGCTTGACGAGGGCAGGGAGAGATTGCTGCGGCGGGACTGCGATGTGTGGCTCGCGGGGCTGAACCCGGCGGTCTTCGACGTGATCGAGAGGTCCAGGTTCGGGGCTGCGCTTGGGCGCGAGCGAATGTTCCTGGACATGCAGGCTGCGGTGGAAGAATTCCAGCATAGGGGCGAGAGATGAAAGCGAGTGAAAAGCGCAGGGCCAGGACCGGAACCCGGTCGAAGGGAACCGCCAGGACGCCCAGGGCAGTCGCGGCGAATGCCGGCGCCCCGGCGGCCGGTGATCGGAAGCTGAAGCGTAAGGACTACGAGAAGGAACTGGCGAAGCTGCACGTCGAGCTCGTCAAGCTGCAACGGTGGGTGCAGGCCACTGGCGCGAAGGTCTGCATCCTGTTCGAAGGGCGGGACGGCGCCGGCAAGGGCGGCACGATCAAGGCGATTACCGAGCGTGTCAGCCCGCGCGTCTTTCGCGTCATCGCGCTGCCGGCGCCCACCGAGCGTGAGAAGAGCCAGATGTACGTGCAGCGCTACCTGCCGCACCTGCCCGCCGCCGGCGAGATCGTGATCTTCGACCGCAGCTGGTACAACCGCGCGGGCGTCGAGCGCGTGATGGGGTTCTGCACGGAGGAGCAGGCCCGGAAGTTCCTCAAGGCCGTGCCACTGGTGGAGCAGGCGATCGTCGACTCGGGCGTCATCCTGCTCAAATACTGGCTCGAGGTGAACCCGGACGAGCAGACGCGCCGCCTGAAGGACCGCATCGAAGATGGCCGCAAGCTCTGGAAGCTGACAGGCATGGACCTCAGGTCGTACAGCCGCTGGTACGACTACTCGCGCGCGCGCGACGAGATGTTTGCCGCGACCGACACGGGCTTCGCCCCGTGGTACGTGGTCCGCTCCGACGACAAGAAGCGGGCTCGCCTGAACCTGATCACCCACCTGCTCGGCAGGGTTCCCTACGAGGAGCCGCCGCGCAAGAAGGTCAAGCTTCCTAAGCGCCAGAAGCCACACGGATATCGCGATCCGAAGCACCCCTTCAAATACGTGAAGGAACGGTTCTGAGCGACGTGCAGCAAACCGTGGAGAAGGTTCCGCCGCGCTCCGAACTGGCGAGAATCACGCTCGCGGTGCTGTTCATCGGCGGGCTGATCGCTGGCTCGCTGTGGATCCTGGCGCCGTTTCTGCCGGCGTTCATCTGGGCGACGATGGTCGTGGTCGCGACCTGGCCGCTCATGCGCCGCGTCGAGAGGGGGTTGGGCGGACGCCGGGCCCCCGCGGTTGCCGTGATGTCACTCGGCCTGCTCGCGATCCTGATTGTGCCACTCGGCGTCGCGCTCCAGGTGATCCTCGAGCATGCGGACGATCTCGTTGCACTGCTCGAGCGGCTGCCGGCTGCGCACCTGGCAGCGGCACCGGAGTGGGTTGGCAAGGTGCCGCTGGTGGGAGCGCGCGTCGCAGCGACCTGGAATCAGCTGGCCAGCGATGGCATGGCCAACCTGATCGCGCAGGCACAGCCGTACGCGCGTGCCGTGGCGGAGTGGTTCGCGCAGCAGGCGGGCAGCTTTGCGCTGCTGTTGCTGCAGTTCGTGCTGATCGTGATTCTGACGGCGATCCTGTATGCCGGCGGCGAGTCGTGGGCTGCGTGGCTGCGGCGGTTCGGCCACAGGCTTGCCGACGAGCAGGGCGACCGCATGGTGCTCCTGGCAGGCAACGCGATCCGGGGCGTGGCGCTCGGCGTCGTCGTCACGGCATTGGTGCAGTCGGGGATTGGCGGCATCGCGCTCGCGATCGCAGGCGTGCCGTTCGCCGGGGTGCTGACGGCGATCATGTTCGCGCTGTGCATTGCCCAGATAGGGCCGTTCCTGGTGCTGCTCGGTGCGACTGCCTGGGCGTACTACGCCCTGGGGGCGGGCTGGGCGATCTTCCTGCTCGTCGTGACGATCCTGGCCGGGTTCCTGGACAACGTGCTGCGGCCGTTGCTGATCAAGCGCGGCGCCGACCTGCCGCTGCTGCTGATCTTTTCGGGCGTCATCGGCGGCCTGGTGGCATTTGGAATCGTCGGCATTTTCGTGGGGCCCGTCGTGCTCGCGGTCGCGTACACTCTGCTCGATAGCTGGATTTCCGGCGGCTCAGCGGTCAATGCTGGCCCGCTGGAAACGGACCTCGCGACCGGGAAGCAGCCGGAATGAAATGCATCACCAGGTGACAATGAATATGACCCGACATGCTTCATCGACGGCGGGTGCTGCGCACGTTAAAGCGCTGGTCGCGTCGCTGCCGGCACTGCTCGCTGCCGCGCCGGCACAGGCTTCCTTCATGAGCGGCGAGACGCTGGAAAAGGCGGCCAACGTCGTCGCCTGGGTCGTGATCATCGTGGTACCGATCGTGCTGATCGTTGCGTTCTGGCTGGTGCACATCCTGCCGGAGAAGATCGCACACCAGCGCCACCACCCGCAGCAGGAGGCCATCCAGGTGTTGTGCCTGCTGTCGCTGGTGTTCGGCGGGCTGCTCTGGCCGGCGGCCTGGTTGTGGGCCTACTCGAAGCCGGTGCTCTACAAGCTGGCGTACGGCAAGGACAAGAGCGACGATTTCTATGCCGGGCTTGCGGCGCAGGAGAGCGCCGGGGCCGGCCACCTGCGCGATGACGTCGCGCGCCTGCGGTCCGACCTCGAGAAGCTCCTGGCACAGGGTGGGGCACCGCAGGAACTCTCCGAGATCCGCGACCGGCTGGCGGCGCTCGAGCCGAAGCTCGCGACGAAGGCAGAGGAGGCGCGCTGATGGAAATCCTCCTGCTCGGCATCTACAGCTTCTTCGTCTGGCTGATCTTCATCAAGTTCAAGTGGCTGCCGTGGAACACCACCAGCCAGGTCACGGTCGCGATCATCCCGATCGTGGCAATGACCGCGCTGATACTCGTACTGAACGTCGTCGCTCCGTCGTCGTCCGACGTGCGCGTCTTCAAGTACACGGTTCCGATCGTCTCGCAGGTACGCGGGCGGGTGATCGAGGTACCGGTCGAGGAGGGCAACCGGCTCGTGCGAAAGGGCGACGTGCTGTTTCGCGTGGATCCGACGCCCTATCAGCTGACCGTGGACAGCCTGACGGCCCAGTTGATCGGGGCGAAGGGCGGCAACGAACAGTTGCGTGAGCAGTTGCGGGCGGCACAGGGCAGCACGGCCGCCATCCGTGCGCGAATCAACCTGACGCGCACCCGGGTCGAGCAGAATCGCCAGCTCGCCGCCACTGGCGCTGGCAACAGGTTCGACCTCGAGCAGTCCGAAGCCGACCTGGGTGACCTCGAGGCCCAATTGAGCGCGTCGATCGCGAACGAGGCGCAGGTCCGTGCGCAGCTGACCGCAACGGTTGGCGGCGACATCGCCTCGGTGGCCAAGATCAAGGCCGACCTTGCCAATTCCGAGTGGGAGCTGGAGCAGACCACCGTGCGCTCGCCCTGCGATTGCTACGTCGTCAACCTGGCCCTGCGTCCGGGCGCGTTCGTCGCGGGCATGCCGTTCAACCCGGTGATGACGCTGGTCGAGGCCGACGGCCAGATCGTCGCCTTGTTCAATCAGAACGAGCTGCACCAGATCACCCCCGGAAACCGGGCGGAGTTTTCGCTCAAGACCTTTCCGGGCCGCATCGTTCGGGCCAAGGTGGACTCCATCATCTGGGCCCAGGGCATGGGGCAGATGCCGCAGAGCGGCACGCTGCCGATGACCGGAGTGCTCGCGGCGCCGCCCAATCGTTTCGCGGTGAAGTTTGATATCGACGAGCGTGACCGCGACCTGCTGGTGGCCGCGGGCGCAGCCGGTGCCGCGGCGGTCTACACCGAGCACGGCAAGGCCATCCACATCCTGCGCATGGTGATCCTGCGCGTCGGCGCCTACATGGATTACCTGATCCTCAAGCTGCACTGACGCCATGAGCACACGCAACACGCCGCTGGTGCTCACGGTGCTTGCCACGCTCTCCGCGTGCGCCCTTGCTCCGCCGCCGCAGCCGGACGATTACCGCGACGAGGCGCTGGCTGGCGTGCAGGTTCCGGGCCTGTGGACGGCCGAGGGCGAGGCAGGTGGTCCGGTGGCGGGGTCGTGGCTCGCAATGTTCGGCGACCCACGGCTCGACGCCATGGTGGCCGAGGCGATGGCGAACAACCTCGACCTGCGGGTGGCCGCTGCACGGGTGCAGGTCGCGTCGGAGTACGTCAATCTCGCGGACTCGACACTGTACCCGCAGGTGAACGTGCTGGCGCGTGGCGGTGGCAAGCTCGGCGGCGACGCGACGGGTATGCAGGGTGCGGGACTCTTCGCCGACTGGGAAATCGACCTGTGGGGCCGCCTGCGATCCGAGCGCGCCGCCACGGCGGCGGGCTATGAGGCGATCGTCGCCGACACCGAGTACGCGCGGCAGTCGGTGGCCGCGCTGGTGGCGAAGGCCTATTTCCTGGCCGTCGAGGCCACGCTGCAGCTCGATCTCGCCGGGCAGACGGTCGGGACGTCGCAGCAACTCGTCGACTTCGCCGAACAGCGGCAGCGCATCGGCCGTGGCGACGGCTACGACGTGGCGCTCGCCCGGGCCGACGTCGAAACGTTCCGGGATACGGTCGAGAAGCTCAAGCTGTCGCGCGATCAGGCGTTGCGTGCGCTGGAAACGCTGGTCGGACGTTATCCGTCGGCCGACGTGGAGGTGGCGACGCAGCTCGCGAAGCCGACGGGACCCGTGCCCGCCGGCCTGCCGTCCGAACTTCTCGAACGACGTCCGGACGTGGTGGCCGCGGAACGGTCCGTCGAGGCGGCTTTTTACGGCGTCAAGGGCGCGGAGGCGGCCCGCCTTCCGAGCCTGCGGCTCACCGCGTCCGTCAGCGACATTTCGAGCGACATTTTCGTGCTCAAGCCGCGCGACAACCCGGTCTGGAGCATGGGCGGCAGCCTCCTGCAGCCGGTCTTTTACGGTGGAGCGCTGCAGACACAGGTCCGCATCCGCACCGCCGAGCAGGAGCAGGCCATCACCGAGTACGGACGGATCGGCGCCCGCGCGTTCGCCGAGGTGGAGGATGCGTTGTCGGCCGAATACGCGTCGGGTCGGCGCGAGGAGGTCCTCGCGCGTGCCGTCGCCGAGAACCAGAAGGCCCTCGAGTTCGCCCGGCAGCGCTACGAAGTCGGCTCCGGCGATCTGCGTGCCGTGTCCCAGCAGCAGCTCGCACTGTTCGGGACGAATTCGGCCCTGCTGCGGGTGCAGTCCGAGCGACTCGTGCAGCGGGTCAATCTCCATCTCGCCCTCGGCGGCGGATTCGACGCAGCACCGACGCCCGCAGCGGTCGCCAACGTGGAGTAGGGCTCATGCCAGACTGGCGATATCACGCGCTGATGGCGGCGGCTTGCGCGGCTGTCGGCCTGGCGTCCGTGGGCCAGGCGGCGGACCGCCCCACCGTCCACGTGCTCGCCACCGGCGGCACCATCGCGGGCGTCCAGGCGAGTGCGACGGGCTACGCGTACCGGTCGGGCGCCTACGACGTGAATGCGTTGCTACAGGCCGTGCCGAATCTCGGCGAGCTCGCGATCATCACCGGCGAGCAGGTCGCGAACATCGGCAGCCAGGACATGAACGACGCGATCTGGCTCAAGCTCGCCCGGCGCGTCAACGCCGTGCTGGCCGAGCCCGGCACGGACGGCATCCTGATCACGCACGGCACGGACACGCTGGAGGAGACGAGCTACTTCCTGTCGCTGATCACCCGCAGCGACAAGCCGGTGGTGATGGTGGGGGCCATGCGGCCGGCGAATGCGCTCAGCGCCGACGGCCCGGGCAACCTGTACAACGGCGTCGCCGTGGTGGCGGATCCCCGCGCCAGGGGCAAGGGCACGCTGGTCGTGCTCGCCGACACGATCCATTACGCGCGCAACGTGGTCAAGACCGACACCACCAGCGTGCAGACCTTCCAGAGCCTGAACCGCGGCCCGGCCGGCGTGGTGCACACCGGCAAGATCGAGTGGTTCGAGCCGATGGACAGGAAGCAGGGTCTGGCCAGCGAGTTCTCGGTGGACGCGCTCGATACACTGCCGCGCGTGGACATCATCCATGCGCACGCCAACATGAGCGCCGACCTGATCGACGCGGCCATCGCGAACGGCGCGAAGGGCCTGGTGATCGCGGGCGTGGGCGACGGCAACATGACGACCCCGGCGCTGGATGCATTGACCCGGGCAGCGAAGAGCGGCGTCGCGGTGGTGCGCAGCACGCGCCTGCCCGCGGGCATCGTCCTGCGCAACAACGAGGTGAACGACGACGAGAAGGGCTTCGTCGCCTCGGGCGAGCTGAGTCCGGCCAAGTCACGCGTGCTGCTGCAGCTCGCGTTGACCCGGACGAAGGACCCGAACGCGATCCAGAAGATGTTCTACGAATACTGACCCGTGTCCGGCGGGGGCATCGCTGCACCCCGGCCAGTCACCGTTTCAAGGACGGGCCACGATCGCGCCGGTGCCGGCATCCGTCGCCCAGCCTGCCGATGCCGTTCCTTCAGCGGCGCCCTGCGCGCGGCATCGGTCGTGTGGCGGGTCTTGGCGAAGGGCGACTGGTGGGCCGGCTCGCGGTCGACGGCCGGGTGGCAGGCATCGCCGACGGGCCGCCCACCTCGGCGGGCAAGGTCGTCGGCCGGTCGGGCTTATTCGGCCGATCGGGGCGCTCACCGGGCGGAACGACGACGACGGGTGGATAGGGCGCGTAGTAGCCGCCGCCGTAGTAGGGGCCGTAGTAACCGCCGTAGCCGTAACTCATGCTGACGCTGGTCGATACGCCGCTGTCGGTGCCGCAACCCGGGAGCGCCAGCAGCGCGACGCTCAATGCCCCGGCGAGCACGAAGGGCCGCGTTCCTCGGGTGTGACGCCGGATCATGGCCGCGCCTCCTGATCGTGCAACTGTGCCACCCCGACGGGTGCACCGGTCGGGTCGGCGATGACGGCCACGATGGCCCGCTTCAGGACCACGGGTTCGCGCAGGACCCGGCCTCCCGCGGCGCGCGCCTTGTCCGCCGCCGCCTTCGCATCCGCGACGCGCACGTACGGCAGCCATACGACCGTCTCGCGCGGGTCGAGTTTCTGCATGATGCCGGCCCGCACGTGCCCGCCGGAGACGAGGTGCACGCCGCTGCGTGTGCCGTCGAGCTGCAGCGGCTGTATGTCGTAACCCACGACTTCCCGGTAGAACGCCGCCGCGCGTTCCACGTCGCCGCTCCACAGGTCGAGCCAGATCCACTCGTTCAGGTCACCCAGGTAGTCGGCCGGATCGCCGCTTTTCGAGTGCACGACGCCAAAAGGTGCGCCCTCCGGATCCTGGAAGACTGCGGTCTCGCCGCGTTCGCCGAGCATCGTCGGCGCCAGCACCACCGTGCCGCCACCCCGGGTGACGGCCTCGGCCGCCGCGTGCACGTCCGGCACGGACACCAGCCCGATCCAGCGCGCCGACGGAGTCTTGTCCTTGAGCGCGCGCTGGTCGAAGACCATGCCGCCGATCGGCAGGCCGTCGGCCAGCACCAGGGTGTAGGTGTCGCGATCGTCATCGCCGCCGTAGGTCTCGTAGGTCCAGCCGAAGACCTGGCCGTAGAAATCCGCGGCCGTTGCGACATCCGAGGTGACCAGGTCGCCCCAGACCCAGCGGCCCGGAACGTGCTGGCCGCTGGGCGGGTCCACGATCGGCGGCCAGTAACGGTCGGCCGCGCTGGCGGCCAGGGCCAGCGTGGACAGAGCCGCGCTGGCGACCGCCAGCACGGCCGTTCGGGCGGAAAAACGCAGCTCGGGCACGGGCGTCTCGCATGTGGTCGACTGGCCGGAATGTTAGCCGATCCGGCGCTGGACAAGGGCACGGGTTTCCGGGTGTCATGTCAGGCTGCAATCAAGCTACGACGAGAGGCGCAGCCATGACCGAGGCCCAGTATCGCTCCCGCTGGATGGATGACGACCTCGAACTGTTCCGCGATGCGGCCCGGCGCTTTGTCGAGAACGAGATCGTCCCGAACGATGCGCGCTGGCGCGAGCAGCACCACGTTGACCGCGAGCTCTGGAACAAGGCGGGTGAGGTCGGGCTGCTCTGCACGGACATCCCGGCCGAGTACGGCGGCCTGGGCGGCGACGCACGCCACGAGGCGGTGGTCGTCGAGGAACTGGGCCGGCGCGGCATCACGAGCTTCGGCACCACCGTGCACAGCATCCTCGCGCACTACGTGCTGAATTATGGTTCCGAGGCGCAGAAGCAGGACTGGCTGCCGCGCATGGCGAGCGGCGAGCTGGTCGGTGCGATCGCGATGACCGAACCGGGGGCCGGCTCGGACCTTCAGGCGGTCAAGACCCGCGCGGTACGCGACGGCGGACACTACGTGCTGAACGGTGCCAAGACGTTCATCTCGAACGGCCTGCACGCGGGCCTCGTGGGCGTGGTTGCGAAGACCGATCCGACGAAGGGCGCCAAGGGCATCTCCATCGTGATGCTGGAGACGAAGGACCTGCCCGGCTACCGCGTCGGCCGCGTGCTCGACAAGATCGGGCAGAACGGCTGGGACACGGCCGAGTTCTTCCTCGACGACTGCCGCGTGCCGGCCGACTGCCTGCTCGGTCCCGCCGAGGGCCAGGGCTTCGTCCAGTTGATGCGCGACCTGCCCTACGAGCGGGCGCTGCTGGCGCTCGGCGGGGTGGCGGCGATGGAGTACGCGCTCGCGCTGACGGTGGACTATACGCGCAGCCGCAAGGCCTTCGGGCAGGCGCTGCTCGAGATGCAGAACACGCGTTTCAAGCTCGCCGAAGTCAAGACGCAGGTGCAGGTGGCGCGTGTGTTCATCGACGACTGCATCGAGAAGCTCAAGGATGGCACGCTCGACACCGTCACGGCCTCCATGGCGAAGCTGTGGATCACCAACGCGCAGTGCCGGGTCATGGACGAGTGCCTGCAGTTGTTCGGTGGCTACGGCTACATGCGCGAGTACCCGATCTCGCTGCTCTACGCCGATTCCCGCGTCCAGCGCATCTACGGCGGGGCCGACGAGATCATGAAGGAGATCGTGGCGAGGTCGCTCTGATGGGCCCGCTCCAGGGCCTGCGGGTGGTCGAACTCGCGGGCATCGGCCCGGGGCCGTTCTGCGGCATGCTGCTCGCCGACCTCGGCGCGGACGTCGTGCTGGTGGACCGCAAGGGCGGCTCGCTGCCGTTCGGCGCAGAGCCGCGCTACGACATCACGCGCCGCGGCAAGCGCTCGATTGCGGTGGACCTCAAGCAACCGGGTGCGGCCGAGGTGGTGCTGCGCCTGGTGGATAACGCCGACGCCCTGCTCGAAGGCTTCCGCCCCGGTGTGATGGAGCGGCTGGGCCTCGGGCCGGACATCTGCCTCGCCCGCAATCCGCGTCTCGCCTACGGGCGGCTCACCGGGTGGGGGCAGACGGGTCCGCTTGCGCAGGCGGCCGGGCACGATCTCAACTACGTCGCGCTGAGCGGGTTGCTGTATCACGGTGGGCACCGGGACTCCGCGCCGTCGATTCCACCGACCGTCGTCGGCGACATCGGTGGAGGCGCCATGTTCATGGCGCTCGGCCTCGTGAGCGCCATCCTGCATGCCCGGGAGACGGGCCGGGGACAGGTCATCGACGCTGCGATCACCGATGGTTGCGCCGTCATGGGCGCCCTCATCCAGGGCCTGCGGGCACAACGCCTGTGGGCCGATCGTCGCCAGGCCAACGCCCTCGACGGGGGCGCTCACTGGTACGACTGCTACCAGTGCGCCGACGGTGAGTGGATCTCGGTCGGTGCGCTCGAGCCGCAGTTCTATCGCCTGCTGCTCACCAAGTGCGGCCTGGCCGGGCAGGGGCTCGAGGACGCGCAGTTCGACGTCGCGAACTGGCCGGATCTCAAGCAGCGCTTCGCCAGCCTGTTCAGCACTAGGACGCGCAACGAGTGGTGTGCCCTGCTCGAAGGCACCGACGTCTGCTTCGCGCCGGTGCTCAACCTGGCCGAGGCGCAGGAACACCCGCACAATCGCGCCCGCGAGGCCTACCTCGACGTCGGCGGCGTCCGGCATCCCGCGCCCGCGCCGAGGTTCGGCGCGACGCCGGCCAAGGTCCGCACGCCTCCGGCGGGCATCGGCGATCAGTCGGCCGAGGTGCTGCGTTCCGCGGGCTATTCGGACGCGGAGATCGCCGCGCTGGCCGGGTCCGGCGTCGTGTGAGGCATCACCACGAACTCACCGTCCAGCACTCCGACCTGCGCGCCCTCGCTCTCGAGCACCGAACCCACCCGGATGCGTGCTGCGCGGTTCCGGCCGAGCGTGGCGGCGAGCCGGGTCCACGCCGGGTCGCCGGGCGGCACGGCACTCGCCGTGAAACCGGCCGCGATCGGCCGCTCATAGCTCATGGTGTTGCGACGGATGAGGATGCGGCCGCTCAGGCCCGCGGAGCGCATCCGCAGGTAGAGCGCCGACCAGGCCGCCAGGATGGCCACCGCCGAGGCGCTGCCGCCGAACACCGTGTCACGGTGATTGATGTTGGGCTCGAGCGGCGCGTAGAGCGTCACCCCGTCGGGCGTGGCTCTGCGCACCTCGACCGCCATCGCCCGTGACAGCGGGATGCGCTCGTGCAGGAACGCCCGCAGTTCGGCGGCGTTCATGCCGATGCCAGCCCGGCGTCCTTCGCGCGCGCCCGGATCACCGCCGGTCGCTCGTTGAACGCATGGACGTAGCGATCGACGGCGGATGAGCCGGTCACCAGGCCCCATTGCGTCGCCAGGCCGAGCGCGGTTCCCCAGAGCACGTCGGCCGCAGTGAACCGCTCGCCGAGCAGGCAGCGGCCCTGCTCGAGTTGCCGCGTCACCGTCCCGATCAGAGTGTCGAAGTCACCGTACGGCGAGGTGGCCTGCGGCGCGGGATCGCGCTTCAGTGCGCGATCGACCAGCGCGGGCTCGAAGCAGGAGCCGTAGAGGACCAGCCAGCGCAGGTAGGGACCGCGATCCGGATCGTCCAGTGGCGGCGCGAGTCCGCGTTCCGCATACAGGTCGGCGAGGTAGAGGTAGATCGCGACCTGCTCGGTGACGACGGCATCTCCATGGCGGATGGCCGGGACCTTGCCGAGCGGGTTGACCGCCAGGTATTCGGCGGCGCGCTGCTCGCCGCGCTTGAAGTCGAGCAGGTGGAGGTCGTAGTCGGCGCCGAGTTCCTCGAGCAGGAACAGCACGCTGGTCGAGCGCGTGCTCGGTGCGTGATAGAGGGTGATCCGGCGCTTGTCGTTCATGGGCTCGCCTCGATTGGACGCTCAGCGCGTCAAGCCATCGGCTCCATCGTCGTCACCGGCCTCGACGCTCCTTGAGGAGACCGGGGCTGGCAAGCGTAGAATCCGGGGATCAGGGCCGCAAGCAGCCCTGTCGGGTCGGGATGCAAGTCTCAAGGGGGCGCCATGACAGATTCGATTCTTGATGCGGTGCAGCAGCACCCTTTCAGCCAGGGCCTCACGCCGGAGCACCGTGCGACGCTCGCGGCCCTCGGGTCGCGCGCCACGTACGGCAAGGACGAACTGATCTTCGAAGAGGGCGACCTGCGGCACGAGTTCTTCCTGCTGATGCGGGGCCGGGTGGCGCTCGAGATGATGGCGCAGGGCATGGCGCTGCGCGTGCACACGCTCGAGCCCGGCGACGAACTGGGCTGGTCATCGGTGCTCTCGGGGCGCGGCAAGTTCTACCAGGCGCGTGCGCTGGAACCGGTCGAGGCGGTGAGGTTCGACGGCAACGCGCTGCTCGAGAAGTGCCGCGCCGACAACAGCTTCGGCTACAAGATCATGCACCGGCTGGTCGGCGTGGTGTCGGAGCGCCTGCAGGCCGCGCGGATGCAAGTGCTCGACATGTACTCGCCGATCGCGAAGAAGGCCGGGGCCTGAGCCGCGTCTTCAGCGCGAGGGCAGGCGGTGCATCCAGAGGCCGAGACCGATTCCGAACGCGGCCAGCAGCGCCTGGAGCCAGCGCGGCTCGACGAAGAACACGATTGAAATGCCCAGCGTCACCGCCATCATCGTGATGGCGACGAACTTCGTGCGCCGTGGAATGCTGCGGTGCTCGTGCCATTCGCGAACGATCGGCCCGAACAGCCGATGGGCCAGCAGCCATTCGTGGAGGGGCCGGTAGCTGCGGGCGAAGCAGGCGGCGGCGAGCAGCACCAGCGGCGTGGTCGGCAGCACCGGCAGGAAGGCGCCTGCGATGCCCAGCACCAGCGACACTGCGCCCGCGACGAAGAACAGCGCGCGAACGACGGGCGAGCCGTGCTCGTGGCTGGACGGGTCGGGCTTCAAAGCCGGTCGATGAGCCAGCCCGGGAAGAACATCAGCAGTACGGCCGGCACGAGGCACAGCAGGCTCGCGATCACGGCCAGGCGCCGCGGGGTTCCATGGGCCGCGGCCGGATCCTGCTCGGCCATGAACATGTACTGGATGACGCGCAGGTAGAAGTAGATGCCGAGGTAGCTGGCCACCAGGCCGGCCACGGCGTACAGGGTGTACCCGGCGTCCAGGACGTTGCGGAACACCAGGAACTTGGCGACGAATCCCGGGAGCGGCGGCAGGCCCGCGAGCGACAGCATCGCCACCGAGATCATGATCGCGGCGAACGGCCGGCGCTGGTACAGGCCCTTGAGCGCGTCGAGGCGATCCTGGCGCTCGTCGTCCACGCCTCTCGGCAGCGCCGCGAACGCGAGCAGGTTCATGAGCCCGTAGGCGACCAGGTAGAACACGATCGCTTCCCAGCGGCCCTCACCCTCGCCCAGGAACGCGTAGAACAGGTATCCCGCGTGGGCGATCGACGAATAGGCGATCATGCGGCGGAAGCTCACCTGGCGGATCGCGGCGAGGTTGCCCCAGGCCATCGACACCAGTGGCAGCAGCGCGAGGAGCCCCGCCATCGCCGGCCCGACGGCCGCGGTGCCGAAGACGCGCAGCGCTGCCAGCACCACGCCCGCCTTGATGATCGTCGCCATGTAGGCCGTCACGGGCGGGCTCGCGCCCTCGTAGGCATCCGGCGCCCAGGCGTGCAGCGGCACGACGGCGGCCTTGAGGAACAGCGCCGCCACGACGAGGGCCGCGCCGGCCAGTGCGAGCGGGTCGGCCGAGCCGAGCGCATCCCCGAACGTCGCGACCTGCAGCGAGCCGCTCCAGCCGTAGAGAAACGACATGCCCATCAGCAGCGTGGCCGTCGCGGCGCCGCCGAGCACCAGGTACTTGAGCGCGGCCTCGGTGCTCGAGGGGCGCTGGAAGCCGAGCAGGACCAGTGCGTACACCGGCAGGGACATGATCTCGATGCCGAGGAACAGCGTCGGGAAACTGTCGGAGGAGATGACCAGGCAGGCGCCGTACAGCGAGGCCAGGATCAGCGTGTAGTAGGGCGTCTCGGAGAAGTCGTCCCGCGAGATGAGCAGCACGGGCAGCGCCAGCGCGAGCAGCACGGCCTTGGGCAGGGAGGTCGCCGGATCGATCGAGAAGTGCTCCGGGAACGGCGCGGCAACGCTGCCCGCCGCATAGAGCCACGTGGCTGCGAAGGCGGCCGCCGTCACGAAGAGCACGGACAGCGCGAAGCCGTCGCTCGGCCGGCCGCTGCGGATCTCGAGCCCCAGGATGGCGAGCATGCCGAGCAGCAGCAGGTGCTCCGGCAGCATCGAGGTGAGGATGAGCTGCCAGTTCATGGCGCGAACCCCTCGATGCGGCTGCCGAGCACGCGATCCTGGTATTCACGCGCCGCGAGTTCGGTCTTCGCGAGCGGCCCCTGCGGGAACAGACCGAGCGCGAAGATTGCCACGACGAAGGCGATCAGGATGGCCTTCTCGCGCGCCACGAGATCCGTGAACGGCTGGTGCGGCGCCTTGACCTCGCCGAACAGCAGCCGCTGCGCCAGCCACAGCATGTAGAGCGCGCCGAGCACCACGCCGGCGACGGCGCTCACGGCGACCGTCAGTGGCAGCGCATTGCCGGCCTGGAACTGGGGCCAGGCGGCGTTGAACGCGCCAAGCAGCACCATGAACTCGCCAGTGAAGCCGCTGGTGGTCGGCAGGCCGATCGAGGCGAGCGTCAGGATCATGAAGAACACCGAGTACACGGGCAGGAGCCTCGCGAGGCCGCCGTAGTCCGCCAGTTCGCGGGTGTGGCAGCGCTCGTAGATCATGCCGACCATGGTGAACAGGCCGCCGGCGACGAGCCCGTGGCTCACCATCTGGATGATCGCGCCCTGGATGCCCAGGAGGTCGAGCGACACCAGGCCCAGCATCACGTAGCCCAGGTGACTGATCGAGGAGTAGGCGATGATCTTCTTGATGTCCGTCTGCACCAGCGCGAGGCAGGCGCCGTAGATGATGCTCACCACCGACAGCACCATCAGCGCGGGCGTGAGCACGCGGGTCGCATCCGGGAAGAGCGGGAACCCGAGCTTCATGAAGCCGTAGGTGCCCATCTTCAGCAGCACGCCCGCCAGGATGACGGAACCCGCCGTGGGCGCCTCGACGTGCGCATCCGGCAACCACGTGTGCAGCGGCACCATCGGCACCTTGATCGCGAACGACAGCGCGAACGCCGCGAGCAGCCAGGTCTGCACGCCGACCGGCAGGCTGTGCGCGTAGAGGTCCGTGAACCCGAAGGACAGCGACCCGGTGGCCTGGGACAGGGAGTAGACGAGGTAGATCACGGCCGCCAGCATCAGGATGCTGCCGAACGCGGTGTACAGCACGAACTTGAGCGTGGCGTAGATGCGTCGCTCGCCCCCCCAGATGCCGATGATCAGGAACATCGGGATCAGCATCGCTTCCCAGAACACGTAGAACAGGAACAGGTCCTGGGCCAGGAAGGTCCCGAGCATCGCGAACTGGATGAAGAACACCATGGCGTAGAAGAGCTTCACGCTCTTCTGCACCGCGCTGAACGCACCGGCCACCACCAGGGGCCCGAGGAAGGCCGTGAGCGACACGAGCAGCACGTTCAGGCCGTCGAGGCCGATGTGGTAGTAGACCCCCCAGTCGCCGATCCACGGCACGCGGGTCTCGAACTGCAGGCCCGCCACGGAGCCGTCGAAGCGCTGGTACAGCCAGGCCGCGAGGACGAACTGCAGCAGCATCACCGCGAGCGCAAGGCCGCGGACCGCGCGGTCCGAGCCGCGGGGCGCCAGCAGCAGCGCCACCATGCCGAGCACCGGGAGCCAGAGGACGAGGTTGAGCACGGTCGACTCAGCCATGGCGCCACATCCACGCGAGCGAGCCGATCACGCCCAGCACCGCGAGCAGTACGTAGAACTGCAGGTTGCCCGTCTCGACGCGGCTCAGGCGACCGGCCGTGCGCTGGGCGAGGCCGACCAGGCCATGGAGGGAGCCGTCGATCATGAAGCGGTCGCCCAGGTTGAGGAACACGCGTTCCGAAATCCAGCGCAGCGGCCGCCCGAGGACCGCCTCGTACAGCTCGTCCACGTAGTACTTGCCGGACAGCAGGCGGTGGGCGCCCGCGAAGCGCCGCTGCAGGCGCTCCGCCCGCGCCAGGCCGCCCCGGTAGACGAAGGCGGCACCGGCGAGCCCGAGCAGGCCGGTCACCACCGCGAACACGATCAGGGGTTTCTCGAGGTGCTCGAGCGCGTGGTCGGTCGCCGGCAGCGGCATCAGCGGTTCGAGGAAGTGCGGGACGTGCACGAAGCCGCCCACCGCCGACAACACCGCCAGCACGACCAGCACACTGGTCATGGACCACGGCGACTCGTGCACGTGGTGCTCGGTCTTCTCGTCCATCCGGGAGGGCGTGAGGAAAGTGAGCCACAGCAGCCGGAACATGTAGAACGCGGTCAGCAGCGCGGTGAACGAGGCGACGGCCCACAGCAGCGGCGAGCCGCCGTGCTCGCTCGCGAAGGCGAACCAGAGGATCTCGTCCTTGGAGAAGAAGCCCGCGAGCGGCGGCAGGCCGGCGATGGCGGCCGTCGCGATCGCGAAGGTCACGAAGGTGACCGGAATGCGCCGCGCGAGCCCACCCATGCGCCGGATGTCCTGCTCGCCCGAGAGCGCGTGGATGACGCTGCCGGCGCCGAGGAACAGGCAGGCCTTGAAGAAGGCGTGCGTGTAGACGTGGAACACCGCGACGCCGTAGGCGCCCACGCCGAGCGCCAGGAACATGAAGCCAAGCTGCGAGATCGTCGAGTAGGCCAGGACCTTCTTGATGTCCGTCTGCACCACGGCGATGGTCGCCGCGAAGAACGCCGTCAGCAGGCCGATGACCGCGATGACTTCCGAGGCCTCCGGCGCGTGCTGGTAGAGGCCGTTCAGTCGTGCCACGAGGTACACGCCCGCGGTCACCATGGTGGCGGCGTGGATCAGCGCCGAGACCGGGGTGGGGCCGGCCATGGCGTCGGGAAGCCACACGTGCAGCGGGATCTGCGCCGACTTGCCGGTGGCCCCGATGAACAGCAGGATCCCGACCAGGCTCGCCGAGACCGCCGGTGCCACGGGGCCCTGGAACGCCGCGTTGACGCCGTCGAAGTCGAGGGTACCGAGCGCGTGGTAGATGAGGAACATGCCGAGCAGGAAGCCCGCGTCGCCCACCCGGTTGGTGATGAACGCCTTCTTGCCTGCCGCCGCCTTCGCCGGATCCTCGAACCAGAAGCCGATCAGCAGGTAGGAGGCGAGGCCCACGCCCTCCCAGCCGACGAAGCACACCAGCAGCGAGCGCCCGAGCACCAGCAGCAGCATGAAGAACAGGAACAGGTTGAGGTAGGCGAAGTAGCGGGCGTAGCTCGCGTCGTCCTTCATGTAGCCCGTCGAGTACACGTGGATGAGCGAGCCCACGCCGGTGACGATCAGCGTCATCACGGCGCTCAGCCGGTCGAAGTAGAACTCGATGTCGAAGGAGAAGTCGCCGACCACCGCCCAGGTGTAGGCGGTCTCGACCAGCGCGGAGGCGTCCCCGCCGTTCAGCTGCATGAAGCCCCGCACGGTCGCGAGGAAGGCCAGGACCGGCAGCCCGCAGCCCACCACGCTCACGAAGCCCTTGCCGAGGCGCGGTCCGAGGAGTCCGTTCAGCACGAATCCGGCGAGCGGCAGCAGGACGATGAGGGTGAGCAGGTTCATCGTCATCCCTTGAGCTCGGAGTAGGCCGACACGTCCAGCGTGTGCCTGCGGCGCGACAGCAGCAGCACGATCGGGATGGCGATGGCGATCTCGGCCGCGGCGACCACGAAGACCAGGAACACGAGCACGGCGCCCGAGACCGTGGCGCTCTGCGACGCGAAGGTGACGAGGCTCAGGATCACGCCGTTCAGCATCAGCTCCATGCACATGAGCATCACCAGCGCGTTGCGCCGGATCATCACGCCGAGGAGCCCGATCGCGAACAGCGCGATCGACAGCGTCAGGAGCAGCTGTGTCCTATCCATCGTGCCTCCGCCCGCCCTTGACGACGGCGATGGCGGCCACGACCGCCGCGAGCAGCAGCACGGACGTGAGCTCGAAGTGCAGCCAGTAGCTGCCCAGGAACTCCGCGGAGAACGGCTGGACGTTGAACAGCGTGCCGGCCGATTCGCCCTGCGTCGTCCCCAGGTCGCCGGCCGTCACGGACCGGCCGCGCCCCACGGCGGCGGCGAGGGCCACCGCGAGCAGGCCGGCCACCAGGACCGACGGCAGCACGGCGCGCCCGTAGCGCTCGAGGAACGACGGATCGCGCACGTCGAGCAGCATGATCACGTACACCATGAAGACCATCACCGCGCCCACGTAGATCAGCACCTGGAAGACCGCGATGACGTGCACGCCGAGGATCGCGTAGATGCCGGCCAGCGAGATCATCGCGCCGATGAGCGCGATTGCCACGCGCATCGGGTGGCGCGCGACGAGCATCAGCACGCCGCCGAGCAGCGCGGCCGCGGAGAAGAAGTACAGCAGCAGCGTCTCGAGGCTCATGGCGTGCCCCCGGGTCCGCCGGGGGTGGCGACGGGATAGGGCTTGGCGACGTCCTGCCGCGGCTGCCAGTGCAGCAGCTCTTCCTGGCCGAGCCACATCCGGTCGCGGTCGAATCCGGGCAGGTCGGGCGTTTCCTTCAGCATGCGGATGGCGTCCTCCGGGCAGGCCTCCACGCACAGGCCGCAGAACACGCAGCGGGAGTAGTCGATCTCGAAGCGCGAGGGGTATTTCGGGTGTGCGGGATCGTCCGGGTCGAAGGCCGCGTCGATCTCGATGCACTGGGCAGGGCACACGGTGGCGCACATGTTGCAGGCGACGCACTGCGGCCGGCCATCGGGGCGCTGCGTGAGGATGTGCTTGCCGCGGTTGTGGGCGGCGTAGTCGGCGCGGGTTTCCTCGGGGTAGTAGGCGGTGAGGGCGCCCTTGCGGCCCGTCATCCACTTCCAGAGGTTGGCCATGAATACGCCGCCGGTGATGCGCAGGCCGCGCCAGACCTCGAAGAAGTACGCGCGCTCGTACCACCCCATCTCGGGCTCGTTCCAGTAGCGCTTGCGGACGTAGGGCTTGCGGCTGCTCATCGCGGCACCTCAGCTGAGCGCCCAGACCGCCACGGCGGTCACGACGAGGTTGGCGATGGAGAGCGGCAGCAGGAACCGCCACGCGAAGCTGAGCAGCTGGTCCCAGCGGAAGCGCGGCAGCGTCCAGCGGATCAGGATCTGGAAGCTGCAGAGCAGGAACACCTTGCCGAGGAAGGTGAGCAGCTGGATGACCACGACCCAGCCGTGGCTCATTGCGATCGTGCCGCCGCCCGGCAGGACGAATCCCGCGTCGGTGAGCCAGGGCAGGTTGTAGCCGCCCAGGAACAGCGTGGTGAACAGTGCCGCGATGATCGAGATCTCGATGAACTCCGAGAGCATGAACATGCCCTGCTTCATCGCGCTGTATTCGGTGAAATACCCGGAGATCAGCTCGGACTCCGCCTCGGGCAGGTCGAACGGGATGCGCTTGTTCTCGGCGATGCCGGCGGTGAGGAACAGGATCGCGGCCACGGGCTGGTAGACGATGCCCCAGGCCGGCAGGAAGCCGAGCACCGTCCCGGACTGCTGCTCGACGATCGAAGTGAGGTCGACCGTGCCGTAGATGAGGATCAGCCCGAGCACCGTCAGGCCCATGACCAGCTCGTAGGAAATGAGCTGCGAGCCGGCACGCAGGGCGCCGAGCATCGAGAATTTGTTGGACGACGACCAGCCGGCGAGCATCGCGCCGATGATGGAGATGCCGCTGAAGGCGAAGACGACCAGGAGCCCGGCGTCGAGCGGCGCGATCTGCATCGGGTAGGTGCGGCCGCCGAACCAGTCCGCCAGGCCCGGGAACAGCCGGCCCGGGTCGAGCGTGCCGCCGAAGGGGATGACGGCGAAGACCAGCACCACCGGCGTGAACGCGAGCCAGGGACCGAGGGCGTAGGCCAGCCGGTCGTAGGTGATGGGCTTGAAGTCCTCCTTGAGCAGCAGCTTGAGGCCGTCCGCCATGCCGTGGAACAGTCCGAGCCAGATCAGCTTCACCTGCGTGAAGGGGATGCGCACGTAGGCGCGGTTCGCGCCGATGCGGTCCGACATGATGGCCGCCTGCTTGCGCTCCACCCAGGTGAGCACGGCGCCGAAGGTGAGCAGCACCGCGAGCGCGTAGCCGATGTACACGAGGGTGACGGCGAGGTCCGGGCTCATGGGTGCCCCCGCGCCGGCGCCGCCAGCGCCTTGAACAGTGCCTCCGCGTCCAGTACCGACGCGCCCTTCGGGAAGCAGGGCTCGAACGCGCTCACCACGCCCTGGAAGTTGGTGTAGTGCCCGGCTCGCTCCGTCTGGATGCTGAGCGGCAGGAAGACGTCGGCATGCCCGTTCTCGGGCTGCAGGTACGAATTGAGGAAGATGATCTTCGCCTGTGCCGGGATCTGCGCGAAGTCGTAGCCCTCGCCCCACACCAGCACGAGGTCCGTGCCGTCGTGCCAGGCGGGCTCGCCCTCGTCGAACAGCTCGCGCGCCTTCGCGGTGTTCGGGTTCTTGTCGCGGCGGATGAGCAGGTCGTCCTCGAGCCGCTCGCCCTCCTCGGGCATCCGGTCGTACTTGAAGTGCGAATGAAGCACCTCGCCCAGGTAGCGCTTGAAGGCCTCGAGTTCCTCGTTCGAGCCCCAGGTCGACACCAGCGCCACGGGGTGCCGCGCCGCGCCGATCAGCCGCCGCGCCGCGTCGATCGCCTCGGCGACCGGCACGGGCCGGCCCTTCAGCATCGGCTCGTCGGCCCGGGTCCGCTCGAAGATGCGCGCGAGGTCGCGGCCCTTGTTGCAGATCCAGGGGCCGTTGACGGCCGGGTTCTCGAGCGGCGTGATGCGCGCGATGCTGGTGTTCTGGCTCTGGTCGAGCGATTTCACGAACCACTCGGGCTTGCGGTGCCAGACCTGGATCGTGCAGCCGCGTTCGCATCCCGGACAGACCGACGGCGTGGGCTCGAGGTACCAGACGCGGGACTTGTGCAGGAACTGCCGCGACAGCAGCGCGCCGACCGGGCAGAGGTCGATGATGTTGTCCGAGTAGGGGTCCTCGGCGAGCGGGCGGTCCTCGACCGGCCGGATGTTCGAGATATCGCCGCGGCGTTCCACGCCCAGGGCCATCGACTTCGACACCTCGTGGGTGAACCGCGTGCAGCGCAGGCAGAGGATGCAGCGCTCGTTGTCGAGCAGGATGCGGTTCGACAGGTTGTAGAACTTGGTCGAACGCACCTTCTCGTCACGGGAGAGCGAGGCCTCGCCGTTGTAGGCGTAGTGGTAGTCCTGCAGCGTGCACTCGCCGGCCTTGTCGCAGATCCCGCAGTCCACCGGGTGGTTGAGCGTGATGAACTGCAGGATGGCCTTGCGGTGCTCCTTCACCTCGTCGGAGTCGGTGAACACCTTCATGCCGGCGCTGACCGGCATGTTGCAGGCGATGTCGAGGCCGCGGCCCTCGACCTCGACGAGGCACATGCGGCAGTTGCCGGCCACCGAGAGCTGCGGGTGCCAGCAGAAATAGGGCACGTAGAAGCCGTTGGCAAGCGCCACCTGCAGGACGGTCTGGTCCTCGGCCGCCTCGACGGATTGCCCGTTTATGAAGATCTCAGGCATTCCAGGTTCCCGTCGTGGCGAGAGCGCTTGTGCTCGATGTAGTACTCGAACTCGTCGCGGTACTTGTCGAGGATGCCGCTGCAGGCGTAGCCGGCCGCGTCCCCGAGGCCGCAGATCGTCGTGCCGTCGTTGAACTTCGAGATGTAGTACAGGCGCTCGATGTCCTCCGGCAGGCCCTTGCCCGCGACGATGCGGTCGAGGATGCGGTGCATCCAGCCGGTGCCGTGCCGGCAGGGCGTGCACTGGCCGCAGGACTCGTGGTGGTAGAAGCGCAGCATCACCTGCAGCAGGCTCACCATGCAGGTGCCTTCCGCGATGACGATCATGCCGCCGGAGCCGAGGGTCGAGCCCGCGTCCCACAGCGCCTCGTGCGACAGCGGGAGGCTGGCGATGTCGGCCGCCGTGAGCACCTTCGAGGAAACGCCGCCCGGCACGACGCACTTGAGCGCGCGGCCGTTGGGGATGCCGCCGCAGTCCTCCTCGAGGAACTTCATCCACGGATAGCCGAGCTCGACCTCGTAGACGCCCGGCCGGTTGATGTGCCCCGAGACCGAGAACAGGCGCGTGCCCGGGCTCTTCGGCGTGCCGACCGCCTTGAAGGCCGCGGCGCCGTTGCGGATGATCCAGGCGATGTTCGACAGCGACTCGACGTTGTTCACCACCGTCGGGCGCTGGTAGAGGCCCTTCACGGTCAGTCGCGGCGGGCGGTTGCGCGGATAGCTCTTCTTGCCCTCGAGGGATGCGAGCAGGCCGGAGGCCTCGCCGGCGACGTACGCGCCCGCGCCGCGATAGACGACGATGTCGCAGGAGAAGTCCGTGCCGAGGATGTGCTGGCCGAAATACCCGGCGGCGTACGCCTCCTCGACCGCGCCGGCGAGGCGTCGGTAGGGCAGGTCGAACTCGCCGCGGATGTAGACGAAGCAGTTGCGCACGCCGAGCGCATAGCTCGCGATGAGCATCGACTCGACGAGCATGTGCGGGTTGTTCTCGAGGATCCAGCGATCCTTGAAGGTGCCCGGCTCGCCTTCGTCTGCGTTGGCGATCAGGTAGTGCGGCTGCCCGTCGTCCGGCACGATCACCTGCCACTTGCGGCCCATGGAGAACGCGGCGCCACCGCGGCCCTGCAGGCCCGAGGCGGTGACTTCCTTGGTGATCTCGGCGGGCTTCATCTGCTTCAGCGCCTTCTCGAGCGCGTCGTAGCCGCCACGGGCCCGGTATTCGGCGAGCGTGTGCGACGAGGCCGTGACCGGGAACGTCATGATGAGTTGCTGGCCTGGCATGGCTATTTCAGCCCCTCCAGCAGCTCGTCGACCCGCTCGGCGGTCAGGTTCTCGTGGTAGCCCTCGTTGACCATCATCATCGGGGCGGTCCCGCAGGAGCCCAGGCACTCGACGACCGAGAGGGTGAACCGGCCGTCCGGCGTGGTCTCGCCCGGCCGCAGGCCGATGCGCCGCTCGACGTGCGCCAGGATGCTTTCCGCGCCGTTCATCGAGCAGCTGACGTTGTGGCAGAACTGCAGGTGCCAGCGGCCGATCGGCCTGCGCCGGAACATCGTGTAGAACGACAGCACTTCCTCGATCTGGATCCGGGGCACGCCGAGGTAGGCGGCAAGTTCCTCGATGTCGGAATCGGCGACGTAGCCGCGATCCTCCTGGATGCGCCGCACGCAGGGCAGCACCAGCGACGACTCGAAGCCCTCGGGGAAGCGCTCCCGCAGCTTCTCGAACTCGGGGATCAGGTGCTTCACCGGTCGCACTCCCCGCCGATCATGTTCACCGAGCCGAAGGTCGGCACGATGTCGGCCAGCTGGTAGCCGTCGAGCATCCTGTGCACGCCGCCCATGTGCACGAAGCTCGGGCTGCGGCAGTGCACCTTCCAGGGCACCCCGCCCCCCACGCTGACGATGTAGAAGCCGAGCTCGCCGTTCGCGCCCTCGTGGGCCGAATAGACCTCGCCGGGCGGCACCTGCGGGCCGTCCATCACCAGCTTGAAGTGGTTGATCAGCGACTCGATCTCGGTATAGACGAGCGGCTTGTCGGGATAGGTGCAGCGACGGTCGTCCACGCACAGCGGGCCCGCCGGCAGCATTTCCATGAGCTGGCGGATCATGTGCGCCGACTCGTCGATCTCCCGCATGCGCACGTAGTAGCGGTCGTAGTTGTCACCCTTGATGCCCACCGGGACCTCGAAGTCGAGCTCGGCGTAGGCGAGGTAGGGGGTGTCCTTGCGCAGGTCGCGCGGGGCGCCGGTCGAGCGCAGGAGCGGGCCGGTGAAGCCCCAGTTGACCGCGTCCGCGCTCGAGATCACGCCGACGTCGCGCATGCGGTCGATGAAGATGCGATTGCGGTCGACGAGGCCGTGCACGCGGCCCGTGAAGGTGTCCATCTCGTCGAGGATCTCGCCGAGGCGCTCGAGCCAGCCGTCGGGCAGGTCGCGCGCGAGGCCGCCGATGCGGCCATAGGTGTAGGTCACCCGCGCGCCCGTCAGGTCCGCGAGATGCTCGTAGATGTAGTCGCGGATCGTGACGAGGTACAGGAACGCCGTCATGGCGCCGAGTTCCATCAGCGCCGCCGCGACGCAGGTCAGGTGGTCGGCGATGCGCGAGTACTCGGCGAGCAGTGTGCGCAGGTAGCGGCAGCGCGGGGTGATCTCGATGCCCATCAGCTTCTCGACGGCCTCGCAGTAGGCGAAGTCGTTGATCAGCGCCGAGCAGTAGTTCAGCCGGTCCACGTACGGGATCAGGTTGTGCCAGGTGTGCGACTCGCACTCCTTCTCGAAGCCGCGGTGCAGGTAGCCGCAGTGCACGTCGGTGCGCAGCACCCGCTCGCCCGAGAGCTCCGCCACGATCTGGATCGTGCCGTGGGTCGCCGGGTGCGAGGGACCGATGTTGACGATCACCGAGCCCTCGACGCTGCCCTGGTCGAAGGCGGGCCGGATCGGGTTGGGGAGCGTCGTGTGCGGGGGCGAACTCATGGCTTCGCGTCCCGGTAGGGCACCAGAGGCTGCTCCTTCTGCTTCGGGTAGTCCTTGCGCAGGGGATGACCCTCGAAGCCCTCGTACAGCAGCAGCGGCCGCAGGTCGTCATTGCCCCGGAAGACGATCCCGTACATCTCGTGGCACTCGCGCTCCATGTAGCGCGCGGATCCGTAGAAGGGCACCAGCGTGTCGACCGTCGGGTCGGCGAGCGTCACGCGGGCCTTGAGGCGGATCCGCACGAAGTGGCGCGTCGAGTAGAAGTGCCAGACTACGTCGAAGCGCGGCTCACGGTCGGGCCAGTCCACCGCGGTGACGTCGAGGAACATGTCGAACCCGAACTCGTCCTTCAGCGTGCGAACGATCGCGACGAGCCGCGCGGCCTCGACCTGGAGCGCGAGCGTGCCGTGGGCCACGGTGGCTTCCCCGGCCACCCCGGCGAGGCGCTCGCGGACCTGCTCGAAGACTGCGTCGCTCACGGTCAGAATTTCTCGTTGATGATCGGGTGGCGGTCGCGCGCGATGCGGTCCTGCAGCTTCATGATCCCGTCGATGACCATCTCCGGCCGCGGCGGGCAGCCCGGGATGTAGAGGTCCACCGGGATGATCTTGTCGATGCCGGGCAGGGCCGCGTAGTTCTGGTAGAAGCCGCCGCTCGTCGCGCACACGCCGAAGGCGATGACCCACTTGGGTTCGCACATCTGTTCGTAGACCTTCTTCAGGATCGGCGCCTGCTTGTGCGTGACCGTGCCGACGACCATCAGCAGGTCCGACTGACGGGGCGTGAAGCGCGGCAGCGCGGCGCCGAAGCGGTCCGTGTCGTAGAGCGTGGAACTCACCGACATGAATTCCATCGCGCAGCAGGCGGTCACGAAGGGGTACGGGAACAGCGAGAACTTGCGCGCCCAGCCGACGAACTCGTCCTTCTTGGTCGTGAGGAACTCGAAGGCGCCGGACGGCGCCGGCCGGGCCGGCTGGGTCGTCACTGCGTGACCTCCTCGAGCAGGCCCGTGCGCCACACGTACAGCATGATCACGACCAGCAGCAGCATGAAGACCCCGAAGGCCGCGAGCAGCGTCGTCGTGAGGGGCTGCGCGCCCAGGGCCCACAGGAAGAGGAACACGGTCTCGAGGTCGAACAGGATGAACACCAGCGCGATGGCGTAGTACTTGACCGGGACAGCCTTGACGTTGACCTGCTCGACCGGCGTGGCGCCGCACTCGAAGGGCTCGAGCTTCAGGCTCGTCGGTGCCGGCTTCGGCCCGAGGACCCGGTTCATCCACAGCGTGAGCGCGACGAAGCCGAGGATCGCGAGCAGGTAGAGGAGGAATGCGAGGTATGCGTTCATGTTGTGTCCGGCGCCTCGCGCCTCGGCGGGACTATAGGCAGCCCGGCGTGGATCTGGATCCACGGAAATTACGTACAGACCGCGGCGCGCCAACTTCCCCCGTCCGGAGCCCCTCAGGAGCGCGGGATGTTGGCGCTGCGCAGGTCTGCGTATCTTCCGGCGATTTCCTGCAGCGCACGCAGCACGTCGCTGCGGCTGATCTGGCCCACCAGGCGGGCGTCCTCCGTCACGGGGTAGCGCCGGTATTCACGCTCCGCGAACAGCTGGGCCACCTCCACGATCGGGGTGTCGGCGTCGATCGTGGCGACCGGGGCGTGCATGTACTCGGCGACCCGCCCGCCCCACTCGCCGTAGTACCCGGCGGAGAGGGCGACCCGCATGCAGTCCTTCTCGGACAGCATGCCGACGAGGCCGCCGAAGCGATCGAGCACCGGGGCGCCCGAGATCTTCTTCTCGACGAAGATGCCGATGGCGTGCAGCACCTCCATGTCGGGTGACAGGACGATGAGGTGGCGTGACATGTAGTCGCGCACCTTCGCTCCGTGCTTGAGCGTCATGTCTCGGCCTCCCGGCCAGCGGCGGTCAGTCGGGCCAGCTCGCGCCGGCGTCGGGGGCAGGGGGCGTCGCAGCTGCAGTCCTTGGCGATTCCGAGCCTGGCGAGGCCGCCGCAGCTGCCCTTGATCGGCTGGCGACCCAGCATCGTCCCGAGCGCCAGCCCGCCGAAGGCCAGTCCGAACAGCAGCAGGGTGGCGAGGAAGGTGGTCACGCCTAGAGTCCGAAATCGTCCATCAGGATGTTCTCGCGATCCACGCCGAGGTCCTCGAGCATGCCGATGACCGCGTTGGTCATGAGCGGGGGGCCGCAGAGATAATACTCGCAGGCCTCGGGCATCGGGTGGCTGCCGAGATACGCGTCGTAGAGCACCTTGTGGATGAAGCCCGTGTAGCCGGTCCACCCGTCCTCGGGCTGCGGCTCGGACAGCGCCACGTGCCAGCTGAAGTTGGGGTGTTCCCGCTGCAGCCGGTCGAAGTCCTCCTGGTAGAAGATCTCGCGCTTGCTTCGCGCGCCGTACCAGAACGTGATCTTGCGCTGGCTCTTCAGACGCACCAGCTGGTCGAAGATGTGCGAGCGCATGGGCGCCATGCCCGCGCCGCCGCCGACGAACACCATCTCGGCGTCGGTGTCGCGCGCGAAGAACTCTCCGAACGGTCCCGACACCGTGACGCTGTCGCCCGGCTTGAGCGAGAAGATGTACGAGGACATCACGCCGGGCGGGACGGAGTCCTCCGCCTGCGGCGGCGGCGTGGCGATGCGCACGTTGAGCATGATGATGTCGCGCTCGAGCGGGAAGTTCGCCATCGAGTACGCGCGCGAGACCGGCTCCTTGACCACCGAGGCGTACCGCCAGAGGTTGTAGCGGTCCCAGTCGGGGCGGTACCCGGGGGCGATGTCGAAGTCCTTGAAGCTGAGCGAGTGGGGCGGGCACTCGATGACGATGTAGCCGCCGGCCCGGAAGTCGAGGACCTCGCCCTGCGGCAGCTCGAGCACCAGTTCCTTGATGAAAGTGGCCACGCTGTCGTTCGAGCGCACCTTGCACAGCCACTTGCGGACGCCGAAGACCTCGCGCGGTACCTCGACCTTCATCGCCTGCTTCACGGCCACCTGGCACGCGAGGCGGGTGCCGGTCAGGGCCTCGCGCTTGGTGATGTGGGAGGCCTCGGTGGGCAGCAGCGAGCCGCCGCCCTCGAGCACCTTGACCTTGCACTGGCCGCAGGTGCCGCCGCCGCCGCAGGCGGAGGACACGTAGAGCTCCGCGTCGGCCAGTGCGCCGAGCAGCTTGCCGCCGACCGGGGCGTTCACGGTGCGCTGCTCGTTGACGACGATCGCGACGCTGCCCTGGGCGACGAGCTTGCTGCGCGCGAACAGGATCAGGCCGACCAGTGCCAGGACGATGGCGGTGAAGAGGACGACGCCGAGGACGATTTCGATCATGGCGGTGTGCTGCGTCGCGGCCTCAGAGCTGGATTCCCGAGAAGGCCAGGAACACCATGGCCATGAGCCCGGCGGCGACGAAGGTGATGCCCAGGCCCTGCAGGCCGGCCGGCACGTCGCTGTACTTGAGCTTCTCGCGGATCCCCGCCAGCAGCACGATGGCCAGCGCCCAGCCGGCGCCGCTCGAGAACCCGTAGACCACGCTTTCGGGGAAGGTGTAGGAGCGCTCGACCATGAACAGCGTGCCGCCCAGGATCGCGCAGTTCACGGTGATCAGCGGCAGGAAGATGCCGAGCGCGTTGTAGAGCGCCGGTACGTAGCGGTCGAGGAACATCTCCAGGATCTGCACGATCGCTGCCACCGTGCCGATGTAGGTGATGAGGCCGAGGAAGCTCAGGTCGACGTCGGCGAGCCCCGCCCAGGCCAGCGCGCCGCCCTTGAGCAGGTGGTGGTAGATCAGGTTGTTGGTCGGCACGGTGATGGTCTGCACCACGATCACCGCGATGCCGAGGCCGAGGGACGTCTCCACCTTCTTCGAGATGGCCAGGAAGGTGCACATCCCGAGGAAGAAGGCGAGCGCCAGGTTCTCGACGAACAGCGCCTTGAGCGCCAGGTTGACGTAGTGTTCCATCACTGCGTCTCCGTCCGGTGTACGACCTGGATGGTGTAGTCGGCCGGCTCCTGCTGGTCCTGCTTCCAGGTGCGTACGCCCCAGATGATCAGCGCGACGAGGAAGAACGCGCTCGGTGCGAGCGTCATCAGCGAGTTGGGCCGGTACCAGCCGCCCTCGGAGATCAACGGCAGCACCTGGACGCCCCACAGCGAGCCGAATCCGAAGAGCTCGCGGGTGGCCCCGAGCGCGATGAGGATCAGGCTGTAGCCGAGCCCCTGGCCGAGGCCGTCGAGGAAGCTCGGCCAGACCGGGTTCTTCATGGCGAAGCCCTCGGCCCGGCCGAGCACGATGCAGTTGGTGATGATCAGGCCGACGAACACCGACAGCTGCTTGCTGATTTCCGGGGCGTAGGCGCGCAGGACCTGGTCCACGACGATCACCAGCGAGGCGATGATCGTCATCTGCACGATGATGCGGATGTTGTTCGGAATGTGGTGGCGGATCGCGCTGATCGCCATGTTCGAGCAGGCGATCACGGCCGTGGCCGCGATCGACATGATCACGGCGGGCGCCAGCTTCGAGGTGATGGCGAGTGCGGAGCAGATGCCCAGGATCTGGACGATGATCGGGTTGTTGACGACCAGCGGCTCGAACAGCACCCGGCGAGTCTCGGCCTTCATGGATCAGGCCCCTCCGCTGCGCAGCCGGTCGAGGTAGGGCCCGTAGCCCTGTTCGCCCAGCCAGTAATGGATCATGTACTCGACGCCGTTGCTGGTCAGCGTTGCCCCCGACAGCGCGTCCACGTGGTAGTCGGCACCGGCGGCCGGGGCGGCGCCCTTGGCGATGTCGAACCGCACCTGGCCCTGGTCGTCGACCAGTCGCTTGCCGATCCACGTCGAGCGCCAGCGCTCTCCCTCGATCTCGGCGCCGAGCCCCGGCGTCTCGGCGTGCGAGTAGAAGGTCACGCCCTTCACCCGCTCGCCGCGGCCGTCGAGGGCCACGTAGGCATACATCGTCGACCACAGGCCGTAGCCGTGCACCGGCAGCACCACGGTCTCGATCCCGGAGTCACCCCTGACCAGGAAGACCGGCATCGCCGCGGGCCGCCGGTGGATCTTGGCGATGTCCACGTCGCCGGGAACCGGCACGCTGGAGCGCGGTTCGCGCGACTGCTTCGCGATGTCGAAGCGCACCGCGTCGCCGCCCTCGACGTACTGCCCGCTCGACAGGTCCACCAGGTGCGGTTCGATCTTCTCGAACTGGGATGCCAGGTTCTCGCCCGGCTGGTACAGGCCCGCGACGTCGAGGATGTCCCTCTGGCGCTGCAGCAGCGCGTTGCGGTCCTGGATCGGGCGCAGCACCACCACCGTCGTGGACACGAGCAGGGCGCACACCACGCAGACCAGAGTGGCCACGAGGAGGACCTGGGCGGGGCGCTCCTTGTCACGCGGCATGGCGCTGGGCCCTCCGGCGGATGTTGACCTTGACGACGGCGTAGTCGATCAGGGGCGCCGTCACGTTGCCGAACAGGATCGCGAGCATCATGCCTTCCGGGTAGGCCGGGTTCAGCACCCGGATGATGCTCACGGCGAGGCCGATCACGACGCCGTAGACCCACTGGCCGGCGCGCGTCATGCTGGCGCTGATCGGGTCGGTCGCCATGAACACCAGGCCGAACGCATAGCCGCCGAGCACGGCGTGCCAGTACCACGGCAGGTCGAGGTAGGGGTGACCGCCGTAGCGGCCGAAGAAGTTGATGAGGGTGACCGTGCCGATCATGCCGAGCAGCACGGAGAGCATGATCCGCCAGGACGCGATCCGCGTGTAGACCAGGAACGCCGCCCCGATGAGGCAGGCGATCACGGAGGTCTCGCCGATCGAGCCCTGCATGTGGCCGATGAAGGCGTCGGTCCAGGTCAGGCCGCCGGCCGTCACGCCCTCGAGCCCGTCCTGTGCCGCCCGTGCCAGCGCCGTCGCACCGGTGTAGCCGTCCACCGGGACCCAGACCGCGTCCCCGGAGCTCTGCGCCGGATAGGCGAAGTACAGGAAGGCGCGCCCGGTCAGGGCCGGATTCAGGAAGTTCTTGCCCGTGCCGCCAAACACTTCCTTGCCGATCACCACGCCGAAGCTGATGCCGAGTGCCACCTGCCACAGCGGGATCGACGCCGGCAGCGTGAGTGCGAAGAGCATCGAGGTGACCAGGAAGCCCTCGTTGATCTCGTGGTTGCGCGTGGCCGAGAAGATGGTTTCCCAGAATCCGCCGGCGAGCATCGTGACGAGGTAAATGGGCAGGAAATAGAGCGCGCCGTGCCACAGGCAGTCCCAGAGGTTGGCGGGGTCGACGCCGATGCCGAAGGCCGCCAGGGTCTCCCCGCGCCAGCCGCCGGCGGCGTCCAGGCCCAGTTGCGCCAGCGCCAGGTTCGCCTGGTGACCCGTGTTGTACATGCCGAAGACCGCGCACGGCAGCACGGCCAGCACCACGGTGATCATCACCCGCTTGACGTCGATCGCGTCGCGGATGTGCGGGGACCCGCGCGTCACGTCGGCGGGCGTGTAGGCAAAGGTGTCCAGCGCCTCGTAGAGCGCCGCGAAGCGCTCGAGGCGCCCGCCCTTCACGAACAGGGGCTGGATGTCGTCCAGGAGCCGGCGAAGTGGCCGCATCAGCCCTCCTTCTCGATGCGGATCAGCGCCTGGCGCAGGAGCGGACCGTAGTCGTACTTGCTGGGGCACACGAAGGAGCAGAGCGCCAGGTCCTCCTCCTCGAGTTCGAGGCAGCCGAGCTGCTGCGCCATGTCGGTGTCCGCCACCGCGATGGCCCGCAGCAGCTGGGTGGGCAGGATGTCGAGCGGCATTACCCGCTCGAAGCCCCCGATCGGGATCATCGCCCGCGGGCTGCCCAGCTGGTTGGTGGTGAGCGGATACAGGCGCTTGGGCAGGAAACCGGAGAGGAACGTGCGCGTCACCGAGAACTTGTCCGCGCCGGGCATGGTCCAGCCGAGGAACTCGCGGTCACGGCCCTCGCGCAGTGCCGTGACCTGGTTGTGGTAGCGGCCGAGGAACGCCGCCCAGTCCGAGGTCGGACGGCCCGCGAGCACGGAACCGGAGAGCACGCGGCACTCCCCCGGCCCGATCTCCCCGCGCACCAGGTCGTCGATACTCGCCCCGATGCGGGTCCTGAGCAGCCGGGGCCGGGAAACGACCGGGCCTGCCAGCGAGATGACCCGCTCGGTCGAGATGCGCCCCGTCGTGAACAGCCGGCCGATCGCGATCACGTCCTGATAGCCCGACGTACCATGCCGAGCGGCGCGCCGAGACCGGGGCAATCCTGTGGATGTGGGTGCCCGGCAGTCCCGACGGATGCGGGCCCGAGAACTCGGCGACGCAGATGCGCGGATCCTCCGGCAGGCGCAGGTCCGGGCCGGGGCCGCAGCAGACGTACGTATGCCCGTCGAGCAGCTTCGAGAGGGCGAGCACGCCGTTGGCGAAGTCCTGGCCGTACTCGCCGATCATGATTCGGGGGTCTGGCGCGAGCGGGTTCGTGTCCGTGGCGGTCACGAACAGTGCGTGCGGCAGGGCGTCCGGCGACGGTACGCGGCCGTACGGGCGCGAGCGCAGCGCGGCCCAGAACCCGTGCTCCAGCAACTGTTCGCGGACCTGCTCGCGCGTCAGCGAGAGCACGCGGCCGCCCGCGATCGGCTCGCGCCCGGCCTCTTCGCCGCCTTCCAGCGATACGACGATGGCGCGCAGGGCGCGCTTCGCCCCGCGGTGGATGGCGGTGACCGTGCCGCTGCCCGGCGACACGAACAGCAGCCGGGGGTCGCCGCGATCCTGGAACAGTGGCTGGCCGACGGCGACGCGCTGTCCTTCCTCGACGCGCAGGACCGGTTGCACGCCCGGATAGTCGTTGGGCAGCAGTGCCACGGACGCCACGGAGGAGGCGTGGATGTCCGGCCGGGGAGGGCCGGCGAGCGGGATGTCGAGCCCGAGGTGGGAATGGAAACGCAGCTTCTGCACTCGGATTCTGCCGTCTGCCCGTCGCGCGCGACCTTCGCGTGCCGAGACTATAGGGAGTGCTGCAGCATTGAGCGAGCGGACCTGCGGAAAATGCCTATGTCCCGCGTGCCCTGCTTCGCCCGAAATCGCACCATCTTTGTGCCGACCAGGGGACCCGAACGTGAGCACCCGACTCGAGGCACCCCGCTGGCCCGCGCGGCTCGACCTGCTGCAGAGCGGGACGGGACTGGCGCTGGGCCTGTTCATGTGGGTGCACATGTTCTTCGTGGCGTCGATCCTGCTCGGGCGGGACGCGATGTGGACCGTGGCCAGGTTCTTCGAGGGCTACCACGTGTTCGGTCGCCCCCTGCCGTGGCTCGTGTCGCTGCTGGTGGCCACCATCTTCACGCTGTTCGTCGCCCACGCGGCGCTGGCGCTGCGCAAGTTCCCGGCCAACTACCGCCAGTACCGCGCCTATCGCGAGCACATGCACGGCATGAAGCACGAGGACACGACGCTCTGGTACTGGCAGGTGGTGACGGGCTTTGCGCTCTTCTTCATGGCCTCGGTGCACCTCTACATCATGCTGACGCGTCCGGAGCGGATCGGCCCGTTCGAGTCGGCCGACCGCGTCTGGAGCGACCTGATGTGGCCGCTCTACCTGGTCATGCTGTTCGCCGTCGAGTTCCACGGCGGCATCGGGCTCTACCGCCTCGCGCTCAAGTGGGGCTGGTTCGCCGGACCCGACCCGCTCGCGACGCGGCGCAGGCTGCGCATGTTCAAGTGGGCACTCACGGCGTTCTTCCTGCTCCTGGGCCTCGCGACACTGGCGGCCTACATGAAGATCGGCATCGAGCACGCGCCCAACTACGGTGAGCCATACGTGCCCACCTTCCTGCAGGAGGGCGCGCCATGAAAGTGATCTACACCGACGTGCTGGTGATCGGCGGCGGCCTGGCCGGCCTGCGTATCGCGATCGCCGCGAGGCGCCGTGGCCACGATGCCATCGTGCTGTCGCTGGTGCCGCCGAAGCGCTCGCACTCCGCCGCCGCGCAGGGCGGCATGCAGGCGAGCCTCGGCAACGTCATCAAGGGCCAGGGTGACAACGAGGACGTGCACTTCGAGGACACGGTGCGCGGCAGCGACTGGGGCGCCGACCAGCAGGTGGTGCGGATGTTCGTCAACACGGCGCCCAAGGCCGTGCGCGAGCTCGCCGCCTGGGGCGTGCCGTGGAGTCGCGTCCGCCAGGGCGACCGCGAGGTGATCATCAACGGCCAGAAGGTGACGATCACCGAGCGTACCGAGGCCCACGGCCTCGTGGCGCAGCGCGATTTCGGCGGCACCAAGAAGTGGCGGACCTGCTACGTCTCCGACGGCACCGGCCACGCGATGCTGTTCGCGGTGGGCGACCAGGCGATCGCCGCGGGCGTCCCCGTGCACGAGCGCAAGGAAGCCCTGGCGCTGATCCACGACGGCTCGCGCTGCTACGGCGCGGTGGTGCGCGACCTGATCACGGGCGAGCTCGTCGCCTACGTGGCCAAGGCGACGGCCATCGCCACCGGCGGGGCCGGGCGCGTCTACCGCGTGACCACCAACGCGGTGATCTGCGAGGGCATCGGCGCGGCGCTGGCGCTCGAGACCGGCGCGGCCTCGCTCGGCAACATGGAGGCCGTGCAGTTCCACCCGACCGGCATCTTCCCGGCCGGCATCCTCGTGACCGAGGGCTGCCGCGGCGACGGCGGGCTGCTGCGCGACGCGAACGGCCACCGCTTCATGCCGGACTACGAGCCCGAGAAGAAGGAACTCGCCTCGCGCGACGTCGTGTCGCGGCGCATGGAGGAGCACATCCGCAAGGGCAACGGCGCGAAGTCGCGCTTCGGCGAGCACCTGTGGCTCGACATCACGCTGCTCGGCCGCAAGCACATCGAGCACAACCTGCGCGAGGTCAAGGAGATCTGCCAGTACTTCCTCGGGGTCGACCCGGCGGAGAAGTGGATCGCGGTCCGGCCGGCACAGCACTACACGATGGGTGGCGTGCGCACGACGTACACCGGCGAAAGCCCGACCTTGCGCGGGCTGTTCGCGGCGGGCGAGGCGGCCTGCTGGGACATGCACGGCTTCAACCGCCTGGGCGGCAATTCCGTGGCCGAGACCGTGGTCGCGGGCATGATCGTGGGCGAGTTCATCGCCGACTTCCTCGACAGCCCCCGCGGCGACGTCGACATTCCGACGGCGCTGGTGCGCGAAGCGGTCGAGGCCGAGCGCGCCAGGCTCGACGCGCTGCTGCGCGGCGGCGGCAGCGAGCGCGGCGATGCGCTCAAGATCGAGATGCAGCAGATCATGACCGACAAGGTGGGGATCTTCCGGACCGGCGCGGACCTCGAGGAAGCCGTCCACCGGCTGCAGGGCCTGCTCGTCCGTAGCCGCAGCATCGGTCTGCGTCATCGCTCGGACGGACCGAATCCCGAACTCGTGACCGCCTACCGCACGCAGAAGATGCTGAAGGTGGCGCTGTGCATCGCCACGGGCGCGCTCGCCCGCACCGAGAGCCGCGGCGCTCACTTCCGCGAGGACTTCCCCCGTCGCGACGACGCCCACTGGCTGAGGCGCACGCTGGCCAGCTGGAAGGACCCGTCCGACACGCTGCCCTGCCTGGCCTACGAGCCGCTCGACGTGATGTCCATGGAGTTGCCGCCCGGCTGGCGCGGCTACGGCGCCAAGGACTACGTGGACCACGCCGACACCGCGCGACGCGCGGAGGAAGTGCAGCGCATGCGCGACCAGCTGCAGGGCGCGGACCGGCACCTGCTGCAGTCCGAGATCATGCCCTACGAGCACCTGCTGCCGGAGCGGTTCCAGGGTCGCAACGAGCGCATCGACGAGAGGCTGCCATGACCGAGACGACGCCCGCCCCTTCCGCCGGCGCGCCGCGCAAGCTGCGCTTCCACGTGCTGCGGCACGACCCCAGGGATCCGCACAGCGTCCCGGGCACCGAGGTGTTCGAACTCGAGGAAGCCGCCGGCATGACCCTGTTCATCGCGCTCAACGAGATCCGCGAGAACCTCGACGCCTCGCTGGCGTTCGATTTCGTCTGCCGCGCCGGCATCTGCGGCAGCTGCGGCATGGTGATCAACGGTCGCCCGGGACTCGCCTGCCGGACGCTCACCCAGGACCTGCCAGCCGACATCACGCTCGCCCCCCTGCCGGTGTTCGAGCTGATCGCGGACCTGTCGGTGAACACCGGCAAGTGGATGCGGGAGATGAGCGAGCACCTCGAGACGTGGGTGCACTCGGCCGACGGGGATCCGGACCTGCGCCGCATCGAGGCCCAGATGGACCCGGACCTCGCCGATAGCATCTACGAACTCGACCGCTGCATCGAATGCGGTTGCTGCGTGGCGGCCTGCGGCACGGCGCGCATGCGCGAGGACTTCGTCGGGGCGGTCGGTCTCAACAAGATCGCCCGCTTCGCCCTGGATCCACGCGACGCCCGCAAGGACGAGGATTTCTACGAGCTGGTGGGCACCGACGACGGCGTCTTCGGCTGCATGACGCTGCTCGGCTGCCACGACGTCTGCCCGAAGGCGCTGCCGCTGCAGACCCAGATCGCGTTCCTGCGCCGCCGGATGGCGCGCACGGGCCTCGGTTGAGGGGTCTTAGCAAGTTCTTAGGATTCGCCTAGCGAGCATTTAGCAATCGGCGCGGCGCCGAGCGCGCAGACTACCCCTCAACACAGAACGTGAGGGTGGTCATCATGGTCAGGACAGCAGTGCTCGGCGCCGTGGCGGGTCTCGCCGCGGCCATCGTGGTTCCAGCCGCCGCGATCGCGGCCGACGGGGTGCCCGACTCCCAGGTGGCGCGCGGGCGGTACCTGACGGTCGTGGGCGGGTGCAACGACTGCCATACGGCCGGGTACCCGGAGCAGGGCGGAGCGGTCCCCGAGAGTGAATGGCTGACCGGGGTCGCGATGGGCTACCAGGGGCCGTGGGGCACCACGTATCCGGCCAACCTGCGCCTGGTCGTCCAGTCGATGACCGAGGCGCAGTGGCTGAAGCACGCGCGCCAGGAGCGCCTGCCACCGATGCCGTGGTTCAACCTCCGCCAGATGACCGACGAGGACCTCGCGGCCATGTACGCGTACATCCGCAGCCTGGGAGCGCCGGGTGTCGCGGCGCCGGCCTACGTGGCACCGGGCGGCAAGGTCACTACGCCGTACATCGTCTTCGTGCCGCAGGTGGATCCCGCGGCAGGCAGCGACCCGCTGAGGCACGTCAGCGGGGAACCTCGCTCAGGAGCACGGGTCGTCGCACGTGAAACCGGAAGCGGCCGCGGCCCGTCTTCTCGATGCGCAGGGTCGGGCAGCGCTCTTCGAGCCGGCGCTGCAGCAGGATGAGCCTGGCCTCGAGGTTCTCGCTGATATCCGGCAGCCGGATGGATGGATCGAGGCGCAGTTCGCGGTTGGTGTAGTCGACGCGCTGCTCCTCGGTGTGGCCGCGCAGCAGGCGCCAGAGAATGGCGCCGGCCACGCCCTTGATGAGGTAGTCCTGGTCCACGAAGATGCTGTCGTTCTCTGCATAGCGGCGGATGCGCAGCGGGGCTCCGGCGGGCGAGGCCGGGGTCCGTAGCGGCCCCGCGGGCTCCTCGTGCGTCTCGCTACCTTCCTCGAGCAGGGCCGCCATCGCCCCGACGTGGCTCGCCAGCGTGGCGAACGCGTCTTCTTCGTCGTAGCCAAACCGCGCGGTCTGGGTGCTTTCCGCGAACAGCACCCCCAGCAATCGGGGGCCGGCCAGGATCGGCACGGCGATCTGGCTCTGGGATCCCGGCAGGCCGGGAAACGGGATCTCGCCGTCGATGCCCGCCGTCGCGCCGCGTCGCTCGGCGTCGTTCCGCATGGCGCGGCCGTAGCCGAACTCCGAGGTGGCGTGCGAGATGCGGATCGGAATGCCCGCCAGCGCGGCGGCGCCGATCACGCCCTCGCCCGGCCGGACTTCCGCACCGATGCCGGACTGCGGGTAGCCCCGACTCGCCACCGAGTAGAGCGTGCCACGCGCAGGATCGTGCATCAGGACCATGGCCGGCGAGACGCCGAAGCGACCCTGCAGTTCCTCGAGCAGGCCGTCCAGCAGCCCCGCGAGGTCGCCGGCGGCCGACAGCCGGGCCATGGCGGCGCGCACGTCTGCGAGTCCGACCGGCTCGGTTGCGGCGATGGCCGACGCCGTGCCGGGCACCTCGACGACGGACTCGACGCGATAGACGTCGGCACCGCGCAGCTTGAACACGCCGGTCATCCCGGAATGCGAGGCGATGCCGGCGAGTTTCGCCTTCATGCACTCGAAGAGCGGCCCGGACTCCTCCGTCCGCAGGTAGTGCACGGCGAGCTTGAACTGGGCACCGGTCTCCGCATGCGCCACGACCACAGTCGCGCGGGGGTTCTCGAGCACGTTCTGCCGGGTCTTGCTGAAGAACTGGAACGACAGGGCCACGTGCCGGGCGTCGACGTAGTGCACCTCGGAGATGTAGGACACGTTCGGCGTGCCGTCGCCGGCGCAGGTGGCGATCACCGCGGGCACGGCCCCTTCGAGGCACGGACGGATGGCGCTGAGCGGCAGCGTCACGCGCGTCGCTCGAGCGGCTGGCCCGCGGCCGGTCCTGGCGTCTGCTGAAACGCGGCGGACGGCGTGAAGGCGATCGCGCCGAGGTCCCGCGGTGGGCGGCCCCAGAACGCCTCCGCGAAGTCGCGCGAATAGCCGATCCGGCAGAGGTCGTCGACCCACGCGGCGCGATGGGCGGCCGCAATCTCGTGGTCGGACCGGGTGACCCTCACCGGCCGGGCGTCCGTGCCCTTGAGCTGGATCGTCAGGTGGGTGCTCGGCTGGCTGAAGACGACTGCCACCATGCCACTGGCCGCGATGTCGGCGAGCACGGTTGCCGCCTGCGACGGCTCGACGAGCACGGTGACCCGTCTCCGGTCCCGGGAGACCCGGCAGCCGCAGCCGCGCACCGCATCGGGGACCAGCGCGGCGCTCCGCGAGGCAACGATGACCGAGACGCCGCCGAGGATGAACCGCGCGTGCTCCTCGTCGAGCCGGGAACCCCTGGGTCTGTCTGCCGCCATGGCCAACATCATAGCGGCGTCCCCGCGAGGCGGCCTCTCCCGGACCCCGGACCCCGGGGGCCCGTGTGGACCGTCCGGGCCGTCCGGTGCCGACGTGCCCCTGTACAAGTGAATCTGTACAGCGACGAGGCCGCGAATGGTCGGGGGCAGGGGCACGGTGCCCCTCGCACCCAGAACAAACATGCAGGAGAAGCACCGATGAACAGGAAATCGTTTGTCGCCGCGGCCGCCGCGGCCGTCGCACTGGCCTTCGGCCTCGTCGCCGCGCCGCAGGCCTCCGCGAAGCAGCCCACACCCGCCAACAACATCGTCGACGTGGCGATCGCAGTGAACTCGTCGGGCCCGTTTGCGGGCGCCTTCGATACCCTGATCGCCGCCGTGCTGGCGGCCGACCCGGCCGTTCTCAAGCGGTTGACCAGAAAGGGCCAGTCGACGGTCTTCGCGCCGACGGATGACGCGTTCGGGGCCCTCGGCCTCAACGCGGACAATGTTGGCGACCTGCCGCAGGCGGCCCTGACCGAGATCCTGCTCTATCACGTGGTCACCGGCAGGCGCGACTCGAACGAAGTGCTCTCGAGCACGCAGTTGCGGACCCTGCAGGGCAGTTTCCTGCAGCAGTCGGCGGGTCGGCTGACCGACAACCTCGGGCGGGAGGCGAACATCATCGTGACGGACGTGCCGGCGTCGAACGGCATCATCCACGCTATCGACGCGGTCGTGTTGCCGTTCGCGCCCTGAACCGCGGGCGCCTTCGGGATGATGCGGTGCGCCCGGGGCTGGCCCGGGCGCACCGCTTCGGTTAGGGTCCGCGGACCTGACGCACCCCGAGGAAGCGAACATGAGCCCGACCCGTGCCGGCGCCGTGATCCTGGCCACCTGCGCGATGCTGGCCGCCTTGCTGCCGGTGACCGGCCGTGCGGCGGACGGTGGCGGGTTGACCGACGAGGCGAGTATCGCGGCTCTGGTCGCGCGACTGGGCCTCGAGGAGTCGCCGACGCCCGTGCGGGAGCGGCCCGGCTGGAAACCGCCCGCGAAGATCGTGGTGTTCAGCCGGCAGCCCGAGAGCGAGGCCGCGCTGCGGGCGGCCGCGCCCGGCGTGGAACTGCTGTTCGCGGGGAGCCCGGAGGAGGCGCTGAAGCTGGCCGGGGACGCGGATGCCGCGCTCGGGCTGTGCTCCCCGGAACTGCTGGCGGCCGGTCCGGGCATCCGCTGGATCCAGTCCTACTCGGCCGGCGTGGAGCGCTGCGTCGCGCTGCCGGCCGTGCGCGAGCGCGACATCCTGCTCACCAACATGCAGCGTGTCGCCGGGCCGGTGATGGCCGAGCACGTGATGGCCATGATGCTGGCCTTCGCCCGTGGCCTGCACGTCTACATCCCGGAACGGATGGCCGGTCGCTGGACGCGCGACCTGCCGCCACCCGCGCAACTGCTGACCCTGGAGGGCAAGACCGTGCTGGTCGTCGGTCTCGGCGGCATCGGCACCGAGGTGGCGAGGCGCGCGCACGCGCTCGGCATGCGCGTGGTCGCGACCCGCGCGAGCGGGCGCGAGGGACCGTCGTACGTGAGCTACGTCGGGCTGCCTGACGAACTGCGCAAGCTCGCCGGCGAGGCGGACTTCATCGTCAACACGGTGCCGCTCACGCCGGCGACGACCGGGATGTTCGATGCCGGGTTCTTTGCCGCCGCCAGGCCGGGCGCCTTCTTCGTCAACGTGGGACGCGGACCCAGCGTGGTGCAGGACGACCTGATCGCGGCGCTGCGCAGCGGTCGGCTTGCCGGTGCCGGGCTCGACGTGACGGACCCCGAACCGCTGCCCGCGGACAGCCCGCTCTGGCAGATGCAGAACGTGATCCTGACGCCGCACGTCTCCGCGGGCTCGGATCTCGGCAACGAAGTGCGTTTCGCCATTCTCCGCGAGAACCTGCGGCGGTACGTGGCCGGGGAGAGGATGCTGTCGGTGGTGGACGTCGCGAAGGGCTACTAGGGCCGCGGGATCAGCGCTGTCCGGCCTCGTACCAGTCCTTGCTCGAGGTGACGACCCTCACGACCAGCAGCATCACGGGCACCTCGATCAGCACGCCGACGACCGTCGCCAGCGCGGCACCCGATTCGAAGCCGAACAGGCTGATGGCGGCGGCCACCGCCAGCTCGAAGAAATTCGACGCACCGATCAGGGCCGACGGGCACGCAATCTCGTGCTTTTCGCCGACCGCACGGTTGAGCCAGTAGGCGAGCGAGGAATTGAAGAACACCTGGATCAGGATCGGCACCGCAAGCAGTGCGATCACGAGCGGCTGCTTCAGGATGGCCTCGCCCTGGAAGGCGAACAGCAGCACCAGTGTCAGCAGCAGGGCGCCGATCGACCAGGGCCCCATCCGCGCCATGGCGGCTTCGAACGCCGCGTGGCCCCGCGCGAGCAGCGAACGCCGCCAGAGCTGCGCGATGATCACCGGGATCACGATGTAGACGACGACGGAGGTGATGAGCGTGCTCCACGGCACGGTGATCGACGCAATGCCGAGCAGCAGGCCCACGAGCGGCGCGAATGCCACGACCATGATCGCGTCGTTCAGCGCGACCTGGGTCAGGGTGAACAGCGGGTCGCCACCGGACAGCCGGCTCCATACGAACACCATGGCGGTACAGGGCGCCGCAGCCAGCAGGATCAGGCCCGCGACGTAGCTGTCGATCTGTTCCGCGGGCAGCAGCGGTGCGAACAGGTGGCGTACGAAAACCCAGGCCAGCAGCGCCATCGAGAAAGGCTTCACCAGCCAGTTGACGAACAGCGTGACCCCGATGCCGCGGCCATGGCGGCGGACCTCGTTCAGTGCGCCGAAATCCACCTTCACCAGCATCGGGATGATCATCACCCAGATCAGCAGCCCGACCGGCAGGTTGACGCGCGCGACTTCCATGCGGCCGACCGCCTGGAACAGGCCCGGCAGCAGCTGACCCGCCGCGATGCCGACGACGATGCACACGAACACCCAGAGCGTGAGGTAGCGCTCGAAGCCACTCATCGGCCGGCCTGAGGCCCGCTTGCCCGCCTGCTCGCATTGCACGGTCATGTCTGGGTCCTGCCGATCGCGCGTCAGGCCCGCGCCTTCAGTGCCTCCAGTTCACGGCGCAGCGCCGCGACCTCGGCTTCGAGCGCCGAGAGCCGCTCGCCGATCCGAGGGGTGCCCGCCGCCACCGATGGCGATGCCGCGGGTTCCGTCTCGGCCGCAGGCGGCGCGTCGCCGCTGAACAGATGCATGTAGCGCGATTCCCGGCGGCCCGGTTCGCGCGACAGGCGCGCGACGAACGGCCCGTCGGGTCGCGTCATCAGGTCCTCGAGTTCGGATTCGACCTCGCTCACGTCGTGCAGCGCTGCGAGGCGGGCCGCGTGCGTGCGCAGTTCCCCCGGTGTCTGGGGTCCGCGCAGCAGCAGTTCGCAGACGATCGCCGTGCCCTGGGGCGAAAACCGCAGCGAGCCGAACTGAGTGTTGCAGAACAGATGCTGGAACTTCGGTACCCGGCTGCCAAAGCCTGATTTCTCCAGCACGAGCTGCCGCCGCATCAGCGCGTCCACCACGGACTGGACCTCGCGTTCGTCCAGGGCCAGCACCGGATCGCGGTTGCTCTTCTGGTTGCAGGCGTTGGTGAGTGCGTTCAGCGAGAGCGGGTACTGGTCGGGCGTCGCGATCTGCTTCTCGATCAGGCAGCCGATGACCCGTGCTTCGTGGGCGGTGAGTTCGATGGGCATCCGGCGCTCCGTGGGCTGGGTTTCCGTCACTTCGGCGGGGCATAATCGCTCCCACGGCAGGAGGATACTACCCGGTGCAGGAACGCGGCGGTTCGACGCTCAAGGGCGTGGTGACGATCACGCTGATGGTGGTCAACGTCATCGCCTGGTGTTCGCTGCTCTTCACGGTCGCGGTGCTCAGGCTCCTGGTGCCCATTCCTGCCTGGCGGCGCTGGACGAGCCGGGTGATGACGGCGCTGGCCGAGGGCTGGATCGGGACGAACAACGCGCTGTTCCGCCTGATGGGGGCGTTGCCGCTCGATACGCGGGGCCTCGAGGGGCTCTCGACCCGGGAGTGGTACCTGGTCGTGTCCAATCACCGGTCGTGGGTGGACATCCTGGTGCTGCAGGCGGTCTTCAACCGTCGCATCCCGTTCCTCAAGTTCTTCCTCAAGCAGCAGCTCATCTGGGTGCCGTTCCTCGGGATCGCCTGGTGGGCGCTCGACTTTCCCTTCATGCGGCGCTACAGCTCGGCCTACCTCGAGAAGCACCCCGAGCATCGCGGCAAGGATCTCGAGGCGACACAGCGCGCCTGCGAGAAGTTCCGGCTCATCCCCACCTCCGTCATGAACTTCGTCGAGGGCACGCGCTACACACCGGCGAAGCATGCCGCGTTCAAGTCGCCGTACCGGCACCTGCTGCCGCCACGCGCGGGAGGCGTCTCGTTCGTGCTGTCGGCCATGGGGGGCATGCTGCACGCCCTGCTGGACGTCACGATCGCCTACACGACCGGCACGCCCAGCCTGTGGGACCTGTGCTGCGGCCGCGTGGGCCGCGTGATCGTCGACGTACGGCGCCGGCCGATCGAGGCGTGGTTGTCGGCGGGCGACTACATGAGCGATCCGGACTTCCGCGCGCGCTTCCAGGACTGGCTGGGCGGAGTGTGGCGCGAGAAGGACGATCGACTCGATCGCCTGATGGACTGAGGAGTGCAGATGTCCTGGGACCTGCCGTCGCCATTCATTCACGAGCGCGTGGCCGTGCACACCGAGATCGACGGCTACGGCCACGTGAACAACGTCGTCTACATCGCCTGGATGGACGACTGTGCCTGGGCGCACTCCACGGCGCGCGGCATTCCGCCCGAATTGTGCCGCCGCCTGAATCGCGGCATGGCCGTCTGGCGTACACAGGTGAACTACCTCGGTTCCGCCTACGAGGGCGACCACATCGAGGTCGCGACCTGGCCCGTGCTCAATGACGGTCGACTGCGCATCGACCGGCGCTTCCAGATCCGCCGCAAGGCCGATGGCCAGACGCTGGTGCGGGCGCTCGTCCACTACGTCTGCATCGATCTCGAGACCGGCAAGGCGAAACGGATGCCCGTGGAATTCACGAAGTACACGGTGGCGCCCGAGGTGGAGGCGGCTCTCGCGCTCGAGACGGAGCCATACCAACCGGGCGTGGAACCACGCTGAAGCACTGCACGCAGGAGAATCAGATGCACGACAAATGGTCCGGTCCCGAACTCGACTCGCTGCTCGGCAAGGGCGCGCTCACGCGTCGGGAGATCCTGGTGACTTCGCTGGCCGTCGGCTTTGCGGCGGCGGCGCTGCCCGTCAGGGCCGATACCGTCATCACGACCAGCACGGAGGGCCTGGTCGCCGGGGAGATCAAGATCCCCGTTGCCGACGGCGAGATCCCCGGCTATCGGGCCATGCCCTCGAGCGGCGGCCCGTTCCCGGTCGTCCTCGTCGTGCAGGAGATCTTCGGTGTTCACGAGCACATCCGGGACGTGTGCCGGCGCTTCGCCAGGGAGGGATACCTGGCGGTCGCGCCGGAACTCTATGCGCGGCAGGGCGACGTCTCGAAGTTCACGGACTACCGGGAAATCTTCGCGCAGGTCGTCTCGAAGGTGCCGGATGCACAGGTGATGGCCGATCTCGATGCGGCCGTTGCCTGGGCGGGAGGGTCGTCGGGCGCCGTCGATCGCCTCGCCGTGACGGGCTTCTGCTGGGGCGGGCGCATCACCTGGCTCTATGCGGCGCACAATCCGCGCCTCAAGGCCGCCGTGGCCTGGTATGGCCGGTTGGCCGGGCAGGCGACCGAACTGCAGCCGAAATATCCGCTCGACCTTGCGGGTGAACTGAAGGCGCCGGTGCTGGGCCTCTACGGCGGGCAGGACCAGGGTATTCCACTCGAGGACGTGGAGAAGATGCGCACAGCGCTCGCGGCGGCAAAGCAGCCCTCCGAGATCGTCGTGTTCGCCGACGCGCCGCACGGATTCCACGCCGACTACCGGCCGAGCTATCGCGCCACGGAAGCGAAGGATGCGTGGGACCGCTGCCTGGCGTGGTTCCGCGGGAACGGGGTCGCCTAGAATCGCCAGAGCACGCCGACCGAGGGCACGAGCGGCAGCCAGTGGCGGTACTCGCGGTCGAGTTCGAGTGTGCCGCCGGGGTACGCATACGAGAAGTCCACGCAGCACGGATTGCGGCGGTCGAGCGCGTTCGTCACCTCGGCGAAGACCAGCAGGTCGCCGCGGGGCAGGGCGAAGTCACGACTGATCCGCAGGTCGACGGAAGCATAGTCCTCGAACCGCAGTGAGTTGCGACGCCCGACGACCACGTTCGCGTCCGGCGCGTCGGCATCCACCACGCTGACGGGCGTCGTCGGCCAGCCGGTGTGGTAGCTCATCGCGAACGTGGCCTGCCAGGGGCCGGAGGCCCACGTCAGGCCGCCGCCCACCGTGTGAGTCTGGTCCCAGCTGCGGCGCGTCTCGACGTCGTCCTCGCGGTCGAGCACCCGCGACCACGCGTAGCTCAGCCAGCCATTCCAGGGATCGGGACTGCTGCGGGTCAGGAGCCATTCGACGCCTTCGGCGCGCGCGGAGTCCGGTGCGATGCGCACGCGATCCCAGCGCAGCTCGGGCACCAGCGAGAGCGGGTCGAACAGGCTCTCGTAGCGCGGCTTCAGCCGGCGGTAGTCCTTGCGGTAGGCTTCCACCCGCAGCAAGTAGTCGTCCTGCAGGTCGTGCTCCAGGCCGAGGATCGCGTGGTCCGCCTTCTGGGCCGGCAGGAATTCGTCGACCCCGTCCTCGACCTGCAGTTCGTTGATTCCCTGGAACTGCTGGTAACGACCCCAGCTCGCGCGAACGCGTGTCGCCGCGCCGGCTTCGTAGACGAGGTTGATGCGGGGACCCCACTGGTCGTCGCCGTCGACGCCGTAGGTCTGCTCGTCCCAGCGCAGGCCGAACTCCGCGGCCAGCCTGTCGGTGACCCGCACGCGGCTCGTCACGTAGGCGGCCACGTGCTCTCCCGACGGCTCCGGCGCGGCCGTGTGCTCGGCACTTTCCGCGGGACTTTGCGGGAACGGATAGCCGCCTGCGAACGTCACGGCACTCGCGTAGTCGTAGTCGGCCGACAGTGACCGGACCTCGAGCCCGAACCGGTGCAGCCAGCGACTCGTGCGGTAGCCGGCGTCGAGTTTCAGGCCCAGCACGTCGTAATGACGTTCGTCGTCCACGGCGCCGACGCGTAGCCCCGGATCGTTGACCTCGCCAATACGCTCGGACCTGACGTCCGTGTACGACGCGATCATGCGTGCGTCGACGGACGGTGAGAAATCGTGCTCGAGCGTCGCCCACACATAGGAGTTCCGGTAATCCGCCGTCGCAAACTCCGTCGCCGCCGAATTCTGTGCTTCCAGGCGGTCGCTCGCGAGCAACACGTGCAGACTGCCGCGCGTGTCGTCGCTGAACGCGTAGTCGACGCGGGCGAAGCCGTCGGTATAGCTCGGCTCGCCGATCTGCGAGTCCACGAGGTCGGCGACTTCGTCGAGGTTGCTGCGGCGGATCGAGGCCAGCCACTGGCCCCGGCCGCCCGCGAATCGATGCGACGCCAGTGCGTTGGCATGGAACAGGCTCAGTCCGAGCTCGTAATAGGCATCCGCGTCCGGCCGCAGCGACCGTGCCTCGATGACGGAACTCATCCGGTCGCCGAACTGCGCGGTGAAGCCACCGGCGTGTACGTCGAGACCACTCAGCACCCGGGGGTCGAGCACGCTGGTGGGGCTCAGGAGCAGTCGGAGGTGAAAGGGTTCGTACAGCGGCAGTCCGTCGAACACGACGAGCGTCTCGTTGTCCTCGCCGCCGCGCATGTTCGCGAGTCCCGACAATCCGTTGCTCGCGGCGCCGGGCAGGCGGTGCACGGCCTTGAGCGAATCGTCCGCGAGCCGGGGGAGTCCCTCGATCTGTTCCTGCGTCAGGAAGGTGTGCGTATCGGGCACGTCTCCTGACAACGAGTACCGGCTGGCGGCGATCACGATCTCCTCGAGTCGAGTGCTCGCGGGCATCGGGACGGGCGCCGGATCCGCGGCACTCGGCTTCGGGCGGACGATGGCATAGGTATCCGTGCCGACGCGTTGTGCACGCAGGCCGTGCTGGGCCAGCACGTCGTCGAGCACCTGCTCGGGGGTGCCGGCGCGGGGTTCGCGCTCCACGCGCATGCCCGGCGTGACGGTCTCGCTGCTGTAGATCAGCCGCAGCCCGTGAGCACCAAGTTCATGCAGGACCTCGTCGACCGCCCGGCCCAGGTAGGGTCGGCCCTCGGCCGACGCCAGGGCACTCCAGAGCAGTGCCGCGGCAATGAGCACGGCGCGTCCTGGCGTTCGATGGGGAACTGCGTTGGTATTGGAATCGGGCGGCACGGGCCGCCCGATAGTAGCGGAGGGCGTGCCGGTCGCCTACCGCGGGTCCCGCGGATCAACGTCCCGCGGCGTCGATCCGGATGCGTTCGACTCCGATCTGCGGCTGCAGCGTCGTGGTCGACAGGACGGCCGTCACAGCCTCCTCGGGCGACAGGCCCTCGACGGTGCCCGTGAGCGTTACCTGCCGTGCCTGGCGCGCGGCGTCGGCAGAGCCGTACACGATCGTTCGCCCGGTCTCCCGGGCCGCCCAGACCAGAAACGACTCGACCGAACGACCCTCGATGTCGAAGGGCGGTGTCACGCGTGACACCCACGCCCAGTCCGCGGCGTTCGTTGGCAGTGCCGAGCGCGAGACCTGCCCGTTGCTCAGCGTGAGTTGCTCCCCCGCGTCGCCGACGACGTCGCCCGACGCCGTCGAGATACGGACGCGACCTTCCCGCACGCCGACCTGGAGGTGGTCGTCCCTGAGCCGGGCTTCGTACTGCGTGCCGAGATGGCTCACCTGGCCGGCCGGAGTTTCGAGCAGGAAGTCCGGCGAACGCGTGCCGGGCGTGCTGCCGGAATCAACATAGACGGCGCCGCTCGACAGGGTCGCACGGCCGACTCCCTCGAGCGCGACCAGCGTCCGCGAATCCAGGCGCAGTTCCACGCCGCTGTCGAGCCTGAGCGCTGCGCGCCCGCTGGCTCCTGTCTTCAGCCGTGAACCGGCGCCGAGCGAGTCCGTGGTCGCAAGTGGCGTCCATCGACCATCGCCCCGGTTCTGCTGGACCTCGCCCACGACACGGGCCACGGTGGCGACGGCCTCCTGACCTGGTTCGAGTGTCGGACGGGCGATCCACACGGCGACGGCCGCCACGGCCACGCTGGCCGCGGCCGCGAAGGTGGTGAACCTGCGGCGGCGCGTCCGGGCGGCCACCGTGGCGCGCCATTGCGCCTCGACGGCGGACCGCGCGTCGGCAAGCGATTGCGCGGACGGCATCGGTCGTGATCCGACCGCGCGCATCAGTGCCTCGATGCTGGCGTCGTCGCGTTCGCTGGACCGTGATTCTTCGTTCATCTGTTTCCCTCAGGCCTCGAGACTCGCCAGCACGTCGGCCGCAGATGCGCCGAAGACCGCTTCGAGTCCGTCACGGAACGCCACCCGCGCGCGCGCAAGCAACGACTGCGCGGCGGTGTGGCCGATCCCCAGCCGGTCGCCGATTTCCTCGACCGACCACCCCTCGACATACTTCCATTCCAGCGCCTCGCCATAGCGGCTCGGCAGTCGATCGAGCACCGCGTGCACCAGGCGTTTCAGTTCCGCGCCGTCGCAGCGTCGCAGCGGGTCGTCGCCTGGCGGGGCTTCGATCGACTCGAGGGCGGCGCGTACCTCGGCGCTGTCGTCGATCAATACGACCTTCTCGGAGTGCCGCCGCTGCGAGCGGACGTGGTCCGCGATTTCGCGCCGGCAGATCTGGCACAGCCAGGTGAACAGGGCCGCCTCGCCGCGGTAGTCCCCGAGCTTGCGCATGGCCTTGATCAGCGTTGCCTGCACCACGTCCTTGGCGACGTCCTCGTTGCGGCCGAGGCGCGGCAGGGCGAAGCGATAGATGCGGGGGAAATAGGTCTCAAAGAATGCCGTGAACGCGCGTTCCTCGCCCGCAAGCATCTGCTGCACCAGTTTTGGGTCGTCGTTCACGTTTTGGCCTTTTGCCTCGCGTCCAGTTAGACGGCAGCCCGACCGCAAATCAATCGTCGGGCCTGGTCCAGCTGGGCACGTGGCCGATAAGTTGATGATTCAATAGATAAAAATATTCGCCGTGGGTGCGGCGATTGATTTGGCTGCGGGGCGACGTCTAACCGCCCAGACCGCGCACCTCGACGGAGGACCCGCGTCGCGACATGAGGAGCCCTGCCGTGATCGATGTGTCCGCACCACCCACCCACCGTCGTCCGTTGCCCGGGCGCGCGCTGCGCATGGCGGAGACGGGGGCCCATGCGCCGGAGCGGGCTGAACTCGAGACCTATGTGCACGAAGCGTTCGACCGCAAGCACGCTGCGGTGGTCAGGAGCTTCATGCCGACCCTGTTGTCGTTCCGGGACGGTGGCGGCGAGCTGCGGGGCGTCATCGGGTTGCGCGCCGCGATGCTCGAGCCACTGTACCTGGAGCAGTATCTCGAGCAGCCGATCGAGGCTGCTATCGCGGCGTCCACCGGCCGGCGGGTCGAGCGCCGAAGCGTCGTCGAGGTCGGCAACCTGGCCGGCGCCAACTGCCGCACGGCGATGCGCATGGTCGCGGCGCTGCCAGGGTACCTGCTGACCCGCGACTACCAGTGGATCGCCTTCACGGCGACCAGCGCCTTGCGTGGAATCCTGCAGGGATTTGGCGCGCCGCTGGTCGAACTCGCCCGTGCCGACGGATCGCGCGTCGCCAGCGGGGCCGATCAATGGGGAAGCTATTACCGGACGGATCCCCGGGTGTTTGCCGGATACCTTCCGGCCAGTCGCGGGATCCCGGGATTCCGGGTCGACGCACATGGCCACTAGCGCCCTCGCCCGCGCCGCGAGCCACGGCCGGCGACGGGCTGCCGCCCTGGACGACGGACGCCTGGCGGTCGGTCACGACGAACTCGCGCCGCTGGTCGAGGAAGAGGGCGACTGGCTGGCGGCTGGCGGCGAGCGGTTCGGACTGCTTGCCGAGAACGGCGTCGGCTGGGCCATTGCCGACCTGGCGTTGCACGCGCGGCGGCTGCCCTGCGTCCCGCTGCCCGGTTTCTTCACTGCCGGCCAGTTGCAGCATGCGCTCGACGACGCGGGCATCGACTGCCTGGTCACCGACGACCCGGGACGGGTTCGCCCGTTGCTCGCGGGCTGGCATACCGCGGGTGTGTCGGGTCGCACCGGACTTGCGATGTTCCGGCGACGGCTCGATCCCGCGGCACGCGCACCCTTGCCGCCGGGCACCGTGAAGATCACCTACACCTCGGGCAGCACGGGTCGTCCCAAGGGCGTCTGCCTCGGTGCGGCGCAGCTCGATTCCGTCGCGCGCTCCCTGGCGCTGGCAACGCAGTCGCTCGGGATCGAGCGGCATCTCTGCCTGCTGCCGCTGGCGACCCTGCTCGAGAACATCGCCGGCATCCATGCGCCGCTCAGCGTCGGCGCGAGTTGTCTGCTGCCGCCGAGCAGCATGACCGGCATGAGCTATGCCGGGCCGGACGTACACAGGCTGCTCGGCTGCATCTCGCGCGCCGCGCCCGAGAGCATCGTCCTGGTACCGGAACTGCTGCGCCTGCTGGTCTCTGCGGTCGAAGTCGGCTGGCAGGTGCCGGGCTCCCTCAAATTCGTCGCCGTTGGCGGCGCCCCGGTTTCGCTCGACCTGCTCGAGCGGGCCGAGCGGGCCGGACTGCCGGTGTTCGAGGGCTACGGCCTGAGCGAATGTGCCTCGGTGGTCTGCCTGAACACGCCGGAGGCCCGTCGTCGGGGCAGCGTGGGCCGCCCCCTGCCGCACGCCAGCGTCCGCGTCGCCGACGATGGTCAGGTCATGGTGTCCGGAGCGACCCTGCTCGGTTACCTGGGCCAGCCGCCGCGCCCGCCCGGCGAGGAGTGGGCCACCGGCGACCTCGGCGAGCTGGACGAGGAGGGCTACCTGTACGTCCGCGGGCGCATCGGCAATCTGTTCATCACGAGCCTGGGGCGCAACATTGCCCCCGAGTGGGTCGAGCGCGAGATCGCACAGCAGTCCGGCGTCCGGCAGGTCCTGGTCCATGGCGAGGCGCGACCCCATGCCGTTGCCATCGTCGGCGTGAACGACGCTTCGGTGAGTGATGCGGACCTCGACGATGCGATCGCCGCTGCCAATGCGCGACTACCCGAGTATGCGCAGGTGCGACGCTGGGCACGGATCCCCGAGCCCTTTTCCCTCGAGAACGGTCTGCTGACCTCGAACGGGCGACTGCGCCGCCGCGAGATTCTCGAACGCCACGGCGCCTTGATCGCGTCGCTCTACGATCCCATGCCCGAACGAGGTGACCGATGAATCTCCACGAGCAGCTTGCCCGTGCCACTGCGCCTGACCGCGAGTTCCTGCTGTCCGCACCCGTGATCCAGCGTGCCCTGGCAGGCGACGTCACGCGTGAACTCTACGTCGCGTTTCTCACGCAGGCGTACCACCACGTCCGCCACACGGTGCCGTTGCTCATGGCCGTGGGAGCGCGGGTGCCGGACAGGCACGCGTGGCTGCGCGATGCCGTTCTCCATTATCTCGAGGAAGAGACGGGTCACGACGAGTGGATCCTGAACGACATCGAGCGCGCGGGCGGCGATCGCGATGCTGCCGCCGCCTCCGAGCCTGCGGTGGCGACCGAGGCGATGATCGCCTATGCCTGGGACACCGTGATGCGCCGCAACCCGCTCGGCTTCTTCGGCATGGTGCACGTGCTCGAGGGGACCAGCGTCGCGCTGGCCCTCGATGCCGCCGACCGTATCCAGCGGAGGCTCGATCTGCCGACCAGCGCGTTCACCTACCTGCGCAGCCACGGGGAACTCGACAAGGAGCACATCAACGACCTCGCCGGGATCCTCGCGCGTTTCACCGACGCGGACGACCGCCAGGCGGTGATCCGCTGCGCCCGCGGCATCTACTGGCTCTATGGCAACGTCTTCCGCGGCCTCGAGGCGACGCCGGCTGGGATGCCCGAACTGCAGAGGAGATCCGCATGAAGCCACGAGACGTCTGCGCCCTGGTCACCGGCGGTGGCGGCGGGATCGGCGGCGCCATCGCCGACGAACTCCTCGTGCGCGGGGCCTCTGTACTGCTGGTGGATCGCGACGAAGCCGCCCTTCAGCGTGCGGCGGCACGACTCGCGCGCCATGGAGACCGGGTCGGGACGCTGGCCGCGGACCTGACCCGGGGTCCGGACCGACAGCGCCTCTGCGCCGCCGGCGCCGAATGGCGGGGTGGCATCAACGTGCTGATCAACAACGCGGGCGTGAACCACTTCAGCATGTTCGCCGACCAGCCGCCCGAGCAGCTGGACCTCGCGATTGCGATCAACCTGCTGGCGCCGATGCACCTGTGTCGCGAACTGCTGCCGCATCTCCAGCGTCAACCGGCGGCCTGCATCCTGAACACCGGCTCGGTGTTCGGCGCCATCGGCTACCCGGGTTACGCCGTCTACTCGGCGACGAAATTCGCCGTGCGTGGCTTCTCGGAAGCGCTGCGGCGCGAGCTGGCGGACAGCCGCGTCAGTGTCCGCTACGTGGCGCCCCGCGCGACGCGCACCAGCATCAACACCTCGGCCGTGGAGCGCATGAACGCGGAACTCGGCGTGGCCATGGATCCGCCGGAGCTGGTGGCGAAGGCCGTGTGCGACATGCTGGCCGGCGACCGCGTCGAGTCCGTGATCGGCTGGCCCGAGAAGCTGTTCGCGCGCCTGAACGGAATCCTGCCGCGCGTCGTGGACGGCGCGCTCCGCAAGCAGTTGCCGGTGATCCGCCGCTACGCGGGCGAGTCGGCTGCTGCGGTCACCCAACCCTGAGAGGACGACACCCATGAAGCATTCTTCGATCCTGTACGGAGCCGCAATCCTGCTCGCCTGCGTGGCTGGCCGTGCCGACGCAACGGATGGCAGGACGTTCGAGTCCGAGCTGCTGTCGATCCAGCAGGCCTGGGCGCACGTCAACTACGAGATGCCGGCCGGCGACGCCCGCGCAGAGGCCTTCGATGCGCTCGAGAAGCGTGCCGAGACGTTCGCGCGGCAGAACCCGAAGCGGGCGGAAGCGCTCATCTGGGAAGCCATCATCGAGAGCAGCTACGCGGGCGCCAGGGGGGGGCTCGGCGCGCTCGGTCTCGCCAAGGAGGCGCGCGGCAACCTCGAGGCCGCGATGAAGATCGACGCCGCGGCGCTCGACGGGTCGGCCTACACGAGCCTCGGAACCCTGTACTACAAGGTCCCCGGCTTTCCGATCGGCTTCGGCGACGCCGACAAGGCCCGCAAGCTGCTGACGCGGGCGCTGGAACTCAACCCGAACGGCATCGACCCGAACTATTTCTACGGCGAATTCCTCTACGAGGAGGGCGAATACGCCCAGGCACTCCAGTACCTCGAGAAGGCCGCCCGGGCTGCACCGCGCCCGGGCCGCGAGCTCGCCGACCAGGGCCGCCGCGCCGAGATTGCGGCACTCAGGGCGAAGGTGCAGGCGAAGCTGGGCTGAGATCGGTCGCCTCGTCCGCAGCGCGGGGAGTCCAGCTGAGTCGTTGCCGCAGCTCGTCGAACCCGGAGCCGGGATTCGCGACGACCACGAGCGGCTGCCCGGTCGCCGGGTGCACGAACTCGAGTCGCACGCAGGCAAGCAGCAGGCGACGCACGCCGTAGCGTTCCGCGAACAGGCGGTTGTGCCGGCCCTTGCCATAGGTCGAGTCGCCGATGATCGGGTGCGAGACGTGGGCGAGGTGCCGGCGCAGCTGGTGGCGTCGCCCGGTCTCCGGCTCGAGTTCGACGAGCGCGTAGCGCGAGGTCGGATAGCGGTCGACGCGCACCGGCAACTCGGCCGTTGCCAGTGTCCGGTACGCCGTCCGGCACGACCTGGGTCCGTCGTCGTCGGCCGGCGCGTACGCGTCGCGGACGGGCTCCAGCGCGTGGTCGATCAGCCCGGCCGCCGGCGGCCAGCCGCGCACCATCGCGAGATAGGTCTTGCGCACCTGTCGACCGGCGAACGCCGCGGACAGCCCGGCCGCCGTCCGGCGGTCCAGCGTGAACGCCAGCGCTCCGGAGGTTCCCTTGTCGAGCCGGTGCACCGGGTAAACACGGCGTCCGATCTGGTCGCGCAGCAGCTGCACCGCGAAGCGTGTCTCGTGCCGGTCGATGGGCGAGCGATGCACCAGCAGTCCGCTAGGCTTGTCCACGATGACGATCGCGTCGTCCCGGTAGAGGATGGGCAGCGGATCGCCGGCGTCCGTCGGGCCGCCGTTCACCATGGGATGTCGCTGCCGTCCCAGGCAAGGAAGCGGCCCGAATCCGTAAGCCTCAACCCGTCGATCACGGCGAGCAGCTGCCGCACGGTCCGCTCGGCCGGGAACAGCTTTCCGGGCGGCACGTTGCCCTGGAAGGGGCGCGAGAGCTCAGTGTCGGTGGTGCCCGGATGCAGGGCCACGCAGATCACGTTACGGCGCGAGCGCGCCCATTCGATGGCGAGCGTCCGGGTAAACATGTTCTGCGCCGCCTTCGCTCCCCGGTAGGCGTACCAGCCGCCCAGGCGATTGTCGCCGATACTGCCGACGCGTGCGGAGATGCTCGCAAAGACGGCACGTTCCCGATGGGCGAGCAGAGCCTCGAAGTGCTTCGCGACCAGCAGTGGTCCGAAAGCATTCGTGGCAAAGGCCTGCACGAGGCCATCCGCGGACACCTGGGCGAGCCGCTTCTCCGGCGCCAGGCCGGTGACCGGATCGTGCAGCACGCCCGCGCTGTTGACGATGAGGTGCAGTCGCGGCGCCGCATCGGCGACGGTTGCCGCCGCTGCCGCGATGCTGTCCTCGGAGGTGGCGTCCAGCCGGACGATGCGCAGCCGTGAATCCAACGCCTGGAGCGCATGCAGGTCCGCGGCCTGCTCCGGTGCGCGACAGGCAGCGAACACGAGTCCGAGCCCGGGGCACTGGAGGAGCTGCCGGACGAACTCGTAACCGATGCCGCGGCTCGAGCCCTGGACCATGACGTTGCTGCCGGGTGGGAAGGAACTGAGCATACTGGGGTCCAGGTGCCCGTGCGGGCAGGCTCGGCGAGGGATGGGGACGCATGACAGGTTCGCAGCGGCTGGACGATTGGATCAAGGCCGGCACCCGGATGCGGCTGTCGGGTCACCGCATTTTCGTGCGTACCGCCGTTGCCGCGGGACGACCTCCGCTGCTTCTCATCCACGGCTATCCGACCGCGAGCTACGACTGGGTACGGGTCTGGCCGACGCTCTCCCGGCGCTTTTCCCTGTATGCGCTCGACATGCTCGGCTTCGGGCTCTCGGACAAGCCGCGGAATTCGACGTACCCGATCGCCCTGCAGGCGGACCTGTGCATGGCGCTGCTCGAGGCCCAGGGCGTGACGACGACGCACGTGCTTGCACACGACTACGGTGACACGGTGGCACAGGAACTGCTCGCACGCGAGCGCGAGGGGCGGATCGGCATCGCGAGCATGGTGTTCCTGAACGGCGGGCTGTTCCCGGAGACGCACCGGCCACGTCTCATCCAGCGGCTGCTCGCCATGCCGGCGCTCGGACCGCTGCTCGCCAGCACCATGAGCTACCGGAAGTTCGAGGCGACGATGCTGTCGATCTCCGGCCGGCAGCCGCCGTCGCGCGAGGAACTCCAGGACCTGTGGACGCTCATCGAGGCGGACGGCGGTCGGCAGGCGCTCGCCCGTCTGATCAACTACATGGAGCAGCGCAGATCCAACCGGCCACGCTGGGTCGGTGCACTCGTCGAGTCGAACGTGCCGCGCAGGCTGATCTGCGGAGCCGTCGATCCGGTGTCGGGCGCGCATCTCGCGGCACGCTACCGCGAGCTGGTGCCGGATCCGGACGTCGTCGTGCTCGAAGGCGTGGGACATTACCCCCAGCTCGAGGACCACGAACGCGTCTGCGACGAGTACCTGACGTTCCGTGACCGGCTGGAGGCCCGCTGACGGCGGCCTTGGCGCTGCTGGCCGAGAGCCCCCCGGGCGACAGGATCAGTCGAACACGAAGACCTTCACCAGGATGTCGCCGATGCCGATCAGCGCGGCGCCGGCGATCAGCCCGGCGCAGATCGGCTCCTGCGCGTCGACCCAGAGCTTGTAGCCGCGACGAGTGCGGCGCGGCGCCATACCGGCGGTTCGCCAGCCAGAAGAACGCGGCTCCGAGGAACATCATCAAGGTCGAGTCCGGCGGGATCACCACGCCGAGCCCGATCGCCAGCGGCGAGAGCGGGAACCGGTTGTGGGTGCGGATGCGCAGGACCTCCATCACCAGCGCGGCGAATCCCGCGATGCCCATCGACCAGATGATCGACGTCGTGAGCAGCGAACTCGCGTCCGCGCCGCCGAACACGGCTGTGACGAGATCGGAAACGCCCTTCCACTGCAGTGCGGCCGGGAACGCGAACTTGTCCGTCACCATGGTGTCCATGACGGGCCGCCCGGCGGCCGGGTCGAAGTTGGAGAGTCCGAACAACAGGAAGAACAGCGGCGTCGCGGCGAGTGCACCGGCGAAGATGCCGATGACGTGACCGATCGCCTGCTGGCGCGGCTTGGCGCCCAGCATGTAGCCGGGCTTGATGTCCATCAGCAGGTTGGAGGCATTGCTCGCCACTTCCGAGCACATCACCGCCGTCATCAGGTTCGGCGCGGGCGTGCGCGGATCGATCGCACCGAAGATGAACTGCGGGATCTTCGACAAAGAGCCGCTCGGCGTGATGGCCGTGAGCGCCGTGCTGCTGGCCGCGATGAGCGCGAGCACCAGGATCAGCGGGATCGAGGCCGCACCGAGCAGCCAGGGGACCCCGAACCACTCGTGCGCCATCCATACGCCGACCGCCCCGACGATGGGCACGCCGATCCACGACACGGGGAGGGGCAGTTCGATGGCCTGCAGTACGTCGCTGCCGGCCGCCGGCGCGTCACGTCGACGACGCTTCAAGCTGCGGAACGCCTCGACGAAGACCTCGGGTCGCGCAAACAGCGCCACCATCGCGGCGACCACCATCATGGTGATCCCCCACCACAACGCCCAGTTGTTCAGCAGGTACGCACGCCCGAAGATCGCCGTGCCCTCGGCAATGGAGCCGGCGCGCGGCTGGATCTCGCCCAGCGAGATCATGACGGGCACCACCACCACGAAATTGAGCACGGCCCCGAGCACCAGGCTGGCGGCGGTGCGTATCCCCATCAGGCCGCCGGCCCCGATCATCGCGAACTCGAGCGTCGGCGAGAGCGCCAGTTGCCGGATGTCCACGCCCGCCAGCTTCGGCAGCGGGGCGAGGCCCTTGTCCACCAGCGCGTAGTACCAGCCGTCGAGGTGGGTTGGCAGGTGCCAGAACGACTGCAGCCCGAGCCACTTCTGCTGCACGAGGCGCATGAAGTTCTCGCCCGAGACGAAGCTCACGCCGCCGGCCAGCGCCGCCGCGAAGGTGAGCACCTTGGCCTTGAACATGCCCGAGGCGGCCGCCGTCTTTTCGTACAGTGCGTCGAGCACCACGCCACAGGCCCGTCCCTCGGGGAAGGGGTGCTGTTCGTCGTTGATGAAGCGCCGCTTCATCGGAAAGGCGACCAGCACGCCCAGGATCGACAGGACGATCGTGAAGCACATGATCTGCCACCAGGGCAGCACGTTGTCGGTCGCCCACATGTACGCGGCGAGGCCCGAGGTGAGGGGCATCGTCATGTAGCCCGCCGCGGTCGCGATGGACTGGACGCAGTTGTTCTCCAGGATGGTCATGTCGCGGGCGCCGAGTCGCGAGAAGACGCGGTAGATCGCGAAGGCCAGGATCACGGAGGTGAGGCCGACGCCGAGCGTCCAGCCGGTCTTGGCGCCGACGTAGAGGTTCGTGACGCTGAGGAGCCCGCCGAGCAGGAAGCCGGTGAGCGCCGAACGGAGCGTCAGCTGCGGCATGTCGCCGCGGAAGACGTTCGCGAGCCACCAGCGATCCTTCTGTTCGCGTGTCCAGGTGCGGATCTGCTCGTCGCTGAGGTGCTCTAGGGCCATTGCTGCGCCACGATGGTCGTCGGTCGCGGGAGGATACCCGCAACGGCGGACCGATGGGGCGACCGGGTCGGGCCCGGGACTCGATTCGCTCGCCTCGCGCGTCCCCGGGCGGCTAAACTCGCCCAGGGTTCATCGCTCCGGGGTCCTGCCATGAAACAGCACGCTGTCTGCCGCACGGACGAGATCAAGAAGGGCCAGATGAAGGCCTTCAGCGTGGCCGGCGAGAGGATCGTCGTGTACCACCTGCAGGACGGCTTCTACGCGACGCAGGCGAGTTGCACGCACGTCTTCGCGCCGCTCGCGAAGGGCAAGATCCTGGACGGCTGCAAGGTGCAGTGCCCGTTCCATCGGGCGCGCTTCGACATCCGCACGGGCGAGGTGATCGACTGGGCCAACTTCCCGCCGGGCATCCAGGTGCTGAACGTGGTGCGTGGGGAGAAGTCGCTCAGGACGTACAAGGTGAGCGTGCGGGACGGTGAGGTGCGCGTCAGTCTCTGACCGTGGCCTCGATACGCGGGCACCCGCCGCGTCGCGGGCGATCCTAGGCCTTGGCCAGCGCGAACGCCCACGCGCAGGCGATCAGCAGCAGCGCCAGCCCGCCGGCGGTGACTTGCGCGAGCGCACCGCGTGGCACCCGCCACGTCGCGTGCGCGATGCCGGCGAGTGTCCCCATCGCGAAGCCCGTGAGATGCGCGAGCACGTCCGTGCGTTCGCCGCCGGCGCCGGTGAAACCGAGCAGGATGACGCCGGCGACCAGCGGCGCCCAGCGGTAGGCCCATCGATCGCCCTGATCCCGGCGATGCCGCCACGCGTAGGCCGCGAGCAGTCCGAGGGTGGCGAACACCGCGGTGGACGCGCCGACCGAAGAGTGCGTCGACGGCTGGATGAACGCGTTCAGGAGATTGGCGCCGCTCGCCGCGACCAGCACGGTGGACCAGGCGATGCCGGTCCCGAGCAACTGTCCGGCCAGCAGTCCGAAGACCGTGCCGAAGCCAAGGTTTGCCAGCAGGTGACCGACGTCCAGGTGCAGGGTCAGTGCGGTGACGGCTCGCCAGACCTCGCCGGCACGGGTCGCACCGGCGCGCAGCGCCCCGGCATCGAGCCAGTCGATCCCGAGTGCGAATCCGCCGGCGAGATAGCCGACCCACAGGAGAACGGCTGCGTACACGGCCGACCCGAGCCACGCAGCCGCGTGCAGGGGTTCGGTCGGCAGCGGCCGGCGGCGCGGCGGATTCTCGTGTTCGTAGTGCTCGAGCTGGGCCAGCGCGGCCGCGTGGTCCCCGGCCGTGACCCGCAGGCCCCAGGCGCGCCCCAGCCAGACCACCTGCGACTCGATCCCGACGGCGTGCAGCACGAAGCCACGCTCTTCGCAGGCGGCGCGCCAGAACGATCGGAAGACCTCGACGGGCTCCGCGGGCGTCACGGGGCAGCCAGTCCGGCCAGCTCCGGCTGTCGTCGTTTCACGTGTTCAGTCCCGGGCGAGCAGCTGCGCCGCGATCGGCTCGAGCTGTGGAGCGACCTGCTCGACGCACCGTCGGCCAATCTCGATGGCCTCGCGGGCGCGGTGGAAGTCCATCAACTGGAAATCGGCGAGATCGGGCCGCAGCACGAGGTCCGCCGGGTCGATCGCGAGACGGCTGCGGGTGATGCGGTCCTGCATGATGTTGACGGCACTCGACATGACCTCGAACAGGCCGGGCTCGGCGCGCTTGCTGCGGAAGGATTCGACGAGCCCGTCGACGAGGCCCGACCACTTCGCCAGGATGGCCGTCCCCTCCTGGCTCGCCGCACGCGGGGCCGTCGCCTCCGGTGCGCTGTCGGCGGTTGATCGGTGCTCCCGGCGTTCCGGAGCACGCATCCCGACCTGCGTCACCGAGCGGCTCAGGTCGACGGCGATCACCACTTCCGCGCCGAGTGCCCGACAGATCGAGACCGGCACCGGGTTGACGACGCCCCCGTCGATCAGCCAGCGCCCCGCGTGCCAGGTCGGCGAGAACAGCCCCGGCAGCCCGCTCGAGGCGCGCACGGCTGCCATGTACGGGCCGTCCCGGAGCCAGATTTCCTCGCCCGTGTAGAGGTCGGTGGCGACGGCGCCGAAGGCGATCGGGAGCCCCTCGATCGGAGCATCACCGACGTGCGCCGCGGCGGCTTCCATCAGGCGATTGCCCGTCATGACGCCGCCGCCGCGAAAGGTCGTGTCCACCAGTCGCCAGACGTCGCGCTGGGTCAGCGTGCACACCCATCGCTCCAGGTCGGCGAGGCGGCCCGCTGCGCGCGCCACGCCCACCAGGGCGCCGACCGAAGCGCCGGTGATCACGTCGGGGACGAGGCCGCGCTGCTCGAGGCCCTGCAGGACACCGATGTGCGTCCAGCCGCGCGCCGATCCGCAGCCGAGTGCGAGACCGAGGCGCGGCCGGCTCACGGTCGCAGTGCCCGGTAGAGAAACGGCAGGCTCACGTCCATCCGATAGTCGATGTCCGAGTGGTCGTCATCGAACTCCTCGTAGCGATGCGGGATGCCGGCGTCCGCCAGGCGCCGTGAAAGCTGCCGACTGCCGAAATGGATGTGGTACTGGTCGCGCCAGCCACAGTCGACATAGATACCCTTGAGGCGCTTCAGGTTCCGTGCGTAGCGATCGACGAGCCGGACGGGGTCGTGCCGCAGCCAGCGTCGCCAGCGACGCTCGAGCAACTCGCCCGTTTCGAGGTGGAAGGGCAGGCGGAAGCCGAGCGGCGCCTGCGGGTCCGGGTCGTACGTGGCCGCCATGCAGAGGTTCATGATCGCGTGGACCTCGGCGCCGCTCACCTTCGGCTTGTTCCACATCGCGTCGAGGAAGCGGCGGACGCGGCCGTCGTCCAGCCCCTCGCGCAGGCCGCGTTCGGCGACGGTGTCGCGGGGAGGCGCCACGGGGCCCGCCTTGCGGGGCGGACGTCGATGCTTGCCGAGTTCGTTCAGCGTGTTCGGCCAGTCGCAACGGTAGACGATGTCGAAGCAGGCGTCGCCGCTGTGGTTGGCGATGGCGCCCCAGTGGCTCGGGTACTTCATGCCGTGGATCATGGCGCCGTACCCACCGGAGGACTTGCCGAAGCAACCGCGGTGGTCGCGCGAGGCGAGCGTGCGGAACTCGCGGTCTACGAACGGGATGATCTCCCGCAGGAGGTAGTCCGCGTAGCGACCCACGGCTGACGAATTCACGTACTGGTTGCCGCCGAGGCTCGTGAAGCAGTCCGGGAACACGAGAATCGCGGGGCCCATGCGCCCGTCCCGGATGAGGCGCGCGGCGCGCTCGCCGACGTGCTCGCTGAACGGCTTCCAGTTGAGGTGCGCGAGACCGGAGCCCGTGAAGCCCACGAGGTCGTAGAGCACGGGAAACCGTCGGCCGGGGCCCCTGACCCGCCGGTCGTACTCCTGCGGCAGCCACACCGCCAGCTTGCGCCGGTGCGGGTCGCCGAGCGGGTTGTCCGCCAGGATGGACGACCGGTGCTCGAGCACGACGACGGTGCCGGAGTCGCGGAGCGGGCGCTTGCGTGCCATGCGGGATTCTCCTTGCAGGCGGGTTTGCGCTACCTTTGCGCGCGGCGGGCCGCCGGTCAATTCCCGCAACCTGTGGGCGGCCGGGGAGAATGCAAGCACCGGTCCCGTGCGTGGCGGATCCGCCGGGAGGGGAGCCCGTCGGCGCCCGCTCCGGCCGGCGAAATGCTAGTTGCGGTCGCGGATGTCGATGAACGTCAGGAACTCGCTGCGCGTGCGGGCGTCGCTGCGGAACGAACCGAGCATCTTGCTGGTGATCATGGAAACGCCGCGCTTGTGCACGCCGCGCGTGGTCATGCACTCGTGCACGGCCTCGATCACCACGCCCACGCCACGGGGCTTGAGCACGTCGTTGATGCAGCGGGCGATTTCCGCCGTCATCTTCTCCTGTACCTGGAAGCGGCGCGCGAACACGTCCACGACCCGGGCGAGCTTGCTGATGCCCACCACCTTGCTGGTCGGCAGGTAGCCCACGTGCGCACGCCCGATGATCGGGGCCATGTGATGCTCGCAATGCGACTCGAACTCGATGTCGCGCAGCACGACCATCTCGTCATAGCCCGCCATCTCCTCGAACGTGCGCTGCAGGTACTCCCGCGGGTCGATGGTGTATCCGGAGAACCAGTCACGATACGCCTCCGCCACGCGCTTCGGCGTCTCGAGCAGGCCCTCGCGCTTCGGGTCTTCGCCCGCCCAGCGCAGCAGCGTTCGCACCGCCTCCTCGGCGGCGGCCTGGTTCACGGTTGATCGCTTGCTTGCCAAAGTGTCCTCCCTGGACCGCTCAGTGGCGGCCACGCTTCCAGTAAACCAGCAGCGCATAGCCTGCCGCCATGCCGCCGAGGTGCGCGAAATGGGCGACGCCCGCCTGGGTGCCCGTGACGCCGAGGTAGAGTTCGAGCAGTCCGTAGAGCGTCACGAACAGCCAGGCCGGCATCGGTATCGGCGGGAACAGCAGCATGACCCGTCGCTGCGGGAATGCCATGCCGAACGCCAGCAGCAGGCCGAAGACGCCGCCCGATGCACCGACCGTGGGCACCGGCGGACGGTTCATGCCGCCCATCACGGTGAGTTGCGCCACGGCCGCGCCGACGACGCAGACCAGGTAATAGATCAGGAAGCGCCGCGCGCCGAGCAGCCGTTCGATGTCGCCGCCGAACATGTACAGCGCCAGCATGTTGAAGAACAGGTGCGCCAGGCTGCCGTGCAGGAATCCGTAGGTGAGCACCTGCCAGACCTGGAAGTCGGGCGCCCCCCGGAACTGCGGCGAACCGAAGGGCCACAGGGCGAACGGCACGATCAGGAGATTGCCGGTGAGTTGCTGCAGAATGAAGATCGCCACGTTCGCCATCAGCAGGGCGCGCGTGACCGGTGGGAGGCGATGCATGGTCGCGCCATCCTAGCCGAAATCGAGTTGCCGGGTTCCATGGATGCCGTGCTAGGTTTGCGCTCTGCGGTGCGGAGGAACGGGAGATTCATGGCGAGATTCAGGCGTTGCGCCGCGCTCCTGCTCGTGCTGGGCGCAACGACATCGACCGTCGGCGCGTCCGGACGCACGGTCGGTGCCCTGCAACTCGAGCCCTGCACGCTGTCGACGGCGGGGTGGCCGTACACCGTGGCGGCGTACTGCGGCCGGCATGCCGTCCCGGAGAATCGTGACGAGCCGTCGGGGCGGATGATCGAGCTGGCACTCGCCGTCGTGCCGAGCACCGCGAAGCGTCCGCAGCCGGATCCGGTGTTCCTGCTCGCCGGCGGGCCCGGGCAATCCGCGCTCGAAGCCTATCCCGCCGCCGCGGCCGCGTTCGGCGAGGTCCTGCGCAACCGGAACGTCGTGCTCGTCGACCAGCGCGGTACCGGCCGGTCGAACCCCCTCCAGTGTCGCGACGCGGACCAGGATCCGGATTCGCCCGGGTCCGCAGCGCCGGACCTGTCCGAGGCCCGCCGCGCCGCCGAGCGATGCCTGAGCGCGCTCGAGGCAGACCCGCGTTTCTACACGACCTCGGAGGCGGTGCTCGATCTCGAGGCGGTACGACAGGCCTACGGGTCCGCGCAGGTCAACCTCGTGGGCGTTTCATACGGGACGCGCGTGGCGCTCGAATACCTGCGGCGCTTCCCGGACCGCGCGCGCACCGTCGTGCTGAACGCGGTCGTGCCGCCGGAACTCGCGCTCGGCGCCGAGCACGCGCGCAATCTCGAGGCGTCGATCGACGCTCAGTTCGTCCGCTGCGAGCGCGACGCGGCCTGCGCCCGGCAGTACGGGTCGCCGCGCGCGGCGCTCGACCGGCTGATGGAACGGCTGCGCCGGGCGCCGGTACCCGTGACCTACCGGGATCCGGTCACGCACGAACTGCGCGAGGAGCCGCTCACGGCGGCGACGGTCGCCGGGATGGTCCGGCTCTATGCCTATTCGCCGCAGCTCGCGGCGATGCTGCCGCGCTCGCTGGCGGAGGCGGCCGCCGGCCGACCGGAAGTGCTGATGGGGCAGGCGCGTATGGTCGAGACGCTCCTCGGGGAGCAGTTCGACGCAGGACTGCAGTTGTCCGTGATCTGCAGCGAGGACGCCGACCGCCTGACCGTGGATCCCGCGGATGCGGAGACGCTCATGGGTACCGCGTTCGTGGCGACGCTGCTCGCGCAGTGCGAGGTCTGGCCCCGGGGCGGGCGGCCGGCCGATTTCAATGCGCCGGTGCTCAGTGATCGCCCGGTCCTGCTGCTCTCGGGTGAGTTCGATCCGGTGACACCGCCGCGCTATGGCGAGCAGGTCGTGCAGCATCTGCCGAACGGCCGGCACCTGATCGCCCCCGGGCAGGGACACGACGTCCTGGCCGCCGGTTGCGTGCCGCGTCTCGTCGCGCGATTCATCGCGTCGGCCGATGCGGGCAGCCTCGATGCCGCGTGCCTGGAGCGGCTCGGCGACACCCCCCCGTTCGCGGGCGCCTACGGCTGGGAACCCTGAGCGGTGAGGCAATGATCGAGGTCCAGCGCCTGCGCAAGACATTCCGGGCCCGCGGCTCGAGCATCGTCGCCGTGGACGACGTGAGTTTCCGCGCGGTCGACGGCGAGATCACCGGCCTGCTCGGGCCGAACGGCGCCGGCAAGACGACGACGCTGCGCATGCTGTACACGCTGATGCAGCCGGACGGCGGCCGCGTGCTCGTGGACGGGCTCGACCCGTCCACGCACGCGGGCGACGTGCGACGTCGCCTCGGCGTGCTGCCCGATGCACGTGGGCTCTACAAACGGCTCACGGCGCGCGAGAACATCGCCTATTTCGGACGGCTGCACGGTCTCGAGCCTGCGCTGGTCAGCCAGCGCATCGAGCGGCTGGCGGGCGCGCTCGGCATGGAGGACTTCATCGACCGGCGCACCGAAGGGTTCTCGCAGGGACAGCGTACCAAGACGGCCATCGCACGGGCGCTGGTGCACGATCCGCGCAACGTGCTGCTCGACGAGCCGTCGAACGGCCTCGACGTGATGACGACGCGGGCGCTGAGGCAGTTCCTGCGCGGGCTCCGGGCCGAGGGGCGGTGCGTGCTGTTCTCGAGCCACATCATGCAGGAGGTGGCCGCGCTGTGCGATCGCATCGTGGTGATTGCCCGGGGTCGCGTCGTGGCACAGGGCACGCCGGACGAGCTGCGCGTACAGACCGGCCAGGCCAACCTCGAGGATGCGTTCGTCAAGGCGATCGGCTCGGAGGAGGGGTTGTTCGCATGAGCGCCTGCTGGGTGGTCCTGCGCAAGGAGCTGCTGGACGCGTTTCGCGACCGGCGCATGGTGATCGTCGCCCTGGTCGTGATGCCGCTCGCAGTGCCGCTCATCCTGGCCGGCATGAGCGCGCTCGGCATGAAGCGGCAGGTCGAGAAGCTCGAGGGTACGCTCGAGCTTCCGGTGATCGGCAGCGAGCACGCACCCAACCTGGTCGCGTGGCTGGGTGCGAACGACGTGGACGTCGTTCCGGGTCCGGCGGACCCGGACGACGCCGTGCGGCGCCAGGAGCGCGAGGTGATCCTGCGCATCGACGCCAGCTACGGCCAGGACTGGCGTTCGGGACGACCGGCCAGGCTCGAACTGATCTTCGACAGCTCGCGTCCGCTCCAGTCGGGCGCGACGATCGCCCGCACGCGGGCGCTGCTCGACGGCTACGCGCGCCAGGTCGGCGCGCTGCGGCTCATTACGCGCGGTATCCACCCGTCCGTGTCGCAGCCGCTGCAGGTCGGGCAACGCGACGTCGCCACGCCCGGGTCACGCTTCGATCTCGCACAGCAGATGCTGCCGTACCTGCTGCTCCTGCTCGCCTTCATCGGCGGCATGCAGCTCGCCATCGATGCCACTGCCGGTGAGCGGGAACGACAGTCCCTGGAACCGCTGCTCGCGACGCCCGCGTCGCGCGCGGCCATCATCAGCGGCAAGATCCTGGCGACGGCTGCGTTTACGCTGCTGTCGGTGCTGGTGACGCTGGTGATGTACCGCATCGCCTTCGCGCTGGTCCCGGTGGGGCGTATCGACACCTCGCTCGCGGTGCCGGCCGACGCGCTGGCGAGACTGCTGCTCGTGATCCTGCCGATCGTGCTGCTCGGGGCGACGCTCCTGACGGCGCTGGCCGCGTTCGCGCGCAGTCACCGCGAGGCGCAGGGCTACCTGCCCCTGCTCATTTTCCTGCCGATGCTGCCCACGCTGTACCTGATGGTGTCGCCGGTCAAGACCCAGCCGTGGATGCTCGCCGTGCCCTTCCTCGGGCAGAACCAGCTGATCCTGCGCATCCTGAGGCGCGAATCGATCGACGCCCTCGAATGGGCGATCAGCCTCGGCTCGGGGCTCGCACTCGCGGCACTCGTCTGGGCACTTGCCGCGCGGCTCTATCACCGCGAGCAGCTCGCAGCCAGCACCTGACGGCTCAGGTCACCAGCACCACCTTGCCGATCGTTCCGCCGCCCTGCAGCAGTCGCAGTGCCTCGGGCGCGCGCGCGAACGGGAACGTCGCGCCGACGTACGGCGGGTTCGTCAGCAGCTTCTCGAGTTCTGCGTAGGCCGCGGGCAGGCGCTCCGCACGCTCCCAGAGCCAGATCAGGTTGAATGCCATGAGGCTGCGGTTGGTCGAGATCATCGCCAGCGGATCGAGGCGCGGCCGCCGCAGGTAGTCGAGCACCAGCCTCGGGTAGTTCGGGCGTGGCGACGCCGACATGAAGTCGGCGGCCCCGAACAGCACGTAGCGGCCCTCCGGTCGCAGCCGATCGAAGGCCGGCTGGAAGGTGCGTCCGAGCACCGCGTCCAGCACGCAGTCGAAGCCCTCCGCGCCGATCGTCGCCAGGCTCGCGTCGAGCTGCGCCGCGAAACGCCGCGGATCCCGCACGACGGCCGAACCCTGCGCAAGGCCGCGCTGGTCCTCCAGGAAGCGGCGCTTGGACTCCTGGCCCACGACGGCCACGGGGGACGCGCCGATCGCACGCAGGATCTCGAGCGCCAGCAAGCCGACGCCACCGGCGGCCGACTGCACGAGAACCACTTTCCCGGGCCCGACGTTGCCGAGCGGCAACAGTCCGTACCAGGCGGTGAGACCCTGCACCGGCCACGCCGCGGCCTGGGTGGCGGACCATCCCGCAGGCGTACGCCGGAGGTAGGGCAGGCCGATGTTGATGGCAGTGGCATAGGCGCCGAAGCGGGTGAGCGCGACGACAGGGTCGCCGACGGCGAATCCGCCCTGGGTCGGCGGGCCGGCACCCAGCGCCTCGATGACGCCGGCGCACTCGAGACCGGGCACGAATCCGCCCGGCGGCGTCGCCGAATACAGTCCCTGGCAGGCGAAGAGATCGGCGAAATTGAGCCCCACGGCCTGGACGTGCACACGCGCCTCGCCCGGCGCAGGGTCGGGGAGCGTTTCGTCGCATGCCCGGAGCCGGGCGAGCGAACCGGCCCGGGGGATGCGCCAGACAGTACGGTTCACTGGCATGGGGGCAGCTTACCCAAGCGGCGCGGCGCCGTTGCCGGGGACCGTGCGATAATTTTTGTTCAAGCCCCCGGATGCGATCGTCGGCGCGGAAATCATGCTCACCCACCTACTCTTCTTTGTTCTCGGGCTCGGCGCGCTGGCACTGGGGGCCGAATCGCTCGTCCGCGGTGCCTCGAAGATCGCGCTGTCGCTCGGGATCACGCCCCTCGTCGTGGGACTGACGATCGTCTCGGTCGGGACGAGCTCGCCGGAGGTCGCCGTCTCCGTCGGCGCCGTCGTCAATGGCACCACCGACATCGCCGTGGGCAACGTCGTCGGCAGCAACATCCTGAACGTTCTCGTGGTGCTCGGCGTCGGATCGCTGATCGTTCCCCTGGCGGTGCATTCGCAGCTGATCCGCCAGGAGGTGCCGATCATGATCGGTGCGTCGTTCCTGCTGATGGTCATGATCCTCGATGGCCGGCTGAGCCGGCTGGACGCCGTCGTGCTGCTCGTGCTGCTGGTGGGGTACGTGGTGTTCCTGGTGCTGCAGTCGCGCGCCGAGACCGCGCGGCTGCGGGAGGAGTACGCGGACATCGTGAGTCGCCGTGGCCACTGGGACAGTCACTGGGCCGTGCAGATACTGCTGATCCTGGCCGGACTCGCGCTGCTGCTCCTCGGCGCCGAGTGGATGGTGGAGGCGGCGGTGGCGTTCGCGCGCGCCCTCGGCGTGAGCGACCTGATCATCGGCCTGACCATCATCGCCGTCGGCACGTCCATGCCCGAGATTGCCGCGTCGATCATGGCGGCGATCCGTGGCGAGCGCGACATCGCGGTCGGCAACGTGATCGGCAGCAATACGTTCAACATCCTGGGCTGCCTCGGTGTCTCCGGGCTCGTGAGCCGGGACGGGCTGGCGATCCCGGCCTCCGTGCTGAATTTCGACCTCTGGGTCATGCTGGCGGTGGCGCTGGCCTGCCTGCCGGTGTTCATCGCGGGGCGCGAGATCGGTCGCGGCAAGGGACTCATGTTCCTCGCGTATTACGCCGTCTACGTCGCCTACCTGATCCTGGGTGCAAAGGAGCACGATGCGCTCGACGAGTTCTCGTCCATCATGCTCGGATTCGTGCTGCCGCTCACGATCGTCACCCTGGTCGCGATGCTGATACGGGACCAGCGGCGGCGCGGAAAGAACGACGGGACGGCCTGACACGGGACTGAACGTCCGTTCGGCCGGACAGCGGGGAAATCATGCTCTTGCACGCTGCGTACTTCGTGATGGGTCTCGTTGCGCTGGTCGCCGGCGCGGAGGCGCTCGTCCGCGGCGCCTCGAAGATCGCCACATCGTTCGGGATCTCACCCCTGGTGGTCGGGCTGACGATCGTCGCGTTCGGGACGAGCTCGCCGGAGATCGCGGTCTCGGTCGGCGCGGTCGTCAACGGCAACAGCGACATCGCCGTGGGCAACGTCGTCGGCAGCAACGTCTTCAACGTGCTCTTCATTCTCGGCATCAGCGCCCTGGTCACGCCGCTCGTCGTCCACGCACAGGTCATCCGGCAGGAGGTCCCGATCATGATCGGTGCGTCGCTGATGCTCGGTGTCATGGCGCTGGACGGGAGGGTCGGCCGCTGGGAGTCCGGGTTCCTGGTGGCACTGCTGCTTGGGTACACCGTGTTCGTCGTGCGGCAGTCGCGTGCGGAAACCGCGGAAGTCCGCGACGAGTACGCAGCGGGCATGCGTCGCAGCGGGTCGTGGGACGACCGTCGGGCTGCGCAGGTCCTGCTCATGGTCACGGGGCTCGCGCTCCTGGTGCTGGGCTCGAACTGGCTGGTCGATGCGTCCGTCGCGTTTGCACGCGCCCTCGGCGTCAGCGACCTGGTCATCGGCCTCACGATCATTGCGGCCGGTACCTCGATGCCCGAGGTCGCGACGTCCGTCATGGCCGCCGTGCGCGGTGAACGGGACATTGCCGTCGGCAACGTCATCGGCAGCAACACGTTCAACATCCTGGGCTGCGTCGGACTGTCGGGCCTGGTGAGCGATTCGGGTCTGGGGATCGCAGCGGCCGTGCTCAACTTCGACCTCTGGGTGATGATCGCAGTTGCAGTCGCGTGCCTGCCGGTGTTTGCCGTGGGCCGCGAGATCGGTCGCGGCCGGGGCCTGCTGTTCCTGGCCTACTACGTCGCCTACGTCACCTACCTCATCCTCGGTGCCCGGCAGCACGACGCGCTCGAGGAGTATTCGGCGATCATGATGGGATTCGTGCTGCCGATTACCATCGTCACGCTGGTCGCGATGCTGATTCGTGACCAGCGAGTGCGCGGCGCGGGGCCCTGAGTCTCCGCCGGGAACCCTCTGGACAGACTGATGACGGGATCGAACATGCGTATCGGAATCGTGGGTGCGGGCCTGAGCGGGCTGGCGACGGCGTTCTACCTGAAGCGAGCCCTGCCCGCCGCCGAGCTGGTGATCTTCGAGGCGAATCCCGCCCCCGGCGGGGCGCTGCACACCGAGGAGGTCGAGGGTTTCCGCTTCGAGGCCGGCGCGAACGGATTTCTCACCAACAAGCCCGACGGCCTGCAGCTGGTGCAGGACTCGGGCGCCGCCCAATACCTGCTGCCGAGTTCCGACCTCGCCCGCAAGCGCTACATCTACACCGACCGCCTGCATCGCATGCCCGAGTCGCCGCCGCTGTTCGCGAAGTCGCGACTCCTGACGTGGCCACAGAAGCTGCGGATGCTGGGCGAGTTCGTCGTGCCACCACGGCGTGACGGTGCGGACGAGAGCCTGCGCGAGTTCGGCGATCGCCGGCTCGGCCCGGGCTTCACCCGCGTCTTCCTGGATGCGATGTCCGCCGGCATCTACGGTTCGACGCCGGACAAGCTCTCCGTGCAGGCCGCGTTTCCCCTGGTGGTCGCGCTCGAGCGCGAGTACGGCGGGCTGTTCCGCGGCATGATCGCCAAGCGCCGCAAGGAAGCGGGCCCGGGCGGCGTGCTCACGAGCACGACGGGCGGCATCGGCACGCTGGTCCACCACCTGCACGGCGTGATCGAGGCCGACTGGCGCCTCGGCGAGCCCGTGACGACCGTGGAGCGCGCGGGCAACGGCTTCCGGATCCACGCTGCGACCAGCGAGGCCGACGTCGACCGTGTCGTGATCTGCGCGACGGCGTACGCGGCCGCCGGGATGGCGCAGTCCCTCGACGCCGAGCTTGCCCGGCGACTGGCCGCCATCGACTACTCGCCGATCGCGGTGATCGGCTTCGGTTACCGCTCGCTTGCCGAGCCGCTCGACGGCTTCGGCGTGCTCACGACCAGCTCGGCGCAGCTGCCGATCCTGGGCGTGCTGTGGGACAGCAGCATCTTCCCGGACCGCGCCCCGCCGGGCTGCAAGAGCATCCGGGTCCTGCTCGGGGGCCAGCGCAATCCCGAACTCGTGGACCAGGACAGGGCCGGTCTCGTCCGCACGGCCCGCATGGGCGTCGAGAAGACCATGGGGTTGACGCAGGAACCGGACGTCACCTTCGTGAAGCGCTGGGACCGGGGCATCCCGAGCTACGCACCGGGGCACGTCGCGAACGTCGAGGCGATCTTCGCGCGCGCGGCGCGGATTCCCGGCTTCCATCTCAACTGCAACGCCTACCGCGGCGTCGCAATGAACGACTGCGCGCGGAACAGCCGCGAGCTGGCCGGGCGCATCGCCGGAGAGTGACTACCAGGCGATGCCGTAGTCCTCGCCGTGGTTGCTCGAGCCACCCCACATCGTGCCGTGCTCGTGATCGAGCTCGATGGCGTTGATCGGCCCCGAGGTCCGGGTCTCGAACTCCAGCTTGTAGCCCCGCAGCGCCAGCTCCCTTCGCACCCACTGCGGGACGGACTGGTTGAGCACCAGGCGCCCGGGCTGCGACTCGTGCGCGTCGAACGAGCTGCGCATCTGGTAGCTGTTGAAGTTGGCGGCCTCGGCCGCCTCCTGGGGCGTCATGCCGAACTCGACGACGTTGAGGAAGAACTGCAGCAGGTTCTGGTCCTGCGTGTCGCCACCCTGCACCGCGAACGCCAGCCAGGGCTTGCCGTCCTTGAGCGCGATGCTGGGCGTCAGCGTGACGCGCGGACGCTTGCCGGGTTCGAGGACGTTGTAGGGGTTGAGCGCCGGGTCGAGCACGAAGGACTGCAGGCGCTGGCTCAGGCCGATGCCGGTGCGGCCGGCGATCGTCGCGGGGACCCAGCCGCCGCTCGGGGTCACCGCGACCAGCCAGCCCTGCGCGTCGGCCGACACGACCGACGTCGTGCCGCTCTGGAACCCGGCCTTGAACGCATCGAGCGCGGCCGCTGAAAGCTCGCGCCCATGCTCGCCCGACGCGGCCTGCCGCTGTTGCTCGAGCAGCTTCGAGTAGGGGTTCTGCCCGCCCTGGAACGGGTAGGGGTCCCCGGGACCGGCGCCCGCATCGTTGCGCTCCATGCCGATCGTGGCGGCGCGAGCCTTCGCGTACTCCTTGGACAGCAGTCCGCGGCGCGGCTCCTCGGGCGGGAAGTACGGATCGCCGTAATAGAAGTCACGGTCGGCAAAGGCGAGGTTCATCGCCTGGTAGACGGTGTGGATGTAGCTCGCGCTGTTGTAGCCCAGCGACTTGAGGTCGAAGTTCTCCAGGATGTTGAGCGACTGCAGGAGGGCCGGGCCCTGCGTCCAGGTGTCGAGCTTGTAGACGTCGATGCCGCGATAGCTCGTCGTGAGCGGTGCCTCGACCAGCGGCCGCCACTTCGCAAGGTCGTCGAGCGTGATGAGGCCGCCCTGTTCCTTCACGCTGCGCACGAGCTCCTGCGCGATGTCGCCACGGTAGAAGCGATCGTAGGCGGCCTGGATCGCCTCCTTTCGCGACTTTCCGGCCGCCAGCGCCTGCTGCTCCGCCTCGACCAGCTTGCGCAGCGTGGCGGCGAGATCGGGCTGCCGGAAGATCTCGCCGGCGCGCGGCGCCTCGCGCGCTTCCCCGAGGTGCGGCAGCATCACCTGCTTCGAGTAGGGCCACTGCTTGAGCCTTTCCTTCGACGCCTCGATCCTGTCGGCCATTTCGGCGTCGATGGGATAACCGTCGGCGAGCTCGATCGACGGCGCGAGCACGTCGCCGAGCGACAACGTGCCGTACTCGGAGAGCATCAGCATCAGCCCGCCCGGGGTGCCGGGTGTCACCGCGGCCAGCGGGCCGTACGCCGGCGGATAGTCGAGCCCCTGCTTGCGGAAGAACTCGGGGGTCGCGCCGCTCGGGGCGATGCCGAGGCCGTTGATGGCCACGACCTTGCGCTGGCGCGGGTCGTAGATGAGCGTCTGTGTCTCGCCGCCCCACGAGAGGACGTCCCACATCGTCGAGGTCGCGGCGATCATGGCGCATGCGGCGTCCACCGCGTTTCCGCCGCGCTGGAACATCATGGATCCCGCGGTCGCCGCGAGCGGCTTGCCGGTGATCGCCATCCACTGCTTGCCGTGCAGCGGCGGCTTCTGCGTCTGGGCGATCGAGCGGGGAACGGCCGGGGTCACCTCCTGGCCGAGCGAGGCATCGGTTGGGGTCATGGCGAGGCTCGTGGCGAACGTGGTGGCGCAGATCAGATGGAGCAGTCGTGTGTTCATCGTTTTCCCAGTTGGCCGGATCCGTTTCAGCCCGGCGACGATCATTCCGGTTCCCGCACGGATTCCCAGCGCGGACAGGCCGCGCGTCCGAAGCGGTCGCTCTTCGAGTACCAGTATTCCTTGCGCATCGTGCCGCTGCCCGTGAAATAGGTGCAGACGAGCTGCTGGTGCAACGCGGCGGCCTCGACACGCTCGCCGACGAGAATCGCCCTCGACGAAAAGAGCAGCGCAAGCCAGCAGAGTCCCGCAACGCCCAGAACGCCCGACAGGATCTTGAGCAGCATCCGCGTCCCCGGTGCATCGATACCCCGGTGAGTATACGGCCCGCCCGTCGACCGGCGACACGCCCCGGGCATCGGGCGTGCGATCACGCTATCCTGCGCGCCTCCAACCCGCCGGAACCCGCCATGAACCGCAGCCTTGCCGTCGTCACACTCATGTCACTTCTTGCTGGCGCACCTGCGGTGGCCGAAGTCTCCGGCGAAGCGATCGAGCAGGCCGCGCGGGCAATCGGGCCGCAGGTGGTCACGTGGCGGCGCGACCTGCACCAGAATCCGGAACTCGGCAACCGTGAGTTCCGTACCTCGAAACTGGTGGCGGCGCACCTCGAGGCACTGGGTCTCGAGGTCCGCACCGGCATCGCGCACACCGGGGTCGTGGGTGTCCTGCGTGGCGGTCGCCCCGGGCCGGTGATCGCGCTGCGGGCCGACATGGATGGATTGCCGGTCACCGAGCGGGCCGACGTTCCGTTCCGCTCCACGGTGACGACCGAGTACCGCGGCGAGCAGGTCGGCGTCATGCACGCCTGTGGGCACGACGGCCATACCGCGATCCTCATGGGCGCGGCGCAGGTCCTGGCCGGGATGCGCAAGGAACTTCCGGGTACGGTGCTGTTCGTGTTCCAGCCGGCGGAGGAAGGCGCACCCGAGGGCGAGGAGGGCGGCGCACCGCTGATGCTGAAGGAAGATCTCTTCGGCAATCTCGAGCCGGAGGCGATCTTCGGCCTGCACCTGTGGGCGTCGCTGAATGCCGGGCAGGTCGGCTATCGACAAGGCTCGATCATGGCCGCCGCGGACTCGTTCAGGATTCTCGTGAACGGGCGGCAGACGCACGGTTCGAGGCCCTGGGCCGGTGTGGATCCCATCGTGACGGCGTCCGAAATCGTCACCTCGATGCAGACCGTCGTGAGCCGGCAGACCGACATCAGCCGCTGGCCGGCCGTCGTCTCGGTCGGCGCGATCAAGGGCGGGATTCGCATGAACATCATTCCCGACTCGGTCGAGATGCTCGGTACGATTCGCAGCTTCGATCCGACGGTGCGCGAGCAGATCATCGAGCGCATGACGCGGACGACCGAGCACGTGGCCACGGCCAACGGCGCCACCGCGACCTTCGAGATCATGCCCGGAAGCACTCCGGTGCTCGTCAATACGCCCGAGCTCACGGCGCGCAGCCTGCCGGCGCTCGAAAAGGCGGTCGGCAAGGGCAACGTGGTCGAGATCCCGTACGTGACCGGCGCCGAGGACTACGCGTACTTCGCGCTCGAGATACCGAGCGTGTACGTCTTCATCGGCTCGACGCCGGCGGGCCAGGACGCGGCCACGGCGCCGTCCAACCACTCGCCGCTCTATTTCGTCGACGAATCCGCGCTCGGCGTCGGGCTGCGCGCGCTGCTCGGGATGGCGGTGAACTACCTGGACACGGCGCCACGCTAGGCGGGCCGGCCACCGCGACCGGCCCCACCGACGAACCGGGCGGCGCCCTCGGCCGACTCGCCGCTTTCGAGGACGGCCCGGCCACCGGCGAACTCGATGCGCAGTGCCGCCGCTTCGTCCAGGCTCCACTGCCCGAGGACGGATCGGCGATCCGCGCGCAGGCAGTGCTGCGGAAATGCCGCGATCTCTTCCGCCAGAGCCTCGGCCACCGCGCGAGCCGCGCCCGTGGGCACGACCCGGTTGACCAGTCCGAAAGACAATGCCTCCTCTGCGCCCACCGGCCGGCCGGTCAGGACCAGGTCGAGCGCGCGGCTCGTCCCGATCAACCGGGGCAGGCGCACAGTTCCACCGTCGATCAGCGGCACGCCCCAGCGCCGGCAGAAGACGCCGAGCACGGCGTCGTCCTCCATCACGCGCAGGTCGCACCACAGCGCAAGCTCGAGCCCTCCGGCGACCGCATGGCCGGCAATCGCCGCGATGACCGGCTTGTCGAGCTGCAACCGGGTCGGTCCCATCGGGCCACAGGCGTCGCCGGGGTCGCCCGTGGGCGCCTGCAGCCGCGACGCATCCCATCCGGCGGCGACGGCCTTCAGGTCTGCCCCGGCGCAGAACGCACCGCCGGCGCCCCAGAGCACCGACACCCGCAGGTCGTCGTCGCGTTCGATCTCGAGAAAGGCTGCCGCCAGCTTCCCGGCCGTTGCAGGGTCCACCGCATTTCGGGCAGCAGGGCGGTCCAGGATCACCGTTGCCACTGCACCGCGTCGCTCGATCCGGACCTCGTCAGGCATTTCATGATCTCCCAGCCAACCTTTCGTCTTGCCGCCGCATCTTAGTCCTCGAGAGGGCTGTCCTCAGGGCCCGTCGGCCCACAGGGCTGTGTAGGATGACCCGTTACGGGTCGGGAACAGCGCCGAGGTGTGGCTTGACGGGACCGGAGGGCGAATCGGAGTTCGAGCGGGCACGACGCGCGGCCGAGGACCGCGAGCTCGTCGCCGCCGCGGCCCGGGGCTCCGCCGCCGCCTTCGAGAAGCTGTATCGCAACCACGTCGGAAAAGTTTACGGACTCTGCCTGCGCATGACCGCCAATCCCGCCACCGCCGAGGACTGCACCCAGGAGGCCTTCATCCAGGCCTGGCGGGGTCTGCCGGCGTTCGCCGGGCGCAGCAGGTTCAGCACGTGGCTGCACCGGATTGCCGTGAACGCCGTCCTCGCCCAGGGTCGAAAGCGCGGCGAGCTCCTGGGCGACGAGGTGTCGGTCGACGAGTCGGCCGCGGAGACGCTCGCCGATCCATCGGGACACGACGACGGTCCGATCCTCGACCTGGAGCAGGCGATCGCGGGCTTGCCCCCAGGGGCGCGTCGGACCCTGGTCCTGGTGGGGCTCTATGGGTATTCGCACGAGGAGGCGGCCGACATGCTCGGCATCGCCGTCGGTACGTGCAAGTCGCAGCTGCACCGCGCGCGGCAGCTGCTCACGGCGTGCCTGGACGCCGAGGAGGGGGCACCATGAAGCCGTCACGACCGGAATCTGCGTCGCGCCTGGACGACGCCCTCACCCGCCTGCCGCGGGACGTCGAGCCCGGCCGGGACCTCTGGCCGGCCATCCAGGCAGGACTCGAGCCGCAGCGGACGCAGACGTCCCGACGCTGGTTCTGGCCGGCGGCCGCGGCGATCGTGCTCGTCGCGGCTTCGTCGCTGCTGACGGCGAGCCTCCTGCGGCGCGGCGACCCGCCGGTGGCCACGACGGCTGCGGTGCAGATGCCGGTGACGCCGAGCCCCGCGGCGTTCGGACCGGGCCAGGTGCTCGGCCCGACCTACGACGCTGCGCGCCTGCAGCTGCTGCGCTCGCTGTCGGCCCGTATCGAGCGGATGCCGCCGGCGGCTCGCGAGAAACTCGAATCGAACCTGGCCGAACTGCGGCGTGCAAGTGCCGAGATCAACGCTGCACTCGAACTGCGGCCCGGCGATCCCCTGCTCGAGGAACTCCTGCTGAACACCTACCAGGACGAACTCGCGGTGCTCGCGAGCGTCAACCAGATCACCGGCACCGCCACGGGCGGCGCCACCCCGGAAGAGACGAGGATCCAGCTATGAAGATTCTGATCGATACGGCACGACCTGAGTCGGCATGGCGCCGAGCCTGGCGTTGCTCGCCGCAGTGCTATGGCGCCGACGGCCGCGCTGGCGGGTTCGCCGATCAACGAGCGTGCCGCGGTGGATCCAGCCGGGCAGGTGGAGATCTCGAACACGGAGGGCTCGGTGTCCGTCATCGCGTGGGTCCGCAACGAGGTCGAGGTCACGGGCGAGCTCGGCTCGGGCTCGGAGCGACTCGAGTTCAGCACCGATGGCAAGCTGACGCGGGTCAAGGTGATCCTGCCCAAGCACTCCTCGAGGGTGGACGGCACCGAGCTGGTCCTGAAGGTTCCGGCCGGCAGCAACCTCGCGATCAACACGGTGAGCGCCGACATCCTCGTCGAGGGACTGCGTGGATCGCAGCGACTGCAGTCGGTGAGCGGCGATATCCGTACCCAGGCGGGTGCCGAGGACGTCGAGTGCAAGACGGTGAGCGGCGACGTCGAGGTCGCCGGCTCGGGCAAGCCGGGCCTGCTCACCGTCACTACCGTCAGCGGCGACGCACGGCTCACGAACCTGGCGGGCGAGGTGAACGGCAATACCGTGAGTGGCAACGTCACGATCGCCATGGGCGAGGCGAGCCGGTCGCGACTGCGCTCGACGAGCGGCAACCTCGGCCTGAAGGGCCGCCTGGCCGCGGACGCACGGCTCGATGTCGAGAGCATCAGCGGTGACGTGCGGCTCGACCTCGAGGGCCCCATCGGGGCCGAATTCGACGTGTCGAGCTTCAACGGCGACATCCGCAACTGCTTCGGACCGAAGCCCGTGCGCACCAGCGAATACGCGCCCGGCAGCGAATGGCGCTTCCGAGAGGGCGCCGGAGCGGCCCGCGTGCGGATCAAGACCCTGAACGGAGACATCAACATCTGCAACAAATGACCCCCGCCGGGTGTCCAATGCCCAGGATTGATGGAGAATAGGGCGTCGGGCAGGGTGGGGATCCGATGACATTCGTCGAGGAACTGAAGCGCCGTCGGGTTGGGAAGGTAGGCTTTGGCTACCTTGCGATCGCCTGGGCCGTCACCGAGGCATCCTCGGTGGTGCTGCCTGCGCTGCACCTGCCCGAGTGGACGGTGACGTTCGTCGTCGTGTTCCTCCTGGTGGGCTTCCCGGTCTCCATGGTCCTGGCATGGGTCTTCGACGTCGGGCCCGAGGGCATCGAGCGCACCGAGCCCGTGGCCGGCACGCCCAGGGCGGATCACATCAAGCTGCGGATCGCCTACGCCGTGGTCGTCCTGCTGCTGATGGCCGGTCTCGGCTACCTGCTCTACGAGCGGGGCTTCGGCCGGGCCCAGGCGGGGGAGCCGCACGATTCCATCGCCGTGCTGCCCTTCACCAATCTCAGTGGTGACCCGGCGCGCGACTACTTCAGCGACGGCATGTCCGAGGAGCTCCTGAATCTGCTGGCCCGGGTGCCCGGACTCAAGGTGGCCTCACGGACGTCGTCGTTTGCCTACAAGGGTCGCAACGTGGACATCCGCGAGGTCGGGCGCGAGCTGGGCGTCGCGGCCGTGCTCGAGGGCAGCGTACGGCAGGCGGGCGACCAGGTGCGCATCACCGCGCAGCTGATCGACTCGGAGACGGGTTTCCATCTCTGGTCCGAGACCTACGAGCGGCAGCTCGAGGACATTTTCCAGGTACAGGACGAGATCGCGGCGGCCATCGTCGACAAGCTGCGCATCGAGCTGGCCCCGAATGACCAGCAGTTCGCGGTACGCGACAAGGCGCCGACGCAGAACGTCGAGGCCTACGAACTCTACCTGCAGGGCCGCGCGATCTGGAAACGTCGCGGCGAGGAGAATCTGCAGCGGGCGATCGAGCTGTACCAGCGGGCGCTGGGTCTCGACCCCGGTTTCGCCCGTGCACACGCCGCGCTCGCGTCGACCTACGTCGTCCTTCCCGGCTACACACGGGAGGAGGGCGACGAGGAAACGTTCCTGCCGCTGGCCGAGACCGCCGCCCGGCAGGCGCTGTCGATCGACCCGAACATCGGCGAGGCACACGCGGTGCTCGCCCAGATCAATGCCGACCGCGGGGACCTGCTCGACGCGGAGTCAGGCTTCTTCTTCGCCATTTCGCTGGAGCCCAACGAGCCGACGCCGCATCACTGGTACTCGATCCTGCTCGCCCGGGTCGGACGGCTCGAGGCCGCACTCGAGCAGGCGCGGCGGGCGCAGGAACTCGACCCGGGCTCGGCGATCCTCGCCTCGAATCTGTCGCATACGTACCTGGTCCTCGGCCAGGACGAGCAGGCGCTGCGCTACGCACGGGAGGCCCAGGCACTCGGGCTCAGCAAGAGCATCCACGGCCTCGAGACCGCGATCGCGATGCGGCACGGCCGCTGGGACGAGGCCCGTCGCGTGATCGTGCTGCAGGAGGACCTGCCGCCGGAGCTGCGTTCCGTGGCAACCCGGCTGGTCGACGCGCTCGCCGATCCGGCGCTTCGTCCGGACGTGGTGGCCGCGCTGCGCGCGGTCGATCCGCAGGTCGCGAAGCAGTTCGATCTCGTGCAGCCGTACCTGCAGCTGGGAGAGGTCGACCTCGTCTACCAGCTGCTGTTCGAGTCGCTGGACAGGGCGCCCGACGCCTGGACCCGGCACTGGGACCTCATGATGGCCTGGTCCCCCGAGGGCGCCGCACTGCGCCGGGACCCGCGGTTCGGCGAGTTGTCCGAGCGCATCGGCATCGTCGACTACTGGAAGCAGTACGGTTACCCGGACGGCTGTCGCGCCGGCCAGGACACGCCGGTTGTCTGCACCTGAGCGTCGCGTGCACGTCGCCGCCGCGCGCTGGTTCGCTCCACGGCTCCTCGAGTGGTTCGCTTTCGACGGACGCAAGGACCTGCCCTGGCAGCGCGATCCGACACCCTACCGCGTGTGGGTCTCGGAGATCATGCTGCAGCAGACCCAGGTAGCGACCGTCGTGCCGTACTTCGCGGCGTTCGTGCAGCGTTTTCCCGACGTGCGCTCGCTCGCGGAAGCGCGGCTCGACGAGGTCCTGCACCTGTGGTCCGGCCTCGGCTACTACGCGCGCGCGCGCAACCTGCAGCGTGCCGCGCAGGCGATCGTGGCCCGGCACGGCGGAGAGTTCCCGCAGGGACTCGAGGCGGTCATGGCGTTGCCCGGCATCGGGCGTTCCACCGCCGGTGCGATCCTGTCGCTGTCACGCGGGGAGCGCCATGCCATCCTCGACGGCAACGTGAAGCGCGTGCTGACCCGTCACTTCGGGGTCGAGGGCTACCCGGGTGCGCCGGCCGTCGAGAAACGCCTGTGGGCGCTCTCGGAGGCCTGCACGCCGGTCGAAGGTGCCGCGGAGTACACGCAGGCGATCATGGATCTCGGCGCGACCGTCTGCACCCGCTCGCGTCCGGCCTGCCTGCTGTGTCCGGTGAGTGCGGGCTGCGTGGCCCGCGCGGACAACCTGCAGGATCGCCTGCCGACCCCGCGACCCCGGGTTTCGCGGCCGCTGCGCGACGCCTGGCTCGTGGTCGCGATGCGGGGCGGCCACAAGGTGCTGGTCGAACGGCGGCCGCCGAGCGGCCTCTGGGGCGGCCTGTGGGGCCTGCCGGAGTTTCCGACGCGCGCGCACGCCGAGCAGTGGTGTCGTGAGCACCTGTCGGGCTCCGCAGCCTTGCGTCGCGGCCAGTCGATCCGACATGCGTTCAGCCATTTCGACTACGAGATGAAGCCGCTCGTCGTGCACTGCCTCGGCAAGGCCGAGTCCCTGCGGGACGACGATCGCTATCGCTGGTACGACGCACGGCAACCGGCGAAGATCGGCTTGCCGAAGCCCGTCGCGACGCTGGTGGCGAGGGTGACCGATGACGACGCGGATGCATGACCTGTCGCCGGGCGGCGGAAACGAGGCGGAGCGGTTCGCGTGGCGCTGCATCGCGCTGGGCGCGCTGCTGATGCTGGTCGGCGTGGCCCTCGGCGCCTTCGGCGCACACGTGCTGCAGGCCCGGCTCACGCCGCAGCGACTGGCGAGTTTCCAGACCGGCGTGTCCTACCAGCAGTTGCACGCTCTCGGCCTGATCGCCGTGGGGCTGGCCGCCCGTGGGGCAACGGGGGTGGCACCGCTGCGCTGGTCCGCGCGCCTGATGCTGGCGGGCGTGCTGTTCTTCTGCGGATCGATCTACCTGATGACCGCCGGCGCACCCCGCTGGCTGGGCGCCGTGGCGCCGGTCGGGGGGGTATCGTTCATGGCCGCCTGGGCGCTGCTCGCGTGGTACGCGTTCACCGGCGCGTCCCGGCGCTGATCCCGGGGCGCCGGCTCAGGCGCCCGGCTCGACGAACCCGTCGGGCTTCCTCGCGCCACCACTGAAGAGGAACTTCTCCATTTCCTCCACCAGGAACTGGCGAGCCTTGGGTTCGATCGGCGACAGGCGGTACTCGTTCATGAGCATGGTCTGGTGCCGGAGCCACTGCTGCCAGGCCTCCTTCGAGATGTTCTCGAAGATCCGCTGGCCAAGGGCGCCCGGATAGGGGACGCGGTCGAGGCCCTCGGCCTCGCGCTGCAGGAAAGTGCAGAACACCGTTCGGGACATGCGGCTCCTCCCCCTTCAGGCCAGCGGGCCGTGCGACACCACGACGCCGTCTTCGTCGACGTAGATGTGCTCGCCCGGCCGGAACGTGACACCCGCGAAGCGAACGGGCACGTCGCGCTCACCCTCGCCGCGCTTGTCGCTGCGCAGCGGCATGGTGCCGAGCGCACGCAGCCCGAGGTTCATCTGGCCGAGCTCGGCGGAGTCGCGGATGCAGCCATAGACGACCACGCCGGCCCAGCCGTTGCGCACGGCTGCGCTGCCGAGCTTGTCGCCAAAGAGTGCCCGGCGCCGCGAACCACCACCGTCCACCACGAGTACGCGACCCTCGCCGGGTCCCTCGACGGCTTCCTTGACCCGCGAGTTGTCCTCGAAGCAGCGCACGGTGCTCATCGGACCCGAGAACGCGTGCCTGCCGCCATAGATCTGGAACAGCGGCTCGCACACCTGCACCTGCTCGCCGTGCTCGTCGCAGATGTCGGCCGTGCCTTTCGTCGTCGTCATGGGCGGTATCCTCGCCGGGTTGAGCGGCGATTATAGGGGGCCCGGCGGCGAAGCGCGGCGATGCGGACGGCGGGGGCGGGGACGGCCGGAGCACGCCGGTCATCCCGCGTGCGGCTCCGACGATCCCCGGGCCCCTGTCCGCCCGATCGCTACTGGATCTCGATCTGCCGAGGCTGCGGCTCGACGACCTTGTGCTTCGGGATGTGGATGAGGATCACACCGTCGCGGCTTTCCGCGCGGATCGACTGCTCGTCGGCGTTCTCCGGCAGCGCGAAGCGGCGCGCAAAGCTGCCGTAGGCGCGCTCGACGCGGTGCACCTTCTCGGACTCGTCGTGCTTCTCCTGCCGGCGTTCGCCGGTCAGGGTCAGTACACCGTCCTGCACCGTGATGCTGACGTCTTCCTTGCGGACCGCCGGCAGGTCGGCCTTGATCAGGTATTCCACTTCGGTCTCGCTGACGTCGGCGGCAGGCGCCCAGTCGAGTGCCGCGCGGCCCTCGGCCTGCGGCCGCGGCCAGCGCCGCAGTGTTTCAGCGAAGAAACGATCGAAGACGTCGTCGACGTCGCGGAAGGGCTCCCACTTGATGACTCGCATGATGACGGTTCCTCCTGTTCCGGGCCGCACCGGCGACCCTTGCATGCGGCCATACATGCGAGCGGCCAGGGGAGTTTCAAGGGGGCGGCGAGTCGCGGGGGTTACCGTGGATGCCAGAGGATGTGACGTGCCTCGCCGGGCACCTGCGCCTCGGGGTGGCGCGGGACGACGCGCGGGGAGTAGTCAGTGGCGGGGCGCCCCGCGGGGACTGTCGCGACATACTGGAACCCGCCGGCCGCGCCGCTCAGCGGGTGATCCGCGTGCATGGCATGGCGCTCCGGCATCCCGCCGGCCCCGGGCTCCGCATACAGTTCCACCGCGACGGCCTGCGGCGGGATCTCGCCGAGGTACACCTGGACCCGCCACGTCCGCTGGTCGCCCGTCGTCTCCACCTCGACGTTGCCCCAGTGGAGGGCGTGCCAGTGCCGCCGCAGGAGCCGGAACCAGGCTCGCAGCTCCCGCGCGACCTGCAGGTGGCCTGCCGCACGGCGCCGGAAGCTCTGTGCCGCCGGCAGGTACAGGCGCTCGAGGTACTCCGCGAGCATCCGGTTGCTGCTGAACCGGGGCGTCAGGCCTGCGAGGCTCGCGCGGATGCGTGCGACCCACGCGCGCGGCACGCCGTCCGCGTCGCGATCGTAGAACTGCGGAACGACCTGCTGCTCGAGCAGCGCGAACAGCTGCTCGGTCTCCCGCGCGTCCCAGTCCGGTTCGAAATGCTCCCGGCCGTCGCCGAGCGCCCATCCGGTTTCGGGCGAATAGGCTTCCGCCCACCAGCCGTCCAGTTCGGAGAGGTTGAGGCCGCCGTTCACCAGGACCTTCATGCCGCTCGTGCCGCTTGCCTCCCAGGGTCGGCGCGGCGTGTTGATCCAGACGTCGACGCCCTGCACGAGTTGCTCGGCGAGCGCCATGTCGTAGTCCTCGAGGAAGACGGCACGACTGCGGACGTCGGGGCGACGGACGAACTCCGCCCATTGCTGCACGAACGAACGCCCGAGCTCGTCGCGCGGGTGTGCCTTGCCCGCGATGATGACCTGCACGGGGCGCGTCGGGTGGCCGAGCAGCCTGGCGAGCCGGTCCGGCTGGCTCAGCAGCATGGCCGGGCGCTTGTACTCCGTGAAGCGGCGCGCGAAGCCGAGCGTCAGGACGTTGGGATCCAGGGCATCGGCGGCCACCGCCGCCGAATCCTCGCGGTCGCCGCGCTGGTTGAGCTGCCGCAGGAGGCGGCGACGGGCATAGTCGACGAGATCACGGCGCTCCATCGCGCGGAAGTCCCACAGCTGGTGATCGCTGAGCCGGGCGACTGCCTCGGGCAGGCGCTCGGGCGCGCCGAGCCAGCGTTCCTTGCCGCAGGCTTCGGTCCACAGCGTGTCGGCCCACGGCGAATCCCAGGAGGGGACGTGCACGGCGTTGGTCACGTGCGTCACCGGCACTTCCGGTTCCGGCCAGCGCGGGTACAGCGGTGCGAAGATGCGGCGGCTGACCCGGCCGTGCAGCTGGCTGACGCCGTTGACGCGCGCGCAGGTTCGCGCGGCGAGGTACGCCATGTTGAAGGGTTCGTCGGTGTCGTCCGGTTCCGCTCGTCCGAGTCCCACGAGTTGCGCCGGCTCGAGGCCCGCGTGCTGCGCATACCGCAGGCCGTACTTGTACAGCAGAGGCAGCGGGAAGGTGTCGAAGGCCGCGGCGACAGGCGTGTGGGTCGTGAATACGTTGCCGCCCCGGGTGGCCCAGAGCGCCGTGAAGAAGTCGCAACCGTGCGCCTGCGCGAACGATCTCGCCCGCTCGATCGTCGCGAGCGCGGCGTGCCCCTCGTTCAGGTGGCAGACGTCCACCTCGATGCCGAGTGCCTCGAGCGCGCGCCAGCCGCCGATACCGAGCACGACCTCCTGCATCAGGCGCGCCTCGCGATTGCCGCCGTAGAGCTTGGCCGTGATGCCGCGGTCGAAGGGCGAGTTCAGCGGATCGTCGCTGTCGAGCAGGTACAGGTCGACGCGGCCGACGGCGACCCGCCAGATCCGGACGCGCAGGTCGCGGCCCGGCAGTTCGATGGTGACGCGCAGCGGCATCCCGGCGGCATCGCTCACCATCTGCACGGGCAGGGTGTCCCGGGAATTGAAGGCATAGATTTCGATCTGCGCCCCGGACGCATCGAGCATCTGGCGAAAGTAACCCTCGCGATAGAAAAGGCCCACGGCGACCAGCGGGACGCCGAGGTCGCTCGCGGTCTTGAGATGATCGCCCGCGAGCACGCCGAGCCCGCCCGAGTAGAGCGGCAGCGCGTCCGTCAGCCCGTACTCCATGCTGAAGTAGGCCGTCACGGGCGGTGGGTCGAGCCCGCAGTTTTCCTGGAACCAGCTCCGGCGTGCGCGGTACTCCGCTTCGCGCCGCTCGAGGCGCCGCAGCCGCTCGACGAAGTCCTGGCTGCGCGCGAGTTCCTCGAGTCGGCCCTGCGGCGTGTTCTGGATCACCAGGATCGGGTTGCGCGTCTGGTGCCAGATCTCGGCGTTCAGCGCCTCCCAGACCCGATCCATCGCGTGACTCCAGACCCAGCGCAGGTTGAGCGCCAGGCGCGCGATCGGGGCCAGCGGCGCGGGGAGTCTGGCGGCAAGATCAGAGGCGCTGTCGGGAATCATGGCGATGGATTCCGAGGCCCGCAAAGCAAGACGGCGCGACCGGGTTGCCCGGTCGCGCCGTCGTCAGGCGTGAGGCCCGTGAGCGCTTACGGGCGCTTCACGTAGACCTTGCACCAGCCCTTGGCATCGACGGGGCGACCGCCAAAGATGTTGCAGGGGATCATGGCGCCGCTTTCCTTGCCCTTCGGCACCTGCAGGCAGTTGGAGCACAGCTGGCCGGGCTTGTAGTTCGGATTCGCCTTGGCGTCGACCTGGCTGGCATCCGTCACATAGCCCAGGCTCTTGGCCTGCGGCTCGTTCGGATCGACCGGACCGGTGGCCGCTTCGGCGCGGCCGAGCAGGGCGGTGACCGGCACGGCCACGACACCCATGAGTGCACCCTTCAGCACCTCGCGACGGGGAAACTTTCTTTCGGACATTGACTTGCTCTCCTGGACGCCAAGGTTCCTGATATTCGACTGGATCCAATTCTACGCGGCAACGGGCTGTTCGACACGGCGGGTCCCGATTGGTTGCGACGTTGCAGGCACCGGATTTAGAATGAGAATCATTCACGACTCAAAACCGGCGCCTGCTGGCCGGGGCAGCCCCTAGAATCGCTGCATGCCCGACCCGCGTCGCAGCCGCCTCAAGACCGCCATGGCCGTATCGGCGAGCGTGATGATCGCCTGCCTCGCGGCCTACATTCTCTTCAGGACGTTCCAGCGCATCAGCGTCGCGGACGTGCTGGAAAACATGCGCCTCGTGTCGCGCGAGCGACTGCTGCTGGCGGCCGCCTGCGCCGTGGGCGCCTTTACCGCCCTGGCGGCGTACGAGGTCGCCGTCGTCCGTTACGTCAAGCACTGCATCGGCCGGGCGAAGCCGGTCCTCACGGCGCTGATCGCGTTTCCGCTCGGCCACGCGATCGGCCAGACCCTGCTGAGCGGCAGTGCGATGCGCTACCGGATGTATTCCCCTGCCGGCTTCAGCGCCATGGAGGTGGGCGCGACGGTGCTGCTGTGCGGATTACCCTACGCACTCGCGTTCGGCCTGCTGCTCGACCTGGCTCTCGTGTTCGGGGCCGACCAGCTCGCACCCTTGTTCCGCATCTCGAGGGACTGGCTGTTCGCGCTCGGCTGCCTGGGCCTCGTCAAGGACGCCGGCTACCTGCTGCTCGTGCACCTGCGCAAGACGCCGATCCGCCTGGGCGGCTGGGCCGTGAACCTGCCGACGCCGCGCATGACCGCGTTGCAGATCGTGGTCGGGCTCGTCGACGTCTGTCTGGTCGCCTCGATCCTGTATCTGCTGCTGCCGGAATCCGCCCAGCTGTCGTTCCTGCCGTTCGTGGCGGTCTACCTCGCGAGCATCCTGGTCGGCGTCGTGAGCCATGTGCCCGCGGGGCTCGGCGTGCTCGAATCGATGCTGCTGCTGCTGCTGCCGCACGTACCGCCGGAGCAGTTGCTGGCATCCGTGCTCCTTTACCGGGTCATCTACGAGGTGGTTCCGCTCGTCGTCGCCGTCGGCCTCTGGGGGCTGTACGAGTTGCTCGCGGACGACGGCGCCCGCGTACGCCTGACGCGCCCGGGCATCGTCGGGCGCCTGCCTCGCGGCCCCTGAACCCGTCAGCGCAGGGCGGCAGGCGTCACCATCCCGACCATGGAAAGCAGCGAGTGCGCCAGCGCGCGCCCGCTCTCGAAGGCGGCCTCTACCCGGGGTGCGATGCACCAGTCCCCGCATGCGCCCGCGGCGATCTCCTCGTCCACCAGGCAGGGCAGGCCGAGCGGTTGTTCCACCAGCGCATGGCGCCAGCGATGCGCCTCGAGGTGCGAGGGCGCTGGAAGCGCGGCATCGATGGCGACTGCGAACTCCCGCAACAGCAGCCGGGCGACCTCCGGGCCATCCGCTTCCAGGTGATCGCGCGACCACGGCACGGAGGCATGGAGCGTCCATGCCTGCGGACCGGATGGCCGCTGCGGCTTGCTCGAGTCGCAGGCGGCCCAGGCCAGGGGGCCCCGGGTCCAGCGGCGTACGTCGGCGCCTGCGTCGATCGGCTGGTCGAAGGTCATCATGGCCGCCCAGCAGGGCGCCATGCGTACGCCCGTCAGGTGACGGAACGCCCGTCCGTGCGGTCCGAGCAGCGAGAGTGACTGCGGGGCGGGCACGGCCACCGCGACCGCGTCGAAGATACGGTTCGACCGCCCGGAGTCCGTTTTCAGCTCCCAGCCGCGCTGCCCCTGCAGCAGCTCGTGCACGCCGACGCCGGTCTGCAGGTCGATGCTGCGCGACATCGGGCGCACGCCGGCGCTCATGCCGGGCACGCCGACGTGCCAGTCGTCGATCGGTGCGTCCCAGGAGCGCTCGTCCTCCATGATCGTCGGGTGCCAGGGGCGCAACACCCCGGACCGCGTGGCCATCTCGACGTACCTGACGAACGGGCGGCTGCGCGCAGTGATGAACTGCGCGCCGTGGTCGAAGGCGAGGTTGCCCCGGCGTCGCGTGCCGAGCCGGCCGCCCAGGCCGCGGGAGCGCTCGAACACGGTGACCCGGACGTCGGCGCGCGCGAGTTCGCGCGCGCAGGTCAGTCCCGCCATGCCCGCGCCGATGACCGCGATACTGACGTCGTCCATCTGCCCACCCGTGCACCTGCCGATCGATGGTGGAGTGTACCGCCGGGAACACCCGGGGCGGGTCGGGGCCTGGCCGGGAAGGTCACCCGGACGTGAAGCGGATCGCGAATGCGGTAGGATCCTCGGTCAAGCTGCCGGGGAGGCAATGCCATGGGTCGAACGGCGGCATCGCTGCTACGCGAGGCACTCGAGACGGTCGGGGTGCGCTACACCTTCGGCATTCCGGGGGTACACAACACCGAGATCTACGACGAACTCGAGAGCTCCCCGACCATCACGCCGGTGCTGGTCACCGACGAGGGCGGCGGCGCCTTCATGGCGGACGCCGTCAGTCGCTCGGGCACCAGCCTCGGCACGCTGGTGATCGTGCCGGCGGCGGGCGTGACCCACGCGGCGAGTGGCATCGCCGAGGCGTTCCTCGACGGCATCCCGATGCTGGTCATTGCGGGCGGCATCCGCCGCGACACGGGCCGGCGCTACCAGCTGCACGACGTCGACCAGCATGCGCTCCTCAAGCCGATCACCAAGGCCACCTGGCTCGTCGAACGGCACGCGGACGTCATCCCGACGATCTACGAGGCCGTGCGTGTCGCCACCAGCGGCGAGCCGGGACCCGTGTTCGTCGAGATTCCGGTCAACCTGCAGCTCATCGCCGGCGATGCGGGCAGTGTCCCGGCCTTTCACGGTCCGGTCGCCCGCGAGGCACGCTGCACTGCGGCGGACCTCGAGGAGGCCGCGCGCCTGCTGGCGGCGGCGAAGTCGCCGGGGATCTACGTCGGCTGGGGGGCGGTCGACGCGACGCGGGAGGTCACGACGCTCGCGGAGCGCCTGGGCGCACCGGTGAGCACCACGCTGCAGGGGCTGAGTTCGTTTCCGGCCAAGCATCCGCTGCACGCGGGTTTCTGCCTCGGTCGCGCCGCGGTGCCGGCGGCCGAGAACGCCTTTCAGGACTGCGACTGCCTGCTGGCGGTGGGCGCGCGTTTCGGCGAAATCGCCACGGGCAGCTACGGCTATGAACCGCCCGCGAACCTGATCCACGTGGACATCAATCCGGCGGTGTTCAACGCCAATTACCCGGCGCGCGTCGCGCTCGAGGGCGACTCCGCCGCCGTCCTGTCGCGGCTCGTCGAAGTGCTGCCGGACATCCCGCAGGCCGTGGCCCGCGGCGGTGAAGTGGCCGGACGCATCGCACGGGACAAGGCCGCTTATCTCGAAGCGTGGTTTGCACACTCGCCGAAGGGCCGGGTGAACCCGGCCCGGTTCCTCTCCGCGCTGCGCCAGCGGCTGCCCGACGATGCACTGGTGGTGGTGGACGACGGCAACCACACCTTTCTGGCCGCGGAACTCCTGCCCATCCATCAGCCTCGCGGCTTCATCTCGCCGACGGACTTCAACTGCATGGGTTACTGCGTGCCGGCGACCATCGGCGCGAAGCTGGCGCGACCTGCGGCGCAGGTCGTGGGAATCGTCGGCGACGGTGCGTTCCGCATGACGGGACTCGAACTCGCCACCGCCAGCGCGCTACGTCTCGGCGTGATCGTCTTCGTTTTCAACGACGGCGAGCTTGCACAGATCGCGCAGGCGCAGCAGGTGCCCTACAACCGCAAGACCTGCACCGTGCTCGGGCCGCTGGACCTCGCGGGCGTCGCGCAGGCGACGGGGGCCGCGTTTGCGCACATCGCGGACGATGCGGGCATCGACGGCGGCCTGCAGGAAGCGTTCTCGGTCGCCGCCACGGGCCGTCCGGTCCTGGTCGACGTCGCCGTCGACTACTCGAAACGCACCCGCTTCACCGAGGGTATCGTGAAGACGAACCTGGAGCGATTCGACCTGCCGACCAGGACCCGACTGATCGGCCGGGCGTTGTGGCGGCGCGTGACCGGCTGACTCCTACAGGGATTCCCAGTATTCCGCCATCCGTCCGCGCTGGCGCTCGTCCGGCAGCGGCGACTGCCCGGCCCCGCAATTGTCACGCATGTGGCGAGGCTTCGAGGTGGCCGGGATCGCACAGGTAACGGCCGGGTGCGACAACGCGTACTTGAGGAAGAACTGCCCCCAGCTCTCACAGTGGATCTCGGCGGCCCACGGGGGCAGCGCGCGGCCGCGCACGCGCTCGAACAAGGCGCCGTCCGCGAACGGCCGGTTCACCATGACCGCGACACCCTGCTCGAGACAGAAGGGCAGCAGCCGCGTCTCGGCCTCCCGCTCCGCCAGCGAGTAGTTCACCTGCAGCCAGTCGAACTTCTCCTCGCGCAGGACCCGTTCGAGTTCGGCGTGGGCATCTGCGCGATAGTGCGTGATGCCCGTGTAGCGCAGCTTGCCGGCGTCCTGCAGCGCGCGGAGCGTCGGCAGGTGTTCGCGCCAGTCGAGCAGGTTGTGGATCTGCAGCAGGTCGATCCGCCCGGTACGCAGGCGGGCGAACGACTCGTCGATCTGGCGGGCGCCGGCCTCCCGGCCGCGGGTCCAGACCTTGGTGGCGAGCCATAGTTGCGGATGCAGGCCGAGATCGTCGATGAGGTCCCCGAGCACGGTTTCGGCGCGGCCGTACATGGGCGAGGTGTCGATGACGCTGCCGCCCGCCTCGGCGAAGGTGCGCAGGACGTCCCGCAGCGGGTCGCGGCTCGCGGCGTCGTCGCCGACGTCGAAGGTGCCCGACGATCCCATGCCGATGATCGGCAGTTCCTCGCCGGTCCGCGGCACCCTGCGCGTGACCATCCTGCCTGCGCCGGTGGCCATGGCGCGGCCAGGCCCGCCGAGCATGGCGGTGGCCGCTGCCATCGCGGCGATCGCCGACCGTCGGGTCATCAGGTCACTCTGCATGTCTAAACTCCTCGCGCGCCATCGCCTTCGCAGCCGCGCTCGTCCGCCTCAGCCGACGCGGTCCTTGAGGCCGAATTTCATCATGATCCACGCGCTGACCGGATGCACAACCAGCATCAGGGCCACGATGGCCCCGAGCAGCGGCAGCGATGGCCGCCACACCGGGGCAATGAACAACAGCATTCCGGCCAGGCTGTCGAGCTGGTCGATGACCCAGAAGACGCGACCCCAGATGCCGGCGCCGGCCTCGCCCGGCGCGATGTCGAGCTGTCGCTTGAAGAAGCTGTTCGGCAGTTCGCCGACGATGTAGCCCGTGCCGAGCAGCGCTCCCCAGGCGAGGGGCTGCGCCTCGGCGAAGGGCACCAGGGTCGGGAGGTGCCAGCAGCATTCGTTCAGGCCCGCCATGGCCCACGCGGCGATCGTCGTGCAGCCGATCGTGACCAGGGCGCCTCGCCAGGTCTTGTTGTCGCCGAACAGGCGCTTGCCCCGGAAGGTGGCGCCGCCGTCGATCGGCATGCGCCGCAGCCCGGGCAGGAGGTCGAGCCTCAGGACCACGAGGTGCACCAGCCCGGCCACGATGACGGGGACTGCGAGCCACAGCAGTTGCAGCAGGATCAAGCACGACTCCTCAGTCGATCGGCAGGACCGTGGTCTCCTTGATTACGGTCACCGTCACCGAGGAGTTGATGGATTGTACGTTGGGAAGCTTCGAGAGGTGGTCGAGGTAGAACGCCTCGTAGGCCTTGATGTCCTTCGTGACGATGCGCAGCATGAAGTCCCACTCGCCCATCGTCGTGTAGCAGTCGAGCACCTCGGGTCGCTCGCGGATTGCCCCGGCGAAGGCCGCGATCGCGTCGCGCCCCTGGGTGGAGAGCTTGACGTGGGCGAAGATCGTGACGTCGAGGCCCAGCGCGGAGCGGTCGAGCAGCGCCACGCGCCCGCGGATGACCCCGCGTTGCTCCATCTGCTGGATGCGCCGCCAGCACGTCGTGGTGGAGAGGCCGGTGCGCGATGCCACCTCGGCCACGGGGAGCGCGCCCTCGCGCTGCAGCAGGTCGAGGATCCGTCGATCGCTGCGATCGAGGGGGGGTTGCGCTTTTTCTTCCATGAGGCTTTCGTTTGTGAAATGTATGTTCCGGATTGTTGCAGTGCAACGCAACGAAGTCGACCGGCGAGGGCACGGATGAGTAATCTACCGCGCGGTTCCCGCGGGTTTCCACCGGAGTGAGACTGCCATGCCCCGTCGTTCCCGACTGCACATCCCACCACCCCATTCGCGTCCGGGGGAGGAGCCGGATTTCAGCTACCTCGAGACTTCGCCGGCCGGCGCCGTGGCCCGTCCCGACGTCAATGCACGGGTCCGGGACATCGGGAACCTGTCGGTCGAACTCGTCCGGGTCCTCGACGACGAGCACCACGCCGTCGGTCCCTGGCATCCGCACCTCGAGGTGCCGGACCTGCAGGTGGGACTGCGGCACATGGTGCTCACCCGCATCTTCGACGATCGCATGCAGCGTGCCCAGCGCGCCGGGAAGATCTCCTTCTATATGCGGTCGCTGGGTGAGGAAGCGGTATCGGTCGCGATGTGCATGGCGCTGCGACCAAAGGACATGCTGTTTCCTTCCTATCGCAACCAGGGCCTCTACATGGTGCGCGGAAAGCCGCTGGTGGAGTTGATGTGCCAGCTGCTCTCGAACACACGCGACATGTGCAAGGGCCGCCAGCTGCCGGTGATGTATCACTGGAAGGAAGGTTGCATCTTTTCCATCTCGGGCAACCTGACGACGCAGTATCCGCAGGCTGTGGGCTGGGCGATGGCTGCCGCGATCAAGGGCGAGGACGACATCGCCGTGAGCTGGATCGGCGAGGGCTCGAGCGCAGAGGCGGATTTCCACCACGCGATGCTGTTCGCCTCCGTGTACCAGGCGCCGGTGATCCTGAACGTCGTCAACAACCAATGGGCGATCTCGACCTTCCAGGGTTTCGCCGGCGGCGAGCAGCGCAGCTTCGCGGCCCGCGGCCCTGGCTACGGCATGGCCGGCGTGCGCGTCGATGGCAACGACTTCCTGGCCGTTTACGCCGTGACACAATGGGCCGCGGAGCGCGCACGCACGGGAGCGGGCCCGACGCTGATCGAGCACGTGACCTATCGCGGCGCCGCGCACTCCACCAGTGACGACCCGTCGCGCTACCGCCCGAAGGACGACTACGAGCGCTGGCCGCTCGGCGACCCGGTGAACCGGCTCAAGGGCCACCTGATCTCCATGGGCGAGTGGTCGGAGGAGCGCCACACCGCGCTGGTCGCGGAACTGGAGAAGCACGTCAACGAGAGCTGGAAGGAGGCTGCGCAGTACGGCGCCCTGAACGAGGGCCCGCGCCTCAATCGCGACCTGATGTTCGAGGATGTCTTCAAGGAGCTGCCCGAGCACCTGAAGAAGCAGCGCGACCAGCTGCGCGCCGAGCTCGGAGGCTGAGCCATGCCACAGATGAACATGATCCAGGCGCTCAATTCCGCCATGGACATCATGCTGGCGCGCGATCCGAACGTGGTCGTGCTCGGCGAGGACGTGGGCTTCTTCGGCGGCGTGTTCCGCGTCACCGACGGCCTGCAGCGCAAGTACGGTGAGCACCGCGTGCTCGACACGCCGATCGCGGAGGGCGCCATCGTGGGCGCGGCGATCGGCATGGGCGTGAACGGCCTGCGGCCGGTGACCGAGGTACAGTTCGCCGACTACATCTACCCCGCCTGCGACCAGATCTTCAGCGAGCTCGCGCGCCTGCGCTATCGCAGCGCCGGCGAGTTCTTCGCGCCGGTCACGATCCGCACGCCCTGCGGCGGCGGCATCCGCGGCGGGCAGACGCATTCGCAGAGCCCGGAGGGAATCTTCACGCACGTCTGCGGCATCAAGGTCGTGATGCCGTCGAATCCATACGACGCGAAGGGATTGCTGATCGCCTCCATCGAGGACGACGACCCGGTGGTGTTCTTCGAGCCGAAGCGGCTGTACAACGGGCCGTTCGACGGCGAGCCGAACAAGCCCGCCGTGCCCTGGAGCACGCACCCGAAGGGCGAGGTCCCCGACGGCTACTACACCGTGCCCATCGGCAAGGCGGAGGTCGTCCGCAAGGGCACGCAGGTGACGATCGTGACCTACGGCACGATGGTGTACGTGTGCGAAGCGGCCGCGCGCAGCCTCGGGCTCGACGCCGAGATCATCGACGTGCGCTCGATGGTGCCGCTCGACGTCGATACCATCTGCACCTCGGTCAAGAAGACGGGACGGTGCCTGATTGCCCACGAGGCGACCCGCTTTTCGGGCTTCGGCGCGGAACTCTCCGCCACGATCCAGGAGGAGTGCTTCTGGAACCTCGAGGCACCGATCCAGCGCGTCGCGGGCTGGGACACGCCTTATCCGCACGCGTTCGAGTGGGAGTACTTCCCCGGTCCGGCGCGCGTCGCGACGGGCCTCAAGGCCGTGATGGAGACGCCATGACGCGCTACGTGTTCAAGATGCCGGACCTCGGCGAGGGCACGGTCGAGGCGGAAATCGTCGCCTGGCACGTCAAGGTCGGCGACGAGATCACCGAGGACCAGGTCATGGCCGAGGTCATGACCGAGAAGGCGGCCGTGGAGGTGCCTGCACCGGTGAGCGGGCGCGTCGTGTCCATCACCGGCGCGCCCGGCGACCTGGTGCCGGTCGGCGCCGAGCTGGTCGTCTTCGAGACCGCGAGCGCGGAGGAGGAGACGGAACGCCCGACGGTGTCCGAGCCTTCCGCCGAGCCGGCGTCCCAGCCGGCGCCGGTCCGGTCGACGCCCATGGCGCAGACGGACATCCGGGAGCCCCCGGCGACTGCATCACTGAAGCAGGCCCCGGTGGCCCGCAGGGCGCCGCAGGGGGAGAAGCCCGCGCGCGTCATGGCATCTCCGGCGTCGCGGCGTCGCGCCCGCGAGGCCGGGATCGATCTGTCGGAGGTGCCGGGCAGCGGGCCGGGCGGGCGCATTACGCCGCAGGATCTCGCGGCCGCGCTGGCGGGCACGTCACCCGATGCCGCGCCGTCCGCGCCCGCGTCGCGGCGCCCCGCGCCCGGACTGGTCGCGCGCACGGGCACCGATGAAATCAAGGTCATCGGCGTGCGCCGCGTCATCGCCAACCGCATGACCGATGCCAAGCGCAACATCCCGCACTTCGCCTACGTCGAGGAAGTGGACGTCACCGAGCTCGAGTCGTTGCGGCAGCACCTGAACGGGAAGGCCCCGGCCGGCGCGCCCGGGCTGACCTATCTGCCGTTCCTGATTGCCGCGCTGGCGAGGGTTCTCGAGGATTATCCGCAGTGCAACGCCTGGTTCGACACCGAGCGCAACATGGTCGTGCGACACCATGCCCTGCACGCCGGCGTGGCCACGCAGACCCCGGACGGACTCAAGGTGCCCGTCGTGCGTCATGCCGAGGCCCGGTCCCTGTGGGACCTGGCGGAGGAGATCAAGCGCGTTTCGGACGCGGCACGCAGCGGCAAGGCAACCAAGGAGCAGCTCTCGGGCTCCACGATCACGGTGACGAGCCTCGGCAAGCTCGGCGGCATCGTCTCCACGCCGATCATCAATGCGCCGGAGATGGCCATCATCGGCGTCAACAAGGCCATCGAACGCCCGGTGGTGGCGAGCGGTGCGATCACCATCCGCCGCATCATGAACCTGTCCTCGTCCTTCGATCACCGCTTCGTCGACGGGTACGACGCCGCGGCGATGATCCAGGCGCTGAAGGACCGGTTGGAGCACCCGGCGACCATCTTCATGGCAGGCTAGACTGATGCACACACTCGAATCGGACCGCGAGCTGCAGGACTCACAGCGCATGAACACGACGACGACGCCACGCCCGGCCTTCGGCACGGTGCTGGCCGACCAGATGGCCATCGCCACCTTCCGCAACGGACGCTGGAGCGACCACGAGGTCCGTCCCACCGGGCCGATCGAGATCCACCCGGCGGCGCACGTGCTGCACTACGCGAGCACCTGCTTCGAGGGCTTCAAGGCCTACCGCTGGGCGGACGGCAGCATCCGCGTCTTCCGCATGGACAAGCACGTCGAGCGCATGCGGCAGAGCGCGAGGCTCCTCTCGCTGCCCGAGCCCGATGCCGCGCAACTCGCGACGATGGTGCTCACCATCATCGATCGGGTCCGCGCGCAGGTGCCCGAGCCGCCGGGCGCCCTGTACCTGCGACCGCTGCTCTACGGGACGATGCCGAACATCGGTGCGGCCTCGGCGCCGTCCAACGAGGCCACGCTGATCGTGCTGGCGAGTCCCGTCTGGGACTATTTCTCCGGCGGCGTGAAGCCCCTCAGGATCTTCGTCGAGGACCGCTGCCACCGCACCGCCGAACACCTCGGCATGGTCAAGACCGGCGGCAACTACGCGGCCGCGATGGGACCGACGCTCGCCGCCCGCGAGAAGTACAAGGTGGACCAGGTGCTGTTCTGCCCGGGTGGCTCGGTGCAGGAAACGGGGGCGGCGAATTTCCTGCTCATCCGCGAGGGGCACCTGCTGACGCGCAGCCTCGACACCAGTTTCCTGCACGGCGTGACGCGCGACTCGCTGCTCACCATGGCACGTGACATGGGCTTCAAGGTCGAGGAGCGGGTGTTCGACGTGGCGGAAATGCTGCAGTGGGTCAAGGCGGGTGAGGCCGCGCTGTCCGGCACGGCCGCCGTGCTCGCCGGCGTCGGGACGCTGGTGCACGACGGCCAGGAACACCGCGTCGGCAGCGGCGATGTCGGCCCGGTGACGCAACGCCTGCGTGCCGCCCTGGTCGCCATCCAGAACGGTGAGTCGCCGGATCGCTACGGGTGGACGAAGAAGGTCTGAGGCTCCCTCGCGAGGCAGTGCTCGCGGTCGTCACGGGCGCGGGCAGCCCGGACGGCATCGGCTTCGCCATCGCGCGTGCCCTCGGCGAGGCGGGACACCGCCTGCTCGTCGCCTCGACCACCGGGCGCATCCATGATCGTGCGGCCGAATTGTGCGCGGCGGGCTTCGACGCGCGCGGGGTCGCCTGCGACCTGACCCTCGAGTCCGGCGTCGGAGTCCTGGCTTCCGCCGCCGCAGCGGCGGGGCCGGTCGGGGTGCTGGTGAACAATGCCGGCATGGCGATTCTCGGCGAGATGGATGCACTCGCGGACGTCGCGGCCCTGACGCTCGCGCAATGGCAGCGCTCGCTCGAGCGCAACCTGACCACGGCCTTCCTCGTCACGCGCGCCCTGCTGCCCGGCCTGCAGCAGCGGGGCCAGGGTCGCATCGTGAACGTGGCTTCGACGACGGGCGCCGTGAGCGGCGTGGCCGGTGACGCGGCCTATGCCGCGGCCAAGGCCGGGATGGTCGGCTTCACGCGCGCCATCGCGCTGGAGGTCGCCCGCTCCGGCGTCACCGTGAACGCGGTCGCGCCGGGCTGGATCGCCACGGCTTCGCAGACGGAACGCGAGGCGGCGGCCGGAGCACGCACACCCGTCGGCCGCTCCGGGACGCCGACCGAGGTGGCGAGCCTCGTCGCGTTTCTCGCCTCGCCCGCGGCGTCCTACATCACCGGGCAGCTCTTCGTCGTGGACGGTGGCAACGCCATCGTCGAGGACCTCAACGCGTGACACGATCCCGTGGTCCGGGTAAGCGGCGCGGCGGGCGGCATTGGCGATTCAGTGCAGGAGGCGCGGTGCGAGTGCACCACGCCTGGCCGACCAGACGAGTGCCGCAACCGCAACGGCCGACCCGAAGGCGCCAAGCATGACCCAGCGGGTCGGTCCCTCGAGCGTTCCGACGAACCCGCCCAGAGGTGCGAGCAGGCGATGGGTCGCCACCAGGACGGCGCCGGTCACGGCGGCGGACGCGGCGGCATCGAGCAACGCGTGGCGGCGCGCACCACGACGAATCGACTCGACCAGTCGCTGGTACTCACGATCCGCGGCTGACCGCAGATCCGGCGCGGGCGTGGTCGCGTTCCGCGTGGACCCGTCGAGACGGTCCCGCAGTCGCTGCTCGAAATCGGCCGACAGTTCGGGCCGTGGCAGCGCCACCGCGAGGCGCGCGTCCAGCGTCGCGAACTCTCGTTGCCAGGCACGGCATCTCGCGCAGGTATCGACGTGCTCGCGGAGGATGCGGGCGTGTTCCGGCGCCAGGGATCCTTCGAGCAATTCGACCAGGTCGTGCTCGTAGTCGGCGCAAGGGCTGGTCACGTTCATTTCGTTCATGCGGCTTTCACCTCGGCGGGCCGCGCAAGCTCCATCAGTCGCTTGCGGGCGCGGTGCAGCAGGTTCTTGACGGTCCCGAGCGGCATTCCGAGCTGCTCGGACACGATCTCGTAGGAGCGATCCTCCAGGTAGAAGAGGCGCACCGCCTCCTGCTGGTTGGCGGGCAGCTGCCCGACCAGGCGCAGCAGGTTGTCGCGTTCCGGGTCCTCGGCCGGGCCGGTCGCGACGCTTGCGGCGGCATGCTGTGCCTCGGCGGAGTCCGGGTCGTCGAAGGACACCGTGGGCCGGCGCCGCCGCAGTTCCATCAGGCAGGTGTTGCGCGTGATGGCGTAGATCCACGTCCCCAGGGCCGCGCGGCCATCGAAGCCGGGCAAGGCTTTCCACACCCGTACCAGCGTCTCCTGGGTGGCGTCCTCGGCGGCGGCCCGGTCCCTGAGGATCGACCAGGCCAGCCGGAAGACGCGATCCTTGTACGCCGGCACGACGAGGTCGAAGGCGCGGGCATGGTGCCCCGCCGCCAGGAGGTCTTCGATGCCGGCGTCCATCATTCCTTATACGCCGGGGGGCGGCCAAAGGTTGCAGGCGGCGGAATGCAACCCTGGGGCCGTGCCGCGCATATAACCCGCACCTACCCCGGACACGGCCCCTGGAGACCGACCATGGACGAAGACATCCTTGCACTGTTCATCCCGATCATCGCGATCTTCATGGCGTTGCTGATCCCGATCGTCTTTTCGATCGTGGACTACCGGCGCCGCCGGGACCTCGTCGAGGCCAATCACAAGGAGCGCATGGCGGCCATCGAGCGCGGCATGGAGTTGCCGCCGATGCCGGAGGCGCTTTTCCAGTCGATGAAGCCGGCCCGGCGTTCGAGCTACCTGTTGCCCGGGCTGATCTGGCTGTTCGTGGGCATCGGCGTGTTCACAGCGCTCGGCGCCGTGGCGGGCGACGACGTACGGTACTTCGGCCTGATCCCGATCGGCGTCGGTCTCGCGTTCCTGATCTACTATTTCGTCGAGGGTCGCAAGCTGCCGCCGGTGTCGGGAGGCTCACTGCCCGGGGCCTGAGCCGCGGGTGACTCCGGACCGGGCGGCGTTGCGAACGGGCAGGCGTTCGCAGTCGTTCCCGGATCTGCTCACCATGCACTGGTTCTCGCACGCGGCATTGCTGGCCCTGCTGGCCGCCCTCGGTACGACGCCCGGGGCGACGGCGGGGTCATCCGATACCGAAAGCGGCCGCGTGCATCTCGTCACGGTCGCCGAGGGCCTGGAGCATCCGTGGGGCCTGGCGTTCCTGCCGGATGGCCGGGCGCTGGTCACGGAGCGGCCGGGCCGACTGCGGATCGTCGCCACGGACGGGCAGGTCGGCCCGGCACTCGCCGGTGTGCCGGAGGTGGCAGCAGTCAACCAGGGCGGCTTGCTCGACGTCGCGATCGATCCGGAGTTCGACGAACACCGGCCTCGTCTATCTTTCGTATACCGAGCCCCGCGACGGCGCGAACGGCACGACCGTGGCGCGCGGTCGGCTCGCGGACGCCGGGCTCGAGGACGTGCAGGTGATCTTCCGGCAGCAACCGGCCGTCGCCGGCGGACATCATTTCGGCTCGCGGCTGGTGTTCGGTCGCGATGGCCGGTTGTTCGTCACGCTGGGCGACCGGGGATCGCAGCGTGCACGCGCCCAGACGCTCGACTCCCACCTCGGCAAGGTCGTGCGCATCGAGCGTGACGGCGGGGTGCCTGGCGACAATCCGTTTGCGGCGACCACGGGGGCGTTGCCCGAGGTCTGGTCCTACGGGCACCGCAACGTGCAGGGCGCCGCGCTGCATCCGGTCACCGGTGAACTGTGGACGAACGAACACGGACCCCGGGGCGGCGACGAACTCAATCGCACCCTGCCGGGGCTCAACTACGGCTGGCCGGTGGCCACTTACGGCACCGAGTACTCGGGCGCGACCATCAGCGAACGGCCGACGGCCCCGGGCATCGAAGCGCCGGTACATCACTGGGTGCCGTCGATCGCTACGAGTGGACTGCTCTTCTACACGGGCGACCGGTTCCCGCAGTGGCGCGGCAACGCGTTCATCGGCGGCCTCAAGAGCCAGCAACTCGTGCGCCTGGAACTCGAGGGCAACCGCGTCGTGCGCGAGGAACGGCTGCTGCGCGGCGAGATCCGGCAACGTGTCCGCGACGTCGAGCAGGGACCGGACGGGTTGATCTACCTGCTGACCGACGAGGGGAAGGGTCGCCTGCTGCGGCTCGAGCCCGCGCCTTGATCCCAGGTCCGATCGCCGACCGCCGGCGCGCACAGCGACGATGTGCATCGGCGATCGCAGCTTGTGGAGATGCACTGGTCCGGGTTCGGTACAATCGGGTCCGTGGGCCTGTAGCACAGCGGTTAGTGCAGGGGACTCATCGAAAAGGTGCCTCCACGGCGTAATCCGTGGAGTGGACGGGATGAATTCAGGGAACCCTTCCGGCGATGCCGATGGCAACCCTGAGCCAAGCCGGCGGTACACCGCCGGAAGGTGCAGAGACTACCTGAGGGCTGCAGTGCCCTTGATGACAGGCGTCGAGCGTCCCGCACCCGACCGGCCGTGCGGCCGAGGGTGAAGAGATAGTCCACGCCCGGGGGAAACCCCGGGGCAGCGTGAATCCCTCGGTCGTAGGTTCGAATCCTACCGGGCCCACCATTTTTGAACGGTGTATTCCGGTCACGTGGTTTACACGGCCTCAATGGGTCGTCGAAACGCACGTGTCGAGCGGAGCATCAGGCGAAGAGTGACTTGATGCGTGCCTCGATCAATCGGTGGTCCTCTTCGGAACCGGGCACGTCCTGAAGCCGACGCATGAGCTTCTCGTGCTGCAGCAACCCAAGCTGCGTCACGCTTCTCGCAAAGTCGAAGTCCTTCTCGCGACCGGCACCCAGCTTGCTGAGCACGAGGTCATGGGTCTCCATGCACCAACCGGTGTACTTCTCCACGCGAATCGGGACGGCTCTTGCCTTCCAGCCGGTCGGCGCATACCTCGGCGTCGAGGACGCGACGCCCTGGGCGTAGTAGCCGTACTCGAGATCGAAATCGCTGGCCTCGCCGAGCACGAATGAAATCCTGTCGGCCATGCGTTCGTCATCCTGGGGAGGGATGACGTCGACGTCGCGTGTGGCCGTCAGGGCGCCCTCGGGCGGATTCGGCAGCACCGCGAGAATGGCTGCCGATCCGACGATGTGGAAATCGTAGAGGTCGAAGCGGCGACCGATCTCGAGGATCACGTGCTGCAGCTGGCTGCGGTACACGGGGTCAGGCCGTCCGCACGTTCTCAAACGCGCGTCGTCGCTCCTCGGGCGTGACGAGGATCGTGAGCGGGGACTCCTTGCGCAGCGTCTCGGCCTGCTCCGATGTTTCGGTGATCATTCGCAGCAGCATGGGCAGGGGACCGTCGAGCAGCGCTTCCCAGCGATCGTGGTAGACGCGACCGTGCGGATTGACCGCGCGAAGCTTCTTCAGCCGCTCACGCACGACTCCGCGCAGCGCTGGATCGCCGGCGAGGCGTCGTGCCGCGCACTGGTGCAGGCGCAGGCTGCGCAGCGCGGCCGCGTCGGTCGTCGAGGCGGCGTGATAGCGGGTTGCGCGGCCGCGGCCTTCGACGGTGATTCTTCCCTCGGAGCGCAGGTCGTCCAGGATGCGCCAGAGCGTCGGCTGGCTGACACGTGGTCGTATCAGTCGCAGGAGATCCGGCGTGCGGAGGCCGGCCGGCTCCACTGCCAGGAGTCTCAGCACCTGCTCGTGAGGTGTCGGCCGCATGACGCTTACCCGACGTGATTGAATGAAATATGAATAGATAATACGCGTCGCCGCTCCCAACCTGCAAACCGAAATCACCGAGGTGCCGGTTCAAGGGCTTGGTGCGGGAATCCTGCGCGAGTTACGGCGTACGCAGCATCTCCAGTGCTTTCTGCTGCTGCTCCGGCGACGGCCAGCGTTCGGCCTTCGCACGCCGCTCCGGCGTCTGCGCCCGCCACCAGGCGAGCGTGGCAGCCGCGGTGTCGGCCAGCGGCCGGTAGAGGAGGCCCGCGCCTTCGGCCTTGCTGCCGTCGAAGTGCACCGACGGCGCGCTGCCCTGCAGTCCGGTCCGCACGAGCGGCAGGCGGATCCCGGTCTTCTCCAGGACCTCGCTCGTCGCCCAGCGGAACTGCACGGGCCCTGTCGCGAGCGGCGTCAGCCCCTGCAGCACCTCGCCCCAGTTCATCGGCTTCGAAGGGCCCGCCGTGTTGTAGATGCCCGCCTGGTCTCGCTCGCCGAGCTGCACGATCCAGGGGCAGAGGTCGCGCACGTCTATCCACTGCAGCTCGACCTTGGGATCGGGAGGGCCGAGCACCTCGCCGCCGCGCGCGACGTGCTCGACCCAGTACGTGAACCGGTCCGTGTCGTCGCCGGGTCCGACGATGTAAGTCGGCCGCACGATCGTCGCCCGGCTGCCGAGCTCGGCCTGCACGATGCGGTCGCACTCCGCCTTCAGCGCGCCGTAGCTCGCGCCCGTGACTTCCTCCGTCGGCGGGTCGGGCGGCGGGCGCAAGGGCGAGTTCTCGTCGAAGGCCGCGCCCTTGCTGAGATCGTAGACGGCGACGGTCGAGACGAAGACGTACCGGCCGACGCGATCCTTCAGCAGGGCGACGGAGTCGCGCACGTGGCGCGGCACGTAGCCCGAGTTGTCGATGACGATGTCCCAGCGCCGCTCGCCGGCCAGCGCTTCGAGTCCGGGCGCGATGTTCGCGTCGCGGTTGCCGATCAGCACCTCGACACGATCGCCGTAGAGCCCGGCCGCGCTCTGGCCGCGATTGAAGAGGGTGACGCGGTGGCCGCGCGCGAGGGCGTATTCGACCTGGTGCGGTCCGAGGAACCCGGTGCCGCCGAGGAAAAGGATGTCGAGCGGCTTCGCTGCGCGCCCGATCACGTCCGCGGCGCGTGCCACGCAGGGCAGTGCCGCCACTGCGGCGGCCCACTGCAGAATTTCCCGGCGGGTGGTCATGTCTCGCCCCTTCTCGCGAATCTCGCGATGTGTCCGCTCGCGCGGAGGGCGAGCGCCTGGGTCGTCATAGTAGGACGGCCGCAGCGCGCCCGTCACGGTCGATGAGGCGAGTCTGCGACGCCAATAAGGGAGGACGAAAAGAGTGTCGATTCCAGTGAATGCGCGGGTGACCCTGCGGGCGTTCGCGATGATCTGCTTCCCGCTCGTCGCGTTCGCGCAATCCGTCGAGTCGGATCTCACGCCCGAGGCCGAGGCGCTGGTCAGGGACGCCTCGCACTATGCATTGCCGGACATCGGCGACACGACGCTGGACTCCACGCAGATCATCGACCACAAGGACCGATTCTCGGTCAAGCTCGGCCTGGCGCTGCTGCCGATGGATTACACGAGTTTCGATCAGGACGCGGCGAGCAAGGCGCAGGTCGGCAACGAGCGTGATCAATTCGAGGCGCGATCCTTGCGTCTGATGCTGCGCGGGCACTTCGAGCTGTGGCGGCGCTGGGACTACGTTGCGAGCTACGAATACAAGGGCTTTGCCAATGAGCCGGGCGACCCGGACTGGTCCGCCAGCGACCTGAACATTGCGACGGACATCGGTCGTCTCGGCCGGCTCAAGATCGGCAAGTTCAAGGAACCGTACGCCTATGAACTGGCGGGGGATTCCGCGAACCTGCCGCACAACGAGCGGCTGCTGAGCCCGTTCTTCACGTCACGCAACGTCGGTGTGCAATGGTCGAACACCATGCTCGACCAGCGTGGCACCTGGGCGGTCGGCTGGTACAACGACTGGTGGGTCAACGGCGACAGTTTCGGTGAGTCCGGAAACGACTTCGCCGCGCGAGTGACGGCGCTGCCGGTGTGGACCGAGGACAGCTCACGCTACCTTCACGTGGCCGCACTGGCCGGCGATCATGCCTGGAACACCGGCCTCGAACTGCTGTGGAACGTGGAGGGTATTTGGGAGATATCGTCGGTTTCTTCGCAGGCGACAGGAGACCCGCACTTCCAGGGCTACTACCTGACCGCGGGCTGGGTCGTTACCGGCGAGCATCGGCCCTACGATCGCAAGGCGGGGTACGCGCGGCGCGTGCTGCCGCAGGGTCGCTGGGGTGCCTGGGAAATCGTCGGGCGATTCGGCCATGTCGACCTCGACGACAAGGGCGCACACGGTGGAACGATGGACGGCTGGTGGGCCGGCGTGAACTGGTGGGCGACGCGGCGCTGGAAAGCGAGCATTGGCTACGGTGACATCGACCTCGACCGCCTCGGGTTGCAGGGAAACACCAAGACGCTGCTCACGCGCATTCAGTGGATCTACTGACGGTGCGTATGGTGGGTCGTGCGCGCTCCAGCTGACCCAGTGGTGCGGACAATGTCCCATCCATCGGCCTGGGACTGAGAATCCGCGCGTCGATGGACCAATCCCGGCCCTGATCAACACTTCCAACTCCAATGAAATTTCCGACGGGTGGTCATGTCTCGCCCTTCTCGCGAATCTCGCGATGTGTCCGCTCGCGCGGAGGGCGAGCGCCTGGGTCGTCATAGTAGGACGGCCGCAGCGCGCCCGTCACGGTCGATGAGGCGAGTCTGCGATCACCGGGTCGGCAACGAGATCGCGCGGAAGATTTGCGGGAATCAGGCTTGCACGCTCCGGCGTCACTGGGTCATTCGATGTCATGGACGCAACAGCTAACCTGTTGATGCAGTTGACTGTTTCACCGTCAGTCGGCGGAAGATGCGTTCGGATGATTTGACAGGTTCCCGGGAACATCGCGTCTATTCGTGCCCGGATGCGGCGCTTCCGCGCTGACCGTCGGGCTTCCGAGCACCGGGTCAGTTGGGATGGCGCGGCCCTGAGCCTGGACGCGGCTGTCCTGACCGGAATTATGCGGGGCCGCGCCGATCCCATATGCTGCCGGCCATGTCACTGTTCGCGGAACTCAAGCAGCGCAAGGTTTTCCGCGTCGCCGCCACGTACGCGGTGATCGCGTGGCTGCTGATGCAGGTCATCGCAACCGTGGCACCCGCGCTCAAGCTGCCAGAGTGGACGGTGACGTTCACCACGGTACTGCTGTTGCTCGGCTTCCCGGTGGCACTCGTCCTCGCGTGGATCTTCGACGTCGTGCGCACCGGTGGTCACGCGAGCGGTACCGCCAGCGGCATCGTCGTACTGCCCTTCGCCAACATGACCGGCGACTCGCATGACGAGCACCTGGCCGACGGCATCGTCGAGGACCTGCTCACCCGCCTGCAGGCGACGGACCGCATCAATGTCGTGTCGCGACAGTCGGCCTTTGCCTACAAGGGCCGCAGCGTCGATGCGCGCACGATTGCGCGCGAGCTCGGCTGTCGCTACGTCGTCGAGGGCAGCGTGCGCAAGGTCGGCGATCACGTGCGCGTGACCGCGCAGTTGATCGACGCGCTGACCGATCGGCACCTGTGGGCCGAACGTTACGACCGGCGGCTCGACGACGTGTTCCAGCTGCAGGACGAAATCTGCGAACAGGTCGTCGCGGCCATCGGGTCGCGGGTTGCGACCACGAGCGACGCGAACGTGGCTGTGGCCGGCAGCCCGTCGGAGCGGCCCGCCCGCGTGCGCCGCTTGTTGACGGGTCGCTGGACCATCGCTGCGCTGCTCGCGCTGCTCGCGATGGCAGCGCTGCTCACCTGGACGCTGCAGCGGCGGGGCGAGGAGCGCCAGGCGCGGGAGGACGCGCTGCCGCGACTGCAGGCGTTGATTGCACAGGACGACTATTCGGCGGCCTTCGATCTCGCCCGCGAGATCGAGCGCGTGACCCCGAACGACCCGGTGCTGCGCGCCCTGTGGCCCTCGTTCTCCGCGTCGGTCAGGCTCGACACGTCTCCACAGGGCGCAAAGGTCTACTACCGGCCCTACGCGGGCACTGAGCAGGACTGGCGGTTCATCGGCGAGACACCGCTGGTCGACGTCGACGTGCCGCTCGGGGTCGGACTCTGGCGCATCGAGAAGCAGGGCAGCGACACGGCGCTGCTCGCGATCCGAAACCCGGGGGTGCAGCTCGGCAATGATCCCGACGCGGAGTATAGGGAACTCGCCAAGGACATCGATTTCACGATCCCGCTGGCCGACCCGGCGACCTCCCCGGAACGCATGGTGCTCGTGCCGGCCATTCCCGCCATGATCCCCTACGTCGCCGACGACTTCGTCGAATTGCCGGCGTTCTTCCTGGATCGCTTCGAGGTCACCAACCGGGAGTTCAAGGAATTCGTCGACGCCTCCGGGTATTCCGAGACCGCGTATTGGCAGGATCTTCCCTTCGATTCCAGCAGCGGAGGCTGGCAGCCGGCCGTGGCAGGATTCGTTGATCTCACGGGCCGCGCCGGCCCGTCGTCATGGGAGGCCGGCACCTACCCCGACGGCATGTCCGACCACCCGGTGACCGGGATCAGCTGGTTCGAGGCCGCGGCGTACTGTCGGTTCCGCGGCAAGGAACTGCCGACGGCCTATCACTGGTACCGCGCCGCGAGCTCGGTCATCGAATACTGGGAATCCCTGGCCTCGGTCATCGTGCACGCGAGCAATTTCGCGGGGCGCGGGCTCGAGCCCGTGGGGCGGCTCGCCGGCCTCGGGCCCTTCGGGACCCACGACATGGCCGGTAATGCCCGCGAGTGGCTCTGGACCGAGGGGTCCGCGGGTCGCTGGATCGCGGGCGGCGCATTCAACGACCCGCCGTACCTGTACAGCCAGCCCGAGGAAGCGCCGCCGGACGACCGCTCCGCCGCCAACGGGGTGCGCTGCATGCGCAGCGTCGAGGGTGGCCCCGTGAGCGCGAGCCTGCGCGAACCCATCGCGTCGACGCCCGTCGATTACGCGGCGCTGGAGCCGGTCGGCGACGCCGCCTATGCGGTACTTGCGCAGCAACTCGAGTACCGGCCGGTGCCTTTCGCGCCACGCGTCGAGGCGGCCGTTTCCACGAATCCCGCATGGACCACGGAGCGCGTCGAGTTGCCGACGGGCTACGACACCGGGACGTTTGCCGTGCAGCTCTTCCTGCCGGCGGATCGTGAGCCACCGTACCAGGTCGTGTTCTACATGCCTCACGGCGGAGATTTCGGCAGCGCTGTCACGACGAACAGCTTCGATCCATCGTCGGGCGCCATCCGATTGGACTTCCTGCTCAAGTCGGGCCGGGGGCTCGCGGTCATCGCATTCGACGGTGCCTTCGAGCGCCAATGGTCCGCCGAGAGCAAGCGGGCGACGACGTCGGGCGACAGGTTCCGGACGCACCTGCGCCGCTGGCGGCAGGAACTGGGTCGGACGATCGATTACCTCGAGACCCGCCCGGACATCGACGCACCGAAGCTCGGCTACTTCGGCATCAGCCTTGGGGCGGACACGATGGTGCCGCTCCTCGCCGTCGAAAGGCGCGTCGGTGCGGCCGTGCTGTACAGCGGCGGCGGCGGCGGCGCCGGACCTTCCTCGGTACCGATGAGCGAGCGGCCGTTCAACTACTACCCGCGCGTGACCCAGCCGGTGCTCATGCTGAACGGCCGCTGGGACATCGACTCACCCCCCGCGGCGCAGCAGCGCATGTTCGAGCTGCTGGGCACGACCGTGGACCAGAAGCAGCAGCTGCTGTTCGAATCCGGCCACGGCAACCTGCCGCGCTTCCAGGTCGAGCGCGCGACACTGGATTGGTTCGACCGCTATCTCGGGCCGACCGCCCGCGAGTGAATTCGGTGTCCAGTCCTGCCGGGCACTCCTCGCATTCCACGTCGGGGGTCAGTGCCGGTCAGGGCTGCAACCCCTCCGGCACTCCGCCCGGAAAGACTTCCGCGATGGCCGCCTCGATGGTCTGGATGCGATTCGGCGCGCTCGGGTGCGTGCTCAGGATCTCCGGCGGCGCCTGGCCGCCGGCCTCGCGCGCCAGGATCTCCTGCACGCCGATCATCGCGCGCGGGTCGTAGCCCGCCTGCGACATGAAGCGGACGCCGAGGATGTCCGACTGCAGTTCGTCCTCGCGCCCGTACTTCATGTTCACCATCTGGCCGATCATCTGCGCCAGCTGCGCCTCGCCGCCACCGCCCGCCGCGACGAGGACCGCGCCGGTGACGCCCTGCGTGAGCTGCTGCTTCGCCATGCGCTGGGCCGAGTGCCGGGCCACGACGTGCCCGACCTCGTGACCGAGCACGCCGGCGAGTTGCCCTTCGGTCTCGAGCTGCGACAGGAGCGCGGCCGTGATGAAGACCTGGCCTCCCGGCAGGGCGAAGGCGTTGACGGTGCGCGGATCGGCGAGCAGATGGAAGTCGTACTGCCAGTCGGTCGACGCCGCATCGCTCTGGGCGACGACCCGTCGACCGACCCGGTCGACCAGCGCCTGGGCCTCCTGGTCGGGATGTTCGCCGCCGTACTGCTGCAGCATCTCCGGCATGGCCTGCAGGCCGAGCGCGATCTCCTGGTGCGGCGCCAGCGAGAGGTGCTGCTCCTCGCCCGTCACGTGGTTGTACTGGGTCGAGCATTGATACGACAGAAACGCGAATGCGACCAGGCCGAGGCCGATCCACATCCGCGGACCCATGAAGCTGCCACGGCGCGGCCGGGCCCGCCCGCGATAGCCATACGGCGTGCCCATGGGTGCGCGCGTCCGGTAACGCATCTCAGTGTCCTCCCGCGGACAGGTCCGCCTCGAAGATCTGGTCCTCCAGCAGTTCGTACACGCCGCCCGCCAGCGCGCCGAACAGCACGTGGGACGCCACGACCGACCAGTGCTTCATGGCGAAGAACTGCGGGAAGAAGTACGTGAGCGTGTAGTAGTCGATGAGGTAGAACGCGAGCCCGAGCACGGCGCCGACCAGGATGCCGCCGACCAGGCCGCCACGGTGGACGACGTACGCGATCACGGCCGCCATCGCCAGTGCGAGCACGTAGTGGATGGCGATGGCCGCCACGAGCGCACCCACGTCCGCCGTGGCCGGGGGCGCCAGGATGTCACGGCCCATCAGGATCGAGGCGACCAGCCGCACGCTGATCCAGAAGTGCCCGTCCATGAGGGCTGGCACCACGAACAGGTTCGCGAGCAGGAACACCGTGCCGGCGACCAGTCCGGCGATGAACGCAGCGCGCCAGTCGACGACCTTGCGCGTCCGTATCGTTGCGGCGACGTGATCCATTCGGTTCCCTCCGGACCGGCGGCCAGGGCTTGCTTCAGGCTGCCAAGCCTATAGGATCTCCCGAAGAAGGATAAGAGCCACCGGGGACGCCGCAGCGCGTGACGACCATCGACCTCAACCTGCTCGAGACGCTCGCGCTCGCGACGGCGCTGTTCTTCGTCGGGCAGTTCATCGTCCAGCGCTCGTCGATCCTGCAGCGCTACAGCATCCCGGTCCCGGTCGTGGGCGGGTTTCTCTTCGCGCTGGCGTTCGCGGCGGTCGATCTCGTCGCGGACGTGCAGCTGACCATGGACGAGTCGATAAAGGATCCCCTGCTGCTGGCGTTCTTCGCCACCCTCGGGCTGGGCGCGGACGTGCGCTCGCTCGCGCGCGGCGGCTGGAAGCTCGTGATCCTGCTCGTCCTGTTCGTGGCCATGATGGCCATGCAGTGCGCGATCGGGCTCGGCATGGCCCGCCTGCTCGACCTGCATCCGCTGGTGGGGTTGCTCGGAGCATCGATTTCGCTCATTGGCGGTCACGGCACGGCGGCGGCCTACGCCGCGAGCTTCACCGACGTCCGGAATATTCAGGGTGCGCTCGAGCTCGGCATGGCGGCGGCCACCGGCGGGCTCATCCTCGGCAGCCTGCTGGCCGGTCCGGTGGCCGAGCGGGTCATGCGCCGGAATCGCGCGAAGGCCGCCGGCGACGCCGTGCACGTGGAGCCGGCCGAGCCGTTGCGCCCGGTGCTGGCGCCGATCACGGCGGAACAGTTGCTGTTCGTTTTGCTCGTCTGCCTCGTGTGCATCGGCGGCGCGCACTTCATGGGCGGCCTCATGAAGGGGACCGGCATCCTGCTGCCCGACTTCCTCTGGGCACTGGTGATCGGCATGGTGGTGCGCAACGTCGCCACGCCGCTCGGGTTGAAGGGTATCAACGACCGTGCCGTGCAGGCGTTCGGCAGCGTGTCGCTGTCGCTGTTCCTGATCCTCGCCCTGATGTCGATGCGCATCCTCGACCTCGCGACGCTGGCGGGGCCGCTGCTGCTGATCGTCGTGGTCAACGCGTTTGCGACGGCGGCGTTCGCCTACTTCGTCACCGCGCGGGCGATGGGCGGCGACTACGACGCGGCCGTGATCAGCGGGGGACAGGTGGCGGCGGGCCTCGCCACGACGGCGGTCGGCATGTCGGTCATGCAGACGCTCACCGAGCGGCATGGCCCGGCCCCGATTGCCTTCCTGCTCATCCCGATCGTGGGTGCATTCTTCGCCGACATTGCCAACGCGCTCGTGCTGCAGGCCTACTTCGCGCTGCCGGCGCTGGGGTTCTGAGGCGTGCTGTCGATGTTTCGAATCCTCATGGTCGTGCTGTTCTTGCTGCTGGGAGCCGGATGCTCGCGCGGTCCCGACACGGCCGGGCTTGCGGCGGACGTCCAGGCGAGGCTCGACGCCCTGTTCGGTCGCCCGGTCCTCGTGCTGCGTGATTTCCGGCGGCAGGGCAGCGCACCCTTTGCGGCGGCGGAGGATGGCGCCGGCCAGGCCATCGTCTACTACAACGCGACGCTGGCTTTCGCCGAGCCGTACGACCCGTCGGACTGGGAAGGCATCAGCCCGCGGCTGATCGCGTTTGCGCTCGGCGCGACGGACGACGGCGTGGTCGGCCTCGAATCCGGCCGCATGGAACCCGGCGCGGAGTTGCGTGCCTACGGCTCACTCGTCTATCGGCGGGAGGAGGGCGGTTGGCGATCGACCGACCTGCGCGTGCCTCAAGCGCCGGCCGGTCGCCCGGCGACCGGTCTGACGACGCAATCTCGGGAGGACGAGTTGATCGCGCGGCTGTCGAAGATCATCGACACCACGCCCGGCCTGCGCGGCGACACGGAGGAGATCGTCGCCGAGGAACTCGACCGGGCCCTGCAGAGCATCCAGCTGCGCCTCGACCTGGACACCACCACACTGGTCGTCGCAACCGGACCCGAGGGCGGCGAGTACGCGCGGTTCATCGGCTCGCTGGCTACGCGCCTCGGCGAGCGGCGCCAGATCAGCATCGCGACGACCGAGGGCAGTGTCGCGAACGCCTTCCTGGTGGACCGGGGCAAGGCACGGTACGGGCTGGTGCAGAGTGACGTCGCGGCGGCGGCGGTGACGGGGGCCGGGCTCTTCGCGACCACGGGACCGCTGCGGCACATTCGCGCAGTTGCGAGCCTGTTCCCGGAACCACTGCACGTCGCGGTGCGGGCCGATTCCGACATCCGGTCCATAGCCGATCTCGCGGGCCGCAAGGTGTCGCTGGGCCAGGCGGGATCGGGCACGCGACAGACGGCGTTGGTCGCCCTGGCGGCCCATGGTCTGGACATGGATGCCTTCAATGAAGCCCATGCAGACGGACCGGAGGATGCGCTGGCACAACTCGTCGAGGGCAGGCTCGATGCGGTGGTGGAGGTCGCCTCGGCACCGTGGGGTCAGCTGTCGACCGCCGCAGACCGCTCGACCATCCGGCTGCTGTCCCTCGACACGGCTGCGGTTGAACGTATCAGCGCCGAGGCCCATGGCGTCGTTCCGCTGACAATCCCGGCGCGCACCTATCGGGGGCAGGATGAAATCGTGCACACGGTGGCGGCGACGGCGCTGCTGGTCGTGAACAGCGACCTGCCGGCGTCGGTGGTGCAGGGCGCGCTCGAGGCAATCTTTGCGGCGGGCGACGTCCCCGGGCGCGGCGTGAGCGCCGCCCGGCTGTCGCGAGACCGCGCGCTCGTCGGCGTCACGATTCCTCTGCACGATGGAGCCGCACGGTATTTCGAGGTTCCCGGGCTTTCGGCGCCGGCCGCGCCATCGGCACCTGCCGGCACGCTGAACCCGCCGCCGGCGGCCGAGACGACCCGCCAATAGATCTTCGCGAAGCGGCCGCAGTGCCGCGACCCTAGGCCGACCCCCAACCCCTTTTCGAACCAGAGCGAGCGGCGCTATGCTCCATTTTTCAAAAAAACTGATGCGTGAGGAACAATAATGACTGCAGGTATCGAAATCACCGAGTTGCGTTGCTTCGCAGCCGCCGTGCTGTCGAGCCTGCTGGTCGCGGCCCCCTCAGTCGTGTCAGCTGCGACGCCCGATGCCTACCGACTCGGCGAGACCATCGTGGTCACCGGCGAACGTCCCAGGATCGCGGACGAGGTTGCCACCGTCGACACGATCGACGCGGAGGACATTGCCCGGCGCGGCGCCCGCACGCTGGAGCAGGCCATCGTCCTGCTGCCGGGCGTCTACGTTCGCAACGGGGCGGACGGCGTGCCGAGGATCGACATCCGCGGACTGCGCACCCGCAACGTCGTGCTGCTGCAGGACGGCGTCCCGCTGAATTCCGGCTACGACGGCCAGTTTGACCCGGCCTCGATTCCGGCCGACAACATCGCGGAAATCAAGGTGACCCGTGGTGGCAGTTCGGTGCTGTACGGCCCTGGCGGCAATGCGGGTGTCATCGAGATCATCACCAAGTCGGCGGGCGAATCCCTGCGCGGGGGCGTCGCCGGGGAGTATGAATTCTCGGAAGCCTATGAACTGCGGGGCTCCGTGAGCGGACAGGCCGGTGGTGCGGGCCTGTCGCTCTGGGGCTCGTACTTCGATCGCGACCATTTCGAGCTGTCCGACGACTTCAGGCCGACCGCGCTGCAGCCCGGTGACGAGCGCGCCAACAGTGACCGGGAGCAGACGGCGTTGCAGGGCAACGTCGTGTTCGGACGCCGGCGGCACCGACGTCGGCCTCAGCCTGTCCTATCGTGACGGCGAGTACGGCAAGCCGCCGACGACGATCAGCAGTACGGAGTCGATCTACGCCAATCGCCCGAGGTTCGAACGCGTCGAATTCGACGCGTTCTCGGCGCAGGCGGCCGCGGAGTTCGGCCGGGGCGAGGCATGGACGGTGAAGCCGACGCTGTACTTCAATCGCGACGGTGAACTCACGAACGGCTACGACGACGAGGGCTATGACAGCCAGGTGCAGGAACGGCGCTTTCCGCGAGGACGCGACCACCGAAGTGCTCGGTGCCGGCGTGCTGGGCTCCTGGCGCTTTGCGAACGCTGCGCTCCTCTCGGCGTCACTGAGCGGGCGGCAGGAGAGCTGGGAATCCACCGGATTCACCGTGACGACGACCACCAGCGGCGGCGGTGGCGGCGGCGGTGGCGGTGGCGGCGGCGGCGGTGGCGCCACGGTCACCGTCGTCAATCCGATCGACACCGACGAATCCATCGATCTTTACTCGCTGGACGTCGAGGGCGAGATGCCGGTGGGCGACGCCATGGGCGTGGTCGCCGGCGTCGGCTACAGCAAGCAGTCACGTGACGGCGGTCGCAGCGACGATGGGGTGTCGTTCCTGCTCGGTGCCGACTATCGCTTCGGCGACGCGACGACCTTGCGCGGCAGTACGTCGCGCAAGCTGCGCTATCCGACGCTGCGGGACCTTTATGCGGCGGACCGCGGCAATCCGGATCTCAGCGCCGAGACGACGTACACCTACGATCTCGCGCTGCGGCATGAGTTCGCCTCGGCCGGCCTCGCGCTCGAGGGCGTGCTTTTCAGGATCGACGCCGAGGACTTCATCGAGCGGGTCCCGGGCGGCATCACGCAGAATTTCGAGGAGTACCGGTTCACAGGCGTTGAGCTCACGGCGGCGTATGGGGGGTTCGAACGCCTCGATGTTTCCGGCAGCTACACGTACATGGATTCGGAGAACCGCTCCAGCGGCACCGACACCACGACGCTGCAGAACCGGCCCGAGCACAAGTTTTCGCTGCGGGTCGACTACCAACTGACGGATGCCCTTCGCCTCGGAGGCACGTACCTCTACGTCGCCGACAGCTACACGCTCTCGCGGACGACGCCGACGACAACCCGTGAACTGGGCGACTACGGCGTGCTCGACCTCGACGGCTCCATCCTGATGATGCAGGGGCGACTGCGCGCCTATGCCCGCATCCGCAACGTGCTCGACGAGGACTACGAGGAATCCTTCGGCTTCCCGCAGCCGGGCAGGGCGTACGTGCTCGGGGCCGAGTTCCGGCTCTGAGCCGCTCAGGAGACTAGCGGCGGAGGCGGCTCTCCGTCGCGCGCCACAGGAGCATCGCGGCGAGGGCGCCGAGGAACCCGAACATGAGGTGCGTGAGGATCGGGTAGACGGGGCCCGCCCGCAGCGATCCGAACGGCATGCCGAACAGCTGGTTCGCCAGCACGCGCACCACGGGCTTGGATGCAAAAGCCAGTGCCGCGAGCAGCGGCAGGAACAGCAGGGTCCGCTCCACGAGCCGCGGCCAGAGTCGATAGCCGAGATCGAGGACCATCCCCGGGAGAAGATAGAAGAGCGGCATCAGGACGCCGTGATCGGCACCCATGAAAGGCGCGGCCACCGCAGCACTGGCGCCGACCAGCGTGGCCGACCAGGGGCTGGTGCAGGCCAGCCGACCCATCACGAGCAGCGCCATGGCCTCGAGACCATGGTGTCCGGGTAACTGCAGCGGCCAGCGGAACGCCTGCTCCAGCAGAACGATTCCCACCCCGAGGGAGACCAGGAACAGCGCCCGACCCGCGGTCAGCGGGCCCGCGAGGTCAATAACGCCGAATATCTTCCTTGGCGAGGATTCTCCAGCCGTTACGCTCATTCTTACTCCCATCTTCTTCAGTCAGCAGCACCGCCCGGCCGTTCAGGAGCACCGGGCGAGGCCAGGGATCCACCCGCACTTCAGCATCCGCCGGCAACGGGCGCCCGTCGATGGATTCCACGGAGTCTATTCCAGTCGTGGCCAGCAGTGTGCCCGCAGTTGACGTACCCGTGAGTTCGCGGACCCCCTCGAGCCAGATGAAGCGACCATCGTGGCCGCCCCGGCGCAGGCTCACCGCCGCGAGCGCGCCGATCACGCCCATCTGGTCGCCGGTCACGCCCTCGAGGTGCACGCCGTGGCGTCCCGCCAGCTCACGGGCCGCTTCGCGGGTGAGGATTCGCTCCTTGGCGCTGCGCCCGAAAGCCACCATTTCCTCGGTGACCTCCTCGAACCGGGCGAGGCACAGGCCGGCATCCGACCCGTCGGCGCTCTCGGTCGCAAGGTAGTCGCGGCAGAAGTCACGCGCGTCGCCCGCGCGGTCGTCCACGAGGTCGACGTCCAGGCACGCCGAGCTGTTGTGGGAGGTGTAGGGAATCGACGGGTGCACGAAGAGCTGGTGCCGCGTGATGCCACGGACCTTGCCCAGTCCCGCCTCGGCGAGCCGCGCACCGAGCTGCCGCGCACGGAAGCCGGTGCCCCGGCTTTCCAGGTTGTCGGTGTCGTCGATGCCGATCAGGCAGCGCATGACCTGTCTCCCCGCGTCCGGTATCCGCCGCGTACCCGGGGGAGCGTACACCGTGCGTGGCTGCGCAACCAAGCAGTCGGCGCACAGAGCAAGGGGCGCTCGCGCGCCCCTTGCCACCCCCCGATCGCCCCTTGCTTCAGGTTGGTGCGGCCGCCGACCGTCCCGTCGTCTCGGGTGCCCCGTGACCGTGGCCCTTCTGCACATCGTCGAGCCACACGCCGTGGTGCTGTCGGGCCCAGCCCTCGTCCACCTCGCCGCGTGATCATGCCCTCGAGCGCGCCTTCGCTGCCGAGCGTCCCGAGGTAGATGTGCGCGATCACGGCCGTCGTCAGGATCAGGGAGCTGACGCCGTGGACGATGTTCGACGTCTGCATCGCCGACCGCTCGAAACCGAGGTTCGGGAACAGCAGATAGAACCCCGAGATCACCAGCGCCGTACCGCCGATCACCAGCACCCAGAAATAGGCCTTCTCGCCGGCATTCGCGAAGCCCGCCGGCGGATGACCGCCGCCGAAGTATCCGCCCGCCTGCTTGAACCACTCGAGGTCGTAGGAGGTCGGAATGTTGTGGTGGAACCACTTCAGCAGCATCACGACGAGGCCCGCCGTGAAGGCGAGCGCGAGATAGTCGTGAACCGGTTTGGCGATGGCGGCCCAGGCCGCAAAGCCCTCTTTGCCGAAGATCGGGATCAGCACCGAGCGACCCCACAGCAGGCTCAGGCCGGTGATTGCGAGGATTATGAACAGCACCGCGGTGTACCAGTGCAGCACGCGGTCGGAGACGGCCCAGCGCAGCACCTTGCGGCCCGTGCGGTGCTCCAGTTTCGCGCCACCCTTCATCAGCTGGTAGGCCAGCAGCGCCAGGATCATGCCGACGACCATGATCGCACCGAGGATCATGACGGGTCCGTTGCGCGCCTCGCGCCACACTTCGCCGCGGCTCTGGATCAGCACGTCGGTCTCCTGGCCCCGGACCGCGGTGTAGCCCTGCTCGGCGCGCCGCACCTCACGCCAGTACTCCGAGCGCGGGTTCACGCCCTCGGCCTGCCCCTGCTCGGTGCTGTCCTGCGCCTGCACTGCGGCCGTCCACACGTAGGCGGTCAGTGGCAGCAGCATGGCACCTGCGGCGATCAGGACGATGCTCCACAGCATGGCCCGCAGGCGCGTTCCGCGCCCGCCCGTTCCGCTTCGTGACTCACTCATTCGTCGTCTCCTGATGCTGCCTGCGCGAGCGGGTCAGCGATCGGCCTGGCCGGTACTGAAGCGCTCCTGCAGTCGGGTCTTGTGCTCCGCCGAGGCGTGCTTCGCCAGCAGGGGATCCTTCGCCCCCTTGTACACGCCGGGCTCGTAGACGGTGACGTCCGTCGCCCGGCTGCAGCCCGTCGCGAGCACGGCGACCACCGCGAGCGACCCCACGATCCGCACCCAGTGCAAGGTTTTCATTGCGCGATTCCCCGGTTCAATGCGTCGCCCCGCGGCCGACGCCTCACACGTCCTCCTGGTAAGCCGTCAACCAGCCCCAGCTCTGGGGCCGGGTGCTGCGCTTCATCACGCGCTCCCGGTAGATGTCGGCGACCATGTCGCCGTCGCCGGCCAGCAGGGCCTTGGTGGCGCACATCTCGGCACAGAGCGGCAGCTTGCCTTCGGCAACGCGGTTGCGGCCGTACTTCTCGAACTCGGCCTGCGAGCCGTCGTCGCCCGGGCCACCGGCGCAGAAGGTGCACTTGTCCATCTTGCCGCGCACGCCGAAGGCTTCCTTCTGCGGGTACTGCGGGGCGCCGAAGGGGCAGGCATAGAAGCAGTAGCCGCAGCCGATGCAGAGGTCCTTGTCGTGCAGGACGATGCCGTCGTCGGTGGTGTAGAAGCAGTCCACCGGGCACACCGCTGCGCAGGGCGCGTCGGTGCAGTGCATGCAGGCCACCGAGATCGAGCGCTCGCCCGGTACACCGTCGTCGAGGGTCACCACCCGGCGGCGATTCACGCCCCAGGGAACCTCGTGCTCGTTCTTGCACGCGGTCACGCAGCCGTTGCATTCGATGCAGCGCTCGGAATCACACAGAAATTTCATGCGAGCCATGGTCTATGTTCTCCTAGGCTGCCGTGATCTTGCAGAGAGAGGCCTTGGTTTCCTGCATCATCGTCACCGAGTCGTAGCCGTAGGTGAAGATGGTATTGGCCGCGTCGCCTCGCACGTACGGTGCGGTCCCCTCAGGGTATTTCGCCAGCAGGTCCTCGCCCTGGAACCATCCGCCGAAGTGGTACGGCGTGAACACCACGCCGCGCCCGACACGCTGCGTGACCATTGCCTTTACCTTGATCCGGCCGCCTTCGGGACCCTCCAGCCAGATCCACTGACCGTCCTTGATGCCGATGTTGTTGGCATCCACGGGGTTGATCTCGGCGAACATGTCCTGCTGCAGCTCGGCCAGCCACGGATTGGATCGCGTCTCCTCGCCGCCGCCTTCGTACTCGACGAGGCGTCCGCTGGTGTGGATGAGCGGATAGTCCTTCGAGTAGTCCTGCGCCTGGATCGACGCATAGCGCGTCGGCAGGCGCCAGAACGACTTGCGGTCTTCGTAGGTCGGGAACTTCTCCACCAGGTCGCGGCGGCTCGTATACAGCGGCTCGCGATGGATCGGCACCGGGTCCGGGAAAGTCCAGACGATGCAGCGTGCCTTGGCATTGCCATAAGGTGCGCAGCCGTGCTTGATGGCGACGCGCTGGATGCCGCCCGAGACGTCGTTCTTCCAGTTCTTGCCCTCGGCCGCAGTCTTCTCCTCTGCGGTCAGGTCGTCCCACCAGCCGAGTTGCTTCAGCATGTCGGCCGTGAACTCGGGATAGCCGTCCTGGATCTCGGAGCCCTTGCTCCAGGAACCCTCGGCCAGCAGGTTCTGGCCCTGGTACTCCACGCCGAAGCGGGCGCGGAACGGCATGCCGCCCTCGGCGACCGTCTTGCTGGTGTCGTAGAGGTTCGGTGAGCCGGGGTGCTTCATCTGCGGCGTGCCCCAGCACGGCCACGGCAGGCCGTAATAGTCGCCGTCGCAGGGCCCGCCTTCCGCCTTCAGCGTGGTCGTGTCGAAGGTGTGCTTGTTCTCCAGGTGCAGCTTCAGCCGCTCCGGGCTCTGGCCGGTGTAGCCGATGGTCCACATGCCGCGGTTGATCTCCCGCAGGATGTCCTCGATCAGTGGCTCCTCGCCGTTCACCTGGATGTGCTTGGTCAGCTGTTCCGCGAAGCCGAGCTTCTTGGCGAACTTGTACATGATCGTGTGGTCGGGCAGCGACTCGAACAGCGGCGCAATGATCTGTTCGCGCCACTGCAGCGACCGGTTGGACGCGGTCACCGAGCCAGAGGTCTCGAATTGCGTGGCCGCCGGCAGCAGGTACATGCCGTCCTGGCGGTCCGGCAGCACCGCCGAGTGCGTCGGGTACGGATCCACGATGACGAACAGCTCGAGCGTCTCCATCGCCTTCTTCATCTCGGGCCCGCGCGTCTGGCTGTTCGGCGCGTGGCCCCACATGAACATGGCCTTGATGGAGTCCTTCTGGGCGATGTTCTCCGCCGGTTCGAGTACGCCGTCGATCCAGCGCGACACCGTGATGCCGCTGGTGTTCATCACTGGCACCGGCTTCTCGCCACCCTCGTAGCTGCCCGAGTCGAAGCGGGCCTTCACCCACTCGAAGTCGAGGTCCCAGACCTTGCACCAGTGCTTCCAGGAGCCCTCCGCGAGTCCGTAGTAGCCGGGCAACGTATCGGCGAGTACGCCGAGGTCGGTCGCGCCCTGCACGTTGTCATGACCGCGGAAGATGTTGGCGCCGCCGCCGGCGACGCCGATGTTGCCGAGCGCAAGCTGCAGCACGCAGTAGGCGCGCGTGTTGTTGTTGCCGATCGTGTGCTGCGTGCCACCCATGCACCAGACGATCGTCCCCGGCCGGTTCTCGGCCATCGTCTGCGCTGCGCGCTTGACCTCGGCCTCCGGGATTCCCGTCACGTTCTCGACGACGTCCGGCGTCCACTTGGCGACTTCCTTGCGGATCTCGTCCATGCCGAAGACGCGCTGGCTGATGTATTCCTTGTCCTCCCAGCCGTTCTGGAAGATGTGGTACAGCAGCCCCCAGATCAGCGGCACGTCGGAGCCCGGGCGCAGCCGCAGGTACTGGTCGGCATGCGCCGCGGTGCGCGTCAGGCGCGGGTCCGCGACGATCAGCTTGCCGCCGTTCTCCTTGCCGCGCAGCACGTGCTGCATCGCGACCGGATGTGCCTCGGCGGCGTTGCTGCCGATGAAGAACATCGACTTGCACAGGTGCATGTCGTTGTAGGAGTTCGTCATCGCGCCGTAGCCCCAGGTGTTCGCTACGCCCGCCACGGTGGTGGAGTGGCAGATGCGCGCCTGGTGATCGACGTTGTTGGTGCCCCACATGGCCGCGAACTTGCGGTACAGGTAGGCCTGCTCGTTGCTGAACTTCGCCGATCCGAGCCAGTAGACCGAATCGGGCCCGGCCCGCTCGCGGATCTCGAGCAGCTTGTCGCCGATTTCGTCGATCGCCTGGTCCCACGAGACCTTCTCCCACTTGCCGGCGACCTTCTTCATCGGGTACTTCAGGCGCTTCTCGCCGTGGCCGTGCTCGCGGACCGAGGCGCCCTTGGCGCAGTGTCCGCCGAGGTTGAACGGCGAATCGAAATCGGGTTCCTGTCCGGTCCAGACGCCGTCCTTGACCTCGGCAATGATGCCGCAGCCCACGGAGCAGTGGGTGCACACGGACCGCTTGGTGACGACGTCGCCAGCGCCTGCGTCGGCCGAGGCGGCGTCGGCGCGCTTCATCATGCGCATCGACACCGTGGAGGCGACGGCGGCACCGCCGGCCGCCAGGCCGGTGCGGCGCAGGAAAGCGCGCCGGTCGATCGTGCGACCGAGCAGCCCGCCGGCGGCGGACGTGGAATCACCGGGCTCGAGGCTTCTCTTCTTGACCAGCTTCATCGCTGAGTCTCCCTGGGTTGCAGAGGTGAGGACGCGTCTGGACGGCGGCGCGGGGCGCCCGTCAGATGCGTGCCTTGTCGTAATACTTCGAGATGTGCGGGGTCACGCGATAGCCCGCTGGCTTGCTCGCCTTCGGCCCGGTGTCCGCTGGCGGCGCCGAAGCGGCCGCGCCCGCGGAGCCGGCCACGGCCACGAGGCCGCCCGCCGCCGCGAGGTCACGCAGGAACTTGCGTCGGTTGGTCTTGCTGTCGCGCAGATCTCGAATCATGGTCGGTTTCCTCATGAGGGCTTCGCCACGCCGGCGGCCGGGGTTGAGACCCGGAACGCCTGCGCCTCGACGCCGATGAACTGTTCGCCCAGCTGGCCCACGGCGCGGTAGAAGCGCGCCGAGCCGGCCGTCTGCAGATCGCGGAAGAACTGCGGCATCCATGGTTCCAGGTGCCGCGAGAAGAAATTGTGCTGCTCCTCGAGCGGCACCGGGTCGGTGGCGCTGACCAGCAAGGCCATGGTGTCGCACAGCGCCGCCGCGTGGTCCTCCGGCTCGTGGACGCCCGGCTGGCGCTCGATGCCCAGCGCGCGCAGGTCGCCCCGCAACTGGGCCAGGGGCTGCTCCATCAGGAAGCCCGTCAGGTACCAGGAACCGTAAGGGACGACTTCTCCCCGACCGAGCCCGATGAACAGCGCGTCATATTCCTGCCGCAGCGCCTGTGGGTCGGTTCGTGCGGCCGCCACGGCCAGCATCTGCCAGGAGGCGGCCAGCAGGCTGCTGTCATCGGCTTCCGGGGAGATGCCACGCAGCATTTCCAGCAGTGGGTCGTCCGGGGCCGCCGCGAGCAGGTTGCCGAGCAGCGCGTAGACGTTGCCGCGTATCCGGTCTTCGTCGGTGAGTGGACTCACCGGCGGAAGGCCCGCCTGGTCAGCTGCGCTGGTTTCGGTCGGCAACATCCATTGGTCTCTGAGACACGACCCTTGTTTGACATAGCAAGTTCCGGGCCAGAGATTTTTGGGGAGACGGCACTGTCGCTCTCGGATTGTCCGAGCTTTACCAATAGAATCTGCTGGCCGTGCGACATTTTGTCCAAGTCTATCGTCAGAATGTGGCAGGTTCGCGGATCAGCGGCCCTTGCGGGCCTCCGCGGTGAACAGGTCCCGCACCCGGCAGTCCTCGCACATCTGCAGGCGCTTGCGCGAATCCTCGTCCTGGAACATCCAGTGACCCTCCAGCTTTCGGGTCAGCTTGTCGAGCATCGAGCGCGTGGCGAACGGCTTGCCGCAGGCCACGCAGCAGACGGGTTGCTCCTCGTGCAGCGTGCGCGGGCGTTCACGCGCCTCCTGGTCGTACAGAAAGCGCGGACTGAGCGTGACCGCGTCCTCCGGGCAGGTCCGCTCGCACAGGCCACACTGAACGCAGTTCCACTCGCGGAAATTGAGCTGGGGCAAGCCACGACCGTCCTGCAGCGCGTGCGTCGGGCAGGACGACACGCAACTCATGCACAGCGTGCAGGCCGCCGCGTCGACTCGCACTTCGCCGAACGGGGCGCCCACCGGCAACGGCACGCTGCGCCGCGGCGAGGGGGCCTGTGCATGCAGGTGTTGCAAGGCGAGCCGCAGCGTTCCGCGCTTGTCGGCGGGCGGCGCGGCAAAGCTGGCGGCTCGCCGCGCCCCGCGCCGCGGCAGTCCGGCCAGCGACTGTAGTGCCGACTCCGGCTGGTCGGTGTTGACGAGTCGCAGGCAGTCGTCGTCGTAGCCCATGCCGACGAGGATCGCCCGGGCCGTGTCGAGTTGCTCCTGCAATGCCTCGACGACCTGCGGCGGCGTGCGATCCGTGGTCGCCAGCACCACGGCTTCCGCGCCGTAGGCGAGGCTCGCGAGCCACGCCTCCATGCCGGCCGAGCCGATCTCCTCGATGGCGACAGGCAGGACACGCTCGGGCATCGCGGCGCCCAGGCCCTGCTCGAGTGCCGCAGTCGAGGCCGCGTCGTGGAGCAACAGGCATGGGGCTGCGCCGCCCGCGTCGCGGTAATCCTCCAGCATCCGTTTCAGGGCGCTCAGCAGGTCGCCCGCGACCGGATAAGCATAGGTCATGGCGCCGCTCGGACAGACCGTGGCGCAGGCGCCGCCGCCCTGGCAGAGGTAGGGATTGACCTGAACAGTGTTTCCCACCGAGATGATGGCTTCGGCGGGGCAGGCGTCGATGCAGCGCGTACAGGCCCGTTTGCCGCTGCGACCGTGCGCACAGATCTCCGGGTTGTAGTTGAAGTACTTCGGTTTCTCGAACTGGCCGCGCATCTCCGGCAGCGTCTCGACCAGTGCGGCCCGCGCGTCCTCGTCGGCGCCCGGCGCGTAGTAGCCCAGCGGCAGCATTGCCTGCCTGAGCAACGGGGGTGTCCCGAGATCGATCACGAGGTCGAAGCGCTGGACCGGAGGCGAGAGCAGGCCACCGAGGCCCTGTTGCCCCGCGTCTGAGACGAGGGCGACGTCAAAGTCCCCCAGGGCCCCGCGGATGAGCGGCCGTCCGCCGCGCACGATCGGGACGCCCTCGACCTGCCCGGCGTCCGGCGCGGACGTCCCCGGCACGGCGACGACGCAGTCGAGCGAGCCGGCCAGGCGTCGCGCCAGCGCCAGCGCTGCGGATTCCTCCCCGACCACCAGGCAGCGGCCGTGGGAGACGAACTCGACGACAGCGGTCGGCTCCACCTCCACGAGCCGCAGGCCGGCCAGCGCACTGGCCCGGGCGCGTCCTTCCGGTTCGACTTCAGGCAGGCCCGCGATCGTCATGATGTTCCTCTTCCTCGTCGGACGGCGCGCCGGCCTCAGTCTGCGGTGCATTCGCCGCCACGGCCGTGCCGCTCGCAGCCACCGGCGATTTCGTATCTGGCGACTCGTCGCCGGCCAGCAGTTCCTTCGCGGCACGTTCGACGTGGTGGCGCATGTCCGCCGTCACGATGCCGCCAAGGGGGGCGAACTGCGTGTAGTCACCGCAGTAGTCGTCGAGTCCGTCGCAGACGTTGAACTTCGGGCTGTGAAACAGCTTGCGCAGGGCTGCGCGCCGCAGCAACGGATCGACTTCCGGCGCCAGGAAGGCGCTGTAGTCGGAGTCCTGATCCAGCAGGTCCAGATCCGGCAGCACGCGATCCGCGGCCACCGCCGGCGTCCCGGCCTCGAGCGGGTCCGTGGAGGTCGTCCGCGGCGAGGGCGACGCATCGTCCGCCGACCCGGTCGCCTCGGCCTCGCGGGACTCCGACTTGAGTCTTGCCCAGCGCTGCAGGAATGGCTCGCGTCCGGCCTCCTGATCGCGAGGCTTCGGGTCCCGTCCGCTCATGATTCCTCGCTCGCCGACCAGTCCGTGCGCTTGCGCTTGCGCTTTTCCTGCGGCATGTGATGGGTGACGACGAACGCCTCGAGGTGCTGGTAGACGTCGGGGGGGATCGGCGCCGCAAACACCTTGTCGTCGCCTTCGACGCCGGAGCAGGCTTCGTTCTGGTCCGCTGTCACGCGCTTGGGGACGAGGCCCGCCGGCTCTTCCTCGGTGCACAGCACGAACAGCGATGGCTGCCGGCCCGTGAGGTTCACCCAGTAGCTTTCGGCCGCGTCCCGGTAGAGTTCGAGACGCAACCCGCCCCACAGGAACTGTTCCTCCTCGCCGTCGCCCCGCACGGGCACACCCCTGGCCTCCCGGCCCGGAAGCTCGGCGCCCGAGACCACCCCGACGACGCGCCAGCTCGGCACGCGCCAACCCTGGCCGGCGACCATCCTGCGGCCCATGATCACCGTCACCGGCAAGGTGACTCTCGGCCCCGCTGTCATCGCGCGCCCTCCCGGTCGGCGGCCGAAAAGGCCGGCACGGCTCATTCTGCACCAGCCGACCCTCGATTGGGCAAGGTCCGCGCACGGCGGGATGCGGCCAGCGGTCCCGTACGGAACGAAAATTGCACAGTGCAGGTCAGCGGCGCCCGCGATCGGCGCCGCGCAGATTGCGTGGATCGAGTGAGGCTTCCGCGAATGTCAGCCACCAAGCAAGCCGCGACAACGGTCCCGGTCGAGACACCGACCGAGGACATGCCGCGCTTCATGAACGTGCGCCAGGTTGCGCGCTACCTGCAGATCAACGAGAAGAAGGTGTACGCGCTCGTCAACGAAGGGCGCATCCCGGCCACGCGGCTCACGGGCAAGTGGCTCTTTCCGCGGGACCTCGTCGACCAGTGGCTGCTCGAGTCGAGCCACGGCGGCTTGCTCACCGATCGCATCGTCCTCGCCGGCAGCGACGATCCGCTGCTGCATCGCGCCGTGACGCTCATGGCGGCCGAACTGCAGGGCCGCGCACTCGTCAGCTACGCCGCGATCGGCACGCAACTCGGGCTTGCCGTCCTCGCCCGGCGGCGTGCCGACGTCTGCGCGTTGCACTGGGGGCCCGATACCGAGAGCCTGCAGCGCCATCCAGCGCTGTTGCGGCAGCATGTTCAGCATCAGGACTGGATCCTGGTGCGGCTGTTCCGGCGCGAGCAGGGCCTGATCATGGCGCCCGGGCTCTGGACCGGCGAGAGCCGCATCGCGCAACTTTTCTCCTCCGATGTCCGTTGGGTGGCGCGACAGGAGGGCGCGGGGTCGCAGCGATTCCTGCGCGAGATCGTCGCGGAGCACCGGCTCGACCCCGCGGACCGCAGGATCACGGCGCGAGCGTACTCGGAGCGGGACGCCGCCTCTGCCATCGCCACCGGGCAGGCGGACGTGGCGCCGGGCGTCCGGGCGGCGGCCGGAGAATTCGGGCTCGAGTTCCTGCCGATCGGCTGGGAGGCCTTCGACCTCGCGATGTCGCGCGGAATCTATTTCCGCACGCTTTTCCGTGGCCTGCTCGACGTGCTGCGCGGAGCGGAGTGCCAGCGGCTGGCGCAGGTCTTCGGCGGCTACGACCTGTCGGAACTCGGCAACATCGTCTGGACGCCCTGAGGCCGGTCAATCCATCGCGAGCTGGTGCTCGATCGTGTGCCGGAGCCCGAGTTCGGGCACCTCGAGCACCATCACCGCGCGCAGTGGCTTCGACCCGTCGAGGCGTCCGCCGGCCAGCGCCGCGCGGACCGCGTTCTCGATCTCGATCTGCGAGGTGATGCCGACCTTCTTCAGGAACTTGCGGATCTCGCCCGTGAATTTCTCTTCGTCGAAGGCGTGTTCGGACATGTCGCTCACCTCACAGTCTGCAATGACGGGCCGCGGCCCGCGGATCAGGATTCGTCGCCGTCGCCCGCGAGGCGACCGAGCCTGCGCTCGAGCGTCTTGCGCGAGACACCCAGCTGGCGCGCGGTGGCCGAACGGTTGCCGTCGTGATGCGCCAGCACGCGCTCGATGTGCGCCTGCTTGACCTGTTCGAGCGTCCACTCGATTGGATAGCGCCCCGCCTCGTCGTCGGCCGCCACCGGCGGCGCGACGGACTCGTCCTCCGGCGGGCTGCCCATCAGCACCGTCCGCTCGACGACGTTGCGCAGTTCGCGCACGTTGCCGGGCCAGTCCCTGGCACACAGGCCCGCGACCTGCGCGTCGTCCAGCGTCACCGGCGCCATGCCGAACTCGTCGGCGACGCGCAGCATGAAATGCTCCACCAGCGCCGGGATGTCGTCGCGTCGCTCGCGCAGGCAGGGCAGCAGGACGTGGACGACGTTCAGGCGGAAGTACAGGTCCTCGCGGAATTCGCGCTGCACGACGCGCTCGCGCAGCCCGGGCTGGGAAGACGCGATGATCCGCACGTCGATCGGCAGTTCGCGGTCGGCCCCGACCGGACGGATCATGCCTTCCTCGAGGGCGCGCAGCAGCTTGACCTGCAGGTCGCTGCGCATCTCGCTCACCTCGTCGAGGAACAGCGTGCCGCCCCGGGCGGACACGAACAGGCCCTCACGCGTCTGGTGCGCGCCGGTGAAGGCGCCCTTGGCGTGCCCGAACAGCTCGGTCTCCATGAGGTCGGGCGGGATGGCGCCACAGTTCACCGGCACGAAGGGCCCGCGGCGACCGCTGCGCTCGTGCAGCAGGCGGGCGATGAGTTCCTTGCCGGTACCCGTGTGGCCTTCGATCAGCACGGTGGCCGGCGTCGGCGCCACCCGGTCGACCATCGTGCGCACGCGGCGGATCGACTCGCTGTCGCCGACGAGTTGCGTCCGTGGCTCCCCGGGCGGTCGGCTGGTCCGGGTCTGAGCCGCAGTCGCCGGCGCGCCAGGGCGGCGGTTTGCGAGGAATCGTTGGAGCGATCGCGCGTCGAGCGGCATCGGCAGCACGGTTGCAGCGCCGGCCCGGCGGCTGGCGCTCGTGACCGACGGATCGTCGGGTCCGCAGGCGCAGATACAGGCGGTCGACCCCGAGCGGTGCAGGGCCTCGATCCAGGCCAGCGCCGGGTCCGTCGCCGAGCCGATTTCCACGACCACGCAGTCAAAATGGCAGCGGGGCAGGAGCCGCTCGGCATCTGCGACGCGCTCCACGAGCTCGGCGAGGGCGAGCGAGTGTCGCAGTGAGCGACGCAGGGCCTCGTTGCCGCTGGCGACGGGGCCGACGACCAGCACGGACAGACCCGCCGGCGCGACGGCCACGCCCGTCGCGACCGGATCCCCGGCTTCCAGATCGAACCTCGACATGCTGATTTCGGCCCTGCTTCGTTGCCCGCGGCGAGACATTTTCGAGGCTACGCGGTGCGACAGAATGACGCAACACGATCAGTGACAGCGTCATTTTGTCGCGTTTGTCAAGCGTGACAGGGTGACTGGACGGCGTATGAGCGACAAGCGATCCGAAGGCAGGCAAAATGAACGCCTGATGCCCAGCGAGCCATTGGACGTGTGTCGGGAATCGATCACCGGGCTCGTGCTTGCCGGCGGCCTGGCGCGTCGCATGGGCGGGCAGGACAAGGGCCTCGTGGATCTCGCCGGCCAGCCGATGGTGGAGCACGTGCTGCGCGCGCTGCGTCCCCAGGTCGGTGCCGTGCTGGTCAACGCCAATCGCAACCTCGACCGGTATGCCGCCTTCGGTCATCGGGTGATTCCCGACCGGCTGGAAGGCTACATGGGTCCGCTGGCGGGGGTCTCGAGCGCCCTGCAGGTAGTGGAGACGGAGTTCCTGCTGACGGTCCCGTGCGATGCGCCACTGGTCGCCCCGGATCTCGCCCGTCGCCTGTACGAGGCCTGCAGTGCCGCGGGGGCGGACGTCGCGGTCGCCACCGACGGCCGACGTCAGCAGCCGGTGTTCCTGCTGCTGCGCGCCAGTGTCGCCGCCTCCCTGGATGCGTACCTCGCGGGCGGGGGGCGGAAAATCGACGCCTGGTTCGGGCAGCTGCGCCTCGCCGAGGCCGATTTCAGCGACCGACCCGATACCTTCGTCAACGTCAACGACCCGGACGAACGGCAGCGTATCGAGGCTCGGCTCCTTTCCACGACCGGCGTCCGCTGAGTAGCATTGCCGGACCCCAGGACGGAAGAAACGATGACAAAGGCTCACGACCCGCTCCCGGCCGGTGTCGATCCGTGCGACCTGCCCGGTCACGGCCGCAAGGCCCTGTCGCTGGACGAGGCGCGCGCCCGCATCATTGCGGAGGTGCGGCCGGTGGCCGGGCGGGAGACCGTCGGCCTGCGCGACTCGCTCGGTCGCGTGCTGGCCGACGAGGTTCGTTCCGACGTCGACGTGCCCTCGCATCGCAACTCCGCGATGGACGGCTATGCGCTCGCCGGTGAGGACCTGCCGGCGACGACGCCCGCGGTGTTCGAGGTCATCGGTACGTCGTGGGCCGGTCGACCGTACGTGGGCGAGGTCGGACGTGGGCAATGCGCGCGCATCATGACTGGCGCGACGCTGCCGGAGGGCACGGACACGGTCGTGATGCAGGAGCACGTCCGCGTGGATGGTGGACAGGCAGTGATCGAGGCCGGCCACCGGGTGGGTCAGAACGTCCGTGCGGTCGGCGAGGACATCCGTCGGGGCGAACTCGCGCTGTCCCCCGGCACGCTGCTGCGCCCCGCCCAGCTCGGGCTGCTCGCGTCACTGGGCATCGGCCAGGTCCCCGTGCTGCGCCGCCCGAGGGTCGCGATCTTTTCAACCGGGGACGAGCTGCGCCCGATCGGCACGGAACTCGGACTCGGCCAGATCTACGACAGCAACCGCTACACGCTGCAGGGCATGCTCGCGCGCCTGGGCGTGGAGGTGGTCGACCTCGGGGTGGTGCGCGACACGCGCGAGGATACGCTGCGCGCCTTCGAGGCTGCCGCCGCGCAGGCCGATGCCATCGTGACCTCCGGCGGCGTCTCGGTGGGCGAGGCCGACTACGTGACGGAGACCCTCGAGCGCCACGGGAGCGTGGGCTTCTGGAAGGTGGCGATGAAGCCGGGCAAGCCGATCGCCTTCGGTCGTTTTGGCGAGGCCTGTTTCTTCGGCCTTCCCGGCAATCCCGTCTCGGTGATGGTCACCTTCTACCAGCTGGTACAGCCGGCCGTGCGCGCGCTCATGGGGGTGGTCGACGTCGAGACGCCGATCCTCGTGCGCGCAGCCTGCCAGACACGGTTGCGCAAGAAGCCCGGGCGCCTGGAGTTCCAGCGCGGCGTGCTCGAGCGGCAGCCGGACGGCACCTACGAGGTGCGCAGTACCGGCCACCAGGGCGCAGGCGTCCTGCGCTCGATGAGCGAGGCGAACTGCTTCATCATCCTGCCGCTCGACCACGGCGACGTGGAACCCGGCACCGAGGTCGAGGTGCAACCCTTCGCCGGACTCGCCTGAGTCCGGCCTGCAGATCGACGGGAGCGAACCAATGTCCTATGCACACGGCGGCGGGGAACGTGCGTTCCTGCCGGTCAGCATCGCGATCCTGACCGTTTCCGATTCGCGCGACGAGCAGACCGACAAGTCGGGCCGGCTGCTGGTCGAGCGGCTCACGCGCGCCGGTCATCGGCTGGCCGAGAAGCTGATCGTGCCGGACGACGTCTACCAGATCCGCGCCGCCCTCTCGCGCTGGATTGCCAGTCCGGAGGTCAACGTCGTCGTCACGACGGGCGGGACCGGTGTCACCGGTCGCGACGGTACGCCCGAGGCGGTGCTGCCGCTGCTCGACAAGGTGCTCGACGGGTTCGGTGAAATGTTTCGCTCGATCTCCTACGCCGACATCAAGACCTCGACGCTGCAGTCACGCGCCCTCGCGGGCGTGGCGAACGGGACCTACGTCTTCTGCGTGCCGGGATCGTCGGGCGCCTGTGCCACCGCCTGGGATGCATTGATCGAGGCGCAACTCGACCTGCGCACGCGGCCCTGCAACCTGGTCGAGCTGATGCCCCGCTTGAGGGAGAAGTGACGCACGGACCCGGCCGGCCTGCCGCGGATTTCACCTTGCTGGTGGGCACCGAGAAGGGCCTGTTCCGCCTGCGTGCCGACGACGAGGACGGTCGCCCGCAACTCGACGGACCGCATCTCGCCGGCCAGCGCGTGCTGCACGTCGTCGAGTCGCCCCTGCGCCCCGGGAAACTGCTGGCCGCGGTCGACCACGCCGTGTGGGGTTCGCACCTCTACGGCAGCCGCGATGCGGGCGCGGGCTGGACGAGCCTCGATGCGACGCCGCATCACCCGCCGCACCGTCACGCACAGTCGCTGAACTCGATCTGGCATCTCGCCTGGTCGCCGGACGGCCGCAGGCTGTACGCCGGGATCGACCCGGCGGGACTGTTCGAGAGCGACGACGGCGGGGCGAGCTGGCGGGACCTGCCGGCGCTCAACGAGCACGGGACGCGTGCGGCGTGGGAACCGTCGAGGGGGCTCTTTGCGCTGCACTCGATCTGCGTGGACCGGCAGGACCCGGCGCATCTCGTGGTCGGCGTGTCGGCGGGCGGCGTCTACCTCAGCCGGGACGCGGGCGCGTCGTGGAGCCCGGCCAACGCCGGCGTGCGGGCGGAGAACCTGCCGGAGCGCTTCCCGGTGGCCGGGCACAACGTGCACCGGGTGGTCATGCATCCCGCCGACGGGCGTCGCCTGTACCGGCAGTGCTACAACGGCACCTACCGCAGCGACGACGGCGGCGCCACGTGGACCGAGATCACCGCCGGACTGCCGAGCGACTTCGGCTATGCCATCGCCTGCGACCCGGCCGATCCCGACACCGTGCTGCAGATCCCCGAGTCGAGTTCGCACCTGCGCACGACCGTCGACGGCCGCCTGCGCGTGTATCGCAGCACGGACGCAGGTCGCCGCTGGCAGTCGGCGTCGTCAGGCCTGCCGCAGCGGCACGCGTACGTGACCGTGTTGCGCGACGCGATGGAGGCCGACGCGCGCGCACCGGGCCGGTTTGCCTTCGGCACCTCGTCGGGCCACGTGTTCCTGACGGTCGACCATGGCGAGCATTGGCAACTCGCCGCGGAGTTCCTGCCGCGCGTGCTGAGCGTCCGCTTCGTCGCGGCAGAGGAGGGCGGCGATGGGCGCCGGTGAGTCGTTGATCGACCTGCTGGAGGCGCGTACCGGGGTCGTCTGCGCCGTGGGGGCCGGGGGCAAGAAGAGCCTGCTCAAGCACCTCGCCACGTCGCACCCCGGACGGGTTGCAATCACCGCGACCGTGTTCACTACCTACTTCCAGGAGAACATCGGCTTCGCGGTCGCGATCGAGGAGGACGAGCGACTGCCGGCCGCCGTCGCCGCGCTCGATCCGACGGCCAGCGTCGCCTACGCGTGCCCGGGCGACAAGCCCGGGCGCCGCGCCGGCGCGAGCGCCGCGACCATCGAGCAGATCCACCGCGAAGGCGGGTTCGTCGCCACGTACGTCAAGGCGGACGGGGCACGAATGCGACGCGTGAAGGCGCCGGCCGAGGACGAGCCGGCGCTGCCCGCCGCCTGCACGACCGTCATCCCGATCCTGTCGGCGCTCGCCATCGGTGAACCGCTGACCACCCGCGTCGCACACCGTCTCGAGCGCGTCGAGCGTATTGCGGGCCTGCGCGAGAACCAGGTGATTGCACCGCTCCATCTCGGCCGCCTGCTCGGCAGCGCGGACGGGCTGCTCAAGGCCACCGAGGCGCGCAGGGTCGTGCCCGTCATCAACATGGTGGACGATCCGACCCGCGAAGCGCAGGCGCGCGAGGCCGCCGAGGTCGCGCTGGCCCTGACCGACCGCTTCGACCGGGTGGTGCTCGTGTCGCTCGCCCGCAGCGACGATCCGGTCGTTGGCGTCGTGCGTCGCTGATCGCGCCCGGGTGCCGCTGCCGCTTCCCGCTACAATCCGCGCATGGCCGAGGTCGTGGTCAGAATTCCGGCGCCGCTGCGCGCTTTCGCCGACGAGGCCGCAGAACTGCGCGTTGCGGCCGGGACGGTCGCCGAGGTGCTGTGCGAGCTGGCGGGCCGACATCCCCAGCTCGTGAGCCGCGTGCTGACGCCCCAGGGCGAGCTGCGACCGTTCGTCAACGTGTTCGTCGGGCGCGCCAGCGTGCGGGGCCTGCAGGGGCTGGCGACCCCGGTGCCCGACGGCGAGGTCCTGAGCATCCTGCCGGCGGTGGCGGGCGGCTGATCGTCGCCCGCCACCACGGCCGTCAGTCTTCGAGGAACGACCGGAGCTGTTCGCTGCGGCTCGGGTGACGCAGCTTGCGCAGCGCCTTTGCCTCGATCTGGCGGATGCGCTCGCGGGTCACGTCGAACTGCTTGCCGACTTCCTCGAGCGTGTGGTCCGTCGTCATGTCGATGCCGAAGCGCATGCGCAGCACCTTGGCTTCGCGAGGCGTGAGGCCCGCCAGCACCGAGTGCGTCGTCTCGCGCAGCGACTCGGTGGTCGCGGACTCGATCGGCGACTCGACCGACGTGTCCTCGATGAAGTCGCCGAGGTGCGAATCCTCGTCGTCGCCGATCGGGGTCTCCATCGAGATGGGTTCCTTGGCGATCTTGAGGACTTTGCGCACCTTGTCCTCGGGCATCTCCATTCGCACGGCGAGCTCCTCGGGGGTCGGTTCCCGGCCCATCTCCTGGAGCATCTGCCGCGAGATGCGGTTCAGCTTGTTGATGGTCTCGATCATGTGCACCGGGATGCGGATGGTGCGCGCCTGGTCGGCGATCGATCGCGTGATGGCCTGGCGGATCCACCACGTGGCGTAGGTCGAGAACTTGTAGCCGCGGCGGTACTCGAACTTGTCGACCGCCTTCATCAGGCCGATGTTGCCTTCCTGGATGAGGTCCAGGAACTGCAGGCCGCGGTTCGTGTACTTCTTGGCGATCGAGATCACCAGTCGGAGGTTCGCCTCGACCATTTCCTTCTTCGCGCGGCGCGCCTGGGCCTCGCCGACGGCAATCTCGCGATTGATCTCCTTGATCTCGGCGATCGTGAGGTGCGTGCGCAGCTCGATCTCGCCGAGTTTGCCCTGCAGCTTCTCGATGTCCTCGCGGAACCGGCCGAGCGCCGCCGAATGCTTGCGCTTGGCGCGCACGTGCTTGTCCAGCCAGTGCAGGTTGGTCTCGTTGCGGGGGAACGTCTCGATGAAGTCCGAGCGCGGCATGCCGGAGTCGCGCACGCAGATCTGCATCACGGCCTTCTCGAGGCTGCGGATCCGGTTGAGGTGCTCGCGCAGCTGGGTGATCAGCTGGTCGAACATGCGCGGGGAGAGCTTGAGCTCCATGAACTCGTCGGCCAGCTTCCTGCGCAGCTTGACCGTCTTCGGGTCGCGCGTGCCCTTGTCGTCCAGTGCCTTGCAGACCTGTGCGTACACCTTGGCCAGCGAGGCGAAGCGGCGCGCCGCCTCCTCGGGATCGGGCCCGGTGTCGACGACTTCTTCCTCGTCGCTGCTGTCAGCGTCGTCGTTCTCGTCCTCGGATTCGTTCTTGGCGGCGGCGAGCTTCGGATTGACCGGTTCGGCGATCACGTCCGGGGCATTCGGGTCCACGAAGCCGACGATGATGTCCACCAGGCGGCCCTGGCCGCCCCTGACGGGCTCGTAGGTCTGCAGGATCAGGTCGAACGTCGGCGGATACATGGACAGCGCGCGACGCACGGAGTCGAGTCCTTCCTCGATGCGCTTGGCGATCGCGATCTCGCCCTCGCGCGTGAGGAGTTCGACGGTGCCCATCTCGCGCATGTACATGCGCACCGGGTCCGTCGTCCGGCCGAACTCCGCGTCCACCGTCGTGGCGAGCGCCGCCGCGGCTTCCTCCGCGGCTTCCTCGTCGGCCACGACCGGCTCGCGCAGCAGCAGCGCCTCGGCATCCGGTGCCTTCTCGTACACCGGGATGCCCATGTCGTTGATCATCTGCACGATGTCTTCGATCTGCTCCGGATCGACGATCTCGGACGGCAGATGGTCGTTGACCTCGGCATACGTCAGGAATCCCTGCTCCTTGCCGCGGGCGATCAGCAACTTGAGCTGCGACTGGCGGTCTTCCGGCGTGCTGGCCGGAAGAGAAATCTCGAATTTCTCGGCGGCGGTCTTGGTCCTGCCGCCGCGCCGACCGGCGCGTGCGTTGACCCTGTGCGGTACGGGCCTGTCAGCGGGCGGCGCCTTCGCCGCCGGTGCGGGACGCGCGCCAGCCTTGGCGGCCGGCTTCGCGGCGGCCTTCTTCTCTGCCTTCGGGGCAGGCGCCACGGCCGGCTTCGCAGCGGCCTTCTTCCCTGCCTTCGGGGCGGGCGTCGCGGCCGGCTTCGCAGCGGCTTTCTTCCGTGTCTTCGGGGCGGGCGTCGCGGCCGGCTTCGCAGCGGCTTTCTTCCGTGTCTTCGGCACGGGTGTCGCGGCCGGCTTTCCGACGTGCTTCGCCGCCGCTTTCGCGTGCGCGCGTGCCGGCCTGGCCGCGGTCTTCTGCGTCTTCGGCCGGGCCTTGGCCGCGGCCTTCACTGGTTTGTGGCCCTTGGCTTTCGCGGGAGCGGCCGCGCGCTTGGCGGCTGCCTTCGTGGCAGGCTTGCCGGCGGGGGCTTTCTTGGGCTGCTTGCGGACCGTCTTGCTCAAGATTGGCGCCTCAGGAAAAGGGTGTAACAAAAGAGCGGAACTATACCACAGGCCGTCAAAATCCCCATGGCCTAGTTCGCGCGCGGGTGCCGGGCGGATAGCCCCTTGGCGCGCAGCAGGGCCTGCAATTCCAGCTTATCTTGCGCAGACAGGGGTTGGTCCCGGGCTTTCTCCTCCAGTACCCGCAGGCGCGACAGCGCGTGCTCGGCCAGCAGGCGCTCCAGAGCGGAGCGGATTTCCGATTCGGCCGCCTCGGCGTCGGGGACCAGGCACTCCGCGGTCGCCAGTTTTGCCAGGGGCCCATACTCGGGGCGCGGTCGCCAGCGCTCCAGCAGCGCGCCGGTCGTGGGGGCCGGATCCTCGCGCAGTTGCGCAAGCAGCTCGACGAGGAGCGGGATGCCTGGGCGGTCAACGGCCTCGAGGCCATCCACCGTGCCGACGCCGGCGGCGGCCTGCGGGTAATGCACCAGCAGGCTGATGGCCTGCCGGACGAGATTGCCGCGTCCGGTGGACGTGCCCGCGCTGGTGCGGACCGGTCTACCCGCCGCGGCCCTCGGCCCGGCCCGTTGCGATCCGGCGGCCGCAGTGCCGCTTTCCAGCAGTTCGCCGAGCCGCTGCGCCGGCATCCCCACCACGCCCGCCAGTTGTCCGACCAGCAGTTCCTGGTAGACATCGGACGGAATCCGGCGGACGAGCGGGCGGGCGAGTTCCACCAGCTTCGCGCGACCGTCCACGCTCGCGACGTCCGTCCGGGCGGACAGTTCCCGGATCAGGTAGTCGGAGAGCGGCAACGCGCTCGTGAGCCGCGACTCGAAGGCCTCTGCGCCCTCGGCCCGGACCAGCGTGTCCGGGTCCTGCCCTTCGGGCAGGAACAGGAAGCGGACCTGCCGGCCCTGCTTGGTTTCGCCCACGGCGTTCTCGAGCGCGCGCCACGCGGCGGCGCGACCGGCACGGTCGCCATCGAAGCAGAACACGACCTCGCCCACCAGCCGGAAGATCCGCTGCAGGTGCTCGGGTGTCGTGGCGGTGCCGAGCGTGGCGACGGCGTAGGTCACGCCCGCCTGGTGAAGGCTCACGACGTCCATGTAGCCTTCGACGACCAGCAGGCGCTGCAGGCTGCGCGTCGCCTGCCGGGCTTCGAAGAGCCCGTAGAGTTCGCGGCCCTTGTGGAACAGCTCGGTCTCCGGGGAATTCAGGTACTTTGGCTCGCCGGCATCGAGCACCCGCCCTCCGAAGGCGATGGTGCGGCCGCGCGTATCGCGGATCGGGAACATGACGCGGTCACGGAAGCGGTCGTAGAAGCCCGGCGTCTGGCCGCGCTCCGCGTCGGCCTGGCGCTCGATGATCAGCCCCGCCCGCAGCAGCACCTGCCGTTCGTCCTCCGTGGACCCGTAGCGGTCGAGCAGCGCGTCCCAGCGTGCCGGCGCATAGCCGATGCCGAAGCGCTGGATGATGTCGTGGCTCAGCCCCCGCCGCGCGAGATACGCCCGCGCCGTCGACTCTCCGCTCAGCGACTGCCGGAAGTAGAGGGCCGCCCGCTCCAGGGCGACGTACAGCTCGTCGTGCGGCTGCGCTGGCGCCGCCGTTCCGCCTTCGCGCGGGACCTCGAGGCCGGCCCGGGCCGCCAGGTCCTCGACGGCTTCGACGAAGCTCGCGTGGTCGTAGTCCATCAGGAAGCCGAGGGCGGTGCCGTGCGCCCCGCAGCCGAAGCAGTGGTAGAACTGCTTGTCGGCGCTCACCGTGAAGGACGGGGTCTTCTCGTCGTGGAACGGGCAGCAGGCCTTGTACTCCCGACCGGCGCGCTTCAACTGCACGCGGCTGCCGATCACCTCGATGATGTCGGTGCGGGCGATGAGCTCGTCGATGAAGTGCTGGGGGATGCGGCCGGCCACGGTACGGTGCGGATTGCGGGTGGGCGATTGCCGATAGTGGGGGCGCCCGGCTGGCGCGGCAAGCCGTGCCGTCCTGCGCCCGCCATCGAGGACGTGTCGGGCCGGGTCCTGGCGCGGTGGGTGGCGCGGAGCCGGATCAGGCGGAGAGGGCGGCCTTGATGCGGGCGCTCACCACGGCCATGTCCGTGCGCCCCGCGGCCTTCGCTTTCACCACGCCCATCACCTTGCCCATGTCCTTGACGGACGTGGCACCGGTGGCGGCCATGGCTTCACGGATGAGCGCGTCGACCTCGGCCTCGGAGAGCTGGGCCGGCAGATACGCCTGCAGCAGCTCGATCTCCGCACGTTCCTTGGCGGCGAGATCCGGACGGCCGCCCAGTTCGAACTGGGCGATCGACTCCTTGCGCTGCTTGACCATCTTCTCGAGCACCGCGATCACCTGCGCATCGTCGAGCGTGATGCGCTCGTCGACTTCGCGCTGCTTGATCGCGGCCTGGACCATGCGGATGGTGGAGAGGCGCTCCTTCTCGGAGGCCCGCATGGCCGCTTTCATGTCCTCGGTGATGCGCTCCTTGAGCGTCACGGGACCCGCCGCGTTCAGTAGTTGCGCGCGCGCGGGGCCGTGAAGTCCCGCATGCCGCGCTTCTGGTGGCGCTTGACGGCCGCGGCCTTTTTGCGTTTCCGCTCCTGGGTGGGCTTCTCGTAGAATTCACGACGCCGCAGCTCGGTCAGTACGCCAGCCTTCTCGCAGGCACGCTTGAACCGGCGCAGGGCGGCATCGAAATATTCGTTCTCGCGAATGCGAACGCTGGGCATCGAAACCTCTTCCTCAGGTCTGGTCTGGGCACCCGGCCACGGCCCCGAGGGCGCGCTGCCGGTTTAAATGGACCGCGAATTTTAGAGATCGCGGATGGGAAATGCAAAGCATGCGGGTCCTGGGCATCGAAACCTCCTGCGACGAGACTGCCGTGGCTGTCTACGACGGCCGGGCGGGGCTGCTTGCGCACGAGATCCACAGCCAGGTCGACCTGCACGCCGCTTATGGCGGCGTCGTTCCCGAGCTGGCATCCCGTGATCACCTGCGCAAGCTGTTGCCCCTGTTGAAGAAAGTGGTCAACGAGGCCGGCGGTGCCGAAGCCGTCGACGGCATCGCGTATACGCGTGGACCCGGGCTCGTGGGCGCGCTGCTGGTGGGCGCTGCCGTCGCCCGCAGCCTGGCCTTTGCCTGGCGCGTCCCCTGCACCGGCGTCCACCACATGGAGGGCCACCTGCTCGCGCCGATGCTCGAGCCCGAGCCACCGGAGTTCCCGTTCGTCGCGCTGCTGGTGTCGGGCGGCCACACCTTGCTCGCGAGGGTCGAGGGCGTCGGTCGCTATGAGATCCTCGGTTCGACGCTGGACGATGCCGCGGGCGAGGCCTTCGACAAGACCGCGAAACTGCTCGGGCTCGGCTACCCCGGCGGCCCGCAGCTGGCGGCGCTCGCCGAGCGGGGACGCGCGGACGTCTTTCGCTTCCCGCGGCCCCTCACGGAGCGACCCGGGCTCGACTTCAGCTTCAGCGGGCTCAAGACCGCCGTGGTCGTGGCGCTGCGCGAGCGGACGCTCGACGAGCAGACCTGCGCCGACGCCGCGCGGGGCTTCGAGGAGGCGGTCGTGGACACCCTGGTCCTCAAGTGCAGGCGCGCCATCGACGCCACCGGCGTCCGCACGCTGGTGATCGCCGGCGGCGTCGGTGCCAACCGGCGCCTGCGGGCCCGCATGCTGGCGATGGGCGAGCAGGCAGGGGTGCGCGTCGTGTATCCGCGTGCCGAATACTGCACCGACAACGGGGCGATGATCGCCCTGCTCGGCCACCTGCGCCTCTCGGCCGGGCAACAGGACGACCTCGCCATCGGCGCCCGGGCCCGCTGGCCCATGACGGAGCTGGTCCCCCCGGGGGGCTAGCGACGGCACTGGCGGCAGCGCCGCTTCATCTTCACTATCCGCTCTCCGCCCACTGCCACCCGATCTCCATGGACTTCATCTTCCTGACCGGCCTGACCACCGACTGCATCATCGGCATCTGGGACTGGGAGCGCCGCGTGAAGCAGAAGGTCGTGATCGACCTCGAGATGGGTGCCGACATCCGTCGGGCCGCGCGGAGCGACGCGATCGACGACACGCTCGATTACAAGCGCGTCTCGAAGCGCCTGCTGCAGTTCGTCGGTGAATCGGAGTTCCAGCTGGTCGAGACGCTCACGGAGCGCATCGCACAGGTCATCGTGACGGAGTTCGACGTGCCCTGGGTCCGCGTCCGCCTCAACAAGCAGGGCGCGATCCGCGGCTCGCGCGACGTGGGCATCCAGATCGAGCGACGCCGCGAGGACTATGCGGACGGCGCCAGCGCCACGTGACGGACGTCCTCGTCGCAGCCGGGAGCAACGTCGAGCCGGTGGCCAACCTGCGCCGGGCGCTCGACGTCCTCGCGCGGCGGTATCCGCAGCTGCGCCGCTCGACCGCCTACCGCAACGCGGCCGTGGGCTTCGCCGGCGAGGATTTCATCAATCTGGTGCTGGCCTTCGACACCGAGGACGACCTGCGGACCGTCATCGAGCAGCTGCACGAGGCCGAAGCGGCCTGCGGCCGCGCCCGCACGGCGCCCAGATGGGCGCCGCGATCAATGGATCTCGACATCCTGCTTTTTGGCGACACGGTCTGCGACGAGCCGGGGCTGGTGTTGCCGCGTCCCGACCTCGTCCGCCGTGCCTACATGCTGGGGCCCGCGGCGGAGATCGCGCCGGGTACGCGGCACCCGACCCTGGGTAACACGCTCGAAGCCTTGTGGCGCGACTTCGCCCGGGACGGCCACGCGATGCACGCCGTGGACATCGGCTGGCCGGCGACGTGAACGGGGTCTGCCGCCACGACCGGACCCGGGCAACCTCGCCGCGGTCCTCAGAGGCTGCGCCCGCCGTCCACGGTGATGACCTGGCCGGTGACGTAGGGCGCCCCGGTCGCGAGGAACAGGGCGGCCCCTGCGATGTCGTCGGGAGATCCACTGCGCTTGAGCGCCGTCTTGCCGATGATCTCGGCCTTGAGTGCGGCGTCGAGATCGCGCTCCGGCCACAGCACCGGGCCCGGCGCAATGGCATTGACGCGGATCCCGGGCCCCAGTTCGCGGGCGAGGGAGCGCGTCAGGCTGACGAGCCCGGCCTTGGCCGCCGAGTAGACCGCGTGGTCCCGGAGCGGACGCTGGGCGTGGATGTCCACCATGTTGATGATCAGGCCCTGCGACTCCCGCAGGGCCGGGGCGGCCGCCTGCGACAGAAACAGCGGTGCGCGCAGGTTGGTGCCGACGAGATCGTCGAACTGGGCCGGGGTGATGCTGCCGAGCGGCGTCGGGTAGAACGTGGAGGCGTTGTTCACCAGCACGTCGAGTCGGCCGAAGCGCCCGAGGGCAGCGGCCACGAGGGCCGGGAGCTGCTCCACGTCGTGCAGATCGCACGGCACGGCCAGGGCCGATCCCGCCCGACGCGCGTCGAGTTCCGCCACGAGGCTGTCGGCCGCCGGTCGCGAGCGGTGGAAGTGCACCACCACGTCGGCGCCGGCTTCGTGGAGCCGGCGGCCAATGGCGGCGCCGAGGCGCTTGGCGCCGCCCGTGACGAGCACGCAACGGCCGGCGAGGGGCGAATGGGTCTCCATGACGTTCTGTCGGTCCACGCGTCGCGGGGAGGCTCGAAGACGATACCGGAGCGCCTCCGTCCTGTCGCGGCTGAGGGACCGACGTCATGAGCGTCGCGCTCGACCTGCCGGGGCTCACGCCCGACGAGGCGGCTCACAGCGCCCGCCTGGCGGAGCGCATCCGCGCGGAAGTCGAGCGGGACGGGGGCTGGATCGGGTTCGCCCGCTACATGCGGATGGCGCTGTACGAGCCGGGCCTCGGCTACTACAGTGCCGGGGCTCACAAGTTCGGCGCAACCGGCGATTTCGTCACCGCGCCGGAAGTCGCGCCGGTCTTCAGCCGCTGCCTCGCGGTGCAGTGCGCGGAGATCCTCGGCGGGCTCGGCGGCGGCGACGTGCTCGAGCTCGGTGCCGGCTCGGGCGTCATGGCGGCGGCGATGCTCGAGGAACTCGCGCGGCGCGACGCGCTCCCCGGACGCTATCGCATCCTCGACGTGAGTGCCGACCTGCGCCAGCGCCAGCAGGCAACGCTCGAGCGGAGCGTCCCGGGCCTGCTCGACCGCGTCGAGTGGATCGATCGCCTGCCCGAGGATTTCGAGGGCGTGATCGTCGGCAACGAGGTCATCGATGCGCTGCCCGTGGAACGCTTCGCGATGCGCGGCGGCGAGGTCAACGCGCTCGGCGTGACCTGGCAGTTCGGCCGCTTCGAGTGGTCCGAGGTGCGCGGGACCGATCCGCTCGTCGAGGCGGTCCGGCACGTCCAGCGCGAGTCCGGCGCCGACTGGCCCGACGGCTATGTGTCCGAGGTGAACCTCGAGCTCGCGCCCTGGATCGCAGCGCTCGCGCAGTCGTTGCGCCGCGGCGTGATGCTCTTCGTCGACTACGGCCTGTCGCGCCGCGAGTACTACGCGCCCGCACGCAGCGACGGCACGCTGCTGTGCCATTTCCGCCACCGGTTCCACGGCGACCCGTTCGCGCGGCCGGGCCTGCAGGACATCACGGCCTGGGTGGACTTCACCGCGGTCGCCGAGTCCGGCGAGGCGGCCGGACTCGATCTCCTCGGCTACACGAGCCAGGCGCACTTCCTGATCGGCAGCGGCCTCGGCGACTTCGTCGCCAACGTGGCCGACCTCGACGTCGTGCAGCGGGTGAATCTCTCCCGGCAGGCGATGGTGCTCACACTTCCGGGAGAGATGGGCGAGCGCTTCAAGGCGATTGCGCTGGCCCGCGGTTACGATTCCCCCCTGCGCGGCTTTGCCGTGCGCGAACTTCGTCACATGCTGTAGGTGCACATGGATCTCGTCCAGGCCATCATCCTCGCCGTCGTGCAGGGCCTCTCCGAATTCCTGCCGATCTCGAGTTCCGGGCACCTGATCCTCATCCCGCACTTCTTCGGCTGGTCCGACCAGGGACTCGCCTTCGACGTGGCGGTGCACGTGGGCACGCTGCTGGCGGTGCTGATCTACTTCCGCCGGCAGCTGGGCACCATGGCCCGGGCGTGGCTCGACTCGGTCTTCCGCCGCGTGCACACGCGGGACAGCCGGCTCGCGTGGCAGATCCTCGTCGCCACGATCCCGGTGGGCCTGACGGGGCTCATGTTCGACGACTTCATCGAGGCGAACCTGCGCAATCCGTTGTTCGTCGCCGGTACGCTCACCTTCTTCGGCCTGCTGATGTACCTGGCGGATCGCTGGGGTCGGGGCACGAAGGACGAGTTCGGCCTCACCTGGCCTCAGGCCCTCGCCATCGGATGTGCGCAGGCCCTGGCCCTGATGCCGGGGACCTCGCGATCCGGCGTGACGATGACCGCGGGTCGCGCACTCGGGCTCACGCGCTCGGCGGCCGCGCGATTCTCCTTCCTGCTCGCCGTGCCGGGCATCGCGGCGGCGGGTGCCTACGAGGGCCTGAAGCTCGTGACCGCGCCGGGGCCGGTGGAGTGGCAACCGATGCTGGTCGGCGCCGTGTTCGCCGCGGTTTCCGGAATCGCCTGCATTCACTTCCTGATCCGCTTCATCGAGCGCATCGGCCTGCTGCCGTTCACCGTGTACCGGCTCGTGCTCGCGGCGGTGATCGTCTGGCACTTCGCCTGAGGGGCGGCGCCCTCAGTGCCCGCGCGCCGCGCGGATGGCCTCGATGCGCGCCGCGCGCATGCGCTCGGCGATGACCGGGCCCTGGTCACGCTCGAGCACCGCCGGGTCGAGCCGCACGGCGGCGGCGACGGCCAGCGCACGGCGCAGTTCGCCAGCCTGCGGATAGGGGCGCGCGCGCAGCTCGGGGCCCCGTCCGCGGGCATCGGCCTCGCAGGCGAGCAGAAAGCGCTCGAAGCGCTCGGGACGTCGCAGGGCATCCGTGAGTTCCAGCAGCTCGAGGACTGTTGCCGCCCGCTGCTCGGCCACGCGGTGGGCGCGTGCATGATGCCGCGCCACGATGATCGCGAGGTCACGGTGCTCGCCCGGTACGCGCAGGCGCGCGGCCATGCGCTCGATGAGCCCGGCGCCGGCCTCTTCGTGGCCGAGGTGGCGCGGCCACTCGCCGCGTGGCGTGAGTCCCTTGCCGACGTCGTGCGTCAGCGCGGCGAAGCGGACAGTCGTGTCGGGCGTGAGCTCGGCGGCCACCTCGAGCACCTGCATCGTGTGCAGGCCGGTGTCGATTTCCGGATGCCACCGGGCCGGCTGCGGCACGCCGAAGAGCGCGGCAATCTCGGGGAACACCGCCGGCAGCGCGCCGCAGTCGCGCAGGACCTCGAAATAGACCTGCGGGGAGGATTCGCCGAGCGCTCGCACGGTTTCTGTCCAGACCCGCTCCGGCACCAGCGCGTCCATTTCGCCCGCCGCCACGATGCCGCGCATCAGCGCCATCGTTTCAGGTGCGATGCCGAACCCGAGCGGCGCATAGCGTGCGGCGAATCGCGCCACTCGAAGCACGCGCAGCGGGTCCTCGGCGAAGGCGGGAGACACGTGTCGCAGGACGCGTGTTTCGAGGTCGTGCCGGCCGCCGTAGGGGTCGATGATCTCGCCCGAGTCGGCCTGGGCCATCGCATTGATGGTGAGGTCGCGCCGGGCGAGATCCTCCTCGAGGGTGACCTCGGGTGAGAAGTGCGTCTCGAACCCGTAGTAGCCGCGGCCGGTCTTCCGTTCCGTGCGGGCCAGCGCGTACTGTTCGCCGGTGCGCGGATGCAGGAACACCGGGAAGTCCTTGCCGACCGGGCGATAGCCGAGCGCGACCAGGTCTTCGGGCGTGGCGCCGACGACCACGTAGTCGTGCTCGCTGTACGGTTGTCCGAGCAGCCGGTCGCGCACCGCGCCGCCGACGAGGTAGATGTCCATGGGCGAAATCGTAGCGGAACGTCTCCTCCGCCGCGCCCCGCACGTCGGGCGGCTGCTGGTGCTCGGCTGCCTCGTGCTGCCGCTCGGCGGCTGTTATTCGCTGCAACTCGCCTCCGGGCAGGCCGCGGTCATGGCTCGCAGCGAGCCGATCGATGCCGTCATCGACGATCCGGCCACGCCCGCCGGGACGCGCCAGGCGCTCGAGAACGCGCGCGAGGCCCGCGCGTTCGCCGTCCGCGAGCTCGCGCTGCCGGATGGCAGGAGCTTCCGCAGCTATGCGGACCTGGGCCGCCCCTACGCGGTCTGGAACGTCGTCGCCACGCCGGAACTTTCCGTCGAGCCGCGGCGATGGTGCTTTCCGGTGGCCGGATGCGTCGCGTACCGCGGCTATTTCAGCGAATCCGGGGCGCGGGACCTGGCACGCCGCCTGGCGGGACGCGGCGACGACGTGGCGGTCGGCGGCGTCGCGACCTACTCGACCCTCGGGCACCTGCCCGACCCGCTGTTCAGCACGATGCTCGGCTGGCGGGAGACCCGGCTCGTCGGCACGATCTTCCACGAACTGGCACACGAGCGCCTCTATGTCCCCGGCGACAGCGCGCTGAACGAAGCCTTCGCGAGCGTGGTGGAGCAGGAGGGCGTTCGACGCTGGCTCGAGTCGCACGGCCGGGCGGCCGAGCTCGACGTGTACCGGGCGTCGCTGCGTCGCGAGGCTGAGTTCGCCGGGCTGCTGCGCGCGGCCCGCGACGGACTCGCGCGTCTCTACGCGTCGGGCGCACCGGTCGCCGACCTGCGCATCGCGAAGCAGCAAGCGCTCGGTCGGCTCAAGTTCGACTACTCGATTCTCCGGCAGCAGTGGGGTGGCTACGCCGGCTACGACGCATGGTTCGCGCGGCCGCTCAACAACGCGCATCTCGCGGCGGTCGCCACCTACCACGACTGCGTGCCGGGGCTGGTGCGCGAACTCGCCGACGCCGGGTCGCTGCCGGCGTTCTACGCGCGCGTCGAGGAAATCGCCAGGCTCGAGCCGGCACAGCGGCGTGCGGTGGTCTGCCGTCAGGACGGGTCGTAGAGGGGACAGTGGCCGTTCAACGGGCGGGACGGCGTCTCGCATGGTTGTGGCCCACCGGGCGCGTGATCCTTCGAGTCGCGCGCGGGGCGCGCTTGGTCGAACGACCACGCGCCCGGTGGGCTGAGGGGGCCGCGCCTGGGCGAGTTCCCGGCGCGGCGCCGGTCACTCGCACGGCGCACGATGAGTCCGCCGGATCCCGCCGGATCGGCGTGTACCGGATCATTGGCCGTGGGTCCCTGTCAGTCAGCGTGCGCCGTGCGACTTCGCGCGCGCGAAGTCGCTCAGGCGCGTACACGGGACGCGGGTCGGGACCTCGTTTCGACCAAGCGATTCACGGGGAGCGACTCGAAACGAGGTCCCGACCCGCGTCGTGCCGCCGCCCCGGCCGACCCCGGGGTCGCCGGTCGCTGCCGAGCGCTCAGCCGCGCCCGAAGTTCGCCTGCAGGTACCGAGGCACGACCGCGCGCATCGCGGTGCGCTCGATGCCGAGTTCCGCGAGCCCGTCGCGGTCGCACACCGAGTCGACCGTGGCCGAGAGGAAGTTGTCGGTGGAGAACGGCTTGCCGGGCACGTAGTCCATGATCGCCGCCTGCACGCGCGCGAAGGCGCGTGGCAGGGGCAGCACCCAGCGCCGCAGGCCCAGGGTCCGCGCCGTCGTGCGCACGATGTCGCCCAGGGTCACGACGTCGGGCCCGCAGAGCTGGTAGGTGCGGCCCGCGACGTCGCGGCGCTGCAGGCAGCGCACGAAGGCCTCCACGACGTCGCCCACGTACACAGGCGCGAACTTCGAGTCGGCACAGGCGAGCGGCAGGACGCCGGGCACGATCCCGAGGATCGACGCGAACTTGTTGAAGAACTGGTCGCCGGGCCCGAAGACGACCGACGGCTGGAAGATAACGTACTGCGGACCGTCGGCGGCACACTCGGCGCGGATGTGGTCCTCGGCGGCACCCTTGGTCTTCAGGTAGTGGCTCGGCCCGTGGACCGCATCGGCCTTCAGGCCGCTCATGTGCAGGTAGCGGCGGACGCCGCTCTCCTTGCAGGCGGCCACGACCTTCATCGGCAATTCCGTGTGCACCCGGCGGAATTCACGGATGCCGTGGCCGGGCCGCCGCTCGTTCAGGATGCCGACGAGGTTCACCACGACGTCGCAGCCGCGGAACTCGCGTGCGAGCGTCGCGGGGTCGTGCGTGTCCGCGTGCACGAGGCGCACGGACGGCATGACCAGCAGGTCGCGATGGCTCGTGCGGTCGCGGGTGAGCACCTTGACCGCGTGGCCCTCCGCGGCCAGGCGCGCGACCAGCGCACGGCCGATGAAGCCAGTGCCGCCGAGCACGCAGACTGCGAGGGCCATGGCGTCCCGCTCAGCGGATCGGAATCACGAGCATCGCGTTGCCGCGACGGATCTGCAGCACGAAGGCCGCCGCACCCTCGGTGGCCCGCTGAAACTCCGCCAGATTCGCGACGCGCGTGCGGCCGACGCCGATGATGATGTCGTTGGCGCGCAGGCCGCGCTGGGCGGCGGGGCTGCCCTCGGCCACCGAGCGGATCAGGACGCCGCCGCCCTGCGCGTCGACGAACTCCGCGCCCTCGAGCCCCCGATGCAGGCCGGCCGCCGCGGCCTCCTCGACGGTGTCGCGCTCGCCGATCACGGCGGTGACGCGCCGCGGCTTCCCGTCGCGGATCAGTGCGACGTCCACGCGGTCGCCGACACTGAGCAGGCCGATGGCGTTGCGCAGGCCGGCCGCGTCCTTGACGGGCTTGCCGTTCACGGCGGTGACGATGTCGCCGGCCTTGATCCCGGCCTTGTCGGCCGCCGAGCCCTCGACCACCTGCGAGACCAGCGCGCCCTGCACGCTGCCGAGGTCCATGCTCTCGGCGATGTCGGGGGTGAGGGTCTGGATGTTCACGCCGAGCACGCCGCGGCGCACCTCGCCGAACTTCACGAGCTGCGCCATCACGGTCTTCATCATGTTCGCCGGGATGGCGAAGCCGATGCCGATGTTGCCGCCCGTGCGCGACAGGATGGCGGAATTGATGCCGACGAGTTCGCCGCCCAGGTTGACCAGCGCGCCGCCGGAGTTGCCAGGGTTGATCGACGCATCGGTCTGGATGAAGTCCTCGTAGCCCTCGGGGTTGATGCCGGAGCGGCCGAGGGCGCTGACGATTCCCGAGGTCACCGTGTGGCCGAGGCCGAACGGGTTGCCGATCGCGACCACGAAGTCACCGACTTCGATGCGATCCGAGTCGGCGATCGGGATGTCGGCGAGGTTCGTCGCCTCCACCTTGAGCACGGCGATGTCGGACCCCTCGTCCTTGCCCACGACCTTGGCCGTGAGCGCGCGGTTGTCGAGCAGGGTCACGGTGATCTCGGTGGCGTTTTCGACCACGTGGGCGTTCGTGATGATGTAGCCCTGCCGCGCATCGACGATCACGCCCGAGCCGGCGCTCTGGAACGCCCGCTCCCGGGGCGTGTTCGGCACGTCGAAGAAGCGGCGGAAGAACGGATCGTTCAGGAGCGGGTTCTGCTCCTGGACGGTGCCGCGGATCGCGATGTTCACGACCGCCGGCGACACCCGCTTCACCATGGGTGCGAGCGAGGGCACGGGCTGGTCGCCGACCTGCGCCGGCAACTGTGCGGAAGCAAGCGGTGCGAAGGCGCAGAGCAGAGTGGCGGCGAGGCCGACGGCAAACTTCTTGGGCATGTGCTGGATATCCTGGAAACGCAGCCGAAAGGCGAGTCTATCAGTCGAAAACACGCGTCCGACCGGGACGCGGGACGAGGGCTGAGACCCGCGCAGCGCCACGCGAGTTCCCGTCCCGTACGCGCAGCGCAAGGCCGGACCGGCGCACGGCGGTGGTTCTCGCGTGCACAAGCTGTGGATTTCCGGTGATTGACCCGTGGACACAAGATGTTGTGTTCTCGCGGCAAATTCAGACTTGACGCGGAGTGTTTTTCGGGTATCGCTCGAGCCTGGCGGCTATCTCTGCATAACTATATGATTTGAAACGATAAAAAGATGTTGCGATGCGGCATACAAAGAGGTTGACGGGGGGGGGTGGGGTGCCTAATCTTTCCGCCCTGACCCTACATGTTGTGTCCGGCACGATTCGTTCGCGGGGGTCTGCGGAACGGTCCAAGCCAGGCCTCTAGCGAGGGACAGCCAGGTTCTGCACCACCCCGCGCCCAGTGCCCGGGGCCTGGGGCATTGCCCGGACCTGGGGGGTCTGTCCGTTCCGCCGCAAATGATGAAACCGGAGCCGCGTCGTCGCAATGAGCACTGCCGTGAAAATTGAATCGCGGGATGCCCGCAGCATCCCGTTCCAGGAAGCGTCCCTCGACATCTGGGACAAGAAGTACCGCCTGACCGCAAAGGACGGCGCGCCGATCGACCATACGATGGACGACACCTACAAGCGTGTCGCCCGGGCGCTCGCCGACGTCGAGCGTGAGGAGGTGCGCGAGCGCTGGTACGAGGAGTTCCTCTGGGCGCTGCGACGCGGCGCGATCCCGGCGGGCCGCATCATCTCGAATGCCGGCGCGCAGGAGCACAAGCCGGCAACCTCGACGATCAACTGCACGGTGTCGGGCACGATCCGCGACTCGATGGACGACATCCTGCGCAAGGTCCACGAGGCGGGCCTCACGCTCAAGGCGGGTTGCGGCATCGGCTACGAGTTCTCGACGCTGCGCCCGCGCGGCGCCTACGTTTCCGGCGCGGGCGCCTACACCTCGGGTCCGCTGTCGTTCATGGATATCTACGACAAGATGTGCTTCACGGTGTCGTCCGCCGGTGGACGGCGCGGCGCGCAGATGGGCACGTTCGACGTGGGCCACCCCGACGTCATGGAGTTCATCCGGGCGAAGCGCGAGGCGGGCCGGCTCCGGCAGTTCAACCTCTCGCTGCTCGTCACCGACGAGTTCATGAAGGCGGTGCGCGAGGACCGCGACTGGCAGCTCGCCTTCCCGGTGACCGAGGCCGAGATCGAGGGCCACGACGTCAGCGATGGCACGAAGTTCGTCTGGCGCGAATGGCCGGCCACGAACGGCTACGTCTGCGACGACGCCGGCCTCGTGCTCTGCAAGGTCTACAAGACCCTGCCTGCGAAGCGCATGTGGGACGTGATCATGTCCTCGACGTACGACTTCGCCGAGCCCGGCTTCGTGCTCATCGATCGCGTCAACGAGATGAACAACAACTGGTGGTGCGAGACCATCCGCGCCACCAACCCCTGCGGCGAGCAGCCGCTGCCGCCTTACGGCTCGTGCCTGCTCGGGTCCGTCAACCTCACCAGCTTCGTGCGCGATCCGTTCACGGAGGAGGCGCGCTTCGACTGGGACGAGTATCGCAAGGCCGTCGGCATCTTCACCCGCATGCTCGACAACGTGGTCGAGGTGAACGGCCTGCCGCTCGAGCAGCAGCGCGAGGAGATCCGCCGCAAGCGGCGCCACGGCATGGGCTTCCTGGGCCTCGGGTCCACGATCACCATGCTGCGCATGAAGTACGGCTCGCGTGATGCGGTCGCGTTCACCGAGCGTGTCTCGAAGGAACTCGCGCTCGCAGGCTGGGAGGCGGCACTCGACCTGGCGCAGGAAAAGGGGCCGGCGCCCATCATGCTCGAGGAATTCGAGATCACGCCCGCGATGCTGCGCAAGCGCCCCGAGATGCGGCGCGACGGCATCAGGGCCGGCCAGAAGATCCCGGGACGCCTCCTGCACGCGCGCTACAGCCGCTACATGCAGCGCGTCGCCGAGGTGGCCCCGGACCTCGTCGACAGACTGGCCGAGGTCGGCGCCCGCTTCACCCACCACAGCTCGATCGCGCCCACGGGCACGATCTCGCTGTCGCTCGCGAACAACGCCTCCAACGGCATCGAGCCGTCGTTCGCGCACCACTACTTCCGCAACGTGATCCGCGAGGGCCGCAAGACCAAGGAGCGCATCGACGTGTTCTCCTTCGAGCTGCTCGCCTACCGCGAGCTCGCGAATGCGAAGGCGATGCCGGGCGGGACCACGGCGGCCGACCGGCTGCCGGAGTACTTCACCACCGCCGATGACGTCACGCCGCGCGAGCACGTGGACATCCAGGCCGCGGCGCAGAAGTGGATCGATTCATCGATCTCCAAGACGGCCAACGTCCCGACGGACTACCGCTACGACGATTTCAAGGACATCTACCTCTACGCGCACGAGCAGGGGCTCAAGGGCTGCACCACCTTCCGCTTCAACCCGGAGGCCTTCCAGGGCGTGCTCGTGAAGGAGGAGGACCTGAAGAACACCACCTACGTCTTCACCCTCGAGGACGGCAGAGAGGTGCAACTGAAGGGCGACGAGCAGGTCGAATACGACGGCGAGATGCACACCGCCGCGAACCTGTTCGACGCCCTGAAGGAAGGCTATTACGGCAAATTCTGAGGCGCCGCCGCAGGCGGGGCCGGAGTGAAGACGATGAATGCGCAGAAGATTGAAGCGAAGATCGTGAAGTACCGGGTCGTGAAGCCCGCCGACGAAGGCCGAGGCCGAGGCCAAGGCCGAGGCACGGCGGGAAGAGACCCTCGTCGAGCCGCGCGACGGCAAGGTCATCTGGATGCACGAGAAGCTCGAGCGGCCGGAGATGCTCGTCGGCTCGACCTACAAGATCAAGACGCCGGTGTCGGATCACGCCATGTACGTGACCATCAACGACATCGTGCTGAACGAGGGCACCGAGCACGAGCAGCGCCGGCCGTTCGAGATCTTCATCAACTCGAAGAACCTCGACCATTTCCAGTGGATCGTCGCGCTGACGCGCATCATTTCGGCGGTCTTCCGCAAGGGCGGCGACGTGACGTTCCTGGTCGAGGAACTGAAGGCCGTGTTCGACCCGCGCGGTGGTTACTGGCAGTCGGGCGGCAAGTTCATGCCGTCGATCATCGCCGAGCTCGGGCACGTCATCGAGAAGCACCTGCAGATGATCGGCCTGCTGCGTGATCCGGAGATGGACGAGCACCGCAGGAAGCTCATCGACGAGAAGCGCCAGGAGTACGAGGCGCGGCAGAAGCAGCAGGACGCGTTTGCCAAGAGCCACTATCCGCAGGGTGCCCAGCTCTGCACCAAGTGCAGCACCGCGGCGGTCGTGATGATGGACGGCTGCATGACGTGCCTCAACTGCGGCGACTCGAAGTGCGGCTGAGGCGCCGCCCCCGCGCGAGGTTTCCCCGCGCGCTTCGGCCGGATTTCCCGCCGGCCACCGGTTGATGCCGGGCGCCCCGCGGGGCGCAGCGCGTTTCTTCGAGGCGGCCTTCGGGCCGCCTCTTTTCATTCGCCGGAACGGTCGCGGGCCGCCACGGGGCCGGTGCCGCGCGACGAGACGTGCGATCCCTGAGACCGGAGGCCGCCCATCGGGGGCGAGCGGGCGTGGCACGGGCGCATAATTGAAACCCGGCCTGGTGCCGACCGGAAATTCATCCGTCCGTTCCCGTGCCCGACGGAGGCGTATCCACATGCGACTGTCCGAGCGCAGCCTGCAGAACCCGGCCGCCGTCGCCGCCGGCGCCGCCATCGTCGTGCTGTTCGGCGTACTCGCGCTGCTGCGGCTGCCGATCCAGCTGCTGCCCGACACGCGCCAGCCCGAGCTGTTCGTCAACGCGTCCTGGCGCGAGGCCGCGCCGGCCGAACTGGAAGAGGCACTGATCGAGCCGATCGAGGAGGCGATGCGGGGCCTGCCCGGGCTCGTCGAGATGCGTTCGGAGGCGAATCGGGGCCGTGGCGGCGTGCGACTCACCTTCGAGGTCGGTACCGACATGACGCGCGTCATGCTCGACGTCGTGTCGCGACTCAATACCTTGCCGCCGCTGCCGCCGGACGCGGACGAGCCGCAGGTCTTCGGCGGCGACAGCTGGCAGACCGAGAACGCAGCCTCGCTGCTGCTGCGGCCAGTCGAGGGCCACGACGTTCCGGACGTCGCCGTCGCCTACCAGCAGTTCATCGAGGAGGTGGTCGAGCCGCGCCTGGCCCGGGTGCCGGGCGTATCGAGGGTGAACCTCGATGGCGGCCGGCCGCGAGAGGTGCGCGTCACGTTCGATCCGCACCGCCTGGCGGCACTCGGCATCACGCCGCAGCGGCTCGCGCAGACGGTGATCGCGGCCCGGGACGTTTCTGCCGGCTTCGCGAACGTCGGGCGACGACAGTTCACCGTCCGCGTCACCGGGCGCGAACCCGTGACGGATCTCGGCGGACTGGTGGTGGGCTGGGGCGACGACCGCCCGCTCTACCTGCGCGACGTGGCGGAGGTCCGCACCGAGCACGCCGACGCGGTGTGGTTCGCGTTCCGCAGCGGCGTGCCGTCGTACTACATCACCCTGCAGCGCACGTCGGACTCGAACACGGTCGAGCTGGTCGACGGCGTCAAGGAGGCCATCGAGGAACTCAATGCGGGGCCGCTCGCACGGGAGAAGCTGTTCATCGAACTGTCCTGGGACGCGAGCGTCTACGTGCGTCGCGCGATCGGGTTCGTGCAGGAGAGCCTGGCGATCGGAATCCTGCTGGCCGTCGCGGGCCTGTGGTACTTCCTGCGCGGGCCGCGGGCGCTGCTGGTGATTGGCGCGTCGATCCCGCTCTCCCTGTTCTTCGCCGTGATCACGCTGCAGCTGCTCGACCGGACCCTCAACGTCGTGTCGCTGGCCGGCCTCGCGTTCTCGACCGGAATCGTCATCGACGCCGCGCTGATCGTCCAGGGAAACGTGCTGCGCTTCCTGCAGGACGGCCGCGATTCCTGGCGCGCGACGCTCGATGGTGCGCGCGAAGTGATGCCGGCACTGGTCGCGTCGATGCTGACCAGCGTGGCGATCTTCCTGCCCATCCTGTTCATGGAGGGCCTGGAAGGCCAACTCTTCAAGGACCTGGCGATCACCATGTCGGTCTCGCACGCGGCCTCGCTGCTGGTGGCGACGACGGTCATTCCGGCCGCGAACCGCTGGGCACTCGCGCGCGGCATCCCGGCCGACCAGCACCAGCACTGGTGGACGGCGATGAGCCGCTTCGCAATGCGACTCACCGACCGGCCGGCCGCCCGCCTCGGCTGGATTGCCGGGATCAGCGGCGCGAGCATCCTGCTGGTGCTGCTGCTCGCCCCGAAGGTCGACTACCTGCCGGTGGCCCAGACTGACCTGGTCTGGAATCACTTCCGCCTGCCGCCCGGCGGCAACGTCGATACGGCGAGGCGGGAGTTTGCGCCGGTGGTGATCGAGCGCCTGCGACCCTACCTCGAGGGCACCCGCGAACCGGCGATCAAGTACTACAACCTCTCGGCCTGGGGCGGGTTCGGTGGCGCCGTGGTGGTGTACCCGCGGGACCCGCGCAACATCCAGGAGATGGTCCGGCTCCTGCGTGACGAGATCATGGTCGGATTCCCGGATACGCCGGTCTACGTGCAGCGCGGGTCGCTGCTGAACGTCGACGGCAACAACTCCCGCGAGCTCAGAATCGACCTGCAGGGCGCGGACCTGGTGGCGCTGATGGACGCCGGGCGCGTCGCAGTCGACGAGGTCACGCGTGCGATCCCCGGTACCTATCCTCAGGCCTTCCCCGGACTCGAGATGAACCAGCCCGAACTGCAGCTCGTGCCCGACGAGTGGCGGGTCGCGCGCTCGGGCCTGAGCCGCACCGAGGTGGCCGCGGCGATCCGTGCGCTCACGGGCGGACTGTGGGCGGGAGAGTACTTCGACGGCAACGAACGACTGGACATCATCGTCAAGTCCCGGGAGTGGCACACGCCCGAGGAACTCGGCGAACTGCCGATCATGACGCCTCAGGCCGGCGTGCAGACCGTCGGAGACCTGACGGCCCTGCACCAGACGGTCGGGCCGGCGCAGCTGGTGCGCTTCAATGGCCGCCGCACGGTCAGCGTGCAGCTGGAGCCGCCCGAGGACATGACGCTCGACGAAGCGCTCGAAACCCTGCGCGAGCAGGTCGAGCCGAAAGTCCGTGCGGCGATGGCGCCCGGCGTGCAGCTCTCCTACGCGGGCTCGGCCAACGACCTGCACGAGGCACTGCGAACCATGGGCCGCAACTTCATGCTCGCGCTGGTGATTCTGTTCGCGCTCATGGCCGCATTGTTCCGCTCGATGAGGGACAGCCTGCTGGTCATGTTCATCATGCCGGTGTCGCTCGCGGGCGGCATCCTGGCGCTGCGGGCCGTCGGACTGTTCGGATTCCAGGCTCTCGACCTGCTCACGATGATCGGCTTCATCATCCTGCTCGGCCTGGTGGTCAACGCGGCCATCCTGCTCGTGGACCAGACGCGGGCGCGGGAGCGCAGCGGCATGCCGCGGCGCGAGGCCGTCGCGGAGGCGCTCGAGACGCGTGCGCGGCCGATCGTGCTGTCGACGCTCACGGCGGTGCTCGGCATGGCGCCGCTCATCTTCATGCCGGGCCTCGGCGCCGAGATCTACCGCGGCCTGGCTGCCGTGGTGGCCGGTGGCATGACGGTCGGCACGGTGTTCACCTGGGTCCTGCTGCCGAGCCTGCTGCGGCTGGGCGAGGAGCGTGCGGGACAGGCCGTGCGCGCGGGCGGCGAGCTATTGTCGGGAGAAACGGCTTGAACGTGCATCGACAGCGGATGTCCGGCCTGAGGGCGATGATTGCAGCGACTGCGGCAGTGGGGCTTCCATGGGCCGCTGGTGTCGCAGCGCAGGAGCGGCCGCCGGCGTCGGTACAGGTCGCGCAGGCGCAGGTCCGGGAGCTCGCACCTGTCGTGCGGGCCGCGGGCCTCGTGCGCTCGCGCGCGTCCGCGGACCTCGCCGTGTCGGTCTCGGGTCGGCTGCAATGGGTCGCGGAGGCGGGCACCCCGGTCGACGCGGGCGAGCCGGTGGCGCGACTCGACACGCGGGAGCTGGTTCTGGCGCGGGCCGAGCAGGCGGCCCGGGTCAATCGGGCCTCCGTGAACCTGAAAAGCCTGGATCGTGAACTCGATCGACTGCGGGCGTCCGGCAACGCAGTGCCGCGCTTCGCCGTCGACCAGGCGCAGTCGAACCGGGATCTCGCGGCCGCCGACCTCGACGTCGCGCGCGCCCTGCTGGCCCAGACGGACGACCAGCTGGCGCGCTCGACGCTCGTGGCGCCGTTCGCCGGCGTGGTCTCGGACCGCGTGCGCCGGACCGGCGAAGAGGTGGCGCGCGGAGACGTGGTCGCACGGCTGGTGAACCCCGACGAACTCGAGATCCGCTTGTTCGTGCCGCTGCGCTACGTGCGCGACATCCGCCCGGGCCACGTCGTCAGCGTGACTGCGGATCGTCGCGAGTTCACCGCCACCGTGAGCAGCATCGTGCCGGCGGGTGACGCGCGTACCCAGTCGTTCGAGATCCTGGTCAAGGCCCCGCGCGTCGACGGCCTGCTCGCCGCGGGCAACACGGTCGACGTCAGGCTGCCGCTCGGGGAGCCGCAGCGCCGGCTGGCCGTGCCGCGCGATGCGCTGGTGATTCGCGCCGAGGGCCTGTACGTCTATCGAATCAACGGCGAGCAGCGCGCCGAGCGGGTCGACGTCGAGGCCGGTGCCGCCGACGGCGAATGGATCGCCGTGAATGGCCGGCTCGAGGACGGTGACCAGGTGATCGTCCGTGGCGCCGAACTGCTGCGCGGCAATGAAAAGGTGCAGATCGTCGGTGTATTCGAGGACCAGCGGCCGACCCGGAGTGCCTCCGGCCCGTAGGCGGCAAACTTGATCCGCGTCGCGGCTCGGGGGTCGCGTCCGCAGGCAGATCGCGGGACAATCGCCGGCCGTGGCTATAATCCCCGGCGCATGAACACCTGCAAGCTCGTCCTGTGCGCACTGATCGCCGCCCTCCCCGGACTCCCCGGAACCGCCGCGGCACAGGGTTTCGCGTCGATTTCCAGCCAACCGCCGGCTGCCGGCGCCGCGCCACCGTCGCCGACCGGCGAGACGCAGGCTGCCGCGGGCCTGGCGCTGGCCGATCGCATCGTGATCGAGAAGGGCGCACGCCGCCTCATGCTGCTGACCGGCGGCAACGTCATTTCCACCTACCCGGTACGCCTGGGCCTGAACCCCTATGGGCACAAGGAACGCGAGGGAGATTTCCGGACGCCGGAGGGCGTCTACCAGCTCTCGCGGCGCAATCCCCGCAGCGACTTCTTCCTCTCGGTCGAGGTCTCGTATCCGAATGCGGCGGACCGGGCCCGCGCGAGGAAGGCGGGCGTCCGGCCGGGCGGGCTGATCATGATCCACGGCCAGCCCAACGTGCCGCGCAAGTCGCCGGACTACTACGCGCGCAACGACTGGACGGATGGCTGCATCGCGGTCAGCAACTCGGACATGGTCGACATCTGGCTGAGGACCGGGGTCGGGACGACGATCGAGATCCGTCCATGATGCGTCACGCCGAGGCGTCCGTCCCTCCGTCGGAGGAGATGGAGTTCGTCGACGCGCGCGTCACCCCGACGGGCAGCCTCGAGAATCTCTCCCAGCAGGAGGTCGACCGCCTGCTCGACTCCTCGCGCGGCGGCCTCTACGACCTGTACCGCCGCTGCTCGCTCGCCGTGCTCAACAGCGGAGGCGAGACCGACGACGCGCGCGCGATCTTCGAGCGCTACGCCGACTTCGACATCCAGATCGCCCGCAAGGCCTGGGGCATCAAGCTCGAGCTGCGCAACGCCCCGGCCAGCGCGTTCGTCGACGGGCGCATGATCCGCGGCATCCAGGAACACCTCTTCGCCGTGCTGCGCGACATCCTCTACATCCACGGCGAGGTGTACGAGCACGGCAGCATCGAACTCGTCGAGCCGGAAGGCATCACCAACGCGGTCTACCGGATCCTGCGCAACGCCGGGTTGCTGCGTCCGCGCGTGCGGCCGGACATCGTGGTCTGCTGGGGCGGGCACTCGATCAGCCGGGAGGAGTACGACTATACGAAGCGTGTCGGGTACGAGATCGGGCTGCGCGGCCTGAACGTCTGCACGGGCTGCGGACCCGGCGCGATGAAAGGCCCGATGAAGGGGGCCACGATCGGGCACTCCAAGCAGCGGATCCGGGACGGTCGCTACATCGGCCTGACCGAGCCGGGCATCGTCGCGGCAGAACCGCCGAACGCCATCGTCAACCAGCTGGTCATCCTGCCCGACATCGAGAAGCGCCTCGAGGCGTTCGTGCGTACCGGCCACGGCATCGTGGTGTTCCCGGGCGGCGCCGGCACGGCCGAGGAGATCCTCTATCTGCTCGGCATCCTGCTGCATCCCGACAACGAGCGGCAGCCCTTCCCGGTGGTCTTCACGGGCCCCGCGGACAGCGCAGACTACTTCCGGCAGATCGACGAGTTCCTGGTGACCACGCTCGGGGACGTCGCCCGGCAGTGCTACCGCATCGTGCTGGACGACCCGGCGGAGGTGGCGCGCGAGATGCAGCGCGGCATGGACGCGGTGCGCGAGTATCGGCGCCGGGAGAGCGACGCGTACAACTTCAACTGGCTGCTCGGCGTCCCGCACGACCTGCAGCAGCCTTTCGAGCCCAGCCATGAAGCCATGGCGTCGCTCGAGATCCGCCGCGACATGCCGCCGCATCGGCTTGCGGCCGAGCTGCGGCGCGCCTTTTCCGGCATCGTCGCCGGCAACGTGAAGGAGAACGGCATCCGCCTGATCGAGGAGCGCGGACCGTTCGAGATCCACGGCGACCGCGAGCTGATGAGGCCCCTCGATGCCCTGCTGTCGTCCTTCGCCCGCCAGCGCCGCATGAAGATCGCCGGCGACTACCGTCCCTGCTATCGCGTCGTCACCTGAGCCGCGTCATTTGTGACCCAGTACCGGACGGGCGGCCGGTGCTGCCGTAGCTTTGGGGCAGGCAAGCGGTAGACCCATGAACGAACAGAAAGACGTAGCCGTTGAACCAAGGCCGGCGGGCGCCGGCGACAACACGCCTGCCGACGTCCGCAAGCCCAAGTTCGGTGCGGCCTCGGAGGGCTGGGAGGCCTACAACACCTGGCTCGACCGGGTGCGGCAGCAGGGTGGTGCCCCGACGTCGCGGCAGGCCGTGATTTCCAAGGCGCTCTACAGCCTGTCGAGCTACAAGAACTGGGCCGACAAGGCCCGCGGTGCCTTCGACGAAGGCAAGTGAGCAGAGCGGCGCCAGAATATATGTGTGCGCCTGCGTTGATGGATTTTACTTAACGCAGAGCTGATCTCCCCGCATGGAATGGCTTCTCAAGTGGCTGGACGACCTCGACGACATGCTCGCAGTCGCGAGGCTGCAGGTGGGCCCCGTGGTCGTCACGCTGGTACTGTTGCTCGCCTTCGTGGCGATCGTCGGCACGATCTTCGTGCTCGGTCCCGCCGAGCTACTCGCCTCGCCGTGAGATGCGCCCCGGGGCCGGCGCCCCGGGGGCCGGGCGGCGAGCCGTCAGCGCACCGACGGGTTGAGGCTGTAGGTGCCCGTGAGCCGTGCCTCGGCGAGGATGTGGCCGGCGATCGCGTCGCGCACCTGCGGCCCGGTGAACGCCCCGTCCACCGGACAGCGCTCGAGATCGGTCGCGTACAGCACGAAGTGGTAGTGATGCAGGCGCTCGTCGTTCCACGGCGGGCAGGGCCCGTCGTAGCCGAAGTACTGGCCGCCCATCCCGGCATCGCCGGCAAACCACGACGTGTAGTCGTTCAGTCCCTGGCGTGATCCCGCCGGTCCTGCCGGCGACTGCTTGCCGCGCGCCACGATGCCGTCGGAGCAGGCACCCGCCGCAATCTCGGCCACGTCCGGCGGGATGTCCACCATGACCCAGTGCTGGAAGTCGGCGCGCGGCAGGCTCGCGGGCACGACGCGCCCTTCCTTGTTCACGTCGTCGGCGCGCGTCGGTACGTCGGTGTCGACGCAGAGCAGCACCAGTGACCGGGCGTCGGACGGCACGCCTGTCCACCGCAGGTGCGGATTCCGATTGGGTCCCAGCCGCAGGTGCTGCGCGACGTCCGGGATCCCGAAGGCGAATTCACCGGGAATGCGCTGCTCGTGGCCGAAGCTCGAGGACATGAGTTGCATGGCGGTCTCCTGTCGTCGGTGGGATGCTTGGTCAATTCTGGCACACTGCCGCTCGACCATCCCGGAGGTTCGCTTGCAGGAGTTCCGTGCACCGGTGCCGGAGCCGGCCGTCATCGCCGGTCCCGCAGGGCCGCTCGAGGCGCGCGTCGAGGACCCGTCGCCGGGCCTCGCGCCCCCGATCGTCGGCGTCGTCTGCCATCCGCATCCCCTGTACGGCGGGACGATGCAGAACAAGGTCGTGCACACGCTCGCCCGCGCCATGCAGCAGCAGGGTGCGGCCACGGTGCGCTTCAATTTCCGCGGCGTCGGCCGGAGCGAGGGCCGCTACGATGCAGGCCCGGGTGAACTCGAGGATGCGCTGGCGGCCTGCGCCTGGGCGCGCCGCCGCTGGAATTGCGACGCGCTGTGGCTGGCGGGCTTTTCCTTCGGTGCGGCCGTGGCGCTCGCAGGCCGCCGCGGCGGTGGGTCCACGCGCACTGGTGACGGTCGCACCACCGGTCGGGCGGCTCATCGTCGATCCGGTGCAGGCGGCCGGACTGTCCCTGGCTGGTCGTGCAGGGCGACCAGGACGAACTGGTCGATTGTGCGACGGTGCGCGGGTGGGGCGCGGCGTTCGACGAGCCGCCGCAGATGCTCGTCCTCGAAGGCGCGGAGCACTTCTTCCACGGGCGGCTCGGCGAGCTGCGCGCGGCGGTGATGGAGTTTCTGTCGGGGCCCGGGGCCCCCGGTCACTGAGGGCGATCCCGCGGGAGACGGGATGGACGGGCGCCGGGGAGAAGTGAATCCGGGGCGGCGCAGCGCCGCCCCGGCGGAAAACTGCGTCGGCTCAGTTCACCATGCCCTTGAGGTTCTTGAGCGGCATCACGCGGACTTTCTTGCTGGCCGGCTTGGCCTTGAAGATCATCTTGTCGCCCGTGAACGGGTTGACGCCCTCGCGCGCCTTGGTGGCAGGCTTCTTGACGACCTTCATCTTGGCGAGACCCGGCAGCGTGAACATGCCGTTGCTCTTGAGGCTCTTCTTGATCACGGTATTGAGCGAGTCGAACACGGCACTGACCTGCTTCTTGGGCAGCCCGGTGTCCTTGGAGATTGCCGCAAGGATGTCGGACTTGGTCGGTGCAGAACTCTTCTTGGCCATTTAAGTCTCCTGTGGATGGATCGCGGGCCGCTGGCCCCGTTAAATCATTAGCGCGCGGAAAATAACACAAGATCGCAGGGTGTTTAAACGCTCGCGAGCCTTTTTTTTCAGGCCCGGAGCTTCATCCGGCAACGAACTCCCGCTTGAACTGCACCGAGTACTGCCCCGGCTGGTCGCGTGGCGAGGCACTGATCTCGAAGACGAGGATCTCGGTGCTGCTGATCCCGACCTCGCCGATGAAGTAGACCGACGAACCCTCCGTGATGCGGCGTATCTCGAGGTCCTTGAGCTGTCCATTGAGGTTGTAGGCCCTCGCGGTGACGGTGCCGTCCACCGGCGTGGTGCGCCCGTCCGCGCCCTTGCGCAGCATCGACACGTTCAGGAGCACGCGATTCGCGCTGCGCTCGATCCCGTATGCCCGGGCCACGTCGGCGGTGAGCTCGTCGGTGCGCACGGCATTGAAGTGCACCTGGAAGTCGCCGAACTCCTGGAAGCTCGGCTCGCTCGGGGGCGCCATGCGTGCCTGTCCCGGTTCGGGGCCACCCCCCTCGCAGCCGGCGGCGACGAGCAGGGCGCAGGCGAGGACCCAGTGGAAATAATGTACCGCGCGACGGTTCATCGTGCTGTCCCCCTGTGTTTCCGTCCTTTCGCCCTCTCACTATAGTCCAACGCCTGCCGCAATGCCGATCGCGGCGCCGCGTCAATCGCAGCCGAGCAGCGCCTGCATCGGCGCCGGGACCGGGCCGACGTCGTGGACACGCACGCGCTTGTCGCGCCCGCCGAGGCCGTGTTCGATCACGACGCTCGCACGCGGGACCGAGAAGGCCCGCGCCAGGAAGTCCACCAGCGCCAGGTTCGCACGACCGTCCACGGGCGGTGCCTGCAGGCGCACGCGCAGGCGCCCGCCGTGCAGGCCGGCGAGTTCGCTGCGCGAGGCACGTGGCTGGACGCGGACCTCGATCACGAGGTCGGCTCCGTCGCGGCGCCCGGCGGGCACGTCCCGTGCCTCAGCGCAGCAGGATCTGCAGCGCCTGGAGGCCGATCAGCACGAACAGCGCCGAGAAGTCCAGGCCGGCGATCGGCGGGATGACGCGTCGGAACGGGCGCAGCAGGGGTTCGCACAGCCGGTCGAGCAGTCGCGTGGCCGGATTGTAGGTGCCGGGTGCCACCCAGCTCATGAGCGCGTAGAGCAGCACGGCCACGAAATAGAACTGCAGTACCGTCCGCGCGAGATCGTGGAAGGTATGAACGAGGACCGGCAGCGCCGCGAACCCGCCGCCGGCAACCAGGCGCAGGGCGGTGGTCGCGGCGAACTGCACGAGCAGCAGGGCAACCATCGATGCCACGTCCACGCGGCCTGCGGGCCTGAACACCTTGCGCAGCGGCAGCACGATGGGATCGGTGAACTGCAGGACGGCCTGCCCGATCGGATTGCGGAAATCGGCGCGGACCAGCGGCATCAGCAACCGGAGCAGAAAGGCGATCACGACCAGCGTGAACAGTGCGTGGAGGATGAAGAGCAGTGCTGCCATGGTCATTGGCTACCAAACTGGTCGGCGAGCTCGGTCGAGCGGCGGGCGGCCGCCGCGATCGCCCGCCGGAAAATATCACGCATCCCCGCGTCTTCGAGCACCTCGAGGGCTGCGGCCGTGGTTCCACCCCGGGAGGTCACCTGTTCGCGAAGCACGGCGGGCGGGTCGCTGCTCCCGGCCGCCATGCGGCCGGACCCCAGCGCGGTCTGGACGGCCAGCTGCCGGGCAACCGCCCGCGGCAGTCCGAGCGCGACGCCCGCGTCCTCGATCGACTCGATCAGCAGGAAGAAGTAGGCGGGGCCGCTGCCGGACACGGCCGTGACGGCGTCCATCTGCGCCTCTTCATCGAGCCAGACGACCGGTCCCGCGGCTTCGAGCACCCGCTCCGCGGCGGCCCGCCGGTCGCCGCCCGCACGGTCGTTGGCGAAGGCCGCCGAGATTCCGGCGCCGATGAGCGCGGGGCGGTTGGGCATGGCGCGGACGATCGCAGCGTCGGGGCCGAGCCAGGCCTGCAGGTTCGCGATGCGGATTCCAGCGGCGATCGACAGCGCGACCGGGTCGTGGCCGGCGATGGCGGGCGCGACTTCGCGCGCGACGGTCGCCATGTCCTGGGGTTTCACGGCCAGAACGACGACGTCGGCGCCGCGCGCCGCCTCGACGTTGCTCGACGTCCCGCGGATGCCGAACTCGTTGCGGAGTCGCTCGACCTGTGCGGCGACCGGGTCGGCCACCGCGATGTCGCCGGCCGGCATGCCGCGGGCGCGCAGGCCGCCGACGAGGCTGGTCGTCATGTTTCCGCCGCCGACGAAGGCAACGCGCATCTTCGAGTCCTCCTGTTCAGTCCCGGGGTCCGAAGACCGCGGTGCCCACGCGCACGATGGTCGCGCCCTCCGCGATGGCCGCCTCGAGATCGGCGCTCATGCCCATGGACAGCGTGTCGAGCGCGTGACCGCGTTGATTGAGGTCGTCGAGCAGCCATCGCAGTCGCCGGAACGGCGCGCGCTGCACCGCCTCGTCCCCGGCGGGCGGCGGGATGCACATCAGCCCGCGCAGCCGCAGGCGCGCGAGGCCGGCCACGAACCCGGCGAGCCGCGGCAGCTCGTCCGGCAGGACACCGCCCTTGCCCGGTTCGTCACCGAGCCTGACCTGCAGCAGCACCTCGAGAGGCGGGGCGTGGTGGGGGCGCTGGGCGTCGAGCCGGGTGGCGATGCGCTCACGGTCCACCGTGTGCACCCACTGGAAGCGGCTGGCGACGTCGCGGGTCTTGTTCGACTGGAGCTGGCCGATGAAGTGCCAGGTGAGGCGCGGATCCCCGACCGCATCGATCTTGGCGACGCCCTCGTGGACGTAGTTCTCGCCGAATTCCCGCTGTCCTGCACCGGCCACCGCCAGTATCGACTCCACGGGCTGCTGCTTGCTGACGGCCAGCAGTCTCACGGTCGCGGGATCGCGACCCGCGCGGAGCGCGGCAGAATCGATCCTCTCGCGCACGGACCTGAGTCTCTCGGGCCAGAACTGCGGAGCGGTTAACATATTGGGGTCCGAGGCCCTGTTCTATACTGCGGTCGCCCGAGTGAACCGTCCGGTTGCGGATCCGGTACGCGGGCTGGAGAACATCCGATGGCCGTCGATATTGCCCAGCTGCTGGCGTTCGCCGTCAAGAACAAGGCCTCCGACCTGCACTTGTCGTCGGGCGTGCCGCCGATGATCCGTGTCGACGGCGACATGAAGCGGGTCAACATGCCGCCGCTGACGCACAAGGAAGTGCACAGCATGGTGTACGACATCATGAATGACAAGCAACGGAAGGCCTACGAGGAGTTCTACGAGACCGACTTTTCCTTCGAGATCCCCAAGCTCGCCCGCTTCCGCGTCAACGCATTCAACCAGAACCGCGGCGCCGCGGCGGTCTTCCGCAACATCCCGTCCGTGGTGCTGTCGCTCGACGACCTGAACGCCCCGAAGATCTTCAAGGACATCTCGATGCAGCCGCGCGGCCTGGTGCTGGTCACCGGACCGACCGGGTCCGGCAAGTCCACGACCCTTGCCGCGATGATCAACTACGTCAACGACAACCGGCCGGATCACATCATCACCATCGAGGACCCGATCGAGTTCGTGCACGAGTCGAAGCGCTGCCTCATCAACCAGCGCGAGGTGCACCGCGACACGCTCGGCTTCAGCGAGGCTTTGCGCTCGGCGCTGCGCGAGGATCCGGACGTGATCCTGGTCGGTGAAATGCGCGACCTGGAGACCATCCGGCTGGCGCTGACCGGCGCCGAGACGGGCCACCTCGTGTTCGGCACCCTGCACACCAGTTCGGCCGCGAAGACCATCGACCGCATCGTGGACGTCTTTCCGGCGGCCGAGAAGGAGATGGTGCGGGCGATGCTCTCCGAATCCCTGCGCGCCGTGATCTCGCAGACGCTGCTGAAGCGCATCGGCGGCGGCCGCATCGCGGCGCACGAGATCATGATCGGCACGCCCGCGATCCGCAACCTGATCCGCGAGGGCAAGATCGCCCAGATGTACTCGTCGATCCAGACCGGACAGGCCTCGGGCATGCAGACGCTCGACCAGTGCCTGAAAGAGCTGCTGCAGAAGGGCATGATCACCAAGGAAGAGGCGCGGTTCCGCGCGCAGAACAAGGAGGATTTCTGACCGCCGGCCGGCCACGGCCACCGGCGTAGGGAGCATCATGGAACGCGAACAGGGCATCAAGCTCATGCAGGATCTCCTGCGCCGCATGGTCGAGCGCAAGGGATCGGACCTCTTCATCACGGCCGGTTTCCCCCCGGCGATCAAGGTCGACGGCGAGATCAAGCCGCAGACCAACCAGCCGCTGACGCCCGAGCAGGCGCAGCTGCTGGTGCGCGCGATCATGAACGACCGCCAGACCAAGGAATTCGACGCGACCAAGGAGTGCAACTTCGCGATCGCCCCGCCGGGCATCGGTCGCTTCCGCGTCAGCGCCTTCGTGCAGATGGGGCTGACGGGCGCGGTGCTGCGCACCATCAACGTCAAGGTGCCGACGGTCGACGAGCTCGAGCTGCCGCCGATCCTCAAGGAGGTCGTGATGTCGAAGCGCGGCCTCGTGATCCTGGTCGGCGCGACGGGCTCAGGCAAGTCCACCTCGCTCGCCGCGATGCTGGACTACCGCAACGAAAAGACGCGCGGACACATCATCACCATCGAGGACCCGATCGAGTACGTGCACACGCACCGCAACTGCGTCGTGACGCAGCGCGAGGTCGGCGTGGACACCGAGAGCTGGCACATGGCGCTCAAGAACACCCTGCGCCAGGCGCCGGACGTGATCCTGATCGGCGAGATCCGCGACCGCGACACGATGGAGTACGGCATCCAGTTCGCCGAGACCGGCCACCTGGTGCTCGCCACGCTGCACGCGAACAGCGCCAACCAGGCGCTCGACCGCATCATCAACTTCTTCCCCGAGGACCGGCGCGAGCAGCTCCTGATGGACCTCTCGCTGAACATCCGCGCCATGATCTCGCAGCGCCTCATCCCGCGCGAGGGCACCAAGGGCCGCATCGCCGCGATGGAGGTCATGCTCAACACCCCGTTGATCGCCGACCTGATCTTCCGTGGCGAGGTGAGCGCCATCAAGGAGATCATGGCCAAGTCGAACCGGCTCGGCATGAAGACCTTCGACCAGGCGCTGTTCGACCTGTTCGAGGCCGGCGTCATCTCCTACGAGGAGGCGCTCCGCAACGCCGACTCCAAGAACGAGATCCGACTGCGCATCAAGCTCGAGAGCAAGCGGGCCGACAAGGCTCATCTCGAGGAAACGGGCGCACTCAAGATCGTCGAGGAAGAGGATTAGTCCGCATGGCAGTCATCGATACCGACAGCACCAGCCCGGCCACCGAACGCGTACTGAGCGATGCCACGGCCGGCGCCGCCACCGCGCGCAACTTCGTGCTGAACACGCGCCCGCTGTTCAAGCTGATGGTGGAGAAGAACGCCTCGGACCTGTTCTTCACCTCGAACGCGCCGATCAAGATCAAGATCGAGGGCCAGATCATCCCGGTCAACCGCCAGGTGCTGACGGCGGAGCAGGTGCAGCAGGCCGCCTATGGCCTCATGAACCAGGAGCAGATCGACTATTTCCAGCAGGAGCTCGAGATCGACTTCGCGGTCTCTGAGCCCGGGCTCGGACGCTTCCGTGTGGCGGTGTTCCACCAGCGCGGCAACCCGGCCATGGTGCTGCGCTACATCACGGCCGACCTGCCCAAGCTCGAGGACCTCGGCCTGCCGCCGATCATGAAGGAACTCGTCATGATCAAGCGCGGGCTCGTGCTGATGGTCGGCGCGACCGGGTCGGGCAAGTCGACGTCGCTCGCCGCGATGCTCAATTATCGCAACGAACTCTCCTCGGACCACATCCTGACGGTCGAGGATCCGATCGAGTTCCTGCACTCCAACAAGAAGTCCATCGTGAACCAGCGCGAGGTCGGCCTCGACACGAAGTCGTTCCACCGTGCGCTCAGGAGCGCGATGCGCGCCGCGCCCGACGTCATCCTCATCGGCGAGATCCGCGACCGCGAGTCGATGGAGTACGCGATCACGTTCGCCGGCACCGGTCATCTGTGCCTCGCGACCCTGCACGCGAACAACGCCGCGGAGGCGCTCGATCGCATCATCAACATGTTCCCGCGCGACCAGCACTCGCAGATCTTCCTCGACCTGTCGCAGTACCTGAAGGCGATCCTGTCGCAGCGGCTGGTGATGGGCAAGGACGGTCGGCGCTGTGCCGCCATCGAGGTGCTGCTCAATACGCCTCACGTGCAGGAACTCGTCAAGAAGGGCGACGTCGTGGGCGTGAAGGAGGCGCTGATCCGCAGCGCCGAGAAGGGCATGCAGAGCTTCGACGTGGCGCTCTACCAACTCTACCTCGACGGCAAGGTCTCGCTCGAGGAGGCGATTGCGAACGCAGACTCGCGCTCGAATCTCGAGGCGAAGATCAACTTCGGTTGAGGCTGCTCGCAGGGCCCGGCTGCCGTGGCGGGCGGGGGTTGCGGCAAGCAGGCGTCCGGGGACTTCGCAGTTCGGCCACAAGCAGTCGTCGTGCCAGGACACCGGGAGCGGTCACTCGAAGGGTAGCGACCGTGCCGAATGCGAGGCTCAGACACCGTGGCCGCGCGACGCTCGCCATGCGGCTGGCGTGGTGCCGCTCCATCTCCGGAAGGATCGGATGAAGACGCTCGAGCGAGCGTAGCCGAGCGCTGCGCCGACCTGGCCGACGTCGAGCGTCGTGTTTTCTAGCATCTGCCGGGCGATCTCGAATCGACCCTCGTCCATGAGTTTCTGGATATTTGTGCCGAAAGCCTGAAGGCGTCGGCCCAGAGTGCGGGGGTGCATCGAAAAGAGCGCGGCGACCTGCTCCGCCGTGCCGTGGCCAGTCAGCAGCGCCGTGCGCAACACGCTCCGCACCTGCTCGGGGAAGTCGCCGCGATGCGTGGCCGCCAGCCTGTCGGTCTCCTTCCGGAGCAATCGGAACAACTCGGGATCGGCGCTGACCGAGGCGCGACTCAACCAATCGGCGGAAAACACCAACGCGTACCGCTCGGCGTCGAAGCGCAAGGGAGCCCGGAAGAACTGGCGGAACGGCGTCGTATCCACAGGCCTGCCGTGTGCAAACCAGACCTCGGCAGGTTGCCACCTGGGGCCGCACAAGGTTCCCATGCAGTTGAAGAGCGCCGCGACCGCGCCATCCCCTATCTGTTCGGTGGCCTCGACGTAAGGTTGATAGGCGAGGTAACTGATCATCGCCGAGTGGCCTTCCATCGTCAGGGGCATCACGGCGCCGTGGACGTGAAGATTCACAAGCCGCCCGAGGCTGCGAAGCGCCGTACCCACGTCCGGCGAGGTCTTCACGAGATAACCCGCGAGCCCCAAAGAGTGCAGACCAAGTTGCTGACCGACCAGAAGCCCGAAGTGCTGGCAGCCGGTGCGGGCCGCGCAATGCGCCATCAGTCGGCCGCGGGCCGCGTAGGTGATGAGGTTATCCGGGTCGTCAAACAACTCGAGTCCGAATCCGGCTTCGGCCAGGACCGCGACGGGATCGGCTCCAAGGCTCCGCAGGACCGCCGGAACAGGCATGGAGGTGCCAATACGGACGGTTCCTCCGGTGGGTGGGGGCCTCACGCTGCGATTGTTCATGCCATAAAGACCGCGGCGCGGAACTGGACGGAAAACAGTAACAGATCCTGTCGGATAATGTGTATCAGGCGTCCGAAGATGTGGATCGGTTTCGTGGGCAAGCTGATTGACTACGGGTGAATGAAAGTCGCCAGGAGGGCGGCTTCGCTTTCAGGACACCGCTGCGTCTGCTGAACCGGCGTGAGACGCCTTTGGCCATGCGGCTGAGTGTTCAACGACAGGCGAACAATCCAGCCCAGGAGACCGACAATGAGTGAATCCACGAAGCTTGAGAATGGCATTACCCGGCGTGAGGCACTTCTCGGCGTAGGCGGAATCGCCGCCGGTACGGCGCTCGCAGCCGGTGCGGTCGTAGGTACTGCGCAGGCCGCTGAACCAGGTAGCAGGGCTGTCATCAAGGAGATCGATGGCAAGAGGACCAGCACGATCAGTCTGGACTGGAACGAGGTGTACTACACCAACTGCCCTCTGGTCTCCGCAAGCAATGTCGATCAGGAGCTGGGCTGGACGCGGGAAGAGTTCAAGAAGATCGGTGTCAAGTATTCTTTCATGCGCGCGGTGCGCGAGACCGACTGGTATCCGCACTACATCCACAACCAGGACAATCTCATCCGTTTCGGCGGATTGTTTCCGCCGATCGCGGTCAATGCAGACCTCCGACGGACGCGGCTGCTGGGATTGACGCACGCGCCCCACGAGGGCGGCTGCATGCTGGTGCGCGCCCGGGACGATATCTACCGGATGAGCGAACTCAAGGGCAAAAAGATCGGTCTCTCGAAAAGCCTCAACACCCTCAAGAACGACTGGTGGCGCATCCAGGAGGAGCAGGGCATCGAGCTGATGCTGCGGATGAACGGCATGACCCGCAAGGACGTGCAGATCGTCGAGTTCCCCTATCCGGACGACTGGTACAACAAGCCCGAGATGCTGGACCCGATGGAGAACCCGTCCGAGTTGTGGCTCAAGCGTAACCACAAGTACGACCTGGCATTCCGTCCGCTGGAAACGGCGCTATTGAAGGGCACCGTCGACGCGATCTATACGCAAAGCAAGCCCTTCCAGCATTTGCAGGAGGCGACGGGCAAGATCAAGGCGATCGAGGACCTGTCCAGGTACCCGGACTGGACCCTGCAGGTGGCCAACATTCCGGCTGCCATCACCTGCACCGACGTCATGGCAGAGCAACACCCCGAACTCGTCGTCGCCTTCATGAGAGGCATGATCAAGGTGGGTCGCTGGGCGAACGAGCACAAGCACGCCGCGGCCGCGATCCTCGACAAGCAGACCTTCTACCTGGACGTCGAGGACACGTACCGGGGCATCAAGGACATGGACCTCGTGCCCAACCTGTCGCCGCAGAACCTGGCCAGCGTCGAGATCGGCAAGGACTTCATGCTGAGCCACGGCTACATCAAGAACGACTTCGACGTTCAGAAGTGGGCCGCACCGGAGTTCCTGGAGACAGCGGCGAAACAACTGCTCGAGGAACAGTGGAAGAAGACGACCGAATCCAAGCTTCCCAGTGCGACTGAACTGCTTTCGGAAACCCGACGGATCGGGTAGTCGGGCGAAACGGCACCAAGAGCCGCGCGGCTGCCCAAGGTGCGGCCGCGCGGGCGCCGCTTGGGCCGGCCGCAAGCCTCCTCGGCAGAAACGGCCCATCGGTTTGGTCATGTCGGTCCAGAAGGACACAGCCATGTCAGAGACACTCAATACTTGGTCCTGGCGGCAGTTCGCCGCCATTCGGGCTTTGCTCGTCTTCGCCGTGGCCGCCACGGTGGGCCTTGCGGTCGCTGCGGGCGCCCGTGCGGCCGCGAACGATCAGCCCGCTTCACAGCAGGCGGCGTCCCAGTTGCCTGACGGGAAGCAGACTACCCTGCGACTCTATGTGACCTCCCGGGAAGCCTACGACAAGTGGAAGGCGGCACCTGACAAGGTGACCGTCCTCGACGTCCGCACGCCCGAGGAATACGTCTTCATCGGTCACGCGGAGATGGCCTGGAACATCCCGCTCGCCGCGCAGTCGTATCAATGGGACGCGGAGAAGAAACAGCTTCCCATGCGGCCGCTGCCGGATTTCGTCGCCCGGGTACGGAAAGTCGCCAAGCCGGGGGACACGATTCTTGTCATGTGCCGCTCGGGCGGCCGCAGCGCGAGGGCCGTCAACCTGCTCGCCAATGCCGGGTTCACAAACGTCTACAACATCACCGATGGCATGGAAGGGGACGAGGTGAAGGACCCTGACAGCGTCTTCAACGGCCAGCGGCTGGTGAACGGCTGGAAGAACTCGGGGCTGCCGTGGACGTACAAGATCGACCCCGAGCGGATGGTGCTCCCTGAGCAGCGCTGAAGCGTTGCTTCGAGATCTCTCCGAATGTGTCGGCCCGTGGCCGGTCAGAGAGATTCGGGAACGTCCGCATCCTGAGACACGACAGGCAGCAACGGGTCGGTCCCGGCCTCAAGCCGCCGGCGGAAACACCGCGTTCGCGTCGAACACCGGCCCGTCCACGCAGACCCGCTTCATCGCGAGACCCGCGTCGGTGACGACCGGGACCGCACAGCCGGCGCAGCCACCGACCGCGCAGGCCATGAACTCCTCGAGCGACACCTGGCAGGGCACCCCGAAGCGACGTGCCACCTTCGCCGTGGACTGCAGCATCGGCGTCGGCCCGCAGGCGAAGATCTCGACCTCGCCGAGCATTTCGCCGTCGAGCGACGCGAGCCAGGCGGCGGCGAGGTCGGTCACGTAGCCGTCGAAGCAACCGGGAAAGCCCGCGAGGGTCGCGAGCCGGCTCGGAACGCCCCAGTCGTCGAGCAGCGGCATGCAGGCGATCGCCCCGACCGGCATGCCAGGCACGAGGAGGGTCGACGGACGCGCCCGGAACGGGAAGGGGATCTCGGAGCCCATGAGCACCAGCGGCGTCCACTCGGCATCGCGCCGCCCCATGAGCGATTCCGCGAGGAACACCATCGGCGGGATGCCGACACCTCCGCCGACGAGCAGCGTGCGCGGCCGTGCCGGCGAAGCCTGAAAGCCGCGTCCGATCGGTCCCATCACGCTCAGCGTCGCGCCGACGGGCTGCTTCGACAGCGCCTCGAGGCCGGGACCCACGATCTTGTAGAGGATCTCGATCCAGCCCGCGGACGCGTCGGCCCGCATGATGGACAGGGGCCGGCGCATGGGCAGCAGCGGGTCGCAGGTCAGGTGGGCGAAGCTGCCGGGAGTCGCCGCCGCCGCGCACCGGGGCGAGCGCAGGCGGATCACGAACTGGCGACCCGGAAACTCCTGCTGGGCGAGGAGTTCCGCGTCCTCGACGAAGATCGTGCCGCGGTGCTCGCGCGGACTCATCCCGCCCTCCGCCCCGCTTCGACGTTGCGTTCCTGGACGTTGCGCACGATCGTGGCGAGCACCGCCATGCGGACGGCAACGCCGTTCGTGACCTGCTGGCGGATCACCGACTGCAGGCCGTCGGCCACGTCGCTCGTGATCTCGACGCCGCGATTCATCGGCCCGGGGTGCATCACGATCACGTCGGGCCGGGCGTGGCGCAGGTTCTCCGCGCTGATGCCCCACTCGCGATAGAAGGCGTCCGGGTCCAGCGAGTCCGATTCCGACATGCGCTCGTGCTGTATGCGCAGTGCCATGACGACGTCCGCGCCACGGATGCCCTCCGCCAGGGAGTGGTGGCGCGACGCACCCTGCAACTCGTCGGCGCGCGGCATCAGGCTCGGGGGGCTCACGAGTCGCAGCTCGCCGACGCCGAGCGTGAGCAGCGCGCGGCCGGTCGAGCGGGCGACGCGCGAGTGCTGGAGGTCACCCACGATGGCGACCGTGAGTCCGGCGAACTCGCCCTTGCGCTGCCGGATGGTGAGTGCGTCGAGCAGGCCCTGGGTCGGGTGCGAGACGTTCGCCTCGCCGGCGTTGAGGATGCTGACGTGGGGGGCGACGTGGGCCGCGACATAGGCGGGCAGGCCGGGCTCGGCGTCGCGCATCACGAACACGTCCACCTGCATCGCCTGCAGCGTATAGATGGTGTCGAGCACGGTCTCGCCCTTGACCCGCGACGACGAGTGCAGGTCCAGGTTCACGACGTCCGCACCGAGGCGCGTCGCCGCCAGTTCGAACGAGACGCGCGTGCGGGTGCTGGGTTCGAAGAAGAGGTTGGCGACCGTACGACCGCCGAGGCTCTGGTCGCGGGCCGGCAGGTCGCCGGGCGAGCGGACGTAGAACTGGGCGAGGTCGAGCAGGTGCAGCAACTCGTCCCGGGCCAGTCCCTCGAGCGTGAGGAGATGGCGCAGGCGCCCCGCGGGGTCGCGTTGAAGTTCGCTGCCGGTGTCGTTGTTCACGGGTGGCTCCCGGGTCAGTGGGCGGGCCCGCGCAGCCACGTTTCGAGGATGTGCCGCGCGGCGTGGGCATCGATGTCCTCGCGCCGGACACGGCGGGTGCGTGCTCCCGACCGCCGCGCGTCCCGCAGGTCCGCGGTGGCGGCCGAGGAGGTGAGGCGCTCGTCGACGAACTCCACCGGCAGGCCGAAGCGGACCGCCAGCTCCCTGGCGAAGGCGCGGCACGCTCCCGTGAGGGCGGTTTCGGTACCGTCCATATTATAAGGCAGTCCCACCAGGAGCCGCGTCGGAGACCATTCCCGCAGGCAGCGCTCGAGGGCCGCCCAGTCCGGGCCGGTGGCGACGGCGATTACCCCGACGGGGCTGGCCGAGCCGGTCAAGGTCTGGCCCACCGCCACGCCGATGCGCCGGGCGCCGTAGTCGAAGGCCATGAGCACCTCGCCGGGACCTGGCACGGCTCAGGCGTGCCCGGCGTCGCTGCTCAGGTGGAGCAGATTGACGCCGAGCAGGCTGCAGGCGGCCTGCCAGCGGTCCTCTGCGGGCGTCTCGAACAACAAGCGCTCGTCCGCGGGTACCGTCAGCCAGGCGTTCTGGGCCAGTTCCTCTTCGAGCTGTCCGGCCCCCCAGCCTGCGTAGCCGAGGGCCACGACGGCCAGCGCCGGACCTTCCCCCCGCGCCAGGGCATCGAGGATGTCGCGCGAGGTCGTCAGGTGCAGTTTCTCCGAAACGCTCAGGGTGGACTCCCAGCGCGGGCCCGGGCTGTGCAGGACGAACCCCCGGTCCGTCTGCACGGGCCCACCCTGCAGGATGGCATTGCCGGACACCGTGGAGCGGGACGCATCGAGGCCGAGTTGCTCGAAGACCTCGGCCATCGTCATCGCAATCGGCCGGTTGATCACGATGCCGAGCGCGCCCTGCTCGCTGTGTTCGCAGACGAGCGTCACGGTCTGCGCGAAGTTCGGGTCGCTCATGGCCGGCATGGCGACGAGGAACTGGTTGGTCAGGATCGTCGCGGACATGGTGGCAAGTATCGGACCGTCGAGCGCGCGGCGACAAGCACGATGATGCGTGACCGCCCGGTCACGGCGCGGGCGACCATACGGCGCCGTCCCCGAGCCGTCCCTTGAGGAACTGCCACTCGTAGGCGAAACGCAGCACGGGATAGCGCTCGCGCATGGACGGCGGGAAGGGATCGAAGGGCGAGGCCAGCCGGACGATGCCGACGGCGGCATTGTCGAGCTCGCGGTGACCGCTGGAGCGGCGTACCAGCACCTGCTCGAGGTGGCCGTCGGCGCGGATCGCGACCTCCAGCACTGGGTTGCCCGACAGCGATCGGCGCCGCGCCTCGTTGGGGAAGTTCAGCGTGCCGACCTGCTCGATGCGCCGCTTCCAGCTGTCGAGGTAGGCCGCGATCTGCGACTCGCGCGTGTCGGCGAGCAGGCGGTCGTCGGGCGCCGGATCGCCGCGCAGGCGCAGCGTCTCGTCGGCCGCACTGGTGTTGACGCCGACCTGCGGCAACGGGCGGGTCTCGAGGGGGATGGACGTGGACTCGACGCGTTCGTCCTCGCCTGCAACCGTGCGGCGCGACCGCGCGGCCGTCGTGGCGAGCAGCTGCGAGCCGCCGACCGTCGATTCCGGCGCACGAGGGTTGAATGCCTCTCCCAGCGCCTCGCCGGGATTCTCGAGCAGGCTGGCGGAGGCTTCCGGGAGCGACGTTCGCTGGCGCTCGCGGGTCGTCCCGGCGCCACGCTGGCTGCGGCTCGCGATGTAGCTGGCCTCCGGGTTGGCGTCCTCGGCCGGACCGTCCGACACCAGCAGGACCTCCAGCGTGGGCAGTGGCCGGTCGTCGCTCGGGGGGGCCGCGAAGCGCACGCCGAGGATGACGAGCCCGTGCAGCAGCGCGGCGATGAACACCGCCGTGGCGAGCCGGTCGCCGGGGCGTCCGCCCTCGACGCGAAGCTCCATCTCAGGCACCGAGCCGCCGCCCGATCGCGTCCATCAGCGAGCCGGCGATGTCGAGCCCGAACTGGCGATCGAGTTCACGGACGCCGGTCGGGCTCGTGACGTTGATCTCCGTGACGAAGCCGCCGATGACGTCGAGCCCCACGAACAGCATCCCGCGCTCGCGCATGACCGGCCCGATGCGCCCGGCCAGCCAGCGGTCGCGTTCGTCGAGCGGGCGCCCGACGCCCTTCGCGCCGGCGGCGAGGTTGCCGCGATTGTCGGTGGCGGAGGGGATGCGCGCGAGCGCGTACGGCACGGGCTCGCCGTCCACCAGGATCACCCGTGCGTCGCCGGTGGTGACGATGTCCGGGATGTAGCGCTGGGCGATGGCGTAGCGGCTGCCGTACTCGGTGAGCGTCTCGAACACGACGTTGGCGTTCTTGTCGCCGGCGTCGAGCGCGAAGATCGAGCGGCCGCCCATGCCGTAGAGCGGTTTGCAGACGATGCGCTGGTGCTCGCGCAGGAACGCGTGCATGTCGCCCATGTCGCGCGTAATGAGCGTCGGCGCGCAGCATTCCGGGAACCACGCCGTGAAGACCTTCTCGTTCATGTCGCGCAGGCCCTGGGGCCGGTTGACGACCAGCGCACCCTGCGATTCGGCGCGCTCGAGTATGTAGGTCGAATAGACGTACTCGGTGTCGAAGGGCGGATCCTTGCGCATCAGGATGACGTCGAAGTCCCCGAGCCGCGTCGTCACGGGCTCGCCGCGCGAGAACCAGTCCGCCGCATCGTCGCGCACGGCGATCGGGTGGGCACGCCCGAAGGCCGTGCCGTCGCGCAGCCAGACGTGCCGGAGCTCGAGGTAGGACAGCGTCCAGCCACGGCGCTGCGCCGCGAGCATCATCGCCAGCGTCGTGTCCTTGGCGGGCTTGATGTCCTCGATCGGGTCCATCACCACGCCGACGTTCAATCGCTTTTCCGTCATCTCGGGCTCCAGGGGCCGGCTGCGGCGACGCCGCGCCTGTGACACCCGTCATGGTATCGAAACCGGCCAATGGCAGGGTCGCATCCAATATGTTAAAACCCCGTCGCGAGCACAGCCTCGCGATTTAGCGTCGTGCTCGCGACGCTCATTCCCATTGGGGGTTCGAGGGCATGGAAAACACGGCAGCCACCAGCAGCCGGCCTAGGCTGGCGGGCCTCAAGGTGCTGGTGATCGACGACAGCAAGACCATCCGCAGGACGGCGGAGACCCTGCTCGCCCGCGAGGGCTGCGAGGTCTTCACCGCGGTCGACGGGTTTGACGCGCTCTCGAAGATCGCGGATCACCAGCCGGACATCGTGTTCGTGGACATCATGATGCCGCGGCTCGACGGCTACCAGACCTGTTCGCTCATCAAGCACAACAAGGTCTTCCGCTCCATCCCGGTGATCATGCTGTCGAGCAAGGACGGCCTGTTCGACCGTGCGCGCGGGCGCATCGTCGGTTCCGAGCACTACCTGACCAAGCCTTTCACGCGCGAGGAACTCCTCAGCGCGATTGAAAGCCACGTACACCGCTGAGTTCCGACCGATCCGGAGGACCGACTCGTGGCACTGGTACTGATCGTGGATGACTCCCCGACGGATGTGCACGTCATGCAGAAGGCGCTGGAGCAGAGCGGCTTCCGCACCGCATCGGCCGCGGACGGGGGCGAGGCCCTGCGCAAAGCCCGCGAACTGCATCCGGACCTGATCCTCATGGACATCGTGATGCCGGGCCTGAACGGCTTCCAGGCCACGCGGGAACTGGCCAACGATCCCGAGACGCGCTCCATTCCGGTGATCATGGTGACCTCGAAGGCCCAGGAGTCCGATCGCGTCTGGGGCCTGCGGCAGGGCGCGGTGGACTACCTCGTCAAGCCGGTGGCCATGGATCAGCTCGTGCAGAAGGCGCAGGCGGCGCTCGCGGGCTGAGATGGCGGAGGCAGCTGCACTCAGGTCGCTGAAGGACCGTCCGTACGAGTTGCTGCGCGAGTTCGACCGGCGGGCCCGGTCCGCCGCGCAGGGCCAGCCCGAGGCCGAGGTGTCCGGGGCGGAATGGGTCGGCATCGCGTTCCGCCTCGGCGGGGAGGCGTTCCTGCTGGCCCGGGAGGAGACCCGCGAGGTGATGAGCTTCCCGGCCAGCGTGACCCGCGTGCCGGGCGCCAAGGGATGGGTCCGTGGCCTGTCCAACCTGCGCGGACAACTCCTGCCGATCATCGACCTGCGCGCGTTTCTCGGCTCCGGCGCGACCGGCGTCACCCGGGCAACGCGCGTCCTGGTCGCCAACCATCGCGAGGTGCCGGCCGGCCTGCTGGTCGACGAGGTAATGGGATTCCGCAGGTTCTACGAGAGCGAGTTCTCGACCGACCTGCCGCCCACGCTGCTGCGCTGCGAGCGCTACCTGGCCGGTGCCTTCAAGCGCGGCGCGGAGGTCTGGCCGGTGTTCAGCCTGCGCAGCCTGCTCGAGAGCCCGTCATTCCTGCAGGCCGCCGCCTCCTGACCCGCTCGGAGCGCCGTCCCGGGACCGACACGGATACAAGCCATGACCAACAGACTCGACGCTTCAAGACTGCAGCCCAGACTGATCGCGGTGGCGCTGGTGGCGGCCGTGCTCGCTGCCCTCGCGCTCCTGCTCTCCGGGCGGTTCGCGGGCCAGCAGGCACAGTTGCGCGAGCACGCGGCGGCGCTCTCGTCGCTGTCCCAGAACATTCCGCTGCAGGCCGGAGCGGCCGTACGCGGGTCGGCGCCTGCCTTCGACTCGCTGGCCGAATCGCGCGCGCGACTCGAAACGGTTCTCGCCGAAGTCGACGCAGGCCGGGCCGGGGTGGGCATGTTCGCGTCGCCGAGCGCCCGGCTGCTCGGCGAGGAAGCGGGCTGGCCGGTGCTGCTCGAGCAGGCCCAGGCCGTGCTCGACGGGCGGCAGGCGGCGCTCGATGCGCAGAGTGCCGCGGCCGACGTCCGCGAACTCACGCCACAGCTGGTGGCCGCCGCCGCCAACGTGGCCAAGGCGGTCGGACCCGGCGAGGCCGCGGTCATGGCTCCGCACCTCGAGCGGTTTGAACTGCGGGCGCAGGGGGTCGAGCAGGACCTCTCGGCGTTCGCGGACGGCACCGCGTCGGTCGAGGCCGCGGCGCGCCGGCTGTCGGACGGGCTCGACTACATGGGGCAGGTCGTCGCGGGGCTCGGCGGCGCGGAGAACGCCCTCGGGATCGCCCCGGCCCCGGAGTCCGCGGCGCAGGCGGTCCGCATGCTCGAAGCCGTCTTCAGCAGCGAAGGCGAGAAGGTGCGATCAGCGATCGCGCTCGGCGACCAGCTCGAGCAGATCCAGGCAGCACGCAACGCGCTCGCCGAAAGCGGCGCGGCCCTGTACGCGGACGTGCGCTCGGTCGAGCAGGGCATCGTGGCCGGCCCGCTGGCCTGGCTCGCGAGCCCCTGGCTGCCGCTGTTCCTGGTGCTCGTCACCGTGGTCGCACTCGCCGCAGCCGCGTTCCTGCATCGTTCGCTCGCCGCGCTGCGACGGGCGGCGGAGCATCAGGCGCGCCAGAACGAGCGCAACCAGCAGGCCATCCTGCGCCTGCTCGACGAGCTGTCGAGCCTGGCCGACGGCGACCTGACGGTCCAGGCGACGGTCACGGAGGACATCACGGGCGCGATTGCCGATTCGATCAACTACGCGATCGAGGCGCTGCGCGAGCTCGTCATGACGATCAACGACTCGGCGATCAAGCTCGACGGTGCGACGCGCCAGACGCAGGCGCTGTCGACGCACCTCGCCAAGGCCTCGGGCGCCCAGTCCAAGCAGATCGCCTCCGCGTCGGAGTCGATTGCGGCGATGGCGGCCTCCACGGAGGAAGTCTCCGGAAACGCCGAGCGCTCGGCCGACGTGGCGCGCCACTCGGTGGACATCGCGCACAAGGGCGGCGACGCCGTGCGCCGCACGATCGACGGCATGAACGCCATCCGCGAGAACATCCAGGAGACCTCGAAGCGCATCAAGCGCCTCGGCGAGAGCTCGCAGGAGATCGGCAACATCGTCGAACTGATCAACGACATCGCCGAGCAGACCAACATCCTGGCGCTGAACGCCTCCATCCAGGCGTCGATGGCGGGCGAGGCGGGCCGCGGGTTCGCGGTCGTGGCGGACGAGGTGCAGCGGCTCGCCGAGCGTGCGGCGAACGCCACCAAGCAGATCGAGGTGCTGGTCCGCACCATCCAGGCGGACACGAACGAGGCCGTCGTGTCCATGGAGCGCACGACCACCGACGTCGTGGGCGGGGCGCTGCTGGCCGAGAACGCCGGAGCCGCACTCGAGGAGATCGAGCAGGTCTCCAACCAGATCGCGAGCCTCGTGCAGAACATCTCCGCCAGCGCGCGACAGCAGGCGGGGTCCTCGCAGAACATCTCGCGCAACATGCAGGTGCTGCGCGAGATCAGCTCGCAGACCGCAGAGAGCACGACGGCGACGTCCGCCTCGATCGGCAAGCTCGCGGAACTCGCCGCGCAGCTGCGCAAATCGGTGACCGGTTTCCGGCTGCCGCCCGGGTCCGGCGTCAGCGTCACCGGCGAATACCCCATGCTTCGTCCGGAGGACGTCACGACGCCCGACGGCGATGAGCCGCTGCGCCGCGTGAGCGGCCTCTCGGGTTGAGCCCCCGGGGCATCGACGTTGCCGTGAGTACTCCATCCACTTCAGTCGCACGTCCCGAGGACACCAGCGCGTCGCTGCAGCTGGTGGTGCGCGAGGTCGCCGTCGAGTTGAACGAGGCCCGGGCTGCGCTCGAGGCATTCGCCGAGCACACGGAAGACAGGGTTGCACTGCACCGGTTCGCCGGCCACGTCCACCTGGCACGCGGGGCTTTGCGGCTCGCGGAGGTCTACGGCGGCGCACTGCTCGCCGAGGAGATGGAACAGGTCGCGCGCTACGTGGATACGCACGCGGGCGCCGGGCAGCTGGATACCGACGGCCTCGACGCCCTGATGCGTGCAATGGAGCAGTTGCCGGCCTACGTCGATCGCGTGGCGTCCGGCGGTCGCGACGTGCCGCTGGCGCTGCTGCCGCTGCTCAACGACCTGCGCGCCGTCCGCGGCGGAGCGCTGCTCTCCGAGGGCACCCTGCTGCTGCTCAACCTGCGCTCGGACGAGACCGCGCGCTCGTCGCCCGACAGCGGGTCGCTGGAATCGGCCACCGACCTCTGCCGCCGCCTGCGATCCCGCTTCCAGCTGGCGTTGCTCGGCTGGATCCGCGGCGACAAGGTCGAGCAGAGCCTCGAGTCCCTGGGCGAGATCGCGGCACGGTTCGAGACGAATGCGGGGACGCAGCCCCTCTTCCAGCTGTGGTGGGTCGTCGGGGCCGTGATCGAGGCCCTGCGCGAGCAGGGCGTCGACGGCAACGTTTCGGTGAAGCGACTGCTCGGACAGGTGGATCGCGAGATGCGCCGGCTGCAGGAACTCGGCGAGGCGGCGTATTCCGCTGCGCCCCCCGTCGAATTGCTCAACAACCTGCTTTTCTACGTGGCGCGGTCCCGATCGAACGGGCCACGCGTCGCGGCCGTGCGCCAGTCCTTCCGGCTCGACGAGGTGCTCGCCGCCAACGAGCAGGCGGACGCGGCGAGCGCAACGCTGTCCGCGCCCAGCGTGCGGCTGATGAAGACCGTCGGCGCGGCGATCCGCGAGGATCTCACCCGGGTGAAGGACGTGCTCGACATCTTCGTGCGCAAGGGCGCGACCCAGGTGGACGAGCTCGTCCCGCAGCTCGAGTTGCTGCGCAAGATCGGCGACACGCTGGGTGTACTCGGCCTCGGCGCGCTGCGCGACCGGGTGCAGGGCGAAATCGAGTCGCTCGCCGGCATCGTCGAGCGGCGCATCCCGCCCGACGACGCGGCGTTGCTCGGCATCGCCGCCGCCCTCATCGAGGTCGAGGACCACCTCGATCCGCAACTCGTGAGACTCATCCTGCCGGAAGGCACCGAGGCCGCAGCCGGCGAGCCGACAGACGAGGAATTCCGCCAGGTGCAGGACGCCGTCCTGCGCGAGTGCATCGTCAACATGGCGCGCATCAAGGAGGCCATCACGCAGGCCCTCGGCTCGCCGGAGGAAGCCCAGGGCCTCGATCAGGTGCCGCAGCTCGTACGCGGGATCACGGCGGGCCTGCTGATGCTCGGCCGGCAGCGTGCGGTCGAAGTCATGGAGAGCCTCGGACGGGCGCTCGGCAGCATCGTGCGCCCCGACGCGAACGCGCTTGCCGCGCCGCGCCTCGAGCGGCTGGCGGACGCGATCGTCGCGGTCGAGTACTACATGGAGATGCTCCAGGCCGGGCGGCCCGACCCGCTGCACATGCTCGAGAACGCCGAGCAGTGCCTGCAGCAGATCGAGCCCCTGGCGGGCAGGATCGTCGCGCTGCGACCGGTGCGGGCCGAGCCCGGGTTGCCGGTCCCTGCGGCCCACCTGCCGGCAGCGTCGCTGGAGCCGGGCGAGAGGACCCCTTCGGTCGTGCCGCCGCCGGCCGAGCCTGCGGTGCCGCCGACCATGACGGACACCCAGGCGCCGTTGCCCGGCGCGGCATCGCCGCCGCCCGCGGAACCGACGCTCGTGGATCCCGAGTTCGTACAGTTGTTCGCGGAGGAAGCGCGCGAGAACATCGGGCGCCTGGAACCTTCGTTCGCGCAGTGGGAGCAGAATCCCCTGGACGCCGACGCACTCCGCGAAGTGCGCCGCGTCTTCCACACGCTCAAGGGCAGCGGCCGCATGGTCGGTGCGCTGCGGATCAGCGAGTTCTCCTGGAGCATCGAGAGCCTGCTGAACCGCGTGATCAGCCAGACGCTGGCGCGCTCGCCGGATATCGTCGCGATCGTGCGCGAGGCGGTCGCCGTGCTCCCGGCGCTCGTCGACGAACTCGAGCGCGCGGCGCCGCCCGCCGAGGATCTCGACGCCCTGATGTCCCGCGCCGATGCCCTGTCCGGCCGCGAGCCGGCGCCGGTCATCGCGCCGCCGCCCCCGACTCCGGCCAAACCCGCCGCCAGCCGACCGGCCGAGGCGGCGCCGGCACCGCCGGCGGGGACGCCTGCCGCCCCGGTCCCGGAAACGGAATCGATGGACCCGGTTCTGCAGGAGATTTTCCGCAAGGAAACGGCCGGCCACGTCGCCGTGGCCCGCAACTTCATGGAGCGATGCAGCCTGGGCGTGGCGCCCTACACGGTGACCGAGGCGCTGTATCGCGCCTGCCATACGTTGAGTGGCATCGCCAAGACCGCTGGCGTGCGCCAGGGCATCAAGGTCGCGGAACCGATGGAGCACTATGTCCGCAAGCTCTACGACAACGGACGGCCGCTGCCCGAGGAGGGGCTCGCCCTGCTGCGCGACACGGTCCGCAGCCTCGAGAACGTCGTCGATCACGTCGAGGAGGACACCGGGTATTTCCCCGATCACGGCCGGCTCATCGCCGGCTGGCATGCGCTCGAACGCTCGCTCGATGCCGAACTGGCCCGCCTGACCGAAGCGGCGGAGCGCACCGTCGCTTCGTTCTGGCCGCCGGAGTCCGGCGAAGCGCACGACGACGGAACGGAACGACTCGAGGCGTTGACGGAGCCCTCGCTGCAGGCGCTCGCCGATCGCATCGAGGTGTCGGGCGAGGCGGACCTGGACTACACGTCGCCGCACCTGGTCCTCGGGGCCGGGCCGCAGGAGCCGACGCCGCCTCCGCCGGCGGAGCCGGAAGTGCCGGCCCCTGTCGCCGCACCCGTGCCGCCGCCACCCGCGCCGATGGAGGCAGAACTCGAGTTCGATGCGGACATCGCGGCGATCTTCAGCGAGGAAGCGAGCGAGCTGCTCGAGCAGGCGGACGGCTCGCTGCTGAACTGGAGCCGCGATCGTGCGGATCGCGGCCAGGTCACCGAGCTCAAGCGACTGCTGCACACGCTGAAGGGCGGCGCCCGCATGGCCGGCATCCGCGCCATGGGCGACCTGAGCCACGAGATGGAATCGTTCCTCGACGCGCTGGAGATCGGCCGCGTGGCCTCCGACGGCGAGGCCATCGCGGCGCTGCAGGCGTCGCTCGACGAATTGCACCGCATGCGCGACCTCGCCGCGGCCGGGCAACGCATTGCGCCTGCGCAGGCGCTGATCGCGCGGGTGCGCGCGGTCGCCGCCGCGTCGGCACAGCCGAGCGAGGCTCCGCCGGCGGAGCCTGTGCGGCCGGTCGAGCCTATTGAACCGGAGGCGCCTTCTGCGGAGTGGGTGACCGCCGGCCCGCCGCCGGCGGAGGCCGTTCCCCCACCGCAAGCCGGGGAGGCGCCGGGTCCGGAGATGCCCGTGCCGCCGGTCGAGGCCGGGCCCGTCGAAGCGGAGGTCCCCGAGCCTGTGCCGTCGGAGGTGGGCGCCGCCGCTGAAGAGCCCCTCATCGCGCAGGCGGCCGCGGAAGCTCCCGCCGCGGCGGAGCCGCCTGCCGCGCCGTCGACGCCGGAGGTCCCGCCACCGGCGTTCGAGGCGGAAGTCCCGGCGGTTCCGCCGACGCTGCCCGGCCGCGAGCCGCTGCTGGCGGCCGAGCGCCAGGAACTCGCCCGGGTCAACGCGGAACTGCTGGACGAACTGCTGAACAACGCGGGCGAGGTGAGCATCTTCCGCGCGCGCGTCGAGCAGCAGATGACGTCGATCGAGTTCAACCTCGCCGAACTCGGGCGCACCGTGACGCGCCTGCGCGAGCAGTTGCGCAAGCTCGAACTCGAGACCGAAGCGCAGATCCTGCACAAGCACCAGGAAGATGCACAGCGTCGCGCGGACTTCGACCCGCTCGAGCTCGACCGCTATTCGACGATACAGCAGCTGTCACGGGCGCTGGCCGAATCGGTGAGTGACGTGGCGAGCATCGAGGGTCTGCTCGCGAACCTCAATCGCGAGGGCCAGAACCTGCTGCAGCAGCAGGGGCGGGTCGTCGCCGACCTGCAGAACGGACTGATGCGCACGCGCATGGTGCCGTTCGAGCGGCACACTCAACGGCTCACGCGGCTCGTGCGCCAGGTCGCCCAGGAGACCGGCAAGCGCGTCGAACTCACGGTCGAGGGCGCCTCCGGGGAGCTCGACCGGCAGGTGCTGGAGCGCATGCTGCCGCCCTTCGAGCACATGCTGCGCAACGCCGTGGTCCACGGCATCGAGGCCCCGGACGAGCGCCGTGCGCGCGGCAAGCCCGAAACCGGAAACATCACGGTGCGGCTGCAGCGCGAGGGCGCCGAGGTCGTGATCGTCGTGGAGGACGATGGCGCCGGCTTGAACATCCCGGCCATCCGCGACAAGGCGCACCAGCTGGGCCTGCTGCCGCCCGGCCAGGATCTGACCGACGAGGAATCCCTGCAACTGATCCTGGAGCCCGGCTTCAGCACGGCCGACCGCCTGACACAGGCGGCGGGCCGCGGCGTCGGCATGGACGTCGTCGCGACGGAAGTGAAGAAGCTCGGCGGCGGACTCTACATCGAGTCGATCGCCGGCCACGGTGCGCGCTTCACGATCCGGCTGCCGTTCACGCTGGCGATCACCCAGGCGCTCGTGGTCCGCGTCCACGACGAGTTCTATGCGTTGCCCGTCGCCACGGTCGAGGGCGTCGCGCGGCTGCCGCGCAGCGAGATCGAACGCCACCTCGCGGAGGACCAGCCGAGCTTCGAGTACGGCGGCCAGTCGTACCGTTTCCAGTACCTCGGCGTCTTCCTCGGCAGCGGCCCGTCCGTGCTGCCGGAAACGGACACCGCGCTGCCGGTGGTCCTGGTCCGGGCCGGGGAACACTCGACCGCGCTCGTCACCGACGAGCTCGTCGGCAGCCGGGAGATCGTCGTCAAGTCGGTGGGGCCGCAGGTCGCCTCGGTCCGCGGCATCTCGGGTGCCACGATCCTGGGCGATGGTCGCATCGTGATCATCCTCGACATGGGGGCGCTGGTGCGCTCCGAATGGCGCGGGCGCGCCGTCGATGCGAGCGTCCGTCCGACGCGTGACGACAGGATCTTCGTGCTGGTGGTGGACGACTCGATCACCGTACGTCGCGTCACGCAGCGCCTGCTCGAACGCAACGGCATGCGGGTGATGACGGCCAAGGACGGCGTGGACGCGATGGCGCTGCTGCAGGAGCACGTGCCGGACATGATCCTGCTCGACATCGAGATGCCGCGCATGGACGGCTACGAGGTCGCCTCGCAGGTACGCAACGACCCGCGCCTCGTCGACGTGCCGATCATCATGATCACGTCGCGCGTCGGCGAGAAGCACCGCGCGCGCGCCATCGAGATCGGCGTGGACGATTACCTCGGCAAGCCATACCAGGAGAGCCAGTTGCTCGACGCGATCGAGCCGCTGGTCCTCGCGCGGCGCCGGCAGCCGCTCTAGGGAAGCCCAGCCACATGAATGCCGCCGCGGAAGAACTCTACTGCCTGCTGGTGCCCCTGGCCGAGGAACGACTGCTCGTGCCGCGCGCCTGCGTCACCGAGGTGATCAACTACCAGGCGCCGACCCCGATGGAATCGGCGCCGCCGTGGTACCTGGGCACCGTGGCCTGGGGCGGGCGACGGGTTCCGCTGGTGTCGTTCGAGGCGGCCTGTGGCCGCAACCCGCCGCGTGCCAGCGGCCGGACGCGCATCGTCGTGATGCAGGGCATCACGCCGTACACGGAGCCCGCCGGTGGACACTTCGCCGTGCTGACCCAGGGATTTCCGCAGCTCGTCCGACTGAGCGCCGACGTGATCCATGCCGACGACTCGCGGGTGTTCGGCGAGCGCGTGCCCGTCATCTGCCAGGTGCGCATGATCAATGAGTATCCGCTGGTACCCGACTTCGAGCGCATCGAGCAGATGATTGCCGAGGAAACGCGGGTCGCCTGACTACTGCAGGTCTCCCCACAGCGCCTGCAGCACGGCGAGCGCAACGATTCCCGCGGTCTCTGTCCGCAGCACGCGTGGCCCCAGGCGCACCGGCAGGAAGCCCGCCGTGGCCGCGGCGTCGATCTCGCCGTCGTCGAGGCCGCCCTCCGGCCCGATCAGCAACTCCACCCGCGTGGCGGCGCTGCCGAGACCGGCGAGCGACGCCGGTCCGCCGGGGCTCAGAACCAGCCGCTGCCCCTCGCGCGGCGACGAAGAGAGGTAGCGGCGCAGCTCCAGCGGCGCGCGTACCTCGGGCAGTGTGCTGCGTCCGGATTGCTCGCAGGCGCCGGCGACGATCGCCCGCCAGTGGCGCAGTTTCTTTTCCGCCTGCTGTTCGTCCAGCCTGACGACGCTGCGCGCGGAGAGCACGGGCTGGATCCTGCGCACGCCGAGCTCGGTGGCCTTCTGCAACGTCCAGTCCATGCGTTCGCCGCGGGAAACGGCCTGGACGAGCGTGATCGCCAGCGGTGAATCGCGCAGCCCCGGGGCGCGCTCGCCCACCAGGACACTCACGCGGTCGCCCTCCACGGCGACGATCTCGCCGCGGAAGTCGCTGCCGGAACCGTCGAACAGGACGAGGGGTGCACCGGGCCGCAGGCGCAGGACGCGCGCGACGTGATACGCGGCGGCCTCCGGCAGCGATATCTCCGCTCCGCTCGCCAGCGCCGGGGGGACGTGGACGCGGTTCAGTCGCATGTGGCGGCCTCGATGCCGGCGCGGGCGGTGCCCACGAGACGGTCGATCTCGGCGGGCTCGATCACGTAGGGCGGCATGAAATAGACCACGTTGCCGATCGGGCGCAGCAGCGCCTCGTGGCGCAGGCCGTGCTGGTAGACGCGCAGGCCGCGGCGCTCCTGCCACGGGTACGACCGGTCCCGGCGGCCGCCGGGCGACATCTCCACCGCGACGATCATCCCGTGCTGCCGCACCTCCGCGACGTGCCGCAATCCGGCGAGTTCCTGGCAGCGGCGGCCGAGGTGTGCCGCGAGCACGCGGTTGCGGGCCAGCACGTCGTCGTGGGCGAAGATGTCGAGCGTCGCGAGCGCGGCCCGGCAGGCGAGCGGGTTGCCCGTGTAGCTGTGCGAGTGCAGGAAGGCTCGCAGGCTGGCGTATTCGTCGTAGAACGCGGCGTAGACCTGCTCCCCGGTGAGCACCACCGAGAGGGGCAGGTATCCGCCCGTCAGTCCTTTCGACAGGCAGAGGAAGTCGGGCGAGATGGCCGCCTGCTCGCAGGCGAAGAGCGTCCCGGTGCGGCCGAACCCGACCGCGATCTCGTCGGCGATCAGGTGCACGCCGTGGCGGTCGCAGGCGTCGCGGAGCAGGGAGAGGTACACGGGGTGGTACATGCGCATGCTGCCGGCGCACTGCACCAGCGGCTCCACGATCACCGCGCAGACCTCCTCCGCGTGCTCCGCCAGAGTCGCCTCCATGACCCCGAACATCCGCCGGCTGTGCGCCTCCCAGTCGTCGCCGGGCGCGCGGGCATGGCAATCGGGGCTCGGGACGGTGATCACGTCCATCAGCAGCGGATGGTAGATCTCGCGATAGAGTTCGACGTGGCCCACGGCCAGGGCGCCGAGCGTCTCGCCGTGATAGCTGTTGCTGAGCGTGACGAACCGGCGCTTGCGGGACCGGCCCGCGTTGCGCCAGTAGTGGAAGCTCATCTTCAGCGCCACCTCGATGGCACTGGACCCGTTGTCGGCATAGAAGCAGCGCGTGAGCCCCGGCGGCGCGAGCGCCGTCAGGCGCTCTGCCAGCTCGACGGCCGGCTCGTGCGTGAACCCGGCCAGCATGACGTGCTCGAGGCGACCGAGCTGCTCGGCGACTGCGGCGCCGATGCGGGGGTTCGCATGCCCGAACAGGTTGACCCACCAGGAGCTGATCGCGTCGAGGTAGCGCCGGCCGTCGGCGTCGAAGAGCCAGACGCCCTCGCCGCGCACGATCGGGATCATCGGCAGCCACTCGTGGTCCTTCATCTGGGTGCAGGGGTGCCAGACGGTCTGCAGGTCGCGGCGGGCGAGGTCGGTGAAGTCTGGCATCGGTGATCCGTGCGGGGGGGTGGCGGCTGAGATTCTAATCCGATCGCCCGTGGCGACTTAGGTGCAAGCACTGATCGCGGGTGGCGCGCATGTTTGACAGCATGGGGTCGTCCGATCGGGGTCCGCCTCGGGAGGTACCGCTATGTATCGCACGATCTTCGCCGCCGTTGCAGACCCGCGTGCCCCGGTGCAGGTGGCGGCCACCAAGGCCGCGGAGTTCGCCCGGCTCGCCGGCGGGCGGGTCGTCCTGTACCACGCCACGTATGACGCGACCCTGAGCGGCAAGCCGTTCTTCGACTCGGCGCGGCTCGCCCGCGTGCGCGAGAGCCACCTCGCGGCCGAACTCGAGGCGCTGGACGCGTTCGCCGCGACCTTGCCTGCGGGCCTCGACGTCTCGACCGTCGTCGAGTGGGCGAGGCCGGCCCACGAGGGCGTGGTGCGCGGCTGCATGCGCGAGCGCGCCGACCTCGTCGTCGCCGAGCCGCGATTTCAGCGGGCCCGGGGACGCAAGCCGGGGTTCGCCCATACCGACTGGGAACTCGTGCGCCTGTGCCCGGTCCCCCTGCTGCTTGCCCGCGCGACGGCCCGCTATCGCAAGCCGCAGGTGCTCGCCGCGGTAGACCCGCTGCGGGCTACCGACAAGCTGTCGACGCTCGACCTGCACATCGTGCGCGTGGCACGGGAGTTCAGCGCGATCACCCAGGGGCGACTCCGCCTGCTGCACTGCTCGACGGAGCCCCACGTGACGCCGCCGGTTCCCTTCGCCGTCGTCGAGCACCAGCGGGCACGGACCCGCAAGCTTCTCGAACGGCTGCTTGAGGAGGCGGACCTCCCCAGGCGTGCCCTCCTGCAGCGATCGGGCGTACCGGCCGACGAGATCGAGGCCGTGGTCGAGGCCGAGTCGATCGACGTGCTGGTGCTGGGCAGCATGTCCCGCGGGCGCATCGGCCGGCTGCTGCTCGGCAGCACCGCGGAGAAGCTGCTGCACGCGGCCGTGTGCGACCTGCTGGTGGTGAAGCCCGTGACGTTCCGTTCGCCGGTGACGCCGGCGCGGCGCGGCGCGCGTGGGCTGTTGCGCGGCACGCCGCGTGTGGCGGGCGAGGCACGCACCGTGCATGATTGAGGGATGCTGCGCGATCCCCCCGGGCACGTCGACCTGACAGGAGTGCGCCTCGACGTCGGTGCCGGACGCCTCGCCGGGGCGCAGCAGGTCGACTCGCCGAACTGCGACGACCGCCCGCCGGGCTGTCAGATCGACCTGATCGTCGTGCATGGGATCAGCCTGCCGCCCGGCGAATTCGGCGGGCCGTGGGTCGACGCCCTGTTCACCAACTCCCTGCCGCCGGACGGGCATCCGTATTTCGGGCAACTCGCCGCACTGCGTGTCTCCGCGCACCTGTTCGTGCGCCGCAACGGCGCGCTGGTGCAGTACGTGCCGTTCCATCGCCGCGCCTGGCACGCGGGCCAGTCGCAGTGGCGCGGGCGCGAGCGCTGCAACGACTACTCGATCGGCATCGAGCTCGAGGGTACGGACACCGTCGCCTACGGTCGGGCGCAGTACGCGGCGCTCGCGGCCGTCATCGCCGAGCTTTGTCGCGGCTACGCGGCCCTGTCGCCGGAGCGCGTGGTGGGGCACAGTGACGTGGCGCCGGGTCGCAAGACCGACCCGGGCATCGCGTTCGACTGGCCGCTCCTGCGCACACTGGTCCGCTACGACCTCGAGATCCACTTGGCATGAGCCTGCTCGCCCTGTTGCTCGCGCTGGCATGCGAGCGCGGACTGACGCATCTCTTCCACCTGCGTGAACTGCGCTGGCTCGACCGGTATTCCGACTGGGCGGCGCGCCTGATCGGACGCGGCGGCGCGGCGGCCAGGCTGGCGGCCGTGGTTGCGCTCGCCGTGCCGGTCCTGCCGGTCGCGGTCGCGGACTGGCTGCTTGGATCGCACCTGCTTGGCCTGCCGCAACTGGCGTTCGCCGTCGTCGTGCTGCTGCTGTCCTTCGGTCCGAGAGACCTGCGGGACGAAGTGGACGATTACGTCGCGGCCCTCGAGCGCGGCGATCGCGACGCCGCCGCCCGGGGTGCCAAGGAACTGCTGGAGAGCGACGCCGCGGGCCGGGGCGCCGGTCTGCGCGAGGCGGTGGAAGAAGCGATCTTCGTCCAGGCGAACAACCGCGTCTTCGGCGTGATCTTCTGGTTCATGCTGCTCGGCCCGGCGGGTGCGTGGCTGTTCCGCGTCAGCGACCTGATGCGGCGCCGGGCGGCTTTCGAGTCGTCGCGCGGGGGCGGCGGGGCGCCGGACGGACTCGGGGCTGCGCTGCGGTTCATCCACGGCCTGCTCGCATGGGTGCCGGGCCGGCTGGTGGCGTGCGCCTATGCGCTGGCGGGCAGCTTCGAGGACGCGGTCGGCAACTGGCGCGCGGCGGTCGACCGTGCTGCCAGCGGACTGCTGGACCGGACGGAGGACCTGCTGGCGCGGGTGGGCAAGGGCTCGCTGCAGCCGAGCCTCGCCGGCGTCGCACCGGACGCACTCGATGCGGCGACGGCGCGCGGCGCGTGGCGCATCGTGTCGCGCTCGGCATGGATCTGGCTTGCAGTCATCGCGCTGCTGGTGCTGGTGGGCAGGGCGGCGTGAGGGCAGGCTGGCTGCTCGGCGCAGTGCTGGTCGTGGTGCCTGCCCTGGCGGCCGACGGGCTGCGGGTGGTGAGCCTGGCGCCGAACCTCTCCGAGATCGTGTACGCCGCCGGCGCCGGTGCCACGCTGGTCGGCACCGTCGAGTACAGCGACTATCCCGCGGCGGCCCGCAGCGTGCCCCGGGTCGGTGACGGCTGGAGCGTGGACGTCGAACAGGTGCTCGCGCTGCAGCCGGACGTGGTGCTGGCCTGGGCCTCGGGAACGCCGGAGGCCACGATCGCGCGGCTCGCGGCGCTCGACCTGCGCGTCGTCACGGTCCGTACCTATCGGCTCGCCGACGTTCCGGCAGCCCTGCGGCTGGTCGGCGACATGGCGGGCACGACGCCCGTAGCGGAGGCTGCCGCGGCCCGATTCGAGCGTGACGTCCGGCGGCTGCGCGAGCGCCATGCCGGGGCGGCGCTCGTCACGGTGTTCGTGCAGATCGACGACGAGCCGCTGTTCACGGTGAGCGGTGGTCACGTCATCAGCGAGGTGGTCGAGCTCTGCGGCGGGCGAAACGTGTTCGCGGATCTCCCGCAGATCGCACCACGGGTGGATCTCGAGGCGGTGCTCGCCCGCAATCCACAGGTCATCCTCAGCACCGACGACACGATCGCGGATCCCCGCGCCTTCTGGCGGCGTTGGCCTCAGCTCGCCGCGATGCGCTTCGGCTCGATCTACGCCGTGCCGTCGGACACGGTCGCGCGTGCGACACCGCGCCTCGTCGACGGCGTCCGCGCCGTCTGCGCGGCCCTGGACGATGCGCGCTCTCGCATGGCGGCCGACCCGGCCGCCCGTTGACGCCGGACACCCGGCGCGTTCAGCGACGGTGGCGCCAGAGGACCTCGCTGCCGTGCTCGTGCCGGGCGAGCACGCGCGCGACCACGAACAGCAGGTCGGACAGCCGGTTCAGGTACTGCGGGACTTCCGCGGCGACCTGCTCGACCCTGGCCAGCGCCCACACGCGGCGTTCGGCCCGCCGCGCCACCGTGCGTGCCACGTGACAGGCGGCGGCGGCCGGGCCGCCACCCGGCAGGATGAAGTCCTTGAGCGGCGGCAGGTCCTCGTTGAACGCGTCGAGCCGCTCCTCGAGCCGCGCGACGTCGGCCGCCGTGATGGCGCGGTGCCCCGGGATGCAGAGTTCGCCGCCGAGGTCGAACAGTTCGTGCTGCACGTCCGTGAGGCACTCCACGACGGCCTGTGGCAGCCCGGAGACGGCGAGGACCACGCCGACGGCGGAGTTCGCCTCGTCGACGGTGCCGTAGGCCTCGACGCGCAGGTGTTCCTTGGGCACCCGCACGCCATCGCCCAGGCCCGTGCTGCCGTCGTCGCCGGTCCGCGTGTAGATCCTGGTCAGTCTGTGGCCCATGGCAGCTCCCGGCCCGGCGGCCGCATCGCGATCGAGTATGCACCGCCTGCCCGCGTCGCGCCGGCCCGGTCGCCGGAGGCCAGCGCGGTCGACGGATTCGCGCCCGGCGCGTAGCGCAGCGAGACGTACACGCCGCGGTCCGGCGTGTTGAACGTGTGGGCCAGCTCGTACTGCTCGTCGAGCAGGTTCTCGATTCGGCCGACGAGCGCGAGCGCCGGCGTCAGCCGCCAGCGTGCCGTCAGGTTGGCCAGGACGTAGGCATCGAGGGTCACCGGCTGCGGGAATCCGAAGTCCTGGCGTTCGCCGGCGGCGAGCACGTCGAGACCGAGATCGAAGCGACCGAATGCGCGCTGCAGCGAGGCCGTGACGCTGTCCTGCGCGCGGCGCAACAGCGGCTCGCCGGTGGTCAGGTTGCGCGGGTCCTGGTGGATCGCCTCGATCCGCACGCGCCAGGGCGCGGCGTCGTACTCGTAGGACGCCTCGATGCCCTCGATGCGCGCCTCGTCGACGTTGCGGTTCTCGCCGGCGAACGGATCGTAGGAGACCGTCACGAACTCGATCAGGTCGTCGATGTCGTTGCGGAACGCGGCCAGCGCGAGCGCGTGGTGCGCGCCGATGCGATGGCGTACGCCCACCTCGACCGAGCGTGAGCGTTCCGGCTCGAGCGACGGGTTGCCGCCGAAGCCGTAGCGGTCGGTGGCGTCCGGCGCCCGGAATCCCGTGCCTGCCAGCCCGTAGAACATCGTCGCATCGCGCAAGGTGTAGCCGTACTCCGCGTTCCAGGTGATGGCGTCGCCCGCCGTTTCGTGGTCCGTGTAGCCGAGCGCGAGGAGCCCGCGATGCGCACCGGCCTCGATGCGGTCCTGCAGGTAGAGGTTCATGGAGTCGGTGTCCGCGCGCATCGCCTCGCCAAAGGATTCGCTGCTCGCCTGCTCCCGCGCCAGCATCGCGCCGGCACCGAGCACGTGCCGGTCCGCGAACGTCCAGTCGAACTGCGCGTCCATGCTGTTGCGCAGCGTGCGCAGGAAGTCCGGCGACTGGTTCTGCTGGATGCGGTCTTCGAGCCGCGAGGCCGAGACCTGGGCCCTTGCGGAGTCCCCGACGGGCCAGGCGACCTGCAGCGAACTGGTTGCCGTTTCGTAGTCCTGGTCCACGGGCGTCAGGAAGAAATCCGAGTACTCCGAGGTGCCTTCCGAGCGCCAGTGACGCAGCGTCACCCCGGCCCGGCCGACGTCGGCGCGCAGCTGCGCCGTCACGCCCAGGTTGTCGTAGCCGCGCGCCGTGTCATCGAGCGTCCGGGTCGGAAAGCCGGCGCTGTCGAGCCACGACAGCCCGAGGTCGAGTTCGAGACGCTCCGTCGCGAGACCGCCCGTGAAGCTCGCCTGGCGCGTGTCGTAGTCGCCGTAGCCCACCTCGGCGGACCAGCCCTCGCGGGCGCCACGCCGCGTCACGACGTTGATCACGCCACCGATCGCATCGGTGCCGTACAGGGCGGACCGCGGTCCCTTGACGACCTCGATGCGCTCGATCATGGCGGGAGAGATGTTCTGCAGCGCCGCGAGCCCGATGGTGCCCGGGTTGATGCGCACCCCGTCGACCAGCACGAGGGTGTGATTGCTTTCCGCGCCGCGGACGAACACGGCCGTCGTCTGGCCGGGACCGCCGTTGCGCGCCAGGTCGAGACCGGCGTGGAAGCGCAGCAGCTCGGGCACGTCGCCCGCCACGCTGCGCTCGATCGACTCGCGATCGATCACGATCACCGGCGCGAGCACTTCCTGCAGCGGCGTGGGTACGCGCGTTGCAGTCACGATCATGTGATCGCCGGACACGTCCGGGGACGCCGCCGTCGCGGCCGCGGCCAGCAGGCTGGCCAGGAATGGAAGGATTGCACGCATCGACGTCGACACCCCATGCACGCCCGCAGGGCTCGAGTGGTGATCCAGCACGGGTGGGAGGGTCGGCGGGCAGGCGCCAAGGGCGCGTATCCCGGCCGCTCGCCCACCGCGAGGCTGGTCTCGTCCGCCAGGCCGGTCTCCGGGCTCTCGAGTGGACCGTCTCCAGGTCCTGCCCGCATCCCCTTCCCGCGTCTCGCAGTGGGTGCCGGAATGGTTCCGGCCGATGCAGGCTCGACTCGACTACCGTTGCGGGGGCAGCGCCGGTGTTCGACCGGCTTCCCGTTCTCCCGGGCGCGAGGCCCAGGATCACCTGACAGTCCGGGCACGGTAGGCAACGGGTGCAGGTGTGTCAAGCGCGGCGCCGGTGCACACTATCCCACTCGCCATTCGCGTTTCGCGGTTCCACGAACGATGTCCCAGTCGCCCTTCCTTGCCACCGCCCTCGAGGCCGCCCGCGCGGCCGCCGACGTCGTGCGACGCTACTACCAGTCGAACCTCGCCGTGACGCTCAAGGCCGACAAGTCCCCGGTGACGGAGGCCGACGTCGAAACCGAGCGCGTGATCCGCGGCATCATCGCCGAGCGCTTCCCCGGCCACGGCTTCTACGGCGAGGAAACCGGTTCGAGCGCGCTCGACGCCGAGTTCCTCTGGCTGGTCGATCCGATCGACGGGACCAAGGCCTTCGTGCGCGAGTACCCGATGTTCTCGACCCAGATCGCGCTCATGCATCGTGGCCGCCTGGTGGTCGGCGTTTCCTCGGCGCCGGCCTACGGCGAGCTCGCCTGCGCCGAACTCGGCGTGGGTGCGTGGCTGAACGACCGGCCGATCCGCGTGAGCGGGATCGATGCGATCGAAGCGGCGGCATTGTCCAGCGGCAACCTGAAGACGCTGGCGAGCGGACCGCAGTGGCCGGCCTACGGGCGGCTGGTCGCGCGACTGAACCGCATCCGCGGCTACGGGGACTTCCTGCACTACCATCTGCTCGCCTCCGGCAGGATCGACGCCGTGGTCGAGTCGGACGTGAACATCCTCGACGTCGCCGCCTGTGCGGTGATCGTCGAAGCCGCCGGCGGCCGGTTCACCGACCTGGCCGGACGGCCGCTGACGCTCGCGAGCACCTCGGTGCTCGCCACCAATGGCCGCCTGCACGAACCGGTGCTCGCGGCCCTGACGGATTGAAGGGGGCACCACCATGAGCGAGAAAAAGATCATCACGGTATTCGGCGCCACGGGCGCCCAGGGCGGCGGCCTGGCGCGCTCGATCCTCGAGGATCGTGACGGTCCCTTCGCGGTGCGCGCCGTCACGCGGAACGTGAATTCCGCGGCTGCCCGTGCGCTGGCGGCTGCCGGCGCCGAGGTCGTCGCCGCCGATGTCGACGACGCCGACGCCGTGGCACGCGCGATGCAGGGGGCCTACGGCGCGTATTGCGTGACGTTCTTCTGGGCGCACTTCTCGCCGGAGCGGGAACTCGCGGAGGCCCGCGGGATGGCGAGTGCGGCGGAGGCGAGCGGGGTGCAGCACGTCGTCTGGTCCACGCTCGAGGACACGCGGCGCTGGATGAGCCTCGACGACCCGCGGATGCCGACGCTGATGGAAAAATACAAGGTGCCGCATTTCGACGCCAAGGGCGAGGCGGACAGGTATTTCCGCGAGGCTGGCCTGCCGACGACCTTCCTGCTCACGTCGTTCTACTGGGACAACCTGATCCACTTCGGGTCGGGCCCGAAGCCCGGGGCCGACGGCGTGCTGGACTTCGTCCTGCCGATGGGCGATGCGAAGCTCCCGGGCATCGCCGCCGAGGACATCGGCCGCTGCGCGCACGGCGTATTCAGGCGCGGGACGGAACTCGCGGGCCGGACCGTCGGCATCGCGGGCGAGCAGCTGACGGGCGCGCAGATGGCCGCGGCGCTCACCCGTGCGCTGGGGCGGGAGGTCCGCCACCAGGCGGTCTCGCCGGAGGTCTACCGGGGCTTCGGCTTCCCGGGTGCGGACGACCTCGGCAACATGTTCCAGTTCAAGCGCGACTTCAACGCCGATTTCTGCGCCGCGCGCAGCGTCGAGTTCTCGCGCGAACTGAACCCCCGCCTGCAGACGTTCGCGCAGTGGCTCGAGGCCAACGCGGGACGCATACCGCTCGCATGAGCCGCGGCATCGCCGACGCGCGGGGAACCGGGCGATGAACTGGCTCTACCTGGCGATCGCGATCGTGGCCGAGGTGATCGGTACCACGGCGCTCAAGGCGTCCGACGGATTCACCCGCTTCGGCGCCTCCGCAGTCGTGGTGGCGGGCTATGGCCTGGCGTTCTATTTCCTGTCGCTCGCGTTGCGCGAAATTCCGGTCGGCGTCGCCTACGCGATCTGGTCCGGCGTCGGCATCGTGCTGGTCTCGATCCTGGGCTGGTGGCTCTTCGGCCAGGCGCTGGACGCGGCCGCAGTGCTCGGCATGGCGCTGATCATCGCCGGCGTCGTGGTGCTCAACGCCTTCTCGAAGGTGACGGTCGGCTGAGCCGCCGACGGCTGTCGCGTCGTGGCGCACGGATTGCGCGCCGCTGCGATTCCGACCTTCCGCGGTCTCAGGCCGGCACGAAGGTGCGCCCGCCTTCCCAGCGCAGTTCGCGCACTGCGATGCCGTACAAGGCGCCCATGGTCGATTCGTCGAGCACCTCGGACGTCGGCCCGTGGGACCAGCGACCGTCGCCGAACAGGAGCAGCGACTCGTCCGCGAAGCGTGCGGCGAGCCCCGCATCGTGCAGGCTCATGACGATCGTGCGGCCCCCCGCCGCCAGTGCACGCAGCTGTCGCAGCACCTGCATCTCGTGCTGCGGGTCGAGCTGCTGAATCGGCTCGTCGAGCAGGAGGATCTGCGGATCCTGGGCCAGCACGGTTGCGACGGCGAGGCGCCGCCGCTCGCCGCCCGACAGCGTTGCGACGTCGCGGGCTTCCAGTCCGTCCAGGTCCATCGTCGCGAGGCAGCGCTGTGCCACGGCGCGATCCGCCTCGCTTTCCCAGGCCCAGAAATCGAGATGGGGATGGCGACCGACCAGCGCGGTCTCGAGCACGGTGCCCGGGAAGGGATCCTCGTTTGCCTGGGGCAGCAGGCCCAGGTGCCGGGCGAGGTCCCGACGCGGCCAGTCGGCGAGCGCCCGGCCACCCAGAAGCACCTCGCCGGCCGACGGCCTGCGCAGTCCCGCGAGCGTATGCAGCAGCGAGCTCTTCCCCGCGCCATTGCGCCCGAGCACCGCGACGACGGTCGCGGGACGGAACGCGACGTCGAGCCGCTGCACGAGCTCCCGCCCCGGGACGTTCACGGCGAGCCCGATGCACTCGAGCGTGGGGACCGGGCTGTGCGTACTCATCGCAGCCAGCCGATTTCCCGGGCGGTGGCGGCGCCGACGCTCATCTGCACGAGGCTGTCGGGAACGAGGGCTTCGCCCGGGCTCGCGGCGATCCGCCCGGCCATGATCTCGCCGAGCCGCTGCGGATAGCGCGGCGACTGCTGCGGGTCGCCCAGGCCGCCCGGGTCCAGTGGCAGGCCGGTCGACGGGTCGTACTTGTCGGTGGCGCCCAGCGTGTGCAGCAGTTCGTGCACCAGTACGACGTCGTTGCTGCCGGCCGCCTGGCGGTCGGCGTAGAGGTGGGTGATCGCCATCAGTCCCTTGCTCAGGCCAAGTGAATCGGGCACGGCGCGACCCGTGCCCGCGGGGTGGAAGAGTGCAAAGATCTGCACGTCCGGCGGCGGCAGGGGATCGTCGGCCGACACGCGCCATGCCCAGTAGCGGAACCGGAGGCTCCAGGCCGCGACGCTGAACAGGCCGGGATCGGCGGGCGCGGCGGGCGGCGCGGCGGGCGCGGCGCGGGAAAGACGCAGGCGCACGGGTTGCTCGAGGCCGATGCCGTAGCGGCGGGCCTCCTGTCGCAGGAAATCCTCGGCCACGTCGAAATCGTCCTCCGCAAGGGCATCGACATAGGCCGCTGCGGCGTCGCCGACGGCGACGGGATAGACCGTCACCCGCAAGGTCGAGTCCCAGTCGGTGCTGCGCCGGCGGTCCAGCCAGGCGCCCGTGGCGACGAACAGCAGCACCGCGAGCAGGATCGCGATGCGCAAAGTGCCGAAAAAGGTTCGCTCGGCCACGCCGTCAGGGATAGAGCCGGGTCGCCTGCCACGGGCCCGGCACGAAACCGTCCGGCGCCGGCTGCAGCTCACGCGTCCACCGCGCGCGATCGTGGACGCGGAACGGGCCCTCGATCCACAGTTCCACGGCCTCCGGCCAGAGTCGATAGCCGCCCCAGTTCGGCGGCCTCGGCACGTTCGTCCCGAACCGCGCCGCTTCCGTCGCCACCCGCTTCAGCAAGGTCCTGCGCGCGTCGAGCGGCTGGCTCTGCAGGCTCGCCCAGGCGCCGATCCGGCTGTCGAGTGCGCGGCTCGCGAAGTACGCGTCGCTCTCCGCGTCGGGCGAAGGCACGATCCGGCCCTCCAGGCGCACCTGGCGCCCGAAGGCATCCCAGTGGAAGACGGCCGCCGCGCAGGGGTTGGCGGTGAGTTCGTGGCCCTTGCGGCTGTCGTAGTTGGTGAAGAAGACGATGTACCCGGGATCCGTGACCAGCTTCTTGCAGAGCACGACCCGCACCGATGGCCGGCCCTCGGGCGTCGAGGTGGCGAGCGACAGGGCGTCGGGATTCGGCTGCGCCCGCGCCTCGCGCGCGCCGAGGAACCACTTCTCGAACAGCGGCATCGGGTCGGCCGGCAACGTGGCAGGCAGGAATCCTTTGCTCAGCATCGCGGTACCCAGGCGTGCGGACGGGGAACGGATTATGCCCGAGCGTGACACGCGCGACGTGCGCAGCGGGTTCGCTTGCGGCGCCCGATGCGGCCGGGTAAAAGAACATGGTCGAGGCATCCCGGGTCCCGTATGAAGTCGCTGGAAGATCTGCGCGCGCGTCTCGACGCCCTGGACCGGGAACTCCTGCAACGGGTGGCCGAACGGCAGGCGATCAGCACCGAGATCGCCGCGGTCAAGCGCGCCACGGGGCAGTCCACGCGCGACTTCGGTCGTGAACGCGACGTGCTGCTCAAGGCACGCCGCGACGCCGAGGCGCTGGGGGTCTCTCCGGCGCTCGCCGAATCGATCCTGCAGTCGCTGATCCGCGGATCGCTCACCACGCAGGAGCAGGCGCGGGTCGCCGCACAAGGCCGGGGCTCCGGGCGCAGCGCGCTGGTGATCGGTGGCCGCGGCAAGATGGGACGCTGGATGGCGGACTTCCTGGCGTCGCAGGGATTCCGCATCGTGGTCGCCGATCCGGCGGGCGGGGTGCCGGGCTACGAGTGGCTGGCGGACTGGCGCACGGGCGCGCTGGACGAGGACCTGGTCGTGGTCGCGACCCCGCTCAAGATTGCCGGCGAGGTGCTGACCGAGCTGGCCGTGCGCCGGCCGCGGGGCGTCGTGTTCGACATCGGCTCCCTCAAGACGCCGCTGCGCGCCGGCCTCGAGGCACTGCGCGCGGCCGGAGTGCGCGTCACCTCGGTCCATCCGATGTTCGGCCCGGACACGGCCCTGCTCTCCGGCCGGCACGTGATCTTCATCGACCTCGGCGATGCCGGTGCGCTCGAGGAGGCGCGCGACCTGTTCGCGTCGACGATGGCCGACCGGGTGGTCATGGACCTCGACGAGCACGATCGACTGATCGCCTTCGTGCTCGGACTGTCCCACGCACTCAACATCGCCTTCTTCTCGGCGCTCGCGCAGAGTGGCGAGGCGGCGCCGAGGCTCGCCCGCATGTCCAGCACGACCTTCGACGCGCAACTCGACGTCGCCACCCGGGTGGCGGGCGAGAACCCCGACCTCTACTACGAGATCCAGAGCCTCAACGCCTATGGCGAGGATTCCCTGCAGGCGCTCAGCGTGGCCGTGGAACGGCTGCACCGGGCCGTCCGGGAGCACGACGCGCAGGCGTTTACCGAGATGATGCTGCGCGGGCGCGAGTACCTGCTGGTACGGCAGGCGGCTCGCGAGACGGCGACCTGAGGCAGTCGTGCACGAGGTCGTCGACATGACGAGCGCCACCTTCGACCGCTGGCTGGCGTGGGAGCGGGGCCTGCTGCGCGCCGAAACGCTCGAACTCTGGCTCGAGCGTCTCACCGGCTCGCCGCCGAGCGGACGCCGCGACGACCTTGCCGTGCTGCTGCTCGTCGATCCGACGCACGAGCTGCGGCACCTCGTCATGGGCAATCACGATCTGCGCACAGGCTCCTCCCCCGTCACGTTCGTCGCGAGCCTCGCCGGCCTCGCGCCGCACCTGCTGTCCTTGCAGGGGGCATGGCGCGGGGGGTACCGGGCGGCGGATCATGCGCTGCTGTTTCCCGGTGCCGATGGACTGCGCGAGGTCATGGTGCTGCCGCTGCGACGTGCCGACCACCTGGTCGGACTGTTCAACGTCGCCACGCGTGACGGCGCGCCGGCGTTCGACGGAATGGACGCCCCGCTCCTCGACAACGTCGCCGACCTGATCGTCGCGGGCCTCGACCGGCACCTCGACCGCGCCCGCGCCCTGCGCGGCGGAATGGTCGATCCCCTCACTGGGTGGAACTCGCCGCGCTACGTCCAGGCGCGGCTGCGCGAGGAGATCGCGCGCTGCCAGCGCGAGCGAGACAGCGTCGCCTGCCTGGTCGTCGACGTGGATCGCCTGCAGGCGCTGAACGACGAGCTCGGCCAGCTCGCCGGCGACCAGGCGCTGCGCGAGCTCGCAGGTCGAATCGAATCGCAGGTCAGGGCCAGCGATACCGCCGCCCATCTCGGCAGCGACGGTTTCGTGGTGGTCCTGCCGGGTACCGATGCACGACGGGCCGTGCCCCTGGCCGAGCGGATCCTGGGGGCCGTGCGCGCCGCGCCGCTCGAGGTCGGCGCGGGGGCGCGGCGCCCGGTGCGGGTGTCGATCGGCATCGCAGGGTGCCAGCCGCAGCTCGTCCAGGATAGAAAAGCCGTTGCAGATCAATTGTTTGCGGACGCACTGGCCGCGCTGCACCACGCCAAGCAGGCGGGTGGCGATCGGTTCGAGATCGACGTGCCCAGGCAAGGCGATCAATCGGGTGACGGGCGAGGGGTGTCGTCAATATAATAAGAATCATTCGTATTAATAAACCCATCGACATGCCACGAAACACGTTCCTGCGCGTCGCCGCCCTGTGGCTGGCCGCGCTCGTCCCGGCCGTGCCGGCCGCGGCGGAAACCCTCGTCGTCTACTCCGCGCGCAACGAGCAGCTGATCAAGCCGATCTTCGATGCCTACACGCGCGAGACCGGTGTCGAGATCCGCTTCACCACCGGTGACGCCGCGGTGCTGATCGAGCGGCTCGCGGCGGAGGGCCGCAACACGCCCGCGGACCTGCTCATGACGGTGGATGCCGGCGAGCTCTGGAACGCCGCGCAGCGCGGCCTGCTGCGACCGCTGGAGTCGCCCACGCTCGAGCGGAACATCCCCGCCCACCTGCGCGACCCGCAGGGACGCTGGTTCGGGCTGTCGATGCGTGCGCGGACGATCGCCTACAGCACCCGCCGGGTCGACCCTGCCTCCCTCAGCACCTACGAGGCGCTCGCCGGCGCCGACTGGAAGGGGCGCCTGTGCCTGCGGACGTCGAAGAAGGTCTACAACCAGTCGCTGGTCGCCACGCTGATCGCGACCCAGGGCGAGGCGACTACCGAGCGGATCGTGCGCGGCTGGGTCGCCAACCTGGCGACGGACGTGTTTGCAAACGACACGCAGCTGCTCGAGGCCATCGCCGCGGGCCAGTGCGACGTGGGCATCGTCAACAGCTACTACTACGGGCGCATCGTGAAGGAGCGGCCGGACTTTCCGGTCAGGCTCTTCTGGGCCAACCAGTCCGCGGGCGGGGTCCACGTGAACATCTCCGGCGCCGGAGTCGTCGCGAGTTCCCGCAAGGCCGCTGCAGCCACGCGGTTTCTCGAGTGGCTGTCGGATGGCGCGGCGCAGGCACACTTCGCGGCCGTGAACATGGAGTACCCCGCCAACCCGGCCGTCGCCGTCGACCCGCTGGTGAAGTCCTGGGGCTCGTTCGAGTCCAGCCAGCTCAACGTCACGGAGGCAGGGCGCCTGCAGCCGGCGGCCGTGCGGCTCATGGACCGCGCCGGGTATCGCTGAGGCATGCGGCTGTCCGCAAAGCGTCCGGCGGCAGTGCTCGCGATCGCGCTGCTGGCGGTGCCGGCGCTGTTGCCGCTGCTGACCGCGTTGGCATCCTGGGCGACGCCCGCAGGCGACGTCTGGCTGCACCAGCTGCAGTTCGTCCTGCCGCGCGTCGCGGCCAACACGGTGCTGCTGCTCATTGCCGTCGCGGCCGCGACGGCAGTGCTCGGCACGGCACTGGCGTGGCTGGTGGCCGGCCACGATTTCCCGGGCCGGGCGATCTTCAGCTGGGCCCTCCTGCTGCCGCTGGCCGTGCCGGGTTACGTGCTCGCGGTCGTGTATGCCGGGGCGCTCGACTATGCGGGTCCCCTGCAGGGCTGGCTGCGCGCGTCCCTGGGCGAGGGCCTGCGCCTGCCATCGATCCGTTCGCTCGGCGGGGCGGCGCTGGTGCTGACACTGACCCTCTACCCGTATGTCTACCTGCTCGCGCGCGTCGCGTTCGAGACCGCCGGCGCGCGCATGCTCGAGGCCGCCCAGTCGCTGGGGCTCGATCGCCGCGAGGCCTTGCGCCGACTGCTCCTGCCCCTGGCGCGGCCGGCAGTCGCGGCCGGCGTCGGACTCGCCTGCATGGAGACCCTGGCCGACTTCGGCGTCGTCGCGGCCCTGAACGTCGATACCCTGACCACGGCGATCTACCGGGCCTGGTTCGGCATGTTCTCGGTGGCCGCCGCCCTGCAGATGGCGGCGCTGCTGGCGCTGCTGGCGCTCGCCGGCCTGTGGCTGGAACGGCGGCTGCGGGGCCGCCGTGGCTTCGCCGCCCAGCGCGCGAGCCACGACGTCCTGCCACGGCAACGGCTCCACGGCGTGCGCGGTTTCGCGGCGGCCGCCGTCGCTGGGGTGGTGCTCGCGTTCGCGTTCGTGCTGCCCATGGCACAGCTGCTGCAATGGGCGGCGAAGCATGCCGCGACGGACCTCGATGCGCGCTACTGGGCCTTCGTCGGCCGCAGCCTCGCCACGGCTTCGTCCGGTGCGCTCGTCGTCGTCGTCGCGGCGCTCGTCCACGGCTACGCCCTGCGACGCGAGCCACGCCGCTGGGTGCAGGGGCTCGGACGCTTCGCGACAGTGGGCTATGCCATTCCGGGTACGGTGCTCGCGGTCGGCCTGTTCGCACCGGTGGCGGCGCTGAACGGCTGGCTGCAGGATCGGGCGGACGCGCTGTGGGGCGGCGGATCACCCCAGTTGTTCCTGCAGGGAACGCTGCTCACGATGTTCGTTGCCTATCTTGCCCGCTTCCTCGCCGTCGGCGTCGGACCCGTCGACAGCGGGCTTGCGCGCATTCATCGCAATCTCGACGAGGCGTCCGAGATGCTCGGCGTCCGCGGTGCTGCGCGCGTGCGACGCGTGCACCTGCCGCTGTTGAGGGGCAGCCTTCTCGCGGCCGCAGTCCTGGTGTTCGTGGACCTGATGAAGGAGTTGCCCATCACCCTCATGACCCGGCCGTTCGGCTTCGAGACGCTGGCGGTGCGTGTCTTCGAGATGGCCGCGGAGGGCGAGTGGACGCGGGCCGCACTGCCCTCGGTGCTGATCGTCGCCGCCGGCGTCGTGCCGGTGGTGCTGCTCGCGAGGCGGATCACGCGTGTGGCTTGAACTCACGCAGGTGGCGCGGCATTTCGGCACTCGCCGGGCGCTCGACGGGGTCAGCTTCACGCTCGGGCAGGGTGACGTCGGTTGCCTGCTCGGGCCGAGCGGCTGTGGCAAGACGACGGCGCTGCGCTGCATCGCCGGCTTCGAGCCGCTCGACGGCGGCAGCATCGTCGCGCTGGGGCGCACGCTCAGCGGCCCGGGCGTGCACGTGCCGCCGCACGAACGCGGCGTCGGGCTCGTCTTCCAGGATCACGCGCTGTTTCCCCACCTGACCGCCCTCGGCAACGTCGAGTTCGGCCTGCAGCGCCTCGATCGGCTGGAGCGGCGGTCGCGTGCCGGGGAGATGCTGGAGATGGTGGGCCTCGCCGATTGCGCCGGCGCATACCCCGGCGAACTCTCGGGTGGGCAGCAGCAGCGCGTGGCGCTGGCGCGTGCGCTGGCGCCGCGACCGACGATTCTGCTGCTCGACGAGCCCTTTGCGAGCCTCGACGCTGCGCTGCGCGAGCGCCTCGTGGGCGAGTTGCGCGTGCTGCTCAAGTCGCTGGGCACGACGGCGCTCGTGGTCACGCATGACCAGCACGATGCCTTCGCGCTGGCCGACCGGGTGGGCCTGATGCGCGACGGTTGCCTCGAGCAGTGGGCCACCCCGTACGACCTGTATCACCGGCCGGTCTCGCGATTCGCCGCGGAGTTCGTTGGCCACGCGACCTTCCTGCCGGCGTCGTGCAACGAATCCGGCCTGCTCGAGACCGAGATCGGCCCGCTGCGGGAAGGCGGCGCGCGGGTGACCTGCGGTAGCAGCGTAGACGTGCTGCTGCGGCCGGACGACGTCGTGCACGACGACATCGCGCCGCTGCGCGCGCGGATCGTGGAGCGCGTGTTCCGGGGTGCGGACTTCCTCTACACGCTGGAGCTGCCGAGTGGCCGGCGCGTGCTGTCGCTGGTACCGAGCCACCACGATCATCAGGTGGGCGAAAGCATCGGGCTGCGGCTGGCCACCGATCACGTGGTGACCTTTGCGCCCGTCGAAACCCTCAGCCGCGCTGGCGGGACATGAGGAGCAGGAAGAGCGGCACGCCGACCAGCGCGGTGAGCGCGCCGACCGGTAACTGACGCGGCGCGATCAGCGTGCGCGCCGCGAGGTCCGCCGTCATCAGCAGCAGCCCGCCGGTCACGGCCGACACGGGCAGCACGATACGATTGTCGCTGCCGAGCGCCAGCCTGACGAGGTGTGGCGTCACGAGGCCCACGAACCCGATGCTGCCTGCGGCGCTGACCGCGCAACCCGCCATCGCGGAACTGAGCACGAACAGCAGCGCCTGCAGTCGCCGCACGTCCATGCCGACGCTCGCGGCCTGGACCACGCCGCGGGCAAGTACGTTCAGGTGCCGCCCGAGCGCAAGCGCGGTGGCCGCGGCGATGGCCAGCAGCGCGAGCAGCCACGGCCAGCGGCGCGTGTGGGAGAGATCGCCGAGCAGCCAGAACACCATGCCGCGCAGCTTCGTCTCGTCGCCGAGCGCGAGCAGCAGGCTGACGATCGAGCCCGCCCCGGCCGCGACCACGATGCCCGTGAGCAGCAGGCGGGTCGGCGTCCAGCCGCCCGGGCCCTGCGCCAGTGCGAAGACGATCAGGCAGGCCGCCAGTGCCCCGAGCGCCGCCAGGAGGTCGACTCCGGCCGCGGGCAGCCCCAGCATGATCGCGAGCAGTGCCGCGACCGAGGCTCCGCCGGAGACACCGAGCACGTAAGGGTCGGCGAGCGGGTTCCGCAGCAGCACCTGGAGGATGGCCCCCGACAGCGCCAGCAGCCCGCCCACGGCGAACGCGGCCAGCGCACGGGGCAGGCGCAACTCGAGCACGATGTCGCGCGCCAGGGTCGGCGTGCCGGAGCCCAGCGCCGAGACCACGTCCGCCAGGGAGAGCTGCACGCTTCCCGAGGCCAGCGACAGCCCGAGCAGGCCGGCGGCCGCCAGAAACAGGGCGGGCAGGGCGATGGAAAGGGGAAAGCGGCGGTGCATTTCGGGCTCCGGGCGTGTCCAAGCCTACGGTGCTGCCTCCCCAGGCCACAAGGAGCCCGGCGGAAGGGTTCCTTGGACCGCGTCGCCGCAATGTGAAAAAATCAGTCTGTTCCGGAGCTTACGTATCCCATGACCGACTTCATCGATGCCCAGGGGTTTCGCGCCAACGTCGGGATCGTGCTGATCCGCGACGCCGGCGAAGTATTCCTCGGGGGTCGGAGCGACGGCCGCGGCTGGCAATTCCCACAAGGGGGTGTCCTGCGCGACGAGTCGGCGGAGCAGGCCCTGTTCCGGGAGTTGCGCGAAGAGGTGGGCCTCGAGCCCGCCGACGTGGAGGTCCTCGCGGCGACCCGCCACTGGCTGCGCTACCGCTTGCCGCGCCAGTACGTCCGGCGTCGCTCGCGGCCGCTGTGCATCGGTCAGAAGCAGCGCTGGTTCCTGCTGCGCATGCTCGGCGGGGAGGAGCGACTGCGCTTCGACGTGACGCAGCAGCCTGAGTTCGACAGCTGGCGTTGGGTCGACTACTGGTCTCCGGTGCGCGAGGTCATCTATTTCAAGCGATCGGTGTACGCCCGGGCGCTCGACGAACTCGGCCGGCGGGCTTTCCCGGACGGACCTCCGCCGCGCCCCGACTGGTGGTCGGCGTCGGTGTTGCGTCCGCCCCGCCCGCGCCGTGCCCGCCGGCCGGCCCCGGCGAGGACGGTCGAGACGACCGAACCGTGACCGACGAGCTGCCCCTGCGCCCTCTGGGGCGGCCGAGTGCCGTGGCGTGGGTCGTGATCGTCGCCGCGGCCATCGTGGCTGCGCTGGGCGCTGCCTATGCCTATCACCGTGGCCAGGTTTCGGCGGGGCTCGATGCGGCCCAGGTGGCGCTCGAGCGGCGCGAACTGACGGCGAAAGCGGCGCGGCTCGAGGAGCAGAACGCGACGCTGAACGCCAAGATTGCCGAGCTCGAAATGGCCCGGCGCCTCGACCGGGAGGCCTACGGCCAGGTGGAACGGACACTGGGGGAACTGCAGTCCCGGCTGTCGCGCCAGGGCGACGACCTGGCCTTCTACCGCAGCATCGTCTCGCCCGCGGATGGCATCCAGGGGCTGCGGATCCAGCGCTTCGACGTCGTACCGGGGCCGCAGCCGCGTGAGTTCCTGCTCAAGCTCACGCTGATCCAGGCGATGCGCCACGAGAGCGTCGCGTCCGGGCTGGCCCAGATCGTCCTGCACGGAATGCAGGGCCAGGAGCCGGCCAAGTACACGGTGGGGGACCTGATCGGCCGTCCGCGCGCGCAGCTGCCGTTTTCGTTCAGGTATTTCCAGACCGTCGAGCAGGCCGTGACGCTGCCGGAGGGATTCCAGGCCTTCGAGGCGCAGGTCGAGGTCCGCTCGAGCAAGCTGCGATTCCCGATGGAACAGACCTTTCCCTGGAAGGTCGACGGGGTGCCAGCCGCATGACCGCACTGCGCAGATGGTAAGATCGAGTCTAATTCAGATGATTTGCCGGAGAATCCCGAGATGACGAACGTGCATGAAGCCGCGGCTGCCACCGAAGCGCCGGCGCTCGTCTTTACCGACTCGGCCGCCGTCAAGGTCAGCGAGCTGATCCGCGAGGAGGGTAACCCGAACCTCAAGCTCCGGGTGTTCGTGTCCGGCGGGGGCTGCTCGGGCTTCCAGTACGGATTTACGTTCGACGAGAACGAGGAAGAGGGCGACACCTGCGTGGAGACGCGCGGAGTGAAGCTGCTGGTCGATCCGATGAGCGTCCAGTACCTGATGGGCGCGGAAATCGACTACAAGGAAGATCTCGAGGGTGCGCAGTTCGTCATCCGCAATCCGAATGCGACGACGACCTGCGGCTGTGGCTCCTCTTTCTCGGCCTGACGCCTTTTGAGCCGCAGGGCCGAGACCCTGCCCGACGTCCTCGCCGCCGTCGACCTCGGGTCCAACAGCTTCCACATGGTGGTCGCGCGGTACTCGCACGGCCAGCTCGTCATCGTCGATCGCCTGCGCGAGCCGGTACGCCTCGCGGCGGGGCTCGACGAGCAGGGGCGCCTGAGCCGCGACTCGGTCGGGCGGGGGCTGGCTTGCCTCGAGCGGTTCGGGCAGCGGCTGCGGGACATGAATGCCAGGCGCGTCCGCGTCGTCGGCACCAACACGCTGCGCAAGGCCCGGCGCAAGGGCGCGTTCCTCGACCGGGCGCGCGAGGCGCTGGGCCACCCGATCGAGATCATTTCGGGTGTCGAGGAGGCGCGCCTGATCTACCTCGGCGTGGCGCACACGACGCCGAGCGAGGGGGGGCACCGGCTGGTCGTGGACATCGGCGGCGGCAGCACCGAGCTCATCATCGGCGAGAGCCTGACGGCCAAGCGGCTCGACAGTCTCTACATCGGTTGCGTCAGCATGAGCGCGCAGCACTTCCCGGACGGCGTCATCACGGAAAAGCGCATGAAGCGGGCGCGGACCTCGGCGCAGCTCGAGATCGAGCCGGTGATGGCGCGCTTCAGCCGCAGCGAGTGGGACACGGCCTTCGGCGCGTCCGGGACGATGCGGTCGGTTTCCGAAGTCCTCGTGGCGCGCGGTGCTCCGAACGGCAACATTACCCGCGAGGGCATCGACTGGCTGCTTGGCGAATGCCTGCGTGCCGGCGAGACCGGCAAGCTCAAGCTGCCGGGCCTCGCGACGGAGCGCCAGGAAATTCTCCCCGGCGGGCTCGCCATCATGGTCGAGATCTTCGACATGCTCGGGATCGAGAGCATGCGCATCGCCGACGGCGCGCTGCGCGAGGGGTTGCTGTACGACCTGCTCGGCCGACTCACGGATGAGGACGCCCGTGTGCGCAGCGTCCGCGCGATGGAGGCTCGCTTCCACGTCGACCTCGCGCAGGCGGACCGGGTCGAGGCGACGGCGCTCGCCTTCCTGCGGCAGGTGCGCGGCGACTGGAAGCTGGATGAGCCGCTCGCTGAGCAGATGCTGCGCTGGGCGGCGCGGCTGCACGAGATCGGGCTCGACATCGCGCACTCGCATTACCACAAGCACGGCGCCTACCTGCTGCAGCACGCGGACCTGCCGGGATTTCCCCGCGAGGAGCAGTGGCTGCTGTCCGCGCTGGTCGGCAGTCACCGCCGCAAGCTGAATCCCGGCCAGGTCGAGGACCTGGTACCACCCTGGCACCTGCAGGCGGAATTCCTGATCGTCCTGCTGCGGCTGGCCGTGCTGCTGCATCGTGCCCGGGGGCCGCGGGCACTGCCCGAGATCGACCTCAAGGCGCGCGGCCGCTCACTCGACGCCGTGTTCCCCAAGGGGTGGCTCGCGGAGCACCCGCTGACCGCCGTCGACCTCGAGCAGGAAGTCGGGTACCTGCAGGCCGTCGGCTTCAGGCTGCGCGTGAGCTGAGGCCGCGCGGGCCGTGTGCGGGCCCGCCGGCGGCGTGCAGGGTCAGCGGCTGGCGAGTGCCTGCTGGGGCCCGCCGCTGGTGAGCTGGAGCTGCGCCAGGGCGACTTCCGCGTGGCTGCGGAACTCCGCCAGGTACCCGGACGGGATCTCCGTCCTCGGCATCGGGATGTTCGCCGGGTTCTTGTGCACGCCCTTGATCCGGTACTCGTAGTGCAGGTGCGGGCCCGTGGACGCACCGGTCGAGCCGACGTAGCCGATGAGCTCGCCCTGGCGGACCGGGCGGCCCGAGCGGGACGTCTTCGCGAAGCGCGACATGTGGCCGTACAACGTCGTGATGCCCTTGCCGTGGTTGATGATCACGGCGTTGCCATAACCGCCCTTGCGGCCTGCGAACTCGATGCGCCCGTCGCCCGCGGCCCAGATCGGCGTGCCGGTCGGCGCGGCGTAGTCGATGCCCCGGTGCGCCCGCACCTTGCCGCTGATCGGATGCCGGCGGTTCGGGTTGAACCGTGAGCTGATGCGCGTGAAGTCGAGCGGTGCGCGCAGGAACGCCTTGCGCATGCCCTTGCCGTCCGGCGTGAAGTAGCCGTGCACCTCGCCGTCCGCGGATTCGAACCACACCGCGCGGTGCGTGCGCCCCCGGTTGACGAACTCGGCCGCGAGCACGCGGCCGTCGCTGACGTATGCGCCG
>CAWGLZ010000006.1:1572500-1586609 GCA_963823535.1 uncultured Gammaproteobacteria bacterium
CCGTGAGGGAAAGGCGAAAAGAACCCCGGAGAGGGGAGTGAAATAGAACCTGAAACCGCGTACGTACAAGCAGTCGGAGCCCCGCAAGGGGTGACGGCGTACCTTTTGTATAATGGGTCAGCGAGTTATTTTCAGTGGCGAGCCTAACCGAATAGGGGAGGCGCAGGGAAACCGAGTCCGAAATGGGCGAATTAGTCGCTGGGAATAGACCCGAAGCCGGTCGATCTATCCATGTCCAGGGTGAAGGCAGGGTAATACCTACTGGAGGCCCGAACGCTCTACTGTTGCAAAAGTAGGCGATGAGGTGTGGATAGGAGTGAAAGGCTAATCAAGGCCGGCGATAGCTGGTTCTCCCCGAAAGCTATTTAGGTAGTGCCTCGTGTAGGACTCCCGGGGGTAGAGCACTGTTTAGGCTAGCGGGCCATCCCGGCTTAGCAAACCTATGCAAACTCCGAATACCGGGAAGTCAACGCACGGGAGACACACGGCGGGTGCTAACGTCCGTCGTGAAGAGGGAAATAACCCAGACCGCCAGCTAAGGCCCCAAATTCATGGCTAAGTGGTGAACGATGTGGGAAGGCATAGACAGCCAGGAGGTTGGCTTAGAAGCAGCCATCCTTTAAAGAAAGCGTAATAGCTCACTGGTCTAGTCGGCCTGCGCGGAAGATATAACGGGGCTCAAGCCATGAGCCGAAGCTGCGGATCTGCACGCAAGTGCAGGTGGTAGGGGAGCGTTCTGTAAGCCTGCGAAGGTGCACTGCGAGGTGTGCTGGAGGTATCAGAAGTGCGAATGCTGACATGAGTAACGTTAATGCGAGTGAAAAACTCGCACGCCGTAAACCCAAGGGTTCCTGCGCAACGTTAATCGGCGCAGGGTGAGTCGGTACCTAAGGCGAGGCCGAAAGGCGTAGTCGATGGAAAACGGGTCAATATTCCCGTACCTGGTGCTGCTGCGATGGGGTGACGGAGAAGGCTAGGTCAGCCGGGGCTGGTTCCCGGTTTAAGCGTGTAGGGAGGGTCTCCTGGAAAATCCGGAGATTCGTTAATCCCAAGGCGTGATGACGAGATCCCATGTGGATCGAAGTGACTGATGCCACGCTCCCAGGAAAAGCCTCTAAGCTTCAGGCAACACTAGACCGTACCGCAAACCGACACTGGTGGGTGAGCAGATAATCTGCTAAGGCGCTTGAGAGAACTCGGGTTAAGGAACTCTGCAAATTGATACCGTAACTTCGGAAGAAGGTATGCCTTCGATCGTGACTGGATTTACTCTTGAAGCGAACGAAGGTCGCAGGTAATCGGTGGCTGCAACTGTTTATCAAAAACACAGCACTCTGCTAACACGAAAGTGGATGTATAGGGTGTGACGCCTGCCCGGTGCCGGAAGGTTAAGTGATGGGGTCAGCCGCAAGGCGAAGCTCTTGATCGAAGCCCCGGTAAACGGCGGCCGTAACTATAACGGTCCTAAGGTAGCGAAATTCCTTGTCGGGTAAGTTCCGACCTGCACGAATGGCGTAATGATAGCCACACTGTCTCGACCCGAGACTCAGTGAAGTTGAAATCGCTGTGAAGATGCGGCGTACCCGCGGCAAGACGGAAAGACCCCGTGAACCTTTACTATAGCTTTACACTGAAATTTGAACCTTCTTGTGTAGGATAGGTGGGAGGCTTTGAAGCGTGATCGCTAGATTGCGTGGAGCCAACCTTGAAATACCACCCTGGAATGTTCGACTTTCTAACCTAGGCCCGTTATCCGGGTCGGGGACCGTGTATGGTGGGTAGTTTGACTGGGGCGGTCTCCTCCCAAAGAGTAACGGAGGAGTGCAAAGGTACCCTCAGCGCGGTCGGTCATCGCGCTCTAGAGTGCAAAGGCATAAGGGTGCTTAACTGCGAGACGGACAGGTCGAGCAGGTGCGAAAGCAGGTCTTAGTGATCCGGTGGTTCTGTATGGAAGGGCCATCGCTTAACGGATAAAAGGTACTCCGGGGATAACAGGCTTATTCCTCCCAAGAGTCCACATCGACGGAGGAGTTTGGCACCTCGATGTCGGCTCATCACATCCTGGGGCTGTAGCAGGTCCCAAGGGTATGGCTGTTCGCCATTTAAAGTGGTACGCGAGCTGGGTTCAGAACGTCGTGAGACAGTTCGGTCCCTATCTGCCGTGGGCGTTGGAGAATTGAGGGTGAGCTGCTCCTAGTACGAGAGGACCGGAGTGGACGTATCTCTGGTGTTCCGGTTGTCACGCCAGTGGCACTGCCGGGTAGCTAAATACGGACGGGATAACCGCTGAAAGCATCTAAGCGGGAAGCCCCCCCCAAGATTAGTTCTCCCTGGGAACTCGATTCCCCTGAAGGGCCGTCGAAGACTACGACGTTGATAGGCTGGGTGTGTAAGTGCAGTAATGCATTGAGCTAACCAGTACTAATTGCCCGTGCGGCTTGACCATATAACACCCAATCGGTCTGGATCTTTCAGGCCGTTGGCGTGAGTCAGCGCGGTATCGCGCGACTGCGACACGCTCGTCATACCCGATTCGATTTAGACGCCCCGCGAGAGCGCGGGTGTCAGCCGGTTTGCCTGGCGGCAATAGCGAGCGGGAACCACCCGATCCCATTCCGAACTCGGAAGTGAAAACGCTCTGCGCCGATGGTAGTGTGGTCTTCGGCCATGCAAGAGTAGGTCACTGCCAGGCTCTTGAAACTGAAAGCCCCGAGGGTTCTCCCTCGGGGCTTTTTTCATTTCCGTCGCCCCTCTGCGAGAGGCTGCCACGACGCTGGCAGCATCGCTGTCATGCAGGGCAGTCGATCCGCCCGGTCCGGTCGTCCCTGAACGACGCTGAAGCCGTTAACTAGCGGATTCTAAAGGCAATATGCGGAAGGAACGGGACTGGCACGGGAGGTGCATCGTCTGACGCAGAACAACGTCTGACGCCAGGAGCGGCGATGATGAAAGCACACCGAAATTCGATATTCCGCTGGACGACGCTTGCCGCGATCGTCCTCCTCGCCGGCTCGATGGCCGGCTGCGAAGGTGACGACGGCAAGGACGGCGTCGCTGGCACGCCGGGCAGCCCTGGCACGGACGGCACGCCGGGTCTCAGCTGCTGGGACCTCAACCAGAACTTCGTTGCTGATTTCCCGGACGAGGACACCAACGGCGACGGCGTCATCGACGTCCTCGACTGCCGCACGACCGGCGGCAATTTCACGCCCGAGGCCCTGCACAAGGGCTACTTCACCGACAACGAGTACACGGGCACCGGCCAGTGCCTCGTCTGCCACGGCAAGATCGGCGACGACGTGATGAAGACCGGCCACTGGAACTGGGAAGGGACCGTCTCAGGCATCGCCGGCTTCGAGGGCACGATCCACGGCAAGAAGGACATGATCAACAACTTCTGCCAGGCGGTCCCGTCGAACGAAGGCCGCTGCAGCCAGTGCCACATCGGCTACGGCTGGCAGGACAAGAGCTTCGACTTCAGCAACCCGAACAACATCGACTGCCTCGCCTGCCACGACCAGACCGGCACCTACAAGAAGGTCCCGGCCCCGACTGCCGACCAGCCGCTGGCCGGCGGGCCCGACCCCAGCGTGGACCTGCAGGCCGTTGCCCAGAGCGTGGGCACGAACGGCGGCGTGCCGACGCGGGCGGCCTGCGTGTTCTGCCACGCCAAGGCCGGTGGCGACGACAACGTCAAGCACGGCGACATCTCCAGCCGGTTTGCGCTGACGGCCCCGGACGATCCGAACGATCCGAACGACGACCCCTTCGACCGAACGGAAGACGTGCACATGGGCGTCGACGGCGGCAACTTCGCCTGCGTGGAGTGCCACGAGGCAGACCGCGACGTTTCCGGCAACCTGCTCTCGCACGGCATCGCCGGCTTCATGTACCACTCGGTGGACGAAGGTGGCGACATGAAGGAATGCACCGACTGCCATGCGGCCGACCTCCACACCGGCACGAGCGCGGAACTCATGGTGAACCTGCACGATCGACTGGCGTGCCAGGCCTGCCACATTCCGGCGATCGCACGCAAAGTCTCCACGTACGTCGACTGGAAGTGGGCGCTCGCAGGATCCGCCACGACCCCGGCCGAGTGCGCCGCCACTCCGCTCGGCACCAGCGCCGACGGCACGACCACGCGCGCGACCTACAACAGGATGAAAGGCTGCTTCACCTGGGGCGACAACGTCCGACCCGAACTGCGTTTCTATGACGGCAAGTGGAATCGCGTGATCATGGGCTTCAACGACCAGTACACGACCACGCCGGTGGATCTCGGCTCCCCGACCGCGACCTATCAGGATGCGGATGCGAAGATCTACCCGTTCAAGAAGATGACCGGGAACCAGCCCGCCGATGCGAACAACCAGACGGTGCTGGTGCCGCACCTGTGGGGCAAGGTCACGGGACAGAACCCGTACTGGGGCACGTACAACTGGACCCTGTCGCTGCAGGACGGCGCCGCCTACTCCCCGGCGTACAACGGTGGCGTGCAGGTCTTCACCGGCCAGCACGAGTTCGTGGACACCGTGATGCTGCTCAAGGTCGACCACGAGGTCGCGCCCAAGGAACAGGCGCTCGGCCGAAACAACGGTTGCACCGATTGCCACGGTGGCACGACGGTGGACTGGCAGGCCCTGGGCTGGACCGCGGACCCACTGCTGGGTGGTGGAACCCGACCGTAGACGACTGACCCCCTGGCGTCCTTCTGGACGCGTCGCGCCCGCATCTCCGGATGCGGGCGCATTTTTTTGTCTGCGGTACTGATGTGGGGACGCCCTTCCCTGGAGGTCGCCGCGACGAACTGGAAGAGCTCGTCGCTCTCGTCGAGGAAATCCCGGGCCTGCTGCAGGTCAGGCGCCGCGCCGTCGACCCGCGCGACGCCGGCGCGGCCCGTGGTCGAGCACCGGCGCAGGGATGTCCCCGGACTGTCCGCCTGCCTCGAGGATCTCGACGAAGCCCTGGTGCAGGCACGACGCCAGCGCTTCCGGGTCGGTGAACGAGGCCGGATCGAAGTGTGCGGCGATGAAGCAGTCGTCGGCGACGGAGAGCATCGTGATCATTGCTCCCACCCCGGGGACCGGGCCGAACGGATAGGCCGCGACGACGGCGCGACCGGCCAGTCGTGGTGGCGTGGCGGGCCCGGGCACGTTGCTGGCCTGGACGTCCGCCCGCGGAACCTGTGCGAGCACGCGCTCGAGTACCGTGTCCGGCATGCGGGCCAGCAGCGGCGCCAGCAATGCGTGCGTGCGGATCGCGGGCTCGGTGCGCCCGGCCTTCATCGACTGGCGGATCACCGCGATCCGTTCCGTCGCATCGCCAAGCGAAGCCGGTGCGGCCAGGGAAATCGCGCCGATGAAGTTGCCCGCCGTCGCCTCGTCGCCGCGGCGCAGGTTGACCGGCACCGCCAGGGGTACGTCCGTCGGCGTGACTCCAGCCGCCGCCTGGTAGTGGCGCAGGGCACCGGCGATCGCGCCGAGATAGAGGTCGTTCACCGAGCAGTCGAGCTTGCGTGCCGCTTTCTTCAGGCGTGACAGCGGCACGGTCATCGCCGCACAGCGCCGCGCGAAGCTGCGCCCGGCGAGCGTCTGGGCGGGCGGGCAGGGCAGGCCCATGACCCGACGCACGGATGCCAGGTAACGTTCGGTCGAGGCTGTAAACGCAGCCGGGTCCTCCACCACCGAGCGCGCGATACCGACCAGGCCTGGCAGCAGCCGCATCGTGGCGGCCACGGCATCCTGCGGCAGGCGTGCGAGCGCACGTTCCTGCAGGTCGACAGGTGTCAGCGACGGCGACGGTTCCGCGGGCGCGCGCGGTGCCCGCCTCGCCTTCTTGCGCGTGCCGTCATCGAACAGCGCGGCGAACAGTTCCATCGCCCCGATGCCGTCCGTGAGCGCGTGGCTCATCCTGAAGAACAGCGCGTCGCGTCCTCCGTCGAGACCGCTCAGCCGCAGCGCCTCCCACAGCGGACGGTCGGCATCGAGCGGTGCCGACAGTTCGGGACGGATCACGTCGAGGACTTCGCTCAGCGAACCCGGCGCCGCGACGGCCACGTGGCGCACGTGGTTCGCGAGTTCAAAGTCGGCATCGGCCACCCAGTGCGGCAGCACCAGTCGCAGCGGCGGAACCACCGCTCGCTGACGCAACCGGGGAAAGGCGCGCGTCGCACGCTCGAGTGACTGCATCAGGCGCCGCGGCTGCAACGGTCCGTCCAGCACGTACAGTCCGCCGACGACGGACAGCATCCGCGGGTGCTCGTCGCCTCGATAGAGCAGCGCGTCCAGTGCCGCCATCGCTTCGGTATTCTCGTGTTCCATCGTCATTGCTGCACTGCCCATCGGATCCAGCGTGATTGCAACCCATCGTGATCTGGGCCACATTGCGACGCAAGGGGGGGCAGTGCCGGGAGCGCACGCGCCAGTCATGAACGAACGAGAATTCACGCCCTGGCAGCGGCTGGATGGGCACCGGCTCGTCTTCCTGCTCGATCACTCGACGCGACTCGAGCGGCGACTGCTCGAGGCATGGCTGCACGACACGCGTGCCGACGGCCGCCCGGCCGGCGAACCGGACGCCGAGGTCGTGAGCCTGCGGGATCGTCGCGCGCGGTTTCGCCCCGCGGCGATGAGCCGCATCGCCGAACTGTGCGCAACGTCCCCGACCCCGTATTTCGTGCCGCTGCGGGTGCTGTGGATACCGTCGCAAGGCGACCGTTCCGCCCGCGCGCATCTCGCGGCCTTCGTCGCCGGGGACCCGCGGGCGCCCGGATCGCTCAAGCAGCGCTGGATACACCGCCGGGATCCTTCGCGTGCCCGACCGATGGCTGCGGAAGGTGCAAGCCTCGAGGCGCTGGAGGAGCGGTTCCAGCGCAGCCACCAGCGGCCGCCGGCCGACGCGGCCCAGTTGTCGGAGTTTGTCGGCCGCCAGGCGGTGCTCGCGCTCGAGCGGGCCGAAGCGCGCATCCGGGGCGCACGCTACAAGGTGCCGCGACTGGTTGCCGAGGAGATGCTGGACAAGCCGTCGCTGCAGTCGTCGCTCGATGCGCTGGCCGCGCAGACCGGGCGCTCCCCGGTCGACGCACGCCGTTATGCCGGGACGTGCCTCGCGGAGATGGCCGCGGTCCACAGCACGTTCTACCTGGACCTCATGGCCGAGATCGGGCGCTACCTCTACACGCGCGGATTCGATCCCGAGATCCAGGTGCCGGCCGCCGACGTGGCACGGATCCGCGAGATGTCGCGGCGCCGTCCGCTCGTGTTCCTCATGACCCACAAGTCGCACCTCGACGGCTTCCTGATGGTCACGATGCTGCACGACATGGACCTGCCCCCGCTGCACATCTTCGGCGGCATCAACATGAGCTTCCCGGGGCTCGGCACGCTCGGCCGCCGCTCGGGTACGGTGTTCATCCGGCGCAGCTTCGCCGACGACCCGATCTACAAGCTCATCCTGCGCAGCTACATCGACTACCTCGTCGAGAAGCGATTCCCCCTGCTGTGGGCGCTGGAGGGGACGCGTTCCCGCACGGGCAAGCTGATGCCGCCGCGCTACGGGCTGCTCAACTACGTCGTGGACTCCTACGTCCGCTCGGCCGCCGCCGACGTGGTGCTGGTGCCCGTCGCCATCATGTACGACCAGGTGCCGGAGGTGTCGGACTACGTCGCCGAGGCAAAGGGCGTGACCAAGCGGCCGGAGTCGGCCTCCTGGTTCATGAAGTACGTCAGCGGCCTGCACAATCCGTTCGGCCGCATCCACGTGCGCTTCGGCGAGGGCGTTTCGCTGGCGGAGGAGATCGGCTCGCAGAACGGCGATGGTGTGCCGTCGAAGCTCGACCTGCAGAAGATCGCGTTCCAGCTGGCGGTGCAGGCGAACAGCGTCACGCCGGTCACGGCGAGCGCGATGATTACCTTCATCCTGCTGGCGCACGGCCACCGGGCGTTGACGCTCGGCGAACTCGTGCGCGAACTGCAGTCGCTGCTCGGCTTCGTCCGCCTGCTCGACCTGCCCACCACCGCCGACGTCGACCTCGCCTCCCGCGAGGTGCTGGAGACGGTGCTCGGTGAGTTGCGGCACACCGGCGTCATCACCGTGTTCGAGGACGGCATCCAGCCCGTCTACGCGGTGCCGACGACGGCGGCGACCGCCGCCGCGTACTATCGCAACTCCTGCGTCCACTTCTTCGTTCCGAGCGCCATCGCCGAACTCGCGCTGCAGCACGTGGCCGGACTGGACGGATGCGAACCACTCGCGGCGTTCCGTGCCGAGGCCCTGCGGGTGCGTGACCTGCTCAAGTTCGAATTCTTCTTCGACGACAAGGAAGCCTTCCTCCACTCGATGGAAAGCCAACTGTCGCAGCGTGCGCCGGAGTGGCGGGACCACCTCGCGAGCCCCCACGAGATCGGTGAGCTGCTCGCGTCGCTCGATCCGCTGCTGGCACCCGGCACCCTGCGTCCCTTCGTCGAGGCGTACTGGGTGCTGGCCGACGCGTTGCTGCGCGAGGATCCGGCGCAGCCCCTGGCGCCGAAGCCGTTCCTCAAGCGCTGCGTCGCGCTCGGCCAGCAGCGCGTCCGTCAGCGGCGCGTGGCCAGCGAGGAGTCGGCCTCGCGAGCCTACTTCGAGCCGGCGCTCAAGCTCGCGGAGAATCGCGGTCTGCTGACCGGTGACGCGGGCGAGTTGCAGGCAGGCCGCAAGCGATTCGCCGCGGAACTCGCCGGCCTCGTCGCACGCATCGATCGACTGGCATTGCTGGCGGAGCGGCGTCGCACCGCGCAGGACCCCTACGCACCAGGAAACGAACCATGAGCACGCAGACACCCACCCGGGCGCACCGATCGACCACCGCGCACGTCGCCAGATCGCAGCGCGGGTCGCGGGTCGGCGCATTCTTCGATCTCGACCGGACCCTGCTCGAGGGGTTTTCGGCGTATCCCTACCTCGGCGAGCGCCTGCGGCGCGGAGCCATGTCGCCCCGGGAGATGCTCGCCAACCTCGGCGCCATGGTCGATTACAAGCGTGGCCGCACCGGTTTCTCCGGCGTCGTCGGCCGTACCACGGAACCGCTGCGTGGCCTGGCGGAGTCGGTGCTCGAGGAACTCGGGGAAGACGTCTTTCGCAAGCACCTGCTGGGACGCATCTACCCGGAGGCCCGGGCGCTGGTGCAGGCACACCGCGACCGCGGCCACACGCTCGCCATCGTGTCGTCCGCGACGCGCTACCAGATCGAGCCCGTGGCGCGCTACCTTGGCATCGAGCACGTGCTCTGCACGCGCCTCGAGGTCGAGGACGGCGTGCTGACCGGCAAGGTCGTCCGGCCGACCTGCTACGGCGAGGGCAAGGCCACGGCGGCACGCAAGCTCGCCGCGAGCGTCGGGCTCGATCTTTCGGCCAGTCACTTCTATACCGACGCGGCGGAGGACCTGCCGCTGCTCGAGATCGTCGGCCATCCGCACGTGCTGAATCCGGACGCGAAGCTCGCGGCACTGGCGACGGAGCGCGGCTGGCCCGTGCAGCGCTTCGCACGCCGGACGACCGGCGCCCGCGAAGCCGTCGGGACAGCACTGGCCTACGGCAGCATGATCCCGTCGGTGCTGGCCGGTCGTGCCCTGGGCCTGCTGACCGGCAAGCCGCGATCCGGCATCAACCTGGCCATCGCCTCCTGGGCAGATTTCACCACGCTCGCGATCGGACTCGAACTCAAGGTGCAGGGGCGCCAGCACCTGTGGTCGCAGCGACCGGCCGTGTTCGTCTTCAATCACCAGAGCCAGGCGGACGCGGTGATCGTCGCCAAGCTGTTGCGCGAGGACTTCACCGGCGTCGCCAAGATTGAAGTGAGCCGCCATCCGATCGTCGGGCCGATGTTCAGGGCGATGCAGGTGGCCTTCGTCGACCGTGCCGATCACCAGAAGGCGGTCGATGCGCTCAAGCCCGCGCTCGACGCGCTGCGCGCCGGCACGTCGCTCGTCATCGCTCCGGAAGGAACGCGCAGCCAGACGGAGCGCCTCGGACCTTTCAAGAAGGGCGCCTTCCACCTGGCGATGCAGGCCGGCGTGCCGATCGTGCCGATCGTGATCCACAACGCCCTCGAGTCGCAGCCGAAGGGCGAGACGCTGTTCCGACCCGCGACAATCCGCGTCCAGGTCCTGCCGCCCGTCCCCACCGACGAGTGGAGCGCCGCGACGATCGATCGCCACGTCGCCGAGGTCCGCGGCCTGTTCCTGCGCGCGCTCGGGCAGGAGGACGCTGCTGCCAGCGCGCCTTCCGGCAGGCCGCGCCGGCCGAAGACCGTCGCGAATTCGGTGGCGGGCAAGTCCGGGACGAGCAAGCCGGCGCGGAGAAAACCTGCGCGGAAGAAGGCAGCGGGAAAGACGGCGGACCAGAGGAAGCCAGTGCAGAAGAAGTCGGCGCCGACGAAATCAACACAGAAGAAGTCAGGAACGAAGAAGTCCACGACGAACGGACCTGCCGCGCGGAGACGGCGGCGGTGAAGCTGCGCGTCGGACTGCTGGGCGGCGGCTCGTGGGGTACGACCGTCGGGGCACTGGTGGCGCGCAACGCGCCGGTGACGTTGTGGGCGCGGGACGTCGCGACCGTCGTGGAGATCAACCGTGATCACACGAACCGGAAATACCTGCCGGATGCGACGCTGCCAGATGCACTGTGCGCCACCCATGACGCGGCCGAGGCGGTGGAGCGTGCCGACGTCGTGATCGTAGGCGTGCCGTCGCAGGGATTTCGCGGCGCGCTGGAACTGGTGCGCGAGCACGTGCGCGCCTGGGTTCCTGTCGTGAGCCTGACCAAGGGCCTGGAGCTCTCGACCGGGCGCCGCATGACCGAGATCGTTCAGGAAGTGCTGCCCGGCCACCCGGTGGGCGTGCTCTCGGGACCGAACCTGGCACGGGAGATCATGGCGGGCTACGCGGCTGCCGGCGTCATCGCCATGGAAGACGACATCATCGTCGAGGCGCTGCAGGCATTGTTTCGCAGCGGGCTGTTCCGCGTCTATACGAACCACGACGTCGTCGGCTGCGAACTCGGCGGAGTCCTCAAGAACATCATGGCCATTGCGGTCGGAATGGGGGACGGCCAGGGCGCCGGCGAAAACACGCGGGCGGCGCTGATCTCGCGCGGTCTCGCCGAAATGACGCGCCTCGGGGTGGCGCTTGGCGGACAGCCCGAGACGTTCGCCGGGCTCGCGGGCCTCGGGGACCTGGTGGCCACCTGCACCAGCCCGCTGAGCCGCAATCGCCAGGTGGGCGTCGAACTCGGCAAGGGCCGGCACATCAACGAAATCGTCGCCGGTATGTTCATGGTCGCCGAGGGGGTGAAGAGCGCGCCGGCCGTGATGGCGCTCGCCGACCGGCACGGTGTCGAGATGCCGATCGCCCGGGAGGTGTTCCAGGTGGTACAGGGCCAGTCGACGGCCCGCCAGGCCTTCCGCGGGCTGCTGCGCATGGCCGCCGGGGCGGAATCGGAACCGGGCTGACGAGCGCGCCGGCGGCCGGTCTGCGGCGCCGTTACGGTACCGTTCTCACGGGCGCTTGAGTGCCGCCGCGCGAGCTTCGAGGTCCGCCCAGCGTTCAAAGGCCTCGGCGAGCTCGGTCTCGATCGCGCCGAGACGCTCCCGGTCTGTCTTGATCTGCGCCGCGCCCGCGCGATGATAGTCGCCGCCGGCCATGCGCCCGGTGATCTGCCGCTGCTCGTCCTCCAGCGCCTCGATGCGCGCCGGCAGTTGCTCGAGGTCGCGCGTGTCCTTGTAGGACAGCTTGGTCGGTGCGGCGGATCGTCCACGGGCCGCGACCTGCACTGCCTCGACGGTCTGCTCGTCTTCCCCGGCAGCGGACGCCGCGGCCCGTTTCAAGGTCTGCGGCTCGCCCTGGGCACGCTGCTCGAGCCAGTCGCTGTAGCCGCCGACGTACTCGCGCCAGTCGCCGTCACCTTCGGCCGCCAGCGTCTGGGTGACGACCTCGTCGAGGAAGCGTCGGTCGTGGCTCACGAGGAGCACCGTCCCCGGATACTCCTGCAGCGTCGCCTCGAGCAGCTCGAGCGATTCGATGTCGAGATCGTTGGTGGGCTCGTCGAGCACCAGCACGTTGGCCGGGCGCGCGAACAGGCGCGCGAGCAGCAGGCGGTTGCGCTCGCCACCGGACAGCATCCTGACCGGCGACTCGGCACGCTGGGGCGGGAACAGGAAGTCGCCGAGGTAGCTGATGACGTGGCGGCGACCGCCGCCGACCTCGACCCAGTCCGAGGTCGGACTCACCGTCGCCGCGACGCTGGCCTCCGGGTCGAGCTGCTCGCGCAGCTGGTCGAAGTACGCGACCTGGACGTTGGTGCCGAGCCGGACCGTGCCGGAGTCCGGCGCGAGCTGGCCGAGGATGAGTTTCAGCAGCGTGGACTTGCCGGCGCCGTTCGGGCCGACGAGCCCCAGCCGGTCGCCGCGCATGATCCGCAGCGACAGGTTGCGGACCACCGGTGCCCGACCGTAGCCCTTGGTCACCGCCTCGAGTTCCGCCACCAGCTTGCCGGAACGTTCGCCCGCATCCAGGGTGAGCTTCAGGTTGCCCACGCGCTCGCGCCGCGCGGCGCGCTCGCGGCGCAATTCCTCGAGGCGATGCACGCGCCCCGCGTTGCGCGTGCGGCGCGCTTCGACGCCCTTGCGGATCCAGACTTCCTCCTGCGCCCAGAACTTGTCGAAGCGGCGGTTCGCGACGGATTCGGCCGCGAGCTGCTCGTCCTTGCGGCGCTCGTACGCGGAGAAGTTTCCCGGGAAGGAGCGCAGCAGGCCGCGGTCGAGTTCGACGATGCGCGTGGCGACGCCGTCGAGGAAGGCGCGGTCGTGCGTGATGAAGATGCCGGCGGGACCCTTGGCGAGGAGTTCCTCGAGCAGGCGGATGCCGTCGATGTCGAGGTGATTGGTCGGCTCGTCGAGCAGCAGCAACTGCGGCTCGAGGGCCAGGGCGAGGGACAGGGTGGCGCGCTTGCACTCGCCGCCCGAGGCCGCCGCGGGCGAGAGCGACTCGTCGAGACCGAAGCGGTGCAGGTACTCGACGAGCCGGGCCTCGGCGCGCCAGCGCTCACGATCGTCGTGCAGGGCCGCGAATCCGCCGCGCAGCACCAGGCTGTCACGCAGCGTCGGGGCGGCCGGCAGCGAGGGCTCCTGCTCGACGTAGGCGATTCGCAGTCCGTCCCGCCGGCGGATCTCGCCGCCGTCGAGCGCGACGTCGCCGCGAATCGCGCGCAGCAGCGTGGACTTTCCGGTGCCGTTGCGGCCGATCAGGCCGATCCGGTCGCCGCCGCGCACGACGAGTGCCGCTCGATCGAGCAGGGGATGCAGCCCGAAGGCGAGTTCGGCGTCGAGGATCGTGAGCAAGGGCATGGGGGCCGCGAGGATCGCACACGGCGCCGTTCCGTGACAGGCGTCGCGGAGAGATTTCCCGACGGACGGCGGGCACTCGTGTATAGTGCGCCCCGGGTAGTGACCCTTCTTGTTTCGGTTCCTGACGGGCCGCGCCGTTCCGGCGATCTCCTGGCCCAAGTTCGCGAAGTGAAGAGTTTCGGATCCACGTGGCGCCGTCGCCACGCGCCTGTGCTCGTACGCGCTTCGGCCGGGGATCTCAGTCGCGCAGCCTCGAAAGCCTTTTTCCCCGGCCCGGCCGGGCCTTGCCTCCGTTATGGGGCGGGCACCGAGGGCCATCAGTAGCGAGTATTTTTCAATGAGCAAGATTTACGTAGGCAACCTTCCCTTCACGGCCGACGAGGCCGCCGTCCGCACGCTGTTCGGCCAGCACGGCACCGTCGAGTCCGTGGCCCTGATCACGGATCGCGACACCGGCCAGCCGCGCGGCTTCGGCTTCGTCGAGATGTCGAATGCGGATGCCGCCCGCGCCATCCAGAGCCTGAACGGCCACCAGATGGACGGCCGTGCACTCAAGGTCAACGAGGCGCAGCCCAAGACCGATCGCCCGCGCCGCGCGTGGTGATCCACGCCTGAACGCGTGATGGTTCCGCGGCCGTGGATTCGTCCACGGTCCGCTGGTCCAGAGAACGGCGCCCCGGAAACGGGGCGTCGTTTTTTTTACCCAACGCTTTCCCCCTGCGATCCCT
>CAWGLZ010000007.1:0-79429 GCA_963823535.1 uncultured Gammaproteobacteria bacterium
GGCACCGAAGCCCTTGAACAGGCTCTCGAACTGCGGAATCACGAAAAGTAACAGGATGACAGTCACGATCACGGCGACGGCGAGCACTGCCGCGGGATAGAAAAGTGCCTTCTTGATCTTTTTCTTGAGGGCTTCGGTCTTCTCCTTGTACGTCGCGATCTTGTCCAGAACCGTCTCGAGCGCACCCGCATGCTCTCCGGCCTCTACAAGGTTCACGAACAAGTCATCGAAATGCAGCGGATGCTTGGCGAGCGCCTGGTTCAGCGCGTTGCCGGTCTCGATGTCGGACTTGATCGCCAACACCAGTTTCTGCATGGCCGGCTTGTCGTGACCCACGCCGATGATCTCAAAAGCCTGCACCATCGGGATGCCGGCTGACAGCATGGTCGCAAGCTGGCGGGCAAAGATCGCGATGTCTTCGGCCGTGACCTTGCCTTCGCTCTTGAAGAGCTGGCGTTCCTTGCGGACCTTGCTCGCCGCAATGCCCTGGCGCCGGAGGTCGGCGCGCATCTCCAACTCGTCCTTGGCGAGACCCCGGCCCTTGAGCCGGTTGCCCTTTCTGTCCTTTCCTTCCCAAAGGAACGGCAACTGTTTGCCGGCGATGACTTCAGCCATGGTGCCTCAAGCCCTCTTCCTGATCTTGGTGTGCCACTAGCGACGGCTCATGGTCCACACTCGCTCTTGTCTCTCAATCCACCGTCACACGATTGATCTCTTCGAGGCTCGTGATGCCGCTCTTGACCTTCTCCAATCCGGCCTTGCGCAGCCCCCAGACACCCTCACGGAGCGCCTGCTCCTTAATGTCGAGGACGCTGCCTCCCGCCATGATGATCCGGCCGATTTCCTCGGACACCGGCATTACTTCGTAAATGCCCGTGCGCCCTTTATACCCGTCGGTGCATTGGGTGCAACCGACCGGCCCGAAAATCTGGAGATCCGTCTCTATTTCCTCCTCGGTGAAGCCTTCCTTGCGCAGGGCTTCCGGCGGAATCTCAAGTTTCTCCCGGCAGTTCTTGCACAGCTTTCGCGCCAGACGTTGCGCGATGATCAGGCTGACCGACGTGGCAATAGCGTAGGGCTTCACGCCCATATCGACCAGACGGGTCAGTGTCTTTGGAGCGTCGTTGGTGTGCAGCGTCGATAGTACCAAGTGACCGGTCTGCGCCGCCTTGAGAGCGATCTCGGCCGTCTCCAGGTCGCGGATCTCGCCGACCATGATCACGTCCGGGTCCTGGCGCAGGAAGGCGCGCAGGGCGCCCGCGAACGTGAGGCCCACCTTGGGATTGATGTGAACCTGGTTAATGCCAGCCAGATTGATCTCGACGGGATCTTCGGCCGTCGAGATATTGGTGTCCTCGGTGTTGAGGATGCTGAGGCCCGTGTAGAGCGACACCGTTTTGCCGCTGCCGGTCGGCCCGGTGACCAGGATCATCCCGTGCGGCCGGGCGAGCGTATTCAGGTAAAGCTGCTTCTGGAACGGCTCGTAGCCCAGCGCATCGATCCCGAGCATGGCGCTCGAGGAGTCGAGAATACGCATTACGACCTTCTCGCCGAAGAGCGTCGGGCAGGTGCTGACGCGAAAGTCGATGGCCCTGTTTTTCGAGATCCTCATCTTGATGCGGCCGTCCTGCGGGATGCGCCGCTCCGCGATGTCGAGGCGGGACATGACCTTGAGACGAGCAGCCAGCTTGATGGCGAGTTGCACCGGTGGACTGGCGACTTCCTTCAGCACGCCGTCGAGCCGGAAGCGAATGCGGTAGGAACGCTCATAGGGTTCGAAGTGGATATCCGAGGCGCCGCGCTTGATGGCGTCCAGCATCACCTTGTTGACGAAGCGGACGATCGGGGCGTCCTCGACGTCGGCCCGCTCGACCCCTTCGTCCACTGCCTCGTCGTCCGAGGTGACCTCGAGACTGTCCAGCTCGAAGTCCTCACCAGCCAACTCGGGCATCGCCGTGTCAACTTGCTCGAGGGACCGGGTGAGCAACTTGTCGAGCTTGTCCTCCTCGACGACGACAGCTTCGACAGAAAGACCGGTGGCGAACTTGACCTCGTCGAGCGCATGGAGGTTCGTCGGGTCGGACACCGCAACAAACAAACGCTTGCCGCGCTTAACCAGCGGCAACACCCGATGCTTCCTAAGCGTCTTCTCGCTTACGAGTCGCATCAGCTCCAGATCTGGCTGCATCGAATCAAGGTCGAGGAGGGGGGCGCCAAACTCCTGCGAGGCTGCAATGGCGATCTCGCGTGCATCGGCCAGCTTGTATTCGACGAGATACGTGACGATCTGGACGCGGCGCTCGCGGGCGGCTGCGAGCGCCTCAATCATCGCGGAATCCGCAACGAAACCGTCTGCAACGAGCCGTTGAGGCAGTCCCTGAAGACCGACGCGATAGGAAGGTCCCAGATTGGTTGCGGTTTCGTTCATCGGTCTATGTGAAGTACCGGGTCAACGACGTTGATGCTGCGGCTGCCCAAAATATACCGAAAGCGGCGGACAATAAACTGTCAAATCGACCCCATCCTGCTGGAGTCGGTTCCATTCTGACTGTGCGTCCGCTCACATGTTGGTGAAGCCGGGGCCCAAAAGAGGAGCCCCCGCGCTTGGCGGGGGCTCAGGTCGGCAGCAACTGCCGCAGTCGGAATCAGCGACAGTTGGATGGCATATACTTACCGGGCACATCCGTGTTGTTGGCGCCCGAGGCCTCGCCGGCTGCTTCGACAGCAATCCCACCTGCGACCGCGTTCGTGCCACACTCCCAGACCACGTCGTCGTTCGGGCTGACCAGCGGCTTAAGAGAGAGCGTGTTGGCGCCTGCGGCTGTAATTGCCGGATTTGCATTGTTGCCGTACACGATGTCGATGGTGCCGTCTGTCACGGTAATTCCGACAACGTACTTGCCGGAAGGCGGGGCGGTGAAGCCCAGTTCGCCGCCGCCCAGACCATCATCCGTTGGCCACGTGCCGCGGTCGGCGAAGAACTCGGATACGGACGCCTTTACCGATGACGCAAGCGTCAGGCCTTCTGTAACCTGAGACCGCACGACGTAGTCCTGATACGCCGGAATCGCGATGGCCGCGAGAATGCCGATGATCGCGACGACGATCATCAGTTCGATGAGGGTGAAACCCTTCTGAACCTTCTTCATCATGTGTCCAAACTCCCGTTGAATGAAACGTTGTGTTCCGCGGCCTCAGGGCCGGCACGGGAGAGAAAGCAAGCCGCGTGCCAAGCTGGCCGAGCCGGGTAACGCATTGTCTTGAAAGGAAAATTAGTCCAGGCGAAGCCAGGACGGGGCCGGTAAGCCGAAGCTACGGGTGACACGGCCTGTCACCCATCGACAATCCCGGGCAGCCGGGATCACTCGATCCCCAACTTCTTCACCCGATACCTCAACTGCCGGAACGTCATCCCGAGCAGCTCCGCCGCCTTGGTCTTGTTGTACCGCGTCTGCTCCAGCGCCTTGACGATGGCCTCGCGCTCGATGTGCTCGAGCTGCCCCTCGAGCCCGGCATCCGCCACGGCGTCCTCGTCGACCTCGGGCAATTCGACCCCGGTCCCGTTCTTGAGCTGGATGTCCCCCGGTTCGATCCGCCCCTCCGAGCACAGCGTCACCGCGCGCTCGAGGATGTTCTCGAGCTCCCGCACGTTCCCGGGGTAGGAGTAGGCCAGCAGCCGGTCGAGCGCGGCGTCGCTGATCTCCGGCCGCGGCACCCCGATGTGCCGGGACACGCGGTCGAGCATCACGTCCACCAGCTGCGGCACGTCGTCCAGACGCTCGCGCAGCGCCGGCACGTGCAGTTCGATGACGTTGATCCGGTAGTAGAGGTCCTCGCGGAACCTCGCGGCCTTGACCAGTTCCTCGAGCTTGCGGTGCGTGGCCGAGAGGATCCGCACGTCGACCGGCACCTCGCGGGTCTCGCCGACGGGACGCACGGCCTTCTCCTGGATCACGCGCAGCAGCTTCACCTGCATGTGCAGGGGCAGGTCGGCCACCTCGTCCAGGAACAGCGTGCCGCCCTCGGCGCTGCGGATCAGGCCTTCCTTGTCGGTGACGGCGCCGGTGAAGCTGCCCTTCTTGTGGCCGAACAGCTCGCTCTCCATGAGTTCCGTCGGGATGGCACCGCAGTTCACGGGCACGAACGGCCCCTCGGCGCGCGGCCCGGACTCGTGGATCAGCCGGGCGGCCAGCTCCTTGCCGGTCCCGGATTCCCCCGAGATGTGCACCGGGGCCTGCGAGCGCGCCACCTTGCCGACCATCTGCCGCAGCTGCTGCATCGGCTTCGAGTCGCCCAGCATCTTGAGCGTCGCCCGGCGGCCGGTCTCCTCCGCCGATTGCCCCAGCCGCAGCGTCGCGGTGATGAGCCGGCGCAGTGACGCGAGGTCGAGGGGCTTCGAGATGAAGTCGAAGGCCCCGAGCTTGAGGGCCCGGACGGCGGCCTCGACGTTGCCGTGGGCGGTGATGACTGCCACCGGCACGCCGGGGCGGTTCTCCTGGATCCACTCGACGAGGTCGAGCCCGTCGCCGTCCGGCAGGCGCATGTCGGTGAGGACGAGGTCGTAGCGTTCGCCCCCGAGCAGCCTGACCGCGCCGGCGAAGTCGCCGGCGGTGGCAACCTCGATCTGCATGCGGCCGAGGGTGATCCCCAGCAGCTCGCGGATGTCGGGCTCGTCGTCTACGACCAGGGCGCGTGCGACCATGTGCTTCGTCAAGGTGTTGCCATTCCCTGGGTGGGTGTTGCCGTCCTGGTCCCTATAGCCTACCGCGTCCGGCGCCGCGGCTCACGCCTGCCAGCGCTGCGGATCCGCAAAGATGATACGGAAGATGCTGCCGCCCCCGGGTCGCGTCTCGTAGGCGAGCAGCGCGCCGTTCGTCTGGCACAGCTCGCGCGAGATGAACAGCCCGAGGCCCGTCCCCGTGCCGCCGGCGCCATTGGTGAAGAAGGGCTCGAAGATGCGCTCGACCTGCGCGGGCTCGATGCCGGTGCCCTGGTCGATCACCTCGAGGTACGGCCGGTCACTCGAGGCGATGCGCCCGATCCGCAGGACCACGGGCACCGGTTCCCGCGCCGCGCCGTGCTTGATGGCGTTGTCGCACAGGTTCCACAGCACCTGGTGCAGGTGCGAGGGATCGAACTGGACTTCTAGCCCTGCGACCGGCTCGTCGAGCTGGATCCGCTCGCCGCCGACCTGCAGCGTGTCGCGGAATTCCTGCAGGAAGGTTTCGAGCCACGGCGACAGCTCGATGCGCTCCTGGCGGGTGCTGTCCCGGCGCGACAGCTGCAGCACGTTCTCGATGATCTGGCTCACCCGCACCGCGTTCTTCTCGATGATGTCGGTCAGGTGCCGGTCGTCGGCCGCCAGCCCGGGCGACTCGCGCAGCAGCTGGCCGGCGTGGCTCATCGCGCCCACGGGATTGCGGATCTCGTGGGCGATGCTCGCGCTCAGGCGCCCGAGCGACGCCAGCTTCGACTGCTGCACCCGCTCGGCCACGGCGCTCGTGTCCTCGAGGAAGACCAGCACCGGGCCGGTGCCCCGCTCGGACAGCGAGATGAAATGCGGGCGGATCACGGTCCCGCCGTCGGCCGAGACCACTTCGCCGGTCGAGTCGCGCCGGTCGTGCGCCTGCGTGCGCCAGGTCTCGAGCAGGTAGAGCAGGCGGGGGGAGACCTCGCCGAGCAACGCACCCGTCGCGACCGGTCCGCCCGCGAGCAGGCGGGCCGCCGTCTCGTTGACGAGGCGAATCCGATCCGTCTCGTCGACCACGACGATGCTCTCGCGCAGGTGCTGGACGATGAACTGGTTGAGCTCGTTCAGGTTGGCAAGGTCGATGTCGCGCTGCTGCACCAGCGCCTCGCTCTCGCGCAGCCGGTTGGCGAGCGGCACGGCCAGCAAGGTGATGGCGAACAGGCTGGCACCGGTGAGGCCCGCGACCAGGAAGTCCGAGGTCTCGGCGCTCCCGGCGAGCACCGACACCACGGTCTCGAACAGCAGGCCGATCGCGATCACGGCCGTCGCGGCCAGCGCGGTGCGCGGCGACAGGATGGCGGCGGTGGCGCCGACGGGCAGGAAGAGCAGGGTCGCGAGGCCGCTGCTGACGCCGCCGCTGGCATGGATCAGGAGCGTGATCGCCACCGCATCCACCGTCAGCGGGAACAGCGCCATCCACTCGACCGAGGGCCAGTGGCGCTGGATCGGATGGATGGCGACCAGCGCGAAGGTGAAATAGGCGACGCAGATGCCGAGGAACAGCCCCGGTGACACGATGCCGACGCTGCGGTCGGGTGTGTTGAACAGGAACAGCAGCACCAGCAACATCGGCACCAGCAGCCGGAAGATGTTCAGCAGGCCGATGACGCGCCACGGGAGGTCGGTGGAGGCGGCCGGACTCGAAGGGGTGGGCGTGCGCTGGACCATTGCCGGCAGTTTCTCCCCTCGCGACCGCGCCTTCAACACGGCGTAGGACGCCCTGGGCACGGCCAGGTCTGCTGGCAGGCGGTCCGGGAGGGTGCCCGGAGCCCGCCGAAGGCTTAGACTACGCAGCTTCGAATTCCCACAAGAAAGCAGCCTTTCCCATGAACCTGCACGAATACCAGTCCAAGCAGCTCTTCGCCCGCTACGGCATCCCGGTGCCGGCGGGCTTCGTCGCCTCCACACCCGGGGAAGCCGCCGACGCCGCCCGGCGCCTCGGTGGCGGCCTCTGGGTGGTCAAGGCGCAGGTGCACGCGGGCGGCCGCGGCAAGGCGGGCGGCGTCAAGCTCGCCAAGTCGGTCGAGGACGTGACGAGCGCCGCGGCGGGCATGCTCGGCACGCGGCTCACCACCAAGCAGACCGGCGCCGAGGGCTTGCCGATCCACCAGGTGTACGTGGAGTCGGGCTCGAAGATCACGCGCGAGCTGTACCTGAGCGTGCTGCTCAACCGCGACTCGGGGCGGATCGCCTTCGTCGCCTCGGCGGCGGGCGGCATGGACATCGAGGAGGTCGCGGCGAAGACCCCCGGGAAGATCATCCGCGTCGAGATCCACCCGGCGACCGGCCTGATGGGATCGCACTGCCGCACGCTCGCCTACGGTCTCGGGCTCACGGGACCGCAGGTGGCCGAGTTCGACGCCATCGCCCGCGCGCTCTACAAGCTCTACCTCGAGTGCGACGCGAGCCTGGTCGAGATCAACCCCCTGATCGTCACGGGCGACGGCCACGTGGTGGCGCTCGACGCCAAGATCAACATCGAGGAGAGCGCGCTCTTCCGCCAGAAGGACCTGCTCGCCTGGCGCGACACTTCGCAGGAAGATGAAATGGAGCGGATCGCTGGGGAGGCGGACCTCAACTACGTCTCGCTCGACGGCGACATCGCCTGCATGGTGAACGGCGCGGGCCTCGCCATGGCGACCATGGACCTGATCAAGCTGCACGGCGGATCGCCGGCGAACTTCCTCGACGTGGGCGGCGGGGCGACCCGCGAGCGGGTGACCACGGCGTTCAAGCTGATCCTGCAGAACCCGAAGGTGAAGGCGATCCTCGTCAACATCTTCGGCGGCATCGTCCGCTGCGACATGATCGCCGAGGGCGTCATCGGCGCCGCGCGCGACCTGGGCCTGCACCTGCCGGTCATCGTGCGCATCGAGGGCACGAACGCACCCGCCGGGCGGAAGATGCTCCAGGAGAGCGGGCTCGAGCTGATTGCCGCGGCGGATCTCACCGACGCCGCCCGTAAAGTCGTCGCTGCGGCGAGGAAGTCGTCATGAGCATCCTGGTCAACAAGAACACCCGCCTGATCTGCCAGGGTTTCACCGGCAAGCAGGGCACGTTCCATTCCCAGCAGTGCCTGGACTACGGGACGAAGCTCGTCGGCGGCGTGACGCCGGGACGCGGCGGCGAGACGCACCTCGGCCGCCCGGTGTTCGACACCGTGCGCGACGCCGTGGCGAAGACCGGGGCCGATGCGACGATGATCTACGTCCCGGCCGCCTTCGCCGCGGATGCGATCATCGAGGCGGCCGACGCCGGCATCGCCCTGATCGTGTGCATCACCGAGGGCATCCCGGTGAACGACATGGTCAAGGTCAAGGCGGCGCTGCGCGATTCGAAGTCACGGCTCGTGGGCCCGAACTGCCCCGGCGTCATCACGCCGGACGAGTGCAAGATCGGGATCATGCCGGGCTTCATCCACAAGAAGGGCAAGGTCGGCATCGTCTCGCGCTCGGGCACGCTCACCTACGAGGCCGTGTTCCAGACCACCAACAACGGGCTCGGCCAGAGCACCTGCGTCGGCATCGGCGGCGACCCGGTGCGCGGCATGAACTTCATCGACGTGCTCGAGCTCTTCGAGCAGGACCCGAAGACCGAAGCCATCATCATGGTCGGCGAGATCGGCGGCAGCGACGAAGAGGCCGCGGCCGAATACATCCGCCGCAACGTCACCAAGCCCGTCGTCGCCTACATCGCGGGCGTGACCGCGCCCCCGGGCAAGCGCATGGGCCATGCCGGTGCGGTGATCTCGGGCGGCAAGGGCACGGCGGCCGACAAGTTCGCAGCGCTCGAGGCGGCCCGGGTCACCACCGTCCGCTCGCCCGCGGAACTCGGCTCGGCGATCGCGAAGCGGCTCGGCAAGGGCAAGACAACGAGCAAGGCCAAGGTCGGTGCCAAGTCCAGGACCAAGGTGAAGCGCAAGCCCACGGCAAAGACTGCCGCGAAATCGAAGTCGAAGCTGAAGACGGCACCGCGGGGCAAGACGGCCAAGGCCAAGCCGAAGCGCAAGGCGTCGGCGACGACGAAGGCGAAGGCAAAGGCAAAGGCGAAACGGATCCCGATCAGGAAGGCGGTTCGCAAGGCCGGGCGCACTCGCAGCGCAAGGAAGGCGCCGACACGGAAGGGCGCCCGCCGGCGCTGACGCCGGCTGGAGACTGCCGCGGCGGCCGATCCAGCGGATCGGAGCGCCCAGGACACAGAACGGGCCGTCGCGGCCCGTTTCTGTTCATCACCACACGAATTCCGGCTTTCGAGCGATCCAGAGGTCGGTCAGCCTGATCTGCCAGACAGGCTGAGGACCATGACGCGTTGCGTTATATAACGTGACACGTTATAAGGCGAGGGACCGCCGGTCGTTCCGGCAACAAAGGGCCGGAACATGTCGAAATCGTCGACTACCACTCGTAGCAAGAGCAAGCCGATGCTGGTACACAACCCGCATCCGGGTGAGATCCTGCTGGAAGAGTTCATGAAGCCCTTGGGCCTGAGCCAGAATGCGCTCGCGCGAGCGCTCAAGGTGTCGCCCCGGCGCATCAACGAACTGGTGCTCGGGAAGCGAGCCGTGTCGGCCGACACGGATCTCCGCCTGGCGCGCTACTTCGGTGTGTCGGAAGGCATTCTTCCTCGGTCTCCAGGCCGACTTCGACCTGATGGAGCAGAAGCGCAAGCTCGGCGACCGGCTGGAGGAGATCACGCCGCGGGCGGCTTAGAGCCACCGGTCACTCCCGGGCAGCTTCCTCGTCCAGGATGTCCACCGCATTGCGGAAGCGACGCCGGGCCGAATCCTGGTCGGCGTCGATGACGACCATCCCGAGCTTGCCGCACTCCGACAGGGCGCCGAGCAGGCTGAAGACGATGCCGGTCTGGCTCTCCGGATCGAACCGCAGCCCCCGCGTACGGGCGATCTCGAGCAGGTCCCCGGGCGTGAGGCGGTGGTAGGCCGGGCTGGTCACGTTGTCCGTCGCGAAATAGCACCGCGTGTGCCCGGTCGGCGTGACGAACTCGCCGCGCGCGTCGTCGTAGCGTCCCTGCGTCAGGTACTGCAGCAGCTGGTAGGTGTGCGTGGTGCCGCCCTTGCGCAGGTTGATCTCGATCGCCAGGTGCTCCCAGCCGTCGCCGCGCGGTACGGACACGAAGTCGACGCCGAAGCGACCGAGCACGCCCTTGGCCTTGAGCACGCGGCCCACCCGCATGGCGAGGTCCTGGATCTCGTGCACATAGGCCGGGTCCGCGGGAAACGTGCAGGCCTGGAAGATCTGGCCGGAAGGCCCGCCCAGGATCTGGTCATGCGTCGAGATGAGTTCGATGTCGCCCACGGGCGTGATGCGCAACTGGACGGACGGCGACCGCAGGTTCTCGCCCGCAATCCACGTCTCGACGATGCCGCCGGACTCCGCGAGCTTCGCCGTATATCGATTCCAGCCCAGGTCGCGCGCCTCGATCGCGAGGTTGAGCGGCAGGTGCGCCGCGAGCCAGCGCTCGGCGTCGCAGTCGGGGCAGCCGGCGAAGGAGAACACGGCGTTGCCCTCGCCGGAGAACCCGTGGTTCAGCTTGACGACCGCGCGTGCCAGCCCGGGATTGCGGCGTTTCAAGGCGGCCAGTGCGGCGACCAGGTCGGCCGGGCTGTGCAGGTCCTCGCTGCCATCCGGCAAGGGGATGCCGGCTGCGCGGAACGCCTGGCGGCTGCCGCTCTTGCCGCCGAATTCCTGCGAAGGCCGGGTCGCAACCGTACAAGGGGAATACCGAGCCGCACGGCCAGCGTCCGTTCGCACGGCGTGACGTTGAAGCAGGAGAGGTGTGCGAGCGTCGGGTCGCCGGTCGCGCGCCGAATCCGCTCGAGCAGCCGCGGCCGATCGAGGATCTTCTGCGTCAGGGTCTGCGGCGACGGATCGCTGGCGGACAGCAGCACCAGCCGCCGTCGCGCATCCTCGCGTGGAACGTCGGCCAGCAGGTCGAGGTGGTAATCGATGATCGCGGGTTCGATCGGCGTGCTGCTCACGAACACGATGCGGGTCCTGGGCAGGCGCAGCAGCATGAGCATCGCGAGTTGCCGTTCCTCGTAATGCAGGCCACCCACCACGCGCGCGAGCACCTCCGGGTCCATGCTGAGGCCGGGCACGATCACCACGGTGCGCGGCGCGGCCGGGTCCGAGAACACGCGGCGGAAGAGATCCGGGAGCCGGGCCTGCAGGTCGGCGAAGGCCGCCAGTTCCGCGGCACTGCCCGGCGCTGCGCTCAGTGCTGGCACGACGGGACGATCCGCGCGTCGAGCAGCATGCGCAGCTCCTCGGCGCCGCTGCGTTCGAGCAGGTTCAGGGCACGGACGCCCGTGAGGCGTGCCACCAGCTCGACGGCGGCGGTGGTATTGGCCGCGGGTCCCGCCACCAGGTCGGGCTTGAGCTGGAACGCATCCTGCACGCCGAGTACGGCGTACGGGTCGGACGCGCAGAGAATGCACAGCTTCACCCGGTCGGCGATCCGCCGGTAGACCACGGTGCCATTGTAGGGCTCGAGCGGCGAGGCGCCGGCCTCGGCCACGATGACGTCCGGATCGAGCGCAGCCATGCGAGCCAGCAACTGCTCGAGCGCCGGCGCGTAGACCGACTCCGGGCACACGGTGGACGGCAGGCCCGCGTCGACGAAGTCCAGCACGTGTTCCGCACCGACGTCGAGGCAGGAGAGGATGTCGCGATACCGGGCGGCACCGGTGAGCTTGGCCGCAAGCACCTGCAATCCACGTTCCGCCAGCATGCGCACCACGACCCGTGCCGTGGTCGTCTTGCCCGCCGACATCGACGTGCCGATCAGCAGGATCATCGGCGCACGCGGCATCGCGGGGGGCAGTTCGCGCACGAAGTCGCGCATGTTCAGCTTGCGGTCGCCGCGCGTGACGTGGCCCCGGTAGACGATCGGCGTGAGCGGCCGGAGCCAGGTGGACAGCGATGTCGCGAGCCCGAACAGCCCGGCACCCGTGAGGGCGTGCATTTCACCGGTGACGCCCGTGCTGCTCCAGTCGCCCACCACCTCGAGCGTCGCGGCACGCTTGCCGAGGGCACCGATCACGAGATCCCCGGCCACGGCGTCCACGAGTCGTCCGTTGGCGATCTCGAACGGATAGTGCGAGGGGCCGAGCACCTCGACCAGCACGTAGTCCGCGGTCTCCCAGCGGTCGCGCGCCAGCGCGTGCACCTCGAACGGCACCTGCTCGAAATCGGTGATGCGGGTCACGGAGGCATGCAGGTAGCGCCGCACCTCACGCCTCCGCTTGCTGTCGCGGCGGCGCGAGCAGCAGCAGCGCGAGCAGGGCGGCGCGGTCGAGGGTCGGGCCGATCTCGAGGTATTCGTGTGCGGCGTGTGCGCCGTCGCCGACCGGGCCGAGGCCGTCGAGCGTCGCCGTGTAGAGGCTCGCCGTGCTGCCGTCCGAGCCTCCGCCTGCCAGTCCGCCGTCGAGCTCGAGATCGAGGCTGGAACCCAGTGCGCGCGCGGTCTCGAACAGCGACTGGTTACGAGGCGTGGGCTCGAGGGGTGGTCGACCGAGCCCGCCTTCCACGCTCAGCGTCGTCCCCTCGATCGCGGGTCGCAGGGCGCGGATGGCGGCCTCCACGCGTTCCGCGTCCGCCAGCGTGCGCGTGCGGACGTCCACGTGGGCGCGACTCTCCGGTGCCACGACGTTGGGGCGCAGGCCGCCGTCGATCGTGCCCACGTTCACCGTGATGCCGTGCGTCGGATCGTTGAGCGCGAACAGCGCCTGGATCACGTGCGACAGCTCGAGGATGGCGCTGACCCCCGCGCCGGGATCGAGGCCGGCATGCGCCGCCCGACCGTGCACCGTGACGGTGTATCTCGCCACGCCCTTGCGCTCGGTCTTGAGGTGTCCGGCGATGCCGAGCGAGGGCTCGAGAACCAGTGCCCGGTCGGCGATGCGCGCGAGGCGCCGCACGTGCCTGCCCGACTCGCGGCTGCCGACCTCCTCGTCGGCATTGATCAGCACGACCGGTGTCACGCCCGGCTGCAGCCCCAGGCCGCGCAGCGATGCAAGCGCCACCACCAGCTGCGCGAGGCCGCCCTTCATGTCGTAGACACCCGGCCCGTGCGCACGGTCGCCTTCGATCCGGAAGGGCATCGTGGCGAGCGTCCCGGTCGGCCAGACGGTGTCGTAGTGACCGAGGACCAGCTGGATCGGCGTCCGGCGCGTCCGCCGGCGGGGCCGCGCATAGAGATGCCCGCCGCTGCGCGCGACCCGGCAGTTCCCTGACCTCGAGGCCGAGCGCCTCGAGGTTCGCGGCGAGCAGTTCGTGGACCGCGTGGCGTCCGGCCCGGTCGAGGGATGGGGATTCCACCCGGCAGAGCGACTCGAGCAGCGACAGGAACTGCTCGCGCCGCCAGCGCACCTCGTGCAGCAGCGCCTGGGGTTCCACGCCGGGCGGCAGGCCGCTCACTTCTGCATGTCCTCCGGGAATGGAAACGACAGTGACGTCTCCAGCACCGCGAATCGCCCGGGATGGAGGTAGGCGAGCACCGGCGATTCCGCCAGCACCGTCTCGGGTTCGCGCTCGGCGTCGCGCAATGCCGCCGGATCGGCGTAGGCCGCGACGATGCGGCCGACGACGAGCCCGTTCTCGCCGAATCCCTCGACGATGCGCTCGAGCTCGCACTCGAGCTGCAGGGTCGCGCCCTCGACGAGGACGCCCGCGATGCGCCGTGCCGGCACCGTCGGCAGCAGGGCGATGGCGGGCTTGCTCGCCATCCGCGCAGCGGGGCGACGCGGCGAGACTGGTGTGCACGAGCTGGGACGGCCGCGGATAGCTGACGGTGAAGGCGCGCTCGCGCTCCGCGTTCGCATACGTCGCGTGTCGCGGCGTGCAGACGAAGCCGAAGTAGTTCTGCCAGCCGAGCGGCAGCACCATGTGCTTGGGCGCCAGGTCGTAGCGGCCATCCGGTTCGCGCGTGCCGACCAGCACCAGCGGTGCGACGGTGAAGATGCGCTCCCACACGGACACGTCGACGTCGAGTTCGACGGGCGCAGCGGATCGTGCGTTCACGGCATCCTCCGTCCCCTGGGGTGGCACAGTTCCGATTATCAGAGCCGGCCGGCACGAACCATCGGGGGAACTACCTGTCCGCGGAAACTGCGCATTTTCTCAGCGGTGGAAGAGCCTAGAGTGGACGTGCACGAACTTCGCCTGCGCAAGGGGAACGACATGGAGTGGTCTCCCATCTCCAAGGCCCCGGGCGCGTTGCAGCGCGCGCCCAATCTCGAGGACTACGCCCGGACCTGCCGGGTGTTCGGGTGGGATCAGGCCCGTGCGTCTCTCTCCGGGCTGCCGGGTGGCGGCATCAACATCGCCCACGAGGCCGTCTTCCGTCACCTCGACGAACGTGCCGACCAGGTTGCGATCCGCTATCTCGCGAGTGGCGAGGAGACCCGCGCCGTCACCTATGCCGAGCTGGCCGCGGACGCGCGCCGCTTTGCCAACGTACTGGTGCGGCTCGGGGTTGGCCGTGGCGAGCGCGTCGCGACCTTGATGGGTCGGGTGCCGGCCCTGTATGCGGCCGTGCTGGGCACGCTGGCGGCGGGTGCCGTGTACTGCCCGCTGTTCGCGGCCTTCGGTCCGGAGCCCGTCAAGTCGCGGCTGCAGCTCGGGTCGGCGCGGGTGCTGGTGACGACGGACCTGCTGTATCGCCGCAAGGTCGCATCCATCCGCGAGGAGCTGACCGACCTCGAACACGTGCTCGTCGTGCGCACGCCCGGCGCGGGCGACCTGCCCGAGGGGACGGTCGACCTCGACGTGCTGCTCGCCGAAGCCTCGCCGGAGTTCGAGACCGTCGGCACCAGCGCTGACGACTACGCGCTGCTGCACTTCACCAGTGGCACGACGGGCCGGCCGAAGGGCGTGCTGCACGTGCACGACGCGGTGACCGCGCACGTCGCGACGGCGCGCTGGGTGCTCGACCTGCAGGACGGAGACGTGTACTGGTGCACCGCCGATCCGGGCTGGGTCACCGGCATTTCCTACGGCGTGATCGCGCCGCTGGCCTGCGGCGTCACGCTGCTGGTCGATCGCGAGGAGTTCGATGCGCCGCGCTGGTACGAGATCCTCGAGTCCGAGCGAGTCACCGTCTGGTACACGGCGCCGACGGCGATCCGGATGCTGATGAAGGCGGGCACCGGGCTCGCGCGGGCGCGGACCTACCCGGCCCTGCGGCATCTCGCGAGCGTCGGCGAGCCGCTGAACCCCGAGGCCGTGGTGTGGGGCGTCGAGGCGTTCGGGATGCCCTTCCACGACAACTGGTGGCAGACCGAGACCGGCGCCATCATGATCGCCAACTATCCGAGCCTGGAGGTGCGTCCGGGTTCCATGGGGCGGCCCGTCCCCGGCGTCGAAGCGGGCATCGTCCGGCCACGCGACGACGGCGGGGTGGACGTCGTGGACGAACCCGGGACCGTCGGCGAACTCGCGCTCCGGCCTGGATGGCCGTCCATGTTCCGCGGCTACCTCGACGACGAGGAGCGCTATCGGAAGTGCTTCCGCGAGGGGTGGTACCTGTCGGGCGACCTCGCGAAGCGCGACGCGGACGGCTACTTCTGGTTCGTCGGTCGTGCCGACGACGTCATCAAGGCGGCGGGGCACCTCATCAGTCCGTTCGAGGTCGAGAGCACGCTGATGACGCATCCCGCGGTCTCGCAGGCGGGGGTGATCGGCGTCCCGGACCCCATCGCCGGTTCGGCGGTCAAGGCGTTCGTGGAACTCAAGAGCGGCCAGGCGCCGAGCGAGGCACTGCGACGCGACATCCTGGCACACGCACGCCGCCAGTTGGGGGTCGCCGTCGCTCCGCGCGAGATCGCGTTCTCGGAACAGCTGCCGCGGACGCGCAGCGGCAAGATCATGCGCCGGCTGCTGCGGGCCCGTGAACTCGGCCTGCCCGAAGGCGACCTGTCGACGCTGGAGGGGGCCTCGTGAGCGCGGCATCCTCGTCGACTGTCACGCGCGAGCGCGGCCTGCACCTGCTCGGCGAGATGCTGCGCATCCGCCAGTTCGAGGAACGCTGCGCCGAGCTCTACGGCAAGGGGTTCATCCGCGGCTTCCTGCATCTGTGCGACGGCGAGGAAGCCATCGCGGTCGGTGCGATGCAGGTGCTCGGTTCCGGCGACGCGGTCGTCTCGACCTACCGCGAGCACGGCCATGCGATCGCGCGCGGGATCGGCATGGGGCCGCTCATGGCGGAGCTGTACGGCAAGCGCACCGGCTGCAGCGGCGGACGCGGCGGTTCGATGCACATCTTCGACGCCGGGACGCGCTTCTACGGCGGCAACGCCATCGTGGGGGGTGGATTGCCAATCGCCCTCGGGCTGGCGCTGGCGGAGAAGCTGCAGGGCAGTCGCAACGTGGCGGCGTGCTTCTTCGGTGAAGGGGCCGCTGCCGAGGGCGAGTTCCACGAGTCCATGAACCTGGCCGCGTTGTGGAAGCTGCCCGTGCTGTTCCTCTGCGAGAACAACCTCTACGCGATGGGGACGGCGCTCGAGCGGTCGGAGTCGCAGACGGACATCCAGGCCAAGGCGACCGCCTACGCGATGCGTGCGGCCGCCGTCGACGGCATGGACGTCTTGGCCGTGGAGGCCGCCGTGCGCAGCGCCGCCGACCATGCGCGCGGCGGGCGCGGGCCGGTGCTGCTCGAATGCCGCACCTATCGCTTCCGTGCGCATTCGATGTTCGACGCGCAGCTCTACCGCGACAAGGCCGAGGTGGAGGAGTGGCGCAAGCGCGGGCCGATCGTCGCGTTCACGAACCGCCTCAAGGCCGAGGGGCTGATGACGGAGGACGACTTCCTGCGCCTCCGGCAAGAGGCCGACGAGGAGGTGTCGGCCGCGGTGGCCTTCGCCGAGGCCGCCGAGTGGGAGCCCGTCGAGGATCTCGCTCGCCACGTTTACCGGGAGGTCGCGGCATGACGGCCCCGGCTGCGGAGCGGATCACCTACCGCGAGGCGGTGAAGCGCGCCCTCTGCGAGGCGCTGCGTGACGATCCCCGCGTCTTCCTGATGGGCGAAGACGTCGGCAAGTACGGGGGCTGCTTCGCTGTGAGCAAGGGACTGCTCGACGAGTTCGGTGAGGAACGCATCCGCGACACGCCGCTGTCCGAGTCCGCATTCGTCGGCGCCGGCATCGGCGCCGCGATGGGCGGCATGCGACCGATCGTCGAGATCATGACGGTCAACTTCAGCCTGCTGGCGCTCGACCAGATCGTCAACAACGCGGCGACGATCTCGCACATGTCCGGCGGGCAGTTCCACGTGCCCGTCGTGATCCGGATAGCCACCGGCGCCGGGCGGCAGCTGGCGGCCCAGCATTCACACAGCCTCGAGGCCTGGTACGCGCACGTGCCGGGGCTGCGGGTCGTGGAGCCCGCGACGATCGACGATGCGCGCGGCATGCTGCGCGCCGCGCTCGAGAGCCCGGATCCCGTGGTCGATCTTCGAGCCCATCTCGCTCTACAACATGGAGGGGGAGCTGACGGAGGCGGCGAGCGACGTGCAACTCACGGGCGCACGCGTCCACCGGCCGGGCCGGGACGTCACGATCGTGACCTACGGCGCGGGCCTGTGGCGCAGCGTCGAGGCGGCCGACGAACTGGCCGGCGGCGGCGTCGAGGCCGAGATCGTCGACCTGCGTAGCCTGCGGCCACTGGACGACGCGACGATCCTGGCGTCGCTCGGGAAGACGCATCGCCTGCTGGTGGTCGACGAAGGCTGGCGCACGGCCAGCCTGTCGGCGGAGATCGCGATGCGGGTCGTCGAACAGGGGTTCTACGAGCTCGATGCGCCGATCGCGCGGGTCTGCACGGAGGAAGTCCCGATGCCGTACCCCAAGCACCTCGAGGACGCCGCGCTCCCGAACCCGGCGCGGATCGTCGCGGCGGTGCGGAGGATGATCGGTCATGACCATTGAATTCAGGCTGCCGGCCCTCGGGCGCCGACATGGATGCCGGCACCCTCGTGGAGTGGCACGTCCAACCTGGCAGTCGCGTGAAGCGCGGCGACGTCGTGGCCGTCGTCGAGACGGACAAGGGGGCCATCGACGTCGAGATCTTCGAGGACGGCGTAGTGCGCGAGATCCTCGTGCAGCCGGGAACCCGGGTGCCGGTGGGGACGGCGCTGGCACGGATCGAGGCCGAGGGCGGGCCGGCGGGTCCCACGGCCGCCGCGCCTGGCGAGGACGTCGAGACCCCACCGACGACGCCGGCGCGCGAGGCGACGGTGGAGCCGCAGGCGGTCGCGGCCGAGCGCGCCGTGGCCACGCCTGCGCGTGAGGCCGGGTCCCGCAGGAAGATCTCGCCGGCCGCACGCAAGCGGGCCCGCGAACTCGAGGTGGACGTCGAGTCGTTGCAGGGCACCGGGCCGGACGGGGCGATCACGCTCGACGACGTGGAACGCGCACGGCCGTCGGCCGAGCAAGTCGAATCGGTCCGCCCAGCTGAAACAGCCGAAACAGCCGAAACAGCCGAAGCAGTAGCGGCGCCCGCGGTGACCGCCGGCGAGCCGGGGGGCGGGATGCGCACGGCGATCGCCGCGGCCATGTCGCGCTCCAAGCGCGAGATCCCGCACTACTATCTCTCGACCACCGCGGACGTGACAGACGTCGTCGAATGGCTGCGGGCGCACAACGCTTCGGTACCGGTCGACGAGCGGCTGCTGCTTGCCGCGCTGCTGGTGAAGGCGATCGCGCTTGCCTGCCGCGACCGCAAGGGATTCAGCGGATACTTCCGCGACGGTCGGTACGAGGAAAGCCCGGTCGCGCACGTCGGGGTGGCCGTGGCCTTGCGCGGCGGCGGACTCGTGGCGCCCGCCATCATGGACACGGCCGACAAGCCGCTCGCGGCCCTGATGCAGGACTTCCGTGCGCTCGTGATGCGGGCCCGCGCCGGCCGGCTGCGCGCAAGTGAGCTCGCGGCGCCGACCATCATCCTCACCAGCCTGGGCGACGCCGCGGTGGAGACAGTCTTTCCAATCATCCAGCCGCCACAGGTGGCCATCGTCGGTGCCGGTGCCGTCGTCGAGCGCGCGGGCGTCGTGCAGGGGCGGGTGGAGCCGCGGCAGGTGGTCACCGTGTCGCTCGGCGCGGACCATCGCGTCACGGACGGGCGTCTCGGCGGGCAGTTCCTCGCGGATATCGTCGAGCGACTGGGCAGGCCGGATTCACTCTGAGGTCAGCCATGAACCGTGAGCAACTGGCAGCGCGCGTGCTCGAACTCGTGACGGAGATTGCGCCGGACGTCGACGCAGCGACCGTGATTCCCGGCACGGACTTCCGGGATCAGTTCGACTTCGACTCGATGGACACGCTCAATTTCGCTATCGCGCTCAAGCGCGATCTCGGTGTCGAGGTGCCCGAGAGCGACTACTCGCAGCTGGCGAGCCTCGACAAGTGCGTTTCATACCTCGCACCCCTGGTGAAATAGGGAGCATTCTCCTTTTCGGGTCGACCCAGGCGGGCTATTCCCCGCTTTTGCCCTGAATCCGCTCGAGTCATGGACTACGATTAGGGTTCCATGCTCGACGTTCGCAACCTGACCAAGTCGTATGGCGGACCGAGCGGCCGTCGCGTCCTCGACGGCCTGCAACTGCAAGTCCGTCCGGGCGAGTACGTCGCCATCGTCGGCGAGTCGGGCGTGGGCAAATCCACGCTGCTCAACCTCGTCGCGGGCCTGGACCGGCCGGACGAGGGTCAGATCCTCCTCGAGGACACCGACCTCGCGCGACTGGACGAGAACGCGCGCACGCTCGTGCGACGCTCGCGGATGGGGTTCGTCTTCCAGGCCTTCCACCTCCTTCCGCACCTGACCGTAGCCCGCAACGTCGGCCTGCCCCTCGCGCTCAACGGGCAGTCGGGACCCGATGCCGAACGACGCGTCCTCGAGCTGCTGGCGGCGGTCGGTCTCGAGCACCGTGCCGGCAGCCTGCCGCGCGAGCTGTCGGGCGGCGAGATGCAGCGGGTCGCGGTGGCCCGCGCGCTCGCGCATCGCCCGGCCCTGGTGCTCGCCGACGAGCCGACCGGCAATCTCGATCCGGACAACGCCGCGATGACGCTCGAGATCCTGCGTGCGCAGATCAAGCGCGACAACGCCGCTGGCGTGCTCGTGACCCATTCCGCGAACGCCGCGGCGACGACGGACCGCATCTACGAGCTCACCCGTTCGGGGCTGCACGCGCGTTCCGTTCCGGCGCCGCCGTCGTGACCCTCGGCGCTTCCCGCGCGAGGCTGCCTGGCCCGCGCCGGGCCGTTCTGGACGCCGCCGCGCTCGGTCCGCTGCGCCAGGCGCCGGGGCGAACCCTGCTCGCCATCATCGCCATCGGCCTCGGCGTCGCGCTCGGGTTCTCGGTCTACCTGATCAATCGCGTCGCGGCCGACGAGGTGCAGCTCGCCTCGCGCAGCCTGTTCGGCATGGCCGACCTGTCGGTGCAGGCGCCGGGCCTCGGGTTCGACGAGGAACTCTACCCACGACTGGCGGCGCTCCCGGGCGTGGCCGTCGCGAGTCCGGTCGTCGAAGTGCAGGCCCGCTTGCCCGGTCGTGACCGCTCGCTGAAGCTCGTCGGCATCGATCCCTTCCGGGCGTCTGCGCTGCAGCCGGGGCTCGCGGCGGCCGGGGCGACGGCCTCGCAGGGAGACGGGATGCTCGCCGAGGATGCCGTCTGGCTGAGTCCCGCGGCGGCTCAATCGCTGGAGGTCGCGGTTGGTGATGCGCTCGAAGTGCAGGTGGGACTCGACGTGATCGCGCTGCGCGTCGTCGGCCTGCTGCCCGCCGGCGAGTACCGCCAGCCGCTCGGCATGCTCGACATCGCGACCGCGCAGTGGCGTCTCGATCGCCTCGGCCGGCTGGACCGCGTGGACCTGAGGCTGGTCGCCGGCGCCGATCCCGCCGTCGTGCAGTCGGGCATCCGGGCCATCCTGCCGCCAGGCGTTCGCCTCACCACGCCGGGCGAGGCGAGCGACGACGCGGTGCGCCTCTCGCGTGCCTACCGCTCCAACCTGACCGCGCTGGCGCTGGTTGCGCTGTTCACCGGTGCGTTCCTGGTCTATGCGACGCAGTCGCTCGCGGTCGCGCGGCGTCGCCGCGAAATTGCCCTGCTGCACGCGATGGGCATGACCATGCGCGAGCAGCTCGGTGCGTCGCTGCTGTCCGGCGCCCTCGTGGGCATGCTCGGGGCCGGACTCGGGGTCGCCCTCGGGATCGTGGTGGCGCGCGCGGGGCTCGCGGCGTTCGGGGCGGACCTCGGCGCCGGTTATTTCCGGGGCATCGCCCCGCAGCTGTCGGTGCAGCCGGTCGAGATCCTCGTCTTCTTCCTGCTCGGCGTCGGGGCGGCCGTCGCCGCGACGCTCGGCCCGGCACGCGAGGCCGCAGCGGTGCCCGCGGCGGTGGCGCTCAAGGCCGGCGACGAAGCCCCGCTCGAAGCGCGCCGCCACGGCAGGATCGCCGTGCTGCTGTTCGTCGCGGCCGCCGGCGCGCTCTGGCTGCCGCCGCTCGAGGGCATTGCCCTGCCAGGGTACGCGGCCATCGCCTGCCTGCTGCTCGGGGCCGTGTTCCTCGCGCCCACGCTCTCGCACCTTGCCTTCGACCGCCTGCCGGCGGCGGGCCCCGCGTGGCTGCAGGTCGCCGCCGCCCAGTTGCGGGGCACCGCGCGCCGCTCGACGGTCAGCATCGCCGCGGTGCTCGTGAGCTTCAGCCTGATGGTCGCGATGGGCATCATGGTGTACTCGTTCCGTAATTCGCTGGATGACTGGATGCAGCGCATCCTGCCGGCCGACGTCTACGTGCGTGCCGGATCGGCCGGACTGTCGAGCTTTCTCGATACCGAGGCCCAGGACGTCATCCGCGGCGTGAGCGGCGTGTCTCGCGCGGACTTCGTGCGCTTCCAGGACGTGGCGCTGCCCGGGGGCGGACTGCCGCTCACCGTGATCGCGAGACCCATCACCGAGGAGACCGCGAATCGCATCCTGCCGCTCAGACGCGAGGACCCTCGACCCGCGTCGCCCGGGACGGTGCCGGTCTGGGCATCGGAAGCCGCGCTGGACCTGCGCGGATTCGACGTCGGCAGCGAATTCGACCTGCCGCTCGGCGGACAGGTCCTGCGGGCCAGCGTGCGCGGACTCTGGCGCGACTACGAGCGGCCGGGCGGCTCGATCGTCATGCCGCGCGAGGTCTTCGTGCAACAGACGGGGGACGCGCGCGCCACCACCGCCGCCCTGTGGCTCGAGCCCGGCGCAGGTCCGGAGGAGGTCGCGGCACGGATTCGCGAGCGGCTGCAGCGGGGCGGGGACTACGAGATCGCCCATCCGCGCGAGATCCGCCGGCTGTCGCTGCGGGTCTTCGACCGCACGTTCGCCGTCACCTACCTGCTCGAAGCCGTCGCCGTGCTCATCGGCCTGTTCGGCATCAGCGCCAGCACCAGTTCGCAGGTGCTGGCCCGGCGCGGCGAGTTCGGCATGCTGCGGCACCTGGGCGTGACGCGCGGCGAGATCGGACGGATGCTCGCGTTCGAGGGCGCCGCGCTCGGGGCCGTGGGTGTGGCGACCGGACTCGTCGTCGGCGGCATCGTCAGCCTGATCCTGATCTACGTCGTCAACCGGCAGTCGTTCCACTGGACCATGGACGTGCACGTCCCCTGGGGCCTGCTCGGCGTGCTGAGCGGGGTGCTGGTCGCGGCGGCCGCGCTCACCGCGGCGGTGAGCGGTCGACAGGCGATGGGCGACGACGTCGTGCGGGCCGTCAAGGAGGACTGGTGACGAAGGGCGTGCTCGCGTTCACCGGCCTGCTGCTCGCCCTGTTCGTGGCGATCGTGCCCGCCCGGGCGCAGCTGTCCTACCCCGCGGTGGCGCCGGGCGTCGTGCTCGACTTTCCGGCCGACGAGGGCGCGCACCCGGACTTCCGCATCGAGTGGTGGTACGTCACCGGATGGGTGGAAGACGAAGGTGCCGCGCCGATCGGATTCCAGGTGACGTTCTTCCGCGTCCGGCCCGGCATCGGCGAGGCGAACCCCAGCCGCTTCGCGCCGAAACAGATCCTCTTCGGGCACGCGGCACTCGCCGAGCCCGCGCACGGCCGCTTGCGTCATGCCGAGCGATCGGCCCGCGCCGGATTCGACCTCGCGTTCGCCCGGGAAGGCGAGGTGGACCTGCGCCTCGACGACTGGTCGCTGCGCCAGGCGGGTGACCGCTATCAGGCCCGCGTGCAGGGCGATGATTTCCACATGGAGCTCGATCTCGAGCGGGTGCAGGCGCCGCTCCTGCAGGGCGAGGACGGGTTCAGCCGCAAGGGACCCGACCCGGCGTCGGCGAGCTACTACTACAGCCTGCCGCAGCTGCGCGTGAGTGGCGAGATCACGATCGACGGGCGTCCGCGGGCGGTCACGGGCATGGCGTGGTTCGATCACGAGTGGTCGAGCGACGTGATGGACGCGGAGGCGCGTGGCTGGGACTGGATGGGCATCAACCTCGAGGACGGCGGGGCACTGATGGCGTTCCGGATGCGGGACGCGTCGGGCGCGGCGCGCTGGGCCGCGGCGACCCTGCGCTCGGCGGATGGCGTGGTGCGCACCTACGCGCGCGAGGAAATCACCTGGACGCCCGTTCGCCACTGGCGATCGCCGCGCACCGGTGCCGAATACCCGGTGGAGTGGCGCGTCCGGGTCGGCGAGCGGGAGTATCGGGTCCGGCCCCTGATGGACGACGCGGAACTCGACTCGCGGGCGAGCACCGGCACGATCTACTGGGAGGGGCCGGTGCAGCTGCAGTCGGCGGAGGGTGACCCGCTGGGCCGCGGTTACCTCGAACTCACCGGCTACGCCGGCAAGCTCGATCTCTGACCCGGGCCCGTCGGCGACGCCGACGATCGCGGCTACAGGTCACGCGCCGCGAAGGTATCGCAGGCCTCCGGCAACCCGGACTCCAGGCCCTGGCGGAACCACCGCACGCGCTGCTCGGAACTGCCGTGCGTGAAGGCGTCGGGAACCACGCGGCCCTGGGCCATCTTCTGCAGTCGGTCGTCGCCGATGGCGCTCGCGGCATTGAGTCCCTCCTCGACGTCGCCCGCTTCGAGCAGTTGCCGCGACCGGGCCGCGTTGTTGGCCCAGACGCCCGCGTAGCAGTCCGCCTGGAGCTCCATCCGCACCGAGAGTGCGTTCGCCTCGGCCTGGCCCATGCGCTGCTGGGCCTCGCGCACCTTCGCGGCGGTGCCGACCAGGTTCTGGACGTGGTGCCCGACCTCGTGCGCGATCACGTAGGCCTGCGCAAAGTCGCCTGGCGCACCGAAGCGTTGCGAGAGCTCGTTGTAGAAGGACAGGTCGATGTAGAGCTTCTGGTCGAGCGGGCAGTAGAAAGGCCCGGTTGCCGACTCTGCGGTGCCGCAGGCCGACCCGACCATGCCGTCGAACAGCACCAGCGTGGGCTCGCGGTATTGCACGCCGTACTGCGGCAGCAGGGCGTTCCAGGTGTCTTCCGTGTCGGCGAGCACGACCGCCGTCAATTGATGCAGCTCGGACTCCTGCACGGACTCCTGGTAGGGCTGGCCGGTGTCCTCCATCTGCACCTCGGGCGCCTTGGTCGCGACGCCCATGAACGGCAGCGGGTTGATGCCGAGCAGGCTCAGCACGAGCAGGAACAGCAGGCCGCCGATGCTCAGGCCGACGCCCGTGCGGACGGGCCGCATGCCGCGGCGATCCTCGATGTTGCTGCTCTGGCGCCGGCCGCGGATGTCCATTGTCGTCTGTCCCTCGTTCCCCGGGGAGACCCGGCGAAACTAGGGTACGACAAGCCCCCCGCCCGAGGCGAGAGCCGGCGTCGGGCCCGATGTCAGAGGTTGCGAGGGTCGCTGGCGGCGGATTCGACCCACACGCCGTAGCTGCACTGCAGCAGCTCCGAGCCGCTCACGACGTACGTGCCGTGCTTGTACTCCGTGCCGTTGAAATAGCACACGGGCTCGCCCGGGACCTGCTGGCGGATGACGTCGGTGTCCTCGTCTTCTTCCTCGGCGATCGGGGAGTTCTTGAGCTCGGGATCCTGCGCGCCGACGTGCGGAATCGAAGAGTGATGCATCATGGCAGTGCTCCCGTCTGTGTAGGGCACGAGCGCCTTCTGTTTGAGTTTAGCCCCGCAGGCCGCTCGTGGAAAAAGGGGACATTCACTATTTTCAGCGGCGGAAATAGGTGAATGTCCCGCCTGGCCTGATACTCCGCAGCCTCGGCGGGCAATGGCTTCTCCTTCGCGGGCAGTTCGGTCATCGTGGCCTCGGTCAGCAGCAGGATGCTCGCCACCGAGACGGCGTTCTCCAGGGCGATGCGCACGACCTTGGTCGGGTCGACGCGGCCGGCGAGCTCCACGGTGATCGCGCCCTTGCCCTTTGCGGCCGACGCCGCGATTCCTCGCCCCGGGCGGCGCTCTGGGAATACGCAGATGAGGCAATCTCCGTCGAGAAAAAGAGCCCTTGAAAACAATCGGATACGCCCCCGTCGCGCAGCGTCCGCAACGGCGGGGCAGGGGGCCGTACAATCCGTCCATGCACGAATGGACTTTCGATTTCCTGCGTCGACAGATCGTCGGCATCGATTCGGCGTTCGAGACGCCGTTCGGCCGGCGCCTGATGGTGTATTGCGATTACACGGCCTCGGGCCGCTGCCTGATCTTCGTCGAACGCTATCTGCAGACGCTGCAGCGCATCTACGCCAACACCCACACCGAGGACGACATCACCGGTCGCAGCATGAGTCGTCTGCTGCACGAGGCCGAGCGCATGATCAAGCGCTCGGTCAACGCCGGGCCGCACGGCCGCATCGTTGCCTGCGGCACCGGCGCGACCGGCGCCATCGACAAGCTGCAGCAGATCCTCGGTGTCGCACTGCCGCCGGCGACGCGCCAGGTGCTCGGCGAGGAACTGCGGCAGTTCCTCGGCGACGAGCGATTCGAGGCGTTCCGCCGCTTCCAGCAGTCGCACCAGCCGGTGGTCTTCGTCGGTCCGTATGAGCATCACTCGAACGAAGTGACGTGGCGGCAGGGGCTCGCCACGGTCGTCGAGGTGAACCTTGCGGAGGACGGGAGCGTGGACCTCGCGCACCTCGAGAAACTCCTGGCCGAGCCCGCGTACCAGGGACGGCTACGGATCGGTTCGTTCTCGGCGGCCTCCAACGTCACGGGGATGCGCTCGCCCGTGCACGAGATTGCGCGGCGGCTGCACGCGCACGGTGCCTACGCCTGCTTCGACTACGCGGCGAGTGCGCCCTACGTCGAGATCGACATGAACCCGCCGCGCGATGCCGACGGCGGCGACCCGTCGCTCGACGCCGTGTTCATCTCGCCCCACAAGTTCCTCGGCGGCCCGGGCTCGAGCGGCGTGCTGGTCTTCAACGAGCGACTCTACCAGCGCGAACTGCCGCCCAGCGTCGCCGGTGGCGGCACCGTGGACTACGTCAGCCCGCTCGACCAGGACTTCATCGCCGACATCGAGGAGCGCGAGAAGGCCGGCACGCCCGGCGTGCTGCAGACGCTCAAGGCCGCCCTGGCCATGGACCTCAAGCGCCGGGTGGGGATCGAACGCATCGAGGCCCGCGAGCAGCAGCTGCTGCAGCGGGCCATGCGACGCTGGAATGCCCACGAGCGCATCGAGATCCTCGGCAATCCCGACCCCTCGCGTCGGATCGGCATCGTGTCGTTCAACCTGCGCGACCCGCGTGGGCGCTACCTGCATCCGAAGTTCGTCACGGCGCTGCTCAACGACCTCTTCGGAATCCAGTCCCGCGCCGGCTGCTCCTGTGCCGGGCCGTACGGCCACCGGCTGCTCGGCATCGACCAGCCTACGTCCGAGCTCTACCGCGACTGGGTGCGCAAGGGTTTCCAGGGCATCAAGCCCGGCTGGTGCCGCGTGGGGTTCCACTACGCCATGGACGACATCGAGGCCGGGTTCGTGATGGATGCGGTGGAGTTCGTCGCGGACCTCGGGCACCGGTTCCTGCCGCTCTACGGATTCGACGAGACCACCGGTGCGTGGAGCCATCGCGAATACTGCGAGAGCCACGCCGCCTTTGCGCTCGAGGCGGCGCTGCAGGCCGGGGGCTGCGAGGAAACGGCGTTGACCGCCGACGCCCGGACGCGGCTCTACGCAGAGGCGCTCACCGACGCGCGTGGGTGGGCGGATCGACTGGGTGAGCCCTCAGGTGCCGCCGCCGATCCGTCCGGGGAACGGTTTGGGGAGTTGCAGTTTTTCAACGTGGGGTGACCTCGTCGGCGGGACGGTCGTGCTGCATCGCGGCAGCTTTCAGACGATCGCATCGTCGTCAATAGGGCATCGACAGCAATGACTGAAGTTCGCAGTCGACGTCGTTTACGTCGAGCGTCGGAAAATTTTCCAGAACTCGATTCGAGACTGATTCAAACACGCATCCGACGGCGTGATTCCGACGTCGGTCTCGGCTGTTCTCCATCTGCTTGCGTGATGACTTGTTGCAGTTGCTGTTGACGACGGACCGACTGTGCCCGGACACTTCGCGCCGACGAGTGTTTCCGTGTTCCGTGTTCGGGTGATTCGTGGGTCAGGTGGTGTCTTAGATGTCGCATGTCAGCTGGCGGATGGTGGGGATTGCGGCGGGCCTGTTGGCGTTCGCGGTATCGAGTGCGCGTTCTGAAGGTATCGGCGGTGCCTCCGCGTCTGGCACGCTGTCTCTCGGACCTGCGGTCATTCAGATTGTCGCGGCCTCGGCGTCCGGCGCGAACGCGCGAAACTGCGACCGGCCGGCAAGGCGCCGTGCAAACCGCAGCTGTCCCTGACGGCGAATCCGCTGTCGATCCTGACGGGCGCGAGCTCGACGCTCAGCTGGTCGTCGACCAACGCCAACGCGTGCACCGCGAGCGGTGGCTGGAGTGGCGCGAAGGGCACCAGTGGTTCGGAGTCGACCGGCGCGCTGTCGGCGACGCAGACCTACACGCTCGAGTGCAGCGGGGACGGCGGGACCATCTCGCGGAGTGTCACCGTGACGGTGACGGCGCCACCGGCGCCGACGCTGACGCTGACCGCGGAATCCGCTGTCGATCCTGACGGGCGCGAGCTCGACGCTCAGCTGGTCGTCGAGCAACGCCAACGCGTGCACCGCGAGCGGTGGCTGGAGTGGCGCGAAGGGCACCAGCGGTTCGGAGTCCACCGGCGCACTGTCGGCGACGCAGACCTACACGCTCGAGTGCACGGGGGACGGCGGCACGGTGTCGAGGAGCGTCACCGTGACAGTGACGGCGCCACCGGCCCCGACGCTGACGCTGACGGCCAATCCGCTGTCGATCCTGACGGGCGCGAGCTCGACGCTCAGCTGGTCGTCGAGCAACGCCAACGCGTGCACCGCGAGCGGTGGCTGGAGTGGCGCGAAGGGCACCAGCGGCTCGGAGTCCACCGGCGCGCTGTCGGCGACGCAGACCTACACGCTCGAGTGCAGCGGGGACGGCGGGACCATCTCGCGGAGTGTCACCGTGACGGTCACGGCGCCACCGGCCCCGACGCTGACGCTGACGGCGCAATCCGCTGTCGATCCTGACGGGCGCGAGCTCGACGCTCAGCTGGTCGTCGAGCAACGCCAACGCGTGCACGCGCGAGCGGTGGCTGGAGTGGCGCGAAGGGCACCAGTGGTTCGGAGTCGACCGGCGCGCTGTCGGCGACGCAGACCTACACGCTCGAGTGCACCGGGGACGGCGGCACCATGTCGCGGAGCGTCACCGTGACGGTCACGGCGCCACCGGCCCCGACGCTGACGCTGACGCGAATCCGCTGTCGATCCTGACGGGCGCGAGCTCGACGCTCAGCTGGTCGTCGAGCAACGCCAACGCGTGCACCGCGAGCGGTGGCTGGAGTGGCGCGAAGGGCACCAGCGGTTCGGAGTCGACCGGCGCACTGTCGGCGACGCAGACCTACACGCTCGAGTGCACGGGGACGGCGGAACGATCTCGCGGAGCGTCACCGTGACGGTGACGGCGCCACCGGCCCCGACGCTGACGCTGACGGCGAATCCGCTGTCGGTGAGCAGCGGAGGATCCGTGACGCTGATCTGGTCCTCGTCGAACGCCACCGCCTGCACGGCACAGGATGGATGGAGTGGTACCAGGCCGACGAGCGGGTCGGAGAATTCAGGCGCGTTGAGCGGTACAACCAGCTTCACGCTCGAGTGCACAGGCGCGGGTGGGTCCATCTGGCAGACCGTGACGGTCGCGGTCACGCCCCCGGGATCGGCGATTACCCGGCAGCAGGCGTTCCGCTTCCTCGGTCAGGCCAGCTTCGGCCCGACCGAGACATCCGTGGCCGAGCTAATGGCCCTCGGTGACCCTGCGACAGCCTATGACCGCTGGATCGACGGGCAACTGACGGCACCAGTTTCGCTGCAGCTGCCGAGGACGCAGGCTGACTACGCGTTGTATCCGCACAGCCGAGCCTACGTGCTGGACCTGCGACGCCGGCACTGGCTTGGCGACGCCATCAATGCTCCCGACCAGCTGAGGCAGCGAGTGTCGTTCGCGCTGTCCGAGGTTCTCGTCGTCTCCGAGGTTGGCGCCCTGACGAAGATGCCGCTGGCCGTGGCCAGCTACAACGACACGCTTGCACAACATGCGTTCGGCAGTTTCCGCGAGTTGCTCGAGGCCGTGACGCTGCACCCGGCGATGGGTGTGTACCTGTCGATGCTCGGCAATCAGAAGCCCGACGCCGAGCAGAACATCCGGGCCGACGAGAACTACGCGCGTGAGTTGATGCAGTTGTTCTCCATCGGCCTCGTGCAGTTGAATCTCGACGGTACCGAGAAACTCGACGGAGAGGGGCAGCCGATCCCGACCTACGACCAGGACGTCATCGAGAATCTGGCGAGGGTCTTTACGGGCTGGACCTACGCCGGCGCCGGTAGCTTCAGCCAGGCACAGGGAACCGCCGAGAACCAGGTCGTCCCGATGCAGGCGTATCCGGAACAGCACGACATGGAATCGAAGACGCTTCTCGTCTATCCCGGCGCGGCGAAGAGCGTGCTGCCGGCGGGACAGACGGCGCAGCAGGATCTCGCGGATGCCCTCGACAATGTATTCAACCACCCGAACGTGGGGCCGTTCGTCGCGAAGCAGCTCATCAAGCGGCTCGTGACCAGCAACCCGTCTCCGGCGTACGTTGCACGTGTTGCCGCGCGGTTCAATGATGACGGCGCCGGGGAGCGCGGCAATCTTGCCGCGGTCGTGAAGGCCATCCTGCTCGACCCTGAGGCCCGCGCGACCCCTTCGGCCGATACCGAAGGCAAGCTGAAGGAGCCGCTGCTGCGATTCGTGCAGTTCCTGCGGGCCTATGGCGCCGCGTCCGCTCGCGGCGACTACGCCTTTGACGACATCGTCGACATCACCGGGCAGGGGGCGCTGCAGTCGCCTTCGGTGTTCAACTTCTTCAGTCCCGCCTATGCACCTGCCGGCGAAATCGCGGAGCGCGGCCTGGTGGCGCCAGAACTCGAGATCGTCACCGGGTTTCGCGCGACGACGTTCGCAAACGAACTGTATGACCAGGTCTTCCTGCGCAATTCCAGCCGTTCCAGCCTTGGCCAGAGCGTGGTCGTCATCGACATCGACGACGAGATGGCGCTCGCGACCGATCCGGCGGCACTGGTGGCGCAGGTCGCCGACAAGCTGCTCGGTGGGCAGATCAGCCCCGAACTCGAGGCCGAGGCGATCGCGGCCATCAGTCGCGTATCTGTCACGCGGGCCGCGGATCGCGTCGAAGAGGCGCTGTTTCTGATTGTGACGTCGCCTGAGTTCGCGACCCTGCGCTGAGGACGCACCATGAGCCGAATGACACGACGCCGCTTTCTCCGTGCCGCCGCTGCGGGCGGAGTGCTTTACGCCTTCGGCCGCACGCCGGGCACGATCGTCGCCCAGGCGGCAGGGCTCGGAGGGTTCGGCGACTACAAGGCCCTGGTCTGCGTGTTCCTGTATGGCGGCAACGATTCGTGGAGCATGGTCGTCCCGCGATCGACCGCCGAATACAACGCCTACGCGGCTTCGCGACGCAACCTGGCGGTGCCCCACGATGCGCTGCTGCCGGTGAGTCCCGTCGGTGGCGGGGAATTCGGGATGCACCCGTCGATGTCGGGTCTGGCCGGCCTCTTCGAGAGTGGACGCTGTGCCGTCGTTCCCAACGTCGGGCCGCTCATCGTTCCGCTCACCCTCGATCAGTACCGGGCCAAGACCGCGCCGCTCCCGCCACAGCTCTTTTCGCACAACGACCAGCAGGGCCAGTGGCAGACACTGCGCGGGAAGGGACGGGCGACGACCGGTTGGGCCGGACGCATGGCGGACGTGCTTGCGGCTGACCTGACGGGCCAGCCGCTGGCGACGAACATATCTCTGTCAGGCAATACCGTGCTGCAGGCGGGGACCCTGGCGTCGCCCTACGTCATGGGCGAATCGGGGCCGCAGGTGTTCAAGGCATTTGGGAAGTCCGGGCTTCCACTCGCGCGTCGACAGGCATTTGAGCGCCTGATGGCGGTGGAGCAGCCCTCCGTGTACGGTCGCGCGTATTCAGAGGTTCACCGGCGGGTGATCGGGGAGGCGGAACTCGTCAACGCCGCGCTGGCGAATGCCCCGACCCTGGCCACCCCGTTCCCCGCGAATTCCTCGCTGGCGACACAGCTGCAGACGGTGGCCCGGATGATCGCGGTCCGGGAGCAACTGGGGATGTCCCGCCAGATCTTCTTCGTCGCGACCGGCGGTTTCGATACGCATGACGACCAGCTGGAGAATCAGCCGGGCCTGCTCGGCAACGTCAGTGACAGCCTGGCGGCGTTCCATGCGGCAACGGTGGAACTGGGGGTGGCTGCGAACGTCACGACGTTCACGCAATCCGACTTCGGCCGGTCGCTCACGTCGAATGGCGACGGCAGCGACCATGCCTGGGGTGGCGTCCAGATGGTGATCGGCGACAGCGTCCGCGGTCGCGAGTTTTACGGCGATTATCCGCTCCTCGAGATCGGCAGCGAGATCGACGTCGGGTCGGGACGCCTGATTCCTGGGGTATCCTCCGACCAGTACGTGGCGACGCTCGCGCGGTGGTTCGGTGTTTCCGAACAGCAGTTGCCGGTCATCGCCCCGTCGATCGGCAACTTCGCGGTCCGGGACCTTGGCTTCATGACCTGAGCGTGCGGCCGACGTCTCTCGGCCGGGCAGGGGAACCGACAACATGGCTACCGGTTGGGCCGGCGACGGCGCCGTGCAACAGCAGATCGACGACAGCATCGACGATGCGATCAAGCGCGCGCGTGCGCAGCTGCCCACGGGGCCGAGCCTCGAGCAGTGCGAGGAGTGTGGCGTCGCCATTCCCGAAGCGCGGCGGCAGGCCATGCCGGGCGTACGGCTGTGCGTGAATTGCCAGGCCGAGCGCGACCGGGAGCAGGCGTCCGCCGGGGGTCCCTACAACCGCCGCGGCAGCAAGGACAGTCAGCTGCGCTGATCACGCCTTCAGCAGTTCGAACCCCGGCAGCTTCGCCGCCTTGCGGTCGAAGGTAACGGTGTGGCTGCATTCCGCGGTGCGGTTCAGGTGTGCGATCAGGCAATCGGTGAAGCCGGCTGGGCCCCGGCGATAGTCGCCCAGGGCGGAGGCTACGTCGGTCGATGATTCGGTCTGCAGCTGCGCAATCTCCATGATCCGCTCGATCGCGTCGGCGATTGCGCCTCTGGGGTAGCCATAGCCTCGCGTGAGAATCCACGCGACTTCCGCCAGGACGACGTTCGAGATGAATCCGGGGTCGTCCGGGGTGCAATGGTCGCGAATGAAGTCCTGCGCGATCGCTGTCTGACGTGGCTCATCGGCGACGATCAGGCGCACCAGGACGTTCGTATCAATCCCGATCATGGCGCGCGAACTTCTCTGCAACGGCACGTCCAATGGCTTCGTCCATTTCCTCGATCGACAAGGCCCGCTTCGGCGTGGGAAGAATGCCCACGAGTTCGGAGATGTCGCGCTTCGCTGGCATGAGCCGCACCCGCCCGTCCGCCTCGAGCAGAAAGCGGATCCGGTCGCCGGGCTTCAGGCCGAGTTTCAGCCGAACGTCCTTGGGCACGGTGATCTGTCCCTTGCTGGTCATCTTCGCTTCGCTCATGGCGCCTTACTACCATAAAGTTTCCTTACAAAAGTGTAAGGCAGATCTGCGGGCGGCGTCGTTCGTGCCAAGTCTGGCTCGTCACCGGGGTGCACGCCCGGCGCTAAATGCGCGGAAACGTTGAGTTTTGGGACGCCAGACACGCGGCGGCGTCCTTGACGCCGGCGAGTCCCTCGGGTCTAATTCCGGCCCTTCCAGTGGCCCGGCCGACCGGCTGGGCACCTACCGTGGCCAGGTAGCTCAGTTGGTAGAGCAGCGGACTGAAAATCCGCGTGTCGATGGTTCGATTCCGTCCCTGGCCACCATTTCCAACTCGATTGATTTGACTACGGGTTCCGGGTATCACCCGCGGACTCTCCGGGGCCATCGATGGCTGACCTGCGGACTATCGGAAACTGTGCCAACCAAGCGTCCCGGGCGGGCGGCAGGCCGGCGATCTGGGAACCTGGCGGGTCTGGCGGGGCTGGAGGGCGGCGTCCCCGAGGCGGCCCGCGAGTGCCCGCCTCTCCACCGGAGTGGCCCGGGGCGCGGCGGTCGAGGGCGGGGCATGGGGGCGGCCATGGGGCGGGCCCGGCGCTGCGCCTCGGGCGCGAGGAAAGTGCGTTCGCCGGACGCGTCGGTGAGAATGCCAGCGATCTGATTCGCGGGCGCACCGCCGCGGGTGTATGAAGTCCCCCGTCCAACCCCTCATCAACGGAGGCTCACCTATGAGCGCACATGCCCAGTTCAGCCGCATGCAAGACAGCACGGCGGCCGAGTGGCGACTGATCGGCGGCGAGTTCCTGCAGTTCGCGAAGAAGCTGCCCGATCGGCTGATCGCCCATCTGCAACTGCTGCAGAACGACTACGGCGGATTCCCCGTCGACCGCTACACCCATTGCCTGCAGACCGCCACGCTAGCGCTGCGCGACGGCCGCGACGAGGAGTATGTGGTCTGTGCGCTGTTGCACGACATCGGCGACACGCTCGGCACCTTCAACCATGCCGACCTGGCTGCCACGATCCTCAGGCCCTTCGTAAGCGAGGCCAACCACTGGATGATCGAGAAGCACGCCATTTTCCAGGGCTACAACTTCTTCCACCACATCGGCATGGACCGCAATATGCGCGACATGTTCAAGGGCCATGCCCACTATCAGCGCACCGAGGAGTTCGTTGCGCTGTACGACAACCTGGCCTTCGACCCCAAGGCGCCGGCGCTGCCGATCAGTGAGTTCGAACCGCTGCTCCGGCGGGTGTTCGCCCAACCCAAGCAGTCGCTGTACAAGGCGGCCGTCGATGCGCAATCGGCTGGGTGACGCCCTGCTTCTTGAAAAGGAGCCGTCGTAAACATTCCGTCCCTGTGCTCCGCAAATATTGAATCCGGGACGCACTGCCGCCGTAGCGGGACCTTCACCGACCTGTGGCATGATCGGGGCGTGATCGTGTTGGCTTGAATCGTCCTTCGGTTACTCGCCGACCTGGCCCGCCTCGTTGTGTTGCCGCTCAGACGTCGGCGATCCGTCGAGGCGGAGAACCTCTTTCTCCGTCGGGGTTTGCCGAAAGACGAGCACCGAAGCTCCGGACGTCTCGTTCGGCGCACGGTTCGGTCCGAGTTCGGTCGGAATTTCGGAGTCCCGGTTCGGTATGGGCTCGGTTGTAAGGAGCGGCTCGGTCGGCGCCGCGGAAACCGGTTCCGTTCCTTCGACTTACTCGCACCGAACCGTGCTCTCCGTCGTATGAAAATCCGCGTGTCGATGGTTCGATTCCGTCCCTGGCCACCACTTCCAACTGGTGTATTCCGGTCACATGGTTTACACCTCATTCCGGACACATGGTTGACACTGTGTCCCGAGGGCGCTTGACGCCCCAATTAAATGTAGCTACATTTAATCCATGCGCATCACGTGTGACCCGCTGAAGCGGCGGCGCACGCTGGCAGAGTGGGGTCTCGACGTGCGCAGGGCGAAGGAGGTCTTCGGGGGCATTCATTTCACCCGCGCCGATGACCGCTTCGACTACGGTGAGCCTCGATTTGTGACGGTCGGGATGCTCGATTCACGACTGGTCGTGTTCGTCTGGACACCGCGCGGTTCGGCCAGGCGCATCATCAGCATGAGGCATTGTCATGAGCGCGAAGCGAAAAGGCTCCGTCCGTACTTCAGTCGTGACGAGTGAGCCGCCGGAAATCACCGACGAGTGGATCGCCGGTGCCGATTTGTACAAGGGCGAAAAGCTGGTTCGCCGAGGGCGCCCGAAGTTGCAGCATCCACGCAGACTGCTGTCGCTGCGATTGCCACCGGAAGTGATCGCCAATTGGAAGGCGACGGGTCCTGGCTGGCAGACGCGGATGGCCGAGGTACTGGAGAAGTCGACTCCCAAGTCACGTCGATCCTCTGGCTGACAGCGTGCTGCGGTCATGACAAGTCGAGCCTACGCAGCGTCGGGTATTGCCAAGTTAACTCTCCGCGGCCGTAGTCTCCAGCCGTTGGATTGCCGTCAAATCGCCACTTCATGTCCGCTTCCTCTCGGAGAACGGACTCTACTAACCCTCGGCTGGCACTGAAATCGGGGGGGCAGGTCAAGGCAAACTGGAAGCTTGCGCCTGAATCGTCCTACGCATATCGTCCGATAGAATAAGTCCAGACGAAGGAGCCCGGCGTTGGGCGATTTTTCCGCCGCGAGCCGCGCCGCGCTCAGTCTCATCACGGGCGGCGACCCGAACCTGTTCAACATCGTGCTCCTGAGCCTGCAGGTCAGCGTGTCGGCGGTGCTCATCGCCGCGCTGATCGGCCTGCCCATCGGCGCCGCGCTCGCGATCAGCCGCTTTCCCGGCCGGCAGCTCCTGGTCGTGATGACCAACGCACTGATGGGCCTGCCGCCGGTCGTAGTCGGGCTGGCCGTCTACCTGTTGTTGTCGCGGGCCGGACCCCTGGGCGAATTCGGCCTGCTGTTCACGCCGCAGGCCATGGTCATAGCGCAGGCGATCCTGGTCCTGCCGATCATCGTGGCATTGACCCGCCAGGCCGCTGAAGATGCGTGGGCCAACTACGACGAGCTGTTGCGCTCGCTCGGCGCGGGACCTGCGCGGGCCGCGGTCACGCTGCTCTGGGACATCCGCTTCTCACTCTTGACGACGGTGCTGGCCGGGTTCGGTCGCGCAGCGGCTGAAGTCGGCGCGGTGATGATCGTCGGCGGAAACATCGACGGTGTCACGCGTGTCATGACGACGGCCATTGCGCTGGAAACCAGCAAGGGAGACCTGCCGCTGGCGCTGGGGCTGGGCGCCATCCTGATCAGCATCGTCGTTGCCGTGAACGCCGTCGCGTACCTGCTGAAGGAAGCCGCGGCGCGGCGCTACGGATAACTGACGCCATGGCCACGATGAAGTCTCTGCTTCCGCTACGGCTGGTCGACGTCAGCTATGAGGCAGGCGGAAAGCAACTCCTCGATCGCGTGACCCTGACCATCGATGCCGGGCCGCGTACCATCGTGCTCGGACCCAACGGCGCGGGCAAGAGCATCCTGATGCGGCTATGCCATGGGCTACTGCAGCCGACGTCGGGACAGGTCCTCTTCAATGGGCCCGAAACGATTGAAGGCCGTCGTCGTCACGCGATGGTATTCCAGCGCCCCGTGATGTTGCGCCGCTCGGCACTGGACAATGTAGCTTATGGCCTGGCGCTATCTGGCATGCGACGCGCCCAGCGACTGCGTGAAGCGCAGGAAGCACTCGAGCGCGTTGGGCTCGCGCACCTGGCCGCTCAACCGGCACGGACACTCTCCGGCGGCGAGCAACAGCGGCTGGCCCTGGCGCGTGCCTCGGCGCTTCGCCCGGAACTCCTGATCCTGGACGAGCCGACCGCGAATCTGGATCCTTCGGCTGCGCAGGGCATCGAGTTCGCGATCCAGCGCATGCACGAGGCCGGCACCAAGATCGTGCTCATCACACACAATCTTGGCCAGGCGCACCGCCTTGGTGACGAGGTCGTGTTCCTCGACGCCGGACGCGTCACCGAACAGGCGCCGGTCTCACAATTCCTTCAGTCCCCCGCCTCGCCCCAGGCGGCTGCGTTCATCAAAGGTGAACTGCCATGGAGTTGACTCGACGCTGCGCCATCGTGTCGCTGGCGGGCTTCGCCGTGGCAAGCATGCTGGGCAGCGCCGCTTCCTTCGCGGCGACGCCCGAACGCTACATCACCGTCGCGTCCACGACGTCGACCGAGAACTCGGGCCTGTTTGCCTATCTGTTGCCGATCTTCGAGCACAAGACAGGCATCGCGGTGCACATGGTGGCACTCGGGACCGGCCAGGCGCTCGAAGTCGGCCGGAGGGGCGACGCCGATGTCGTGTTCGTGCACGACAAGGCGGCCGAGGAGAAGTTTATTGAGGAAGGCGCCGGCGTCGGGCGGCGCGACGTCATGTACAACGACTTCGTCCTGATCGGTCCCAAGGCCGATCCCGCGCACGTTGCGAACGTCAAAGACATTACCGTTGCACTGAAGGCGATCAAGGCCACGCAGGCTCCGTTCGTGTCACGCGGCGACCGAAGCGGCACTCATGCTGCCGAACTGCGGCTATGGGTAGATGCCGGCATCGACATCGCTGCCAGCAAGCGGGCGTGGTACCGGGAGATCGGTTCAGGTATGGGTGCCGCGTTGAACACCGCGTCGGCCATGAATGCCTATTTGCTGTCGGATCGCGGCACCTGGCTCTCATTCAAGAATCGCGGCGACCTGGCCATCCTGGTCGAGGGCGACAAGCGCCTGTTCAACCAGTACGGCATCATGCTGATCAACCCGGCCCGATATCCGCAGGTCAAGCGCGGCGACGCGCAGGCATTCATTGATTGGCTGGTGTCACCAGAGGGTCAGGCAGCCATTGCCGGCTATCGGATCGACGGTCAGCAGCTGTTCTTCCCGAACGCCAAACCATGACGGGAATTCCAGGCGCGTGATCGTCAGGCGGGATCACGCGACCCGGAACCCAGCTGCCACATGTCAGGCGACGACCTGGATGTGGCTAACGGCGTAGGCCAGCGAGCCCATGGCGATTGCGACGGTTACGACGAGTCCGGACAGGACGCGGGCGGTGAAGTGGTCGACGTTGTTGCGGGTAAACATTGTTGGATCCTCCCTTGCGTGCGGGGACCAAGTTACGCCGACCCATTAAGACGATAAATAGCCTCAATCCGACTTGTCTATTCCAGAATCCAGAACAATCCACTTTGCTTCATGGGGCTGCTCGCCACCGTGGTCTGGCGACGGTACTGCCCTGTTGTCCGTGCGGATGACGGCCGGCGTGCCGCGTTGCGCGCAGATGCCGTCGAGGATGCGTGTCAGGTGATCGCCGCCGATGGCATGGTCCGCCACGATGGCGACGGACTCGTGTGTGGCGTCGTCTACGATCACCAGGCACTTGATTGTGCGGCCCGACGCCTCGCGGTCGAACATGAAATCCATCGACCAGACCTCGTTGGCCCGCCCTGGCCGGACCAGCGGCTGGCGCTCGCTGACCGGGATCTTCTTGCGCCGCCGGCGCCGGATATGTAGTTGCTCGAGCCGATACAGCCGTTCGACCCGCTTGTAGTTGACCGGCTCGCCAGCCTGGCGGAGCTTCAGGTGGATCATGCCGACGCCGTAGCGCCGGTGACGCTGAGCGAGGGCCACGATCCGTGCCCGCAGCGCCACGTTGCGATCCGGTCGTGGTCGGTAGCGCAGCGAACTCGCGCTCATGCCCGCGATCGACAGGCCGCGCCGTTCCGTCAATCCTCGCGCTTTCATCCACCGCACAAGCTCGCGACGTGCCGGGGCGGTCACCATTTTTTTCGAAGTGCTTCCTTGGTCACTTCGTTCTCCAGCATCGCCTCGGCCAGCAGCTTCTTCAGCTTCGTGTTCTCCGCCTCGAGCGCCTTGAGACGCTTGGCGTCCGACACGTTCATGCCGCCGTACTTGCTGCGCCACAGGTAGAAGCTCGCCTCGGAGAAGCCGCGCTTGCGGCACAGCGCCTTCACCGGCAATCCCTGATCGGCCTCCTTGAGGAACCCGATGATCTGCTCTTCGCTGAATCGCTTCTTCAGGTCTAACCTCCCGCCGTGACGTCCCCCCGTTCCTGAGCAGCCGCCAGATCCGAAGTCTGGCCCCGTTCGAACGGTCAGGTATATAACTCCGGTTCACACCACCGATGGGTGTAACCGTTGCCCATGGCGGATCACTGGCGCGGGGTGTCAGCGCAGGTCGAGCGGACTGGCTGCAAGCAGCCCCATTTATGGAGAGCATCATGAATCGTCGTCAAACTCTGAAGTGGCTCGGCGGTTTGTCCACCTTCCTGCTACCCATTCCAGCGACGCAATTGGCCATCGCCGAGAAGAACAAGACCGTACAACTGGTCAAGTCAAAGTCCGAATGGGCCGCCCTGCTGCCGCAGGCCGCTTATCGCGTGCTGTTCGAGGAAGATACCGAGCGCCCTGGATCAAGCCCGCTGAACAACGAAAAACGCGATGGAACCTTTGTCTGCGCTGCCTGCTTCCTGCCCCTCTTCGACAGCAAAACGAAGTACGAAAGCGGCACCGGCTGGCCCAGCTTCTGGGAGCCTCTGCCCGGGGCGGTAGCCACCAAGACCGATTTCAGAATGATCTATCCACGCACCGAGTATCACTGCGCCCGTTGCGGCGGTCATCAAGGACACGTCTTCAACGACGGCCCGAAGCCGACCGGAAAACGCTACTGCAACAACGGCGTTGCGCTGTTGTTCGTACCGCGCGCCGACACGCTCCCGGAGTTGCGGACATGATCCGGCGGCTTGGTATCGCTGTCTTGTGCACGCTGGGTCTAGTTGCTTCGGCCGGTGCCGTGGCTGCCGGAACGACGCCGGTCAATACGGAAAACACCGCGACAGCGCTGTTTGCCGGGGGTTGCTTCTGGTGCATCGAAGCCGATTTCGAGAAGCTGCCGGGCGTCATCGGTGCCGAATCCGGCTACACGGCCGGAACGAAATCGAATCCGACTTACGAGGAGGTCAGTGCTGGCAGCACCGGACACACGGAGGCGGTTCGTGTCACTTACGAGCCGGGCAAGGTGAGCTATGCGCAACTGGTGGAGTTCTTCTGGAGACATATTGACCCGACGGTCAAGGACAAGCAGTTCTGCGACAGCGGCAGCCAGTACCGCAGCGGCATCTACTGGCAGAACGCGGCCGAGCGCACGATTGCGGAAAGCAGCCGCGATGCCTTGCTTTCCAGCGGAAAATTCAAGGTAATCCATACCGAGATCGTCGCCGCCACAACCTTTTATCCGGCGGAGGAATACCATCAGGATTACTACAAGAAGAATCCGATCCGCTACGCCTACTACCGCAAGGGCTGCGGCAGGGATGCACGTCTGCAGCAACTCTGGGGGAACAAGTAGCGCAAGACGCCTCCGCAAGCAGCCGATCCCTCGGTTTCACAAAGGATAGATCATGCCAACAGCACCCGGAAAATGGACAACACGGATGGCCCGCGCAACGATCGTGGTCGCCCTGCTGGTGCTGCTTGCCGGCCCGGCGACAAAGTTCGGCCTGCTGCCCTGGCAGGCAGGGCTCGGCATCTTCGCCCTCGCGGCCCTTCTCGCCGGCATTGGCGGGCTGTTCAGCGTTGTCTCGCTGCTGCGCCGTCGCGGCGGGATGGCGACGGTGATCGCGGCTGCCGCGGGTATTGCCGCCTTTGCCGTGCTGATGACCACTGTCGTCGGCGCCCGCGCCGTGCCGCCGATCAATGACATCACCACCGATCCCGCCAACCCGCCGGCGTTCGTCACCATCACGACGGCAACCCGGGGTGCCGATGCCGCGCCGCTGAGCTACGATCCGGGCTTCGCTGCCCAGCAGACGGCCGCCTATCCCGAGGTCAGGCCGCTGATCGTCGAGTCGCCGCCGGCTGAGGTCTTCCCGAAGTTGCTCGCCGCTGCCAAGGCGATGGGCTGGGAGATCGTCTCCAGCGACCCGGCCTCCGGCCGCATCGAAGCCACCGCGACGGTGCCCTGGTGGGGCTTCAAGGACGATATCGTGGTCCTCATGAGCCCGAATGGCGGCGGGACGCGAGTGGACGTTCGATCAAAGTCGCGGGTCGGCAAGAGTGACCTTGGCGTGAACGCGGAGCGTATCCAGGAGTATCTCGGCAGGATCGGCGGGTAGCTCAGGAAGCGACGGCGCGAGTTTTGGGCAACGCGATGAAGCGCCTGGTGCTGGCAGGCGGGGGGCACGCGCACCTCGCCGTGCTCGACGCGCTGGCTCGGGACCCGCTTCGAGACGTCGAGATCATGCTGGTCACGCCGGCGTCGAAACAGGCCTACTCGGGCATGCTGCCGGGCTGGATCGCTGGTCACTACGCACGTCCGGAACTGGAAATCGACCTGGAGTCCCTGGCGCGTCGCGCGAACGTTACGTTGCTCCAGGACTGCGTCGTCGCCATGGACGCCAACCGTCGCTGCGTCGCCATGTCGGACGGGCAGCGGCTGCAGTACGACGTGCTTTCACTGGACGTCGGCAGCGAGATTGACACCTCGTCGCTCGAGGCACTCGGAGATCGGTTGCTGCCACTGCGCCCGATCGCAAGTTTCCTCGAGCGCTGGCCGGGCATGCTCGGCGCGGCGCGCAAGCGTCCCGGATACCGGATCGCCGTGGTGGGTGCTGGCGCGGCTGGCATCGAGGTCGCACTGGCCGTGCGGCACGCGTTCGACCGGGAACGCGTCGATGGCCAGGTCTGTCTCGTGGCGCCGCGCGAGAAATTTCTCGCCGGCCACGGGGCGAGCGCGAGGCGGCGGGTTGCAGTCTGGATGCGTCGCGCTGGTGTCGAACTGCACGATGGTCATGCGGTCGGTACGCGCGACGGGCTGCGGTTGCCGGACGGCCGTCGGATCCTCTTCGACAGTGTCATCGCGGCCACAGGCGCTGCGCCTCCGTGCTGGCTGGAGCTCAGTGGTTTGCGGCTCGACCAACAGGGGTACGTCGCAGTGGATTCGTGCCATCGCAGCGTCTCCCACAGCGATGTGTTCGCTGCGGGCGACGTCTGTTCGCGTGAAGACCCGCACTTTGCTCGATCCGGCGTTCACGCCGTACGGGCTGGCCCCGTGCTTGCCGCCAACCTCGCCGTCGCGCTCATGGGGGGGCACCTCCGCGAGTACCGGCCGAGGCGGCGATCGCTGTATCTGCTGGCCTGCGGTCCGCGCAGCGCGATCGTCTCGTGGGGCAACCTGAGCGCCGGCGGGAGATGGGCGTGGTGGTGGAAGGACCGGATCGACCGCGGATTCGTCGGACGACACTTGTAATACGCCGGGCCTTGGGCCGGTCAGTCACGATAAGGCATCATGTCGTCTTCAGCGCACAGGCGACCCGGGAGTTCCATGAACGCGACACTGCCCCTGCTCAAGCGGACCGACTTCCCCGCGCTGCAGCGCAGGGTTCTCGAGACCCTGCAGGTAAACCTGGGCTATCGGTGCAACCAGAGCTGCGTGCATTGTCACGTCAATGCCGGGCCCAGTCGCACCGAGATGATGGATTGGGACACGCTCAGGTTGGTTCCGGAAGTGCTCCGGGCCCGAAACGTACGCACGCTCGACCTCACCGGTGGCGCGCCGGAGTTGCACGACGGGTTTCGCTGGCTGGTGATCGAGGCGTCGCGCCTCGGCGTCCGGGTCATCGACCGCTGCAACCTGACGATCCTGTTCGAGCCCGGCCAGGAAGACCTTGCGGAGTTCCTTGCACGCCATCGCGTCGAGGTTGTTGCCTCGCTGCCATGCTATTCGGTCGATAATGTCGATCGGCAGCGCGGCAAGGGCGTTTTCGACAAGAGCATCGCAGCGCTGCAGGAACTCAACGCACTCGGCTATGGCCGCGGGGGCACCGGGCTGGTTCTCAACCTCGTCTACAACCCGCAGGGTCCGGTACTGCCACCCGATCAAGTCAGACTCGAGGCCGACTACAAGCGCGAGCTCTTCGAGCACTTCGGCATCGTGTTCAACGGCCTCTTCGTGCTGGCCAACATGCCGATCCAGCGTTTTGGTTCCATGCTGGTGTCCAAGGGCCGGTTCGATGCGTACATGCGTCTGCTCAAGGAGAACTACGCCGCTGGCAACCTGGAGGGCGTCATGTGCCGCAGCCTCGTGAGCGTGGACTGGCGCGGCCACCTGTACGACTGCGATTTCAATCAGCAGCTCGGCCTGGCGGTCGAGGGCGACCGTGGCCGGCACTTGCGTGACCTGATGACGATGGACCCGGCCGGTGGATCGATCGTGATCGCTGACCATTGCTATGGCTGCACCGCCGGGCAGGGCAGCAGCTGCGGCGGCGCGCTCAAGGCTGAGGGATGAACCGCAAGTTCGCTATCGTCGGCGCGATCCTGCTGCTGATCGTCTCCTTCTTCTATTTCGATCTCGACCGCTGGCTGACCCTCGAGGCGCTCAAGGCCAGTCAGGTCCGCTTCGAGGAGTGGCGTTCGGCTTCTCCGTGGCTGGTCGCCGGGGCGTTCTTCGTCGCTTACGTACTGGTGACTGCGTTGTCGCTTCCAGGCGCTGCGGTCATGACCCTGGCGGCCGGTGCGCTGTTCGGCCTGGTGACTGGAACGGTACTCGTGTCGTTCGCGTCGACTATCGGCGCGACGCTGGCATTTCTCGTCTCGCGCTTCGTGTTGCGTGACTCGGTGCAGCGCCGCTTCGGCGACCGGCTGAAGTCGGTCAACGAGGGCATGGCCAGGGACGGCGCGTTCTACCTGTTTACGCTGCGGCTGGTGCCGATCTTCCCTTTCTTCATGATCAACCTGGTGATGGGTCTCGTGCCGATCCCGGCCCGCACGTTCTACTGGGTGAGCCAGCTCGGCATGCTGGCAGGTACGATCGTCTTCGTGAACGCCGGCACCCAGCTGGCGAAGATCGACTCACTGTCCGGAATTCTCTCGCCCGGTCTGCTGCTCTCATTCGTGCTGCTCGGCATTTTCCCGCTGCTCGCCAAGCGGATGCTCGCCTGGTTGCAGGCCCGCCGCGTCTATGCGAAGTGGCGGAAGCCCGCGCGCTTCGATCGCAACCTCGTCGTGATCGGCGCGGGCGCCGCGGGGCTCGTGTCCGCCTACATTGCCGCGGCCGTCAAGGCCAAAGTGACCCTGGTCGAGGCCCACAAGATGGGCGGCGACTGCCTCAACTACGGCTGCGTGCCGAGCAAGGCTCTGATCAAGAGCGCGCGCCTCGCGCACTCAATGCGCCACGCCGACCATTTCGGACTCGAGGCGACCACCCCGCAGTTCAGCTTCCGCAAGGTCATGCAGCGAGTGCACGAGGTGATCCGCGCCATCGAGCCGCACGACAGCGTCGAGCGCTACACCAGCCTCGGCGTCGAGGTCCTGCAGGGCTACGCGCGGGTTGTCGATCCCTGGACGGTCGAGATCGCGCTCAACGACGGCGGCACACGCCGCCTGACGACACGCAGCATCATCATTGCAGCCGGTGCAAGCCCGTTCGTGCCACCGCTGCCGGGTCTCGATGACGTGGGCTACGTCACCAGCGACACTCTGTGGGGCGAGTTCGCGAAGCTCGACGAGCCGCCGCGACGAATCGTGGTGCTCGGCGGCGGACCGATCGGCTGTGAGCTGGCGCAGAGCTTCGCGCGGCTGGGCTCCGAGGTCACGCAGGTGGAGATGGCGCCCCGGATCATGATCCGTGAGGACGAGGAGGTCTCCGCGCTCGCGAAGTCCGCGCTCGAGCGGGACGGCATCGCGGTGCTGACCGGGCACAAGGCCCTGCGTTGCGAGCGTGAGGGCGAGCAGAAGCTCCTCGTGGTCGAGCACGGTGGCGCCGAGCGACGCATCGACTTCGACGCACTCGTCTGCGCGGTGGGACGCGTCGCGCGTCTTGAGGGCTATGGCCTGGAGGATCTCGGCATCCCAGTCGAGCGGACCGTCGTCACCAACGAGTACCTGCAGACCCTGTACCCGAACATCCTCGCCGCCGGCGACGTGGCCGGCCCGTACCAGTTCACCCACACCGCGGCACACCAGGCGTGGTACGCGTCGGTGAACGCGCTGTTCGGGGACCTGAAGCGCTTCAAGGCCGACTACTCCGTGGTGCCCTGGACGACGTTCATCGACCCGGAGGTGGCGCGCGTCGGACTGAACGAGCAGGAGGCGAAGGAGCGCGGCATCGCCTACGAGGCGACCCGCTACGGCATCGACGATCTCGACCGGGCCATTGCCGACGGCGCCGCCTACGGGTTCGTCAAGGTGCTGACGGTGCCCGGCAAGGATCGCATCCTCGGTGTGACCATCGTCGGCGAGCATGCCGGCGATCTGCTGTCGGAGATGGTGCTCGCAATGCGCCACGGCCTCGGACTCAACAAGATCCTCGGCACCATCCATACCTATCCGACCCTCGCGGAGTCGAACAAGTACGTGGCAGGCGAATGGAAGAGGGCACATGCGCCGGTGCGCGTGCTGGGGTGGTTGCAGCGCTATCACGCATGGAAGCGGGGGTGACGAGTGCCATGAGGCTGTCCGTCATCGTCCCGGTGCTGAATGAGGCGCACGCGCTCCCGGCGCTGCTCGAGTACCTGGCGCCACTGCATCGCAGCGGCGCCGAGGTCGTGCTCGTCGACGGTGGCAGCGAGGATGGCAGCGCGGCCATCGCGACTTGTGCCGGCTTTGAGGTGATCCGCGCCGACCGCGGCCGCGCGCGACAGATGAATGCCGGCGCAACCGCTGTCCATGGCGACGTGTTGCTGTTCCTGCACGCCGACACGCGCCTGCCCGACGGTGCCGTGCAACTGATCGACACGGCGCTGGCAGACGGTCGCCATGTCTGGGGTCGCTTCGACGTCGAGTTCGATGTCCGCACCTGGACCATGGCCGCCACCGCGTTCGGGATGAACCTGCGCTCGCGCCTGAGCGGCATCGCGACCGGTGACCAGGCGCTCTTCATGACACGAGCAGCATTCGACGGAGTGGGTGGCTTTCCTGACCAGCCGCTGATGGAAGACGTCGAGATCAGCGGCCGCCTGCGCAAGCTCTCACGCCCGGCGTGCGTCCGGCGACCCGTGCTGACGTCGGCGCGCAGGTGGCAGGCACGGGGCGCATGGCGCACGATTTTCCTGATGTGGCGACTCCGTCTGGAGTACTGGCTCGGTGCGTCACCGGCGGATCTCGCGAGGCGTTACCGTTGACCACGACACGGATCGTCATCTTCGCGAAGGCGCCGGTCGCAGGTCTTGCCAAGACGCGCCTGATTCCTGCGCTTGGCGCGGAGACGGCCGCACGACTGGCGCGTCGCATGCTGCTGCACACGCTGCAGGAAGCGAGTGCGGCCGCCGTAGGACCGGTGGAACTCTGCGTCACACCGCATCCATCGGATCCCGCCTGGCAGGGCCTGCCTCCGCTCGAAGGCATTTGCTGGACAGCGCAGGCGGTGGGCGACCTCGGCGTGCGAATGGCCGACGCGGCCCGGCGGGCATCGGCGGCCAGCGAGCCAGTCCTGCTGGTCGGAACGGACTGCCCGCAGCTCGACGCAGTGCATCTGCGGCGGGCGGCCGAACTCCTTCATGACAGCGACGCGGTGTTGTACCCGACGTTCGATGGCGGTTATGTATTGCTGGGATTGCGGCGATTCCATCCGCGGCTGTTCGAGCAGATCCCGTGGAGCACGGCAGAGGTGGCGGACCGCACCATCGAGTGTGTCCATGAGCTCGGCTGGAGCCTGGCAGTCGGCGGCATGTTGCACGACATCGACGAGCCCACGGACCTGCGGTGGTTGCCCGACGACTGGGCAAGCTATCTGTCGATAAGCTCAATCGTGACTCGCAGCGGGTCCGGGACGAGGCGCTCAGCTTTGTAAACGCAAATTTTCGATCGGGCAAGAACTGACGCCATTGCGGGACCTTCACCGCGCTGTGGCATGATCGTGGTGTGATCGCGCTGGCTCGAATCGTCGTTCAGCTGCTTGCCGACCTGTCCGGCCTCGTTGTGTTGTCGCTCAGACCAAGGCGATCCGTCGCAGCGGAGAACCTCTTTCTCCGCCGGCAACTTGCGCTGTATCTGGAGCGCGGCGCCAAGCCGGGGCGCGTTGACGCCGCGACGCGAGTTTCATTGGCGTTGCTTTCCCGGCTCTTCGATTGGAGCGATGCCCTGGTCGTGGTTCGGCCCGAGACGCTGATCCGCTGGCACCGAGCAGGGTGGCGCCTGTTCTGGCGCATCAAATCAAGACCGGGACGGCCGACGATTCCGCTGGAACAGCGTCGGCTGATCCGGCGCATGGCAACCGAGAATCCACTCTGGGGCGAAGAGCGCATCGCCAACGAATTGCTGCTGAAGCTCGGCCTGCGGGTCTCCCCGCGGACGGTGCGCAAGTACATGCCGAAGCGACCGCCGGGTCGCCCGCGCGGCGATCAGCGTTGGTCGACTTTCCTGCACAATCAGCGCGGGCGAGATCGTCGCCGTGACGGCGCACCCGAGCTGCGGCATGGACCCTGCAGCAGTTGCGGGAGGTCGTTGGATTTGACCATGCCCACCAGTACCTGATTCACGACCGGGACAGCATCTTCGCGAGAAGCCTGGACGAATCGATCAGGAATCTCGGCTTGACCGTGCTCAAGTCGCCGCCGCACAGCCCGCAGGCAATTACAGTCTGTGAGCGGGTGATTGGTACGATTCGACGCGAGTGCCTGGACTGGTTGATACCGTTGTCGGAGACGCACCTGCGATCGATCCTGAGGGCATGGGTGGGTCATTACAACCACGGCGCCCCCGATTGTGCTCGGTCCAGGAGTGCCAGACCCTCCATTTGTGCTCGTCCGGCCTACGACACAATCAACCCACCATCCGATCGGCGAGCGCCTCAGTGTGCGCGCCCGATCGGTGCTGGGCGGCTTGCATCACGAATATCGTCTGGCGCCTGCGCTGGCGTGATTGGGTAATTGCGGAGCACACCGCCTAACTTGACAGTACCGAGGCCCGGCGGGGCAGCGAGGGCGCAAGCTGGGTGCGAGGTTGTGTGTCGAGTGTGCACAGACAAGGCCGACGCACGCGGGACTACTGATGTACAGTGCTGCCACGGGACTCGGGCGCAGGGGAGAGGGCCATGCAAGGCACCAATGACGAGCCGACGCTGCCGCAGGGCGTGGAACTCACCGCAGTCGACGAGCGCTTCCGCGAAGACCCGTACCCGATATTGAAGTCGCTGCGCGAGCGCGCACCGGTGCATCACGACCCTGTGATGAACCGCTACATCTGCACGCGCCACGACGACGTCAAGGCGATCCTGCACGACAAGGAATTCTTCACGGACCCGCGCAACGCCAATCCCGGTTCCTACACACGCGAGGTGATCGGCGGCCGGCTCGGCTTCGGCGAAACGCCGGACATGCTGCTGATGGACGAGCCAGATCACCGCCGCCTGCGCAGGCTGGTGAGCGGTCCGTTCAAGCCGAACTCGGTGGAGCGCTGGCGCGACGAGATCCGGCGCATCGTCGACGAGGCGCTGGAAGCGATTGCGGAAGACGAGTTCGATTTGATCGCAGGTTTCGCCTCGCCGGTGCCGACCGTCGTGATCGCGCGCATGCTCGGCGTCGATCCCGCCTTGTTCGAGCAGTTCCACACCTGGTCCAACGATGTAGTGCAGGTCGGATTCAACCCCTTTCCGACGGTGGAGCAGCAGCACGCCGCGGCGGCTGCGCAGCAGGCGCTCAATGATTTGTTCAGAGATGAAATATCGCGGCGGCGCGAGGCCCCCGGCGATGACCTGTTGAGCGACATGATTCGCGCCGAGGTCGAGGGCGACAGGCTGACGCAGGAGGAAATGATCGCGCAGTGCCGCCTGCTGCTGATTGCCGGCAATGTCACGACCACGGACCTGATCGGCAACGGCGTGCGGGCCCTGCTGGACTTCCCGGAGCAGATGGAAAAGCTGCGCGCCGACCCGGGGCTGATCGCCAACGCGGTGGAAGAAATGCTGCGCTACGATTCGCCGGTCACCAACAGCGGGCGGACGCCTGACCGCGATTTCGTGGTGAGCGGCTGCCCTATACCGAGGGGTGAATCGCTGTCGACCTCGCTGGCCGCGGCCAATCGCGATCCGGCGGTGTATCCCGACCCAGACAGGTTCGACATCGAGCGAGCGGACACGCATCACCAGTCATTCGGCGGTGGGCGGCACCTGTGCCTCGGTGCGCACCTGGCGCGCGTCGAGGGCCAGGAGGCGATCCTGGGCCTGCTGCGGCGCTTCCCGCGCCTGCGCAAGAGCGCGCGCGGGCACGTATTCCACGCGATCCCGAGTTTTCGCGGCATGCGCGAATTCTGGGTTCGTTGTGATTGAGGGAAGGGCCTGAACCGCTTCTGCTGCACTGCAGACTCGTCGGTCCTCCCCAGGGTCAGTCTGTCGAATTCCCCGCCTTCCGATTGGTTCGATTGCGCCGCTGTCAGTACCCGACCCTGGCCCCGCGCCGGCCAACTAGAATGTCGCGCGTGCGGTGCTAGTATCCACTGGCAATGAAACTCCCTCGCCTGAAGACGATTGTCCTCACGCCGCTCGCGTTGTTTGCGCTCGTTTACATCGCCGGCGCAGTCATGCTTGCGTTGAGGGACGACTCGATTGCGGTCTTCGATCAACCACCGGCTCGTTACGAAACGATCGCTATCTTCGGTGCGAGCGGCACGGCCGGCGACGGCATTCTAAAAGCCGCTCTGTCGAATCCGGAAGTCAGCAAGATCCATGTCATCACTCGACGTACAACACCGCGAATCGACGAAGGTGTCGCTGCCGGGAAAGTGCAGGTGACACTGCACACGGATTACCTTGATTACTCTGCGATTCAGCAGCAATTCGCGGACGTCGATGCCGTCTACTGGGCGATAGGCATCAGCTCAATCGGCGTCGACGAGGAAACCTACGGCATGATTCACGTCGACTTCCCGGCGCGCTTTCTGGAGACGTGGGAAAGTGTCAGTGACAAGCCCGACGTTTCGTTTCACTTCATCAGCTCCAGCGACATCTCGGAGGATTCAAGCACGATGTGGGTGCGGGAGAAGGTGCGAGCAGAACGCACGCTATTCAGCTTCGCTGAAGGCAAAAACGTCCGCGTGATCGCCTATCGACCGGACTACATCGGGCCCACCGAGGAAGCGGCGCACATCGGGCAGGATCTCTTGTATTGGTTCTTCGCGCCAGTCGGCGCCGCGGTGCGAGCCGAACAAATCGGCCGCGCAATGTTTGAAGTGACAGCAAGAGGAAGTGAATTCAAGAATGGCGACAAGATCGGGACCCGGAGAATCGTTCAGTTCAGCGACGCGTATGGACGGCGCCTCTAGATAAAAGGGAGCTGTCAGTCTAATGGGCGGTGGTCTCTGGCATAGCCGGAATTCGGTTATAGGAGCCGCTGTCGATGGCGAACTCGTAGTCAGGCGGCGATCGGGAGTTCGAACAGGCCCCGGCAGTGCCGCTGCCAGCCGTAGTGACCCAGTAACACGGGCGTGGGGCACAGCGCGCCGGCACGCTGCGCTGGCGTGAGACCGGCGAGCGCGCGATGCACGCGATGGCCGTTGTAGTAATGCCGGAGTGCGACATCCCAAACACCTCCGGCCGGCAATCCCGTTACACTCGCGCCATCAGGGAGAGAGCTGCGTGACCGACGCGACCGAGGGGGAAAAGGACAACATCTGGAACCGGCTTCGTCGCCGCAAGGTGGTGCAGTGGGGCATCGCCTATGCCGCCGGTGCCTGGGGCTTCCTGCAGGGCCTCGAATACGTCAGCTCACTGCTCGAGTGGCCAGCCCAGCTGCAGAAGCTCACGGGCCTCGCACTGCTGATCGGTCTCCCCATCGTCCTTGTCCTCGCCTGGTACCACGGCGACCGCGGCGAGCAACGCGTGAGCCGCACCGAACTCGCGATCCTGACGCTGCTGTTCCTGCTCGGCGGCGGCATGTTCTGGCGTTACCAGCACACGAGCCAGCCTTCTTCGACCACCGCGGCAACGCCTGCGCCGGTGCCGGGGCCTGCGGCAACGACTGACGCCGGTCCCTCGATCGCCGTTCTTCCCTTCGAGAACCGCAGTGCCAAACAGGATGACGCGTTCTTCGTCGATGGCATCCACGACGACATCCTCACCCAGCTTTCTAAGATCAGCGCGCTGAAGGTAATTTCGCGCACCTCGGTAGAACAGTTTCGCGACACGAAGCTGCCGACGAAGGCGATTGCCGATCAACTCGGCGTGAACAGCGTCCTCGAAGGCGGCGTGCAGCGTGCCGGCGACCGCGTGCGCATCAATGTGCAGCTCATCGACGCCGGCACCGACGCGCACCTGTGGGCCGAGACCTACGACCGCGAGCTTACTGCTGCCAACATCTTTGCGATCCAGAGCGAGGTGGCAGCGGCGATCGCCGGGGCGCTCAAGGCCACGCTAACCGAGGGCGAGCGCGCGCGGGTCAGCACCATCCCGACCCGCAGCCTCGAAGCCTGGGAGGCCTACCAGCTGGGCCAGCGGCGGCTCGCCAGGCGAACCGCCGCAGCACTGGCCGAGGCCGAGACATTCTTCCGGCGCGCGATCGAACTCGACCCGAAGTTCGCACGCGCCCACGTCGGTTTCGCGAATTCGCTTGGCCTGCTGACCGTCTACACGGACGTGCAATTCGGCCCGACGCTGGACAGAGCCCAGCAGTCGGTGGATACGGCATTGAAGCTCGATCCGGGCCTGTCGGATGCCTGGGCGGCGGCGGGCCTCATCGCGGGACAGCGCGAGCAGTACGCGGAACAGGAGAGACTGCTACGTCACGCGCTGAAACTCGATCCCAACAACTCGATGGCACTCATGTGGTTGGGACAGGTGCTCTCGACTACGTCACGCGTGGACGAGGCCGTGGCAACCGTTCTGCAGGCGGCCGACCTGGACCCGCTGTCGGCGATCATCCAGGTCAATCTCGGCAGCATGCTCGCCGACACAGGCGACTTCGCCGAGGCGGCGAGTCGGTACCGGCGCGCGATCGAGATCGATCCGGCGTTCGCCGTGGGCTACAGGAGCCTGAGTCGCGTGCTAGCGTACGGGATGAATCGCTTCGCGGAGGCGATGCCGCTGGCGCAGAAGGCGGCAGAACTCGATACCGGGGCTCCACAGGGGCTGCTCAACGTGGCGCTTCTGCAAGAAGATCTCGGCGACGACCGTAGCTTCGTCGCGACGATCGAGCGGGCGGCAAGCCGCTGGCCAGATGACTCGTATCTCCATTGCTTGCTGGCGCTTGCGGACCTCGAGCGCGGTAACACCGCAGGCGTGCTGCAGCATGCAGGACGGTCGGTGGACGCATATTCCCGCAATGGGTGCGGATTGTTCGTGCTTGGGGACGCGGACCTGCGCGAGGGGCGGCACGACCGGGCGCTCGAGCGCTACCGCAAGGCCTACCCCGAACTCTTCTCGCAAGCGTCTCCTCGCATCGACAGGTCCAATTACACTGTTGCCATCGCGGTCGTTCCAGTCGTCCAGGCACTCGGCCGGACCGACGAGGCCCGCGCACTGCTGGACGGTGTCGAGCGCGTCATCCGGACGCTGCCGCGACTTGGTGACGGCTTCGGCATCTCTGACGTGCAGGTCCTCAGCCTGCGCGGCGAGACCGGGAAGGCCGTGGCGGCCTTGCGCGCCGCCGAAAGGGCAGGCTGGCGCGGCCCATTCTGGCGCATCGCGCGCGACTTCGACCCGGCCCTGGCCTCGATCCGCGACGATCCCGAGTTCAAGGCCACCTTCGCCGACATCGAGCGCGACATGGTTCGCCAGCGCGCCGAACTCGCGAAGCGGCCGAGGGACGCGCCGCTCGATCTCGAGGTTGTTCACTAGGCCATTCGCTCAATTGACCGGGGCCTATGAGCCAGCCCGATAGCGGACGGTGGCGAGGGCGAGTGAGCCGAAGCCCAGCGCGGCTCCGTTCGGCGCGCGGTTCGGAAGGGGTTCGGTCGCGATGCCCGCAAGCCGTTGAGCGCGCTGGGGCACAGGCAGATTCCGGCGGGTTTTCGCGCTTCCGGTTCGGGATAGGCTCGGTCAGGTGCGGCGGATCGGTCGGCCAAGGGAAAAATCCTTCCGGCTCTTCGACTTTCTCGTGCCGAACGCCACGCTCCGAGCTACTGAAAATCCGCGTGTCGATGGTTCGATTCCGTCCCTGGCCACCATTTCCAAGTGGTGCATTCCGGTCACATGGTTTACACGTCATTCAGGGCACATGGTTAATACGGTACTGCCAAGTTAACTCTCCACGACCGCGGCTTCCCTGTCGGACGGCCGTCAGATTGCTACTGCCCTGTCCCATGACGCAAAGGTGCCTTGACGCAGTGTCCGGTAATGAGCCGCCGCAATCAGGTGGCGGCCCAGGTTGAAGAGGTTCGAGACGGCGGCGTGGACGCTGACGAATCGTTGCGCCTGAAACATGGATTTGAGCCGTCGCATCCCCCGCTCTCGGACCCGGGTCGACTGGTGCGACAGCTCTGGTGTACCAACGGTGCCGGGTTTGCGTTCTTGCGTCTTTGCCTCTGGCGGCCATCTGCGGGCAAGACCACTCATGAATCAGCAGCTGGACATGCAAATGTGCAAACCCGGCACGAGACGCGCGACGCAGCAAGCGCGTGACGGGCGCTCTTCACGCGATCTTCACCTTGATGGGTATAGCCTTCATGCGCGCTGGGCCGTCATGGCAACCGCGACCAGCACAATGAGGAGATCGGCATGAATCGGATAATTCGGCTTTTCGCAGGGGTGCTGGTCATCTGTGCATCATCTGCGGCGATGGCGCAAACCGCAGATGGTGGGATGCGCATTGCAGTAGTCAGTATGGAGACACAGCGACCTCTCGAGGGCGTGACTGTGACCGTGACCGACCGCGACGGTAACGTCGTTACCGGTCGCACGCAGGCCGATGGCACTGTCGAATTGAGTGACCTTGACACCGGGCTCTATGCGGTCACGGCAAATGGCCCAGGCTTGGTTGCAGTCAGCGAACCCAGCGTACGTGTAGTCCGCCGCAAGGTGACTCCGCTAAACCTCGAGATGCTCGCCCGCACGGAGGAGCTCGAGGAAATCGTAGTTCTAGCCCGCGCGCTAATTGCCGATCCGCATGGGGCGGTGAGCAACTCCTTGCTGAACCGAGAGGAACTACGTAGTGCCCCTGGCACAGGCAGTGACGTCCTGCGAGCGCTTGACGGCCTGCCGGGGCTGGTATCCAACGGCGAATTCGCCAGCTTCTCCGTGCGCGGCCGTGGACCCCGAGACAACCTGATTCTGATTGACGAAATACCCTTTGACCGTGTGGTTCACTTCGAGCAGACACTCGGGGAGGAGGAGGACATCGGTGGCGGTGGTCGCTACTCGATCTTCGCGCCGAACTCCATCGCGAGTGCGGAGTTCTCGCCCGGCGGTTGGAGCGCTGCGTACGGAGGGCGCTCGGGTTCGCTGCTGAAGCTCGATGTCGCAGGCGGAAGCCCGACGCCCAGCGCCAGTCTGCGGGTGGACATCGCAGGGCTCGAACTCGGCTACGAGGGGCCAAGCGGCATCCATGATGATACGACCGTGTTTCTCACGGCGCGCCAATTCGATTTCGGCCAAGTCTTCGACATTATCGACGAGAAGGACATCGGCCAGCCGGAACTGACCGATATCGTACTCAAGACGGTGACTTCCCTCGATTCTGGCGACACGATCGAGTTTCTCGGTGTTTACGCGCCGGAGGAATACACGCGGGACATCGACAACGTCCTCGAGTCGCCGAACTTCGAGGACGTGTCGCTGATCGACACCGAGCAGGATCTGTACCTGACGGGGCTGACCTGGCGCCGTCCGGTCGGGGAGACTGGTGAGTGGACGAACCGGATCTACCTCCGCGCGAACGACAAGACCTCATCGGAGGGTGAGGCTTACCCGGATCTTGTGCCGGAGGGCACGCCGGCCCCGGACGTCCCGGTGCGTGAGCGCCTGATTACCGTCACCGAGAAGGAAACCGAGATCGGCTGGCACAGCGACTATGTGACTCGCAACCGCTTCGGCCAGGGATCGGCCGGGCTGCGCATCTCGCAGACCGACGTTGATTACTCGACTTTCCTCAGGGAGGACTGGGACCGGTTCGTCTTTCGTTCGACCGATCCGCGTCCGCCCGGGCAGCAATACATCACGTTGACACCGGACAGCGTCAACTCGGTTTATGAGGCGAAGGAGACCAGTTATGCCGCCTACGGCGAGCAGGTGTTCGAGTTCGCTCATTGGGACCTGAGAGCAGGGCTTCGTTACGATCGCGATGGCTTTTCGGACGAATCGCTCGTCTCTCCGCGGCTTGCAGCGAACTGGCGCCCCGAGCCGGGCATGCGGGTGTCGGCAACTGCGGGGGTGTTCTATCAGTCGCCGCGCTTTCTGGTCCGCTCGGCGAGCCCGGAGAACTTTGCCATCGAAAACGAGCGGATCACTCACGTGAGTGTCGGCTTCGAGCGGTACTTCGGCCCGGACTGGTCGCTGCTCGTCGAGCCGTACTATCAGTGGCTGGATAATCTCGTCGTCGAGCAGGAACGCACCAGCGGCCGGGTCACCAACGACGGAGAGGGCACGAATCTCGGCCTGGACGTCGTTCTGTCGAGGAGTTTTGCAGATGGCTGGTTCGGGAATGTCGTCTACGCCTACAACGATGCCCGGATCGACGACAACGACGGCCTCGGGGAGTATGACGCCGACTTCAACCGCGAGCATTTCTTCTCCATCGGCGGCAGCTGGGAGATCACCGAACGCTGGAAGGTCGGTGCACGCTGGAAATGGGCGACCGGGCGACCCACGGACGACTTCATCATCAATAATGACGTGCTGGGACCCGGACAGCCGCTGCGCTACTCGAAGGAACTGACGCAGCGGAACGCGCTTCGGCTCGATGACTATCACTCGCTCAATATCCGGGTCGATTACCGGCGTACGCTCGGCCCGGTGGACCTCGTCGCGTTCCTGGACGTGATCAACGTCTATGGCGGCCCAGGCGGCGGTTCGCAGGAGTTCGACCCGCGGCGGGGCGTGATTGTCGAAGACGAAGGGGAAGCATTTCCCATCATCGGCCTGATATTCGAGCGCTCCTGGTGAGAAACCCGCGTGCAAGACTCGCGCCGATGTGCGCTGACTCCTCGCTGTAGTTCGGCGCAGGGGACGTCGGGCGGGTCGGCATGAGTTCGGGTGGGGGCGACCGTGCCTGCGATTGAAAATCCGCTTGCCGATGGTTCGATTGACTCGGATCGGCGTGTGCCGATCCTCGCCCTTCGGGCAGCTGCGCTGTCCTGATTCGCTGCGCGAATCGGTCCGTCCCTGGCCACCATTTCCAGCTTTTTGATTCGAAACGGGTTCCGGGTATTACCCGCGGACTATCTTCGTCCGAAAGGGGCGTTCTTGGGCTGAACCACGGACTATCGGGAAGTGGGTCGGAGGGCAGGCGCGAGGCGCGAGCCAGGGCCTGACATTCTGAAGGCGCGGCGTGACCAGTACGGTTCGATCCGTAACCCCAGTCAAGAAAGCCTGTTCTGGCCACTACGAAATCGAACGCCGGTTCGGCAGGCTCAAGCGCTGCCGCCGAATCTTCAGCCGCTTCGCCCAACTCGACGTTATGTTAAAGGCGTTGCTGCGCTCCGCGCTCGTCGTTGGGGCATGCATTGGCACGCCGGAGTGGACGCGGCCGCAAATTGCGAGTACTTCCTATCACCATAACAACCGGGGAGGATCCAGAAATGACGAAGCTACTGCTTTCCGCGATGGCCATCACGCTGGTTGGATCGGCGTTACCAACCGCAATCACCGTTGCCGGGGAAGCGCCCTTCCCGAAGAAGATCTTTACCCAGCCTGGATCCCCGCCCGAGGGATTCACCATCGGCAAGGGCACGACCGCCTATCAGGGTTCATTGGATGGATCGATTTTCAAGTCCGACCTGCGTACCGGGAAGGGTGAGCTCCTGGTCGATGTGGTGGAACCGTGGACGCTGGAAACCTGTCGCTTGCTCGGATTGCGCGTGGACGACCGCACCAATTACCTGTTTGCCGCCGGCTGCTACTGGGGCAATGCGTTCGTCTATGACGCGGATAACGGAGCGCTGATCGCGGAGTACCAGTTGGATTCCTCAGGCAGCTCCGTGATCAACGATCTGGCGATCACCAATGATGCTGTTTACTTCACCGATTTCGGTCAAGCGTTCCTTTACCGGCTGCCGCTGTCCAGCAATGGTGGACTGCCGGCTGCTGACGCGGCCACAGCAATTCCACTGACCGGGGATTTTGGGGTTGGGGTGGCGAACGGTATCGTGGCGACGCCAGACGGGAAGACCCTGATCGTCAACGACTCGTTCCGAGCGAAGATCTTCCGGGTTGATCCCACGACCGGCGTTGCGCAAGAGATCGTCGTTGAGCCGGCTCTCGACGGTTTCCTCGACGGGATGATTCTGCAGGGCAAGACTCTATACATCGTTACCCCTTACGACTTCGTGCCTGATCCGGTCGACAGGATCCAGGTGCTGCAATTGTCTAACGACCTGCTCTCGGCGAAGCGCGTAAAGACCATTACCAGTAGCGATTTCGACGGAGTCGCCAGCGGTGCCATTTTTGGTAACTCGCTGTACGTGAACAATGCAAGGTACTTCGATTTTCCGGAACCGACTACACCGTACTGGTTCACGAAAGTGACGATACGCCCGACGAAGTAGCGGCCTGGCAAGATCGACAAAGAATCAGTTGGTTCGCTTTCAGACCCCGCCTCGCGCGGGGTCTCTATTTCTGACGTACAGCGTCGATGAGGCGTTCTTTATCAGCCGCTCGACGCACCACCCTGCACGGTGCTGAATCGTGCCCGTGGCACCGGATTACTACGTACGTTTGGCAGCCGCACTGCCAGGGCCTGTTCGAACTCCCGATCGCCGCTTGACTACGATTTCAGCACCAAGAGGTATGCTTGGCTCCGCATCGCGAGAGGCATCGACATGGATACAGGTACGGTGTTCGGGCTCGCGGGCCTGGTGGTGGCCCTGGTCTCGCTGGTCTACGTGCGCACCGAGGCGGCAGCGTCGAGAATGCAGGCCGAAACGAGCGCTGAGCAGACGAGGATCACGCGCCGGATCGCGGCACTCCAAGCCAGTATCGACACGACGCAGGACATCCACGTGCTGCGCCGTGGCCCGTGGAGATACGCCGTCGGACCCCGGCGGCGGGCCCACGGCGTCGCTCTGAGGCGCGGGCTGGATCGGCACCGGCGTGACAATCACAGGACGGGACAGGCGGCTCACTGGAATGTTCAGCCGCTAAGGTCGGGCGTCGTCGTCGAGGTACGGAGCGATGCGCGCCAGGGTGAGTGGCGTCGGCCCGTGCCGGGGAGTTAACTTGTCAATGCCGCTTGCACGTTGGCGGTGTCATTGGAGCGTGTCTCCAGTTCCCGCTCGATGGCCGCAGCGTCGCACTCAGGGATGCCGAGCGATTCTCTCAGCCTGTTGAGCAGCGATCTCTCCTTGCCCGAGATGCCGCCGCCCTCCCGCGCCTCGGCTACCGCTGTCTCATAGACCTGCATCTTGCGGAATGTCGCGTACTCCGGCGTGTTCTCGGTGTTGGGCATGGCGGTCGAAGCAACGCGTTCGGCGAATCGCTGCAGCGGCGCAAGGAAGAACATGACGACAGCCGCCGCGAGCAAGCCGGCCACGTTCCCCAGCTCAGCCGACAGGAACGCGCTTGCGCCTTCGGATACGAGGAACACGACCGTGAGGAGGGCTGCCGCGACCGTCGTCTGCTTGATCGTCCAGCGGATCCGCAGATCGATGTCGAAAAGTTGCGTGCGCAGGATTCCGTAAGCGATCAGCGGTACCGCTACCAGCGTGCCGCATATGTATACGAGCGCGTGCAGATCCCAGAAAGGGGTCCCGGACATTTGCGGTGTGACGAGCCCGACGAACCAGATAGGCACCAGGGCCGCTGAATACACGAACGTCCAGCAGATGTCCCTGAAGCCGAACGCCAACGCGAAAATCCGGGCGCGCGTCCGTGCCAGGCCGGCGGAAAGGTACCAGGCGTTGATGGATGCGGCCAGGGCGAAGAGGAACAACGACGCCATCGCCACGTACAGAACGGCTTCTCCAAACCGGGGAGGCGCGAAGAGCGCAAGCGCGTACAGTATCGCCGCAGCGACGGCCAGGAGTACCTGCACGCGCGGGTTGGCGAACGGCCGCACCAGTTTCGTCCGCAGAGCCATCGCCAGGAACGGCGGATACAGCGCGAGCATCGCAGTGTCGCCGAAAAAGTGAACGCCGCCCAGGAGCCAAGACAGCCACGGGTGCTGAGCGAAGACCGCCTCCGGGGACACCAACCAGTATGCGACGCCTGCGCCCGATGACCCAAGCGTCAGTCCTTCGACGAAGAGCAGCACTGCCAGCCGCCGGCCGACGCTTCCCGGCATCCCGGTACGGAACAACAGCGCGCTCAGGCTCCAGCACAGCAGGACCGTCGTGAGCGCGAGTATGGCCAGCGGGTGCACCTGAAACACGGCAGAATACTACCGTAACCGGCACTCGGGGCAACCGCCGTGCCCTGTCGGTGGCGCATTCGTAGTCATGCGGTGTGAACCGGCGTTGAAGCTTGACCAGCATACTGGCCCAATAGGCGTCGAAGACTGACCAGTGTTCAGGAGACATCTCTCGATGAAATCGTGAGCTTGTCTCAATTTCGCATGGTCAACATTGGACGCCCGACACTGGTTCATCCTCGAAGCCGGTTAACACTCTCGGGAGATCGGTCGATGCGCACAAGGTATCTGGCGTCCGCGCTGGGCATTTTGCTGGCGACTGGACAACCCCGCATCGCGATGTCCGCGGTGCTGGAGCAGGACGGGCTGACGCTGCGAATTCCTGCAAGTCCGACCCTCGTCCTGCGAATCGATGCCGCGTTCGAGCCCTTGTTGCCGTTGCGGATCCCGATCGCCGGAAAGACCACGGCCGACCGGCGAATCTTCGTCGACGCCGACGCCGAGTCGCGCATACATCGACTCGTCATCGTCCAATACGAGACGGTCGATCCCGGCGTGAAATTCTCGTTTGTCTATCCGGCGAGGCCGCCCGCCGAGTTTGGTACCGAGACGTACCAGTTCTACGCTTACGTGCACGACGACGAACGGGCAGCGGCGAAATCTCCCGACGCCGAGGCCGGACTCACGCGTGCCTTCCTGGTCGAACAGGGATTCCGGGTTCCGCGGCTCTTCCGACTGGTGCGCCTGGCCCGTGTCGCCGACCGCGATGGGCAGAGTGAAGTGATCGTGTTCTACATCGAAAATGCCGATGCGGACTTTGCACCCGGGCCGCTGCCGGGCGCCGACGAGGATGGCGATCTCGTGTTAGATGCAGCGTCTAAGCAAGCGATTCTCGAGCGGTTGAAGTCTGCGGTGCATCCGGTTTCACGCTGATGACTCGGGCAGGCCTCGGTGCTGGCGCTGTGTCCCGCCCAGAAGATGGTCTCGAGGTTGGCTCCCTGCAGCGGCACCAGGACTCGGCCTTGCAGCCGTCCTTAAGTCGGTTCGCGGGGGTGGTGTCGGCAGTGGGCCCGCGGCACCTTGCCGGAGTGACATGTCCGGCCCAGGCAAATATTCTCAACGCATTTCCACGATGGGCCTGCATTGAATAACCGCTACAAGGCGTGCATCAGCTACAGCCACCCGGACGAGGCCTGGGCGCGCTGATCGTGATTTGCAGCCCCGCGGCCGCGAAGTCCAGGTGGGTCAACCAGGAGATCCTGGAGTTCTGCCGTTTGCAGAGCGCAGATCGCGTTTTTTGCTGCATCGTCGAGGGCGACCCGCCCGGGGTGTTCCCGGAGGCCCTTGCGGCGCTCGACGAACTGACCAGGAGGCTGGAGGATCTGGAGGCAGCCGGACGCGCCGGCAGCCCAGGCTAGGGATCGGCGGCGCTCCGCGGTCGACTTGAATACCGGCTTATCGACGGTTCGATTCCATCCCTGGACACCATTTCCAGCTCATTTGAAACGCACGGGTTCAGGGCGTTGCCCGCGGACCGCCCCGGGGCCATCGAGGGGTGACCCGCGCGGTGACGGTGCGCACGCGGAGGTGGCACTTTCAGTGTCGAACCAGAGGACACGTGCCTGTCGCGGCGCTGTCACGAGCGTGCAATTGCGCGCTTGTTAGATTCGGGCTCACCGGCCGCGCGGGCCGGATCCACAGGGAGCCCGCAGATGAACCCTTCCCGTCGTGCGTTTCTCAGGCGCTCCGTCGCCGTGTCCATCGCGGCGGGGCTGTCGCCCGCCATCTGGCGGCAGGCGTTCGCGACCAGTGCGATCCTCGGCGACAGTCCTTACGGGCCGCTGCAGGGCCCGGACCAGTACGGTATACGGCTTCCCGCCGGGTTCGAATCGAGGCTCATCGGCATGACCGGCGAACTCGTCGAGGGCACCGACTACGAGTGGCACGGCTGGCCCGACGGAGGTGCGACCTTCGCGAACCCGGACGGACAGGGCGGTTGGACCTATGTCTCGAACTCCGAGCTCAACGGCACGCGTGGCGGCGCCAGCGCGGTCCGCTTCTTCGCGGATGGCCGGATCGACGATGCGTACCGGATACTCGGCGGCACGAAGTACAACTGCGCGGGCGGATCCACGCCGTGGGGCACGTGGCTGTCCTGCGAGGAACACCGCGCCGGACTCGTCTGGGAGTGCAATCCCTTCCTGCCCGGCCAGGGTGTGGCGCGGCCGGCAATGGGCAAGTTCGCCCACGAGGCGGCGGTCGTCGATCCCGGGACCGGGTGGGTCTACATGACCGAAGACACCGGCGACAGTCGCATCTACCGCTTCCGCCCCGCGGTGCTGGCCGATCTCTCGGCCGGCACCCTCGAAGCGATGTCGGTGGACGCCCACGGCTACGTGACCTGGGTCGAGGTCTCACCGACCAAGCCCTATCGCGGCAAGGACACCACTTCCTTCGATCGCGGCGAAGGCGCGTGGTTCGCGGATGGTCACTTCTACTTCACCACGACGACGGATAATCGTGTCTGGTCGCTCGAGGTCGGCAGCGGCCGGCTCGAGATCATCTACGACGCCGCGGACCTCGGGTCCGACGCTCCGTTGCGCGACCCTGACAACATCACCGTGCATCCAAGCTCGGGCGACATCTACGTCGCCGAGGATGCCGACGACCTCGAGCTCGTGCTCCTCGCGAACGCCCAAGGCCAGCGTATTGCCGCACCTTTCCTGCAACTGGTCGGCCACGCCGGCTCCGAAGTCGCCGGGCCCGCGTTCAGCCCCGACGGCACGCGCCTGTACTTCAGCTCGCAGCGAGGTACGGACGGCGGCAACAATGGCCCAGGCATGACGTTCGAGATCTGCGGACCGTTCAGGCAGCGGAGCGAACTGTGACCGGCCGTCCTGTGGGCCGGCTCGCGGGTGCGACACTCGCGCTGCTGGTTGGCGCGGCGGCCACCGCCGGTCCCGCGTCGCCGCCATCCGAACTCCGGGTCGTCGCGTTCAACGTGCTGGCCCCGATCTGGTCGTCGGCCGCGTGGTATCCGCAGGAGATGGACGCGGCGCTCCTCGAAACCGGGTACCGGCGCGAGCGACTCGAGGCATTCCTGCGGGGCATCGCAGTCAGCGCCGACGTCGTCTGCCTCCAGGAAGTCCAGGACAGCGAGTTCCCGTTCCTGATGGCGGCACTCGGCGCGGACTTCCAGGGCGCCATGGCGGTCAACGACCCGGGGTTGTGGTCGAACTACCTCCAGGGCACGCCCTGGTCACCAAACGGGACTGCGATTGCGATTCGACGCTCGATACTCGCCGCCGACCCGGAGTTCCGTGACCTGCCGACCCACGGGGGCAACCACGTCGCGGTGGTCTCGGGTGTGCACGCCGCGAGCGGGCGACAGCTGCGGGCCTACTCCGTCCACCTGGACAGCGAACGCACCAGCAATCGTACGAAGGAATTGAGGGCCCTGTTCGCCGACGCCGGCTCCGAATCCGGCGCCGTGGATGTCGTCTGTGGCGACATCAACGAGGACACGATCATCGGTTCCGCCTCCGGCCTGTTTGCCCGGGCGGGTTTCGTCGACGTGCTGGCGAGCGCCGGCAATCGCGAGGCCACCCATCCCTGGAGCACGACCTACTACAACTCGACGCGCTGGCTCGTGATCGACCACATCCTCACGCGCGGCGCGACGCCAGTCGCGGGCGACGTGCTCGACATGGGCACGGCGGCCATCGCGGACGAGGTCGATCGCATCGAGGAGAACTTCCGCCGCACGGGATCGGATCACTATCCGATCACGGGAACGGTCGAGTTCTAGGGCCCTGCCACCTCCGCGTGGACCAGGCACCGACCTCGCCATCGCAAACGCGTACGACGCGAGGTCACGGTGGATCAGTTCAGCTCGCTCGCCCGGTTGGTGTCCGGGGGCGAGACCGGGCTGAACGTTCCCAGGTAGTTGACCAGCGCCTCGAGGTCGTTGCCGCCGTCGATGCGCGGTCCCGCGACGGTATTGAACGTGGTGAAGTTGTCGCCGCCGTCAGCCAGGAAGTTGTTGACCGTGACGAAGTAGGTGGCCACGTCGTCGAGCGGAACGCCGTTCAGTTTCGCGTTCGTGATGCTCACCGACGTGCACTTGCCAGCGTCGATCGTCCTGGCGAGGTCGTAGGTAAAGCCCGCCGAGACGCCCAGGTGCAGGAAGGGACGACTGGCAAAGCCCGGCTGGCACTGCTCTTCGAGCACATCGATAATCTGCGCGCCCGTCATCGGGAACGTGACGAGCGTGTTGCCGAAGGGCTGGAAGGTGAATGCTTCGCCGAACGTGACGACGCCGTCACCCTCACCCGAAGAGTCCGGATACGTCAGGTCCGACCGGACGCCGCCCGGGTTCATGAAGGCGAGCTGTGCCCCGTTGGCCGAGGTGGCCCACAGCTGGGCATCCGCCACCAGGTTGCCGGCCGGCGACTCCACGCCACGATCAGAACCCGGGGGAGTGCCACCGCGGACGATGGTTGCCGTGATCGTGCCGATCGGTACGTTGCCGGCCGAGTCGTACAGGGGCCGCCACTTGTCGATCACCGCGGTGATCGCCGGGTCCGGCGCGAGCATGGCCCGGTCGACGAGATGGTTCCGCGAGGTGCTCAGGTCGCGCCGCACGTCGTTGGTGCGCTTGTCCAGCACGAGATCGACCTCCGTGACGACGCGGCCGAACGAGTACGCACTGGTCACGATGCGCGGCTGACTGGCGGGATCCGCAAGCACGCAGTTGTACGGCAGGTGCGTGTGTCCGGTGATCACGACGTCGATCGCGGGGTCGAGGGCCTCGTTGATCGCCACGATCGGGCCCGAAATGCCGACGCAGGAGTCAATGTCGCCCGGGGGCGGCGTCTGCGAGCCGCCCTCGTGCAGCAGCACGACGATCGCGTCCACCCCCTGCTTCTTGAGGATCGGTACCAGAGCGTTGGCAGTCTGCGCCTCGTCGCGGAACTCCCATCCTTCGATGCCGGCGGCAGCGACGAGCGTGTCCGTGGCCTCGAGCGTCATGCCGATGAACGCGATCTTCACGCTCTCGATCTTCCGGATCCAGTACGGCGGCAGCGGCGTCTCGCCGTACTCGTTGGCGACGTTCGCCGCGAGCCACTGGAAGTCTGCACCCTGGTACGGCGCGCCCGGGAAGAAGCAGCCATCCTCCGGATGGCAGCCGCCGTACTGCATCCGGCTCAGCTCGAAAACACCTTCGTCGAACTCGTGGTTGCCGACGCTCGACACGTCGAGACCCATGGCGTTCAGCGATTCCACAGACGGTTCGTCGCGGAAGAGGCCCGAGAAGGCGGGGGAGCCGCCGATCAGGTCGCCGGCGGCAACCGTCAGGCTGTACTTGTTACCCTGCCGCAGCTTGCGGAGCATCGAGGACAGGTACTCGCCGCCGCCAGCGTTCACGCCGGCCGCCTGGCCCGCGGCGTCCGGAAGCACGTGCCCGTGGTAATCGTTGAACCCGAGCAGTTGGACCTGTACCAGCTGTCCGGGCGGGTCCACCTGTCCGTTACCGCGATTTCCCGAAGGATTGCGCTCGGCCAGTGCGGGAGCGGCCGTCAGCGACACGAGAGCGATTGCTGGCAAGACAGCGGTCAGATCAATTCGGCCCATCGTCGAGTTCCCCAGGTCAGAATTTGAAGGCGGCCCCGGACGGGGCTCGAGCGCTTATGACGCACGAGGACTGTTACGACGGCGTGAAGCTTCGGTGAAGCTTGCCGGCCCGGCGCGGTGGATAACTCCAGCTTTCCATTCAGAATTCGTGGTGAGTTCTTATGCTCGAGAACGTCATGTGGTCCCGGATTGCTGCGGCAGTCCTTCGGGAATCGGTTCTGCACGGTGCTGCATCGTGGGGCAGATGACGCAACGGGTGCCTCGGCTCGCCTATTGATGAAGTCATCGTCCCATCCATCGGCTCGGGACTGAAAATCCGCGCGTCGGTGGTTCGATTGACGCGGATCGGCGTGTGCCGATCCTCGCCCCGCGGGCAGCTGCGCTGTCCTGATTCGCTTCGCGAATCGGTCCGTCCCTGGCCACCACTTCCAACTCATTGAAAACGAGAGGGTATCTGGTGCGGCGCCGGTTGTTGGCAACGTAGGGGAGGTGTCGGTGAAGGCCCTCGAGGATCGCAGAACGGCGCAGGAGATGGCGCCAAACACCCTTCCCCGATGCGTTCCTCGACGCTGACTGGTGCGGCCGTCATGCTGAACTCAAAGATCCTCGCCTGCACACAGCGCTGTGCAGAGCTTCCCTGGGCGATCTCTGGTCCAGCCAGGACTCTTGGAAGATGGCCCCTGAAGCGCTTGGGTTTCCAGGACCAATCCGACGATTAGATTTCGGCTCACCCCTGGGGGACGTCGGGGTCAGTTTTGCTCCGGCGACCCGGCCGTAAAGCGGGTCAGAGTTATTCCGGCGCTGACGCTGCGGCTGGATTCATACGGCCTCAACCTTCAGGTGCTTAACGGGGTTCGGGCTGCGGGGGGCTTGGGGTTGCCTTGTCCGCCGCCGGTTTCTCACCACATTCTCGGTAGCACGCCTTCAAAATGGACTTGCAGTGCTTTATGCATTTTGACTTGGCCTTCGCTTCCACCCAGTTGCAGCTCTTGATGCAGCAGTTGTGCTCTGTAAGACACCGTTTCGCACAATCACTCCGCTCATCTACAACACACCCATCACGATAATCCGCGGTCGTTGATGGTGCCTCGGATACAAATGCCTGAATCGCATAACCACCCAGCACAAGCGCAACAGCGATGAGTCGTGCCTTGCGACTGCCGTTCATATCAGCCGTCCAGTTGACGCCTATATGAAAGACACTAGTGCAGCCTCGCAGGACCGCAATAGGTACTTAACAGCACCCGCCTGTCGCGCCCCGGCTTTGTTGCAGGCCGGGCGACGTCCCAACGCTTTAGCAATCCTGGCATTCGCCTGGCCGACCAGACTCACCGGCCGTGTTCAGTCGTTTGTGCATCGGCACCGGACTTCGGGCCGCCTTGGTCCAGGCGAGTCAACAATTCGTCGATCATCGATTCCGGGTGATGCAGATCCGAAGGCAGCGTTATATCGGGAGCGACTCCGCTCTCACCGATCCGGGGCTTTGCCCGGTAGAAAATATAGATTGGCGCTTGTGCGTATAAGCCGGTATTCGGCAGGGTGGTTTTCGTGACCTGTCCGGTCTGATTGGCGAGCCCGGCAGTCTCCTCGCCCACCAACTTGCCGATGCCAAAGTCCTGGACGATGGTGGCGAAGACAATGGCCTGAGAATAGGTCCGTGCACCGATCAATACGTACAGTTCGCCGGCGAAACGCCAGGGCCTGGCCGTTGGTTCCACCCACTGCGGAAACGGCAGATCGATCACCTGCCCAGGTTGGGATCCCGGAACGCGTGCAGCATTTTCCGCGGTAATGCGTGCTTTCACCTTTGACGTCGGTGTGTAGCGGGCATCCGTCAGGTAGGACAGCAGGGGGTCGCTCAAGTCCCGTGCGCCACCGCCATTCTCTCTGATATCGATCAGCAGCCTGGTTACTTTGTCTGCCGCGACCTGCGCGAACGACTGCTCGAGAAACGCCAGAAAGCGGTCGCGCAGCGCGATGTCAAAACTCGGTATGCGAAGCAGCGCTGTATTCTGGTCAAGGCGCTGGTATTGGAACGGGTCAGGCGGTGGATCCTGAGCGATCCCATCGTCTGCCGCGGCCGGCAGCACCTGACTGCTGACGGTGCCGTCGGGATTGCGGAGCACCACACGATACTCGTCGAATCCTCCATAGATGGCCCAGTACAACAGCGCGAATTTATGGCCGATGAGAAATTCGCGCAGAGAGTCACTCTCGCCACGCACGCGTGGGCGCAGGTCGCGGAGAATCTGTGTGCTCGACATGCCATTGATCGACAGCAATTCGGCCTGTTCGTCAATTGCCCATGCAGCGGGCACTCCTGTGACGCGAATCGAGTCCCCGTTCAAAGCGACCGCGAGTGGAAACGGCTGCCCGCCAGTACTCAGATAATCGGCAAATTGTGCTTCCGGTGCGCGAATACCAATGTGTCCGTCGTGAAAAGCCGGGTTGAGCCGGGCAAACTCCGCCCAGGCTTCGCGAGCCGTCATTGGCCGGTCAACGGCTGAGCGGACTTGTGCAACGATTCTCGCGAGCTCCTCCCGGTCAGTCGTGTAATCCAGTTTCGGATGCGTGGTATCGATGAAGTTGAGGAGGTAGTCCAGGTCGGAGTGAATCTGCGCGACGCTAAGGACGGGTTCGCCGACGGTCTCGAGCGGGCCTTCATCCTCGCTTGAATGGCCGCTGGAAGCGCCGGCGAGAAGGATGCTGGCTACCGCTGCCGTGAAAACCGTTGACCGCATTGCATTCCACCTGGAGTCGAATCTCGGGGGGCATTGCTGCCCATGTCTGGAGCTATGATGCAGCGGATTGGCAAATCGTTTGCATGAGCGGTGATCGGGCGAGTCGTGGCATGATCGCGCAGCAATTGCGTTGGCTCGGATCGCCCTTCGGTGACTCGCCAACCTGGTTGGCCTCGTCGTGCTGTCGTTCAGACGTTGGCAATGCGTGGAAGCCGAGAACCTCATCAGTCAGCAGATCGATCCAGACCGCGGTCCAGTTCTGGTTTTCAAGGTGCCGGGTCAGGCGCCGCAGCACCATCACGCGAATTCTCGCACACGCACGCGCGGGGTAGACTCGGCGTAGTCAAAGCAGGGGCAACCGCCCCTGCGGTCGCCCCGGAGTCCCTGAATCATGCTGCTCTTCAATCCCTCCGCCTACGACGCTGCTCATTACGACGGGCCGACTCGCGACGCACTGCTGGCCGTGCGCCGCTTTTTCGAGTCCAAGGGTCACGCGGCCCTGAAGGCGGAAAGCCACGACGCGACCTGGTATGACGATTTCCTGGCGATGAACGCCCGCGAAGGCATCTTCGCCCGGTTCGGTACGCCGGCCGCGGTCGGAGCGTTGACCGGCGAAACCGACGCGACGACTGCCCGCTGGGACACCGCTCGCAACAACGACCTGGGCCAGTTGCTTGCCTGGTATTCGCTCGAGCACTGGTACGCGTGGCAGGTCACGGTGCTGGGGCTGGGTCCGGTCTGGACGAGCGACAATGCGGAAGCCAAGCGCCTGGTCGGCCAGTTGCTCGCGCAGGGCGGAGTCTTCGCTTTCGGACTCTCGGAGCGCGAACACGGGGCCGACATCTACTCCACCGACATGGTGCTGACCCAGGACGGCACCGGCTGGCGTGCCAGCGGCGAAAAGTACTACATCGGCAATGGGAACTGCGCCGCCCGCGTCGCGGTGTTCGGGCGCGTGCAGCGCCCGGAGGGACCGTCGGCCAATCCAGCCGATGATTACGTGTTCTTCCTGGCCGACCCGAAGCATCCCGGATACACGCTCGTGCAGAATGTCGTGCACGGCCAGATGTACGTTTCGGAGTTCCGGCTCGCGGATTACCCCGTGACCCCAGCCGACGTGCTGCACACCGGCAAGGCCGCATGGGATGCGGCGCTCGCCACCGTGAATGTCGGCAAGGTGCAGCTTGCCTGGGCCAGTATCGGCATCGCCGAGCACGCATTCGTCGAGGCGATCCAGCACGCCCACCGCAGGGTGCTCTACGGCACGCGCGTCACCGATTTTCCGCACGTGCGGCGACTGCTGGCCGACGCGTACGTACGACTGATCGCGATGAAGCTCTACAGCGCGCGGTGCTCGGATTACGAGCGCAGCGCCTCGGCCGACGACCGCCGCTTCCTGCTCTACAACCCGATCGCCAAGATGAAGGTCACCAGCGAGGGTGAACGGGTGGTCGACCTGCTCTGGGAAGTGATCGCAGCGAAAGGATTCGAGAAGGACACGTACTTCGAGCAGGCGACACGCCACATCCGCACGCTGCCGAAACTGGAGGGGACCGTCCACGTCAATCTCGCACTGGTGCTCAAGTTCCTGCCGGCCTTTGCTGCGGCAGGGGTCGGCCAGGGCGTGAAGTACGCACCGGTGCCGGTGCGGCTCGACGCCGCCGACGACATCTTCCTGTTCGCACAGGGGCCGGCGAGCGGCCTGTCGCGCATCGGCTTCCCGGACTGGAGAGGTGCCTTTGCGCGATTCGCGCAGCTGCCGAACGTCGCCACGTTCATCAGCCAGGTGCAGGCCTTCGGACAATTGATGGCTACGGCTGCGCCGCGCGGCGAGCAGGCCAAGGACCTCGATTTCCTGCTCAATGTCGGGCAGATCTTCACGCAGATCGTCTACGCGCAACTGGCCGCGGAGGCCGCCGCGCTCGCAATCGACGGCGCACCGGGCGGGACACGCGCCGGAACCACCGCCGCTTGCGCAGGTCTCGACGAAAGCCATGTCGACCGGATGTTCGGCGTGTTCGTGCAGGACCTGAGCGAGTACGCGGTTGCAGTGCACGGGCAGGCGTCAGCCACCAGTGAACAACAGGCCGGCGCCATGGCGCTCATCCGTCGTCCGGCGGTCGACCCGGCGGCGGCGAGCCGGTTGCACGCCGAGGTTGTTGCCTACGCCCGTTGAGCGGTTGTCGCGTCTCCTTCCGGATTGGTCGTGTGGAGCAGCTGCTGTGACTTTGCCCGCTGGCCTTACTGTTGCGGCTGCGGAGGAAGAGGACTGCCCTTGTCGAACACCACGCGCCAGACACCGCCCGGCTCCTGGCGCCAGACGGAGTTGAATCGGGCCACGACCTTTCCCGTGGGGTCACGGACGGGACCAGAGCTGAGTGCCAGCGTGCCCGAGTCCAATGGCTCGACCTCGTCGGGTTCCCAGGAGAACGGCGCTGACGGGCCAGTGAAATACTGAGCCCACCACGCGGTGACCGCGGCCTTCCCCCGGAGTGGCTTCGGGCCCGTGAAGAACACGGCCTCCTCCGACACAAACGCGGAGAAGTCTTTCAAGTTGCGGTCAGCCATGGACTTTGCGAAGGCTCTCTCCGCCGTGAAGACCTGCTGGCGAACCGTTTCAACGTCCGGTTGGGCAGGCATCTGGGTGCAGGCGGCGAGGAATGCGTTCAAGGTCAGTAGAACCATGAAGGGGCGACGCATATGACTCACCTGGAAATATCGCGGACGGTATTGGCAAGTTAACTCTCCGGCGTGTGCCGGCGCCACCCACCACGGCGCGCATGGCTCCGGGACTCGACGACAGCGCCCATCCTCGACTCGGTCCGATCCAGGCGACAGTTCGTGAGGTTGGCGTCGAAGCCGTCCACTCGGCTACAGTCACGCTCGAGAGTCTTCCGGTGCGCAGGGTCGGAATGCCGCCGCAGGTACTCGCAAGTCCAGGCACCCGCAGGCCCTGGAACCCTTCCACGAGCAAGACTTCGATCATTCACTGCGCAGATATCCGGAGGCTGATGTGCGGACCTTCACACTCCGAGTCGCGGACGACTTCCTGAACATCCGCGGTTCGTTCAAGGTCGGCGGGCTGCTCGAGATCGGCACCCAGTGTTCGCTGGTGCGGCGCGCCAACGGCAGATTCGTGTTTCTCGATTCCTACACGCTGAGCGGTGCCGCGGAGCGCGAGATTGACGCATTGACCAACGGCGGCAAGGACGTGGAGGCAGTACTCAATCTCCATCCGTTCCACACCGTTCACGTGCACGCGATGCACCAGCGGTATCCCGACGCAAAGCACTACGGCACGGCACGGCACCTGTCGCGATTTCCCGATCTGCCGTGGCAGAAGCTACGGACGGAACAGACCCGTCTGCATCAGCTGTTCGAAAAAGATTTCGAGTTTTCGGTACCTCGCGGCGTCGACTTCATTTCGGCGAACGAGAATGTCCATTTTTCCTCGGTGCTTGTGCTGCATCGTGCGTCGCAGACGATTCATGTCGATGACACGCTGATGTATGTCCGCCTGCCGCTGCCCGCGCGGATGGTGGGCTTCCGGGACATGCTGTTTTTCCATCCCACCCTTCGTCAGGCGCTGGAGAAGCGGAAGGGTGCGGGTCATGATTTTCGGGACTGGGCCAAGGAGATCGCCGAACGCTGGCGGAGTGCCGCGAATCTCTGCGCGGCACATACCACGGCGCTGATCGCCGCGCAGAACCGGGGTGCACCCATCCACGATCGAATTCTCGCTGCGCTGGATAAAGTCTCGGGGACTCTGCGATAGGTCGGATTATTCAGGAATCCAGAATAGACAAGTTAGATTGGGGCTATTTATCAATCTAATTGGCGGGCGTAACTTGGCCCCCGTACGCAACGGAGGATCCAACAATGTTTACCCGCAACAACACCGCACGTTTTGCCACCCGACTCCTGTCCGGCCTCGTCGTTAGCGTGGCAATCGTCATGGGATCGCTGGTCCACGCTGTCAGCAACATCCAGGTCGTTGCCTGACATGTGGCAACTGGGGTTCGGGTCGCGTGATCAGTGCTGACGATCACGCGACCCGGACGACGAGCGCTCCTTGAACTTTGGCGGCTGCTATCCCGGCCCGAAAGCGATTACCCAGCACTTGTCCTGCTCCCGTGCGTCGGGTTGTGCCGCGATACTCAGCGCCGCTCCAGCGTCATGAGCAGGGGCTGCGCCGGTCGCAGGTTGACCCGCGCTTCCAGCGCCACCTGCTGGTCGGGAACCATGCGCAGTCGGAAGCGCCGCGCGAACCGCGACAGGTGCGCGAGCATCTCGTAGATCGCGAAGCCGTCCCCCATGCAGCGGCGCGGCCCTGCGCCGAACGGGATGTAGGCGAAGCTCGCACCCTGGCCCTCGCCGCCGGGCGCGAAACGCTCGGGTCGGAAAGCCTCCGGCTCGTGCCAGTACCGCGGGTGGCGGTGGATGACGTAGGTCGGCAGCATGATGTCGGTGCCGGCCGGCACCGCGAAGCCGCCCAGCGTGTCTGCTTCGAGCGTCCGGCGCGCGAACGCCCATACGGGCGGGTAGAGCCGCAAGGCCTCGTCCACGACCGCGCGCGTGAACGGCAGCTGGCCGCTTGCCGCCAGCTCGAGCGGGTGATGTTCCGGGATTGCGTCGACCTCGGCGTGCAGGCGCGCCTCGGCGTCCGGATGCTGCGACAGCAGGTACCAGGTCCAGTTGAGTCCGGTCGCCGTGGTCTCGTGGCCCGCCACGACCAGCGTCATGATCTCGTCGATCAATTCGCGCTCGCTCATGGGCGCGCCGGTCCTGGGATCGCGCGCCGCCATCATCATGGCGACGAAATCGAAGTGGTCCTCTGCCTCGTGGCGACGGCGCTCGATCAGTCCGGCCAGGAGGCGGTACAGGGACCGGAAGCGATAGGCGAAACGCAGGTCGCGCGCCGGATCCTGCGCCACGAAGTCGAAGGGATTCGAGCCGGTCTGCGCCACCAGCCGGTCCAGGTCGCGGCCCAGGATCGCCCGCAGCACGATGTCGAGCGTCATCGTGCTCATGTCCTCCGTGACGTTGACCGGCACGCCACGGTCCGCGCTGGCCTCCCAGCGCGTGAGCAGCGCGTCGTTGGAGGTGGCAATGCTCGCCGCGAACTGCGCCAGGACGCGGCGGTGGAACATCGGCTGCATCATCGCCCGCTGCCGGGCCCACAGCTCGCCGTCGCTCGTGATCAGGCCGTGGCCGAGCAGGATCCTCACGCGGTCGAAGCCCGGACCCTTGACGTAGTTGCTGCGGTTGGTGACGAGCACCCGCCGCACATCCTCGGCGGCGTGGATCACCAGCGTCATGGCGCCGCGGCCCGGCGCGAACACTCGGTAGGTGTCGCCGTGGCGGGCGAACAGCTCGATCATGCGATCGAGCGAGTCATCGGTGTCGCCGAGGTCGAATCCCGGCACGACTTCGGGCGGCGCGGCAGGCGTGTGGGAGGGTGGCGTCATCGGAGCCGTCAGTCTACCGGGAAGTGGCCCCGGGTGACGTCACCCCGACTGTGCGTAGCGGTTTCGAGCCGGGCTCGGCGGACTTCGCGGTCCCACGTCGACACCCGAAGGCAAGCCTCCGGGTGTCGACACAAGCGGCCAGCCGCGGGTTCTACGGAATCGGAACCGGAACGTAATCCTCGACGATGTCCTTCCAGCCGAACTGCGACTGGCGGGCGCCGATGCGCACGAACTCCGCCGCCCAATAGGTCAGGAGCGTGCCATTCGCCTGCTGGGTATAGAACGAGAAGGGCTGCGGGACCGGAAAGTTCGGCGTGTCAGCGGTGACCTGGACGGCGCCATGCGTGTCGTCGCCACTGACGATGAAGCGCTTGTAGCGCTTCGGGTGTGCCTCGTTCAGCGCGCCGTGCTCGGTGAGAAGCAGCTCGCGGTACACCGCCGGATCCATTCGACTGCCGTCGCCTTGCGCGAAGAAGCGGTTGGTCCTGTCCGAATCGGTTTCGTAGAACCCCTCGCGGATGGTCGAATCGTTGTCCAGCCGCCAGCTGATGATCCCCGTCTGCTGGCCGAAGGCATTGCAGCGGCCATCGTCGATGCAGCTCTGCGGATAGAACTGCTGGAATCGCCAGTCATTCTGGCGGGCCCAGACCGACAGCCACGGAACGTCCGGACCGCCCGCCGAGGGAGGCGTGCCCAGGTTGACCGCGATCGGGCCAGCGTCGTTGTAGACCGTGAGCTTGGTGTTGTTGCCGAAGGCGAAACGGGTCAGGAACGGTGCGAAGGCCGCGGCGCCGACACCGCCCGCGCTGTGGCCCATGACCGTAATCTGCTTGGCGTCCGGAAACATCTCTCTCGCGACATCCATGCCCGCGCTGACGTTGCGGAGCCCGCGGTGGTAGCGCGTCGGACCGAACCGGAAGCCCGGATCGTTGACGTCGTTGTCGCCGCCAAACGTGGAACCGTCGCAATAGGGCATGTAGACGACCGAGTAGTCGGCAAACGGATTCTGCGGCGAGGTCGGATCGAATACGCCGGGGTAAGGCCCCTGCTGAGGGGGTGACTGAGCTTCGCTCAGCACGTTGCAGTTGTAGAAACCCTGCCAGCAGGCGCCGCCGCCCTGCAGGAAGATCAACAGCTTCTTGGGGTCACCCTCCCGCGTGAACACCGAGTATGGGGTGCCGGCGATGCACACCGGACCGTCCGCACGGACACCTGATGGGTAACCGGCATCGGGTGCGTACCGAGGATTGAAAGCGTGTCTGGTCCAGACGCCGTGCTCGCTCCGGGTCGACTCTGACGTGCCGAGATACTTGTCGACACCCGCAGCTCGAAGCTCAGCAAGCGCCTCGGCATTGAGACCCGACACGTCGGCGCCCGCGGTTCCGCTGGCGAGCAGCAACGCGGCCAGCGGCAGTGCCCATCGTCTCGGAAAAAGTGACCGGCAATCTTGTGCTTTCACGTTCGTCTCCCCTTGCTCAGGCATGTCATGTGTCGAGCGCCTCGCAACCGGCAACCGTTGTGGAGTTGTCTGTGCCGACGCGTCTTCCGGCGGCCTTTCCAGCAGGATTATGGAAAACAGGATTGCGAGTGACGCATCGGAACCACAAGCATTTTTCGAGTCGCTGTTAGCCACTCGTGGCGAAGTCGACCATGACAGAATCGATCGGCACTGTAAACCGGCGCGAAATTCCGACCCGGGGAGTGCGGGGGACATCGATGATCAGACTCGACCGGACCAGGCGATGGCTGCGGCAATTGGGAACGGCGCTCGAGCCCTCCGATCTCGCCTGGCGCGGTGCCACGACCGCACTCGTGCTGGTCGCCGCGCTCGTGCTGGCCGGCGCCTTTGCGAATGACGTCCTCCAGGATTTCGCGGTCGAGAAGCTTGCCGCGTTCGCCGTCTGGATCGTGGCGCTGCTGGCCGCCGGTGCGCTGGGACTGCTCGTTCTCGCATGGATCCAGCGCCTGCCGCGTCGTTTCCGCTGGTCCTTGCTTCTCTTTGCGCCGCTCGTCGTCCTGTTCCTCGCACCGCACGACGAGTGGCAGGGCATCGCCGTGCCGTCGGTCCTGCTGCTGCTGGCGTCCCTGATCGGGGGCAGTCTCGGTGTCCTGCTCGGGTCCGGCCGCCCCTGGAAGCAGCAGCGGATGGCAGTCGCTGCGCTCGCCACGGGCTTGGCGGCGCTCGCCGTCGGCCTGTACGCCGTTTTCGGCGACAAGGAGTCGGCAAATCCGCTGCTGGACGACTACGTGCTCGAGGATCGCACGCTGACCGCTCGAAATCCCGGGATTGCCCGGACGTCACGAGGTCCTCACGCTGACCTACGGCAGCGGCAAGGACCGCCATCGTCCCGAGTACGGCGCCAAGGCCGGACTGATCTCGCGTCGGTCGATGGCTCGAAGCTGATCGACAACTGGGACGGCTTTTCCGGCTGGCTCAGTACGCGCTACTGGGGTTTCGACGCGACGGCGCTGCCGCTGCAGGCGCGGGTCTGGTACCCGGCGGCGACGGTCCGTTCCCGCTGGTGCTCATCGTGCACGGCAATCACGCGATGGAGGATTTCTCGGATCCCGGGTACGCCTACCTCGGCGAATTGTTCGCCAGCCGCGGCATCATCCTCGCCTCGGTCGACGAGAATTACATGAACTCGTCGATTGCTCGGCCGTCGTGAACCTGTTCGACGATCGCCCGGGGCTCAAGGAAGGAGAACGACGCCCGCGGCTGGCTGTTGCTGGAGCATCTCGCCTAGTGGCGCGACTGGAACGACGAATCCCGGCCACCGCTTCTACGGCAAGGTCGACATGGACCGCGTTGCACTGATCGGCCATTCCCGCGGCGGCGAGGCGGTCGCGATCGCTGCGGCGTTCAATGCGCTGTCGACCGGTATCCGGACGACGCCACGCTCGAGTTCGACTTCGGCTTCAACCTGCGCGGTGTCATCGCAATCGCGCCGGTTGACGGCCAGTACCAGCCGCGCGAGCGGGCACGCCGGTCGCGACGTCAACTACTTCACGATCCACGGCAGCATGGATGGCGACGTGCAGTCGTTCGAGGGCATCGCGCAGTATTCGCGGGTGACGCTTCGCGACCCGGCGCAGCCGCACTTCAAGGCGAGCCTCTACGTCGTCGGCGCGAATCACGGCCAGTTCAACACGACCTGGGAGAACCTCGACACCGGCCTGTTCCGCGCCTGGGCGCTCGATCTCGACGGCATCATGACGGCGGAGGCGCAGCGCGATGTCGCGCGCGTCTACTTCGGCGCTTTCCTCGAGATCGTACTGCGCGACCGCAGCGACTACCTGCCGATCTTCGCGGACGCGAGGCGGGCGGCCGCATGGCTGCCGGACACGTTCTACATCAGCCAGTTTGCCGATTCCCGGCAGCGCGAAATCGCGGATTTCGAGGAGGACATCGATCCATCCACCCTTTCCCTCGCGGGTGGCCGGATCGCCACCCGCAATCTGACGAAGTGGCACGAACGGCGCATCGAACTCAAATGGGATCCGCTCCTGACGCATGCCGCCTTGTTCGCCTGGGATTCGCGCGTGCACGACGATCCCGCACGCGTCGACTTCGAGTTGCCGCCGGCGTCACCGCTGGCCGCCACGGGTGGTCGCCTGATCCTGTCGCTGTCGGAAGCCGGGGTCGATTCGTTGCCGGACGACTGGGAGGACGAAGGCACGTCCGCAGGTAGACGGCGCCGACGGACGGCGACGACGCACCGCTCGACTGGACCATCGTGCTGCGCGATGCCGCTGGCGTGGAAGCGGAGCGCTCGCTCAGCGACGACCAGGCGCTTTACCCGCAGGTGCAGGCGGTGCCGCGCCGCGCAGCATTCCTCGACGACAACGAGCCTGCCGAAGCCCTGTTCAGGCGCTACGAATTTCCGATCGACGATTTCGGCCGAACGAATGCCGACTTCGACCCCGGCCGGTTGGCGGCGATCAGCTTCGTCTTCGACGATTCGCCGCGCGGCGCGATCCTCGTCGACGACATTTCGTTCCGCCCCGCGGACGACTAAGACCGGGATCGCTGGCCTCGCGCAGCTACTTCTTCGGCTGGAAACCCGGTTCGCCGAACTGCCAGAGGAAGAACGACCAGATGTCGGCCGCGCGTGCCTGCAGCTGGGGACGCGTGCTGCCCTGGCCGTGGCCGCTGTCGTACTCCAGGCGCATCAGCACCGGCCGGCCGCTCGTCGATGCGTTGGCGAGGCGCGCGCCCACCTTCAGGCTCTGCCAGACGTCGACGCGGATGTCGTTCACGCCGTGCACCAGCATCACGCCCGGATAGGCCGTGCCGTCGTCGATCGCGTGGTATGTGCTCATCGCCATGAGGGCCTTGAACTCGCCCTCGTCCTTGATCGTGCCGAACTCCGGGATATTGGCGACACCGTTGGCGTCGTTCGAAGCGTGGCCCGTCGAAGACGCCCACGACCGGCACTGCGGCGGCGAAGAGGTCCGGGCGTTCGGTGATGGAGCGGCCGACGAAGATGCCGCCCGCGCTGCCGCCGTAGATGCCGAGCCGCTTCTGCTCGTGTACTTGTTCGCGACCAGCCATTCGCCCGCGGCAATCGCGTCCTTCCAGGTGTTCGGCTTGGTGGCCTTGCGTCCGGCCAGGTGCCATCCCTCGCCGAAGGCGCCGCTGCCGCGCACGTGCGCGATCGCGTACACGCCGCCACGCTCGATCCAGGCGTAGATCCGCGGGTTGAAGAACGGGTCCTCGGTGAGGCCGTAGGCACCGTAGCCATAGAGGATCGTGGGGTTGTTGCCGTCGAGCTTCACGTCCTTGCGCGACAGGATCGACAGCGGGACCTCGGTGCCGTCGTGGCTCTTCACGCGGACCTCGCGGGCCATGATGTCGGTCGGCGAGTCCAGCGTGCCGGGCTGCGGAAAGGCAACTGAGTGACCTTGCCGGCCTTGGGGTCGTAGAGGAACGGCTTGGTCATGCGCGTCCAGGCGGAAAGCTCGAGCACCACGCCGTCGAGCTCGGCGGGAACGGCATCGCTCAACTCGACCGAGCCCTCGAAGGGCAGCGCGATCTGCGTGGCCCTGGCGTCGCCCCCGTGGGGCAGGCGCCAGAGCGACTGCGTGACGCCGTCGCGGCGGACGATGTAGAGCGCGTCCTTCGCCGCGCCGATGCTGGTGATCACGCTCTGGCTTGCGGCCATCACGACCTCGGCCTTCGACAGGTCCGGGGCGTCGAGCGGCATGCGCAGCACCTGGAAGCGCGGCGCGCCCCTGTAACTGCGCAGGTACACGTAGCCGCCCGCCACGCTCACCTCGGCGATCTTGTCCTCCAGCGTGACCACCTGCCGCCACTGCGCCTTCCCCGTCGTGGCGGGGGCGAGGTCGGACAGGTAGAGCAGCACGTAGCGCTCCACGCCCAGGCCCACGACGTTGGCTGCGCGTTGCGTTGCCTGGGATCTGCGCCACGAAGCCGTTGGCGTAGATGGGCAGCCCGAGGTCCGGGTTCTGCAAGGGGCTGAACACCCGCGCGTCGGCGTCGGGCCTGGCCAGCGCACGGAAGTGCCGCGCGCGATCGCCGAACTTCTCGGTCGGGGGCAGCTTCTCGTAGCCCTCGCGCAGGCGCGAATAGAAGAAGCCGCTGCCGTCGAGCCAGCTCACCGAGGCGTAGCGAATGCGGTCGATGGGCTGCACCAGCTCCTTGCCCGTGGCGAGGTCCAGCGACGTGCAGCGTGCCGATCTCGCCGCCGCCTTTCTGGATCGAATAGGCGATGCGCTTGCCGTCGGGCGAGGGGGCGAAGTCCATCACCGCGTGGGGCTCGCCCGTGGCCTTCTGCAGCTCGGCCGGATCGACGATCGTGCGGTCGGGGCCCTGGGCGGATTCGCGCCACACCAGGCGGAAGACGCTGTCGGCCGGATCGCGCTTGAGGAAGAAGAAGCGCTCGCCCTTCACGCGGCTGACGTCAGTGGTGATCCCCGGGGCCGAGGCCTCGATCTCCTGGATGCGGGCGAGCAACGGCTCGCGGCCGGGGACCTTGGCGAGGATGGCGTTGGTGGCGTCGGCATTCGCCTTCATCCACGCCTGCACCGCCGGGTCCTTCACGTCCTCGAAATAGCGGTAGGGATCGACCACCGGCACCTTGAAGTGCGTTTCCGTCACCGGCTTCGGTGGCAGCGGGGCGGGAACCTCGACGCCGGCGACGGTGGCGGCGAGGCAGGCGGGGGCGAGCAGGGCGGCTGCGGAGAAGAGGCTGGCACGCTTCACAGGAGATCCT